>QOQV01000003.1 GCA_003327435.1 Ignavibacteriota bacterium
CAGGTAATGCTGAGCGTTAGCGAAGCATCTGACTAAAATTCGTGAGCACCAGCGAAGCATCTGACATATTTGTTGATTTCCTTTGCGATCTTTGCGAGAAAAACAAGAATCGAATCGGCTTTTCTGTCATGTTGAGCGAAGCGAAACATCTGACAATATTAAGTCAGATTCTTCACTCGTCCGTTTACCAACGGACTCACTCAGAATAACAAAGCCGAATTGTCATCCTGATCCGCCTCTGGCGGACCTGTCCGCCTTTGGCGGAGAAGGATCTGATTATACTCAGTCAGATTCTTCACTCGTCCGTTTACCAACGGACTCACTCAGAAAGACAGTCGGCAGGTCATGCTGAGCGTTAGCGAAGCATCTGACATATTTGTTGATTTCCTTTGCATTCTTTGCGATCTCTGCGAGAAAAACATGAAGCGAATTCGCCTTACTGTCATGTTGAGCGAAGCGAAACATCTGACAGTGCTTCAGCCAGATTCTTCACTCGTCCGTCTACCAACGAACTCACTCAGAAAGACAGTCGGCAGGTCATGCTGAGCGTTAGCGAAGCATCTGACATATTTGTTGATTTCCTTTGCATTCTTTGCGATCTCTGCGAGAAAAACATGAAGCGAATTCGCCTTACTGTCATGTTGAGCGAAGCGAAACATCTGACAACACGACCATTATCCTCCGCTCCGCTTCTAATGTCATCCGAGCATAGTGAAGGATCTGACAACACTCAATCAGATTCTTCACTCGTCCGTCTACCGACGGACTCGTTCAGAATGACAAAGTCGAACTGTCATCCTGATCCGCCTCCGGCGGACCTGTCCGCCTTTGGCGGAGAAGGATCTGACTATAAACCACAAGCGAAGCAAAACATCCTACCATAACTTGAATTCCACCTCCCCTTCTCTTAAATTTAATCAGAAATAAAAAAACGGATTCTATATGCATTTCTGTAAAAATAAAACAACATTTTCCCGGAGGCGATAAATGTTAAGGAAAGCAAGAGATGAACTGATAAGAAAATTAAACCATATCCAATCACTGCTTCAGGTAATCAAAAAACCACCTGATGATAAAATCTTCAATCTCAAATCTCCAAATCTTCAAATCCTCAAATCCCTCATCACACTTCACCTGTTACTTATCACTGTTACAACCTTTTCGTGTCGCGAGCGAGTAACACCACCTGATATACCACCTTACATTCCGCCGATTGTTCTTGCAGTTGAGGACACATCCTGCACCGATGCATTCATAAGGATAAAGACGACGAAGGCATTTGACGGCGGAGTATTACAACTCAGGCGCGAAGGTTCGACAAAGGTTGAGATAACAAACTTAAATACACAGCTCGACACACTGGTAATAGACGAAGGACTTCTGCCAAAGCGAGAGTATAAATACAGAGCATACTGGATTGTAAACAGCACAGCTGTTGATTCGAGTATGGAGTTGATTGTAAGGACTATGGACACGACCAGTCACGACTTTAGCTGGGAGATAACATATTTGGGAGATGGAGGTAACAGCATGCTTTACGATGTAGCTATAATAAACGACACGCTTGCGTATGCAGTGGGGGAGATACATTTGAAAGACAGTTTGGGGAATTGGGAACCGACACCGTATGGATTAGCAGTATGGAATGGGAGAGAGTTGAAGTTGAGAAAGCTTTTTGCACAGTATCCAGGTGTGCGGTCGCTTTCTCTGGTTAGGCCGCGTGGGATCTTTGCATTCTCAGAAATGAACATATGGTTTGCTGATGCAGATGTATTTTGGTGGGATGGTAAATCTCAGTTGTTGAAAGTTCATCAAGTTGTGAACACAATACTTTCTTCAGGCCAGTACGTAAACAAGCTCTGGGGTTCTTCAACTTCTAATATATATGCTGTTGGATACGGTGGTGCGATTGCACATTTCGACGGCGTACGCTGGCGGCGGATTGAAAGCGGGACGGATGTGGACTTGACAGATATATGGGGAAGTCCAGACGGAAGCATTGTTTGGGCGTGCGGATATTATGATGATAAAGTCGGAACTTATTTATTTAAATATAATGGTATTAAATGGGAATTAGCTTATGATGGCTCATACACAGAATTTATTTTAAGAGACGATTCAATTTCTGGATCTATAAGTAGTGTTTTCACATTGAATAAGAGGAAAGTATTTCTTGCAACGAATGCTGGTATTTATGAAAGCACATCAAACATAACTGGAAAAGCTAAAAGAATTTCTTTTACTTCGAGCTAGTTTCCCGGCTTTCCATATAGACTTAGAGGAATTAGTCACAATGATATGTTTGTATCTGGTAACTATTATATGTTAGCACATTATAATGGTGTTTCAATGAAATATTATGATAACTTATCGGGTTATGGAAAACTACTTTCAGTGTATCAAAAGGGGAACATAGTAATTGCCGTTGGTTATTTGATGGACCCAATTCATCGCAAAGGTATAATAATAATAGGAAGGAGGTGATAAATTCAAGTAAATAAAAAGGACCATTGTGTAGTGCACATTTTATTTTGCCCATATTAATTTAATTAGAAATTTTTTAAATCGTCTTATGATAATTGAATCTGGTAAAGTTGTGAAAATACAACTATCCTATTTTTAAAATTGTATCACAACATTTTCAATAGGCCAGCGTGCTCTTAAAGTAATTGTGTCTGGATATACTGTAAAAATTTCAGAAAATTCAAACGGTTTGATTTTACCAAAATCGTATTTTAAATTTCCATTTTTATCTAAGAACGCCTCTATTACATATTTCCCTTCTGGTAAATCATCAAAACTAAACTCACCAACTTCGTTGGTCTTTAGCCACTCGACCTTTTGTTTAACTTTGCTTACATCAAAAATTTCAACCATAACATTTCTGTAATCCAATGCTATTTTCTCACTCTTTACCTTTCCGCTTATTGAACTAAACTTACTTTTATCAACAGTTGAAAACTCTAAAACAAAAGTGCTATCCTTAATTGAATTATTATAAATATCTACTAAGGAATCTAACTCAATCTTTATTGTGTATTTCATTCTGGTTAAAAGTCTTTCTTCAGGTGTGAATTTTACTTTGAGTTTAGTTTCCCAAAAAAAATTGCATCTTAAAATATTCCCAGCTGAATCTAAAAGATGAAAACCATTTACAAAAGTATTTTGAAGAATTTCTTCATTAAATGAAATTAAAAACTCTTTATTTAATGGAACATTGTTTTCTTTATTTTTAATATTTTGAAACTCAAAAGATGGCGCTATGGTATCATTTATTCTTGAACCGTAAAAATCAATCTGATTTTTTTCGGAAAACATCTCATTTCCAGCAGTATCACAGATTTCATTCACAGTAAGTTTATATATAATACTATCCTGATCATCAGTATGCAAAAGAAAAGTATTGGGACTAATCAGAAAATAAGATTTGGTTTGTAAAGAATCCTGATTCAAAGAATCAAAAATAAAAAATTTTGCAGATTCCTTAACAGGTTCACTAAATATTACCTGGACCTGATTTTTATTTAACGATTTAACATTAACAATGTAAGGTCTTGTTGTATCTTCCTGAGTAAGTTTGAATTTTAAATTGTTGAAATAAATACTTGTATCTTGAAGCATGATATCAAATTGTGCAGTTCCATATTGATCAACCTGAGCATCGTACAACAAATTATTATAGACATCTCTTATTGCAAACAATCTATATAATCCTGGAGCAAGATATTTTAAACTAAATGAACCATCTCTCGAAGTTTGAGAGAGGTAATCAGGTTTTCTTTGAGTTAAATCAAGAGTATCAGAGAATTTATTCGATATTTTATATGCAAAAATTTTAATTGCTTCAGGTTTGTCGGCGTAAACTTTCCCCGTTATATAAAATGAGTCAATACTTTCACCTGTTGAAAATGGAAGAGCAAATGTTTCAGATAGATTATTTCCTCTTCTGTCCTTTGCTCCTGTACCGACTACCAGTATATATGTTGTATTTTCCCTGAGTTTTTCTTCAAAAGATATTTTGAGTTCCTTACCACTCCAATCAAATTCAAATATTCCCAGATCCGGTGATATAAAAATTGCTTCCTGAACACTTCTTTGCTCCATATATTTATCAAATTCCAGTAAAACTTTATTGCCTTTAAAAAAAGTTGAATTGGGTTTAGGTTCGGAAAAAATGATTTTAGGTGGTGTAGTATCTAATGGTCCTCCGGGCGGAGGATATTGTCCTGCACATCTAATTAATACAAAAATTAAAACAGCAAAAAGTGAAACCAATAAAAAGTTCAGGTAAAACTTTTCAGTTTGAATTTTTTTCATTACTTACCTTAATACTATTTCTAATTTTACGATAATTGTTTACATTCTTAAGATGTTCCGAATAAGTGCGACTGAATATATGCCCTTCACTACCTGAAGCAACGAAGTAAAGGAAGTTGTGTTTTTCGGGATATAATGCAGCCAATATTGCAGCTTTTCCTGGATTGTTAATAGGTGTAGGTGGTAATCCAAGATAACGATATGTATTATATGGAGAATCAATTTTTAGATCTCTATATTTTAACAATCTAGGACCGTCTTCAAGTACATACTGAATTGTTGGATCAGCCTGTAACAGCATTTTCTTTCTTAAACGGTTATAATACACACCTGCAATTCTTGCTTTCTCAGAATCAAGTCTTGTTTCGCCTTCTACAATCGAAGCAATTGTTAGTACTTCGTTTGTCGATAATCCAAGAACGCTGGCTCTTTTTTGAAGCGTGTCATTATAAACTTTCCAGAATTGCTGTAGCAACCTTGCAATCACTTCTTCTTCTTCAGTTTGCCAGTAAAATTGATAAGTGTCAGGCATCAGATATCCTTCGAGAGATACTGCATCAATTCCTTGCTTTTTCGCAAAACCTTCATCATAAACCAATTCTACATATTTTGCTGAATCAATACCCAATTCCCTCGCAAAAATTCGAGCTTGCATTCTGGCAGTTAAACCCTCAGGAATTGTAACATCTATTTTCATTGCGGATTCACCTGTTTTTAAACACCTCAAAACATCTGAATTTGTCATTTTCCCGTGAAATAAATATTTTCCGATCTTAACTTCTCTCTCCACTCCCCTGATTTTACCAGCAAGTACAAATAGAAACTTGTTTTTAATAATACCGTTCGCTTTAAGAGAATCCACAATTTGTGAAAAAGTCATACCTTTAGAAACTTTAAATACTTTTTCTCCTTCAAATCCCAGATACGCTTCAAATGCAAAATAATATAAACCAGCAGATATTATTATCATAATAGCAAGCAGGAGAGCTATAAAATGTTTGGTTTTCTTTTTCATTGTAAATTAGAGATCATTTGTTTTGCCTGTAAATGATTTGGATTTAAGCGGAGGGTATTTTCAAAAAACAATTTTGCTTTATTATATTCCTTCGCCATCATAAATATTTTCCCAATCAAAAAATTAGTCCAGTCAAGATCTGGATAAAAACTAATAGATTGGTTTAATAAAAACATAGCCCGCTGTACCTCACCAAGATTTAAAAAATACTCAGCTTCTTCATTAATTCTAACTATATCCTGTGGTACAAAATCTGAATTTTTAGAATATTCAAAAACTTCCATTACCTCAGGAGTACTTTCATTGGTTATGAAAATCGGATTTTGATTCTTAATATGAAACCAGTTACGCAATGTTGCAATGTGGGTAACTTTTTTTGAATTTAAAAATCTCTTCAATCTATCAAAACTACCAATGTTAGGTATCATCTCAGGACTAACTAAGCCGACCATATCAACTACCTGTAAATTTGAATAATAAGCAATTGCACCTATATCGTGCGTTGCAATTATTGCCTGTTGAGGGAGGTTTTTGTTCAGCCATTTAGCTGTAGTTATTTGACGATCATAAATATACTTCACATCTTCAATATATGTTTTTTTAAAACCCAGTGAAGCGTAAAAAAATTGTAAAGTGATTAAACCCAATATTATAATCGCAAACAATAAATATTTTTTGTAACTTACGAAACTTTTGAACTTATCATAAATATAATTTAAAGTCAATATAATTCCATAAATACCAAGTACAAGATAAGCTGGGAAAACAGGGAAAAGATATCTTCCTTTCTGATACAGGTATGGCAGGAATAATCCATAAGCCAGTATCATTCCCAGTACCCAACCAGCGAAAATTAGTTTTTCATTTTGATTGCGAGTAATAATTTTATAAAGAATTACTAAAAAACCAACAATGCTAAACACACTTAATATAATTAAATCACTTTCAGTAAAAAGCTGATACAACTGACCAAGGTAATTCACATTTCCACCTGAATAATATTTTATCTTTGCAGAGAAAGTATTTGGAAAAAATGTTCCCGATAGTGAATAATTAAAAATGAAATATGAAATTGATAATATGATTAAAATTAACAAACTAACCTTTAGTTCATTTTTTTTCTGCAGGAAATTTCTCTCAGAAAATTTTTCTTTCATCCAGTATTTTTTATAAAGCCAATCTAACAAAACCACACCATTAAAAATCAAAGCTTCAGGTCTGACCCATAAAAATAAACCAGAGAAAATGGAGAATAAAATCCATTTATTTTTTTTATAATAATAAATTGAAGAAATGAGGAAAAATATTGCCATTGTGGTTTCCATTCCAGAAAGTGCTGCCCAATGTAGCTTCCACATAAATCCAAAAAATAAAGTTCCAAAAATTGTTATAAGAGTAGAGGACTGAAATTCTAAATTTAAAATGTAATAAAAATAGATGAGTGAAGCTATAAAAAAGATTATTCCAATAGTATAACTTAAAACAAACTCATTACTCGTAAAATTAAAACCAATTGATAACAGAAAAGTATAAAGAGGAGCGGTTGAGCCAGAGGTTATGTTTGTATCTTTATAGTAAGAGAATGAACCGTAATGATTTAAATTTTTCGCAAACTGAAGATGAATCCAGGGATCATCAAGTGGAAAAGAAAAATATCCATTTGTTCGGTACGAATCCACTATCACAAAAATCAAATATGAAAATGCACAGAATATTATTACAAAAATTAAAATCTTCAGTGCTTTCGGAGATATCTTAATGTCGTGCAGCAAATTCTGACTTATTTGATTTTTAGCCACTTTTTTCATTTTCAAAATTCTTCAATACTCAGGTTGGCTTTGGCTGTTAAATCAAAAGGTGATTTAATATTTCTTACAAGTAACATTTCCCCAACAAATGCAGTCATTGCAGCATTGTCAGTGCAATATTCCATATCTGGAACAAATACTTTAATATTTTTTTCTTTTCCAATTTTAATTAATCGCTTACGGAGTTCAGAATTAGCGGATACTCCACCCGAGATTGCAATATTTTTCACATTAAATTTTTCTGCCGCTAAAAAAGTTTTATTTACCAGAACTTCAACCACTGCTGACTGAAAACTTGCACATAGGTTTCTTAATTCATCTTGTGGAATTTTAATTATATTCACATCCGAATAATATTTTTTCTTTTTTAACCAATAAAGTACCGAAGTTTTAATCCCACTGAAACTAAATTCGAATCCTTCTTTATCAAGATACGCTCTTGGAAATTTTACATAATCGGGATTACCTTCAGAAGCAAGTTTATCTATTTGAGGGCCACCGGGGAAACCAAGTCCTAACATCTTTGCAACTTTGTCGTAAGCTTCGCCGGCTGCATCATCAAGTGTTTCACCCAGCAACCTGTGAATGAGAGGTTTTTCAACATACACTAACTGCGTATGTCCACCGGAAACTATCAGACAAACAAAAGGATAATCCAACTCTTTGTGTGTTAAAAAATTTGAATACAAATGTGCATGCATATGATTAACACCTACCAGTGGGAGATTCAGTTGATATGCAAGCGCTTTAGCAAAATTTAAACCAACCATAAGTGCACCAATTAATCCCGGTCCATATGTAACTGCTATACCATCTATCTGGGATAAATCTGTTTTGCTTATCTGTAGAGCTTCGTCTACAACAGGAATAATTAATTTTTGATGAGCACGAGATGCGAGTTCAGGAACTACACCACCATATTTTTTATGTATCAATTGTGAAGATATTATGTTGGATAAAACTTCACCGTTGCTTAATACAGCTGCAGAAGTTTCGTCACAGGATGTTTCAATTCCAAGTATTTTCATACACATAAAATAAGCATTTTTTTAATATACTTGCAACCTGGCTATAATTTTTTTATCTTATAGAAAATTTTGGAGAAACTTATGAAAAAAACATTATTAATTTTGCTGATTATATTTACTTTGAATGTATATTCGCAGGATAAAGGATTTGGTGTTGGTGTAATTATTGGTGAACCGACAGGTATCAGTCTAAAAAATTGGTTGAATACTAAAAATGCAATTGATGCTGGTTTTTCCTGGACCTTATACAAACCAGCACTTCATATTCATGTAGATTATCTCTGGCACTCATATAATGTTTTTAACACAAAAGAACGCATACCGCTATATTATGGAGTTGGTGGAAGAATAAAATTTGGAAATAAAGACGATGCACGAATTGGTGTCCGGGGAGTAATTGGTGTGGATTTCTTTGTACGAAATGCACCAATTGATATTTTTATTGAAATAGCACCGATATTTGATTTAATTCCTTCAACTTCTATGAGTGGTAACGGTGGTTTGGGAATTAGATACTTTTTTAATTAAAGTTAGTTTCCGATAAACCGTTTTAACCAATCATAAAACTCTTTATACCAGTAGATTGAGTTTTGAGGTGTGAGAATCCAGTGATTTTCGTCAGGGAAATAAACTAATCTTGCTGGTATTCCTTTCCCTTTCAGTACACCATAACATTCTAATGCATGATTTATGGGAACTCTGTAATCACGCTCACCATGAATTACCAACATTGGTGTGTTAAAGTTTTCTGCAAACTCAGCTGGACTCCATTTCTGGACATTTTGCTTGTTGTACCAGGGTGAACCACCGTAGGCTCTTTCTCTTCCATATGTAACATCTGAAGCAAATTGAGCCATCAGATTATAAACACCTGCGTGATTTATTAATGCCGCAAATCGGTTTGTGTGTCCCGCGATCCAGCTAACCAAATAACCGCCATAACTTCCACCAGCTGCAGCCATTTTAGTCGAGTCGACATATCCTTTTGCAATCAAAAAGTCAGTTGCTTTCATAATATCTTCAAAAGGTTTTTCTGGGTGGGCTCCATTTATACAATCTGCAAAATATTGACCAAAACTTGTCGAGCCATGAAAATTAACTAACGCTACAACATAACCGGGTGCTGCAAACAGTTGTGGATTCCATCTGAAATGAAAATCATCACCCGAAATACTATGCGGTCCACCGTGAATTATCTGAAGCAATGGCCATTTCTTCGTAGGATCAAAATTATAAGGATAGAGTACATACATTTGAACTGAATCTCCATCCGCACCTATGAAATAATATTCCTTTGCCTCAGCCATTGTAATTTTATTTAATAATTCATCATTGAAGGCAGTGAGTTTTTTAATATCTTTCCCACCCTTACCTGTAATAAAAATTTCATTGGGATAATAAAATGTCTGGTTTAAAAACACCACTCTTCCATCCTTCAAAGGATGTGGCAAATTACAGGTACCTAATCGGACTATTTCCTTAATATTTTTCCCATCAATGTCAATTTTAAATATTGATTTCTTCGCTCGATCCTCAACTGAATAAAAAATTGTGCGGTCATCTTTTGTTAATCTCCATTGCTCAGGTGTGCGATCATAAGTTTCGGGTGTTATTTGAATTTTTTTACCGGATCTTTTCTCATATTTTATTAACCTGACTTTATCTGCATAAAAGTCTCTTATTTTTTGCATACCATAAATTAAAAATTCACCATTATTAGAATATCTTGGACCGAAATCGTTAGCACTATTTTCAGAGGTAATGTTTGTTAATTTTCCTGACCCGTCAGTTGGAACGAGGAAAATATCCATATTTAAAGAATCATACGGCTCGGTGGTGGAATTGCCAGCAAAGGCAATTTCTTTCCCATCTGGAGATATATCATAATCCGCACCTTCCATCAGATCAAAATAATTTTTCCAATCTGGAAGCAAATCAGTCACTTTTTTGGTTTCAATATCAACTGAAAACAATCTTGGATAGTATCCTTCCGTCAGCCATCTATCCCAGTAGCGGATTAACCGACTTTCTGAAGCTTTTGCAGTTACTTTGCTTTTCTTTTTTTGTTCAATTACTTTTTTCATTGAATCAAGGTTGTTTGTCAATTCAGGTATTACATTCGCGGCAAAAGCTATTCTTTTCCCATCTGGAAACCACTTTGGACTTGAAACACCAAGCGGCATATCCGTTATTTTTATCGCTTCACCCCCGTCACCTGGAATTATGTATAACTGAGCATAATCACCTTCTCTTTTTGAGGTAAAAGCAATTTTTTTTCCATCGGGACTCCAGGCAGGCGAACCATCCATCGCTTTAAATGTAGTTAACTGTTGAATCTGAGCTGTCTCATTATCTACCAGCCAAATGTTTGAGGTCCCCTTGTTTTCTTCTATATCATAAGAAGTTACTGTGAATGCAGAAAACCTTCCATCAGGCGATACTGTAAGTGAAGAAAGACGCTTTAATTTCCATAAATCCTGAGGGGTAAAAGGTCTTTTATTATTATCAGAATATAAGAAGTTTATAAAAATTGAAACTAAGATTATAATAAAAAAACACTTTTTTAAAATCATAAGATTTTTCCTTTCAGTAGTTGTTTTTCAATATAATTATAAATTTTAATTTTTAAAATTTTGAATCGAACATAAATATTAATATAATTACAAAAAAGGAGACCGTCATGATTAAAAGATTATTAATCATAGTTGCAATTTTTATTCATTCACAAATCTCCCTCTCACAGGTCAACTTGCAACTTGGTGCAGGTGTTGGATTAACTTCACCTTTAGCTGATTATAAAGGAACAACCATCGAGTATTATCAAGGAAAAAATTATGGATTAACTTCAGGATATAATTTTTATGGTAAAGTTAGAGCAGGTATCTTTGGTACAAACATAATTGGAGAGATTGGGTTCACATCGCTTAGCAATAGCGGAAATTCCGAACCAGACAAAGGTAAAATTGAACTTAAGCAAAACTTAATAGCACTTAAAGTTGGACCTGAGTTTCAATTCACTCTTCCAACTTTACCAATAAAACCTTACATTGGAGGAAACATAATTTATACTATCTTCACTGGAGAAACATCTTTTAACGGAGTTGCGGAAGTCCCAAGTGGAAATCACAAAATGAAAACCACCAGTAGATTAGGTCTGGGCGGTAATGGAGGAGTTTTAATCAAATTAAATCCGATATTATCGCTCGATATATCGGCTTATTATCATTTTATCAATTTGATTGGAAAATCCTGGGATGCACCAATTACAGACAAGGTGAAACGTATTGATTCTTATATGTATTTAAATGACGATAAGGATCCGCTTGGATATCTTAACAGTACCGAGCATTTTATTTCAAAATCCCGTACAATACAAACAGCAGGATTATCGATAGGTCTGATGTTTGGACTATAGTACTTATTCTTCTAAAATTTTTTCTTTTATAAATGCTGATTCGATAATTTTACCTTTTGAGTAAGGCATTTCAAATTTTAGAAGTTTAGCCACCGTTGGTGCTATGTCGATTTGCTCATAAAAAGTTGAATCTATAACTCCAGCAGGTGTATCAGGACCGAGGATTAACAAACTTATGTGGCGGCATCCTTCACAATCATCACCGTGATCATGAAAACCTGTTTTTATTCTATCGAGGTGTCTTCCGTGGTCGTTTGTTATGAACAATGTTGTTTTATTTTGATAGATAGAATCATTCTGTATAAGATTCCACAAAACCCACATCAAACTATCTGCAATTTTTAATTTGTTAGTGTAACTTTCAAAATCTTCATCGTGAGCAGCAATATCAACGCCAGCAAAATTTGCAATTATTAATTTTGGACGATATGTCTGCATAACATCTTTAATATTCTCAAGTGTTAAACAATCGTCTTCTTCTTTTTCGGAATATTTAACTGAAGCTGCGTATTGATAACCATAATCTGGGTGAGTACTATAAGCGAGTACATCAAGTTTCTTTTTTCCAAGAACCACAAAACAGGAACTTGCTGAAGTATCAACTTGCTTTCTATAACATTCGAACAATGTCGGCATTGAAGGTTTTTCACTCCCATCATTTTTGATGGATTGCCATGTTCCAGAAAGAATACTCGAATGTCCAGAATTTGTCTTAGTTGTTCCGTTATTGTAGAAATTAGTATATAATATACCCTGTGGTCTCAATGCTAACCATAAATTTGGTATATATGTGTGATTGGAATCTCCATAAGTTTCTGAATATCTTGGTCCATCGATAACAATAATAAAAACATTTTCAGTTAATTGGGCAGAAACACTGGTAAAAACGAATAATAAAACAAATAAACATTTTTTCATTTATGATATCCTATCTAATTTAACGAGTAAAAATATTAAATAAGATCGTTACTTCAAAATTTTATCTTTAGAAAAGCTAATCAAAGATACAAAGCGTTAAAAGGTAAGTCATATTACTTTATAGATAAATCCTTGATTATGAATACATTTTTCACTATATTTTATGTGATTTTTTCAAAATTTTGCTGATTCTTTATTATTTTAATCAATTTTCATAAATATTACAATGAAACCTCCGAGTTCAATACATAAATCTAAAGCAATTAACGAGTTAAAAAACTCGGATTTAACAATAAACATATCAAAACTTTCGGAGGGTATACATAAGTATCATCTACATACAGAATCATCAAATTTAGCTCTTGATGAGCGTTTCCATGATGATGTAGACATAGATGTTGTGCTTGATAAAACTTCAACACAGATTCTACTTAAAACAGAAATTGATACGGACGGAAACTTTGAATGCGATAGATGTTTAACAACTTTCTCGCGACACATTCATACTGCATATACATTAATGTATTTATATCAAGCACAGGAATTTGAGATTGAGAACGAAATTCAAGTTATAAATAGAGATACAGTTTTTATTGATTTAGCTGAGGATGTGAGACAGTACATATTGTTAGCTATACCGATAAAGCTACTCTGCAAAGAAGATTGTAAAGGTTTGTGTCCCAGTTGTGGTAAGAATCTAAACGAAGGTAAATGTAATTGTAATACTGACTTTATAGATCCCAGATGGGAAGCTTTATCAAAATTAATTAAAAATAAGAACAAATAACAATGGAGAAATAAATGCCAAATCCGAAACGAAGACATTCAAATTCGAGAACAAGGAAAAGAAGAACGCATTATAAAGCTTCACTTCCTCCACTTGGTGAATGCCCGAACTGTAAGGAACCAAAATTACTACATCGTGCCTGCCCACATTGTGGTTATTACAATGGCAGAACAGTATTGATTCCAAAAGAAACTAAATAATAATCTTAAAATAATCGTTCATTAAGAGCGTATTTTCATTAAATTGTTCACTAAAGGTGAAAAAATAAAAATAGTTGTTGATGCTATGGGAGGTGATTATGCACCTTCTAACATCATCTCGGGTGGAGTCGATGCATTGAAGGAAAGCAATAATAGGTTTCAGATTATTTTTGTTGGAAAGGAAAAAAGTATATTTGATGAACTTAAAAAATTTCCTTACGAAAACCTGGATTACCAGATTATTAATGCATCCGAAGTAATTGAAATGCACGACTCACCAACTGCAGCTCTAAAGCAAAAGAAAGATTCCTCAATTTCAGTAGGATTAAATTTAGTTAAAGAAAAGAAAGCAGATGCTTTTATCAGTGCTGGTAACACAGGTGCAGTAATGTCAGCATCGACACTCATTTTGGGTAGAATTGATGGAGTAAGTAGACCAACCATTGGAACATTCTTTCCTACAGAAAAAGGTAAATCCTTATTACTTGATGCTGGGGCAAATGTTGATAGTAAACCCCAACATTTACTTGAATTCGCTTTAATGGGCTCAATTTTTACAAGTTATATACTTGGTTATCAAAATCCAACCGTAGGCTTGTTGAATATTGGAGAAGAAAGTTCAAAAGGAAACGAAACTGCTCAAGAAGCATATAAACTTCTAAAAGAAAGTTCCTTAAATTTTATAGGAAATGTAGAAGGTAGAGATATCTTAAAAGGCAAAGCACAAATTGTAGTTTGTGATGGATTTGTGGGAAATATTTTATTAAAATTCGCCGAAAGTATTCTTACTTTAATGAAGTTTAAATTTAAAGATTATGCATCACAAAGTTTTTTTAAAAAAATCTGGGTCGGTTTAATGTATGGTACACTGAAAACTGTTTTAAAAGATATTGATTACCAGGAACATGGAGGTGTACCACTTCTTGGTGTTAACGGAGTTACCATCATTGGGCATGGTGGTTCAACACCCAAGGCAATTAAAAATATGATTTTCCGTGCCGAAGAAATGGTCCAGAAAAACATTAATGAACACATCCAACAAAAAATGAAAAGTATTCTATAGAAATGGAAAAGATTAACAAAAAAAGAGCTGCAATAACAGCAGTTGCTCATTATGTACCTGACAAAGTTTTAACAAATTTTGATCTTGAAAAGATGGTGGATACCACCGATGAATGGATAGTAACGCGAACAGGTATAAGAGAGAGAAGAATCCTGGAAAAGGGTGCTTCTTCAGATATGGCTGTAGAAGCAATAAAAAAATTGTTAAAAATCAGAAACATTTCTGCAGAAGAGATTGAAATTATAATTGTTGCAACTGTAACCCCTGATATGTTATTTCCACCTACCGCAACAATTGTTCAACGAAAAGTTGGTGCTAAAAATGCCTGGGGATTTGATATGGAAGCTGCCTGTTCTGGCTTTCTATATGCACTACTTACCGGCGCTCAATTTATAGAATCCGGTAATTATAAAAAAGTGCTTGTGGTTGGAACCGACAAAATGAGTTCGATTACTGATTACACCGACAGAAACAATTGTATTCTATTTGGTGATGCGGCTGGTGCAGTATTACTTGAACCTTCTGAAGATGAAAATTTGGGAATACTTGATCATATTTTCTATTGTGATGGAACAGGTGAAGAGTTTTTGCATATGAAAGCCGGCGGTAGTCTAAATCCACCAACACACGAAACTGTAGATAAAAAATGGCATTACATTTATCAGGATGGAAAATCAGTCTTTAAGGTCGCAGTAATTGGTATGGCGGATGTTTCTGAAGAAATTTTAAAGAAAAACAACCTAACTGGAGACGATATTGATTATTTTGTTCCACATCAGGCAAATTTACGGATAATTGATGCTGCAGCGAAAAGGTTGGGAATAGATTACTCAAAAGTTATGATTAACATAGACAAATATGGAAATACAACCGCTGCTACAATTCCACTCTGTCTATCTGAATGGTGGCAAGCAGGAAAATTGAAAAAAGGTAACACATTGGTTTTAGCAAGTTTTGGTGCCGGCTATACCTGGGGTTCAATATTATTAAAATGGGCATATTAATATGAATGGTATTGCAGTAATATTTCCCGGTCAGGGTTCACAATATGTTGGAATGGGCAAGGATTTATACGAAAGTGTTCCACTTGCAAGAGAAATTTTTCAGAAAGCAGATGATCTATTAAAAGTAAATTTGAGCAAAATTTGTTTTGAAGGTCCTGAAGAGGAACTCAAGCAAACAAAAAACACACAACCGGCAATATTTTTACACAGCTATATATTAACGCAACTTCTTAAAAATTTTTCAGCAGCTTACACAGCTGGACATTCACTTGGAGAATACACAGCTCTTGTTTTTGCAGGTGCGTTAAATTTTGAGGATGCTCTTAAGCTTGTCCGACTAAGAGGCGAACTAATGCAAAAAGCAGGTGAAGAAGAAAAAGGTAGTCTCGCAGCTATTGTAGGTTTAGACGCAACAATACTTGAGGAAATATGCCTGAAAGCAAGCGAGAAAGGAATAGTCCAATGTGCCAACTTCAATTCACCCGGCCAAATCGTTATAAGTGGATCAATTACTGGTTTACAATTAGCTATGCAAATGGCAAAAGAAGCAGGCGCAAAAATGGTGAAAGAGCTACCTGTGAGTGGTGCATTCCACTCCCCACTTATGGCTTCAGCAAAAGAAGGTCTGAGCAAAGCTATTGATAATACCCATTTTTCAAATGCAAAAATTCCAGTTTATACAAATGTTACTGGTAATCCAATAAAAAATCCAGCAGAAATTAAAAACACTCTAAAAGAACAACTTACAAGTGCAGTCCAATGGGAAAAATCTATAAGGAATATGATTAGTGATGGTGCAAAGGAATTTATAGAGGTTGGTCCCGGGAAAGTTTTACAAGGTCTGGTTAAACGAATTAATCCAGATGTGAAAGTAATCGGTATAGAAAAAATCACAGATTTAAGTTTGTTCAATTGAATGAAACAAAATAATTTGCAAATAAAGGGATATCAAATTGATCCCATCATTTTTGAGTTAGGATTTGAAAATTCTTCACCTAACGAATGTAAGGGTTTATGCTGCCGTAGTGGTGTATGGGTAAGCTTGAAAGAAAAAGAACAAATTCTCGAAAATAAAGATTTGTTTAAAAAATTTATGGATGAAACTCAAACACTGGATGATTCAATATGGTTCGAGAACAATATTACAGCAGATATTGATTTTCCAGATGGATTGTGTGATTCTACAAATGTATATAACGATAAATGTGTTTTTTTAAATAAAGAGTATAAGTGTATTTTGCAGGTAGCGGCATTAGAAAGTGGTTTTGATAAATTTAAATTTAAACCTTATTTTTGCATAACATTTCCCGTTGTAATATCACAGAATACGATTACATACGATGATTTTTTATTGAACATTGCACCTTGTTGTACTGCAAAAAAAACAAAAAATCCTAACTTTATAGAACAATGTGAGATTGAACTCTTGCATATTTTAGGAAAAGATGGTTATATTAAGCTAAAAGAATTAGCAGAAGGTAACAAAAAATGAAATTATTGGATGGTAAAGTTGCAATTGTAACTGGCGCTGCTCGCGGTATTGGAAAAGCAATCGCAGTAGAACTTGCACAATCAGGAGCTAAAATAGCAATTACCGATATTGCTTCAGAGACGGAATTGAACGCAACAACAGAGGTAATTAAAGCTTTAGGTGGCGAAGCACTGGCATTTAGAGCTAATGCCGCATCATTTTCGGAAACCATACAAACTGTTGATAAAATTTATGAATTTTACAAAAGAATTGATATATTAGTAAATAATGCAGGCATTACTAAAGACGGTCTTCTTTTAAGAATGACAGAAGAAGATTGGGATTTGGTAATTAATGTTAATTTAAAAAGTGTTTTCAATTATACAAAAGCTGTAATAAAATATATGATGAATCAGAAATCTGGTAAGATAATCAGTATCGCTTCGGTTGTTGGACTTATGGGAAATGCAGGTCAGGCAAACTATGCAGCTTCAAAAGCTGGTATTATAGGTTTCACAAAATCTATAGCCCGTGAAGTTGCTTCCAGAAATATCCAGGTAAATGCAGTTGCACCTGGTTATGTAGAAACACCAATGACTGAAAAATTAACACCAGAGCAGAAAAAGGCACTCACTGATATCATACCAATGAAGAGAACAGCAAATCCAGAAGAAATTGCAAAAGTAGTAAGATTTTTAGCTTCGCCTGAATCAGATTATATTACTGGCGAAGTCATTAGTGTTAATGGTGGGTTATATATGTAAAAATGAAAATAGGTTATCAAAAATATTAACAAAAAAACAAAGGAGAAACAATAATGAGTGATATTAGCGCAAAAGTAAAAGAAATAATAATGAACAAACTTGGTGTTGAAGAATCAGCAGTAACACCAGAAGCTTCTTTTACAAACGATTTAGGTGCAGATTCGTTGGATACAGTAGAACTGGTTATGGAATTTGAAAAAGCATTTAATATTCAAATTCCTGACGAAGATGCGGAAAAAATCAGCACCGTAGGTGATGCAATTAATTACCTCACTCAAAAATTAGGTTAAAAAAATAGCCAATGGGAATGAATAACAATAAAAGACGTGTCGTAATAACTGGTCTCGGAGCAGTAACACCAATAGGCAACAATGTAGATGATTTCTGGAAAAATCTGATTGCTGGTAAAAGTGGTGTCGGGAAAATTACCGGTTTCGATACCAAAGATTACGACACAAAAATAGCAGCCGAAATAAAAGGCTTTGATCCTACTTTATACATTGATAAAAAATCAGTCAAAAGGATGGATCCTTTTACTCATTATGCCTTAGCATCGGCTGAAATGGCATATCAAGATTCAAACTTAAATCTTGAAAAGGAGGACAAAGATCGCATAGGCGTAATATTTGGTTCAGGCATTGGAGGAATGTGGACATACTACTATCAGACAAGGGAATTGTTTTTTAATGGACCTCAAAGGGTAAGTCCACTCTTTGTCCCAATGATGATATCAGATATTGCTGCAGGATATATATCTATGCGATATGGGATTAAGGGACCTAATTATGCGACGACTTCTGCCTGTGCAACTTCCTCTCATGCAATCGCCAGTTCATTCTTACATATACAGCGAGGAGATGCTGATGTAATGTTTTGCGGAGGTTCAGAGGCTGCTATATGTCCCATTGGCATTGCTGGTTTTAATTCGATGAAGGCAATGTCGACCCGTAACGATGAACCAGAAAAAGCCAGTCGTCCATTTGACTCTTTACGCGACGGTTTCGTTATGGGCGAAGGTGGAGCTGTTTTAGTTCTTGAAGAACTTGAACACGCACTAAACAGAGGAGCAAAAATTTATGCAGAATTAAACGGTATCGGTCTGACTGCCGATGCATACCACATAACTGCCCCTGCTCCTGGTGGTGAAGGTGCTGTTCGCTCAATGAGCATCGCTATTAAAGATGCAAATTTACAACCAACCGATGTGGACTACATAAATGCTCACGGTACATCAACACCACTCAACGACAAAACTGAAACCGAAGCAATTAAGACAGTATTTGGTGAACACGCATATAAACTCTTAATTAGCTCGAACAAATCTATGATTGGGCATTTACTTGGTGCAGCTGGTGCAGTAGAAGCTGTTGCAACCATTAAAACAATAACTGATAGCATTGTTCCACCAACAATCAATTTAGAAAACCCGGACCCTGAGTGTGACTTAAATTATGTTCCAAATGTTGCAATAAAAAAAGAAATAAAAGCTGCAATAAGCAACACATTCGGTTTCGGTGGTCACAATGCATCCTTACTTTTTACAAAATTCAATGAAAAATTCTGAGAATGTTTTTCCTGAAAATATGGCAAAAATTATTTAATCATAAAGCAAAAAAACAAACACAAGAAATTGAAATACCCGAGAATTACAAAAAAATTGATCTAAAAAAATTTGAAAAAATCTCCGGGTATAAAATTAACAATCCAATATATTTCTATCAAGCTTTCACACATCGTTCTTACCTGCAATATATCGATAAAATTGATGTACTTTCAAACGAAAGATTGGAATTTTTAGGTGACTCCATTCTGAATCTAATTGTTGCAGATTACCTTTATTCCCATTATTCAAATGCAGATGAGGGTGAACTTACCAAAATGCGTTCACGACTTGTAAATCGTTCAGCACTTGCTACTTACGCTCGAAACATTAATCTCTGGGATTTTTTACTTCTCAGCTCCAGCGCAAGTCAAACAAGTGGTCAGGGCTCAGATACAATACTGGCAGATGCTTTTGAAGCCGTGCTCGGTGCGATGTATTTAGATAGCGGATTTGAACAAATTAGAGAGTTCATTGAAAAATGTATCACAACAGCAATAAAATCCAATTCAATAAATATTGAAGATACCAATTATAAAAGCTTACTCCTTGAATATGCACAATCTAAAGGTTTTGGACCTCCAAAATATACAACTATTAAAGTCGAAGGACCAGATCACGATAGAATCTTTACAGTCGAAGTTTTAGTAAATAACGAACCCTGTGGAATCGGAACAGGTAGAAACAAAAAATCAGCCGAACAACAAGCTGCCGCAATGGCGTTAGAAAAGTTAAAAGGAAAAATCGAAAATGCCTGAAAAACTTTTATTCGAAAAAAGCAAACCCAATAGAAAAGGTTATACCCTTCCAAAATTAGATGTTCCAGAACAACCTCTTGATAAGTTAATACATCCAAAATTTCTTCGTAAAATGGAACCAGCACTACCAGAAATTAGCGAAAATGAAGTTGTCCGTCATTACATCCGGCTATCAACAATGAATTATCATATTGATAAGGGTTTCTATCCACTTGGTTCCTGCACAATGAAATACAATCCAAAAGTAAATGAATATACAGCTTCCTTACCTGGATTTGTTAACTTACATCCTTTTGAACCCGATGAACTGGTCCAGGGTGCTCTAAAATTAATGTATGAACTTGGAACATATCTGAAATCAATAACAGGAATGAAAGGCATAACACTTCAACCAGCTGCAGGTGCACAGGGAGAACTAACAAGCTTATTGATGTTCCGTGCCTATCATAACTCACTTGGGAAACCCAGAAACATTATACTCGTTCCTGACTCCGCGCACGGAACCAATCCAGCCAGTGTAACTATTTCAGGATTTAAAGCTGTAAGCGTAAAATCAAATTCAGAAGGTACAATAGATATTGACGACTTAAAAAGAAATCTCAATGAAGATGTCGCAGGTATTATGATAACCAACCCTAACACACTTGGCATCTTCGAAAATAATATTTTAGAAATAGAAAAATTAATTCACGATGCTGGTGCATTAATGTATATGGATGGTGCAAATTTAAATGCTTTACTTGGAATTGTTAGACCAGGAGATATGGGATTCGATGCTGTACATATTAATCTTCACAAAACCTTTTCCACGCCACACGGTGGTGGAGGGCCGGGTTCAGGACCTGTAGCAGTAAGCAATCGACTTGAACCATTTTTACCAATTCCACAAATTAAAAAAATGGGTGAAAAATACTATTTGACCTTTGATTTACCAAAATCTATTGGAAAAGTTCATACCTTCTACGGAAATTTTGGAATATTTGTAAGAGCATATACATACATTCGTATGATCGGTAATGATGGATTAAGACAAATCAGTGAAAATGCGATAATTAATGCCAACTACTTGCTAAGCAAACTAAAAGATTATTTTGAACTCCCTTACAAGAACACACCAATGCACGAGTTCGTATTATCGGGAGAAAAACAGAAACAAATGGGAGTAAAAGTAATGGACATAGCAAAACGACTTTTAGATTACGGCTTTCATGCTCCAACAACTTACTTCCCATTAATTGTAAAAGAAGCACTGATGATAGAGCCAACTGAAACAGAAACAAAAGAAACTCTGGATGCTTTTGCAGAAGCTTTAATTAAAATTAATGAAGAAATTTCTAATAATCCTCAACTTGTACTTTCAGCCCCACAAAGTACACCGGTAAAACGTCTCGATGATGCTCGAGGAACAAAACAACTTAATGTATGCTACAAGGAATAAAATTAGCTAATACAGACAAAGATATAATTAAAATCTTAAAGAGTGTAAAGACAATTGCAGTTGTTGGTAGCTCTCTCTCACCTGAAAAAGACAGCTACAAAATTACAAGATACCTAATAGAAAAAGGATACAATGTATTCCCTGTTAATCCTAATTATCAGGAAATACTGGGACTAAAAAGTTATCCAGACCTCGTCACGATACCGGTCGCGATAGATCTTGTAAATGTTTTCAGACGTCCTGAATTCTCACTCGAAGCAGCAAAAGAAGCTGCATCAGTCGGCGCAAAAGCAATCTGGTTCCAGCTGGGTGTTGCATCACCTGAAGCTATAAAATATTCACTTGAACATAATTTAACGGTTGTATTTGACCACTGTATCAAAGTAGAGCACTCACGGTTATTTTAATCAACAGATGAGAACCTTTTTTATATTAATCCTGATATTTTTTTTATTCCCCACCTTAAGTTTCTCAAAACAAGAAATTAATCAGAATCAAGCAACGATTGGAGTTGTTGATAGCATAATAATCATAGGAAACAACAAAACCAAAGCATTTGTGCTTCTTCAAGAAATAAAAATAACCACTGGAGATACTCTAACACAAGCTCTCATCGAGGACACGAAAAACCGCCTCTACAATTTACAACTTTTCAATAGTGTCGATATTTTTACTTATCCAAAAGAAAATAAGCATTATGATGTAATCATTCAGGTCAGCGAAAGATGGTTTATATATCCCATACCAATATTTGGAATTAAAGATCATAACTGGAAAAAATTATATTTTGGTCTCGGACTTCTAAACACAAATTTTCGGGGAATGAATGAGAAAACTTTTTTGTTTGGAACTTTAGGATACGAACCATCCCTTCAACTTTTTTATCGAACACCAAATCTTAAAATAATTAAAGGAGGATTTTTAGAATTCACATTATCTCTTTTAAAAGCCGAAAATCGAAGCATAAATGTTCCATATCTCACCAAAAACTTTAACATTGTAAACTATAACACCCATCTGACTTTAGGAAAAAGATTAAACCTGCATCAGGATATCTGGATAAACATTGGATATCAATTATTAAAAGTAGATAAAGAATTTTCAAGAGCCACATTAAATCCATCCGGTATCGATAATTTGCCAATTTTCGGAATTGGTTATAAATATGATACGCGCGACTTAAACGATTTCACTATGAGAGGAACATTTTTCAGCTATCAATTGAATAAATATGGACTCTTTCAGGAAAATATCAATTATGCAAAGAACTATTTTGATTTCAGAAGATACATTCCATTACTAAAAAAAATTACATTCGCATTTCGAAATTATCTTGTATTATCACATGGTAAAAAAATACCCAGTTATAGCTTATCACATTTAGGTTATAGCGAGAAAATCAGAGGCCACTTTACAGAAATATTTGAAGGTGAGAATGTTCTTACTGCATCAAGTGAATTTAGAATATTCGTTATAGAACCAAAATATTTTAATATTGAATTTATCCCGTTACCTGAGTTCAGTACCTGGAAATTTGGAATTGCAGCAGTACTGTTCGGAGATGCAGGCAAAGTGTGGTACAACAAAGAACAATTCAAATGGACTAATTTGAAAAAAGGTTACGGTATTGGTGTGAACTTTATACTACCATATCATCTGGTCTTCAGAATTGAATACGCATTCAACGAATACAATAAAAAAGAATTTATATTTGACCTATATTCTTCGTTTTAAGAAAAAAATTTTATGTTAGATTACTTTTACACACCACCAGAATTTATAAAAACAGATATAATCACAATTGGTGAAGATGAATTTAATCATCTTGTTCATGTGATGAGAAAAAAGAATGGTGATTTAATAATGGTAGTTGATGGCAAAGGAAATGCTTATGAGGCAATCATTCTTGATATACACAAGAAGCAGGCAGAGGCAAAAATATTAAAAAAACATAAGAACCACAATGAGCCGGACATTAAACTCACGCTTGCAGTTGCTCTGTTAAAAAATCCATCGAAGTATGATTTTCTTGTTGAGAAAACTGTTGAAATTGGTGTAAGCGAAATTATTCCTATATTCACAGAACGCACAATTCCAAAACATGCTAAAACCGAAAGATGGCAAAAGCTTGCAATTGCTGCGATGAAACAATGCGGTAGAGCTTTCCTGCCCAAAATTACTGAACCTGTAAATTTTAATGACTTAATAGCAAATTCAGGAACATCATCAGAGAAAATTATATTACACAATAACAACTCTAAATATAAATCTCACACATTCAACTCACTCTTAACTAAAAAATTTAAGGATTCATTAATTTTAATTGGTCCAGAGGGTGGTTTTACAGATGAGGAAGTCGAGTTTGCTGTTAACTCTGGTTTTCAAATTGTTTCTTTAGGAACAAGGAGATTACGCACCGAAACTGCTGCAATTGTTGCAAGTACAATCTTGCTATACTAAGTAAAACTATTTTTTAAAGTAAATACATTTAGAATTTTTCGAGTTATATTGTTTAAAATGCTTACAGTATACAGGAATATCTCTCCGACAATCTCCTGAAGAGGATTTGTCAGCAAAGCCGGCGTATTTACAACCAAAATCGCAATAATTTGGAAATTTATCCTTTTTTTGATTTATTTTCATAAGTTTAATTTAGTAAAAGTCAAACAAAAATGCACAATTTAATACCATATAAAAAATCGTCGGACATTATAGAAATTTACAATAACACACCAATTGAGTTACTGTTGGAATATCATAACCTGAATAAACCTTTTGCAAAGTATTCATCAGCTCAGATTCTCATCGGAATGTGTATGGATAATAGAAAGAAATTAAACATTCCTGATAATTTTGCATATATTTTAAGAACAGGAGGAGCAAATTTAAGATTCAGTGAGTTTAAAATTTCCTATGCTATTGCAATTGGAGGTGTGAAATATATTGCCCTGATAGGTCATAATAATTGTGGTATGGTTAACCTCATTTCAAAAAAAGAAAAATTTATAGATGGCTTAATTCATAATGCTGGATGGGATAAGATTTCCGCAGAAGAACATTTTATGCAGTATGCACCAATGTTTGAGATAGAAGATGAAGTTAACTTTTTGATAACTGAAGCAAAACGACTACGGATCCGTTATCCAAAAATTACCATTGCACCACTTCTTTATTTAATTGAAGAAAATAAAATATATCAGATTCAAGAAAATTAAATGTCATTAACTCTAAGAATTGGTTGCTGTGGTTGGGGTTATTTGAAACCTTTAAATCTACCAGTAAAAAAATTTTTCCCGAAACAAAGTTTGCTACAATCTTATGCAACAATTTTTGATACTGTTGAAATCAATTATACTTTCTACCGAATTCCACAGACAAAGACAGTACAAAAATGGAGACAGGAAGTTGATGCTATCAATCCAGATTTTGAGTTTACAGTAAAAGCTTTTCAAATTATTACACACAAACTAAGGTTTAAAGACGCTTCTACTAAATATTTCGATATATTAATAGAGTTATGCAAAATTCTAAAATCAAAAGTAATTTTATTTCAATCACCATCCACGTTTACGCCTAAAGAAGAAAACTTATTAGCACTGGAAAATTTTTTCAAAAATATTAATAGAGAAAATTTCACCCTCGTATGGGAATCAAGAGGAAATTGGAATATAGAACTAATTAAAGAACTTTGTAAAAGTTATAACTTAATTCATTGTGTAGATCCTTTCAGGAATGAACCTATTATTTTAAAAAAACAAAAAACAATATACTTCAGATTACATGGAATAGGTGAAAAAATGTATGTTTATAAGTTCAATAGAACTGAGCTAATTGATTTAAAAACAAAATTAAGCAGAATTCCTAAGGAATCTAAAACCGCATACATATTTTTTAATAATACCAATTGTTATGAGGATGCTTATCTTTTTAAGCAAATGATTTAACTTGCCTATAATAAAAGATTTTCTTATTATCTCATTTGTATAAACAAAAAAGGTAGCAATACACAATGACAGAAAATCGTTCGCAGTGGGGTACAAAAGTTGGTTTTATACTTGCAGCTGCTGGTTCTGCCATAGGTCTGGGTAACATATGGCGATTTCCCTATACAGCTGGAGAAAACGGCGGTGCAGCTTTTGTCCTCGTTTACCTTATTTGTGTACTTTTGATTGGCATTCCCGTCTTAATTGCCGAACTAACTCTTGGCAGATATACACAACGCAATCCAGTAGGGGCAATTAAAACAATTTCACCTACAGGTCTATGGAAAATTTTAGGATACCTGGGAGTCATATCTGGAATTATGATTTTATCATATTATTCAGTCGTTGCTGGCTGGACGATTGGTTACATTTTCAAAACTGCTTTTCACCAAACTTCTGATTTTGGAACATTCATTGCAAATCCTATAAACGAAGTTTTTTATTTTGTAATTTTTCTTACTTTGACAATGCTGGTGGTAATCAGCGGAGTAAAAGGTGGAATCGAAAAATGGTCAAAAATCCTGATGCCTTTATTGTTTCTTATATTACTCGGATTAATATTTTACTCATTAACTCTACCAGGTGCAAAAGCAGGAATAAAATTTTATCTTCAACCCGATTTCAGTAAAATCACTGGCAGAACAATACTCGCAGGTTTAGGACAGGCGTTTTTTTCACTGAGTTTAGGAATGGGAGCAATGATAACTTATGGAAGCTATCTAAGTCGTACAACCAATTTAGTTTCTTCTGCAACATTGGTTGCACTTTCGGACACTTTAATTGCGGTGATGGCTGGACTTGTGATTTTTCCTGCCCTTTTCGCAGTAGGTATGGAACCAACACAGGGTGCTGGACTTGTATTCAATGTTTTACCAAAAATTTTTGAACAGATGCCTGCCGGAACGATAGTCGGAATCTTCTTCTTCATCCTTTTAGCAATAGCAGCGCTAACATCTTCAATTTCACTGCTTGAAGTTGGCGTTGCCTGGGCTGTTGACGAATTGAAATTTACTCGCAAAAACGCAACATTATTACTTACAGGAATCACATTCTTCTTAGGCATCCCCTCAGCATTATCACAGGGGGCAAGCAAATTTTTTACAGAAATAAGCTTGTTTGACCGAATCGGTTTTTTAGATATTGCTGATTTTATTTTTGGTTCGTTTGCATTAACATTCGGTGGAATGTTACTCTCAATCTTTATCGGCTGGAAATGGGGTGCTAATAAAGCAATCGAAGAAATAAAATTCGGTTTATTTAAAGAGTCGACTACTCTTTTAAATATCTGGAATTTTTTAATACGCTTTGTATGTCCTGTAATAATATTCTTTGTTTTGCTGAATATTTTTAAAATCTTCTAAACATAAAAAGGAAATCTCTATGGATGAACTTTATTTACAACTTGTGAAATCAGTTGATGAATTTGCTACATGGATCTGGTCTTATATGGTGTATGTCCTTTTTGCGGTTGGATTATGGTTGACATTCAGAACTGGATTTATACAATTCAGGAGATTCAAAGATGCATATAAGTTAGTTATAAAAGGATTTATGGGAAAGAGATCAGATAAAAAACTTGAAGGTGATGTCTCGCCATTTGCAGCACTTTCGACTGCACTTGCAGCAACCGTTGGGAATGGAAATATTGGTGGAGTTGCAACTGCACTTTTCTGGGGCGGACCCGGTGCAATATTCTGGATGTGGGTTTGCGGATTCATAGGTATGGCAACAAAATATTCAGAAGCATTACTTGGCGTTCACTATCGTGAAAAATACCCAGATGGCACAATTGCTGGCGGTCCAATGTACTACATAAAAAATGGTCTAAAAAATAAAAAACTGGCTTTACCACTTGCAGCAATTTTCGCAGTATGTGGAGCTTTCGCAGCACTCTTCGGTACTGGTAATATGATGCAGGCAAATCAAATGGCGCTGGCTTTCGATAGCCAATTTGGTATACCAAAAATTTTATCAGGAATTGTAATTACATTTCTGGTCGGACTCGTAATAATTGGAGGCATTAAAAGAATCGCCCTAGTTGCTGAGAGAATAGTTCCTGCAATGATTGTAATATATTTTGTTTTCGGATTCGTAGTTATTATAGAACATTACACTGAAATTCCTGGTGTTTTCGGCCTGATTTTCCAATATGCTTTTACACCATCAGCAGCAGTAGGTGGATTCTTAGGAGCTACAACGAAACAAGCAATACAATTCGGATTTCGTAGAGGACTTTTATCTAACGAAGCAGGATTAGGAAGTGCACCAATTGCTCACGCCGCAGCACAATCACCATCACCAGTTCATCAGGGTTTGATTGGAACTATGGAAGTGTTCATTGATACAATCATCGTCTGCAGTTTAACTGGAATAATTAATTTATCAACTGGTATGTGGAAAAGTGGATTGACTGGAACAGCAATGACTGCCGCGTCGTTTTCAGAAGGTATTCCATATCTTGGTGGTTATGTAGTCGCACTGGCTTCGTTTCTTTTCGGTTACACAACTTTAATAGGTTGGTGCTACTACGGTGAACAATGCTTGAAATATCTTTTTGGAATAAAAGTAACATATACATATAGAGTGATCTATATAATTTTAATGCTTATAGGTTCTGTTGCATCAATCGAGTTAGTTTTTTTCGTAGGAGACATTGCAAATGCTTTTATGGCACTCCCAAACCTCGTTGCACTTGCATTTTTAGGTGGAACGGTTAGTAAAATTACAAAAGATTTTTTTAATAAATACCCAAGTATCGAACATTTTAAAGAGTAAAATATGAAACTTGCAGTTGTACAAACAAACCCGATTTTTGGAGATATTCAAAAAAACATAGATAATGCAATAAAACTAATGAGTAACACTCCTGCTGACTTTTATGTTCTGCCAGAATTATTTAATACTGGTTATAATTTTTCAAGCAGAAATGAGCTTGAAAATCTTGCGGAACCAATTGAAGGTCAAACATTTTTTGTGCTTCAAGCTTTTGCTCGTCAAAGACAATGCTATATTGCCTACGGTTTTGCTGAATCTGACGGAATTGTATTTTTCAACTCAGCCGCTTTAGTTGGTCCAGAGGGATTAATAGGTTTATACCGAAAAGTTCACCTTTTTTATAGAGAAAAACTTTTTTTCAAGAAAGGAAATTTAGGATTTCCAGTTTTCAATACGGTGTTTGGAAAAGTAGGAATTATGATTTGCTTCGACTGGTATTTCCCGGAAGCAATGAGAACACTTACAATAAAGGGCGCACAACTGGTCGCTCATCCATCAAACCTTGTTTTACCATACTGTCCAGACGCAATGATAACTCGATGTTTGGAAAACAAAGTTTTTGCTGCAACAGCAGATCGTGTGGGTTCTGAAGAAAATGCAGACATCAAACTCAGCTTTATAGGTAAAAGTGAAATTGTGAGCCCAAAGGGAGAAATTCTTTGCAGATTGGATGAAACAAGTGAAGGTGTCGGTCTTGCTGAGATAGACCTATCAGTTGCACTAAATAAAAAACTTAATGAATATAACGAATTGTTTGAGGATAGAGACCAGAGAAGTTATTTTTAACACCCCTGTTTGTTAAGGTTTGCTAATTCTTTTTTCGAGTATTTTACAAACTTATTGTTTTTATCTACGATTACAATTTTAGGTTTTATAGGTTTCTTTGACAACTGGAAAGTCATAATTATGACTTCGTCCCCTTTTTTGATAAGATGTGCAGCACCTCCATTCATACATATCTGTCCAGAATTCTTTTTTCCTTTAATCACATAAGTTTCGAGCCGATTACCATTTGTATTATCCACCACCAGAACTTTTTCATATTCGTCGATATTCGCTTTTTTCATCAGGGCTTCATCAATTGTAATTGAGCCAACATATTTCAGATTGGCTTCCGTTACTGTGGCATTATGTATTTTTGATTTTAAAAATTGTCTCATATTAATTGATTTCCATTGTGGATTAATATACGAAAAATAGTGAAAATGTTCAATTTAGTGTTTCAGAGATTTTAAAAAAATTATGAGAAATCAAGCATTTCAATGTCTACCTCAGTCAAGCCATATTTTTTCAATATATCTTCATTTTTTAATAATGCTGCTCTTTCTTGATGATAATCATTCGGATGATAAGTTATGACAGCATCAGCATAATCTGATGGCATTTTTTCCAATTCTTCTTTTGAAAGTTGAGTTATATCAATATTTTATGTTTTGAAGGTTTTAAATTTTTAGAAATTAATATTTTAGATATATTCATAAGTTGATCTAATAATATATGTTATCTATTCCATGCAATATGATCATTGATATGATACTTCTCACCTTGTTTTTAAAAAATCCTCGTTGTAAATTTCTATACCACCTTCACTAAAATATAATTTATTTTCCATTATTGAATCTGCTTATTATAAATAAATTCTCTCTTCGTCACTATTTGAATAGTACCATCAGATAATTTTATTCATTGTAAATAATCTTTTATAAAAGAAAGCAAAAACCTCTTTAAATTGCAAATTAAATTTCTGTTTATCACAGTATAATTCCAAAATTTATCCTTTCATTACCGCAATTGGCGTCATCTTAGCAACTTTTTTTGCAATTCCGGCATTGTGTACTACTTCCACAACCTCACTAACATTCTTATATGCATCGGGCTTCTCTTCAGTTAATCCTGATTTTGTCTGAGCACGAACCAGAATATTTTGCGACTTCATCTGTTGTAAAAGTTTTTCAGCACTTGTCTCACGCTTTGCCTGTGCACGACTCATTGCTCTGCCGGCACCATGACAACTTGAACCAAAAGTTTCCTTCATTGCCTGTTCGGTTCCAACAAGTACATACGAACAGGTTCCCATACTTCCAGGTATCAAAACCGGTTGTCCAAATTTTTGAAGTTCCTCGGGCAATGCTTTATGTCCTTTCGGAAACGCACGCGTCGCACCCTTGCGATGAACAAGTACCTTCTTTTTTCCACCATCGGTGCCAAATATCTCTGGATCAATATCATGCTCTTCAAACTTTGCAATGTTATGACAAACATCATAAACAATTTTCAAATCTCCGTTTCCCATAATTCGCTGAAATGCTTCACGAGTCCAGTGCGTAATCATCTGTCGGTTTGCAAAAGCAAAATTGGCAGCAGCAGCCATCGCTGCTAAATAGTCCTTACCTTCCTTCGATTTAATTGGAACGCATGCAAGTTGCCGATCTACAACTTTAATTCCGTACTTTTTCATACCTTCCTGCATTATATCAAGATAATCAGTACAAACCTGATGACCGAGCCCTCTTGATCCACTATGAATTAAAACTACAATTTGATTTTTCCGCATTCCAAAATTTTTTGCAGTTTCTTCATCATAAACTTCCGAAACAACCTGTATCTCAAGAAAATGATTCCCAGAACCAAGCGTTCCGAGCTGGTCATGTCCTCTCTCTTTAGCGCGTGAACTTACAAGTGATGGATCGGCTCCAGGAATTTTTCCATATTCTTCAATATGTTTTAAATCTTCTTCGTTACCATAACCATTTCGGACAGCCCAGGAAGCACCGTCTATCAAGACATTGTCCAACTCAGCTTTTGTCACCTCAAGTAAACCACTTCGTCCTGTACCACAAGGTATATCTCTGAATAATTGATTTAAAAGTTGTTCCAACTTTGGTCTGACTTCATTTTCCATAAAAGGGCTGGATAGAAGTCGAACACCACAATTAATATCAAAACCAACACCTCCAGCCGATACAACACCTTCTTCAATATCTGCTGCTGCAACTCCACCAATACAGAAACCATATCCCTGATGTGCATCAGGCATTGCAAGAGAACGACCAATCATACCTGGAAGTGTTGCAACGTTTGCAACCTGCTCTTTAGTTTGATCCTTCTCAATGTGTTTGATCATCTCTTCGTCTGCATATATCAAGCCATCAATCCGCATCCCCGTTTTATAACTTTTTGGAATTAAAAACCTATAATCATCTATTTTTTGTATCATATTATTCCCTCCTTTTGATTAAATATCTAAAAAAACTCTAACCAATCCTCGTTCGGAATTTTCACAAACCAGTATCTGATGATATGTAACTGCTTTAACATCAAGCTTTGTCTGATGTTTTTGATTATTAAATATTTCACCTTTTACTTCAGCTTTTAAAAAGTTTGGATTTAAATCCTCAATATCGAATTCACAGCATACAAAATTATCACCATCATATAAATACAAAATTTCACTCAACCACTTAACCAGCAGATGTTCATAATCAGATGCTTTTATTTCGATTTTTCTGTGCTGTATTGGTTCAACAGTTGTTAGATCCAATATAATAGAATTTAGTGCAATTGCAGCTTCTTCGAAAGCTTCTTTTAGATTTTTTCCATAAGCTTCGATGCCCATATCAGCAGGATGATCCAATATCACATAACCGCGTTTCATATCAATAAAATAATCAATCAAACAGTTAATAGCAAAATTTGCATTTCCTTGAAAAAATAACGAAATTTTAGAAAATTTTCGTTAAAAAACCTCAATTTCAATATGAAAACAAATATCTGGATGGTTTTATTCATTTCTGTAACAATACTTGCGGCAGTTGTTATTGCATATCAGGATTTAAGAAGAGCTGATCAACCACTGATTTATTATAAGGAAAAATATGAAGAACTTCAGCGTGCTTACATAGAATTAGCAAAATCACATTCGTATATCCTTGAAACCATTATGAAAAACAATGTAAATATTCAACCATATCTTGCAGATTTTGCTAACAAACCTCCTGAAGAGTTTAATGAATATTTAAGGCGCCGTATTGTTGCAATGCAACTTGAAATTGAACGTTTAGAATATGAAAAACAAAAACTAATCCAAAAATAAACTGAAAGGAAATAATGGTACCCTCTGAATTATTATCTTCGATTAAAGAAAATGCAAAGAAACACAAAAAAACAATCGTTCTTCCTGATGCTCTTGATGAAAGAGCCATCAAAGCAAGTAGAATTATTTTAGATGAAGGTATTGCCAATCCAATTTTAATTGGTGACGAATCTCAAATTAGAGCCAAAGCCGAGAACTTAAATGTATCGCTTCAAGGAATTAGAGTTGTTGATCCGAAAAAGTCAGACAAATTAAGCGACTTCTCTCATATATTTTATAATCTCAGAAAAGAGAAGGGGATTACTTTTGAAGATGCGCAAAAGATAATGACAAATCCGCTTTACTTTGGAGCAATGATGGTTCGAGAAGGTATGGCTCATGGAAGCGTTGCTGGTTCAATTTCTACAACCGGCGATGTATTAAGAGCCGCAATACAAGTTATAGGAATGAAAGAAGGAATTAACATTGTTTCTTCCTTTTTCCTGATGGTATTTCCACATAAAGTTTTCTCATTTGCTGATTGTGCTGTGGTTCCGGATCCAACTGTAGAACAACTTGCTGATATTGCAATTTCAACTGCAGAGAACCATCAGAAACTTACTGGTGAAGAGCCAAGAGTTGCTATGCTTTCATTTTCAACAAAGGGCAGCGCTTCACATCCATTTGTTGAGAAAGTACAGAATGCTACAGAAATTGTTAGGAAAAAAGCACCGAACCTAATTGTGGATGGCGAATTGCAACTTGATGCAGCGATAGTCCCAAAAGTTGCACAATCGAAAGCACCAGGAAGTCCAGTTCAGGGAAATGCAAATGTGCTGATATTCCCTGATTTAGATGCAGGTAACATCGGATACAAACTTGCTCAGCGACTCGGTGGAGCCGAGGCTATTGGTCCGATTGTGCAGGGTTTAAAAAAACCGGCATTCGACTTATCTCGTGGTTGTAGTGTGGAAGATATTGTTAACACAACAGCAATAAACTGTGCAATGAGTATTTAAAAATAATGCATCAGTCAGGTACCAAAACCAGATATTTGTTCATTGATTTGTACCGTGGACTTGTTGTAATTTTCATGCTTGAGGGGCATTTATTTCGTGAATTACTGCATCAGGATGTAATTAAAACTTCATTTTTCCAATTTCATGATTTATTTCACGGTATAAGTGCCCCTGCGTTTTTGTTTGGCTCAGGTTTGACATTCGTCCTGTCTACTCGAAAAAGATGGGAAGATTATCATCACTGGGATCCACCATTCGCCCGCCGATTAGGAAGGATACTTACAATTTTGTTTTTAGGCTACGCTTTACACCTGCCATTCCTATCTGCTAAAAAACTATTTACCGAAGGTAAATTTGAACATTACCTGCAATTATTTCAAAGCGATGTTTTACAATGCATCGGTTTTGGACTTTTAATTCTTCATGCATTGTTGTTTTTTTTCAAAACAGAAAGAAGATTTTATGGATTGGTATTATCTGCCACAGTTGCAATTCCACTTTTAACTCCATTAATTTGGGAAGTTGATTTTTCGGAACATTTTCCAATCTATATTGCACAATTATTAAATAGCAAATATGGATCGATTTTTCCTCTCTTTCCTTTTGTGGGGTTTCTATTCGCCGGAGTTATTGTTTCCTGGGAGTTTATGTATGCAGTCGAGCACAAACGAGAACACAAGTTTATGAAACGATTTCTCTATTTAGGAGTTGTTTTTGTGCTTTTTGGTTTGTTGATGGATGCTCTTCCGTTTCAGATTTATCCTGTATATAATTTCTGGTATACAAGTCCAAATTATTTTCTTATTAGAATCGGGGCGCTTTTATTTCTTTTTGGATTAATCTGGAAAATTACAGAAAAAATAAAAAATCCACCCAAATGGATAACAATACTTGGCAAAGAATCATTATTAGTTTATGTAGTACATCTGATAATTTTATATGGATCAGTGATAAATCCATTTATTAGTTTAAAAACTATATTTGGAACAAACTTACAAATTGTTGAAACAATTCCAATATTTATTGGATTTGCAATTTTAATGATTGCCTTAGCATTTTTATGGAGTTATCTGAAAGAAAATAAACATAATTTATATAGAATCATTCAAATTACAATAGCGGCTATTTTTTTGACAATATTTTTTTCACTCGAATATTAGAAGGATTTTGCAACAACTACCCAAAATAATAATAAACATATTACCTGTAATAATTTTTTATCAAAGCTCCGTTTTAACAATCTCCCCATTTAGATGCAATAACCACAAATAACTTCTAATATTTTCCTTATCTCTCCTTAAAACTTACAAAATCACCAATATTCCATCGATAATTATTGTAATCAGTTATTAGTTTAAATAATTAAAGATAACTTAATATTTCCATAACATATCAGTAATAGATGAATCTTATATTGATACCGGTAAAAATTAATAATTATGTAAATCAAAATAATCTATTATTATGTATACGAACGAAAAAAATCTCTCAAATTACATACAGCAAAACAATAACGGACACAGAGAAAATTCAATATATGTTGATTCTAATGGTGTTCTATCAAATATAAATTTTTTAACAGAAGTATATACTAAACCTCATGTTGATACAATTATAATATCTGATATACATCTCGGTTCAGCTGTTTCAAGAGCGGGTGAATTAATTAAACTGCTTGAAAATTACTCATTCCGACAGTTAATACTAAACGGCGACATTTTCGATGATTTGAATTTTAAAAGATTTCGAGATGAAGATTGGGAATTGCTAAGATACCTGCGAATTTTTTCTAAAGATAACGCAAAGAAAATTATCTGGATAATAGGAAACCACGATGGGGATACAAAGTTCTTGTCAGATCTTCTTGGAATAAGAATATATGAGAAATATTTCTGGCGATACAATTCAAAAACTTACTTAGCCATTCATGGGCATCAATTCGATGATTTCCTTTATAAACATACTATAATTAGTAACATTTCATCCTGGATTTATTATCTCATTCAGAGATTGGATGGAGAAAGCCAAAGCTTAAGTCGCTTCATAAAACGTGCAAGTAAATCATGGTTAAAAGTATCGAATAAAGTTGCGATGCGAGCTTTGAACCACGCTCAAACAAACAATGCTGATGTTGTTATTTGTGGGCACATTCATCAGGCAAAATATCAAAAAAATGGATCTACCGAATATTATAATTCTGGATGCTGGACAGATAAACCTTCACATTATATTACCATTGATTCAACAAATGGAATAACATTAAATCAATTATAAAGATAATTTTCAACTTATTGTTAAGTAACAAATAATTTACAACATCAAAGCAAATCTCTAAAAATTTTTGGTCTTGAGAATTACCCGTTATAAAAAACCTCCAAATTTTACTGATATGAGAAGCAATTTCCAAATATTTGGCGCTGATTACTGTGATTTCAATAATTTATAAACTTAACAATTTTTTAACATTACCTGCATTATTTCTTAACATACAAAATTTATATTATGGCGTAATTATTCATTTAAAAAAAATTAAAAATAATATGAGCCCACTTAGAAGATTTTATCTAATCTTTAAGACCTTCCCCTTTATCGCTTTAACAATATTCTATTTTCAACTCTATGCACAACAGAACGGCGAAATATCTGGTATAATTACAAGTCGTGAAACAGGTGAACCATTAATTGGTGTAAATATAATAATCGAGGGAACTACTCTGGGAGCGTCAACAGATTTGGATGGAAAATATCTCATACGAAGAATACCGCCTGGTACCTATTCCTTACGGATTTCAGGTGTTGGATACGCTACAAAAATCATAACAGATGTTTCCATAAACGGAAAACCGGTTGAATTAAACATAAGTATGACAGAAGAAACTTTCAAACTACAGGAAGTAGTAGTTACAGCTGAAATGATAAATTCGACAGAGAGTGCTCTACTTGCACAACGTAAAAGATCCATATATATAAGTGATCTAATAAGTGCTGAACAGATTAAACGAACGCCAGATGCTACATCTTCTGATGCTTTAAGACGTGTCACTGGTCTAACAATCGTAGACAACAAATTTGTTTTTATTCGCGGAATTAATGACCGTTATAACGGAACCTCGCTTGATGGGGCTCCGGTCGCAAGTACCAGTGTTGGGAAAAAAAGTTTCTCATTTGATATGATCCCTTCAAATCTTCTTGAAAATTCACTGGTTATTAAAAGTGCAACTCCTGATCTTCCTGGAGATTTTTCAGGCGGACTTGTCCAGCTTAACACACTTGATTTCCCACAAAAGAAAGTTGTAAAATTTAATTTTAGTTCTTCATATAATACAAATACTACAAATAACAACATATTACTTTCCAGAGTTGGTAAGTACGATATTATAGGGTTTGATGACGGAACCAGAAAATTCCCAGGTAAAACCGATCCAATTGAAAATGCAATTTTGGCACCAAACACATGGGCTCCAAGAAATATAAAAGCACCTTTCAATTTATCATTTTCGCTTTCCGCTGGTAATCGTATTGATATCGGAGAAGAGAATGAGTCGACAAATCAATTTGGATATGTTACTGCATTAACTTACAGGAATTCATACCAGAAAAATCCTAAAATTATAGACGACTGGCAGGTGGGGCGATATAACTGGGGTAATAAATATGAAAATTCGATTCTCTGGGGATTATTGGCAAATTTAAGTTATAAGTTTAGTGGAAGGAATAAAATCAGTTTTAAAAATAATTTTGACCAATCCGCCGAAGATGAAGTAACAAGATATAATTCATTCGATTATGGTAATTCTCAGGAAAAAATATACACAACTATCAACTGGACACAAAGATCCATTTACACCGGTCAATTAAGTGGCGAACACGAATTTACAAAACTTGGTGGTTTGTCAGTACAATGGCGTAGTTCACTATCAACCTCTAAACGCGAAGATCCAGATAGAAAAGAAGTTACCTACTATCGCAACCTCGATGAACCCAACGAACCTTTCGTTGCTGCTGTTAATAAACGCTCGTGGGCAATAATGAACGAAAGAACAATAAGTTACGATATCGACTTTGAGTTTCCATTATCAATTGCAAAACTTAAATTTGGGGGCAGAGCACTCAAAAATTATTCTAACTATAATATAAGATATTTCAATGTAATTCCTGATTACCTTGGAGGTATTTCAGATAGTTTGACAACTTTACTACTTGAATATATATATTCAAATGAAAATTATGGTCGTGGCAAGTTCCTATTTCACGAAACTTCAAAAGCATCTGATACATACACAGGAAGAAATGCACTTTCTGCAGGTTATTTGATGTTCGATATACCATTTTCTTTGTTCCATAATAAATTCAGGTTAGTGAGTGGAGCTCGAGTTGAAAATTCAGTACAAAATGTACAAATTCCAAAATCCAAAACTCCAGATTCACCAATGAATGTTACCGAATTGAAAAATACTGATATTCTTCCATCAATAAATCTGACTTACTTTTTAAATGATTTTACAAACTTAAGATTTGCATACTATCATTCGGTTAACCGCCCAGAAATTCGGGAACTTGCATCAACAGGATTTTATGATTTCGTTAAATATGAAATAGTTGGTGGAAATCCAAATCTCAAACGAGCATATATTAAGAATATTGATCTTAGATTAGAAACATTCCCAGCAATAGGTGAAGTATTCGCATTCAGTATATTTCAGAAATATATATCAAATGCAATTGAAGAAGAGTTAATACATACATCAACACGTACTCGAACCTGGTTTAACTCTCCAAAAGCAATAAATAATGGCTGGGAAATAGAAGTCCGTAAATCTCTTGGATTTTTAGGTGAATATTTTTCTAATATCATATTAATTGGAAATTATACGCGCATCCACTCAAGTGTAGAGTTTGAAAATGTAGAAGGTAATTCGGAAAACACAATCAAAAAAATTAAAACAAGACCACTCCAAGGTCAATCTCCATATGTAATTAATGCAGGAATATTTTTCAGAGAACCATATTTCAGAACAACATTAAATATTCTTTATAACAAATTCGGACGAAGGCTTGAGACGGTTGGCTTCCTTACGTCTGATATTTATGAAGAACCCCGTGACATTATTGATATGACTTTAACTCAACCTTTATTCGATTCATTTGAAATCAAATTTACTATAAAGAATTTAGGCAATAGAAAGAAAGTTTTATCCCAAGAAAATCGAATTTATGAATCTACTTATTCGGGTCGAACATATTCTATCCAGATGTCCTACGGTTTTTAGATAGATTCCAAATAACAGAATAAAAAAATACCGGCAGTGTTGCTACCACTGCCAGTGTTAAAGCAAAAAGACAATTCAGATACCATTACAAGCCAATTAATTCCGCTTTTTGCTTTCTCAATATACAAACTTAAAAGAAAAAATAGATAATAAATATCAACATCAAACAATACAAGGAAGTAATTATGAACAAAATTTTTATCTTTTTGATTTTAATGTTTCTAATTTTTAGTATAACAGCATATGCTCAAAAACCCCGTGTAATACTTGGAGCTGGAATAGGTGAAGCTCATTTTAAAGAACCGTATCACCAAAATTATAATCGGACTTTATCGGCTGATACGGTATATATCCTTACAGGATGGTACTTTGTTGATTCAACATATCAAATTACCATACCAGCCGGTACACTTATCCTGGGTGATAGTGCTTCAGCTGGAACATTAATTATAAAAAGAGGTGCACGCATATATGCAGAAGGAACACCACAACGCCCGATAGTTTTTACAAGCAAAGATCCAGTTGGAAGACGCGATCCGGGAGATTGGGGTGGTGTTATTATCTTAGGAAAAGCTCCAACTAATCAACCCACAACAAAACAGGTTGAAGGTGGATTTGGAACAATCCCAAATAGTGATGCTATGTATGGAGGTTCTGATCCTGATGACAACAGTGGTGGATTCCGTTATGTGCGAATTGAATTTGCAGGTAGTGTCTTTTCTCAGGATAACGAGAGTAATGGATTAACATTAGGAGGAGTCGGTAGAGGTACCCAAATTGATCACATACAGGTTAGTTTTGGGAATGATGATGACTTTGAATTCTTTGGTGGTACAGTTGACGCAAAATACTTAGTTAGCTGGAGAAATCTTGACGATAATTTTGATTCAGATTTTGGATGGTCTGGACGTCTACAATTTGTTTACGCTAAACGAGATCCATTGATTTTTGATGCATCTCCAGCTGGTTCATCAAATGGTTTCGAATCCGATAATGAAGGTGCATCTCCCTACACTGCAGTACCGAGAACAAAAGCACGCATCTCAAATGCCACAATTGTTGGTCCACAGAGTGATACTTCAATTGCCGTCAATGCAAAATATCAGTTTGTTGCATTATTACGACGAGCAACAGAACTCAGTATTTATAACTCAATTTTAATGGGATACCCTCGCGGCATTCAACTTAGAGATACACTCACTCAACGCGCTGCAATTGATAACCGCCTTGAAATAAAAAACACAAGTTTACAATCATTAGTAGCAAACCTTTTAACACTTAGTAGTAGTCCAAATACTGGAAATATTCCTGGATTTAATGTCAAGGACTGGTTCGATGGTGTTGCTCCATACCAACCTACTGGTAATATTGGTAGTACTGCACGAAATGTCATTGATGTGGGATTACCACCTGAAGTATTCAACCTTGATAGGACTAACAATCCAGTACCGCTACCAAATTCTGAGGCAGCCACTGCAGGAACACTTTTCCAGGGTCGGCTCGCTGGTGACTCATGGTTTGATTCTGTTTGGTATCGAGGTGCATTTGATCCCTCACTGCCCAGAAGTCAACAATGGGATTTTGGATGGACCAATTATGAGCCGGAGAATTATGATCCAGAACAAGCTACTAATATTTTGCCGGATAATAATTTACCAGCAACATTTAATTTAGGAAGGAATTACCCAAACCCATTTAATCCATCAACTCAGTTTACGATCGATATTCCTCATCAAGTAAACATCCAATTAATGGTATATAACGTATTAGGTCAAAAGGTAAAGACTTTAATAAGCGGAGAGATGGTTGCCGGTTCATATATAATAGAGTGGAATGGAACAGATGATTCTGGAATATCCGTTCCAAGTGGAATTTACTTCATCCGTATGACGACCAATGAATTCAAATCTGCTCAAAAAGTTTTATTGTTAAAATAAAAAAATATAACTCAATCTTGCCTCTGTAATACTGTTGTAAGAGGTTGCTTAACATAAGGATTTTATAATATTCTTTTCATAGTATAACTCCTTGGCAACCTCTTGCAATATAATAATTTCAAAAAATCCATAACTAAAATTTTTCGACGTGTGATTTTTTTATTTAATCAATACAAATTTTTTAACTGCCATAAAGTCAGCGGTAACAAAACGGTAAAAATATATACCACTCGAAAATTGTGATCCGTTAAATTCAACTTTGTACTTTCCTGGTTTCTTCTCCTCATTTACAAGTGTCAGCAATTCTTGACCGAGAGTATTGTAAACTTTAAGTGTAACAAATGATGCTTCGGGAATACCAAATTGTATTTCTGTGATTGGATTAAATGGATTAGGATAATTCTGATAAAGAACAAACTCTTCTGGAATTTCCTCAATTTCTGATACAGCTTCGAGTGGTGGGTTAGGAGGAAGCTCATTTATTGATACTATTTTTATATTTGATAATGTATTAAAAATTCCTGAAGACGATAGAATGAGCTTTCCATTTTGCTCTACTTTTACCCAATATCCTTTACCTGGATAAATGGTATCACTAATTAAATATCCAAATGAGTATTTGTAAAAATTTGATGTCACCATACTCCCAGGTATAGAACTAATTGAATTTACACTAACAACATTGGATGCTGAGCCAATTAAATTCCAACCTGAGTAAACATCAACTGTCTCTGGATCACATAAATAACCAGTCATTGGAACATGACCAGTATCGCTGAATTTTATCCAGTATCCAATTCCAACTGAAAGTGTTTCTTTTTCTACATATCCAGAATTATATACAAACGCCTTCGAAGTCGAAGTTGGATACAAGACATTTTTTCTAAAATCGGAAACCAGCAACGGGACCGAAAGCAAATTCCATCCCTTTTCAAAAGAATAAGAATTCGTGACCATGCCTGGTATTGCACCAGTATAAAAATACCATGGAGAACCAGTAGCTTGTATATTTGCACTTGAATTAACAGCATGAACCTGCCAATAGTATGTCTTATTTGTATCAAGTGATGTATAGGAATAACTAGTATCTGTTTGACTTATCACAAATGTTGGTGGTATCAAAGTATCAAGATACACCAGATAATTTCCAGCAGCTTGTGAAGAGCGCCAGATTAATTTACCATTCAATGGTTGATTAAGGGTTCCATTAATAGGGGAAACAAGTGTAAAAGAAGATGGTGAATTTATTATGTATTCATCAGCACCTATATCTGGCGAACCACCTCTTGTATTTCCATCGAAATCATCTAAAATTCCTATAGGAATTCCGTTGTTATCAGCATATGAATATACTGCTGGATTGATATGTAAATTATTAGAGGAAGGATTAACAAATTTTGGATCAGCATTATAGCTAGAAAAATCGCAATTAGACATTGCAATCCAAATTGGAAGATTGGAGAACATATTTAACCATCCTGTAAGATGAGAGTTATTAAGATTATAAAAAATATTTTTATCTGAAAAACCTGGCAACCAATTAACAGGATGTACTGAATTGGCAATAGCAATATGAAATCCAATACCGGATCTTTCATTGCAAAATATATTGTTTTTGATATTAACAATTGAAACTCCGGTTCTTCTATAACAATATGAAGAATCCAAACCACTTGAACTTCCTCCAATGTATATGGAATTAAAGAATAGATTATTAAAAATTTTACCGGAGAAAATTTTATCAAAAATTCCAGTATATGTACACTTATTTGAAAGTCCAACCGCTAAAGAAACCATATTATTTACAACTGTAACACTATCGTTTATAAAGTCAAACAAAAAGCCACTTACATTACTTGATGCATTAACATCAGATGGTCCAACATTGTAAATGAAATTTTTATAGATGTTTGTATAGTGAGAGTTTACATATATTCCTATAAAATCATTCGCAAATGGTGGTGTTTGGACAACATTAACAATCATATTTTGAGATACATTAGCCGTATCAACAAACAAAATTTTTATACCGATTACAACTCCTCCACCATCAATCTTAATTTTTTTACTAAGACTAGTATCACCTATAACATTTCCACATATATCGGCTCTGGCTTTAGAATATATATTCATTCCATTGATATCAATTCCTATAAAACTGGAAGACATAACTGGTTTAGTAAGGTATATATTTTTTATTTTATTATCCTTAACTGTACTAACTAAATTGGTATCAATATTTAATGAAATGCCCGTAAATGTTAAACCGCTTACATCAACCAATGGAGTACCCTCTGCCATGGGGAGAATACCGCCAATAAAATTACTACTTATAAAATGTCCACCGCTTCTTTGAGAAGTTGACGGCAACAAATATATTCCTGTCATCTGCTGATTTTGGGAAACATTTTGATAAATAGAATTTGAGATAATATTCCACCTCATGCCATACAGCTTCAAACCATAATTGCTCCAGTTGTATATTTTAGAATCTTGAATTGTATTAGAGTCGTTTGGCGCATTTGTAGTCCAATCGGAATAGATTGCATTCACAGGTTGTGGAGAAGCTAAATCAGATCTATCTCTGATTTCACAATTTAGAATTATATTGTGACTGTTACCACTTGTCATTGTATGTTCACCAAAATAAACAGTACCACTATAGCTGGATGTATTCGATCCCTCAATCTTCAAATATTTCAAAACATTATAAGTTGCATCATTATTCAGACGAATTGATGGTCCAACAAAGCTGTTACTTAAATTCCGAATCGTCCAGAAAATAGAGTCGCCAGTGCCACCAGCCCTACCATCCAAAATTATTCTATCTGCACCATTGAAGTCTATTAAAGGAAACTCACCATAAACGTTCCCCTGAGTTGTTCGCATGCTTACGCCACTGGCAGGCCGAATAGTCACAGTCCAATTGCCACCACTAGTAAGATATTCATTAAATCTTATCGGAAATATTTCACCAGTTGTACCATCATAATCTGATTGTAATTCAAAAATTACATCACCTGTAAGAATTATTTTATTTAATGTATCTGCAATCTGACTTAATTTCTTAAAGGTATAAGAATTTCCAACAGAATAAGTTCCTCCAGCAACTAGTAATGAATTAAAATTATAACTTAAAGCACTTTGAACATCTGGTAATGGGCCAATATTTTGACTGATAGGAAAAGTTCCATTTTGCTGTGGTGACCCTGTAGCCATCAAGATTGATCTCATCGTAAGAGGAGGTAAAGGGCGATTATATAAATTTTCATACCTACTTTCGACCAATGCAACTGCAGCGGCAACGATTGGCGATGCGCTTGATGTACCTGCGAAACAGCTATCATAATAATAATTTTTACCAGAAGCGGTATAAAATGGCGGGCATATCGAAGGAAATGTTCCGGTAGTTGTAACCTTCTCTCCCCATCCCTGCAAATTCACTCTCGAACCATAATTTGAAAAAGCTAATCTCGAACGCGCAACATCTGAACCGAAAAAGGCACTCGGAGCTGCACCTGCACCGACTATTATAGCGCCAGAATTATTTTGAGATAAGAATGGCCAATGTCCATAATTACCGGTACTATAAATAGTAGCATCAAGATTTTGATACCCATTAGCTCCAGCTTCAATTACATGTATTCCATTTCCAATAGCAGTGAGAATAATCTCGTAAACTGTTGGATCCCACTCGACTGGAACTAACCCTGTATCACTGCTACCCGTGTAATATGGACCTGCGCCTTGCTGTTCAATCAAAATAATATCACCTGCTTGAAGGTTACTAATTACATATGTTAGTGCAGTAGTCAAAAGCCAGCTACCATTCAAAAATGTTGGAGCAACTTTAACATTGCTCCCATAACAAGCACCCGTAGTACCAATACCATTTCTCAAACTCACCAATTCACCTAAAACGGCAGTTCCGTGGTTATCATCTCCAATTGGATCGATTGCAACATAGCCAGGTGGAATTAACATACTTATTCCGCTCGGTAAATCATTATGATTCAAATTCCACCAATATTCTACGTCACAAATAGTAACATTTTGCCCACTATCATTAACAAACCAAGCAAATGTTGCACCGATACCAGTAGTAGCAGTATTTAAATAACCCTGCTTTGCTTGATAATTACCAGGTTGCGGTAATGGAAGTGGTAATAACAATGGTTTTGCCAGTTCAACTTCTGAAAGTGCATTAAGTTGGTTAATCCAATCCTCGGAGTTTTGATTTTCAGGTACGCTCAAAATAAAATAATTATTCAAATTTGCAATAGCCCTATTCAAGTTTTCCTGAGCATTTAATCGGAGATTTTCAATTTCATATTCAGAAATTGCAGCCATTCTATTCCATTTCCCCCCATTTTTACTAAACATTTCTAATAACTTTTTTGCTTGTATCGAATTCAAAGCTTTACCATCTTTCTCATATGGGTAATCATCTTCATTCAAGCTAAAATTAAAATCATCTAAAAATTTTACTTCTATGTGTTTTCTATCCTCCCATTTTTTAAGACTTGTACGAACTGGTTTCTGCAACAATTTACGTTGTTTAAAATAACCTGAATTCAATTGTTCACGATTTTGTTGTGCAGCACTACTATCAAATATCAAAATTAAAACAAAAAATACCGTTATTAAAAAATTAATCATTAATCGTATCATAACACTACTCTCCTTTCTAACTTTGGTTTCGATGTATTATTGAGAACAAAAAAACATACTTAGATTAATCACCTAAGTTTTAATGGTGCTGAACTAAAAATATTTTATACAGATACTATTAAAAAAATAGCGATAGCATACGCTCGCTATATAGCACAAACTTTATATTTATTATTTGTTCTCTCAGGTAGGTATGTATTTACATATATTTTACGTAATAAAACAAGAATAGGATTGGAAAAAGAATAAAAATTTTTAAAAAAATTAATGGGGTTAGAAAAAATTATATGAGGGTTTATAGATGGTGTATAATTTTTCCTGCACCAGATAAGTTTATATCCCATTGACATAAATGTATCCCATTTATTAGATAGAATTTCTGAAGCATTAAAACATTTATGTAGAACGGGTCCGAATAAAATATTATAATTCACTCTGAACCCTTTAGATTCACAATTAAATATAGGTTATATTAATTAAAAATCCAAACAAGATTTATAATAATTCAAGTGATTCACAAAATAAAATACGATTTTTATGTTAAATTTCACGATATATTAATATTTTCCTACTTCAAAAACAGCAATTTCTTTATTGAAATATATATTTTACTTTCGCCTGAAGCGGATATTTTATAAAAATAAACACCACTTGATATTCCATAATCAGAAGCATTAAATTCCAGACTATACTTTCCTGCTTCCTTTTTTTCGTCCACAATTGTTGCAACGACTCTTCCGAGTAAATCATAAACTTTTAGTGTAACATTACTTTTTATAGGCAGTTGATAACTTATTGTTGTTGAAGGATTGAACGGATTAGGATAGTTCTGAAATAGTGTAAATTCTTTCGGTAATTCACCATTCGATTTGATACCGGTAATGATCGTATAAGTATCGGATAATGATTTAGATTCTTCAATATTACCTACGTTATCACGGGCTATGCTGTAGAAAGCATATTTATTATTCAATATTCCTGAAAAGACCGCTGATGTATCAGTAACATCAGTCAACCATGCTGAATAGGGACTATCATTGACCGAGACATAAATTGTGTAGTTTTTAATACCTGAGCCACAAGAGTCACTTCCTGTCCATGCAACCTCGAATGTTGTGCTGTTTGTTTGAGGCAGAGGGTAAACTCGGCTTAGAGGTTTATCTGCGTCTATGGTATTGAAAATATCAGGAGTATTTATTGTTTCATTTACATCAAAAACTATTGATGCTTGAGCGTGTATTCTTTCTCCTGAACTTAAAGTTGGTTTCGGTTTTATTGTGAAATTTATAAATCCCTCACCATGGTGTAAAGAATCGTTCACTAAAAGAAATCCAAGCAAGGGATCAGTTGGAATTTGCCCTGTGTTCGGATCGATGGATTTAAGAATCCAGAAAGCTTCGTTCTTTGCGAGATCGATACCCGCATTAAAATCTACATAAACACCAAGTGAATCTCTGACATCAATACGTTTCGAATAGAATGCTTTATTGGAAGGAACATCAAAGAAGAAACTACCAAATCCAAAGTTTCCTAAACGGAATGTGCGTATATCAAATGAACTATCTAATTGCAATTTTACTATAACCGTCTTAGCAGGCGCGTCTGCTTTTTCTGGATCATTTTCGAAGCGAATTGTATATGGCAATGTTTCAGTATTGGCTATCCATTTAAGATCTCCGTAACCGGAGGGACCAATGATATCATTCGGGTCAACAGCTTGATAGATTGCCGGACATAATGAATAACAAACTAGGCAATTTATCAAAGACACAACACCCACACAACTAAATAATCCAGCGTCCATTCCTGCCATCGGAAAACCACAACTAACAGTCAATCCAAACACGCATGAGGGGGCAGTGAGTGGTCCACCAAGTAGACAGTCAATACCTGCCGCAGCACAGCCTGTTAGCGTACACACTAAGGTGCAAACTTTTGGACCCGATTGTTGAGTACTTGCCGTCTTAGCAATTTGCATTGGAATGATAGATTTCTTTGGAATATTTATAAAATCTTCCGGTTCTATTAAATTGTTATTAATCATAAATCCTTTCACCGAATCGCTGAATGTTTGATAATCTTGTGCGAGATTAACAAGACCTGAATCCATTATAGATGAATTATCAAGTATCAATTGTCTTGCAATATCGGTTTGCATGTTAATATTTTCGATGTATGCTTTTTTATCCATTCCGTATGCAATTATTTTTATTGGAGCCCTATGATGCTCAAACATTATCTGAAGCAGTGAAAGATTTATTTGAACCACTTCACCGACAATTATATCTCTTGCAGTAAGTGGAATTATTCGCCAATCATCGCTATCGAAATAAGGTAAAGTCTTACTTTTTAGTGTTTCTGGTACAAATGACTTAAAACTTTTGAATCTGTCTGAAGAAACGTCAACCTTTTGAGGAGCCGATAAAGCTATCACCACGCTCAGGTAAGGTAAATCAATATTCCATGTATGCGCAAATTGTATAGTGTACATTGACGATAAACGACCTGGTAATGCGTCCGGAATTGTATGAGTAAAATATATTTCTCCTCGATTTAATGGTTCAACAATAAATCCGCTTGCAAGGTATACTGTAGAATTATCTGGATTTTTTGCCACAATATCATAAGTCCCTAAGGGGATATCTTCTAAATCCCATCTCAATTTCACTTCGGTCGTATTTATGAATCTCACTATTTCACTTTCATAGAGTGAATCTTTATTATCTTTCAAGTATAATTTTATTCCATCACGAAAACCAGCACCATTTAACACGCAAGTTACCTTACCACCTAAGCCACCATGGTTTGGAGTTATACCAGTGATTGAAAAAGGCAAAGCTGTGGCAAGTAATGTGACATTTTCATTGTTTGCACCAACAGGGAAACTTCTAGCAATAATCAGTAAATAATACGTACCAGCTCTGGTCGAAGGTACAACAAGTTCTTGATCCGACGTAAATGGTATGGTAGCTGAGTAATCAAAATCATTGAAAGTTGGTGCTTTATCGTATGAAATATACACCTCATTCGAGACACTACTAACATTACTTGTTAATGATAACTTCAAATCAAGATGGTCACCTACATCCACACGATAATAGCGTAATTGGTTTAGCATAAGGGTTGTGTTCATTGGTGTATTCAAGTGTATTTCTGGAACATTAACATTCATGGTTGCATTGGAAGCAAATGAATTGTTCTGATCATTACTTTCTCTGATGTTATTCCGGATATCCGTCCTGACAATAGCATGATAATTACCTATTGAAACACCTGGTATTTCAGAGGTAATTTCTCCTAGAGAATCTGCTTTGAAAATTTTTATGAGATCGGTTTTTATTGAAAATCTTGCTGATGTACCTGGTGCCAGGTCGATATACCGGTAGGAAATACCGAAAATTGGATCTTCAACATTCCAAATGGTATCAGAAGAAATGTAGACAGCATCATACATCCAACCGGTAGCATTGTACAATCCGGTATTCCTTAATGTCCATGTAATTGTAATATCAGTACCGCATTCAACAGTATCAGGAATTTCGATATTTGTGACAATTAAGTCAGAGGGAGGCGGCATCGTTATCGTTATTGGTACTGCTTTCCAATTATTATATTCAGTTTGATGTTCGTATATCTCGCTAGCAATGTCAGTACAGAAAATCAGATAAAAATTACCCGATAGATATATAGGAACAGTAACTGTGAGCGAATCTGTATAACTTTGACCTGCGTGCAATGTGCCGGTCTGAGATATAGTACCTAATCTCAAATCATGAGGGCTATAGTTTGTATCAGCAGATAAGTAAATACCGTCAGACCAAGTGTTAACTAAATTACCTGCCAGTCCAGAATTAGTCACAGTCCAGGTTAAATTAATCGGTTGACCTGCCTGTGCCTGTGATGGTGATGTGACATCTGAGACAATAAAATCTGGCGAAGGTGTTAATCTAATATTAATTTTCTCAGGGGAATATCCTGTGTTATTGTTTTCGTTAACTTCTTTAACAGATAAATGTGCGTCTGCTATTATTAGTAAATAATAATTGCCTTGTATGCCGTTTGGAATTGTTACCGTTAGATCACGGGAATAGGTTTCATTTGGTCCTAATTCTCCAGAATGACTGAAAGAACCTATCTTTATATCAGATCCATCGAAAATTGTATCAATGGAAATATATAATTCATCTATCCATATTGATGATAATGTTTTTGCACTTCCAATATTCTGAATCGTCCATTTTGTCCTAATAGGTTGACCGGATGACCCGGTAGTATCAACAGAAACATTTTTTACTACTAAATCTACTGGTGGATATGGATTAATTGTAATTTCAGTGCTTCGAAATATATTATTACCTTCATCAGTATTTTCATAAATTGAATTATTAGCGTCAACAAACAGATAAATGTAATATGAACCATAGATATCGGTTCCAATTGTTACCAAACTGGTTTCTATTTGGGTTTGGTTTGGTGCAAGAGGTAAGGAATGTAATTTACTTCTAAGTAACTTTGCACGTGGAGCAAACCAACTAGCAGTGTCGGATAAATATATATTATCTATCCATGGGATTGTTGCCAAACCATCTCCTGAATTTTTTACTACCCAACCGATTGTCACTTTCTGACCGGCAGTAATTTCCATCGGCACATTTAGGGATATAGTTTCCAAATCGGGCCAGGGTGTAAGATTTACTGCTAAAGTTGAAGTACTTTTAAGGATATTGTTATCTTCATATATGTATTCGAAAACTTGATTGTTCCAATCAGTCATAACATAAATATAATATGGACCAGAATAGCCGTTAGGAATTGTTACTGTAGCAAGTTTAGTATAAGTTGATTCTGGCTCTAATTTTCCTGTAAAAGTTATGGTTCCTAAGGAAACACATGAATCTAGAATGAATGAAGATACACGGGAAATATAAATGCGGTCACTCCATCCGCTCTCAAACGGGGAACCTGGACCTTGGTTTTGGACCGACCACTGAATAGTAATAGGTTGACCAGAATTTCCAGTAGGTGGTATTTGCATATCTGTAACGACAAGATCAGGTGGTGGAGATAAAGTTATGATAAGGGAATCGGTTCGAGAAATATTATTACTCTCCCAAACATTTTCATAAATCTCATTATGATCGTCTGTTCGGATAAACAGGTAATATTTTCCCCAAATCGTATTTGGTACCATTATCCTTTCATACGTCGAATATCCACTATCAGGCAGCAAGATCCCGATATGGCGTTTTTCGTACACTTTATGAGCAGAAGAATTATTAAAAATAGAATCTGGAGAAATATAAAATCCATCCCACCATTGTCCAGTTACGGTTGAACCAGTACCTAAATTTTTAACAGACCACATAACATCGATACTGTCGCCGGAAAAAGCATTTTCAGGAGCAACAATGGACACTACTCGAAGATCGGGCGGGGGAGTAAGATTAACCTGCATATTATTATAAAGGCGGTTATTCTCTTCGTTAAATTCGGAGAGTCTGTTGTCTTGGTCGGTGATTACAAAAATATAATATGTTCCGGTTATTCCTCGTGGCAAAGTAAATGTTGCTTTATTAGCGTAACTCTCACCAGCATTAAGATAAGTTGCATTCTGAGAACTACCGAGATGTATCGCAGTAGAGAAGTTGATTACTGAATCTGGAAATAGCCAAATTGCATCAGACCAAAAAGGTGTATTTGTCCCTGCAGCCCCAACATTGGTAACAATCCATAGGACTTCAAAGCTCTGCCCAGAATATACCGAGGAGGGCAATTGAATTTCCGAGACTATCAGATCTGGAGAAAATTTTGTTGTAAATTTCCATACATCAGACCATCCACTTACCGCCAATGGACTTATAGCTTTGACGCGCCAATAGTACATTGTTCCGACCTCCCATGAAGGCATTATACTTGTTGTATCAATAATTGTTGAATCATTGATAATTATTATTGTGAAAAGAGAATCCTTTGCCACCTGTAGATGGTATTTTGCTGCGAAAAATGCCGGATGCCAGGTAAGTCGCTCGGTATGTGATATATTCGTTGATTGATTAGGTGGTGTTGCCAGTTCGGGAGGCATTATTCCATTACCTATCAAAGCGATATTCAAATCCGGATTATTCAAGGCATTACTGAAAATTGTAATAGTACTGCTCTGCACTCCCGGTCCACTTGGTGTAAAAGCAACCCGAATAATGTGGCCGCCCCGTGGAGGGATTGAAAACGAAGTAGGAGCAAGAACAGAATATCGAGAACTGGCACTTGTGATATCAGAGATTGAAAGTGTTCCTGTTCCTGTGTTAATAATATTCAAGGAGAGTGTATCAGAACTCCCTTCATAGACAATACCAAAATTTAATGCATTGGAATCAGCGCTTATGGCGGGAAATCCGGTCAAGGTTAAAGTCACGGGAATTCCCACAGATGGATGTACAGTATCGTTGCATGTAATATTCAGCGTTGAGTTATAAACTCGTTCTATCAAATCATCCGTCTTGATTTTAACTGAAACATTTTGGGAATCACCAGGAATGATTATGCCAGTTGAAGGAACAAGAGATGTATATTTTTTTGCCACATATTTCAATGCGTTTGCAATGATTAATGCTCCGTCCGTTGTATCGACCCAACCATACTGATAGGCAGTTGAGGAGGGAGGATAAAATCCCAGATCGATACGGCTGACACCGTTTATTGTTTTCTCAGCTATCAAAGGAGTACCATCGCTCCAGTCGGCGATCCGCGCGCCACCTTCGACTATTCCACCAGTATAACGCAGGCTGTTGCCGCCGTTGAAAGAATGAACATTTCGCATTATCGGATGGTCCGATTGATATATTTTGCCGAGAAATGCTTGCGTGCCTTTGCCGATGCTCGGTGCGATTACCCAGTAGTTTTCATCGCTGAACCTTCCTTTCACAATACCACCATATTGTGCTGGTTGCCCCGTATAGTAAGACATTACCACTCCGCCGCCACTGTCTATATAGTCCGCTAGATTATTCCCGAGAGTCTCCGGATTTAGGAAAGATGCACCCCAGCTCCAGACCATTACAGCATCGAATGATTGTAATTGCGCGACTGTCGGCGTACCATAATATTCCATCAGGAGAGTAATGCTGTTAAAAATACCGGTACTTAGAAGTTTATTTCGAACATCCATTGCATACTTCCACGCATCATAATATATTAACAGAGCATTAATTGCTCCATCTTTATGATTCTCCGAAAACATTACACTCACGGCTGTCTCAGGTGTGAAATTGAGCAAAGTATTGGCATCACCTTTCGGCAATTCACCCGATGCCATCTTTTCTTCAACAGCCCGGCGCATTTCCTCAACTACTCTTATGATTTTAGCATTTGCGGTATCTCTAACTATGCCCTCAACTCTCCATTCTAAATTACTTGTACCCAGGTTTTTAATATTCATTAATCCTATTGCACTATCGCCCGCGTGGAGAGAAAAAGCAAAAGAGTTTGGATTGATACTGATTTCAGGATTACCTGTAACGGAAATACCAACCGCGAAATGTTTATCATTATTAAGCGGATCGTTGCTTTCGATTACGAACCTGTGATCATACTCTCCTGCAGCTAACCCCCGTGTATCAACTATTAGAGTTACAGAATCTGATGACCCTGCTGCAGTTGTTCCATAGGACGGATTAGTTATGACAATTTTTCTTCCAACATATGAAAGTGCGTTCGCAATGATATTGGCGCCATCAGTTTTAAAATCCCAATAACAGTTATTGACCGTGGAGGAAGGTGGATATAGATTAAGATCAACCCTATTAACTCCTTTAATTTTTCTTTCTGCAATGAGCGGAGAGCCGTCTGTCCAGTCTGCAATTCTGATTGACCCAGGCAAGAGGGTTGGACTTATATATTTTTTAGGGCATTCGGCGTAGAGGGAATTTACCCCTTTCATTAACGGATGACCAGGTTCATAAACAGTTCCCAAATTAGCATCACCGGTGATTATGGGATTACTGCTTGATGTCATTACCCAATAACTATTGTATTCAAACCTTCCGGAAATGCTTGAAGAAACTCCAGATTCAGATGCAATAACAACTCCTCCACCTTCATCTATATATGAAGCGAGATTATCTCCAAGAGTATATTTATTAGCAAAATACTGCCCCCCGCTCCAAACTAAAACAGCATCAAAATCACGGAGCTGGGCAAGTGTAGGTGTCGTGATATTCGCCTGTATTATTGTGATACTGCGGAAGCGGTTTGTAAGCAATAATCTGTTCCTAACATCCTGAATAGCATTTAAGTCATCAGCGGCTATAAGGGCAACATCCAAACTCTCCGATATCGAGGTATGATTGCTTCGTGGAAAGTTCCTGACATGCCAGCGAAGGTCACTCAAACCGGTATTGCTGATAATAAAACTCCCTTTTGCCGTATCCCCCCTGAGAAGTGAAAATCCGAGTGTATCGGGATAAACACTAATAACCGGAAGATTGACCGTAACAGCTGAGAGAGGAATGATAAGAAGAGGATGGCTGGTGTCGTTGCTCGTTATCGTCAAATCTTCATTCCACGAAGTTACTATACTTCGCTTGCATTGTATGCGGACATCACGCCAGAGATTGAAATCAATCACGAAAGTAGTGCTGTCCAGAATAACAAATTCCGGATTACTTGTTGTAACTCCCAATATATTTAATGCCGCGTTCCCGTTGTTATAAATCCTAAATACCAGAGTATCGGGGTATCCTACCAGCCCTTGACCAAAATTCATCGTATCTTTCGAAACACTGATATGTGGGTAGCCCTGCACTTTGAGACTTATCGGAACATCTTTTATTGGCGTTGTAGGATCATTGCTTAAGAAACGTAAATTTACTTTATAATTCCCGCTGGCGACATTTTTCCCGTTGTAACCGACTGACAATTCTTCTGAAGAGTCTGGGTGGACAGTAGCAGAATCAGGGGAAACTGCGAATATCTTCTGCGCCTTAAAATTCTTAACCAACGACATCTCCTCTACGCTCATACCACGGAGTGCCTCCCCCTCGAGATTCATGAGTTCTTCAGCAACGGCAATCCCTTCCTGCTGGCTCCATCTCTGTGCACCAAAGTGCATAATAATGAACGTCTCACCAGCAGGGATATTAACATACCACCTGTATGTGATATAATTACTATTCGGTGGCCCACCATATATGTAATTGGGTTGCAAAATACCACCTGCCCCTACGAAAACATCGACAAATGCTGGCACTTCAGGTCTGGTTGAATCCCGGACGACAATCCAATTATCATCCATCCCAAAATTCTGATCACCCGACGATGTTATAGCATAATAATCAGTTGAATGATGGCCAAAATGGGTAGTCATCTCTACGGTTTTTCTACGATCTTCCGATGTTTTGTTCTTAAATATTTCCAGGTAACGGATGAATGAAGCATTTTTCGGGATAAATATTTTTCTGTAAATGTCCTCATATATGTTCGAGTAGGGACCTATTACAACTTCACGACCACTTTCTTCCGTTGATGCCGAATCATAATAATTCCCAAAGTAGGATAGATCGAAGCCCCCATTAAAGACATTGTTTGTTCCATATTTTATTCCACCGTCTTTATCAAGATCCCACGTAAAATCTAATGCATCGTAAAGTGTAATGGGAAGCATTATTCTTACTCCTAACGAATCGCTTTCAGGGGAAATAAATTTTGTGTTAAATTTTAAATCGCTACCTCCATTATTAGATAATGTCAATAACCTGCTTGTTGAATCACCAATATTTATCACTACTTCGGGTATTAATGAAGGGGTTAGATTTATAACAGGTGGATAAACTGCACTTCCTTTCATTACTACATTTACACTCGAATTATCAGGATCGTCACTCGAAATCGTGAGAATACCTGTTATCATTTCCGCACTCATGCGAGTATATATTATCCCGATTGACCTGGTATGGTTTGGTGCAATTGAAAATTGTATAGTGTCAAGAATAACAAACTCACTATTATTGCTTTGAATATTTGTGATATTAAGTAAGTCGTTACCATCATTTGAAATTGTAAAATAAGCAGTATCGGGATATCCGACATATCCCTGGGTGAAAATAAGTGTATCAACTGAAAGAACTATATTAGGTGTACCTGCTACATCTAAACTTATTAAAACCTGTGATTGTGGAGTAACAGGGTCATTACTCTCGATTGTGACTGTATTCTGGTAATTGCCGCCATATAAATCTTTTGAATTTACATTTACGTTGACAGTCTGATTGCCACCTGCTGCGATGTTGCCACTGGTTGGATCTAATTTTACAAATTTTACTCCAACGTAACATAGCGCATTTGCCATGATTATAGCACCATCGGTGTTTGCATCCCAATAATATTGGTACACTGATGATGAGGGAGGGTAAAAGCCCAGATCGATTCGGTTCACTCCGTATATCTTCCGCTCTGCAATGAGAGGAAATCCGTCAGCCCAATCGGCAATACTTACGCCACCAGGCTCGACCCAGCTGGAATAGCAGATGCTATAATAACCACCATCAAACGTTGACACCCTTCTCATGACGGGATGATCCGGATTGTGGATGGTACCAAGAAGTGTTGAACTATACCTCATATGAGTCCACCCGGGTGTGATGACCCAGTAATTTTGAGAATTAAATCTTCCCCTGATCATCATGTGAACACTCTGTGATGTACCAGCATAGACGGCGGTAACCACACCACCACCTGCATCGATGTAGTCAGCGAGATTATCCCCGATCATTTGTGTATCAGCAAAGGAATTCGCGCTCCAGACCAATATTGCATCAAATGTTTTGAGCTGATTGACTGTTGGTATAATACTTCGAGCATCGATTATTGTGACGCTATTGAACATACCTGTAGCAATAAGTTTCTGCTGTACATCTGAGGCATATGTCGGATCGTCCGCAGCGAGTAGGGCAACATTTCTCAAAGAAATATCCATTGACTTTTTGAAGACAACATTTATGGCTGTTTCTTTCGACCAGGAATAAGAAATATTCTCTTCTTTACTTTGACTTATAGGATGAGATTGGGTAGGTGCTTCAGCTTGCTTTCTTAGCTCCTGTACAACCGATTCGATCTTTGCACGCACGGTGGCGGTATCAAAATTACCTACTGACCAGAGTAAATCACTCGTGCCTATGTTGCTGATAGTCAATTGTGCATTAGCAGTATCGCTCGATGAGAGTGAAAAGTTGAGTGAAGTTGGATTGATATTTATTTGCGGTTGTGGAAAAGTGGTTGTAAACATGAAGATAATAAAAGTTATCTCCAACAATAAGTTACAAATAAATTTTTTCATGGGATCCTCAATGAATTATGTTATTAATAATCTGTCTAATTGATTTTATATAATAATGTCCGAGCCCAGAATTTTGTTGTGTTGAGGTAAGACCATCATCCGTAGATCTCCAGATGTCCCAGCCATAACTTCCGGCAAAAATGTCTCCATTGCTATTTGAAGCAAAACAGAGTGGTGTTACACCAAATGGACCAGTAAGCTGCTGCCAATTAATTGTCTGTGAAAAAGACATTGAAACAACACAAATTATTAAAACAAATGGAAAATATTTCACGATTCTCTCGTTGAATTATTGTTATTTAAACATTTTGGAATTAATTCTACATTTTCTTTTAAAAAGAAATTATAAGCACCCCACTTTGATGCGACTTCACGGTACTCGGTGTCGTTATATTGAGTAAGTATTATTATTTTTGCTTCTGGATTTTTTCCGGTTATTAATCGAGTTGCTTCTAATCCATCCATAAGAGGAAGTTTAATATCCATCAAGACCCAATCTGGTTTGAATTCGTTGTACATTGATACAGCAGATTCTCCATCTTCACATTCGTATATCGTTTCTATATTATGGATAGAAGCTTGAAGTATTTTTTTAATAAATACTCGAAATTTAGTGTTATCGTCTACAATAAGAATGGTCATTTAATAATTAATGGTTATTCTTTCAGGATAATAAAAGCTTTTTCGAAGGCAAAGTAAATATGTACATATACTTATTTTAATAAGTAATTGTACTTATTTTTAATAAAGATAGGATTATAGGATGGAAATTTGGTTTTAATCTGGTTATAACATGTGTTTATGCTCTATCGCAAACTGTAGGAGTGTATTATATCCCTCAATACCCAACTTCTCGCAGATGTGTGCTCTATGATTCTGGACTGTCCGATGACTAATGTGCAACTCCTCACCTATCTCTTTACTCGTTTTATTTTCAGAAATAAGTTTTAATATTTTCAATTCCATTGGAGTAAGTAATTTTAAAGAAGGTTTTTTGTTTAATAATTCAGAGGTAGCATGTGTGCGTTTAGCAAGATTATCCGAAAATTCAGAACTGAAATAGTATTTCCCAAGTGATACTTCTTGAAGACATTTTTTAAAATTAATTCCCGCCGATTCTTTTAATATATAGCCCTTAACATCTAATTCAATTGCTTCATCGAAGTATTCCTCTTCTTTATACATTGTCATTACGATATAATCTTTTTTAAATGTTTTTTCATTTAAATTCCTGATAAGTTCAAATCCGTTCATTGATGGTAATGAAATATCAACAACAATAATGTCTGGTTTGAGTTGTTCGCAAAGTTTCAGTGCTTCAACACCGTCTCCGGATTCACCAACTAATTCAAATCCATCCATATCTTCTATTATCTTTATTAAACCCTGTCTTACGATTGGGTGATCATCAACGATAAATATTTTTTTAGCCATTATCTTTTTTTTCTTTTACGATTGGAATTTTAATTAAGATATTTGTTCCTTTATTTATAGATGAATCGATTTTCATTTCTCCTTGTAGCAATCTGACCCTCTCAAAAATGTTAGAGATTCCGAATCCTTCATTCGCTTTATCCTTTGTAAAGATATCATCTGTATTAAATCCTTTACCATTATCGGCTATCTCAATCCTCAGAGTATCTTCAATTTGCTTCACATCAATAATACATTCAGTTGCATTTGAGTGCTTTATAACATTGTTCAAAGCTTCCTGAATAATTCTGAATATGTGTATTTCTGCTATTGGAGAAAAGAGTTTATCAATCTCATCGACATCATAAACAAAATGGATTGATGAAACTTGCATAAACTTTTTCACACACGATTGAATGGCTTTTTTTAAACCGAGTCGGTCAAGCGTGTGAGGATGGAGGTCATACGATATTTCTCGCACCTCATCCATCGATTCCTGTGCAAGTTGCGAAATTTCATGTAATTCATCTGAGTTAACATTTTGCTCGGCTGTGTTTGCCTCGTATTGATCAAGTGCATTTTTTATAATTAATAAATTTTGACCGATACTATCATGAAGTTCGCCCGCAATTCGCTTTCTTTCATGCTCCTGAAACTCTACAAATCGCATTGAGATCTGCTGTTGTGCTAACTTTTCTTTGTGCAGTTTATTTATACGCAATCGATAAAATGAATAACCCAGAGCAATAATAAAAAGAGCAGATAAAGACCTCGCCCACCATGTTTCCCAATATGGTGGGGTGATAATTATGCTCAAAGCTCTACCTTCGTTATTCCAGACACCATCATTATTGCTTCCTTTAACACGAAAAACATAATCACCACCATCTAAATTCGTGTAGGCAGCATAACGTCGTGTACCAGCATTTATCCAATCCTTATCATATCCTTCAAGCATATACATATACTGGTTTTTTTCAGGTACTGTGTAATCGAGTGCAGAAAATTCAAACGAGAAAAAATTTTGCTTATAAGAAAGCTTAACTTCAGTAATTGTTTCCAATGAGCCGTTAAGTTGTACCTGTTTATCAAAAATTTTAAAATTGGTCAGGACTATCGTCGGGATGTTATTATTTTTTTTAATTTCTTCTGGCCGGAAAGAATTTAATCCATTTATACCGCCGAAGAAGAAAACTCCATTTCTATTTTTAAAGTATGCGCCTTGATTAAACTCATTACTCTGGAGCCCATCATAAAAATCAAAATTTCTAAATTCAAAAGATTTAGGATTAAAGCAGGACAAACCTTTATTTGTGCTGAGCCAGAAATTTCCATTTGCATCTTCTAAAATTCCATAAACAACCTCATTGGGTAAGCCATCTTTTTGTGTAAAGTGCGTAAATGACTCTGTTTCTCGATTAAAAAGATTCAAGCCGCCACCGTGTGTACCAAGCCACAAATTACCCTTTGAATCTTCATAAATTACATAAATAGTATTGCTACTGATCGAATTTGGATTCGACGGTTCGTATTGATAAATCTTGTTTTTATTAGTTGACGGATCAAATTGATTCAAACCTGCGCCCCAAGTTCCTATCCATAAGTAACCATATTTATCTTTCAGTATCGACCAGATATAATTTCCACTTAATTCGTTTGGTTTAATCCCTGTTCTTTGATAACGGACGAACAACTTATTTTTCAAATCAAATTTATTCAATCCTCCGCCAGCAGTTCCAATCCATAAATTTTCTTTATCATCCTCAAAAATTGTCATAATATTATTAGAGCTTATACTATTGGAGTTTTTATCATCATGTTGATAATGTATGAAAATATTTTTCACTGGATCATACATATTTAATCCACCCGATTCTGTGCCAATCCATAAATTACCCAACTTATCCTCTAACAAAGCTATTATAGAATTATTACTCAAACTGTTTCTCTTTGTTGGGTTGTATGTGTAATAAAAAAATTTCCCTTTCTCTTTATCAAAACGATTTAAGCCACCTCCACGTGTGCCGATCCACAAATACCCCGAGCGGTCTTCGCATATTGCACGCACTGTAGGGTTGTTTAATCCCTTATCACTGTTAGGTTCAAAGCGAATATGACGGAATTTGTTTCGATTTGCATTAAAATAATTTATACCATTACTGCCCGTTCCAATCCAGATTCCTCCAAATCTATCAGCATATACTGAAAATATAGTTTCATCACTAAGTCCGTTAATATTGTAGATGTCAAAACCTATTTTTGATACTTTGCCATTAGAAGGATCAAATAAAATTAATCCATCACCACGAGTGGCAATCCACAAAATTCCATTTTGATCTTCTGCAATCTGACCAACTTCGTCAGTGCTAAATTGATACCGTATAAATTCATTTTTCTCTCGATCATAACGATTCAATCCTTCTGCAAATGTACTTACCCAGATATTTCCCTTTCTGTCTTCATATACATTAACAATCCTATTCCCACTTATACTTTTATAATTATTTGGTTCGTTTTGATAAAATGTGAATTTATTTAATTCAATGTTGTAAGAATATAAACCTATCCAAGTTCCTATCCAGAGTAAACCATCACGAGCAAGCATCATACAACGTATGTTGGGGGTATTCAATGTAAAGTGAGTAAAGGTATTGGATTTTCTATTGTAGCAATTCAAGCCACCACCCCAGGTGCCTACCCAAAGATTTCCCGATTTATCCTCAATAGTACTAACAACATTATTGTTGCTTAATCTATTTGTATCCGATGGGTTATGCCGGTATCGTACAAACTTGTTTTGTTGTCTATCGAATTTGTTTAGACCTCCATTATAAGTTCCAATCCATAAGTCACCACGACTATCTTCAAAAATAGACCATATCCAATTATCGGAAATAGATGCCGTATCTGTCTTATCATTTCTGTAAACTACGAAATCATAGCCATCGTATCTATTCAAGCCATCTTGAGTTCCAAACCACATATAACCATAACGATCCTGATAGATGGTGTTAATCGTAGATTGAGATAATCCCTGTGGTAAGGAAATACTTCTGAACTGATAAGATTGCTCATAAGTAAGACCATTCGAGAAAGTCATCAAGGTTAACAGGATTATATTAATTTTTCTGAGATATCCCATATAAAATGAAATATAATTCATCCTAAATCTAAACACGATTGTTGATAAAAACAAATAAGCCCCGCAGGAATTTCTGCGGGGCTTTGTGTTTAATAATTTATACTTTTTATCTTATTAACAGCAACTTCTTTGTATCTACAAAATTATCAGCTTTTAAACGGTAGAAATAAACCCCGCTGGGTAAATTTGAAGCATCCAGTGCAACTTCATATGTTCCCGGACTCTTTTCTTCATTTACAAGCATTATTACCTCCTGACCAATTGTATTATAAACTTTGAGTGTGACATACGATGTTTTTGGAATACTAAATTGTATCTTGGTGATTGGGTTAAACGGATTTGGATAATTCTGGTATAAATTGTAAGTAGTTGGTGTCTGTGTAGAAATTTCCTTTACCTCTACCACCAACGGATCAAATTTTCCCCAGACACGATAAGCATTATATTCAATATTATTATGAACTTCTGTCCAGGAATCATATACTAATAATATCTTGTCTCCATAACCACGTGCAAGTGCAGGAGAAAAAGTACTGGAATCTTTCTTAATGATAGGAACTTCTTCCAATATAGTTCCATCTGTACTAACACAAGCACCGTAAATATTAGATATAGTTTGATTATCACGATAATCCTCCCAAGTTATGATGTAATTTTTCCCATCAAATATAATAGAAGGATTTTCCTGACTATTTATAGCTGTGCAAATAGCAATACCATTTGTGTCAAGAACTAAACCATCTGGTGTCACTCTCGCAGCATATATATCATTTTCGTTATTTCGATTGTCTTGCCACACTACAAGGTAATTATTACCATCGAACGCAATTGCTGGTTTAACTTGATTACTTGTCGCACTTGAAATAATGAACCCATCTGGATCAAGTACTTCAGCGTTTTGACTGACTCTACATCCATAAATATCACCTTTGTGTTCCCATACAACCATATAATTTGTTCCATCGAAACTCAGTGCAGGGTTTTTATCTGAACCAGATTCATTATAAATTGGAATGCCATTATAATCCAAAACATTACCATTTTGGTCTACTCGGGCTCCATAAATATCACTGCTCAATCCACGTGTATCATGCCAAACGACAAAATAATTTGTGTCACCAAATATAACTGCTGGTCTTTGTTGCCATCCATTTACATAACAAATATCCCAAACATCATACACTGATCCATTTTTATCGAGGATTGCACCTTTAATATTTGCTTCCCCTTCGCTCCAATCTTCAAAAACCACAAGATAATTTGTATCATTAGAAGCAACTGAGGGATAAGAAGCATCGCTTGAGTAAATGTTGATTAAACTTGAATCGAGAATTACACCATCTAAACTTACTCGAACTCCCTTGATACCAATAGGATTATTATCTTGATATTGTTCAAAAACCACCAGAAAGTTAGTATCACCAAATGTTACTGCCGGTTCCCATGATTCAATTACTGCTTTAATAGATGAAATGCAGAAATTATCAACATCAAGTACAGAACCATTTCTACTAACCCGTATACCATATACATCTTCGTAATAATCTGGTGGTGTACTATGATCCCATAATAATAGGTATGATGTATCGCCAAATACAATCGATGGGTTCCTTTCATCAACTAAAGAGTTGGTTCTAAGAGGAAGTGCATTAGTGTCAATTAGAATTCCTCCCGCGCTTAAACGTGCACCATAAATATCAAGATTATCTGTTCTCCCGTCATTCCACGCAATAAAAAAGTTATCCCCATCGTTTGTTACAGATGGTTTCCATTGTGAGCCGATTGCACTACAAATCATTATACCGTTAGTATCTAAAACAACACCTGATGTACTTACTCTTGTACCGTAGATATCATAATCGGGCCAACCTGTTTCCCACACTACCAAGTAGTTAGTTCCATTAAATGATATCTCAGGATTAAATTCCTCAGATGGAAAATTTGTACAGATTGGAATTTCATTAGTATCAATCACGATACCTGAAGTACTTACCCTCACTCCATAAATATCTACACCATGGCGTCCGTCATTCCAGACAACAAGATAGTTTGAACCATCAAATGCTATACAAGGATTAAAATGTGCAAAATCACCAGATGTTAGTGGAATACTTTGAGTGTCAATAACCGTACCTTCAGGTGTTATGCGTGCAGCGTGTATTTGATAGTATGGGCTTAATTGTTTACCCTCTTCCCAAACGACAAAATAGTTAGTCCCATCAAATGCAACTGACGGATTATATTGAATATCCGGACCAGTTCTAATTACAATACCTGATGAATCTAACAAAATCCCATTTCTACTTATGCGTGCCGCGATTATATCGTAATCATCACTTGGATACCGTTCAATCCGTCGATTCCAGACAACTAAAAAATTATTACCATCAAATGCAATTTTAGGATCTGCCTCACTTATCTTATAAGATGAAGATTTTGCTATAACAATTCCCGAAGTATCAAGTAAGATGCCTTCCTTTGTGACTCGTGCACCGTAAATATCATAATTGCCATTACGTATATCTTCCCATACTACAAAATAATTTTCTCCATCAAATGCAGCTGAAGCATTTTTTTGATCCCGCGGTGCTGGAAATACTTGTGGACTTTTATCGATGAGAAACTCATCCCCAGAAATTTGTTTGAATGAATTTTGATTTGAGTGGTTTTTAACTAACGACGCTTGTTTTGTTTTGTTTAATTTATGATTCACTTTCGAATTTTGTGAGACGCTCTCGTATCTTTCCTGGGCAGATAAGATATAAGTAAAAAACAAGCAGGCGATAACAAGTTTTTTCATAATATCCCCTTTTATTATTATGATAAACTATAAATTTATATGCTTACTAAATTAGCTTCTATCCCAATATTCTGAAACTTTAACAATCAGCAAAATGATAGTAAATATTACAATAAAATTTAAGCACGATTTTGGATAAAAACAAATAAGCCCCGCAGGAATTTCTACAGGGCTTTAAGTTTAAAAATTTATGCTTTTTATTTTATTAACAACAACTTCTTGGTTTCTACAAAATTCTCGGCTTTCAATCGGTAGAAATAAACACCGCTGGGTAAATTTGAGCAATCCAGCGTAATTTCGTAGGTCCCTGGTCTCTTTTCTTCACTCCAAGTGTCGTTACCTCCTGACTGAAAGTGTTGTAAACTTTGAATGTGACATACGATGTTTTTGGAATATTAAATTATATTTTTGTATTTGGATTAAATGGGTATAACCTAAAATCTACAACAGCTTTATTGTTATCATCACCAAAACCTGTTGCTGCATTTACTATTATTTTTTCTTTTTTACCAAAAAAAGCGTGATGTGCGCAAACATATTTGAAAAATTAAACTCCAGCACCGAAATGCGATGCTGGAGTTTAAAGCTGATAGATCTCTTTATTGGAACTTTATTTTATAATCACCATCTTTTTAACATCCCTATGAACTGAACCTTTAGCATCATAATTATCATCTAATGGTTCTGCATCTAATATATAAAAATACACACCCGAAGGTAAATTGCTTGCATCAAATTGAACCTCATGTATCCCTTCATCAATTAACTCACGATTGAAGATTCTCATTAATTCTTGACCAAGTACATTGTATATTTTAAGAGTTACATAAGAAATCTCAGGTAATGAAAATTTAATGTTTGTTACCGGATTAAATGGATTGGGATGATTTTGATACAGGGCAAACTCAGTTGGTGCCTCTTGATTTTCTATTTCATTGAGTTCATTTTGAACAATTACAGGTGCTGGGAAAGGTGCATTCGATGGACCAATAACGACTGCATAGTCAATTTTTGTACTTACATCTTGACTCCTTCCGTTAACAACCAGACAACAGTTTCCCTGTCTCACAGCAATATTGTACGCCATATCAGTTAAATTGCTAGAATGGTTATATCTCCCAGACCATAATGTTGTTCCAGTATTCATATCAATTTTTAATGTTAAGAAATCCCATTTGCGTGATGGACCTTGATCACTTGATCCAGTAACAAAAATCGCATTACCTTGATCACAGGATGCAACTGAAACCGCGATATCATCTTTATTTATACCACCGTCAAATTTATTTACCCATAACTGATTACCATTTACATCGTATTTTATTGTAGTATAATCAAACTTTTTATTCACATTTAAAATTTTATTTTGACTTGCACCTGTTACATAAACATCTCCAGCAGCATCTAATGTGATATGATATGCATAATCATTACCATTCATTGAACTATTGTTATAACGCATCACCCATAGCGGTGGTCCACCAGAAGAAGCGTATTTAATAGTCGCGTAATCGAATTTCGTTTGACTCTGACTGGTACCTGTAACATAAACATTTCCTGAATTATCTATCGAGATAGCAAATGCGAAATCCTTTTTAGATATAAAATCATATCTTTCAACCCATAAAGGTGTTCCACCACCAATACCACCTTTATATTTGATTGTAGCATAGTCAAAATTTGTCCCATTTCCAACACTGATACCAGTTACAGCTACATCACCAGAAGGATCTACAGCAATTGCATAAGCTATATCGGTTTTGTTACCTGGTCCATTGTAGTTACTAGCCCAAACGATAGCTCCCGTAGATGCATTATAACAAATAGTGATATAATCATCGGAAGTAAATCTACTAACACCAGTAACATATACATAATTCCCTGATTTATCAAAAGCTATTGCATAACCAATGTCATTTTTATTTACCAAGCTATTATTATAATGATTTACCCACACTTGCGTTCCATTTGGATCATATTTAATGGTTGTTATATCAATATTAGTAGCGGAACCACCATGAGTTTGACCAGTTACATAAACATTTCCCGAATCATCTATGCAAATACTATGTGCCTTATCATCCTTTTTGATTCTATCATATCTTACAGTCCATAAAATATTCCCTGAATAATCCATTTTCACAGTTAAATAATCAAAATTAGTAGCAGCATCCTTACTATATCCTGTAGTATAAACATAACATGTGTCGATTACCAGATTCCTTGTAATTCGCTTGATAGGATTAGTAGGAATAGAAAATCCCATATCGTCTAGATCGTTTGTGGTTGGATTATTATATCTTTGCACTATGGCAGAATCAGGACAAGTAGGACAAATTTGAATTGTTTTTTTATTCCCAAAGTCAATACCAGACACCTGCTGACCTGCACTCAAATTTATTGTATAAGTACCAGGCGTTGCTGGACAAGTTTGTGTCCATCCAGCCTGTAGTACCTCACTCACCGTATATGTACCAGCAGGCAGTGAACCAAAGAAATATATCCCGTTAGAACCCGTCGTCGTGGATAATGAAACCGGTCCACTGAGATTTATCGTCCATCCAGGAAGTCCTGACTCATTCGGATCCATTATACAGTTACCATTTACATCATTGAACTTCGTACCTCGTATTGAACCAGTTGCCGGTTTACATTTACCAAGACTATCAGCACTCCAGATCGAATATATTTCAGAAGAACCAAGTGCACGGTTAAACAATTCTAATTCATCAATTGCAATTTCACATTTGTTAGCTGCAGGAACTCGAATGTCACCAACAAGCAGGGAAAGCGTGTTTGTGACACTACCTGTGGGGGGTGTAAATGTCCCGGCACTTGTCCCATTTATATAAAATGTACCAACTCCTGTTGTATAATCCACCGTAACAGCAATATGAACCCATGGACCTGTGTTCCCCATAGGATTAGCACCAGTTGGCAGCGATGTTGGACACGTAAAGAGCTGATTGTTCAACTGAAACTTCAAAAAACCAGTACTGGGAATTGGTTGATCCACAAACAATGAAAAACCAGTTTGTGTGTTCGGATCCCACTTATCCACAACCGGAGCTAACACACCACCACCACTCCAACCACAATCAACAACACTTATCCACGCATCGATTGAAAAATCACCCGGAAAAGTTAAATCAGCACTATGCGGAATATCAACATAATAAGGACCTAAGAAGTACAAAGCTCCTCCACCTACTTTACCTGCAACAGAATATGGTCCAACACCACCTCCTATTGGTCCAGGTTGGGTAGTTCCTACATCGATCACGGTTGAACCAGGTGCCGGTGCTATGTCGTTCACCATCGTAGCACCCGACTGTTCATCCAGTGGATACCATGCCACCATATCAGATGGAGCAGTTACACAGCTGTCAAGACGATTCCCAAAGTCAATACCAGATACCTGCTGACCTGCACTCAAATTTATTGTATAAGTACCAGGCGTTGCTGGACAAGTTTGTGTCCATCCAGCCTGTAGTACCTCACTCACCGTATATGTGCCAGCAGGCAGTGAACCAAAGAAATATATCCCGTTAGAACCCGTCGTCGTGGATAATGAAACCGGTCCACTGAGATTTATCGTCCATCCAGGAAGTCCTGACTCATTCGGATCCATTATACAGTTACCATTTACATCATTGAACTTCGTACCTCGTATTGAACCAGTTGAAGCAACTACAATGATTTTTCCCTTCATGCCAAATGCTGCATAGGGTGAACAAACATAGTAGTAAGTTCCGACAGATTGCAAAATAACCTTACCTCCACCGAACGGCGTAGCAAAACCGCCATTTGGTGTTTTACCATTTGTATTCCAGGTTGCCTCACTTACCTCAATTGCATTATGCATTGACTCGAGAACAAAATTAACAGTATCTCCAAGATTGATACTAATTATACTTGGATTAAAAACAAAACCCATGTTAGTTATTGTATGCGTTGTGCAGAATAAATAATTTGCAAAAAATATTGTTAACAAAGCGAGAATTATTAAAAGAATTTTCATTTTTCATTTCTCCTTCATATTTTCTATATTTTCTACTATTTGAGCATTATAATAATTTATCTCAAATAAAAAATCAATCCCATATTTATGTAGTTTTTAGGGGGGTAAGATTTCACTTAAAAACTTAAGGGAAATCCCATAACTAATTATAACAGAATAAATTATAAGATTTGAAAAAAAAACTCCAGCACCGAAATGCGATGCTGGAGTTTAATTAAAATAAGTTATAAATTTATTTAAATGAAAATAAATATTCTTACAATCTAAAATCCACACCTATATCAAATGCAGAATAGCTCATTGAGCCTACACCAAATCGTACAACTCCCGCAAATTTTTCAGAGAACCAGTAGCGAGCCCCTGCATTTGCACCAAAAAACATTCCACCCCAGGTTGGAGATGAATAGGCATAACCGGAAGGACCTCGATATTTCACTGATGCAGCATCGTAAGCAAGCGTCAAACCCAGCCAGGGGTCAATTTTTTCATTTGATAATTTGAAATGATAATTGGCTTGAACACCAAACATTATATCTGTATATTTCCAGCCCCAGGTCTCTCCAAACCAGTTTCCAACATCTTCGTTCCAGCTCCAGTATCTGAATAAACCTCCTATACCAATAATTCCATCTCCAATTTGAGAATCTAATGTGTACTCGTAGTTTAAGCCAAAGATTGGAGTTGAACCATAGAAATAAAATCCTAAGCTTGGTCCAAGATAGCTAGTTTGTTTTGCTAATTGTGCATTTGAATAGCTAAACAATAGCAAAGAGACAAAAAGAATTAAAGCCTATTTTTTCATAAAATTTACCCTTTCTATTTTTTAATGATAATTTTAATTAACGTTTTAAATATAAGAATTTATTTTGTCTACACAAAACTTTTAATTTTAAGTTATTATACTACCCAATATTTTTCAGAACTTTTTTTCTCTTTGTTAACCCACCTTGCAAGCACAAAAAGTAAATCAGAAAGTCGATTTAGATATATTATGGGGTTTTGTCCTGTATTTTCATTTTTTGCAAGTCGAACAACTAATCTCTCTGCTCTTCTACACACGGTCCTTCCAAAATGTAGATATGAAGAAAGGAGCGAACCGCCTGGTAAAATAAATCTATTAAGCGGTTTATTCTCAGCATCAAATTCATCGATTGCTTTTTCTAAAAACTTTATATCTGATTCTTTAATACGAGGTACCGGTTTTTTTCTACTGGATTTTGGTGTTGCTAAATCGGTTCCGAGCACAAAAAGCTGATTTTGAATTTTGTCCAACAATCTGTCAACTCTTTTATGAAGCTTCATTGCTCGACAAATGCCAAGTACCGAATTTAATTCATCGACAGTTCCATATGCTTCAATTCTAAGCTCACATTTTAGAACTCTTTTTCCCCCATACAACGAAGTTGTGCCGTCATCACCTGTTTTAGTGTAGATTTTCATTTCTTTAAATAGTTCGGCAACTCATTAAACAAATGTACAACTGTTCTCATCCCACCGTAAAAGTTATCTAAATTTAAAAACTCATTTGGTGCGTGTGCATTTTCATCCGGCAAACCAAAACCTAAAAGTACAGTATCGAGTCCTAATATTTTTTTAAATTCAACCACAATTGGAATTGAACCACCTTCTCTTTGATATAGTGGCTTTTTATTAAAACCTTTTTCCAATGCTGCAACAGCAGCTTGAACACCCGGACTATCAATTGGAGTTATTGCCGGTTCACCGCCATGCAAGTTACGAACCGTAACTTGTACCGTCTTTGGAGCAATTTTCTTAATGTGTCTTTCGAACAACTTTGCTATCTTTGCTGATTTCTGATGAGGTACAAGTCGCATAGAAATTTTTGCTGAAGCTTTTGAGGGAAGTACTGTCTTTGCACCCTCACCAGTAAATCCACCCCAGATACCGTTGCATTCAAGTGTGGGTCGTGCCCATAAACGCTCAAGTGTGGTATAACCTTTTTCTCCATACAACTCTCGAACACCTAACTCCTTTGCATATTTTTTATCGCTCCATGGAAGTTTTTTAAATGCTTCCCGTTCTTTCTTTGTAAGAGGTAACACATCATCATAAAAGCCAGGAATTGTAATTTTACCATTTTTATCATGAAGCGAGGCAATTATTTCAGCTAATGCTTGAATCGGGTTATGTACCGAACCACCGAATGAACCTGAATGTAAATCAGATTTTGGACCAACTAAATCGATTTGCATATAACAAAGCCCACGCAACCCATAACAAATTGAGGGTACACCCTTGGCAAACATCGATGAGTCCGACACCACTATAAGATCCGCTTTTAATAATTCTTTATTTTCCTTCAAAAACTTTGGTAGATTTACACTACCGACTTCCTCTTCACCTTCAAGAATCATTTTTATATTTACTGGTAAGGATCCGTAATTTTTCAGATAAGTTTCAATTGCTTTGAAGTGTATGAATACCTGTCCTTTATCATCAGCTGTTCCACGAGCATAAATATTATCCCCACGAATTGTTGCTTCGAATGGTGGACTTTCCCAGAGCTCAACAGGATCAACTGGTTGCACATCATAATGACCATATATTAAAACAGTTGGTTTACCTTTTGCGCCACTCCACTCGGCATAAACAATAGGATGACCTTCAGTTTGAAAAATCCTGACATCTGTCATACCTATGTTTTTAAGATGATCCGACGCCCAGTTAGCACATTTTTGCACATCTTCTTTATTTTCAGGATTTGTGCTGATACTTGGAATTGCAATGAACTCTTTGAGCTCATTTAAAAAACGATTTTTATTAATTTCAAGATAATTTAATAAATCTTGCATAAAATTTTCTCCTTATCATTTTTGAAAAAATATTTTTAATTCATCTCAAATATAAGAAACGCCACTTCAAATTGCAATTGTAAAATCACTTAAATACACAAATTGCTTATGGCATTGAAGTTGATTATCTTAATACACATAACTTTTAAAATTTAGAAAAATACCATTTTCTTATGAATATTTTAAACATTGCATTACCGATTCTATATATTTTAGCTCTTTCATTTTATGGAATTTCTTTCTTCAAGGAATCTGTAAAAAGTGAAAAATTTAAGAAATATCTATTATCTTTAACTGTCCTTATACATTTACTTTATTTAGTTTTAAGAACGATTAACTTTTCACATCCTCCAATTACAAATGTCTTCGAAATTTTAACAGTGATCTCCTTTTCTTTAGCGGTAGCTTACCTCTTCATCGAAATTAAAACAAAAGTCAGATCAACAGGTTTTTTTATATTAATCGTTGTTGTAGTTTTTCAAATTTTATCCTCACTTTTCATCAAAGATTTATTAAATGTACCAGAAGTTCTGCGAAGCAATCTTTTAGGATTTCATGTTGTAAGTGCTCTACTTGGATTTTCTGCAATTACAATTTCTGCTGTTTATGGGTTGCTTTATTTGATGTTATATCACGAGATAAAGACAACAAGATTCGGGACAATTTACCAGAGGTTACCAAACTTAGAGATTTTAGAACAAATGAGTTTTACAGCTACTGTTTTCGGGTTTGTATTTTTAACTATTGCAATTATAATCGGAGCCATATGGTTACCCAAAGCTTTTGAAAATTTTTCCTACACGGATCCAAAATTAATTGGAACAACATTTATCTGGCTACTGTATGCACTTGGTTTAATCGCAAACAAATTTGTTCACTGGCGTGGTAAAAAGATAATCTGGCTTTCAATCATCGGATTCATCATATCATTTTTTTCAATGACGATAATTAATATGTTCTTTAGTAATTTTCATAGATTTTATTGATTTAACAAGATGAATTTAATATCCATAGGAATAAATCACAGAACTGCTCCTGTAGAAGTTCGTGAGAAAATTTGGTTTTCAAACGACGAGATAATTCTTATCCTTCCCAAATTAAAAGAAAAATTTTTTAAGGAGTGTGTTCTTGTTTCGACCTGCAATCGTACGGAACTCTACGGAATTCCCAGCAATGAATTGGTAGATACTCAACAAATTGAAGAGGAATTAATTAAGTTTAAGAACGCTGACAATTCTGTAAAACCAGAACATTTTTATTTATTACATTCTTCAATTGCCATAAGCCATTTGTTTAAAGTTGTTTCAGGAATAGATTCTATGATACTTGGGGATGTGCAGATACTTAATCAAATTAAAGAGGCATATCTTACTGCAGCGAAGCTAAAAACTGTCGGCAAACTTACAGCACGCTTATTCGACACTGCTTTTCATGTTGGTAAAAGAGCAAGGAGTGAGACCCAGATTGGCGAGGGTGCTGTATCTATTAGCTATGCTGCAGTTGAGTTAGCCAGCAAGATTTTTTCGGACTTGAAGAGACATACAGCTCTTATCATTGGTTCTGGAGAAACAGCACAACTTACTGCAAAACATCTTCAGGCAAAAAATATTGGTAAATTAATTTTTACAAACAGGACACGAGAAAAAGCTGAAAATCTTGCAAAGGAAATGAATGGAGCTGTTATTGAATTCAATAATTTGGCAGAAGAATTAGATAATATCGATATCATTATCAGTTCAATAACGATACCAGATTATATCATTACATCAAAACAGATGCAAAAGGTTATGCGTGAAAGGCATAACAGGCAACTTTTTATTATTGATATCGGTGTGCCAAGGAATATCGATCCTGAAATTGCGAGAATAGAAAATGTTTTCCTCTACGATATTGATGCTTTAAATAATATTATAGACAAAAATTTAGAGAAGCGCCGTGCTGAAGTTCCTAAAGTGAAAAAAATTGTCTTTGAAGAACTGGAACAATTCTATAATTGGTATAAATCCCTGCAGGTGAATCCCACCATTCAAGAGCTACGCTTACAATTCGAAAAAATTCGAGAAGAAGAGGTTTCAAAAAATATTAACAGATTTAAAGTTGAAGATAGAGAACTTGTCGATATTATTACGAAAAGAATAATTAATAAAATTTTGCACACACCTATCGTAAATTTAAAAAATGGAAACAATTCCGAAATAGACGAGGATACAATAAGCAAAGTTAGCTTAATTCGTTCTTTATTTGGATTAGAAAAGAAAAAGTAAAATATGAAAGAGAAAATTAAAATCGGTAGTAGGGGAAGTGCGTTAGCTCTATGGCAAACAAACTGGGTAATTGCTGAATTAAAAAAAATCCTTCCCGAATTAAAAGTTGAAATAGAAATTATTAAAACACAGGGTGATAAAATTTTAGATGCTCCATTATCTAAAATTGGAGATAAGGGTTTATTTACAAAAGAATTAGAAACTGCTTTACTATCAAAAAAAATTGATGCAGCGGTTCATAGTTTAAAGGATGTTCCAACCAAAATTCCAGATGGGCTAACTATAACTGCTATTACAAAAAGAGAAGATGTTAGAGATGTTTTTATATCCCCAATTGGCAAGAGTTACGATTTCAATCAATTACCAGGCAATGCAAAAATTGCTACCGGTAGTTTAAGAAGAAAATCGCAATTGTTAAACTGGAGAAAAGACTTACAAATTATTGATATTCGAGGAAACCTGAATACAAGATTGTCAAAGCTTGATAGTTCTGATTGGCATGGAATGATACTGGCAAAAGCAGGAGTAATTAGGCTTGGCCTTAAAGATAGAATCTCTTACACCATGCCCCTTGAGATATTACTACCAGCTGTTGGACAGGGCGCACTGGGAATAGAAATAAGACAGGAGGATGAGTTTGCAAAGCAAGTTTTTGAAAAACTTAATCATTACGAAACAGCAGTTGCTTGCATTAGTGAAAGAGCACTATTGAGAAGATTAGAGGGTGGATGCCAGATACCAGTTGCAGCATTCGGTAAAGTAGAAAACACAACATTGCTTCTTAAAGCTTTAATTGGCAGTTTAGATGGTAAAACAATAATAAGAGATGAAATTTCTGGGGATTTAAGCCAGGCTGAAGAGTTGGGTATTTTACTTGCAGAGAAGTTACTTTCGCAAGGTGGCATGGAAATCCTAAAAGATATTGATAGAACTAATCCAATCTAATGAATTTAGAAAATAAAAACATACTAATAACTCGCAGCAAGGAACAAGCTCAGGAATTCGCACAATTAATTAAAAAATATGGAGCAAATCCTGTTTTTTTCCCAACCATCGAAATTAAAGAACCAGAATCCTGGAATGAGCTTGATAATCTCTTAAATTCATTGAACAATTTCGACGGGGTAATATTTACAAGTCAAAACGCAATAAAATATTTCTTTATAAGACTAAATTATCAGCAAATTTCAAATTCGGTTCTGGAAAATAAATTGACTTTTGTTATAGGTGAAAAATCAAAAATAGAAATTGAAAAACATAATCTTAAATGCACAGCAATCCCGGAATCTTATACTGCAGAAGAATTAGCACATTTAATAAAAAAATACAACATCAAGGGGAAAAATTTCCTTTTCCCGAGAGGCAATCTAAGTCGTGAAATAATTATCGACAATCTTAGAACCTTTGGTGCTGAAGTTACACCCGTTGTAGTTTACCAGACAATTTGTCCAGAACCACAAAATATTGATGATGTAAAACAAAAATTATTGAGAAGAACAATCGATGTTGTGACCTTTACCAGTCCATCTACTGCAAATAATTTTTTCAAAATCATATCTGATCAGAATATAAAAGCTTCTATTAAAGAACTTACGAAAATTGCAGTTATCGGAGTAACAACGGCTAAAGCTTTAGAAAAAAATGGTATCACCCCACATATTATAGCAGAGCCATCTACATTAGAAGGTTTATTAGAAAGTATAAAAAAATATTTCGAGGTTAACTAATCAAAAACAGCTTCTACAGCTTGATATTTTGTATGCATCAATTCAATTTTATCAATAATTTTCTGTTTATCTTTAGATTTCAAAACGGACTTCAAATCTTTCAATGCTGAATTTAATTCCTTGCGGGCTTTATTAAATTCTTTTTCTCTACTTTTAACTCTCTTAGGCAATTCTGCTTTGTTTAACTTTTCAATTTTAATTAACAAGGTATCCACCGACTCTTTAATTTTATCATAATTATAATCTGGCAGGTAATAATGATAAAGCAAATAGAGTGATTTATGAAAATCGTCCAACTCTTTAACAACTGGTTTAATTGTTCTTACGAGTGCTTCAAATTGTGAATGTACCTTTTCGGCTGCATTTAACAATCCGATTGTATCATCTTTAGAGATCGCATTTTTATATTCTTCAATTATTTCATAAAATGTTTCAAGATTTTTTGACCAAGCAGTTTCTTTATCTCTCAGTATCCCAGGTAATTTTACTTCTATTAGCTTTTTATAGCCTGATTCAATTTCAGGTAGCAATTGATTAAGTTTTTCAATATCTTTATTTGGCCAGGCGTTATGCCAAAGCTCATATATTGTTGAATGAAAATCAGTTAACTCAGGTATTGACGTGCTTAGTTCATCATGATTTATATTTTGCGCTAATAATGATAATGGTAATAAAGTTACAATTATCGATAATAAAGTTATAAACTTAAACATTTTCACTCCTTTCATTTTGTTATACATTGGTATAATAAGAAATTTTCTTGAAAAGAAAAAAATAATGGATGTATATACCACGATTTTGAAATTTAATTATAACAGTATATATTTAGATGAAATCAATAAACAAGTTTATTGATATAATAAGGGAAAGAATTTTATAATCAAAATTTTCTAACTTTATTAGGAAAAAAATTTTATTCAAGAATTCTTTATATAATATGCCAAATAAAAAAATATGCATGATTACATATATGAAGAGGCCAGAGCATTGTCCACCGCTTTATAATACTGCGATATCTCTTGTTAAGAAAGGTTATGAAGTAGTTGGAATATTTCTTTTCAGTGAATATTCAACCACAAAAAAAGAAACCATTATACCAGGTTTTTCAATCATTTTTATTTCCTTAACAATTCGAGATTGCTGTAATAGATTTTTTAAAAATCTAAACAGCAACAAAATATTTTTAACTATTCGCTATCTGTTAGTATATATTGAATATTCAATAAAAACTATTTATCACGCAATAAAAATAAATGCAGATTTATATGAAGCTCATGACATCCAGGCAATTTTGCCTACTGCAGTAGTAGCAAAACTTTTCACCAAAAAATTCTTATATCGTGCTCACGAACTATTTGCAGAAAAAAGTGAGCCAGTGTGGCTAAGTTATATACACAAAATAAAAGAGAAAACATTTATAAAATATGCTGATCTAGTTGTAACACCAGAAAAAAACCGTGCATTAATTTATGAAAATGAATACAAAATATCTACTAAGCCATTAATAATACAGAATACCCCCATTTACCGTCCCAAAATTTCAAGTCAAATACTTTATGAAAAATTTAAGGAATTGAATATTAATGTAAGCAAAATAGTTATTTATCAAGGGCTATTAGCTGATGATAGATGTATTGATGAAATAATAACGGCGGCGGAATCTTTTCATGATTCGGTAAAGTTGGTAATAATCGGTCAGGGTTTCGGCAGATGGTATAACTATTATAAGAAATCCAATAATTTTAAAAATTTATTAATACTACCATATGTGAACTATAACCAATTACCTCATTACACTGCATCCGCAGACATAGGAATACTAATGTATCGCAATACTTGCAGGAACAATTATTTTTGTGCACCGAATAAACTATTTGAATATATGATGATGGGACTTCCTGTTATAACCTGCAACTATCCAGGATTAATCGAAATTGTAGAAAAAAATGAAATAGGATTATGTGTTAATCCGGAATCTCCAGAAGAAATCGCATCCGCCGTAAATAAACTCGCAACAGATAATGAATTATATAACAAGATGAGTAATAATTGCCTCATGCTTTCGAAATCTAAATACAATTGGGAAATAGAATTCCAGAAATTTTATCCAAAATATAAGGAACTACTGCAAGATTCAACTTTGGAAAAATCAATAAATGAGATTAACAAATAAAATTATTACAGCAAGTAAACTACTCAAAAATAAAGAGTTTTATTATCTAATAAAACTATTAATTCAAAATCCTTCGAATCAAATTCACAATAACCTATACTATATTAATCTATCAATTAATTGGTTATTGAAAGCAAATATAATCTGTGATGGTAATGGATTTTCAAAACTTTTTTCTCTTAGAGATGGCTGGTTTGGTCCATATGCAGAAACTACAGGATATATAATACCAACATTATACTCAGCAACTGAATTTACAAATTATAAAAAAAACGAAATCTACTATACAATACAAAAATCAGCCGACTGGTTATTGAGTGTTCAATATAACAATGGAGCTTTTGGTGATTCAGTTTCCTTCAAACCAAAGGTTTATAAAACCACACAGGAACAAGTTTTTGATACTGGTCAAGCAATTTTTGGATTGATAAGTTCTTATGAAAAAATAGGGAAAAATATTTATTTAGATTCAGCAGTTAAAGCGGGTAACTGGTTATTAAAAGTTCAAGATGAATCCGGTTCCTGGACAAAATTTGTATATAACAATATTCCTCACACATATTATTCTCGAGTAGCTTTTGCATTATGTAAACTTTGGGAAGTTACGGGTGTTGAACAATTTAAACAATCAGCACTTAAAAATGTCGAATGGGTTATAAAAAATCAGAAAGAAAATGGTGCATTTTTAAATTGTTCTTTCCTCCCAGATAACAAACCAGTACTTCATGTAATCGCATATACCATAGAAGGATTATGGAAATCTGGACTAATTCTTAAAGAAGAATTGATTAAACAATATGCTATTAAATCAGCCTCTATTCTAAAAGAGATACAGAAGCGAGATAAAATTCTGTTCAGTCATTACAACCTTGATTGGGAACCAGTCGATTCAAGTCGCTGCTTAACAGGATTAGCACAGATGGCAGAAATCTGGTTGTCAATGTATGATACAACAGGTGATGAAGAAATGTTTGATGCCGCTGTAGTTGCATTAAATTATCTTAAACAAAAAATTATCACCAACAAAAATTATTCTAACTTACATGGTGGTTTACTCGGCAGTTTTCCCTGGTGGGGAAAATATTTCCCATGGGCAATACCTAACTGGGGTAACAAATTCTTCATTGATGCACTCCTTCTCGAAGAAAAACTAAATAGGCACTTTCACTGAAATCAAACATAACCTAATTAATCTTTTTTTACAAATAATGTTGCTTAATCCAGTAAAGATATCACTTAATTAACACTACTTTCCTTACGCTATTGTATTTACCTGCAATAAACTGACAATAATAAACACCATTGGGCATATCATTAGCATTCCAGGTGATAGTATAGGTACCGGGTTGTTTTTCCTCATCCAAAAGAGTTGCCACTTCTTTACCAAGAATATCATAAATTTTTAATTTAACTATTTCTGTTTTTGGTATCGTTAAGCGAAAACTCGTTGCAGGATTAAATGGATTAGGATAATTTATTGAAATATCAAAATCGATTTTTGACCAGGTTTCAAACTCTTCTTTAGCAGAGGTAATACGAACAATATCTGGAACAATAAAAGGCAAATTTATCACACTATCCAAATGATTTTCATATGAATATGGAACTTCCAGTTCACATACTGGTTCTGTTATGTAATTACTTGTACCAAAAAAGTTGTCTATAAGATTTACCATTCCACCGGTGATACTATAAGCTGCCATAACCGCTGTGGTTACATTTTGAAAATAATTTTTTTCTACTCTTACACAAGCACCCATACGAGTGTTAATAGCACTGTGACAATTATAAAAGTAGTTGTTGAAAATATGTGCTTTCCCAAACCGAATACTTGGTAATCTATCCTGACAATTAAAGAAATAATTATGATGAAATGTTACCCGAATAACAGTATCAGCATATTGCTCATCACCAGAGCTTATCAGAATTGTTTTATAGTGATCATGAAAAGCACACCTCGAAACAGTGATAAAGGACGATTGATTTTTAATATCCAACAAACCATCGTAATAATCGGTACCGTGTTCACGATCCGAATAAAACTCACAATGGTCAATAACAATATTTTTTGAAGCACCATTAATTTCAATAGCATCCTGAGGATGAACATGTGATATAGTGATATTACGAATAATCACATTACGCGCTTGATTAATAGACAATCCAACTCCTTGTAAATGAGCTAATTCTCCAACACCCAAAAGAGTTTTGTTTGATTTGACCGTTATTTCACTGCTATCAACAATTTTTCCTGTAAACTTTACTACATAAGGTACCGAACTTCCCAAATAACTTTTTAACTCCGAAAGTGAACTTGCATAGACGGTATCACCTTCAGCACCACCGGTGATTAAAAAAGGTGTACCTTTATCGTCCTGAACAGTTGCATAACCTATGATTGTAGTATCTATATTATTTTTTAGGAAATTCGGAAGAAACCGTGCAGTTACCTGAATATCCCGATTAATGGCAAAAGAAAATACACTATCCGCACTTGGCACATCACCCATCCAGCTCTGAAAAAAATATCCTGATTTCGGAAAAGCATATAAAGTAATAACAGTCCCAACATTATACAATTCCTGAACCGGTGAATATGATACATAACCACGCATTGTGTCGTTACTTGTAACAACTAATCGATACTGAGGAACACATTGGTGAGAAGCAACACCATTCCCATATATTTTTAAATAATCAATATTTGCCAGACCACCAGTTCTCACAGCTACAAGTCGGATATTATTATAACCACTCAATAATAGAACTGGAACGGGAGATATTTCCATCCAGTTTGACCAGCTACCAGTATATGGAAAAATCACAGTATCAGGTATTGTTGAACCGTTAATTATTAATTTACCATCACGTAGATTTGTAGCAGTTCCACCGAATGCATATCGCCAAGTTAAATAATAAACTCCTTCTGTTTGCACAAAAACACCCCAGCTAATTGCCACTCCAATCCCATTGTCAGCATCAATAAAACCAGGTCCTGTCCAACCGGTAATCGTTGATGATGAAGTTACGATGTTTCCATTGTAAGTACACAAACCTATATCATTTTCTTGAATGATGAGAGAATCGATTTGCGATTTTAACTTAATTTGAAAAATTAGCAATACTAATAGTAAAACAGTAATTCGTTTCATATTTTTAACTAGTTCTTATTTTTAATATTGTAAATAAAATATAAATCATTTTCATTTTAACAACAACATTTTTGTTGTTTAAATAAGGATTCCTGTTTAAGACGATAATAATATTACATTCCATTTCTTTAGATACCAACATTATACTTTCCCAAAAAAAATTTTTCATTTAAATCCCAAAACCATCATCATAACGAATGGAACATTTGATGCTGAATTAAATAGATTTGTCTGGTTTTATTCAAAACTGAACTCAATTGGGATTTTGTTAAGATAATAATTAAACAAAGTAATCCTCTCGGAGAGAACTCACTACCACACACCTTTACTCATCATTAACATGAGTACATAAATAATAAGCTACTGTAAATAACGATTTTAAAATTTTCTATATCTTATTGGATCTTTATAACCAGCTTTTTCGAATCCTTTTAATCTTAAGACACAGCTATCGCATACTCCACATGCTTCATCTTCAAATTGATAACACGACCAGCTCAGATGCAGTGGAGCATTAAGTATCATACCAATTTTTACAATTTCCGCTTTAGTCTTATGGATTATTGGCGTTTCGATTGTTATAGATGTATCTGGTTTGGTACCTAATTCAATAACTTTATTAAAAGCTTGGTAGAATTCTTCTCTACAATCCGGATAACCAGAAGAATCTTCCTCAACTGCTCCAATAAAAATTTTTTTAGCACCTATAACTTCTGCCCAACTGACTGCTATTGCAAGTATATTAGCGTTTCTGAATGGAACATATGTAGTCGGAATTTCTCCATCCCTTTTGTGTAAAGTATTTTTTTCAGGAATTATTAATTCTGGGTCTGTTAGACTTGAGCCACCTATTATTTTTAAATGCTCAATGTTTACAACAAGCCGTTGTTTTACATTGTAATAATCAGCTATATCATTGAAAGCTTTTAACTCCCGTTTTTCAGTGCGTTGTCCATAATTTAAATGGAGAAATGCGAGAATATAATCCTGATTTGCAATGGCTGCTGTGACACAACTATCCATACCACCGCTAACAAGAACAACAGCAATATCTTTTTTCAAATTTTCCAAATCAAACTCCTCTACTGTTTATACCCCAGATAATTTTATGTAATTGAATTTGCATTCTGACAGGAAGTTGCGATTTTAGAATCCACTTCGCTAAGTCACTTGGTTTTAATGAAGCACTGTCGAGTACAACAGGAGACATCAACACTGTACATTTTTTTGTTAGATTATATTCAAGAATCTTATCAACAGCCCACTTAAAATCATTCCTATCGCAGATTACAAACTTTACTTCATCGATTGGTTTTAGTTTGCTCAAGTTTTTCCAATAATTTTTCTTACTCATTCCACTTGATGGGCACTTGATATCCAAAATGATTTTTACTCTTTGATCAACATCGGAGATATCGATACTCCCTCCTGTTTCCAACAGCACTTCATACCCATTATCGCAAAGTAAAGTGATTAAAGAATGTACATTTTTTTGTAGTAGTGGTTCTCCACCGGTAATTTCCACCAGTTTACAATTATATTTTTGAATCTGTTTAAAAATAGTTTCGATCGTAATTTCTTTCCCCTCCTCAAATGCATATTCTGTATCGCAGTAGGTACATCTCAGATTACAATAAGTTAATCTTATGAAAACACAAGGCCGCCCGGCGTGTGTGGATTCTCCTTGAATACTATAGAAAATTTCGTTTACAATGAGTGAATTTTCCTTTGTATAAGTAATTTTCATTAGAGATCTAATTAAAATTTTGCGTCTGGCTTTGCTCTTTTTTCCTGAGAATATAATAAATAACTGGTGGGATAAAAAGAATAAAAACGAATATAATATGGAATAAAAGATATATTATCAGACTAATAATCAAACAGATGAATACTATGATTAATGAGATAAGGTAAGATTTTTTTTGAAGCTCCATAATTTTAGGGATTTTTTGAAGAACTTATTTGTAGATATTGTGGGCCCTGTAGGACTTGAACCTACGACCCGCAGATTATGAGTCTGCTGCTCTAACCAACTGAGCTAAGGGCCCTGAATTTAGAATATTTTCATTGAAATATACTAAGATTGAGGGAAAAAAACAATTAATTCATCAGATACACAACAATAGAAATTCTTTTCACATTAGAATTGCCATAATCAGAAATAGTAAAGTGAAATTTAATTATTATTGTAACCTTTACTGTAGCGTATACAAAAATTGTTAAAATTTCCGACCCAATCGTTTTACGAAATATTTTAACTTAAATTTCACTAACTTAATTTTGCAAATTTCCTTTGTTACATATGACTTTTATTACAATGTCTTTATTTGTTTTAAAATAATAACTTTATTATATTAAGTCAAGCATCGTGAATTCCCTATGAAAAAAGCAAGAATTTTGGAAAAATATTGCAATTATTGCGACCAAACCACAAAAATGGTGCTGGTGAACAATATTGAGGGTGATAACGAAAAGGCATGGTATCGATGCCCTAAGTGTCATCATCTTGCTTTATTAAATGTGATAAACGAAAACGAAAAGAATACTATCCAGGAAAAAATACAGAAATCTGAATATAAACTATATAAACCAGATATTACTTTTTCGATTGGTGAAATAATATACCATGATGCTTTTGACGATTATGGAAAGGTCATAAAGAAAGACACTACATCAGACGGTAATAGAGCAATAATTGTAAAATTTGAAAAACTCGGCGAAAGAAAACTACTTGAAGATTTTAAACAAAACATACAAAGTGAAGATAATATGATAAATAATACACAAATAATTAATTTAAATGAGAATCGAGAGGAGGTGAATTGATTGATCGGAATTCAGATTCAGGATAATGAATCACTCGATCGTGCATTAAAAAGATTTAAGAAGAAATACGAAAGGTCTGGTGTATTAAAAGAATTCAAGAAGAGAACATTTTACACAAAACCTTCTGTAAGAAAAAGGATGGAAAGAATAAAAGCTATTCGGAGAGCGATGCGCGCTCGTATGGAAGAATCTCAGATGTAAAATAAAAATCCCCATCAACTGATGGGGATTTTTATTTTAGTACCTGCCTTAATACCCTCATAAAATTTTCACCGAGTATCTTTCTAATATCTTCTTCCGAGTAACCTCTTTCAAGCAGTTCTTTTGTGACATTAGGATAATACGAAGCATCTTCCAAACCCAAAGGTGCTATACCTATACCGTCATAATCAGAGCCAAGTCCAACATAATCTATTCCTACAAGTTGTACGATATAATCTATGTGATCAACAAGGGTTTTTACTGTAGGTAAAATTTTTTCATAATCATTCTTCAGGAAATTTCCTATTAAAAATTCTCTTGAAAGTATATTACCTTTAAAATCATTTCTTATTGAATCTATTAACTTAGAATACTTATTCCTTATCTCTTTTTCCTTTTTCGTGAATGTGCTATCTAAAAACCATGGTGCAAAATTTACTGCAATAAGTCCACCGGTTTTAGCAATAGCTTTTATTTGTTCATCTTTCAGGTTTCTACGATGCGGACAAATTTTCCATACAGCTGAGTGTGAAGCTATAACTGGTTTTGTGGAAGTTTGAATAATATCCCAAAAAGTTTGTTCTCCTGCATGAGAAACATCGATTATGATGCCGAGCTCGTTCATTCTTTTTATAAACTTTTTTCCCAATTCACTCAAACCTTTTCGTTTAATTTTTTTAGTTTCTTCATCAGCAGCGGAGGTAGCCCAGCTTGTACTATTATTCCAGGTTGGCATGATAGAACGGATACCAAGATTATAAAAATAATCCAGATTTTTTATATTATCTCCCAAAGGATGTGCACCTTCCATACTTAAAATTGCGACGAGTTTGTTCTGATTTCGGTATTTTTCGATATCCTGATAATTTCTCAAAACCCCGATTTCATTTTTATATTTCTGGATAAATTTGTTAAAACTTTCGATTTGGTTTATTGCTTTTTGAAAATAAGTTTTTGAAGTTTTAGAGGGTGGAACCCAGACAGCAAAAAATGCAGCATCTATTCCACCAGTCCGCATTCGAGGAATATCCAGATGCCCGCTATTAGTTTTCTTGCCAAGATCTTCGCCTGAGATGATTCTTTGTATTGCATCGTTGTGCCCATCAATAACGAAAGCTTCATAATGAATTTTTTTAAAATCAGCGCTTTGAGAGAAGCCAAACGAAGGTAAACAAAGTAGAAGGATTGTAATGTAAACTTTTCTCATAAAAATAAAAGAGGCTGTTCTAATATTTTTCCGAACAGCCTCAATTTGTAATCACAAATTGAACTTATTGTGTTGGTGGGTTTTCGCCACCTTCGGTCATTTTCGCTTTCAGCTCCTGAACTTCCTTGCGGATTTCCTGTGCTTTCCGCTTCAGTTCGTTCATAGCCTTGCGAACGCGAGTTCCGGCTGACTTATTTCCTTTGTCATAGAACTTAATGAAGTCCTTTTCAAAGCTGTTAACCAGATCGCGTAATTCTGTAAATCGGCTCATTAAAACCTCCTTGTTTGATTATTGTTATTAATTACTACTCGTAAATCGAGTAAGTTTGATTGATTATTTTTTAATTTTCTTTTTACTTCTTTCATATTCACGATAAAGCTTATTTAACAATTGCTCTCGTTTGTGATACAGTTTCTTAAGTTTTCTGGGTTTAGCATTGCTGAGAGCATACGAAGTAATAATTGGAAACACTATTGTTGAATCACTATATACAACAACTGTATCAGGTAGATGTGCAGGGTCAATTTTGCCCCAGCTTACAGCTTCGGAAGGAGTTGCACCAGATAAACCACCTGTATCAGGTCGGGCATCTGTAATCTGTAAGAAATAATCGTGACCATCCTCATCAATTTTTAATACTTCCTGCAATTGTGGTTCAGTTTGTAGCATAAAGTTTTTAGGAGAACCACCACCAAGTATAAATACCCCGCTATAACCACCGCTCTTTTTAGCATCCAGTACAATTGCTGCAGTTTCGTTCACATCTCTAAAAACATCAAGAAAAAATTTATTTCCATCCAGCATCACTTCGGCGATGTTCATTCCAATGGAGCTATCTCCAGGGGATGGGGTATAAACAGGAATTCCACATAAATATGCGGTTGCTAAGACACTATGGTTTTTAATTCCTAATAATTTTTCTCTCTCATAGATATATTTTCCCAATTTGTAATGCAACTCTGCAGTTCCCATTTCATTTGCAAATTCATCAGACCTTAGAACCTCCCTAAAAAACTCATCTGTGGAAAGTAAAACTTCATAATCGAACAAAATATCATATATTCTAACAATTCCTTTTTCTCTTAAAATTCTATCATCAATAAATGGTGAACCACGGTGCATTTTCATACCAAGTGCGAAGTGAGTATCATGATATAGATTGGCTCCTGTTGAAACCAACCAATCCACAAAACCAGCTTTCATCAATGGAACTACACAGGTTGCACCCAGGCCGGCCGGAGTTAAAGCTCCTGTTAAACTCATTCCAATTGTTACATTTTGTTTCAACATTTTTTTCGTGAAAAGCTGGCAGGCTTCCCTTAAACGAGCTGAATTATAAGCCTGAAAATAATCATTCACCAATTCCGTCACATTTACATTCTCTGGAATTGGTTTTAAATTGATTGGTTTTCCACTTAGCAAATCAGATTTTGACTTTTTCACAATTATTTTGATCTATAATTTTGGCTTAATTTAATACAAATATCATAAAATTTATCGAAATACGCAAGTATTAAGCTATTTTTTTGTTAAAAATTGTGAAGAATTTAGCCCAGCAAAGCGCATTTTATTTATTATAAAACCTTATAACTTATTTTATTTCAATTAATTAGAGCTATTTGAAATTTTAATATTTTTCATTTTAAAAAACAATAAGATTATAAGAAAAATTTGCATAATAACCCCAATTCCACCATTAGCATTTAAAATTCCAAATTTTTCATTAAATATCACACCATCCTGAAAAATACTTCCAAAAATAAAAGAATTTAATACAATAAATAAAATATGGTGAAACGAGCAAAGCCATAAAGAGCGACTTTTTATATAAAACATATTCAAAGCTACCCCATTTAAAAATTGAGAAATCAAAAAACTTAGACCGAATATTATATTATTTTGAAGTATAAAGTAAAATGATATTACACTAAAAGAAATACTCCATATAATGGCTGACTCTATTACTTTGCTAATATCGGTCCTATTTGATTTGTTATCTAAAATAAAACTTCTCCATGCAAATTCATGTGGATAAATTGATGGTAACCAGATAGCAATATAAAGAGGAATATCAAACAACAAACCAAGTAATTGTGTCTCAATGTTAAAAGATTTATCAAATGAAATAATTTTAAAAATTAATCCAACTGTTAAAATTCCACTAAACAAGATAAAATTATAAACTAATGAAATGACATATAATCTAACAGTACCTATTCTTTTTGATACATCTATAAAGTTTTTTAGTACATTTCTTTTAAGAAAGAATGGCAGTATACCAGGAAGAATAAGGAATAGATTTATATAGATTCCTGAGGGTGTCAAAGTAAGTTCATAATTTTGAAATTTCCATAAATAGGATAATAAAAAATTCAGAGGTAAAGAAATTAATAAGAATTTAGGGATTAACCGCAAAGTACACTTCCCCCATTTACATTTAATATTTCTCCCACAATATTGTTAGATAAGTCCGAAGCAAGGAAAAGAACAGGTCCGGCGATTTCATCTGGTGTAGCAATTTTGTTGCGAGGGATTGTTTTCAAAACTTTTTCCATATTCTTTTTTACTTTTAGAAATGGGTTTGTCATATCGGTTAGAACCCAACCCGGAGCAACACAATTTACATATATTCCATATTTTATCAATTCAACGGCGATAGATTTTGTAAACGAAATTACCCCACCTTTTGCAGCAGCATAATGAGAATGGAATGCTTCACCTCTTTGGCCTGCTGTACTTGAAATATTGATTATTCTTCCATACTTTTGCCTTTTCATATATGGTAATACTGCTTTACAGAAGTTCATTGTACCCTTCAGATTAATATCAATAGTTTCATCCCATATTTGTTCACTCATATTTTCTAACGAACTTTCCGTCCATACCCCGGCATTATTTACCAGAATATCAATTCTACCGAAATAATTCACTACTTCTTTTACATTTGCATATACATCCTGATAATTTTCAATATCGCATTTTAACTCGATTGCTGTTTTGTTTAAACTTTTAATTTTTCTAACAACTTTATTTGCCGCTTTCTCATTATCTTTGTAAGTAATAGCTACATTTGCTCCAGCTTTAGCAAACAAAATTGCGCAGGCTGAACCTATTCCTCTTGAACCACCTGTAACAAGTGCGATTCTATTTTTAAGATTTATCATATCACCGTCCAAAATTTTTAAAAATATATATAAACCATTAGATTTATACAAAATTTTTGAAATATTAAGAGTTTTAATTAAATTTTAGGCAAAACTATGATGAACATACAGGAAATCCATAAATATCTTGTTGATTTTTTAAAAACAGAATTTGCTAATGCTGGTTTTAACAAGGCAGTTATTGGAATCTCGGGGGGATTAGATTCTGCCGTAGTTGCTTACCTTACTAAGGAAGCAATTGGAGGGTTAAATATTTTAGGTGTAATTATGCCTTACAAAACCAGTTCCCCTGATAGTACCGCAGATGCTATGCTCGTGTGTAAAACTTTGGGATTGAGAAGCAGAATCGTTGATATTACACCAATGGTTGATGAATTTTTCGATGTAGATAGACATATGAATCATATTCGACTTGGAAACATTGCAGCACGCACGAGAATGATTATACTTTATGATCTTTCAGCAAGAGACAATGCACTTGTAGTTGGTACGAGTAATAAAACTGAAATTTTACTTGGTTATGGTACAATCTATGGCGACACTGCCTGTGCAATCAATCCAATTGGTGATCTTTATAAAACTCAAGTCTGGGAGTTAGCAAGAGAACTTGGTGTACCTGAAAAGATAATTTCAAAAGTTCCAACAGCAGATTTATGGAATGGACAAACCGACGAAGGGGAGTTAGGATTTACTTATAAAGAAGTAGATAAACTTCTAATAGAAATGATTGATAACAAAAAGTCAGATGCTCAACTTATAGAAATGGGTTTTGATAAGGAATTCATCGAAAAAGTTAAAAACAGGATAAAAGCAAACGAATTCAAGCGAAGAATGCCACTTATTGCTAAACTACCAAAGTAAATATGGCAGAAGAAATTATTAATGGTGCGCTATATATAGTTTCTACGCCAATCGGTAACTTGGAAGATATTACACTCCGTGCATTGAGAATATTGAAAAGTGTTGATTTTATTGCAGCAGAAGATACACGCAAAACAAAAATCCTCTTAAATCATTATGGGATTGAAAAAGAACTTATAAGCTACTACCAATTTAATGAGCTGAAACGTATACCCGAGATCATTAATAAATTAAAATCAGGAAAATCTGTCGCTGTAGTCTCTGATGCCGGTACTCCAGGTATTTCCGATCCTGCATATCGTTTAGTTAAAAAAGCAGTAGAAGAAGAAATTAAAATCATTCCAATACCTGGAGCTTCTGCACTTTTATCAGCGCTTGTTGTAAGTGGTTTACCAACAGACAGTTTTGTTTTTGAAGGATTTCTTCCACATAAAAAAGGAAGGAAAACTAAACTGGAAAAACTAAAAAGTGAAGAAAGAACAATTATCCTTTACGAATCCCCTCACAGGATTTTAAAAACTCTGCATGAAATTCTGGAAACATTAGGAGATAGAAAAATAACAGTAGCAAGAGAAATTACTAAAAAATTTGAAGAACTTATGTATGGTAGAGTCTCGGATGTAATAAGACAACTTGAAACCAGGACAGTGCAGGGCGAATTTGTAATTGTATTAAGTGGAAATGAGAATTGAATTTTTCAACATTTTTCCAAATTTGAAAAATAAATATTTTAAATTTCAAAATATGGGAAATTCATAAAAATATTATTCATATACACTGCTTTTTTGTTCTTTAAACACATATATTATCAAAAAAATGGTGGCATATTAGTTGAGTAAAATTTTGTGTAATTATCAAAAGAAATTGAATATAATTCTTTGAAAATAACAAAGGTGAAAGTATGAACATAGGAATACCTAAAGAAGACCCAAGGAGGGATCGTAGAATTGCATTAACGCCTGCTGCGGTTCATACACTTATCTCAGCTGGCGCAAATGTTTTCATTGAAAAAGACGCAGGAGAGGGAGCTCATTTTACAAACCAAAAGTTCGAAGAAGTAGGAGCAAAAATTGCTTACACGCAGGATGAAGTTTATAAGAGAGCCGATATCGTATTGAAAGTTTCTCCACCATCAGAAACTGATGTTGATAAATTATTAGATTCTCAAATCCTGATCTCAGCAATGCATCTGGCAGTCGCAAAACCAAAAGTTGTAGAATTTCTATCAACCAAAAAAGTTTGTGCAGTTGCTATTGAACTTTTAGAAGATGAAAAAGGTGATATGCCAGTCCTCTCAGCTATGAGTGAGATAGCTGGACTTATGTGTATTCAAGTTGCGAGCCGTTATCTTGAAAATACAAACAACGGTAGAGGAATATTGTTAGGCGGATTAACCGGTGTAGCACCTGCATCGGTTGTGATTTTAGGAGCTGGTACGGTTGGAAGAGCAGCAGCACGGGTAGCTCTTGGTGTTGGTGCACAGGTAGTTGTTTTAGACAAAGATTTAAATCGGCTCCGTTCGCTTGAACAACAGTTTAACTACAGAATTACCACAGGATTGGTTAATGAGTACAATATTAGAAAGGCAATAGAATATGCTGATGTTTTGATTGGAGCAGTTTTGATTAAAGGTGAAAAAGCTCCTCGCCTTGTAACTGAGAACATGGTAAAGCTAATGAAACCTGGTTCTGTTATAATTGATGTATCCATTGATCAGGGAGGTTGCATAGAAACAAGTCGACCAACAACACTTGACAATCCTGTATATATCCAGCATAATGTCATACATTATTGTGTACCAAATATGGCGGCCAATGTTGCTAGATCTGCAGCTTTCGCTTTAACAAACAGTTTACTCCCATTCTTGGTCGAGCTTGTTGAAAACGGTTTAGAAAAAACAATCAAAGAAAAGATAGGATTTGCTAAAGGTATTGTAATGTATGACGGATTCTGTACTCAAGAATCAATCGCAAAACGATTTGGAATAGAATATAAAAACATTAATACTTTAATAAAATAGAAATACTATGCGCTGGTTAGAAAAATTTAAATCTAAAATTAAGACTTTACAGGAAGCAGTTAGTCTAATACAATCAGGTGACAGAGTTTATGTCCATCCAGGTTGTGCAACTCCAGAATTACTCGTAGAAGCAATGGTTGACAGGGGCAATGCGCTTAAAAATGTCGAAGTAATACACATATTGACATTAGGTAAAACCAGATATGTTGAGCCTCAATATGAAGGACATTTTCGTCATAATGCACTCTTCATCGGAAAAAATGTAAGATCAGCTGTACATGACGGTAGAGCAGATTGGACACCAGTATTTTTATCCGAGATACCACATCTTTTCCATTCAAAAAAATTACCTATAGATGTAGCATTGATTCATATTTCTCCACCGGATGAACATGGATTTTGCAGTTTCGGAGTTGGTGTAGATTGCACAAAAGCTGCTACAGAAGTCGCGAAAAAAATAATTGCACAGATTAATCCCAAAATGCCACGTGCTCTTGGTGATTCATTTATACATGTTGATAAATTAACCGCATGTGTAGAAGTGGATACCCCAATAAAAGAACTCCCTCAGGTTGAATCAGACATAACGCAAAAAGAAGCTGAGGTCTTTAAAAAAATTGGGGAAAATATTGCCAACATTATCGATGATGGCTCAACACTACAGCTCGGAATAGGAGCTATTCCAGATGCAGTCCTAAGCTTTTTGCATAACAAAAAACATCTTGGTATTCATACCGAAATGTTTTCTGATGGAATCATTAAACTAATTGAAGAAGGTGTTATAACGAACGAGAAAAAGACTTTACACCCGGGTAAAGTAATTGCTTCTTTTGTACTTGGCACTAAAACTTTGTTTGAGTTTCTGGATGATAATCCGATATTTGAATTCCATCCAACCCAATATGTAAACGATCCATTTATTATAGCAAAAAATGATAATATGGTTGCAATTAATTCAGCTATTCAAGTTGATTTGACAGGACAGGTCTGTGCTGATTCGATGGGTACAAAATTTTATAGCGGATTCGGTGGTCAACTTGATTTCATTCGAGGTGCTTCTCGAAGTGAAGGTGGAAAACCAATCATTGCTTTACCTTCTACTGCAAAAAATGATACAATTTCAAGAATTGCTACTCAATTAACACCAGGAGCCGGTGTAACAACAACAAGAGGTGATGTACATTTTGTAGTAACGGAATATGGTGTTGCTGACCTCTATGGTAAAACTGTTCGCGAAAGAGTACAGGAATTGATAAAAATCGCACATCCAAACTTTAGAGAAGAACTCGAAGCATATGCAATCAAAGAAAAATTCTTACCAACAAAAATAAGTATGTATAAAGGTTAATATTATGGAATTAACAATAAACCCTACCGACTATCGTCCGAGGCTAATTATCTGGGAAATTGCTTGTTCTTGCCTGGAAGGTAACTCTTCAATAAAAAAATTCAACACAAAAGAATGTTTTACTATAATGGATAGTATTGCAGAAATTTCTAAACCAATCATTGTTTTGGCTTCAAATTATTCTGAGAATTCAAAGTGTGACCCTCTGGATCGTGCAGATATTGTTGATATCCTGCTTTATGGAAACTCATTAGGTTTGAAAATGATTGTCGAAACATCCGGAGAGAAACTCACTCCAGATTTAAGAAGTGTACTCAAAACTATAGGGACCAAATGTATCCGTATCTTGATCAATGATCATATTAAAGAAGATATTGAAAGTAAATTTGTCCAGAACGAAAAATTTAACAAACTGGATAATTTAATAAATCAGCTAAAAAGTGAAGGATTTGAAATTCAATTGGGAATAGTTTTAAACAGTTTCAATGAAAGAGAACTTCTATTTATTGTAGATTATGCAGTTCAAAAAAGTTCTAAGGGAATATATTTCCACCTGCAAAATCCAAAATCATCTTCGAAATTAAAAAAAATTAGTTATAACAAAGAAGAAGCCATAAACTGGATTGCCAATCAAAAAAAACTATTACCAGATGATATGTATTTCTCACCGCAATGCATTAAATATGGAATCAAACATAAAGAAGATGAAGAAAATGGAGAAACGACAAACCACACAACACACTGGTGCTTAAGTGGAAAAACATTTGCTTATATTAATGGAAAAGGCGAAGTACAAATATGTAATTCCATCAAAAATGTGTGCGGGGATCTCAGAAAAACAAATTTAAGTTTTGCACAAATCTGGTACAATTCTGAAATATTCAATTGGTTGAGATACAATAATTTTTCCTGTACGGAAACTCAAATCAGCTTAACAAGACCGATTCCAAAATCTTCCGAATCCAAAGAGATATATGAAAATATTTAAAATTAATTGAAAGGTTGAGGAAAATGAAAAAGAAAAAGTACTCGATGGAGACACAATTAATTTATGGGAAGGCATTAAGTAAAAAGTGGGATTATAATCATCATGTCATACCTCCTATATCTTCATCAGCTACATTCAGGCTCGACACGGCAAAACGAGGTGCACAAGGGTTTATGGAATTTGCGCATCATACGGAAACCCAAAAAATTGAATCTTGTGCTCCAATCTATATTTATGATCGACTTGGTGAACCAAATAAGGAACTACTTGAAGAAAACTTAGCGGCAGCAGAAAGAGGAGAAATAGCTGTAACATTCTCGACTGGTATGGCTGCAATTTCAGCTGTACTGGGGTGCTTAACTGGTATCGGTGACGAAATAATAGCACATTCTGTACTCTACGGTTGTACATATTCTCTACTAACTAATTGGTATCCACGATATAATATTAAAACAAAATTTATAAACCTAACAAATCCAAAAAATTTACTAAAAGAAATTAACCAGAGAACACGCATTGTTTATTTTGAAACCCCTGTTAATCCAAATCTGGATTTAATAGATATAAGTGAAGTCGCAAAAATTCTAAACCAGATAAATAAGCAACGTCCAAAAGCAAGGAAAATTTATCTGATTATCGACAATACATTTGCCACACCATACTGCCAGAGGCCACTTGAATTGGGTGCTGACTTTGTTGTGGAATCACTCACAAAGGGAATAACTGGTTTCGGTACAGATATGGGTGGTGTTGTAGTTGGACCAAAATGGAGTTATGATTTACTTTTAATGTATAGAAAAGATTTTGGGGGATCACTTGCCGCTAAAAGCGCCTGGCCCATTATGGTATATGGACTGCCCAGCCTCCCAATTCGATTCAAACAAGCTATGGCAAGTGCTCTTGAAGTGGCTAAATTTTTATCTACAAATCCAAAAATCGACTATGTTCGTTACCCCGGCCTGGATAGTTTTCCTCAATTATCACTTGCCCGTCGGCAAATGTTAGATTATGAAGGCAACTTCGCACCTGGTGTACTAATTTATTTTTCTTTTAAAGGAAAAACTCCCAAAATTAGAAAAGAAAAAGGTGAAAAATTCATCAATATACTGGCAAAAGAAGCCTATACTATTACACTTGCAGTCAGTCTGGGTATGATTCGCACCTTAGTTGAACATCCAAGTTCAATGACCCACGCAGCTATTCCACCCGAGGAACAAATTAAGAAGGGAATCGATCCGGGTGGAATTAGAATGTCCATAGGAATTGAGAAGACATCAGATATTATTGCGGATCTTAAATATGCATTATCCAAAATCTGAAGTTTTATAAAAAAACTTGTAATCCTGTTACAAAATATTTTCGTAGCCGTATTATAGCTCATAAAAATTTAAAAAGGAGATTGAGCTATGTTGAATATGCTTATACCGTTTATACTTACATTTCTATTTACAAGTTGTTCGCTTTTCAATTGTGTAAAAGGATCTGGAAACATAAATACAGAAACACGACCTTTAACTGATTTCAAGAAAATTATCATAAATTCCAATGCAAATGTATACATAGAACAGGATGATTACTATTCAGTAGATATAGAAGCTGAGGAGAATATAATTCCATATATCAAAACCAGAATTAGAAATGATGAACTTATAATTTCAAATAAAACCTGCCTTTTAAATCAAAAGCCCATTAATATTTATATTTCTTCACCAGAATTTCGAAGAATTGCCCTATCAAGTTCAGGTAAAATTATCAGCAAAAACAGAATAACTGGAAATAAATTAGATATTGTGATTAATGGCTCCGGGAAAGCCGAAATTGATTTAGATGTACAAAAATTATTCACTGAACTAAGTGGTTCAGGAAAAATATCATTGAGGGGAAATGCTTATACTAATAAAATTAATTTATCTGGCTCAGGTATTATAGATGCCTTAGAGTGCGAAACAGATGAATCCATCATTAATTTAAGTGGGTCGGGTATTTGTAAAATGAATGTGAATGAAGATTTAAAAATAAACATCAGCGGAAGTGGAATTGTTGAATATATTGGTTCACCAGATATACAGAGCAACATTTCTGGTACTGGTAGAGTAAAAAAACTGAGAAGCTATTAATGAATAACAAATTATTCTATTATTTTTGCGACTGAATCTATATCTGGTGATATTACATACTCCTTTCCCGCTGCCACCTTTGCCGATTGAATGTCCTTTAATCCATTACCAGTGATAACGACAACTACGGTTTCATCAGGTTTTATAATTTTATTTTGAATTGCTTTTTTAAGACCTGCAACTCCAGCAACTCCAGCTGGCTCTCCAAAAACTGCTGCTAAACGAGCTGTTAAACGCATAGCTTCAAGAATTTCTTCATCTGAAACAGTTATCATCGTACCATTGGATGCACGAATTTGTTTTATTGCTCGTCGCCAATTTCTTGGAGTTCCAACAGCAATACTATCAGCTATAGTATTTGTATCAGATGGTATTAAATCTTTTCCAGAAATATAGGCGTCATAAACTGGTTTTGCTCCTTCAGCTTGAACACCTAACAATTTTGGAATACGCTCAATAAATCCCAGCTTTTTCATTTCTTGAAGACCTTTACCAATTCCTCCAATTGTGCAACCATCTCCTACCGAGACAACTACCCAGTCAGGCAAATCATTCCCAAAATTTTCTGCTATTTCAAGTCCTGCAGTTTTTTTCCCCTCAACCAGGTATGGATTTGTACCACTGTTTCGACTGTACCAGCCAAATTTTTCACAGGATTTTTTACTTAGTTCGAATGCCTGTTCGTAAGTACCTTTTACTCTAAAAACATTTGCTCCAAAAATTAACAATTGTGTAACCTTCGGCTCAGGTGCACGTTCAGGAACAAAAATATAACTTTGAAGTCCAACCGCTGCTGAAAGACCTGCGAGCGAAGATGCCGCATTACCTGTTGATGCGCAGGCAATTTTATCAAAGCCGAATTCAATTGCTTTCAATACACCAATAGCACTCGCTCTATCCTTAAAAGAGTTGGTCGGATTTCTTCCATCATCTTTTATATAAAGTTTTCTGATACCGATGTAACGAGCTAATTTTTCTGTTTCATAAACAGGTGTCCATCCAATCTTAAGGTGTGGTATTTTTGCTGAATCTTCAATTGGCAACAATTCACGGTAACGCCACATCTCATAACTGCGATTTGCAATTTGGGATTTTAATATAGACTTAATTAAATCATAATCATATTGCACATCTAATATTCCTTCATCACCACAAAATTGGCAGGTAAATTTGTTATCTGCAGGATAGGTTTTACCACATTTTAAACATTGAAGTGAAGTTACAAACTGGTTTGGCATCTATTTTATTCCTTAACTAAAATTTTAGGTGTGGTCATTTTCTTTTTCAATTTCTCAACTGCCAGGAGTATCACCTCGTTTGTTGCAGGTAATGAAAAATCAGGTTCAATTTCATTATTTGCAAAAGAGGCAATTGCATCTTTAATTGCAAGCCAAACCGACAAAGCCAGCATAAATGGCGGTTCACCGATTGCTTTACTTTTGCGAATTGTCCCAACCAAATTCGGGACATTTTCCAACATTTTTACACGAAAATCTTTGGGAATATCACTTACAACAGGAATTTTATATGTATCAGGTGAATGAGTGAGAAGATTTCCCTTTTCATCCCATTTTATTTCTTCAGTTGTAACCCAGCCAAGTCCTTGAACAAATCCACCTTCGATTTGCCCCAAATCAATCCCCGGATTAACTGAATCTCCAACATCCTGGATTATGTCTGTCCTTAAAATTTTATGCGCACCTGTTAATATATCCAGAATTACTTCTGAGACTGCCATACCAAAAGAATAGTAAAAGAAAGGTTTTCCTTTACCTTTGGATTTGTCCCAGCCGATAGTTGGAGTCCTGTAAAAACCAGTTGAACTTAAACTTACCTGCCTGAGATTCATTACTCTGGTTGCTTCAACAAAAGAAATTCTACGGTCTGGACTTTCTGAATCATAAATCTCATCATTTTCGAATACAACCGAAGAAGCTTTAGTTGGTTTATCTGGATTTTTTTCGGTAAATAGCTTTGAGATTTCTTCAGACATTCTTGTTTTAATTATATCAATTGCATTTTTGACAGCCATTCCATTTAAATCTGTACCAGTGGATGCAGCAGTTGCAGAAGTATTTGGTACTTTGGATGTATCGGTTGCATTTACTTTTACTTTATCGGGACTTATTCCGAATTCAGCGGCAGCAATTTGCTGAATTTTTGTATTAAGCCCCTGCCCCATATCAATTCCACCGTGATTAACCAGTACTGTTCCATCTGTATATACATTTACTAATGCGCCTGCTTGATTTAAAAATGTTGTTGTAAAAGAAATGCCGAACTTCACTGGTGTTAATGCAATACCTTTTTTGAAAAACTCATTTTGTGAATTAAACTCAGCTATTTCCTTTCTACGCCTTTTGTATTCGGAGGACTCCAGAATTTGATTGTAAATTAGATGCAGGCGGTTGTTTTCAACTTTTTCTTCGTAATGAGTTATATTTCTTTCCTCAATTCCATAGAAGTTTTTGAATCTAATATCTGCTGGATCTTTTTTAAGATACCGGGCTATTCTATCAACGACTGTTTCAATAGCAGCCATACCTTGAGGTCCACCAAATCCACGCATAGCTGTATTTGATGGTAAATTAGTTTTCCAAACCATTCCAGTCACAGAAAAATTAGGGATGTAATAAGCATTGTCAGTATGAAGCATAGCACGTTCTAAAATCGCAAATGATAAATCTGTTGCTGAACCACCATCGCTGTTGAGTTCAAATCTTACTGCTTGAATTGTTCCATCATCATCAAACCCAGCTTCATAACGAATTAAAAATCTATGTCGTTTACCTGTCATAATCATATCATCATCTCTGAAGAGGCGAATTTTAACAGGCCGCTTTGTAGCCCATGCAAGTAACGCAGTCCAGCAAGCTGTATGATTCGCCTGAGTCTCCTTACCGCCAAATCCACCGCCAAGGCGTCGTACTTCTACGGTGACTTCATTTCTCTTAATTCCCAATACTTCAGCAATAATTGTCTGAGTTTCTGACGGGTGCTGAGTTGAACTGTAAACTTTCATCTCATTTCCCTCACCGGGTATGCACAAGCAAACTTGTGTTTCAAGATACCAGTGTTCCTGCGCACCAGTCCGAAGTTCACCTTTTATCACATTTTTTGAATTCTTCAATCCAGCTTCGACATCTCCTCTTGTAATGTTGCGTGGTGGACCCAACAGACTGTTTTTCGCAATTGCAGTTTCAATATCTAAAATTGCTTCGAGTGGTTCATATTCTACCTTGATTTTTTTCTCCGCTTCATAACACTGTTCTATGGTATCTGCTGCAATCAAAAATACTGCTTGCCCAACATAATTAACTTCATTCTCTGCCAGACAGGGTTCATCTTTTACTACAGGTCCCATCTGATTATGACCGGGAATGTCCTTATATGATAATACAGCATGTACACCAGCAACTTTCTTTGCCTCACTTAGGTCAAATGATTTTATTTTTGCATGAGCATAAGGGCTATAAACAACCTTGCCAATTAAAAGTTGATCATGAACCGGAATATCATCTACATAAATTGCTTCACCGGTAACATGTAATTCGCCTGACTCGTGATAAATATATTGTTTCATACTCACCTCGTTAATCTACTAATTTTGTATCATTCCAGAATTTTAGAATTAAATTGCGTGCAGCAATACGTCTGAATTCTGCACTTCCTCTTACATCGCTTATCGGAGTAAAATCTTGCTGTAGAATATCCATAGCTTTTTCTACAACTTCCCTCGTCCAGGATTTTCCTCTTAAAAACTTTTCTGTTTCTGATGCTCTTTTAGGACGTTCTGCCATTCCACCATATGCAAGAATTATATTTTGAACGATGTTATTCCTTGATTCCAGTTTAAATCCTGCACTTAAAGTCGAAATATCTAAATCTTTTCGCTTTGAAACTTTATAAGATTTTATCACCGCACCATTGTTTTGCTTCGGAATAATAATTTTTGTAATTAATTCATTATCCTTGCGAAGAGTTTTCCTGTAACCAACAAAGTATTCATTTAATGGAACAACTCTTCTACCTTCGATTGATTGTAATTCAACAGACGCTTCGTACGCCATCAACACAGGTAATGAATCCCCTATAGGAGATGCTGTACCAAGATTTCCTCCAAGTGTTGCAAAGTTTCGTATCTGATTTGAAGCAAAGACATTTAGCATTTCGTAAAGAGCTGGAAAATCTTTAATGATTTTTTTTCTGACATCATTGATTACAACACCAGCGCCAATTTTGATCTCATGAATATTTTCTTCAATAAATTTTAATTCTTCTATGGCTGAAAGATCAATGATTTCTTGTAACAATTCGTGAGCCTTTGTAACTTTTAAAGCAACATCAGTAGCACCACAAAGTATAATACTATTTGGATGTTTGTTTCTAAATTCCAGTGCTTCACTTAAAGAGGATGGTTTAAAATATGTTTGCAGTTGTGTTTTTATAATCAATGATTCTTTATTAATTGATTTTAAAAGCTCGACAAGTTTTCCCTCTTCTTCGGTAAAATGATCATACCCCCAATATGAGCATGCTTTGAGTGCTGCATCTACAATCGGCCTATATCCAGTACATCTGCACAAATTACCCGATAATACATCTTCAATTTCACTTCTTGATGGGCATACATAATTTTTGTACAAATCAAACATAGACATTATAATTCCAGGTGTGCAAAACCCGCATTGACTTCCAAATTGTTCAATCATTGCTTCCTGCACAGGATGTAATTTTCCCTCTGGTGATTTGAGATTTTCCACAGTTACAAGTAATTTACCATCCAACATTGGTAAAAATATCAGGCAAGAATCTACTGCACGATATCTAATTCGGTTATTTTCAAGTTCACCAATAACCACAGTACAGGCACCGCAGTCGCCTTCAGCGCAACCTTCTTTCACACCTTTGTGATTGGGAAGTTGCCGTAAATAATTCAATACTGTAGTTGTGGGAGTAAGTTTTCTTTCTTGCTCAAAATCGATATAAACAACTCGATTATCCAAAATAAATGAGATATTGCTTTTCATCTGCTCATCTTAATAATTTTTTAATAATATAAAAAGAATACCATCCAAATTCAAAAAATTATTAAAATCTAAATTAAAAAGAATAAAATATGGATAATGTCAACTTATCTATCCCATATATTTGATTATAAGAAAATATTTCCATAGTCAATGCTGGAAACATATGATATATTACTAATGAGATTTTTCCTAACAATGTATCAACACTTAATGGTTTACCTGACAAATATGCTGATATAAAAAAAGTTATCAATGTACCAGCTATTAAAGAAATAGCTTCATTTTTAAAAATAAAACAAATTAAGTTAATGGCCATCGAAATCGATAATGATCACAGGAGTATATTGATACACAAAATAAAAGGTTCTATAACAAATATATTTGTCTTGATGTAAATTATTAATGATAAAATTGCTGGAAAAAGTGTAAAGTTAATTAAAAAATGCTTCTAAAAAAGATATTACGGGATTTATATTCAGGATATTTACTGAATTAGATAACTAAAAATTTGTTTTTTTCTGAAATGCTTCATTTATTTTAAAGATGATAAATCAAATAATTGAAAAAATTCATAACTCTGAAATATTTGTTAATTTCAATGAAATAATCAATAACTTATCTATTGGAACTACTGCATACCTACTTCAAACATCTGGCGCTTTTTCTACATTTATTATAAATTATATTATCAATTACACAGGAAATCCAATAGTAGTTGTAACTCCTGATAAAGATACAACTGAAAAATTATACGATGATTATATCAATTTAATAGGAAGAGATGGGGTTTATCTCTTTGGTGAGAGGCCAGCATATGAGGTTGAACTTTTAGAAGTTAGCTCACCAATTTCACAAATTGAAACGCTAAAAGCAATATTTAAGAATGAGGCGAATGTTATTTTTGCATCTGCATACTCATTTGCTGAAAAACTCCCACAAATAAAAGGTATAGAAAAAAAGATTATTGAAGTTAAACAAAATACATATTACAATTTTCAAAATTTAATTGAACAACTTGAAAAATTCGACTTTCAAAGAAAAAGTTTTGTTGAATCCTGTGGCGATTTTTCGGTTCGAGGTGGTATTATAGATGTTTTCCCTTTTGTTGGCACCAATCCAATTAGAATTGAATTTTTTGGCAATCAAATTGAATCAATTCGTGAATTTGACCCGCTATCTCAACGCTCGATAAAAGAACTAAACACCGCCTCAATTGTCCCTGATATACTAAAATTTAATGATAGTAACTCTAATTTATCGTTGATTGATTATTTGAACGATAAAACAATGATAATGTTAATTCAAGCTGATATAGTCGAAACTGAAATTAAACGATATAATGAAGAAAATTTAAGAAATGTATTTGATTGGAAACACTTAGAAAACAAACTTTCTAAATTTAAAATTCTTAAAAATCAAACTTTACAAACAATTGATGTTAAAAATAAGATTTCAATCAATTTTCATTCAACACCGCAACCGTCATTCAATAAAAGCATAAAGATATTTCTACAAAAAACTGAAGAACTTTTGACAAATGGATATTCAATTTATATCGCCTGTGCGTCGGAGAAAGAAGCAGAAAGATTTGAAGAACTTGTTAATGAAATTTTACTCACCGACGACGACAATCTATTTAGTAATCTACATATTGATAATTTGAGAAATTATTTGCAGATATTCGTCCAACCCATTCATTCAGGTTTTATTTTTCATCCAGATAAATTGGCAGTCTTTACAGAACATGAGATTTTTGGAAGAAATCTTCAGAGAAGCATAACAAAGCAAAAACATTTTAAAGGTATCTCCTTTAAAGATTTAACACAACTTAAAAAAGGAGATTATGTAACTCATATTGATTACGGTATTGGAATATTTGATGGGTTACAAAAAATAAAAATAGGAGATACTGAACAAGAAGTAGTTCGTATAAAATATCAAGATAACGATATATTGTATCTGAATCTAAATTATGTTAATAAAATTCAAAAATACTCTTCCCGCGAAGGCCATATCCCAAAATTAAGCAAATTAGGTACTAAAGATTGGGAAAATCTAAAACTCAGAGCTAAAAAGAAAATAAAAGATATTGCAAGGGACTTAATAAAACTTTATGCAAGAAGAAAAAGTGAAGAGGGATTTGCTTTTTCTCCTGACACTCCATGGCAGGCAGAAATGGAAGCTTCCTTCATATATGAAGATACACCAGATCAGGCGCGAGCTACCAGTGAAGTAAAAAACGATATGGAAAATTCCTCTCCTATGGATCGTCTAATTTGTGGAGATGTTGGCTTCGGGAAAACTGAAGTTGCAGTTCGTGCAGCTTTTAAAGCAGTTATGAACAATAAACAGGTTGCTGTGCTTGTTCCTACCACAATTTTAGCTCAACAACATTTTAATACCTTTCGTGATAGATTGGAAAAATATTCAGTTCAAATAGAAGTTCTATCAAGATTCAAATCTAAAAAAGAACAGAAAAAAATAGTAGAAAACCTTACAAATGGCAAAATTGATATCATTATTGGTACTCATCGACTCTTATCGAAAGATGTAATATTTAAAGATTTAGGATTACTTATCATTGATGAGGAACATCGTTTCGGAGTTTCTGCAAAGGAAAAAATAAGATTGTTGCGTACAAATGTAGATACTTTGACATTAACGGCAACACCTATACCAAGGACACTACACTTCTCTTTAATGGGAGCAAGAGATTTATCGCTAATTGCAACCCCACCACGAAATCGATTACCGATTATCACAGAAATAATACCGGCAGTTAATGGACGGAAATTTCATTGGGAAATCATACGCGAAGCAGTTCTAAAAGAATTGCACCGCGGTGGACAAATTTACTTTGTACACGATAAAATTCAGAATATTAATGAAATAGCTAACTTAATATCACAACATATCCCAGAAGCAAGAGTTTGTGTAGCACATGGTCAGATGCCAGCAACTCAGTTAGAAAAAATCATGCTTGATTTCCTCGAAAAAAAATATGATGTACTTGTCTCAACAAAAATTATAGAATCAGGACTTGATATACCAAATGTCAACACCATCATTATCAATCGAGCTGATAAATTCGGAATGGCAGAGTTATATCAACTACGCGGTAGAGTAGGAAGATCAAACATACAGGCATATGCATACCTATTGACTCCACCTTTGAACACTTTACCAAAAAATGCAATTAGAAGATTACAGGCAATTGAAGAATTTACAGAATTAGGTTCAGGTTTTAACTTAGCAATGAGAGACCTGGAAATTCGTGGAGCTGGAAATTTATTGGGTGCTGAACAATCCGGATTTATTCTTGAAATGGGGTTTGAAACTTATGAACAAATTTTAGAACAAGCAATTCGGGAACTGAAAAATGAAGAATTTAAAGAAATGTTAATTGTAGAAGCACCAGTGCAATATGAAACTGAAACACAGATCGATATTGATATAGATGCTTATATCCCAGATATCTATATCGAAAGGGATTCAGAGAGATTAGAGATATATAGACGCCTTTATAAGTTGAAGAATGTCGCAGAAATTCAGGATATAAGCTTGGAACTAAAAGACAGATTTGGAGAATATCCACAAGAAGTAGAAAATTTACTTAAAGTTGTTGAACTAAAGATTATAGCCTCAGAGCTTAAAATCGAGAGGATAAAGATAGTTGATGCTAATGTCAATCTATACTTCCCTGATAGAAACAATGAATCTTTCTACGGAAATGTATATGAAATAGGAAAACCCTTACAAAACATTTTAAAATTTATAAAGGAAAATCAGAAATTGAAACCGAAGTTGGTAAAAAAAGAAAACCAACTGGCTCTTGAATTTAACCTTGAGGCAGAATCAAAAAATAATAATAAAATAGAAAAATTAATCGAACTAATACGCAATAATTTTTAAGTTTTGATTTTTTATATAGTATACCTTATATTTAAATCAATATGAAAAGGGAATTCTTATGACATTAGTATCTGTTGTTATTCCAACATATAATCGGGCAGATACGATAATGAGATCCCTGAATAGTGTTTTCTCACAAACATTTCAGGAATATGAATTAATAGTAGTGGACGATGGTTCAACCGATAATACTTATGAGATAATAAAGGATTTAGATCCAAGATTAAAAATCATATCACAGCAAAATCAGGGGGTGAGTGCTGCACGAAACAATGGCATACGAGCAAGTAAAGGGAAATACATTGCATTACTTGATTCCGATGACGAGTGGGATCCACTCTACCTTGAAGCATGTATCTCTTTCCTTACAAATCACCCGGATGAAAATGTCGTACACACTGAATTTGTTTGGAAATTGAGAAAAGATTATTCAGAAATTCAGCCTTATGCAGATATTCCACGTATATTTCTACCGCTTGCCAGGAAAGTCGGCTCAAATTTGCTGGACTTGCCACCTGGAGAAACAGATCACTATCTAAGAATTTACAAAGAAAAAATACCAATTGGCAAGTGGGCAGAAAGTTTTTTAAATAAAATGAACAAACCACTTACACACTATTATCGAGGATATGTCTTTGACCACTGGCGATGGGGATATCTTATGAGTGCCTGGTCAACGATATTTACAAAAGAAGCATTTGAAAAAATTGGGGGTTTTGCTAATCAGTATAAAACTGCAGAGGATTATGATTTCTTGACAAAATTATGTAAAAACTATAGAGTAAATTTTCTCCCTTTCCCTGGTGCTATTAAGAATGAATTTAAAGATAGCGGGCAAAAATTAAAAGAAGAACATTTAGCTTCAGGTAAAAATACACTAAATTTTGCAATTAACTATCTTGAAAGATTTGAAGCTATATTTTTAGATAATAATCAAAACGACCGAGAGTTATTAGCTATTAAAGCACAAAATGAGACATATATTAGCGAGGTAGCATTAAGAACGGGTCAAAAAGAAATAGCCAAAAGATATGCAAAATCTGCTCTCGAAATTGAGCCAAATATATTCAGAGCTAAATTAATTTTAATCTTGTTAAATTCAATTCCATCTGTTAAATTTGCTAGTCTTTTGTATAACCTATTTAGAAAATTAAGATATTGGTTTAAAAGGATTCTCAAACTTTCATCTGAATAAAGTTTATTATTGTAAAATTAAAATTAAGAGCGTCCAATGCCATTGGTTTCAGTTATTATACCTACATATAATAGAAAAGATATTATTTTAAAATCTATTAAAAGCGTTCTCAATCAAACTTTCGAAGATTATGAGTTAATCATAGTAGATGATGGCTCAACAGATAATACTTATGGGTTAATAAAGGATTTAGATCCTAGATTAAAAATCATATCACAACCAAATCAGGGGGTAAGTGCTGCACGTAACAATGGAATACGAGCAAGCAAAGGGAAATACATCGCATTACTTGATTCTGACGACGAGTGGGATCCACTATATCTTGAGGCTTGTACTTCTTTCCTGGAAAATCATCCTAATGAAGATGTTGTTCATACTGAATTTATCTGGAAGTTAAGAAAAAACTATTTTGAAATCCACCCTTATATAGATATCCCGCGCGTATTCGTACCTTTAGCAAAAAAGGTTGGTTCTAATTTATTGGATTTACCACCTGGGGAAACAGATCACTATCTAAGAATTTACGAAGAAAAAATACCCATTGGTAAATGGGCGGAGAGTTTTCTAAATAAGATGAACAAACCATTTACACACTACTATAGAGGTTATGTTTTTAATCATTGGCGTTGGGGTTATCTTATGCCAGTATGGTCAACAGTGATTACAAAAAAAGCTTTTCAAAAAACTGGTGAATTTAACAATGAGCATAAGAGAGCAGGAGATTACGATTTTTTAACAAAACTTTGCAAAAATTTTAGAATTAATTTTTTGCCGTTTCCTGGCGCTATCAAAAACGAGTATCACGAAAGTGGAAAAACACTAAAAGAAGAACACCTGGCATCAGGTAAAAATGCTTTAAATTTTGCTATAGATTATCTCGATAGGTTCGAAACCGCATTTTTGAAAGATAATCCAACGGATGGTGAACTTTTATGTATTAAAGCACAGAATCAAGTATATATCAGCGAAGTTGCTTTAAGAAACGAAGAAAAAGAAATCGCTATCATTTATGCCAATTCAGCCCTTAAAATTGATCCCAGTATATTTCGAGCTAAAGTTATAGTAAGTTTATTAAAATTTATTCCTAATATCAAACTGGCAAATTTGTTATACAAATCATTTGAAAAATTTAAAAAAATTATTAACCAAATGAACCAAAAACTAACTATTTTAATTTTCAAACAAATTAATTTTTCTTATATTTTTTTGGAAACCGATTATATTTAGTTTTGCTTTATAATGATTATCTCAATAATTACGAAAGGATAGGTTATGAAAATAAAAATTTTGTTCTTTATCTTGATTTTGGGAGTAAATATTTTATATCTTAATGCTCAACAAAAAATAATATCTGGTGAAAGATCTTCAGTAGATTTGACGATATATAACCAGAACTTAGCACTTATTCGTGAAGAAAGAACAATCAATATTCCAAAAGGTATAAACTATGTTATAATACCAGATATCCCTTCAACAATTGACGGTACATCACTGCATTTTTCAAGTCTGACAGAACCATTTGCTGTTAGAGTACTTGAGCAAAATTATCAATACGATTTAGTTAATCAAACAAAACTTCTCGAGAAGTATATAGGTAAAGAAATTGAATTCATACGATTAAACGAGGAAACGAAGAAAGAATACACCGTCAAGGCAAAACTATTAGCAACTGGTTTACAAGCTCCTCAACCTTATCCGGGTATATCTCAGACTGGAATGGTAGTGGAAATCGAAGGAAAACTGGAACTCAATCCAACTGGTAGATTGGTTTTACCAAGTTTACCTGAGGGTTTGATTCTAAAACCTCAATTGGAGTGGTTAGTTGAAAACACGAAACCAGGTCTTCATCAAATTGAAATTAGCTATCTGGCGAATCAGCTTTCCTGGTATGCTAATTATGTCGCGCTTTTAAACAAGGACGATTCGAAATTGGAAATTACTGGATGGGTAACACTTACAAACAATACAGGAACTTCTTTCAAAGATGCCGGACTAAAATTAGTAGCAGGTGATGTAAATATTCTACAAGAAGAATTTAGAACAGGTAGATATGCAACTGATATGATGATGAAAACTGCTGAACCACAATTCAAACAAACCGAGCTCTTCGAATACAAACTTTATACTCTAAAAAGAAAAACCAACATTAACAGTAATGAAACAAAACAGGTTGAATTAATTTCAGCAAAAAATGTAAGTACAAAAAAAGTTTTTATTTACGATGGCTTAGCAGACCAATGGCGAGCATGGTACAGAAGCTATTCATACCGTAATCAAAGCAGTTTCGGGCAGCAATCAAATCCGGATGTTGGAGTATTTGTTATTTTCAGAAACGATGAAAGAGCTGGGTTAGGCATACCCCTTCCAAAAGGGAAAGTGAGAGTTTATAAAAAAGATGAAGATGGAAAAGAACAATTTATTGGTGAAGATAGAATTGATCACACACCAAAAGACGAAGAAATTCGCCTCTACCTTGGAAATGCATTTGACATAATTGGTGAAAGAGCACAGATCGATTTTAAAACCTTGGCATCAGGAAGAGTGATTGAAGAAACCATAAGAATTAAAGTGAGAAATCACAAAAGCGAAATGGTTGAAGTTTTAATTTACGAACATCCCTGGCGCTGGAGTGAATGGGAAATCATCAAAACAGATACACCATGGGAAAAAATTGATCAATCAACAATCAAATTCCCTGTTAAAATTGCAAAAGATGAAGAAAAAATGGTTACTTACACAATCAGATATTCTTGGTAATTTCAGCAACGATATTAACCATCACTGCCAGCAGCTTTTTTATTTTTCAATTCCATATTGACTAAGGATGTAAGCATAATCAAAAGCAATTTCACGCAATTTTTCGTATCTACCTGATGAACCTGCGTGTCCTGCACCCATGTTTACTTTAAGGAGTATGATATTATTGTCCGTTTTTGATGCACGTAACTTTGCAACCCATTTTGCACCTTCCCAATAATTAACACGTGGATCATTAAAACCAACTTTAACCAAAATATTAGGATAATCTGTAGCTTTCACATTTGTATATGGATCGTATGACTTCATATATTCATAATAAACTTTTTCATTTGGATTTCCCCATTCGAGATATTCCTGTGTGGTATACATCAAAGTCGGATCTAACATAGTATTTAATGCATCAACAAATGGTACACTGGCTATGACCGCCTTAAAAAGATCCGGACGCATTGTTGTAACAGCACCCATAAGCAAACCCCCAGCACTCCCCCCCGAAATTGTGAGTTTTTCTTTACTCGTATATTTTTCGTTAATCAGATGTTCAGCACAAGCAATGAAATCTGTAAATGTATTTTTCTTCTTCAATAACTTACCGTTCTCGTACCACTCTCTTCCCATATCTCCGCCGCCTCTAACATGAGCAATCGCATAAATTATTCCCCTATTTAATAAGCTCAGACGGGTTGAACTAAATGTGACTGGAATTGAAAATCCATAGGCACCATATCCGTTTAAATGAAGTGGCGCAGTACCATCCATTTTAATTCCCTTTTTATATACAAGCGAAATCGGAATCTCAGTCCCATCATTAGCTTTCGCAAATATCCTTTCTGATTGATATTCTGATGGATTATAACCACCTAATACTTCTTGTTGTTTTATCAATATTCTTGTTCTGGTTTCAAGATTATAATCGTATATCGAAGGTGGAGTAGTTAAGGATTGATAATTAAATCTAAATATTTTTGTATCATAAATTTTATTAGTACCTGGAAAAACCGAATAAACGGGTTCTGGGAATTCTATGTAATGATGTGCATTTTTTATTAAATCGTTAACCCTTATTCTTTGTATCCCTTTTTCTCGTTCGTAAACCACGAAATAGTTCTTAAAAAAGTCAGCACCTTCGATAGTAATACCTTCTCGATATGGAATTACTTCTTCCCATTTTTCTTTATCTGGTTGATTGACTAAAACTCGAACTAATTTAAATGTTTTCGCATCTTTGTTTGTACGTATATAAAAATAATCTTCCCAATCGTATACTGTGTATTCATGCTCTGGAGTTCTCTTAATTATTAAATTTGCTCTTGCATTTGGATTATTTGCTGGAACGTAATACCATTCATCTGAATTGCTTGCAGAGGAATTTATAAAAATATACTTCCCGCTTCTGGCTCTTTCCACACTCACAGTAAAAAGTTCATCTGTTTCTTCAAAAATAAGATCATCTTTTGAAATATCTGTGCCGATCTGATGTTTATAAACTTGATAAGGTCTATGAGCTGCATCTTCCTTTGTATAAAACAATGTTTTATTGTCTGAAGCCCACGCAATATCACTTACATTTGGAATTTTATTTCTTAAAATTTTCCCAGAAGTTAAATCTTTTATATTTAATATATAATTTTCAGCTCCACTTGTATCGATTGTAAAAGCAAGCAACTTTCCATCGGGACTTACTTCACGAGCTGCCACAACAAAGTAATTGTAAGGCTTTGCCATTTCATTTGGATCAAGATATATCTCTTCTTTAGCATTTAATGAGCCCTTCTTTCTACAATAAATCGGATATTGTTTACCCTTTTCAGTTCTTGTATAATAAAAGTAACCACCTTCTTTATATGGTGGATCTTCATCAGTCTCCTTTATTCGACTCAACATTTCATTGTATAGTGATTCTTGCAATGCTTCAGTATGTTTCATCATTGCATCGGTATATGCATTCTCAGCTTCAAGATATTTTATAACATCCGGATTTGTTCGATCTCTCAACCAATAATAATTATCAACACGGATATCACCGTGTAATGTATCAATTTTAGGGATTTTCTTGGCAATTGGAGGATTTATGATAATATCTTGCGCATTTACCAACTGTAAAATAGTCGTTATTAGTATTAGAATTAGTTTTTTCATGATTTACCTTTTTATTTGTTTATAATTCATTAACTCTTCTGCAGATTTCAAAGAGGCATCTGTAACTTTTGTACCACTTAAAAGTTTCGCGACTTGATAAATTCTATCTTTATCCTGAAGTTTTCTTATATATGTGGCTGTGCGCTCTTTTGTTTCAATTTTCTCAACAAGATAATGTGAATCTGCAAGTGCTGCAATTTGCGGTAAATGTGTAATTGCTATAATTTGGTGATAGTTCGATAAATTTTTCAAACTTACCCCTACAACCTGTGCAATCTTGCCACTGATTCCCATATCAATCTCATCAAAAATTAAGAGTGGTAGTTTTTCTGATTTTGCCAAAATTGTTTTAATTGCCAACATTATCCTGGATACTTCTCCACCTGATGCAACTTTAGCTAATGGTTTTAAATCTTCACCTAAATTTGTGGAGATATAAAATTCAACCGTATCTATTCCTTTTGCATTCGTTTCAAAGCACTCCTTACCAATCCTCACAAATGGAGATTTATTGTCTAAATTTTTAATGCTACTATTAAATATTTTTGTCTCAAACCTTGAATTATTAATACCAAGCTCTGATAATACTTTAACTATTTGTTCATCTATAATCTTAGCCGCATTCTTTCTTTTTACTGAGATATTTTTTGCAAGTTGAGAAAGATTATTCCTAATCTTCTCAATATTTTCTGATATTTTATGCAATTCTGAACCAAAATTTTCTAATAGATTTAATTCCTTTAAAATATTATCTCTGAACTCTAATATTTTTTCAATACTTGCGCCATATTTCTTTTTCAGATATGAGATTTGTCCCAATCTGGTTCTATATTGCTCAAGTTTTTGAGGATTGAATTCTATATTGCTAATATAACTCCTTATTGTGAATGCTAACTCCTTGATAACATCATTTGCAGTATCAAGCTCATTTAATGTATTTTCCAACGAGGGATCGATTTTTATTAATTGTTCTAAAATTTTTCGAGCTTTACCAATTACTGCAATTGCGGACTCATCACTATCATAAATAAAATCATAAAAAGTTTTAGCTAGCTCGTTAATTTTTTCTGAATTTTCAAGAATCTTCAAATCCGTTTCAATTTGTGAATCCTCACCTACAACTGGGGACACATTATTAATTTCTTTTAACTGAAGTTCGTAAAGTTCTTTCTTTTCCCGTAGTTGTAATTCTTTCATTTCAAATATTTTTAAGTTTTCTATCTCATTGGTAAGTTGTTCATATAGATTCTTATACTGAATTACCATCTCTGTAATACCAGCAAAGTCATCAAGCAAATCTATATGCGTCTCAGAATGCAATAGAGATTGATGCTCGTGTTGCCCATGTAAATCCACAAGCAAATCACCAATACTTTTCATTAAAGTTAATTGGACAGGTGAATCATTGACGAAACATCTACTTGTTCCCTTGTTCGAAACTTCCCTTCGTAAAATTAATTCATTATCAGTTTCAATTTGGGATTCTTTTAGAAGTTGTAAAACTTTTTTGTTATTGGAGATATCAAATATCCCTTCTACGATTGCTTTTTCAGCACCTTTTCTTACCATATCTGTATCAGCGCGTTCACCAAGGATTAAACTCATCGCATCAATTATAATAGATTTACCTGCGCCAGTTTCTCCCGTAATAATATTCAAACCCTGAGTGAAATCCACTTCAATTGATTCAATCAAAGCATAATTCTTTATATGTAAATGTTTAAGCATATTATTGATTTTTATATTTAGAATTTAAACAAATTTTATTTAAATTTAAAAAGAATTTTTGAAAGGAGAAAGAGTAATGTTAGAACTATTATTAACATTTGTAGTTTTTTTCAATCCATTTTACCAAGGTAATGAGATACTACTTCCAAAACCCGAAAAATTTGGTAAAGTTTCCATTGAAGAAACATTAAGCAAGAGGCGCACTATTAGGAATTACAGTAAGGAGCCAATTCAACTAAAAGAACTTGGTCAACTTTTATGGGCAGCACAGGGCATAACTTCAGACGAAGGATTTAGAACTGCGCCTTCAGCTGGAGCACTGTACCCACTTGAAATTTTCATTGTAACTGGAAATGTAGAGGAGCTTGAAGATGGAATTTACAGATATAACCCATCAAAACATTCAATTATAAAAATATCTTCGGGTGATAAACGAAAGCAACTCGCAGATGCAGCTCTCGGTCAGGAGCAAATTCAAACCGCAGCAGTAAACATTATTATAACTGCTGTTCTTAAACGAACAACATGGAAATATGGTGAGCGTGGTAAAAGGTATGTACATATTGAAGTAGGCCATGCAGCACAAAATGTAATGCTACAAGCTGAAGCTTTAGGAATTGGGGTTTGTCCAGTTGGTGCCTTTCAAGATGAAAAAGTTAAGAAATTATTAAGCTTAAATGAGGAGGAACCGCTTTACATATTAACAGTTGGAAAGAAATAAATTAATTTTTGGAAGGATCAATGTTGTTATTATGTAGGAAATCAAAATCCGGTAGGTCTTCGATTACATTATAATAATAAGCCATTCTAACAAATTCTATTAAACCGTTTTTTGAGTTTTCATCTAATTTGTATGTGAAGGCAGATAAAAATTCAATAACCTCATTGGAGTTTTTGGGAGAGTAAATCGAGGATATTTCAGTTAGATGTTCAGCTCCATAATTAGCTGAACTGATTATTAAATTTACCTCATCGCTCGTGAGATTGTTTTCTCTGGTTGCCCAGATACCATGGACATAAGGTAATTCCATCATATCCGACCATTCATCTACGAGGTCAAGTTTGTTCTGATATTGAAGTAGCTGAAGATTATAATCGCCTACTATAAGTGCAGCATCAGCTTTCTTTAGCATATTCTCAAGATCATTTTCAGCCAGTACAAAAGTTGGAGAAAATGAATATTTTTCTGCTAAAACTAATTTAGCAAGTACCATTTCAGAAGAATTTTGCAGGTCGGCTGCAATAGTTTTGATCTCCTTAAGGTTTTGACGAAAGTACAAACAAATTACATTCGAATTACCTTCGGAGCTGACTGCAACCTCAGGAATCAGTATATAATGTGGGTGATCTTTTGCATAAGAAATAGGAGATAAAAAAGCTGCATGAAGATTATCTTCACGCAGCATTCTTGCAATATTAAACTGGGAGTCTGAGATTAGATTAAATTTATCTAAGTTTTGTTTGAGTTTATAAAATAGCGGGCCTGCGTACAGGTCCTGGATGATTCCTAAATTTTTCACGCCGAAGTTTTTTGTCTAATCTGTTTTGCAGCGAGTTTGCGTAGATAGTAGAGTTTGGCTCTGCGAACTTTTCCTTCTTTCACAATTTCAATTTTTGAAATTCTTGGTGAGTGCAATGGGAAAATTCTTTCAACACCAACACCATCCGAAACCTTACGGACAGTGAAAGTTGCGCTCATTCCACTACCTCTTTTACCAATAACAACACCTTGAAATTGTTGGATACGTTCTTTTTCACCCTCAATAACTCTGACATGTACATTTACAGTATCACCTGGTTTAAAAGGAGGGATGTCAGTTTTTAACTGAGTAGCTTCAACAAGTTTTATTTTTTCCATTTTTCAATCCTATAAATTATTTTCTTTTAAATTTTTTCCATAAATCGGGTCTGCGTTCTTTAGTGCGCTTTATGCGTTCACCTAACCGCCACTCCGATATTTTTTTATGATTTCCTGAAAGTAAAACTTCTGGCACTTTCATTCCTTTATAAATCGATGGTTTTGTATAAACTGGTGCATCCAGTAAACCATCCTGAAAAGAATCCGTTAACAGAGATTCGGCATCGCTTATTACACCAGGTATCAATCTAACAATTGCATCAACAACTACGAGTGCGGCTACTTCACCACCAGTCAAGATATAATCACCAATTGATATTTCTCTTGTAATTAAGTGCTGTCTTATCCTTTCGTCTATACCTTTATAATGACCACAGAGTAAAATCAAGTTATCTTTTAGAGATAACTCGTTTGCAATAGATTGATTAAAAACTTCACCATCGGCAGTCAGGTAAATTATTTCATCATAAGTTCTTTTACTTTTTAAATATTCAATACATTCAAAAATTGGTTCTGGTTTTAGAACCATTCCAGCACCACCGCCGTATGGTAAATCATCGATGGTTTTATGTTTATCGTGTGTAAATTTTCTGAGATCGTGAACTACAATTTTTACCTTCTTGCTTTTTCTTGCCCTTTTGATTATGCTATTATTCAGCGGACTTGTTAAAATTTTGGGTAAACCGCTGATAATATCTATTCTCATAATCATTTCTTCTTTTCAGGCAAGAATCCATCGGCATTTTGTATCACTATCTTTTTCTTTTTTATATCAACACTCTTAATATATGCAGGAAGAACCGGTATCCAGATCTCTGGATCACCTTCAATCACCCAAATATCTTGTGCAAAACCTTCTCTTCGTCTGTGAACATCAATAACTTTACCTAACTTTTTTCTTCCATAACTAACCATACATCCAACGATATCATGAATATAGTAGTGACCTTCGGGTGGTTTAATTACATTATTTTCATCTACGAAAATATACTGGCCATTTAATGCTTTAGCTTGCTCTCGAGTGAATATATCTCTAACCCTGAAGATGATGCCATCACGGCTAAATCTGACATCCATCATCTCGTATGGGACAGCTTCTTTTTCGCTCGGGCCTATGTATATTTTACTTAATGTTAATAAACGCCTGCGATGATCAATAAACGGTTTAAATTTAAACTGACCTTTGATTCCGTAAGATCTTCCTACTTTTCCTAATGCATATAGTGTCATTTTTTCTTTCTTAACTAATTATAACACATACAAACTAAGATGAAAGATATTTATGTGTTATAAAATTTGTCTAAGTATTATTTATCGATTATTTCAAGAATTGTGCGTTTGCCTGACTTCGCACCAACAGCGCTTAACAAAACACGCATAGCTTGAGCGGTTTTACCTTTCTTGCCGATAACTTTTCCAATATCATTTTGACCAACCTTGAGACGAAAAACTACTTTATTATCTTTTGTCTCCTCAGTGATCGAAACTTCATCAGGGCTGTCAACAAGATTTTTTGCTATAAATTCGATGAATTCTTTCATTTTAACTCCTTTCTGGATTTTGAATGTTCAACATTTAATCGAATTTTCTGAAAATTAATGTTTAAATTATAATAATTAACATTAATTTAATTAATCATTCATTAAAAATCAAAAACTCAAGCTGTTTGTGTTGTTGCCGGAGCTTCGGGGGCTTCTAATGCAGCCTTTTTCTTCTTTCGAGCAGCTTTCTTTTTGAGCTTCTTTTCTGCTTTTTTACGCTCTTTTTCTGCCTTCAGCATCTGAAATTTTTCCATTTCGGCTGCAATTGTTGCTTCATCCGCATTTTTCTTTATTAAGCTCCATTTCAACAGTAAACCTTCTCTTTTTAACAAACTCTTTACTGTTTCAGTTGGAACCGCACCGTTTTTCAACCATTTAAAGAGTAAGTTTTCCTTAATGTTTACAAATGCAGGTTCCGTTCTTGGATTATATGTGCCAATAGCTTCAATAAAGCGACCATCACGAGGACTTTTTGAATCAGCAGCGACTATTTTATAAACTGGCTGCTTTTTCTTCCCCATGCGTCGTAACCGTAATTTAACCACACTTAACTCCTTTAATTTTTCTATAATATATTAATTTTTTCCAAATTTTCATATTTTTAATTTGATGGAAGATTGAATGAACGAAAATTCTTCGGCATCTTACCTTTTTTAAACATTTTCATCATCTTCTGCATTTCAAAAAATTGCTTCAAAACCTTATTTACTTCCTGTACAGTTGTTCCACTACCAGCAGCAATCCTTTTACGACGGCTACCATTTATTATGTTTGGGTTAGCTCTTTCCTTAAGAGTCATAGATTTTATAATAGCTTCTAACCTTACCAGTGATCTATCGTCTATATTAGCATTTGCAGGAAGCTTGTTTAAGCCAGGTATCATACCAATTAATTGAGAAATTGGTCCCATTTTTTTTATTTCTTGGAGTTGATCAAGAAAATCCTCAAAAGTGAACTGTGACTTCATTATTCGTTCTTCAAGCTTTTCTGCCTTCTTCTGATCAAACTCCTGCTGGGCTTTTTCTACAAAACTAATTATATCTCCCATTCCTAAAATTCTTGAAGCCATTCTATCTGGATGAAAAGCTTCGAGTGTTTCAATTTTTTCACCAACGCTTACAAACTTAATTGGTTTGTTGACAACCGCACGGATTGAAATAGCAGCACCACCTCGTGTGTCGCCATCAAGTTTCGTTAGAACAACACCATCAAAATTTAATCTTTCATGAAAAGCTTTCGCTGTATTTACTGCATCCTGACCAGTCATTGAATCCACAACAAAAAGAATTTCATTTGGATTAACATTTGATTTTATATCTTCAACTTCTTTCATCATTTCTTCATCAATGTGAAGTCTGCCAGCAGTATCAATAATCACAACATCACGAGCAGATTTTCTTGCGTGATTAATTGATTCAATTGCAATCTCTATAGCATTTTTGTTTTCCTCAAAATGAACTGGAATATCAATTTGCTTGCCGAGTATTTTTAACTGTTCCACTGCTGCTGGCCTGTAAATATCTGCAGCCGAAAGCATAGGAAATTTACCTTTTCGCTTTAAATAATATGCCAGCTTGGCACAGAAAGTCGTTTTACCAGAACCCTGCAAACCCGCGACCATAATGATTGTTGGAGGCATTGTAGCAAATTTGATTTCTTGATGTGTCGTTCCAAGCAATTTTACTAATTCATCATAGATAATTTTGATAATAAGCTGTCCAGGATGTAAACTTGAAATTACTTCCTGACCTATCGCACGTTTCTGAACATCCTCAATAAATTGTTTTACAACTTTATAATTAACATCAGCATCAAGTAATACACGGCGCACTTCACGCATCGAATCAGCAATATTAGATTCGGTTATTTTGCCGAAACCGCGAAGTTTGTGAAATACATTTTCTAATTTTTGTGTTAAATCTTCAAACATTTTTGCCTTTTTTTGTAAAAAAACCAGGTTTTATTCCCTGGTGGTTAGTTTTAAGTTGTTAAATTTACAAAAAAAAGGCTTAGTATGCAAAATTTAGCTCTTTACTCCTCAGTTGCAATTACCCATTTTTCTAACAATTTTTCATCCAATCCCTCTAAAAACCTGGATGGCTTCGATAAAACAACACCTGTCTCTCTGTCATAAATATTGATTGGGTAAGTAATAAAGAGGTATTCTTTTGCTCGTGTACAGGCAACGTACATCAAACGCTTTTCTTCTTCAAGTTCTTCAGGTACATTTACCGCTCGTGCGATTGGAAACCTACCATCTAAGGCGTAAATAATAAATACAGCTCTCCACTCCAGACCTTTTGCGCTATGAATTGTTGATAATGTTAAGAATTCTGTCTCCTTGCCTGGTGATATAACTTCGGATACGCTTTCATTTGGTGGTTCAAGCGCGAGGTCTGTTAATAGTTCAGGCACACTCGTATAGCGTTCGGCTATTGCATAGAACATCTCTATATCTTTTTCCCTTTTTCTCCAGTCGTCATATACCTGTTGGAATATTGGTTTGTAATAAGCCAAAATTCGGTCCACCTTTTCTGCAGGTGTTTTTAAATCTATTGCAGTAGATTTTAGTAAATCAAAAAGCTCTTTTACTTTATCAGGATAATCGTGATATTTCTGCCAAAATTTATCCGTTTGATAATGAACAATTGCATCGATAATTTTCTCAGCAGTTCGAGGTCCAACTCCTTCAATTAAAAGCAAGATTCTATTCCATGCCACTATATCCTTTGGATTCTCTGTAACTCTAAGATATGCAATAATGTCTTTAATATGTGCGGTTTCAATGAACTTAAATCCACCATACTTAACAAATGGAATATTTGCTTTTGTTAATTCTATCTCCAAATCAAACGAAAGATAAGATGATCTAAATAGCACTGCAATATCTTCAAGCTTCAAACCTTCTTCTCTAAGTTCCAATATTTTTTGTACAACAAATTTTGATTGAACATTCTCGTTCTCAGCGATCACAAGCTGAGGCATTGATGAAGAAGTTTTCTTTGAGTATAAATATTTTTTGTACATTTCTTACCAAAAGAACTTGTAATTATTCCCCTGATGAATAAAGAATTGCATTTGCAACATCAAGTATTTGTTGAGTAGACCTGTAGTTCTCTTCCAAAGTGATGATCTTGCAATCAGGAAAAATTTCTGGAAACTCTAAAATGTTTTTTATTGTAGCACCCCGAAAAGCATAAATTGCCTGTGCGTCATCACCTACAACCATAATATTTGGATTACAATATGAACCATCTGGATCTTTAACTAATAGTTTGATTATTTCGGCTTGAATCCTATTTGTATCCTGATATTCATCCACCATTATATATTTATATTTTTTTGAAATTGCTTTTCTAACTTCTTCATAATTCTGAAAAAGTATGACAAGATTTGCCAGTAAATCATCATAATCCATCAGATTGTGTTGTTTTTTATAATCCGTATACTTTCTGCTCAAATTTTCTATCTCGCTTAATATTTCAAGGTAATAAGGATAATCTTTGGTCAAAATTTCAGCTATTGGTGTAATTGTATTTATTGATTTGCTGTGAATATCATACAATGTTTCTTTGCGTGGGAATCTATACTCTTTCGTATCCAGCTTTAATCTTGTTCGAATCAGGTTGATAGTATCCTCTGCATCACCCTGATCAAGAATTGTATAATTCGACTCATAACCTATCATTTTTGAGTATTTTCTCAGAATGTTATTAGCAAAAGAATGGAATGTGCCACCTGCAACACTTTCACAACGAGAATCCAACAAGAGAGCTGCACGACGAAGCATCTCCTGTGCAGCTTTACGGGTAAAAGTCAAAAGCAATATTTCCTGTGGATTTACCCCCAATTCTACCAGGTACGCAACTCTATACACAATAGTTCTGGTTTTACCTGTACCGGCGCCCGCAATGATTAGATGAGGACCTTCAGTCGAAGTAACGGCTTGAAGCTGAGCAGCATTCAAATCGTGCTGATAATTTATTTGCAAACGCTTAGGAGTAATTAGTTGGAGATTTTCCCCAAATACTGATTTTTTTAAGAGATATTTTTTCATACAAATAATATATGAAACAATTCTGGTATTGGCAAGAAAGAATTTTGATTATTAAAATTTTTATAAGTAGATTTAAAACATATTAATAAATTAAAGAGAATTTATATGAAAAATGTTTTTACTATAACAATCACACTTTTTTTGCTCTCTCTTAATATCGCCATTTCTCAAAATCAACAGATGCTGGTTAAAATAGATTTCTTGGATAATAACACATTCAAAATTTTACAAAACAACAATATTCCTATTTATCATATATTCAGTAATGCCATTATTGCTGGCGTATCTGCAGAAAAAATTAGATTATTGAAGGAAGAGAAGCTCAATTATTCAATACTTGATAGAGATATATCAAACTTTAATTACTATTTGATTTCTTCTAAACCTGGGAAGCCAACAACATTTCCAAAAATATATCAAAACAACATTTTGTATCAGGATGCTGATGCTATTTTAATCAAATCTAATGAATTGGATACTGATTTTTTCAAAGGCGCAGGCTACAATGTTGTTAAGTTGTTGAATAATCCAATTAACATTCCAAATTATTCATTATCCAAAAATATTGAAATTTCTCCGCTTGATAGTTTGATTAATTCCATCATTCAGGAAATAAATCCAGATTCAATAAGACTGTTCATCCAGAGTTTACAGGATTTCGGCACCAGATACGCATTTGCAAGCAACAGGGATACTGTTTCTTCCTGGATTTATCATCAATTTAAAAGAATGGGTTACGAAGATGTTCGCTTTGATACATTTTATTATTCTGGCACAACACAGAGGAATGTGGTCGCAACTTTGTACGGTTCTGTAAATCCCTCACAGGTTTATGTAATTGGTGGACATCACGATTCTTATTCCAGTGTAAATCCAATGTACACAGCCCCTGGAGCTGATGATAATGCCTCAGGTACAGCGACCGCCTTAGAAATTGCAAGAGTATTAAAAAGAAAAAATTTCATACCAGAAGTTACAATACAATTCATAACATTTGCAGCTGAAGAATTAGGTTTGATTGGTAGCAATAGTTATGCTTCGAAAGCTCAGCAGAATGGAATGAATATTAAGCTAATGATGAACCACGATATGATTGGTTATCTGAACACAGCACAATTGGATAGAGATTTTCTAATAAATCAATATACCGGTTCGGAATATTTTGCAAATGTAATGTTTAATATAGCTAAAAAATATACAACACTAAATCCAGTTAGAGGCAGTACAAATAGCGCTTCCTCTGATAGTTATTCGTTCTGGAGATACGGTTTTCCATCAGTTTACCTCGCAGAAAGAGATTTCAGTCCAGTTTACCACTCACCTAATGATTTAATCAATCTGCTGAATATGGATTATATAGCAGAAATTATGAGAGTAACAAGCGCAACTTTCCTGACGCTTTCCGTCGTACCCGAAGAAGTCAAAAACATCTATGCACTTGATAGAGGTGATGGTAAATCTCTCTATGTTGGATGGAGCCCAAATATAGATACAGATCTGAGTGGATATAAGGTTTATGTTGGTAAATTTTCGGGAGTATATGATAGTTCCTATTTTACAGACACAAATTCTTATATTTTGACAAATTTGGAAGAAGGAAGGAAATACTACATTGGAGTAACATCAGTTGATCATAATGGTTATGAAAGCTTTGTTAGGGAAATTACCGCTACTCCACAAAGTATACCACGAGAACCAAAAAATGTTATTGCACTTTCTAAATGGCACAATGTAGAGCTACATTGGGTACTTAACTCTGAGTTAGATATTTTAGGATACAATGTTTATAAAGCGAGCGATATAAATAATGACTATGTGAAAGTAAACACTCAGATATTAACTGATGGATATTTTATAGATTCGAATACTGTGTCAGATAATTACTATTATTATAAAATAACAGCTGTTGATCAAGATTTGAATGAAAGCAATTATTCACAGGTAGTGCGTTCGAGGGCTGTTTCGTTAGCATACGGAATATTAGTTGTTGACGAGACTTACGATAGCAGTGGGATCCTTATGTATCCAGATGATTTTCAAGTAGATGAATTTTATAATAATCTTCTACATGGTTTTAATTTTAAACAATACGATATAGCAAAAGAAAAATCAATAAATTTAGCAGACCTCGGGGCATATTCAACAGTAATCTGGCATGGAAACGATTTCATTGATTATTCTATCCCACAAAACAGTCAAAATATTTTAAAAGAATACCTTAATTATGGCGGTAAATTATTAATAACATCATATAGTCCGACAAAGTCATTTGGAAAGAACTATTCATACCCAAAAGATTTTTTACCCGGTGATTTTATTTACGATTACTTTAAAATTAGACGGGTCGAACAAAAACCATTAACCCGTTTCATTGGTGCCAAATCAATCGTTGATTATTACCCATCAATTTATGTCGACACTACAAAAACTCTGGATATATATAATTTCCATCTTATAAATATTGAAGCAATATATGCCACAGAAACTGCAACTGAAACTTTCGAGTATGATACCTATTATGATTCAACTTCACTAATAGGAAGCTTAAAAAATAAACCTGTAGCAATTGAGTATATGGGAACAGATTACAAACTTGTATTACTTGGTTTTCCGTTATACTATATGAATTTTGATTCCGCCCAAGAAATGATTAGATATGTTTTAGTAGAAAAATTTGATGAAATTTTAAATATATATGAATATAATAAAGTACCGGAAAAATTGTATCTGAGCGATGCATATCCAAACCCATTTAACTCACAAACAACTATAAAGTATGAATTGAGTGAAAAAAGTTTCGTCAGTTTAAAAATATACAACCTACTAGGCCAGGAAATAGCTACTTTAGTAGAGCAGGAACAAAATCCGGGTTTTTACGAAGTTAAGTGGAATGGAAAAAATCAGAACAATAACTATATATCCAGTGGTATTTATATTTACCGTTTAACATCAGCTGGAAAAGCTCTATCTAAAAAGGTCATTTTAATTAAATAATCTCAAAGTCTCCTGAACTTGAAAAATTTTTTTCAAGATTTTATATTATAATGAAATTATATAGGAGACAGAATTATGCCAAACTATGATTATCAATGCAACGTATGTAAAAAAACATATACAGTAACCTTATCCATAAAAGAACATGAAAAAAATCCCAAACCACCCTGTGAACATTGTGGTAGCAAAGATGTAAAAAGAATTTTCAGTAATGTAACTGTTATAACCTCAAAGAAAAGTTAATAAATGAAAGTTATTGCTGATATCAGTATAGTCCCATTAGGGGTAGGGCTTTCTCTTTCAAAATATATAGCTGAATGCGAGAAAATATTCAAAGAAGCTGGACTTAAAACTCAGCTTCACGCTAATGGGACAAATATAGAAGGGGAATGGGACGATGTATTTAATGCAATTAAAAAATGTCACGAAGTATTACATCAGATGGGAGTACCTCGAATAACGGCATCAATCAGAACAGGCACTCGCACCGACAAAGAACAAACGATGGAAGATAAAATAAAAAGCGTAAAAGAAAAACTAATAGATTAAAACCTTTTAGATTATATCTGATAATTTCCGTATCTAAAAACAACATCATTTAATAATGAAAGGTACAATCCTGAAATTAAATCACTTGAAAATTTATTCTAATAAAAATACCTATACGACATTAACCTCTTTATACAAATAAAAAATTATTAAACAACAAAGGAGATTATGATGAAAGCGTTACTTTCTATTTTAGTTGCACTATCAATTGTTCTTTCTTTAACCTTGAACGCGCAGGTTGAACGGCGCGACAAGGTGATTTTCGTTGAACCGAAAAACGAATTTATGGATTCTGTTAGAAAAGCTTTGAACGAATTCTACAAAAAAGAGACAACTACTAAAAAACAGCTACAGTTAGATTTTAACTTGATTAAAGCACCAAAGTCGATAGAGGATTTCACAAAATACTGGCACAACAAGCCTGTCTCACAAGGAATCACAGGGATGTGCTGGTGTTATTCGGCTACTTCATTCTTTGAATCTGAAATATATCGATTAACAAAACGTGAGATTAAACTTTCTGAGCTTTACACAGTTTACTGGGAATATGTTGAAAAAGCCAGAAGGTTTATTCAAGAAAGAGGAAATTCTAATTTTGCCGAAGGTTCAGAATCAAATGCAGTACCTCGCATATGGAAAAAGTACGGAATTGTTCCTGCAAACGCTTATACTGGATTATTAAGTGGTCAACCGTTTCACGACCATACAAAATTGTTTAACGAGTTGAATAGTTATCTTCAAGGACTAAAAAATTCCAATGCCTGGAATGAAGAAGAAAATCTAAAAACAATCAAAGCAATTTTAAATCACTATTTAGGTGAACCACCTGATATGATTATCGTCGATGGTAAAAAAATGACTCCAAAAGAGTATTTTGAAAAAATCATCAGGTTAAATCTCGACGATTATGTTGAAGTAATATCATTAATGGAAAAGCCATATTATGAATACATAGAATTTGAAGTTCCTGACAACTGGTGGCACAGCAAGGATTATTATAATATACCACTTGATGAATTCATGTCTGCTTTGAAAAAAGCAATTCGCGAAGGTTTTACAATTTGCATTGGTGGTGATGTATCAGAACCAGGCCAAGAAGGTCATGCCGGTATTGCAGTTGTACCAACTTTTGATATCCCATCAGATTACATTGACGAAAATGCAAGACAATTTAGATTTAGTAACGGAACAACTGGTGATGATCATGGGGTTCATCTCATTGGATACAAAGAAATGGATGGAAAAGATTGGTATTTAATAAAAGATTCTGGCTCAAGTGCACGCAACAACAACCATCCTGGTTACTATTTTTATCATGAAGATTATGTTAAACTGAAAATGTTAACTTTTATGGTACATAAGGACGCAATAGGAAATTCAGTAAAAATTAAAAACAAATAAAATGATTTTTTAAAAGAACTTAAAATTATTATTTCTCTATTTCTGATTATTACTCATAATAACTGCTTTTGTATATTCTCAAGATAAAACTGAGATTATAAAATGCAACAAAAATTTTATATCTCATTTTTATCAATACAAAAAAGATAGCAATATTTTAAACATTATTAATATAGAACCCTCCATTAAATAAAAAAAAGATACATATCGTTATAAACAAGTAAATAACATTATCAAAGATGATTTTCTTGTGAACAAGTATACACAATTTGGTGCTGAACAACATTACCCATCAATAGTCCTGTCACCCAATGTAAATTTTGTTGTCAAATGGACAGATTTACGCAAGGGATTTCTTCAAGCTTACTACCAAAGATATAATTTTGATTGACAGCACTCGATTGGTTAACAATTATACTATCATAGATACTTGAGCAATCATAAGCGCAATAGAACCTATATTTGCTGTAAACAATTCTCAGCTTCTTTTTGCATAGCTGGATAACAGAAATTCTATTGGTTAGGACATACACTCTAAAATTATAAGTTGGGATTTAAATGGTGTGAATACTAATATTGAGGGAACTACTCTTCCTGATGATTTCACTTTATATTAAAACTTTCCAAATCCATTTAACCCAACTATCCGCTTCGATATTCTTAAAACTACATTTGTATCTTTAAAGATCTATAATGTTCTTGGTCATAAAATTAATAGACTAATAAGTGTGAGGTAATTCCTCCCTTTGGAAATGACTATGGTTTCTTTTATATTTCAGTAGTCATTAACTATGGAAAAACCCAAAAGATTTTTAATTGTCAGGACAGATAGAATTGGCGATGTAGTTCTAACCCTACCATTAGCTGATGTTATTAAAAAATTTTACCCGAATGCGTATATCGCAATGCTGGTTCGTCAATACACATCAGAATTATCTATAAACTATAAAAGCATTGATGAAACCATCATTTATGATAATAACGGTCGCAAAATAGGTTTTCTTCAACTTCTTAAGGTTATTAAATCTTACAATTTTGATGTTGCAATATCTGTTTTTCCAAGATTTAGATTAGCATTAATACTATCTCTTGCTAAAATTCCAATTCGAATTGGCACAGCATATCGATTTTATTCTTTCCTTTTCAATATAAAAATAAAAGAACACAGAAAATTCGCTCAAAAGCACGAGTTAGAATACAACCTCAACTTGTTAAAACCATTAGGAATTGAACCTCCATCAATAAAGCCACCCTGGTTAATCCCAAATTCTGAACATATAAACTCGATTTTAACAAAACTAAATAAACTCGGAATTAACAGAAAGCAAAAACTTGTAGTTGTTCATCCTGGAACTGGTGGTTCAACACGCTCCTGGAGTATAACTAATTTTGCATTATTGTGTAAAAAATTATCTGACATTGATGATATTCAAATTCTTTTAACCGGCACACAAAAAGAAAACTACATTATTAAAAAATTACTAAACGAGATTGGAAATACATCAATACCATTTTTATACGATTTAACTTTAATGGAATATGCCGCACTTGTACAACATTCTAAAGTATTTGTAGGGAACTCAACTGGACCACTGCATATTGCAGCTGCTGTTGGAACTCCAGTTGTTGGATTATACCCTCAAATTCCGGTTTTAAGTGCAAAACGCTGGGGACCATACACCGACAAATGTAAAATTTTAAGTCCTAAAAATAAACCTGACGATTGTAAAAAATGTAAAAAACTTGAAAAATGTGAATGTATGGATTCAATTTCAGTTGATGAAGTTTTTGAAGCTGTAAAATTTTTTTTAAATTAAGCTGTGATGCTTAAGTTAAAATTTAAATACTTCAAAATAACGCTCGTTTTAATGAGTTTTTTATTCAATTTACATGCACAAAATTCATTAAAACCAGCAACGGACAATTCTAATTCAGAAAATCCAAAACTTCCACCCCACATTATAAACAACGAAGCTTTTGATGTAGGTGAAATTCTTGAATTTGACGTGCGATACGGTTTCATAGTTGCCGGAAAAGCTGTCCTTTCCATACCAAGTTACGAATATTACAACGGTCGCAAGAGCTATTATGTCGAATCCAGAGTAAATTCATTACCATTTTTCTCAACTTTTTACAAAGTGGAAGACTTATACATATCGGTTATAGATGCAGAAGGAATTTTCCCGTGGCGGTTTGAGCAACATATTAGAGAAGGACGATACAAGAGAGATTTTGAAGCAGAATTTGATCACCAAAGCAGCATAGCAAAAACATCTGAAGGTGTATATCCAATCGAACCCTATGTTCACGACATAGTTTCGGCTTTTTATTATACCCGCACACTCGATTTTTCACATATGAAGCCAGGTCAAAAAATTACTCTTCGAAATTTCTTTAAAGACACTATTTACGCACTTGAAGTTAAGTATAAAGGTAAACAACAGGTCGAAGTTAAAGCTGGCAAATTCAATTGCATAATTGTTGAACCAATAATTCAGGAAGGAGGCTTATTCAAAAGCGAAGGTACGCTTCACATATGGTTAACTGATGATAAAAGAAAAATTCCGGTTATGGTAAAATCGAAAATTCTAATTGGCTCAATTACAGCTGAACTTACAAAATATTCAGGCATACTTGGCGAAATCGAAGCAAGGGTTAAATAAATGGCAAAAATAAAGCAAATTGATTTAAGCAAAATTAAAACATATTCAATAAAATCCCGTAAAAGTAAAGTAAGGCAAAAAGATTTTGCAAAAGTATTTGATCCCAAAAGGCAAAACTTTGCAGGATTTGTAAAATCTTTTCCAGATATTCTTGCAGCAAAGGAGCTATTGGAATTTGCAGATGATTTTGTGAAAGCAGTACATAATAATAGACCAAGAATTTTTTTAATAGGAGCGCATGTGATTAAAGTTGGGTTATCTCCTTTATTAGTTGACTTAATCAAAAATAAAACAATCACATGTATAGGAATGAACAGTGCAGCAGCAATACACGATGTTGAATCAACCCTTTTTGGTAAAACATCTGAAGATGTGGCTAAAAACATAATTAACGGAAAATTTGGCATGGCACGCGAAACCGGTGAGTTTATAAATGGTACCCTTAAAAATTCTGTATCAGAAGACATTGGTTATGGAAGTGCATTGGGTAGAGAATTAATCAGGAAGAAAGCAAAAAATATAAAAAACAGCATACTTGCAACCTGTTATAAAAATAACATTCCTGTGACAATTCACGCTGCAATTGGAACAGATATAATTCATCAACAGCCTACTATGGACGGAGCTGTGACCGGAGAAATGAGTTTTAGAGATTTCAAAATATTTTGCAATGTATTAAAAGATTTGAATGGCGGTGTAGTTTTAAATATCGGATCGGCCGTAATTTTACCTGAAGTTTTTCTAAAAGCTCTTACCGTCGTTAGAAATTTAGGTTATAATGTGAAAAAATTTTCAACTGCAAATTTTGATATGATTCCACAATACAGACCATTTATGAATATCGTAACTCGCCCTACACAGCAAGGAGGAAAAGGTTATAACTTTATAGGTCATCACGAAATTATGATTCCACTATTCATAGCAATTATTAAGCAAAAGATGAAATGACAAATTCAGACAATCTAAATATTGAAAATGATAAGCAAGAAACTTCTTTACCATTAACTTTCATTGAACGACATAATATCTCGCCAGTTTTTTTCGCTTTACTTGCAATCTCAATATTATTTGTAATGTATCAAGGAATTGGTGGAATAATTACTCTACTTTTTGTAGGATTCAAATTTGATGAAACCAATGTTGGTTTAATTAGATTGATAACCATATTCGGTCAAATAATTTTACTGCTGATTCCAGCATTAATATTCTCAAAATTTGTAACTCACAAAGTTTCAAGCTATTTAAAAGTAAATGGCGCCAGAGTATTGTTATATTTTCTAACCATAGTTGGTATTTTTTCACTACAACAAATATTACAGGTATATCTCTATTTTCAGGAAATGATTCCTTTACCAGATAATCTTCAACAATTATTACAAAAATTAAAAGATAGTATTGAAAGCTCATACAAGCTTGTAGCGGGAGCAAAAAATTTTCCCGAACTCCTGGTTGTAATGTTTACAGTTGCTCTTGTTCCATCAATTGTTGAAGAAACAGTTTTTAGAGGTTTTCTGCAAAATACATTAGAAAAATCGCTTAATCCAATTAAAAGTATTTTATTCAGTAGCTTAATCTTTGGTGTTTTTCATTTAAACCCGATTAATTTGATACCTCTGTTTATTATGGGCATTTATTTAGGATTTATATATTATCAATCAAATAGTTTGATAATACCGATACTTGCACATTTTTGCAATAACATTTTTGCTGTCATTTCAATATATTTTGATCAAGAGAATGAAACCCTTATTGGAATTCAGGAAAATAATGTATCATCTGGATTACTTTTGATGAATTTTGCATTTTTTGGATTTATTTTCTTATTTTCATTGTATTATTTTATAAAAATTTCAAACTTAAGTACAAAAACAATAGAAGGAGCATAATATGCCGTACTGTCCAATTTGTGGATATGAATATGAAGAAGGAATTAAAATTTGTCCTGATTGTAATTCACCACTTGAAGAATCTGAGCCACTAATCTGTTTTAATTGCGAAGATATTCTACCAAATAAAAATATTTTCTGTCCACATTGTGGATATATCCAAACGGAATTTTTATCTGATGAAGAAGATATAATGTGCGAAGTTCATCCAGATGTTGAAGCAACAGGATGTTGTGTGATATGCGGGAAAGCTGTATGTTCAGACTGTGCTGTTGAACATAACGGTCGTCTCTTCTGTAATAAAGATGAACATATTAAAATTTCAGAAAATTGGGTTGTCATTTTTACGACAAATTTAGAATACGAAGCTGAAATGGTGAAAGCAAATCTTGAAGGCGCTGGTATTCCCTGTATGGTCTTTTCTCAACGAGATCATGCTTACGGAGTTACAATAGGAGATATGGCGATAGTCAATGTGATGGTACAAAAAACAAACCTAAAGGAAGCTCAGGAATATCTGAACCAAATTAATCTATTTGGAGAAAATTCAGAAGAAGAAGATAATTAAATGAAGCTTAGCAATTTAACAATTAGGACTCTTACAGCTATAATAGGAATCCCTATAATTTTGTCTGCCTCCTTTGTTGGCGACCTTTATTTTTTATTGCTGATACTTTTATTCTCGATTATGTCTCAATTAGAATTATATCGGATCACAGAAATAAAAGGAGCAAAACCTCAGAAAATTCCTGGAATTATATCAGGTGTTTTTATCGTTGCTGCATTTTTTCACAACAAGATTGAATATCAAACTATAAATTATTTTTTACAAAAAGGTGTTTATCTCCCATTCCCTTCTCAGGCACAGCTTCTATTGATAGTTTTCATACTTTCAATTTTGTTAATTTTAATCATTGAACTTTTCCGTAACAATGGGAGTGCGATACTGAATATCTCAAGCACTCTGTTTGGAATTTTTTATATTGCTTTATTTATGGGTACATTGGTTGGAATTAGAGAGCTGTTTATTCCGAATAGTTTTCCATTAGACAGATATTCCAACATATTTGAACCATTTACAAACGGAAATATAGAAAAAATATATATGTGGGGCGGATATACTGTAATCTCAATATTTTGTATAATCTGGATTTGTGATACAATGGCTTACTTCGGTGGAATGTTGTTTGGAAAACACAAACTCTTTGAAAGAGTAAGTCCAAAAAAAACCTGGGAAGGTGCTATTGCAGGTTTTATCTTTGCAATTGTCGCATCAATTTTAGCCAAATACGTTTTACTTGAATATTTAACACTTATTGAAGCTCTAATTTTCGGTTTGGTTATTGGTACTATTGGACAGATAGGAGATCTGGTTGAATCTTTAATCAAAAGAGATGCTGGTGTAAAAGATTCCGCTTCAATCATTCCAGGGCATGGCGGGTTTCTTGATCGATTCGACAGTTTGCTTTTTGTTTCGCCTGTTCTATATCTTTATCTAGATTTTATAATTTTTTCATAATAATATGAACAAGAATAACAGATTAGCAGTCGTAACTTTAGGATGTGCTAAAAACACAGTCGATTCAGAAGAACTACTTAGCCAGATAGAAAATAGCAATTACAAAATCGTTGAAAACCCACATAAAGCTGATATATTAGTTATTAACACTTGTGGCTTTATAGAAGACGCAAAAGAAGAATCTCTGGACGCAATCTTTGAAGCTGTTCAATTGAAAAAAGCAGGCAAATTGAAAAAAATCGTTGTTATTGGATGTCTGTCAGAAAGATATATGTCGGAATTAAGAAAAGAAATTCCAGAAGTGGATGAGTACATTGGCGCAAACAAAATAGAAGAAGTTACAGAAAAATTAGGCATAAGCTTCAAATATGAACTGCTTGGAGAAAGACATCTAACAACACCAAAGCACTATGCGTATTTAAAGATTTCTGAAGGGTGCAATAACCCCTGTTCCTTTTGTGCAATTCCATTAATTAAAGGAAAATACAGAAGCAAACCGATTGAGAGAGTTTTACTTGAAGCTGAACGACTTGCATTGCTTGGTGTTAAGGAATTAATTATTATTGCTCAGGATACAACGTATTATGGATTAGATTTGTATGGAAAAAAGCGAATAGCTGAACTGCTGGAAAAAATTTCAAGCATTAAAGGAATTGAGTGGATCAGGTTGATGTATACTTATCCTTCAAAATTCCCTGAAGATTTATTTCAAGTTTATAAGAATGAAAAAATTTGTAAATATATTGATATACCTATCCAACATATTTCTGACAAAATCCTGAAATCGATGAGGCGAGGAATCAGTTCAAATGCCACACGAAAGCTGATTGACAAGATAAGGAACAAAATTCCAGATGTAGCGATCAGAACATCTTTGATTGTAGGTTACCCATTAGAAACAGAAAAAGAATTTAATGAGCTAACCCACTTTGTAGAAGAAAGTGAATTTGAAAGATTGGGTGTTTTTACTTATTCTATGGAAGAAGATACATATGCCGAAATGTATGGTGATCCCATACCGAAAGATATAAAAGAAGAACGAAAGAATATTTTAATGACTATACAGAAAGAGATCAGCTTAAAGAAGAATAGTCAGTTTGTCGGGAAAAAAATAAAAGTATTAATTGATACCAAATCTAAAGATGTTGCATATGGGCGCACAGAGTTTGATGCACCTGAAATAGATAATGAAGTAATCATAAATAATGTAGATTCTCTGAATATTGGAAATTTTTATGATGTAAAAATCGTTGATTATCTTGAATACGACCTTATTTCTGAATTAGCTAAACAAAGAAAGTAGTGAAATTATGAATTTTTTAATAAAAACTTTTACCTTCATTTGTTTTATAAACTTTTATTTAATGGCTCAGGTTGAAACCCGTAAACCAGCTGAACTTGATATACCAAATATATATTTTGACCTCCTGGGTTTTGCACCAGATAGCGGTTCTGGTAGCAGATTAGATGTGTACATTCAAATACCATACGAAAACATATTTTTTCTAAAGGAAGGTCCTACATTTACAGCAAGTTATGAACTCACCATATCACTACTTGATTCCAATAAAAAACTCATAAAGGAAAAACTCTGGAATGAAACTGTAAAAACCGAATTCTACGAAGAAACCATATCGCCAAAGCATTACAAAATTAGTCAACAATCTTTTTTATTACCATCTGGCAAATATTTTATTAGAGTTCAGATAAGGGATAATCAAACAAAAAAATCCATAAGTGCAACGAAGTCAATTGAGCTTAGAAATTATAATGATTCTAAATTCTCTGCATCTGATATGATGATTTTGAATAAACTCACATATGAAGGAGAAAAAAAGATTATATCACCAAATATATCAGGTAATGTTGTAGACTTGCCGGGCGGATTTTATGTCTTTTTAGAAGTTTACAATTACCTTTCAGCCGATACATTACAATTAGATTACGAAATTTTTAAAGATGAGAGAAAAGTCATACGAAGTGGAACATCAATTCACCCACTACAAACTACAAAAAACGCTATTTTCTTTAAAGTAAATTCAAATGAACTTCCAATAGGAGAATATATTTTAAATGTAATACTATCCCCGAAAAATTTTAGTAATTCGACTGACGAAAATTTCAGATTTAAATATTCACTTGCAAAACCTTTTTCTATACACTGGCGAGGTATGCCAACTTCAATTGTTGATCTTGATGCTGCAATTGATCAAATGATATATATCGAAGATGCAGCTGAGCTAAAACGGATCAAATCGTTACCTTTAAATGAAAAAGTTGCGGCATTTAAAGAGCTCTGGAAGAAAAAAGATCCAACACCTAACACCGAGCGAAATGAATTAATGGAAGAATACTATTCAAGAGTAGAATACGCTAATAAAAATTTTAAACATTACATTGATGGATGGAAAACAGATATGGGTATGGTATTTATAATTTTTGGCTCACCGAATAATGTGGACAGACACCCATTCGATATTGACTCAAAACCCTATGAGGTCTGGTATTATTACCAACTGAATCGCCAATTTGTTTTCGTTGATGAATCCGGTTTTGGTGATTATAAGCTCGTTACTCCAATATGGGATATATGGCAAAGAACAAGATAAATTTTAATATCTAAAATGCTTCAATGCTTAATAAATTCTCGATACTAATTTTATCAGTATTCTTCTTATCAACTTACCATAATTTTTCCTTCACTGAAACAAAAGCTCGAAATATTTTAATTTATCAAACAACCAATATATTTAACACAGATTATTTACTCCAGAACATTCCTCTTAAACAAAATATCCCAATTTCAAATCAAATCCTGGAAAGTACACTCGCAAAACTTAACCAGCTCTACCAGAACGATTGTTATTTTGATGCCCAAATAGTATTAGACTCAATATCCATAACAAAAGATTCCGCATCGGCAGATATTTTTATGACAATAACACCAGGAAAACAGTATATCATCGATAAAATATCAATCATTGGAAATACTTATTTCAATGTAGATGAACTAAGCAATTTAATGCAAACAAAACCTGGTATTTGCCTGAATAAAAACACAATAGAATCCGACATTGAAAACATTCTGTCATTATATGAGACCAATGGATTCCCATGGGCGACAATAAAAATTAATAGTATTCAACTTAATGATTCAAACAAAACAATCGCCATCGAACTTGAAATTGATGAAAAAGGAAGAGCAAAAATTGATGAGGTTAAAATCGAAGGTAACAAAGAAACAAAATCGAGCGTTATAATAAGAGAAATGCGAATAAACCCGGGAGAAATCTATAATCACCAAAAATTTAAAAAAATTCCAACCCGCCTACAAAAAATGCAATTGTTTGAAAATATTGAGGAACCAATACTATTTGTTATTAAGAATTTAGATACAAATCAAAAAAAAGAAAAGAATGGTTCTAATGAAAGTATAAATATCATCTCATCCGGAATTCTTATAAAGCTTACGGAAGGGAACGCAAATTATTTTGACGGATTGATTGGTTACTTACCAGGTAGCTTACAGGAAAATGGCTATTTTATTGGAACTGCTGAAATATCCATGCGGAATTTATTTGGAACAGCCAGAAAATTAAATTTCAAATGGTCAAAGGATGAAAGATTTTCACAGGAAATCGGTATTAAATACACAGAACCGTGGTTAATTGGTTATCCTATAAATTTAAAAGGCACTTTTTTTCAGCGTAAGCAAGATACAACTTACATAAAGCGATTTGCTGAATTGAAAACCGAATTTATGATAAGCGATTTATTTTCTGCCAGCACAATAATTAGTCAGGAAAACATTATAAAATCAAACACTTCAAACAGAACTCAATTATTTAATAGTGGTATTCTTTCATTAGGTTTCGAATTACAATACGATACCCGCGACTATATTTACAATCCAACAAGTGGAATTTTTTATAAAAATGATTATTTTTATGGTAGAAAAAAAATTTATTTATTATCTCAGTCAATTTCGGTACAACGCTACGGTCTGGATTTAGAATTTTACAAGTCGATATTACCTAAACAAGTAATAATGTTGAGCATTCATGGAAAGCAGGTAAATAGTTCCAGAATTGAAATCAGTGATATGTATAGATTAGGCGGAACGAATACTTTACGAGGTTATCGAGAGAATCAATTCTTAGGTTCACGAATTTACTGGTCGAATTTTGAATACAGATTCCTGCTTGCCAGTCGTTCGTTCTTTTATGGATTTTTTGATATGGGATATTATTATAGAAAAATACCAGAAGCGAACGAAAAAGCAGAAGCTTTCAAACTTGGTTATGGTATTGGAATTAGAGTACGAACAACCCTTGGGACAATAGGCATTTCTCTTGCACTTGGGAAAGGTGACAATTTAAATCAAACAAAAATACACTTTGGTTTAATCAATGAATTCTAAAGAAGATTTTGAAAACACAATTGAGAATTTAACTTTTGAGACTGAGTTATGGAATTCTGGGAAACGATTTATAGCTGGAGTTGACGAAGCAGGTAGAGGACCACTTGCCGGTCCGGTTGTTGCCGCTGCGGTAATTTTTCCCCGTCATCTAAGATTGGATGGAATTAAAGATTCCAAAACTATCTCGGCAAAAAAAAGATATGAGCTTTTCGAAATTATTAAGTCAAAAGCTTTAAGCATAGGAATTGGAATAGTTGATAATAGAATCATCGATGAAATAAATATACTGAATGCTACATTTCGTGCAATGCACAAAGCAATAGAAGAACTAATACCAACACCTGATTATTTACTTGTTGATGGACCTTATTTTGCTGAGTTGAATATACCTGCAAAAAAAATTGTTGATGGTGATTCACGATGTTACACAATCGCTGCCGCTTCAATAGTAGCAAAGGTAATTCGTGATGAGATTATGGTTCAATACGATAAACAGTATCCTGATTACGGTTTTGCTCGCAATAAAGGTTATGGAACACGCGAACACATTGAAGCAATCAAAAAATTTGGTTTGACAGATATTCATCGGAAAAGTTTTAAACTTCATAAATTATGAAGAACACAAGGAAAAAAGGGACAAGCGGAGAACAAATCGCTGAAAAGTTTTTAACTGAGAAGGGATATAAAATTCTTGATAGGAATTTTTATTTTGAGCGTGGAGAAATAGATATAGTTGCTGAAGATAATGGTGTGATAGTTTTTGTGGAAGTTAAATCTCGTAGTTCAGAGGAGTATGGAGAACCAGAGGACTCGATTACACCTAACAAAAGAAAACAACTAAGGAAGGTTGCTGAAGGCTATTTCTATGAAAAAAACATTTCAGATGTTGAAGCTCGATTTGATGTAATTTCAATAAAATGGAAAAAAGGGAATCCAATTATCGAGCACATAGAGAATGCTTTTTAAGTTTTCCCTATTTCATTTTTTGATTCAGAGGATTTTTTAACTTCGTTTTTTTTCTTATCGCCTTTTTTATCTGAACCTGAAGAGTTAGAATTTTTGTAGTCAGTAATATAGAAACCATTGCCTTTAAAAATTAGTCCAGCACCACCATCAATAATTCTGACCAGGGTTTCGGTATTGCAGGTTGGGCATATTTTAAGCGGTTCTGAATTAATATTTTGGAATTTCTCAAATTCTATCTGACATTTTTTGCATTTATATGTATAAGTTGGCATAGTATCCTTGTTCTAAAATTTTTCATTAAATATATTAAAAATAGATGAGGATTACAAAGTGGAAATTTTTTTATCCAGGATTGTGAAATATAAATTAAACTACTATTGAATTCTTGTATTTGAAATTAAATTTTGTTTAATTATTAAAAGATAACAATTTAAATTGAAGTTTTTAAAAATACTCAACGGAAAATAACATACAACTATTTTAGTTTTATAATCTATAATAATTTTAAAATTAACATTAAATTATGGACCAGCATACAATATTTGAGGATGATGATAAAAACCTAATGAACTTAAAAGAGGCAAGTATTTGGGCTTCTAAACATTTAAAACGCAAAGTTACTGTTTCCAATATATCATATTTAATTCAGTATGGGAAAATAAAAAAATATAGCAATAATGGAAATCTATTTATAAATATAGAGGAATTAAAAAATTATTATAATTCATTTTCCAGAGAAAAAGAGTGGAAACAGATATTAGGAAAGGATATTAATTGGCATCTTTCTTTTGCTCAATATAAAGAAGCAGAAAGAACAAAGCATGTCCATAGGTTACATCCATACAAAGGTAAATTTATTCCACAGTTAGTGGAGTATTTTCTTGATTCTCATACGGATGAGTTTAAAAAAGAGGTTTACTTTAATAAAGGTGATATAGTATTAGATCCATTTTGCGGAAGCGGAACAACATTAGTTCAGGCAAACGAATTAGGAATGCACGCCATAGGAATAGATATTTCTGCTTTTAATGTTTTGATTTCCAATGTAAAAGTTGAAAAACATAATATAAGTTTAATTGCAGATACAATTCATAAATTAACTTTAAAATTAAAAGAATTTCAAAAAACAGAGAATAATATTATTTTTGAAGAAGAATTATTGTCCGAACTTGCAAAATTTAATACAAAATACTTTCCATCACCCGAATACAAAAGAAAAGTTGCCAATGGAACAATTAATGAAATTGAATATTCAAAAGAGAGAGAAAAAGAATTTCTTCCTATTTATAATAAATTGATACAAAGATATCACATAAAAATAGATCAGGATAAAAAAGAAACTTTTTTAGATAATTGGTTTTTAGACCCTGTGAGAAAGGAAATAGATTTTTTATCACAAGAAATAAAAAGAATAGATAACACAGATGCAAAGAAAGTTTCTACTATAATTTTAAGTAGAACCGTTCGCTCTTGTAGAGCAACGACTCATGCAGACCTAGCTACCTTAAAAGAGCCAGTTACCACCACTTACTATTGCAAAAAACATGTAAAAATCTGCAAACCGATCTTTTCTATAACAAAATGGTGGGATTTTTACACAAGAGACACCTTAAATCGTCTTAAAGAATTTGATAAGTTAAGGTCAGATACATTTCAGGTGTGTTTGACAGGAGATAGTAGAACCATAGATATTTATGAGGAAATTAAAAAGAAAAACCCAGATTTTGCAGAAATTTTATTAAAACAAAAAATAAGAGGAATATTTTCAAGTCCACCTTATGTTGGACTAATTGATTATCATGAACAACATGCTTATGCTTACGAGATCTTTGGTTTTGAACGAAAAGACGAATTAGAGATAGGCCCTTTATCAAAGGGTCAAGGTGAAGAACAAAGGAATTCTTATATTAAAGGTATAACCGAAGTTCTTGTGAATTGCAAAAAATATCTTCAAGACAACTATGATGTATTTTTGGTCGCGAATGATAAATTTAATCTTTATCAAAAGATTGCAGAATTATCTGGAATGAAAATCGTAAATGAGTTTAAACGCCCTGTTCTTTGCCGAGTGGAAAAAGACAGAGACACACCTTATTCTGAATCAATATTTCATTTAAAAGAAAAATAAAATGCCACTTACAAAAGAACAAATTAATAAGATTGAAAATACAATAAGAGAGAATCTTAGAAATAAATTTAAAACATACAAGCCAGAAACAAGTAATATGCCATTTCATTATCGGTTATTGGGTAAAGATAAAATGGCGCTGTATTCTTTTATTCAATCCTTAAATACTACTTTTGGCACTTCTATTTTTGAGCCTGTGGCTGAAACACTGGCAACTTTAAAATTCCCTCTTGCACAAAAACAATTTGTGGTAGGTGATACAATAAGTGAACATGCACAACTTGAAATCCAACATATAATGAATGAACTCACGACAGGAAAAAATCCGAATAAAATTGAAGAAATTGAAAGGATAAGAAAAGTTGCTGTTTCTGGCAAATTGAACAAGTTAAAAACCGTTAAGGTAGATTTATTTGTTAAAAGTAAGGATGGAACTATCCATTTATTTGAATTAAAAACAGTGAAACCCAATATAAGCAATTTCAAAGATTTTAAGAGGACCTTATTAGAATGGGTAGCAATCTATTTATCAAAACATCCAGATGCAAATGTCCATTCTTATATTGCTATTCCTTACAACCCTTATGAACCAAAACCTTATGAAAGATGGACTTTAAAGGGAATGCTGGATTTAGATGATGAATTAAAGGTAGCTGATGAATTTTGGGACTTTCTTGGGGGCAAAGGCACTTATTCAGAATTATTAAATTGTTTCGAAAGAGTTGGTATCGAACTAAAAGCAGAGGTAGAAGAGTACTTCTCGAAGTTTAAATAATTGTTTAAATTAAATATATCCAACTTTTTGATACATTCTAAATTTTCCGATCCAACAAACTCCTCACTTGCTTTCCTAACTCAGCAGGTGTAAATGGCTTCATCAATACATCAATCCCTGGATCTAAAATAAAATTGTGATGAATTACATTTTGTGTGTAACCACTTATGAATAGGAAAGGTTTCTTGTAACTGGATTCTTTTAATTTTTCATATAACTGCTTCCCACTCATTTTGGGCATTACAACATCCGAAATGATTAAATCTATCTTATCTCCACACTCTGATATAATCTTTAGTGCCTCTTCCCCATTCTCTGCGCTCATCACAAAATAGCCATAATTCTCCAGAGTTGCTTTTAACATTTCTCTCAATCCCTTTTCATCTTCTACAAGCAATATTTTTTCATTCCCTCCTACAACTTCTTCTTTTCTGAATTCGACTTTTTTTACCGCCGGTCTTTTAACTGATGGAAAGTAAATTTTAAAAGAAGTACCTTTTCCAACTTCACTATAAACATTGATAAATCCATTATGTTGATAAACAATTCCGTGAACGACTGACAATCCCAGTCCAGTACCCTGTCCGGATTCTTTGGTGGTAAAGAAAGGTTCAAAAATTTTGTTTTTTACTTCCTCGCTCATCCCCTCGCCAGTATCAGTCACTGTAAGCAATGTATATTCTCCCACTTTTGCACTTATATGCGTATCTACATATTCCTGCTCAAGAGTTATATTTGATGTTTCGATTATTAACTGACCTCCATCCGGCATCGCATCTCTTGCATTAATACAAAGATTCATTAGAACCTGTTCAATTTGAATTGGATCAGCATATACAGTTCTAAGATTTTTCTCAGGAATAAATTTTAATTCAATATGCTCACCTAAAGTTTTTATAAGCAATTTAAGTGTTTCTTGAATAATCTCATTCAAATTCACATCTTGAGGTGAAATGAGCTGCTTCCGAGAAAACGCCAGAAGCTGGCGAGTTATTTGCGCACCTTTAACTGCAGAGTCACTTATCCTTAACAAGTTTTCCGATAGAGGATGATTCATACCAATGGTTTTCATGGATAAATCTGAAAAACCAAGGATGATTCCAAATATGTTATTTAAATCGTGAGCAATGCCGCTTGATAGTAGCGCAATTGATTCTAATCTTTGTGCAGTAATTAGTTGTTTTTCAATTTGCTGAATTCTAATTTTATGATGTTCCGATTCGGTTATATCTTGAAAAACAAGAAATATATGAGATGGGAAAAACTCTGATGATAAATTCCGAGCGTTTAGTACAATTACCCGTTCGCCAAATGAGGGTATAGATTTTTGAAACTTGAATTTACTAATTTTATCACTCTTCAGTTTTAAATTTTTGAAAATATTCCGAATTTCAATTTTATCAAGAGACTTATCCAGAATTTCAAAAAATGATTTTCCAATTAAAGATAGTTTATCAATTTTAAACAAATCAAGAAAGCTTTGGTTTACAAGTTCGATAATATATTTATCATCAAGAATTAGAACGCCGTCCTCAATTGTATCAAAAATATCGCGTAAAATGTTTTTTTCTTTCATATAAGTGAATGTTTATTTTATGGTCATTTTGCGAGTTTTTGGGGATATTTCAGGATTTGGGTAGGATAAATATCTCATAATTCTCACAAACCGAAATCAATATAATCATAAATTAATCATAATCAAAAATCTAAAATGAAAAGCCGATTCTTCTCAGGGAAGAACCGGCTTGGAAGAAATTGACAAATCAAAAATCGTAATTTGAAAATTATTTTATCAAAAGAATTTTCTTCACTGATGTAAACTTACCTGCCTGCAATCTGTAAAAGTATACACCACTTGGTAAATTATCTGCATAAAATTTTACAGATTTATATCCAGCACTTTGATACTCATCAATCAATTTTGAAACCTCTCTACCAAGCATATCATAAATAACAATTTTTACATTATTGTCTTCAGGTAAATCGTAATTAATAGTTGTCACTGAATTAAATGGGTTAGGATAGTTTTGATGTAAATAATATTTTTGAGGAACTTCCACGATAAAATCTTTAACATTTAACAGTACACTATCAGGTTTATTAGAAAATACTTTTGCAGTATAACCGTCTATTACAAATGAAGGAACAGGAACTGCATCAACAGTAAATATACTTTGATCAAAAATATTATACCATTCACCTATAGCCAACCAGGGAACATTTAATATTGTTTGTTGTGTTGTGCCCAGATTTGCTATACACATTACCATTGCACCTGATAATGTGTCTTCAAATCCCCATACCAGCACCCTCTGTGTTTCATATCTATAAAGTTTACGCAGCTCACCTCTGAAAAGTGCAGGATTGTTTAACCTTTGGAATATCAGTTTTTTGTAATACTGGTAGTGTGATTGACCTCGATCTGATGGATAGAGATAAAATTCAACAGGTCTATAGGAGAGTTTTTCATTATCATTTTGCCAACCACGAGGCGCACTGAATTCCATTCCCTGCCACAACATCGGAATACCAAGCGATGTGAAGATAAATGTTCCATAAAGTTTATCTCTTATCAATGCCTGTTCGAGTGGAACACCCTGAAATGTAATCATCTCATAAATTAAGGATTGCTCGTCGTGATTTACAGTAGCATTAACAGGTTCGGTTCGATTTGCATATCTCGAAGGCGAAGAAGGACTATCGTTACCTGGATACGCACCTAAATCAATTATCAAATTTTCAAAAGTGGATAATGAACGATTTTTATAGATCACTTCCCAGAAAATTTCATCTCTAAAACTATCGTGCCAGCCACTTGTAAGCCCGCTATAATAAAGAAGTGCTGGACTTTCCGGTAAATGTTCAGCAATTTGATAAATTTTACCGCCATATTCCTGATGAATTTTATTTGCCCACCCTAAAATTCCCTTTGTTGGTTCACTGATGTTCCAACCAATACCCTGCGTCAAATCATATCTGAATCCATCAACTTTATATTCGTCAATAAACATTTTGAGTGCGGTATATACCAGCTCCTGAGTTTCAACTGCCCAGTGATCCAGGTCTTTGAAGAAACATAATTGATCCTCATTGTAATTAAGCTGATTACAGCGTTTGAAATATGGATTAATATCTTCATTTGGTGCCATTTGCCATAGTGCACTGGTTTCATTCAAATGATTAAATACTACATCAACAATCACAGCAATACCTCTTCCGTGAGCTGAATCCACAAAAGTTTTAAAATCTCGTGGTGTACCATATCCAGGTTCTAACGACAGGTACGAATTCACATCATAACCCCAGGAAAAACCAGATTTCCCAATTAAGCCATAATCAGTAATTGGCATCAATTCAATTGCATTAATTCCGAGTGAGTCCAGGTATGGTAGTGTCTCTATCAGATGCAGGAAAGTTGCTTCACCAGCACCTAAATTTAGTTTTCCACCAGCAAACTCACCAACATTAAGTTCGTAAATTACAAGTTTGTTCAAAGGTGGGCGTTGAAAATCCATGTTCTGCCAAACATAATCATCAGCTGTTAAACCTGTTGAATCTGTAGAAAATCTACTACCATTTGTGCCATTCCATCTACCCCATGGATCATAAATCAGTTTACCATTTTCTATTTCGTATAAATATTCATAAGTGCCTTTCGGAAGCTTAACATTAATCCACCATTCATTATTTAGAGTAGCTCGGCGCATTACAATCGGAGGTGCAGTTGAAGGTTGTTGTCCTAAAGGTGCAACACGCAAAAGCACATACTCCTTGCCTGGAACCAATATACGAAATGATGTCGAATCATTTGATGCTGAACTTGGTAGTGTAACCCCATGCTTTACATAAGCAGGCATAGGTAATGTCGGAATCACATAACCACCTCTTTTATAAACTACGGAATCACCTTTATCATTATATCCTACCAGTCGAATAAAATATGATTTTGGTATTGGAGAACTCAATGTATAATCTAAAATCCTTGTTTGTGTATCGAAGTATTGAGTAACATCAATTGTAGTTCTTGGGGAAGATTCTGTTTGAGCAGTTGATAGTAAAATTGAAGTAATCGAATCGCTATTTGCATGAATAAGTGAAATTGTAATTCTTGTAATTTGTTGTGAAACTTCAAATGCATAATATTGGAACCAGAACAAGCGCGTCATCCTGAACACAGAATTATTATAATCAGATGGATTGGTTTCAGGGTTCAATGGATCGCTATACCAGCCATCAATAGTTCCGCCACGATTGAATTTATACTGAAAAATAGAATCTGCCATTTTTCGTCGCGTATCTAATGGATCTTTTATCTTAAATGTGTAAGTTTTAACCCATGCTGATAAAGTATTATCATAAGTCATTTGTGAAGGTGCACCAGGATTGATTACGCCACCGGTATTTGGTCCCCAATTGTTGAATTCGCCTGGAACATATACAAGTGGTGATACCGGCTGGTAAGTTCTGAAAGTTACTGTTATACTATCCGACGGATTAGAAAAAATGTTGTGTATACAGATCACAGTTAAAATAAAAATCAAAACTTTGTTCTTCATATCATCTCCTGCTTATTAAAATAATTCCATTCATAGGTGGGATGTTTTTAATATTGATAATTGTATTTTCCTGTTTATATTTTTTTCGACTCAGTACATCGTTCCATGTTTTGACACTTTTAAATGGTGATATCAATTTGAGATTTTTGCATTCATTTGAATTGTTTAAAATAATAATAGCTTTTTCATTTTGAATTTCTCTTGTAAATGCATAAATATTGTTTTTTTGATCCTTGAGAATTGTATTAAAGTTTCCTCTCCTCAAAGAAGGAAACTGGTTTCGAATATTGATCAGTTTTTTGTAGTAATTTTGTAGATCTCTATTCCAACGGAGTGTATCCCAGAGCATAGTTCTTCTGCAATCTGGATCTTTACCGCCCATCATTCCAATTTCATCACCATAATAAATCATTGGTGCACCGATATAAGTCATTTGAAAAAGCACCGCAAGCTTTACTTTTTCTATATTGCCACCCGTGAGGGTGAGAAATCTTTCGGTATCGTGGCTTCCTAACAGGTTTTGTAAAGCATATTGTGATTCAAGAGGATATTTTCTTGGGATAGAAAGTATGGAATCAAATTGATGAATATTTATTTTGTTAAAAACGAAATATAAGTTAACTGCGTCTCTAAAAAGGTAATTCATTACAGCATCGAACTGGTCACCTTTTAACCAGGGAGAGGCATCTTCCCAGATTTCGCCAACGATATAACAATCTGGATTGATTGATTTTACAAGTTTACGCCATTCAATCCAGAAATCGTGCGACATTTCATTTGGTACATCCAAACGCCAACCATCAATCCCCATTTCGGTCCACTTACGAGTAGCATCAAATAGATATTTTCGCACATCTGGTTCATCGGTCATTAATTTCGGTAAATCACCAATTCCCCACCATGCTTCATAATTAGGTTTTGCAGGCGGAAGTTGAACAGGAAAACTATGCACTTTATACCAGTGCAGATAACGAGAGTTTTTCTCGTTCTTAACAATATCCTGAAAAGCAAAAAAATCTATACCTGTGTGATTAAATACTCCATCAATTACAACTCTTATACCTCTTTTATGACATTCCTCAATCAATTTCTTGAAAGTTTCATCATCACCGAAGTTATCATCAATTTGAAAATAATCTTTAGTATGATATTTATGGTTTGAATTTGATTCAAAGATTGGGTTAAAGTAAATAGCATTTACGCCTAAACTCTGAATATAATCAAGTTTCTGAATAACACCTTGAAGGTCGCCACCAAAATAGTTATAATATTTTGGATCTGCGCTCCAGTTTTCAACATTTGGTGGATCATTAGTTGTATCACCATTATAAAAGCGCTCAGGGAATATCTGGTAAAATATCGCATCTTTAACCCAATCAGGAACGAAACTATTTTGAGAATACAGAGATTGTGTAAAAGGTAAAATAAAAAGTACGAGTATCAATCCTGTTAATTTCTTCATAATGATTCTCATTTATAGTTAAAAAGTTCTTCTGTTACTTTCTTTTTCTTTCCTACATAAACGAACGAAAGATTTTTGATATATTTGTTTGCCATCTCTTGAATTTGAGCGGAAGTAACCTCATTTATATAATCGACTAATTTTTGAGCATTTTTCCAGTCGCCGGTGTACAATTCAGCAGCAGCAAGGGCGCCTGCCTGCATTGCATTTGTCTCCTGTCGCATAAAATCCATAGTAATGAAACGCATTTTATGATTGTTCAACTCTTTTCCCGGAATTGGTTCTTTTTTTAATCTATCTAATTCGGCAAGCATAACCTTAATCGCGGAATCAGGATCTGTAGTTGATACATAGATGAAACCTGTCGAGGTTTTTTCTGTAACAACAGCTGCTGTGGGTGCATAACTCAAATTTCTCTTTGTTCTAACTTCTTCGAAAACCCGATCCCTTAAAATCGAATGACCAAGTAGAGCTGCATAATAATCTTTTTCATTCATACGTGGTAGTAAATACTGACCCATAATGTAATTAGTTGGAATTGGTTTTTCCACTATATGGTATCCGCCAGTTTTAGCACGAGCTGGCACAGGAAGCTCAGCTTCCTGATAACTCCCAGCGGGAATTTTACTTAACAAGTTCGAGATTTTATTTTCAACATCCTTGATATCGAGTTTGCCTACTATTACAAATAAAAGGCGAGATTTAACTATTAGATTTTTATAATAGTTTACCAGTTCATCTCTTGTAAATTTATTTACATTATCCAGATTTCCTATCCAGCGATTTGAATATGGGTGGTCCTGATAAAACCATAAAATCATTTCTTTTCTAATAAGAGCATCCGGGTTGGTATCTTCGGTTTTGATAGAACTGATTAATTGTTCACGAGTTAATTCGACTTCGCTGCTATCAAATGCCGGATTCAGAATAACATCTTGAAAAAGCTCGTAGGTTTTATTAAAATTATCCTTAATCGAACGAATTGAGATTACAGAAAAATCATTAGCACAATTTGCTGATATACTTGAACCGAGTTTTTCAAGAATTCTATTGTATTCTTCTTTAGGATAATTTTCAGTACCTCCGGTAGTAGCTACATTAAGTGCGAAGTTTTCAATTCCTGCATTTTCTTTTGTAAGGTTTGTAGTACCACCTTTAATAAACATTCTAAATGCAACAACATCATTTTCTGCCTGTTTAAATATGACTTTTACACCATCAATATTCATTTCTTTAACATCCTTTTGTGCATATATTTGGTTTAACATTAAAATAGAGAGTAAAAATATTTTGGTTATAATTTTCATTTTTAGCTCCTTTCCTTTTATTTTCCACTTTTTTCAATAGCTGATGTTCCTAACAGCAGATCGCTTTCTTTTAAATCAATAGTTTTTGCTGCTTCTTCAGAGATTAAAACACCAATAGCATAATTTTTTCCTTTTATATACTTCCTCACATAATCATTAATATCTTCCCTGCTTACTCTTTTCAGGTTTTTAAGATAATTTTCATAATAATCCAATCCAGCAATAGCCCACCAGTAACTGACATTATGAACCCAGCTGGAAGTAGATTCTCTGGAATAAATCTCCTCAACAGCCATAGTATTTATAGCTGTTTCGAGTTGTTCATCGGTGTAATAATCTGGAGAATCAAAATTTTCAATTTCCTGACCAAGAGCTTTAATAGCATCTTTAAGTTTATCCTGAGTTGATTGGAAGAAAAACATTATTGGACCAACATTTTGTTCGGTTTGATATCCGACATTAATCCCCAACATCAATCCAGATTCTACAAGGTTTTTATAGAACCTGGAAGTTTTCTGATTTAAGATATTCGAAAAAACATCTGCAGCGTAAGTTGCTTTTACATCGCGTTTTGTATCAGGTCCGTGAAATCCAACCATACAAACAGGAACTGGAAATTGCTTTTCAATAATAATCGTTTCCGGTTTATCAAGCGGTCTAAAAGTTACAGGAGGATTTTTAATAAAAGGATCCTCACTCTTTTTCCACTCTGAAAAATATTTTTCTACAAGTTTAAAAACTTCTTCCGCTCTTACATCTCCTGCAATCAATAGTGCAGAATTATTTGGAATGTAGAACTTTTTTTGAATTGTTCTCATTTGTTCCTGTGTGGCGGCAAGTATTGTACTCCTTTCACCCAGTGCATTTTTACGATTATAATGTTCACCCCAGAGTTTCTTATTTACAGCAACCATAAGATGATATGGTGGTTGCGATTCTGCCCTGTCATATTCACCTATAACAACAGGTCTTTCCTTTTCAAGTTCATTTTGATCAAAAAGTGGATACAGGGTTGCATCACGCATAAATTCGATTGCCTGTTCTAAATTTTGTTTTGGGCAGGTGAAGAAATAATTCACCCTTTCATTACCGGTGGTCCCATTAAAGATAATTCCCAACTCTCGAGTTCTTTCGAGAAATGCTTCCTGATTTGGAATTTTCTGGTTTGCTTTAAAGAACATATGTTCGTACAAATGTGATAAACCACTATATTCGGGTGGTTCAGTAAAAGCACCGTTCTTAACACAAATTTCGATCGTCACTAACGGAACTGAATGATTTTCAATTACCAGAACTTCAAGTCCATTCTTCAAAATTTTCTTTTTAATGCCTAAATCTTTGCTCATAATATTTCCTTGAATTAGTGAAAGAATAAGGAGAAAAACGAACATTTTTAAAATCTTCATAAATCTACCCTTTCAAGTTTTTAAACAATTTGACATTTGTTGTAAGAATAATTATAATAGATAAAAAATTCAATTAAATATGGATAAAATTCTATGAAAGAACAAATTTTTGCGCAACTGAAAAAAGATAAAGTAAAGTTTATACAATTGCAATTTACCGACCTCTATGGCATTGTTAAGAGTTTAACAATACCTGCCAGCAAGCTTGCTGATTCATTGGAATATGGTACCTGGTTCGATGGTTCATCAATTGAGGGTTTTGCTCGAATTCATGAAAGCGATATGTTTTTAAAGCCAGACATAGCAACTTACGCAGTAATGCCCTGGTTAAACTCACCTGATGGTAATACTGCCAGATTCATCTGTGATGTTTATAATCACGATGGTACTCCATTCGAAGGTGATCCGAGATATATACTTAAAAAAGTTGTTGCCGAAGCCAGAAAAATGGGTTACGAGTTTATGACCGGTCCTGAACTTGAATTTTTTATCTTCAGAAGGTCAAATGGATTACACGCATTACCACATGATCAAGCGGGTTATTTTGATTTAACAACGGATCAGGCATACAATTTAAGACGCGAGATGATTGTTGCACTGGAAAAATTTGGAATAGATGTAGAAGCATCGCATCATGAAGTTGCAATTGGTCAGCACGAGATTGATTTTAAATATGGAGACGCACTTAAAACTGCCGATAATGCTTCAACATTAAGATTTGTATTGAAAGCAATTGTTCAGCCATACGATTTACATGTCACATTTATGCCAAAACCGCTTATGGGAGTTAACGGCTCAGGCATGCATGTGCATCAAAGTTTGTTTGATATAAAAACAGGAAAGAATATTTTCTATGATTCCAAAGATAAATACCAACTTTCGAAAAAAGCATACAACTTTATCGCTGGGTTGATGAAACACATAAAAGGAATGTCGGCAATCCTTTCACCTACGGTAAATTCTTATAAGAGGTTAGTGCCTGGATATGAAGCGCCCGTATACATTTGCTGGGCAAGAACAAATCGTTCAGCATTGATCAGGGTTCCAAAGATATCCAAAAATAAAATTAATTCAACAAGAATTGAATTAAGATGCCCGGATCCTGCATCCAATATTTATCTCGCTTTTGCAATAATGCTTAAAGCTGGACTTGATGGCATCAAAAGAAATTTAATTCCTCCTGCTGCAGTTGAAGAAGATGTTTACCATTTCGATGATAGTAAACTGAAAACATTAAAGATTGATACACTTCCAAACTCATTACTGGAAGCTATAAAAGAAATGGAAAAAAGCGATATTGTGAAGCAAACTTTAGGTGAACACACCTATACAAAATTCCTTGAAGCAAAAATGAAAGAATGGGACGAATTCAGATTACAGGTTACTCAGTGGGAATTGGATAAATATCTCGAAATTTATTAATTATACATTTGCTCATACTATAAAGTGGGGCTAACTAAAATTAAGATAGCCCCATTTTTATTTCCATTAGAAAGCAGTTACGAAACCAATAGTAATATTATTTGATTTTGCTTCTAAATCGTAACCATATTCAAACATTAATTTTAAATTTCTGGCAAGCAGATAACTAAAGTTACCTGCTATTGAGTGATAATTGAAATAATCAGATTTGATTTTATTATACAACAAAAATAAATACCACTTGCTTTTATCACCTTCCGGTGCATACATTAGTTCGGCAAATCCCCCGCGAGCAATCTGTGAATGTTCGGTTTCAGTGAAGTCAGGATTTGTATCTTTTCTATAAAGAAACTGTCCACTTAACTCGAATGGTTCAAATTCAAGACTGAAATCAGCACCAAACATATTTATATTGTTAATGAATTTACCGGCAGGTTCCACTCGACTTTCTTTACCAAGATATGCAAGAGTACCAATTGAAATATTATCACTCACTGATTGTGCAACTCTGAAGAAAAAGTTTTTATAGGCATCATCATCGAAACCGAAATCGCTTGCAGGTCCTATTCCGTTGCCGTTAAGAACAGAGGCAAACAAATCGGTACCGGTTGGTAATGTATAATTTAACATTAAACCACGATCATAAGTCAAATCTGCTTTTGATTTTTCTGGTTTAATTTTATAAGCCCAGTAATCCTCAAATGTTGGTCTTAGTTCTCTCTTGAATATTGGATCTGCAACCTGATATTGTCCGACCATTAAATCAAATTCTTGATTAGCAATGTTATTGAAATAAATAAAAGCATCTTCAACACCTGCTATTTCACCTCTTTCATCGAAGAGAAAGTAAAAAAAGTAAGATATGTCTTTTGCAATTTGTCCACTTGAAAGAATTTTTATTATAAATGGCCATTCAATATCGGATTTGGGTTCATTTTTCTGTTGATAGCGTGCAAAACCATCAATTCTGAGTGCAAGCGGAAGTTCACGCATAAGAAGCAAAAAATCGTCACCTGTTTCCCGAGTAAATCTCGGAGCTTCTTTATCCTTGAGTTGATAGGCATTAGCCGCGAACTCATTACCGTAAGGTTTCAATTTAGGAACTGGTGAATGACAAACATTGCACGACATATCATATTTCCGAGCGTAAGCCGGAATTGACTGAAGTTGTTGAAAAACAAAAAGTACTAAAATAATGGTAAATAAAATCACTTTGAATAAATTTTTCATCATTCATTTCCTTCTTTTATTTTACAATATTTATTGTTGTTTCGTGAAAATTCACTTCAATTGGCTCTGCTTCCTCCATAGGAACACCTAAAAACTCGGCAACAGGTCCAGGAAGTTTTTGGTAGTACATTGTAGCCCTAACAGTTAAATTTCCAGGTGCAATATCTCCTGGAATTGTCCAGGTAAATGTTTCGATTTTAGTTTCCCTTGGTCCAATTCTATAATCAACACCGTGCGAAGCGGTATTCCATTGCATAATAGTCATACGACCCTGCGGATCAAGATAAGGCAATCTAAAAATTCGGTCACCTTCAGGAACTCCATCTCTTTGAATTCCTTTGAAATCTGGAATATTAAGCGGTATGCCCATATCCTGATAAGCCAGGGTATTGGTTGCAATCGTGTACTCTTCACCAGCAAAACCTTTTTTATCAACTTTGAGGTGATAGGTTTTGCCTTTGGAATCTTTGGCTTCAACATGTAACCAGAGAAGTCGTTCTTCTGCAGAACCGGTTGGGAATTTATGTCCAGTTTTCTGATTGAATATTGCGCAGGTAAATTTAACCTTTTCTCCTGGTTCTACTTCTCTGATATCAGGATGAATTCTCAATTCAACCACTCCTCTAACCTTACCTGGGTCGTGAGCGCCGTGGAAGAGATGTTGTGCAACATCTGGTAATTCAGGACCCATAGAAGCGTTACTTCCTTTTGCAAAGGTCATATGACAATCCTGACACTTGACACCTTCTTTTGAATAAGGTCCTTCCTTCCATTCAAGGTGAGTTGATTTTACCCATACATCATAAGGACTTTTTTCGTTGTGACAGGTTCCACATAACTCAGCTGTTTTGTGAAATTGTGAGTAAACAGTTTTATGAGCTGGTGAAACAGCACCTTCTCTGTTTCCATATTTTGTTTTCCCCGGTTCAGAAATATAATTGAAATTATAAGGGATATCTCCTTTAAAACCTGTAATTGTATGACATACATCGCAAGAAACTGACTCATTAGCCCTGCTATTTGCTTCTGGTTTTGGCGGTGGAACATCACCAGCAAGAAACGCAATTGGAGAATGACAACCATTACATCCAGCTTTTACTCCAGCCACTTTTGGGTCTTTCTCAGCATGCGGTACAGCAAGTTTGAAATACTCAATTTCATCCCAATGGTGAGTATATGCCTGCGACATCATTGCCTGTTTCCATTGTTGGTAAAAATCGATATGGCAGGAACTGCCACAAACTCCAGGTTTTTCAAAGTCATCATACTTCCTACTACCTAAAGCTTCATCCCCAGCTTTCTTTTCCTGTGTATAAACGGTCAAACTAACAAATAACCAAAAAAAGTAAAATATTTTTTTCATATGATGCTCCTTCAATTTGTTAAAGTTGCTGTAATGTAAAAAATTTCTAAAACAGAATCAAACTATTTTACCAATATCATTCGTCGCGTAAAGCCAGGTGTTTGATTGTTAAGGATATTTTCTTGAAGAACACTCAACTTATAATAATAAACCCCACTTGCAAGTTCAGTACCGTCAAATATAAAATTATATATTCCTGCGATTTTATATCCCTCAAAGAAATTTTTTATGAGTTGACCAAACAAATTATAAACTTTAATACTAACATAACCAGCTTCATTAAGTGTGTATTGTATATTTGTTGAATTGTTGAACGGATTAGGATAATTTTGATATAATTGGTAAGCGTAAATATTGTTAAATTCTTCTCTAATATCTAATTCTATAAAATTTATTCTACAGGTCCATATCTGATAAATTCCTGTTGAATTGTCCATCCACACCGGCAATATAATATTACCTGAAGATGTGATATTAATATTATCCCCTTGGTAACCCTGTCCCAAACCACCAATTGGTTGAGGTTTAAAATTGTGATCACTAATTTCATATTCATTCCAGGTCTCACCACCGTCTGTTGAACGTGCTAAAAATACACCTGTTGAATCACTTGTTGTGTTTCTATCATCATAAAAAATAATATTTATTCCACCCAGATCATCCACATGAATTGCAGGAAAATACTGTATTTTACCATTATTCAAAGGATCTTGATTTACTCTGATACCAGAAGACCAGCTTAATCCTTGATTTGTTGAACGATAAAGTATTATATCAGGATCATTGCCAGCTGGAGTGTTATTTATTTGTGTTGTTACTATGTATATGTAACCCTTTCTTGGTCCGTTACTTTTGTCAACATCTATTCTTGGTAAACCATTAACTCGTATATTTGCTTTCTGGTTCAAAACTCCTGCAATTCCGTTGATATCAATTATATTTTCTTTAACGATCCAGCTGTCGCCGCCGCTGGTGGAGTAAGCAAAACCTACAAAATCTTCTGTAAAAGGTGAAGTTGGAATAACTCCAGCCCAACAGGCATAAATTTGACCTTCAGGACCAATTGCTGCATCACCACCCTGACATCTCTGTACAGGACTGTTTACCTGTTTTGGTTGTGTCCAATTTTTTGCCCCGTCATCTGTATAAGAGAAAACTACTGGAAAGGGTGGTGAAAATTGTACCCAAATTGCATAAGTTCTTCCATAATAATTACTTGTTGGAATCACATCCGAAATCAGTGCTGCACGATCCTGATCCTCCGATGCAATTTGCTTTTGTATTGACCAGCTTACACCATTATCAGTGGAATAGTGAGAATAAAGACCAGGTATAAATCCAAGTCTTATCAAAATAAAAGTTCCGTTTTTATCTATAGCTATTCCTGGATCACCTCTATGAAAATTAATCGGAGCACCTTTACAGGTATCACTTCCATACCAGTTAACACCAGCATCAGTCGAAACATAAATACCTTCGCTTATAAAACCAGTGCTTAAATTGATAGTATTTGCACAAGCAAATAAAATTTGTGGCTGTATTGGATGGCGAACAATAAAAGTCTCAGATTGTGTTACATTACTTGGATATATCCTAAAATTGTACCATTTGCTGTTTTTCTCGCCACCAATACAGCTTGCAACTAAAATTAATGAAATAAATATTTTAAAAACTATAGCCAATATTTAAAATTCCGAAGTAGTTTCTTGGCTCACCAGCTTCATAATATTCTTTCCTGTCTGAATTTATATTGATAAAGCCAACATACTTTTTGTTAAGCAAATTATTTACACCACCCGAGAGCATAATATTAAATTTACCTAACTTGATATCCGTACCAATCAAAAAGTTCAACAATTGATAACTCTCTGTTTCCTCCGTATTTGCATCATTAACATACATACTGCTTACAAATCGATCACTAACTTTTACAAATCCTACAATATCTTCCACCAGAGGTTGTTCGTATGAAACTGCTAAATACAAATTATGCTTTGGTACACTGGGGACATACTTACCCGAATATGGAATATCAATTACCTTTGTAATACTATCAATTCTTGCTATATATTCATCGTACTTGAAGTTTGAAAAGGCATATGAGAGTTTGAAGTTAAGATTCTTATAAATATCCACATCTGAACCAAGCTCTATACCGAATCGGTTTGTTTTAGCTGCATTTCTATAAAATACACCAACACCCGCTACATCAAACGGGACAATTTCATCTTTTATTATGTAATTAAAAACTGCAGCTTCAAAATTAACTTTGTTAAAGAAAGTCCACTCATCAAAAAGCAAATTTCCTTTAGAACCAATTTCCATTATTGTAGATTTTTGTGCTTTTAAATCGGGGTTCAAGAGTTTTGGATATGTAGAGCTTGTCGGATAATTATCAAGCTCATTTCCAGCAGGTGAATCAAAACTTAAACCATATGAGGCAAACAAAGCTATTGAAGGCAAAATTTTATAATTCAAGGCAATCTTTGGTGTAAAGGCCTCATAATTTCTATTATCACTTCTGGCATCAAGACCTCTATCCTTATCTTCAAACTTAACTTTATCAAAGCGACCTGATAAAAGTAAACTTAACCTGTCTTGAATTAAATCAGTGGAATTTAATATGTAAAAACCTGCATTAGAGGTACGATCATCGACGAGCGCTTTTACACCATCACCCCGTCTCCCATTGATATTATCATAAGTTTCAACCGGACCATATTGTAAGAAGAGATCACCACCAAGTGAAAACTCATTTTTTAATTCAAATAAATGAGTATGGTTTATATACCTTGCTGATGCACCAAGTACATTTCTATTCATTATACGGAAATCTTTAGCAGTTCTTTCAAAATTTTTCACTGCAATGTAACCAGTCAATTCAAATTCATTATTTTTATTTTCTCCGAAAAATTTGTTGTAACTTATTCCTAAACGTCCCTTCTTTGATACTCTTCTTGTATCACGACTTATATCTCTCGGATTTGCCTGATATGGATCATCATTAAATTGAGCTTTTGTTAACGAACCAGGTAATTTTATTAGCCCATCAACATAATATGTGTAAATGTTGACCTTTGTAAATGGATCCGGAGTTGCCTGTAAAATTGAATTAATAATGTGCCAGTAATCCTGGCTATGAGCACGATAACCTTTATAATTGTGATAACTATAAGTTAGTAGAAATTTAAAGTTATCGGCAATCATTCCGGTTTTAAACCCGTTTCTTGACAGGCCGTATGATCCAATTTCGTTAAAATTTACAAAGAAGTTCTTATCAAAATTAATATCGTTCAGGAAATTGATTACACCACCTGGAGCATTAGTGTAAAGAGAAGACAGATTCCCTCTTACCACTTCAATCGAACCAATAGAATTGAAATCGATGGCTTCAATTCGTGTCTGCCCGTCAGGTTCTGATTCTGGAATTCCATCAAGTAAAATCCTTACACCTCTAATACCGGAATTGGATCTGCTTCCAAATCCACGTATTGATATCCTGACATCATGATTTCCATATCTATTTTGCATAAAAAGCCCTGGCACATCGTTCAATACATTATCCACTGCAATTTTACTGTCGAATTTAAAATTGTAGTTGTCGATTTTCTGAATTGGATAAGGAACATCAATAATCTTCTTTGCAGTTCTTGTGCCAGTTATAACAACCTCATCAATTAGATAAACTTTTGCAGTGTCCTGTTGATCATTATAACTTACCTCATTACCGGATAATATTTCATTTGAGAGGATATTAGTTTGATCTAACATTATAACGAAAATGAATGTTGCTAATTTTTTGATAAAATATTTCATAAAAATACACTCATTAATTATTTTTGTTGAAGTATTATAATTATAAAAAGAACTCCAAGGAGGATTAATTTGAGGGTATATGATTAAGATTTTATTATTTATAAATTTAAAAAAAAATTACCAATTTTCAATCTTTTCCAGCTCTTCGAAATATTTTCGTATCAATTCTTCATAATCTTTAGAATATTTTTCTTCTAAAACTTTTAAAAGCTCTTCTCTTAAACGGTTTTTACTTTCCTGATTTGTCAAATCAATATCAGCAGGTGAAATGTGTTTATAATCTTTTGCAACTTCGGCTCTGCGCCTTTTTTCGTAATCTCTTTCTCTCATAGAGCGTTGTGAATCAAGTAACCTGGATAATATTCTCTCCTGTTTCTTCAATGTCTCTGGATTTACATCACCTTGTTCTAAATCTGTTTGAACCTCAGCCATATCTTTTGCGATTCTATCCAGGTCTCCAAGCAATTTACTGAATTCACCCATATCTTTTGCTTCTTTAGCAAGTTGTTCAAGCGATTTCTGAAGTGCAGCCTGCTGTCCTGCAAGTCGTGCATACTCAGCCATCTGTTGAGGTGTCAAACCCTGACCCTGCCCCATAGCTTCAGCAGTTTGAGCGTTAATTCCAGCTTGAATCCCAGCCATCTGTCCAAGACGTTGCATCAAACTTGCCATCCCCATTCCTTTACCACCACCTTTTTTCATAGCACTTATTGCATTTTGCATCATCATAGCAGCACGATTAATTGATGACATTGCTTCAGTTTGTTTTTGAGATGAAGCAAACGGATTTCGCTGTTCCATATTTTGTATTGCCTCACCCATACCTCGCATAGCGTTGCCAATCTCCTTTCCCATTTCTGGACTTATCGCAAAGGATTTTTTCGAAATTTCAGCCATAGAATTGGCAATGCTGGTAAGATTTTCAAGCAATCCAAATTGCTTTTGTGTGTTTTCCCTGAAACGCTGGGAATTTGGATCAAGATTCTTTGTATCCTGTTTCAATTCTTCCTGTTGTTGAGATGTTTCAATTAAATCCTGTACAACTTTTCGCATTTTATTTAAAACTTCTCTCTGCATCTGTTCCTGCATTGATTTTTGGACATCCTGCATCTGCTCAAGAAAATCCTGTAAGTCGTCCGCCATCTCAGATTGTGTTTGTGATGCTTCTTTCATCTGCCCAGCCATCATTTGTCTGGAAGATTTCTGTGATTTTTGTTGAAGTTGTTTTTGAGTTAAATTTTTCTCAGCACTATTTATCTTATCTAAGGGCATATCTTCAGGAAATTCAGACATCTTCTCTTTCAATTTTTTTGTCTCTTCCTGTAGTTTATCTATTTGCTCCTTTATATTTTCCTGCTGCTTGAGCAAACTCTCTAATTTGTCTTTATCCTGCGAATTGGTATTGGATACTTCCTGTTGTAAAGCTTTTTGTTGTTTGATAAGTTCCTCTGTTCTTTTTATCAATTCATCCACCTTTTGCTCAATGTGGATTCTTTTTAAAAGTTCCAGAGTTCGTTCAAGATTTTTTTTGAAATCCTCTTCAGAAAAATTCATCTGTTGTAACGCCTGTTTCATTTGCTCTGGAGACATTTGTTGCATACGTTCCTGTAACTTCTTCAATGCTTCTTGAAGTTCAGGGTTCTTTAATTCCTCCATAAGTTTTTGTAATTCGAGATATTTCTCAAGAGTTTGCTGGGAGAGAAGTTTATTATCATCCATTTTTTGTATCATTTCCTCAACTTTTTTTGCAGCTTCTGTAATATTCTTTCGTAGATTCTCATATTTCTTAGTTATATCTTCAATTTTCTTTTGTTGTTGCCAATCTAACTTTTGAGGATTTTTTTTGACCTCTCTCTCAAGCTCATCAAGTTGCTTTTTTAACTGCTCAGCTTCCTTAACAGCATTTTGCATTGACTCAATGGTTTGTTTTTGATTTTCAGCTACATCCGCAAAAACCTCTTCAAGAGATGGAAGTCGAATCAGATAAGTCTCACTTTTAGTTGATTTTGGCCCACTCACAAAATCATTATCAAAAACTTCAACATAATATGCTACAACATCCTCTGGAACGAGTCGTAATCCAGCCAAATTCCAATCGTACCAGAACTCCTGATTGAGTTGATCTTTCGTTGGAAGCTGAATATCAATGAAAGAAAAATTTTCCTGTGGCATTTCATACTTTGATTGAACCAGTCGATATGCAAGCTGCATTTTTGTAAATCCATAATCATCTTTTATTTTTAACAACATATTAAGGAGCATACTTTCTGAGACATCAATATTTTTACCAGGTACAAGTATCGAAACTGATGGATATTCATCCGGTATTATCTTTAGTTGATAAGTAATAGGATCCGCATTTGTTAAATTATTTTCGTCTCTTAAAATTATCTTATAAGAAGTTTCCTTTGTTAGTCTTATTCTACTTTGAGCAGAATTTTCATTAACTGAAAATTTTACAATGCTGCTATCCTCAAAAATCAACTCCGCAGAAGTTATATTTTTGCTTGATAAGATAGCGTAATTTATGATGGTTCCCGGGAGTGCCATCACATCACCAATGTTTTCTTCCAATTTCCTTTGGGATAATTTTGTATAGGAAGGATAATCAAGTGTCAGTTGTAGTGATTTAATTATAGGTCTATCTAATACGGTAATTTTGTAATTTTCTGTTTTTACATCCAATGCTTCTACGAAATATTCTAATGAAGATTTGATGTTTGGAATGGTATGGTGGAAGAAATATTCGTTTGTTTCATAATTCATAGAAGCTGGTTTTAAAACTATCGGTTCAAACTTTATTACTCCTTCCTGTCTTAAATTTAGCGTTAAATTTTTTACAGGCGCGCCATTTGCATTAATCGTTATCGTAACATTTTCACCTTTTACAGCTTCAGAGTTGCCTGGTGTTACAAATAGATTTATTTCGGGTGGTTTAATAAAATTTACATTATATCGCAAAAGTTGATATACAGAATTTGACATCTTTTCAGGCATAATAATTACAATCATCAAAATAAAAAGTGAAATATAAAACAATCCTCTTTTAGAAAGATTTACCCTTCTATAATCAAGGGCTTTAAGAAAATCGATACTTTTAATCTCTTCAAAAAAATCTTTAAAAGCTGCATCAATCAATTCATAAGAGTAAATAGGGAATTTGGAATTCTTAAGCTCCTTTTCTTTGTGTTCATAAATTTGGATAGTATTTAAGAGTCGGTCGTGGATATCTGGAAAGTTCTTACCAATTTTAATAGCAATCTGGTAATCATCTTCGTATTTCAATAAACCAAATTTTTTTAAAATTGGAATCAATATAAACAACGAAGAAGAGCAAAGTTGTATAAAAATAAAAGTGTAGAAGAGAATTGTTCTACCAGCTACATTAAACTGGAAAATAACATTGAGCAGTGAGAGAAATGCAACTAAAACGAGAGACAAAATGAAAAATTTTAAGATACCATCAATAATATTAATTGAATTCTGTTTCTTCCGAACAACATTTATTCTATTTTTTAGTTCCTGATAGAAATTTGATATTTGAGCTGAATTTTGCATAGATGAAATTTACCAATCTATTGGCTTAACGCCCACACGACAATGTTTGTTCCAAATTTTAGAGCTGCGTCCCTTTTATCTGGAGGTGTGTTGTGAACTTCTGGATCATTCCAACCATCGCTCGGATTTGATTCATAGGTGTAATAAACTACAAGTCGATTGTTGTGAAATATTCCAAAACCCTGAGGAGGTTTACCATCGTGTTCGTGAATTTTAGGTGGTCCATCGGGAAAACTGTAGTGACAGTGGTAAAGTCCGTATGAATATGGAATTTCTATCAAATCCTTGTCTGGAAAAACTTTTTTCATCTCACGCCGGAATGCTTTATCCATTCCGTAATCGTCGTCAGCATAAAGAAAACCACCGTTCTCGAGATAGCTTCGCAATCTCTTTGCTTCATAATCTGTGAAGACAATATTGCCGTGGCCTGTCATAAACAAAAACGGATATGTGAAGAGTTTATCGCTCGATATTTCAACAAATTCATATTTTGGTTCGACATCAATAAGTGTATTTTCTCTTATAAATTTTAAAAGATTAACTTCTTCATTAGGATCATTATACCAATCTCCACCACCGTTATATTTAAGTCGGGCAATTTTGAATGCACTTGAAACATTTGTTTGAGAAAATCCTGAACTAGCTAAAAAAACTATCAAAAGTATATATTTAAAAATTTCTTTCATTATAAATTTCCTGTTATCCTAATAAGAATTTAGGAAATAATAGAGATGGAAACAAATTTAATAAAAAGGCACGGTTTTTAAACCGTGCCTCAAAGAAAGGAGAGAAAAAATGAAATGGATTTAAGGTTTAATTAAATAAAACTCATAGCTACCGCTACCTGAATAACTGTATATTCTCCACCTATAATATCCTGATGTACCAGTGTATGAAATATTCTCATATGATGTTGAAGAAGTTGAGCTGGCTACATTAGCCCAGGTTAAACCATTCCACTTCTGGAGATAGAGATCAAAATCAGCATTGGAAGGACCAATTAAACAACCTTTATGAGTGCCACTCACACTACTATAATAATAAGTTCCATTAGGTTGAATTTGAGACGCACCGGTGCCAGAAAGTGTACCAGTGTATTTTGTTCCGGTACAGGTTTGCGATGAAGCTGCAGTTGTAAAACTCCAGACAGATGACCAGGCACTAGTACCAGCTGAATTGGAAGCGTTAACCCTCCAATAATATGTAGTACTGTTTGCAAGTCCAGAGATAGCCTGTGAAGTTGCTGTAATACCACTTTGATCAAATGTTAATGTGGAGAAGGATGAACTTGTTGAAACTTGCAATCTGTAAGATGTAGCACCACTAGAAGCATTCCATACCAGAGTTGGTGATGTTGAAACTCCAGTAGCTCCATTTGCAGGTGAAGATAAAGTTGGCGCAGCCGGTGGAGTTGGTGTACTTGAAAACAGAGTATAAAGCAAACGGTTTGGTGTACCAGAGGGCACGCTGGTAATTTTATTCAGTGTTGCGTTATTTATTATTGCACTTTGAACAGTTGCAGGTGAAGCAGTCGGATTTGCCTGCAAGTAAAGAGCAGCAGCACCGGCAACATGAGGTGAAGCCATTGAGGTTCCAGAGATAGTATTCGTTGCAGTTGTTGAAGTGTACCAGGCAGAAGTTATATTTGAACCAGGCGCAAGGATATCAACTACAGAGCCATAATTTGAAAACGATGAGAAAGCATCTGTACTGGTTGTTGAGCCAACAGTTATTGCTTCAGTAACACGCGCAGGTGAGTAATTTGCTGCATTTGCATAAGAATTTCCCGCAGCCACAACATAAGTTATTCCATCAGCAATTGATCTCCTGACAGCATCATCAAGTGAAGTAGATGCACTTCCACCTAACGACATATTCGCAACAGCTGGATTTGTTGTGTGATGAGATGTAACCCAGTCAACACCCGAAATTATACCAGAGATGGTACCACTTCCGCTGTTATCAAGCACGCGTACTGCATATAGCCGGACCTTCTTAGCAATTCCGTATGTCTTGCCACCTATTGTTCCAGCTACATGTGTACCATGCCCATTCCCATCAGTAGCAGTTCCTCCGCTTGTGATGATATCAATACCAGTATAAGCTCTACCTTCAAACTCTGTGTGATCAAGTCGAATTCCTGTATCAATTACATAAACATCAACGCCCTCACCAGTATAGTCGTATGTGTAAGTTGTACTAAGTGGTAAATCTCTTTGATCAACACGGTCAATTCCCCAGGTTGCATTAGTTTGCGTAACTGAAATATTGACAACCTGATCTTCTTCAATATAAGCAACATTAGGATTGTTTAAGAGTCCTTTAACGGCTTGTTCTGGAACCTGAACTGCAAACCCTTTGATGGTATGTTGATAAACATATTTGAGTTTCCCGCCAATTTGACTTGCCATAAGATTTGCATTATCAGCAACTTTTGTAACATCCTCCTTGAAAACGACAATATAGTGGTCTGGGATTCGTGTTGCTGGAGAAGCTTTGAAGAATTGCAGCGGGGATACATTTTGATTAACGACTGGCTCTTGTGGTGAATAGGTTTGCTGGTCCTGACAACCAACAAACACAAGAGTAATTACAAGTGCCACCAAACTAAAAAACCTGACAAAGTTTTTCATTGATAAACTCCTATTTGGTGGTTGATAATTTGTTAATTAAATTAACTAAAAAGAACCAAGGACATTTAATTATAATAAATCCTTAATAATAAGTCAAGTCAGTTATACAATTGAATATGAAATCTTTATAAATCTATAGAAGAATTATTTCGTTTCATCAATATTAATAGATTAGTTGTAAAATTATAACACAAATCAAAATATTTAAAAATATCATTCCCCAGTAACCCCTGAATATTTACAAGTTGCAAAGCATTTCTCAGAAATTCCGGAAGAATACCACAAGTAACTAGAAATTCTTTCTCATCGATAATCACTGGTAAATGATAAATTTTTGTTTCAAAATTTCCTATAGTAGGATAAAAATCTTTTATTGAACCCAATGGTTCAAAATTGTATACAATGTCCGGTCCAAAATATGATATCTTTGCTCCAGTATCTAAAAACAATCTCAAGTTCTGTTGATTTACATTTAAATCTACAACTGGTACATTCTTATAGAAATGCAGAGGGATACATATACCATTATGATTAAATGGTTTTTTTGAGAAATGTATGAGCTTATTCTCCCATCTAACATAAAAATTTATCTTGGTAAGTACATCACCACCTAATAGGATATTTATTTTTGTTCCGATAAATTCACTCAACTGATCTAAGGAGATTCCACAAAAACTTTCAGGGAATGTATAATTCTCTTCTAAGATCGATAATGAACTCCCATCACTTAGGCTAATATGTGAACCAGTGTCAATTAGCATCCGCTTCCCATCAATTAATACAATTAAATGATTATCAAATATATCGAGTGGATATTCATTCATAACAATTCATATAAATTGAAATATTTTACTTTCTAACTCCAAAGTTGTATGCAAATCCCAGCCAGGGAAAGAACGGAAAACCTTCCATCTCTGCACCGGATGGATGAATAAGCCCGAAATCCGCAGCTAAATTTTCACCAAAGAAACGAATTCCAAATGAGAGCAGGTTAACTTCAGAATTAGGCATAAGCCAGTTTTCAGTTATGAACTTGATAGATTTTGTGGCTCTAAGTTCTCCACCTATTAGTACAATTGGTTTATCCGCAACATCACTCCCATAAAAACCCCAACCAAGCCCTGCTGTTATAGAAGTATTCGATGTCCCATATGTTGCAACTCCATAGTAAATGCCTAATCCTTTTTCAGAAGTTTTTGTAGAATTCAAATAAAGTAATCCACCAGCAACACTGAATTTTTTATTTTCAAAGGGCGTGATTTTGGGAGCAAAGTATATTATCTGACTTGTTGCACCGGGTATAAGCGATAAACCACCTGCAAGGGAAAGAAAATCTGTTACACCAACAGCAAAAAAAGGGAAGAATATCTGATATGCTGAAAAATATCCCTGTCCTGTTCTTAGGGCTCGAGCAGTTGGAGAAAAAAACAGCCGCGTGTGATTCGGATCCTGTCTTACATATTCGCCTCCAATCATTTCACCCGTAAGATGCTCTATTTTTTTAATCTGATTTTTTTGGATAGTCATAGAAACATTACCGAGCATCTTAAAATAAACTGTTAAAGAATCTTCAGCTTCAATAATCCCCATGAGTTCTGAGCCATCTTTTAGAATTAACCTGGTTGGCTTTTGAGTTGAAGTGTCCTGTTGCGTAAAACAATTTCCCGTTAAAAGTACGGTAAAAACAACTATAATTAAAGCTGTTAAATTGCGTAACTTCATATTAAACTCTTCTATTCAAAATTTTACCAACTGATTATCCCGATCAAAAATACTAAGAAACTCGTTTAAAATTAAAAAAAAAAATATCGAAAAGCAAATTTAGAAATCATTAACGCGAACTGATTTTAATAAAGTTAAATCTCCGATTAAAATATTGATCTATTTACTAAATTTTCTGATTTAGATTTTTATCTTCAATCCGAAACCGAACGAGAATCTATCGAAAGAATTTGGTGAGATTGCTGCTTCAAAATTTTCTGTTGCAAACTCAATATCCATAAAACTGAGTAAGATACCTGTCCCAAATGCTAAATTAAATCCCTGAATTCCACCAACCGAAATCCCAGTTCTGATCGGCATCCATTTCCAGGGTTTATATTCCACTCCAAGTGAGAATCTTGGCTTTGTTGTGTTACCAGCAATATTATTAAAGCCCTGATTATAATCTAATGCAATCAATAATTCTCCAGGAAATTTTGTTATGAAAGGAGCTTTATCGAGACGATAGGCAGCACCAATTCTCAAAATTGTCGGCAAAGCCGAATTAAAACCTGATATTGACTTATTTGTGCCTTTCATTATATTATCTAAACTATCTAACTGCTCCTGCCCTGTTTTTGGATCATCGAAATTAAATTCAGCATAACCGGAATGTTCGTATGTATTTTCCCGCCAGCGAATTTTTCCCATATCCACAAGTGCTAAACCGACCGTCAGTTCTTCCGCAACAACGGCTTGCAATCCGATATCAAAGCCCACTCCGGTACCTGCTGGTTTTGGAAAAGGAGTATAATCACTACTATAATCATCTCTAAATAGATTTAATCCTGAAAATTTAACCTGATAATCTACTTTTCCGCTTATTTTCGAATCGGCATCTGTTGTAAGAAAAGTGCGATTGTGGCTGACTTCTGCAAAACCGAAGCCATGAACTAATTTTAAACTTATTCCAGCAGATAAATATTTCAGGAATTCAGGTGCCGGAATTTCACGAGCATACGACAAAGAATATTCCCGATGCCATAATGCATTAAAATATGTTTTACTAAAATCATATCTACTATTTAGTGGATTACCATATAAAATAAATTCGAGATAAGATTTTGGTAAAAGTAAATTAACACCGGCTTTTTCGCTAACATTCAAAGCAAAAGCACCTACAGCATCAAGGTTGAACGATAATGCAACTAAATTTATATCAATACCTGAACCTGTTTGTGCCAATCCCGCAGGGAACATTGAAAGAATTTTTCTCTTGTCAGCTTCGTTCAGATAAACTGGTTCTCCATTTTCATCACCAGTAAAATATTTATTGTACAAATTTATATCAATCAGGTCGCTACCTGTCGTAATTGTAAAGTTAATGAGGTTAAATTCAAATGACTTTTCACCTGACGGTGCTAAGTTAGCTGGGTTAATGTTTAATGTATTAATACCGCGAGCAACTGCTGTAAAGGTTCTCGCCATACTAAACCCCTGCAAGTTCGTTCTCTCGGTACAAAAACTGAAATTCTTAAACAAAAATATCAATAAAATTATTTTTATACACCTATTTAACATATCTTAATCATCATTTCTAAATCTGTAATTAAAAGAACTAAACACTCTCACCTGAATAAAATCAGTATTTCTTATCTTAACTGAGGGTGCAGAAGGTAAAGAATTAATTTCCAACTCTACAACAGCGTATTTTGCTCTATTAAAATTATCAATATCATTCTTGTTCATATTAATTGAGATTTTTGATTGAACAGCATCAGTACTAAATCCATCACCACCAATTTGTGCAGGATTAACCAGTACGGGTCCAGTAGCTGGTAGGTATTGAATGAATCTTCGCTCTTTATCCAATAATATTATTAAAAGTTTTAAACCTATCGGAATACGATTATTCAAATTAAAATTCACAGCCCCATTTTGGACTCTATCTAAAAAAGTAGAATCAATATCTACTTTATTCCCATTATCGTCTTTCTCATCTCCGACTAATAAAGTATCTCTAAAGAATCCTTTTTTAATGCCAACATTGAGTGGTAAATCTAGGATTACATTACCATTAACTTTATCAGAACTGCTTATTGAACCTGAAGTGTAGTCTGGGTTAATGAGAAAGTTTGTATTTACATTGTAACTTTCTGGTAAATTTTTATTTCTCAAAATATAATTTGTTAATGAGGAAACTAACTCGTTGCCACTTATCTGTACTGTCGTTGATGTATTTGCATTAAGAGTTGTTTGTGGAATTGATATTCTATATATAGCTGAATCCGCGAGCAAAATATTTCCAGCAAACCTAAGGGGAATATTGGGACAGGACAATACAAAATTAAATCTTGAATCGGGAAGTTTTAAACTATCAAATTTAAATTTATCAGGTAATTCACCCAACTTTATATTTAATGTCGTATCAAAATCAATCACTGTTGGTTTTATAATACCTTCAACATAAGAAAGGACGAATTCGTTATCTGGAGGAGGTGAAATTATGATTCTTGCGATAAGTTTATCTGTTGCTTTAAATATCCGAAAAGCAGTTGTATCATCTTCTGAACCCAATTGTCTAATTGATGCATTAAAATAAACTGTGTCCGTCGGATATGGAGAATTGAATTCGTAATCAGGCAGGTTAATGTTTATTTGAAATGAATCTTTCCTGGCTATAATTCTATTTAAGTCAAAATTTTGTCGTGTAATTCTATTTAAAAATTGAGGAAGCTGAAACCTAACTTCTGCAGCTACATCAAAATCATTTATTATTTTTAAGGATAATGCACCTTTTTTAAATCGTGCAATTTTTAGCTTAGATGGGTATGCGGATGTATCAATGACTAATTTAGAATTATTAATTCTGAAAATTTCTGTTGGAGGTATTTTCGCACGTGCACTATTAATTTTTAAGGTACTAAAATTTAGTTCGACTTTTAGTATCGAATCTGGCATTGTTACCACTCCTGAACTGCCAGGTGTTCTTGCGTATGCTGTATCCAATTTTAAAGGCATTGTAAGCCTTTTATTTTCAAGCGATATTTCTGAAGATTTTTGAGTAAAGGGTGCAATAGTACCTATATCAAAAATAAATGTATTGTTTTCACCATCAATAAAAGTTATTGGACTAGTGAATTCAATTGTAATTGGGCTATAATTAAACATATTTAGTTTTACCCTGCCACTATCAAATTCAAGATAATCAAATTGATCTGTTGAAGGCAGGGTAACTGAAAAAGGCGGTAAATTACCCGGTGGAATTATTCCAGATGGTATACCAGGATTATGAACATAAGTTATTAATTTAAAATCTCTGTATGGAATTGAACCTGCATCAATTGATAATGGATTCGGTTGTTCAGGTTTAATATTTAATTTTTCTCCGACTGAATCAGATATAATTCGTTGAGAGTAGGAATAACTCACAAGTCCATTTTGTGCATTAATCTGGAACAGCTCTGGATTTTTATTGATTAAAGAATCTATCGAATAAGGCCTGTTAACCAACGGAAGATTTAATTGAACATCCCATTGAGGTGCAACAGGTTTTTTAAAATCGCAGTTGAATGAAATGATAGAAAAACAAATAATTATAAGGAGAGAAAAAATTCTAATAAAATTCTTCAATTTAGTTTCATTCTTCATTGCAAGTTAAATATATGAAGAATAAAAATTATTATCAATAGGATATTGAAAAGTTATGCCTCAAATCACAAAAATTTTAATTCCCAGATTTCCAGATTTTTAAGTCAATATTTGGGAAAAGGAAGTTTCTCTCAAGACATTCGTTAGCATATTCCCAATCATCCTGAGAGAGAGTTCCTGTTTCTGCGTACTGCTCGATAAATTTGATTAATTTATTAAAGTCGCTGTTGTGATTAAAGAAACGTTCTTCTGCATATTTACGTGCTGATTGTGTGGAAATTAAAAATTGCCAATCGGAAGCTTGTAAAAGGAGGAGTTCTCTTGCAGCCTGAGTTAGCAGGAAGGTTAATTTTTCATCTGCTTTATCTAAATATTTTGAAACAATCTTTTTAAACACAATTTCATTTTTATATATCTCTTTCCAGGTCCACTCTGTATTTTCATTTAACCAGATGAAATGGTGTCCTCCTTCGCCCCATGAACCTTCGGGTAGTTGTATAACTTTATCAGGTTTAAATGTATCCAGAGCTTGTGATGTGTTTGTAAGTTCAATTAGTTTTGAATTTTCAATTTTTTGTAAAACTTTTTTTAGAAAGCGTGGACCTTCGAACCACCAATGACCGAAAAGTTCAGTATCGAATGGTGCTGTTAATATTCCTTTCTTTTTTGTCATTGTATGATATGAACTTAAAGTTTCTTCCACAAGGTATACAAAATGAGAAGAGTGAGCTTCTAATCTTTCTTCTACTGCCTCAGGGACATATTTCAATTTATCAGCAAGATCCGCTTCTGAATGTGTAACGCGCCAGTATCTGTGACCACTGAGATGATGCTTTTTGTGAAATTCTAAATAATTACCATCACCCGGATAGCCCCATTCACCACTCCAGACCTGCAATGCTGTTTTGGGATCACGTGTAAAAACCGCCACCGAAGGAGAAATTGGGCTGTTTGGTGAATCAACTAAATATATTTCATATACGGATTTTTCAAATTCTTCCGGTCTGATAGAAATTTGTTTTTGATGTTGCTCCCATATTTCTTTTAATCCACCAAATCGTTCGAGATAGACACCAATCGGTTTACCACCTAACAACATTGCTGAATCAATAATAAAAAACTCCAAGCCATATTTAGCAAGAATTTCTTCTACACCCTGTCGCTCATATTCACCTGTTAAATATTCTGTTTTCACTGGAGCTTTCCAAATATATCTCGGCCTATAAGCACATTCAGGCAACCAAATACCTCTTGGTTTTACACCAAACAATTCTTTGTGTGTATCGACTGCAACTTTTACCTGAGCTTCTATACTTTCATCCTGACTGAGTAGAGGGAAGTAACCATGTGTAGCACCACAGGTAAGTATATCCAGAACTCCATTTTGCATCAGTTTCCGAAATGCGGAAATTAAATCTGCTTTATACTTATCACAAAAATCTTTTTTTCTTTCAGTATACCAGTTAATCCAGAATTGAGCTGTTGATTTAAGATGTGAATCTCCGTTCTTATGAAAATAAATTTCATCTTTCTCGGCAGCTGTAATTTTTTCCTGAAGATATTGTGTAAAAGTTTCTTTAAAAAGGGGATCAGAAAGTTGTTCAGCTAAAACTGGACTTATCCCTATTGAAAGTTTTGGATGATAACCCTCTTCCAATAGTTCATTTAAAATATTTAAAATTGGAATGTATACTTCTGCTGCTGCTTCATTTAGCCAATCGGATCCGTGTGGCCACTTACCATGAGTGATCACATAAGGTAGATGTGTATGCAATACAAATGTAAAGCTACCGATTTTCCCATTCATCTTAGTATCTTAATTAATGGACTTTACTACCTGATTCGGGTGGTTGAAACCCAAATCCACCCTGGTTTGGCTCACCTTGAATTTTTATCTCTCCAAATCTTTTCTCAAACTTATCAATATTATCTTCGAGCGCTTTTAGCAACAACTTTGCATGTTGTGGAGTCATTATTATTCTTGCGTGAACTTTAGCTTTTGGAATACCGGGTAATACTCTTGTAAAATCCACAACAAATTCTGCAGGTGAGTGAGTAATAATTGCCAGATTTGAATAAATACCTTCAGCTTCTTTTTCACCAAGTTCGATATTTATTTGCTGTTGCTGAGGTTGATTTGTCATTTAAATCCTTCCTTTCTTTAAAACTTCATTTGAACAGATACCCCGACTTTAAAAAGTCGGGGTTAAACCTAATAAACTATTTTGCTTTCCTTAAGCTGTCTGCTTTATCGAATGCTTCTTTAGCTTCTTTTGGATAATTCAAAATTGTATTTGCCATTCCAAGTGTTTCCCAGGCAGCAATATCGTTTGGAGAAATTTCAATTAACTTTTCTAAATAATATTTTGCCTTACGGAATTTCTCCTCATAAGCTTTGTTAATTGGTTTAGTTTTATCGTTTTTAACTTCTTCATCTGCCTTTTCCTTCATCTTTGCACCCCATTGCATATATGTGGCGCTAAGGTTGTAAAGTGCATCAGAGAATTTTTCATCTAACTTGATAGCTGCTTCAAATTGTTCCGCAGCTTCTTCAAAATTCAAATTTTTTAGTAAGAGCACGCCATAATTGTAATGAACATATTTGTTGTTTGGATCAGCAATAATTGCTTTTTGATAAGATTCCATTGCTTCTTGCGTTCTTCCTGCTCCGATATAAGAATCATTCAAAATTGCGAGTAAGTTCGGATCCTGTGGTGCAACTTTCAAAGCATTTTCCACAACCTTAATGGCTTCATCAAAATTCTTATTCGCACTTTCAATCGCTTTTGTTTTTGCATCACCTTCTAAGTTAGCCGCTTCATTTTTTGCAGCAACTGCCCTTTCATAAAATATCCCCGCCAGAATCCTTCCAAGCTGAACATCGTTCTGTCGCTCAAGTGCCTGCTTAAGGTAAACAACGGCATTATCCTTGTCCTTCATACCATAATAAGTAAGCGCCAAAATTCGATATCCAGGGAAACTGTCAGGCATTACCATAATTGAGGTCTTCAAATAATCAATTGCTTTGTTGAAATGTACAATTGAACTATCAGTACTTGAGCGAATTGCTTCATTATAATGATCAACACCTTTGTTTAAATTACTTGCCCAAACACTCAACAACACCTTATCAATTTCAGTCTTGAATTGGTTGCTTTGTTTTAGAGAATTCTTGAAAGCATCCAACATATCCTTGTAGTTTTTCTGCTCGAAGTGAATCCTACCAAGTAAATACCACGCTTCTGCATTTTCAGGATGCTTTTCTAACTCCTTTTGAAGTTGTACTTTTGCATTTTCCCACTCGGATCTCTGAATATAGAGCTTTGCACTTGTCATTTCCGCGGTACTGCACTGATATCCAGTGAATAAAAAGCTTGAAATAATAAAAATAATGATCAGAGTAAAGATCGTATTTTTCATTTAATCTCCTATAAAATTATGTTTAAATTAAGTAATTTTTGTTAAATATAAATATATATAGAATGATAAACAAACTTTAAGGAATTTCATTTTTAAGCTAATTCATTGCATTTCATTAGAAAATTTAGTATAATTCAAATAAGTATTTGTATCAAATCTAATCATATAATCAAAGTTCTCAGGAGAAAAAATGGCTATGAATTTATCACAAAAAATTATCAGTGAGCATCTAATTTCGGGAAAGATGGAACCCGGTTCAGAAATTGCAATTCGGATTGATCAAACCCTAACACAGGATGCTACAGGAACCGTAACCTATCTCCAGTTTGAAGCAATGGGAGTTCCGCGAGTAAGAACCAAATTATCCGTAAGTTATGTAGACCACAATATGTTACAGGAAGATTTTAAAAATGCCGATGATCATGTTTATCTACAGACGGTTGCGTCAAAATATGGAATTTATTTTTCAAGACCCGGTAATGGAATTTGCCATCAAGTTCACAGGGAGAGATTTGGGGTACCAGGAGAAACTTTAATTGGTTCCGATTCGCATACACCAACTAATGGTGGATTGGGTATGCTGGCGATAGGGGCTGGTGGACTCGATATAGCACTTGCAATGGCAGGCGAACCATATGTTCTTTCAATGCCTAAAATTTTAGGAGTAAAACTTATCGGCAAACTGCAGCCATGGGTTTCAGGTAAAGATGTAATTCTTGAACTACTCAGGCGTTTAACCTGCAAAGGCGGAATCAATAAAATTATAGAATATTACGGACCCGGTGTTGAATCCCTTACAATTGGAGACCGCTTTACGATTACAAATATGGGAGCAGAGTTAGGTGCAACGACTTCAATTTTCCCAAGCGATTATATAACAAAAAAATATCTTGAAGCACAGGGCAGAGGAAATGTATGGAAAGAATTAAAAGCAGACCCTGATGCAAAATATGACAGATGTGATATTCGCTTGCATATTGAAAATGATGCAAGAGCAATATCAGCACTCAAAGAAGGAGATGTCATAAATTTATCCATCAGCAATCCCGATGAAGCAGGATTTGTTAAAGTCGAATTTGATGGACTTGTTATTGATTTAGATAAACTCGAACCACTTATCGCTCAACCACATTCACCCGATAATGTTATAAAGGTTAGTGAACTTGCAAAGCAAAATATAAAAGCCGCACAGGCTTGCATTGGCTCGTGTACAAATTCCAGTTATTTCGACTTAAAAGTGGCTGCACATATGCTTAAAGGTAGAGCAGTACACCCAGATACTTCTTTTACATTGACACCTGGTTCTCGCCAGGTTTTTGAGATGATCGCTCGAAACGGAGAATTAGCTGATATCATAGCATCGGGTGCAAGAATATTAGAATCAGCATGTGGTCCATGTATTGGAATGGGTCAGGCACCACCAAGTGGTTCAGTATCAGTCCGCTCCTTCAATAGAAATTTTGAAGGCAGAAGTGGAACAATGGACGCTAAAGTTTACCTGTCGTCCCCAGAAACAGCAACAGCAACTGCTCTGATGGGTAAAATCGCTGATCCACGAGAGGTGGCTAAATTATTCAACATCAAACCACTTAATAGAGAGGAACCAGAAAAGTATATAATTAACGACTCTATGATAATCCCACCTTCTCAAGAGCCAGAGAAAGTTGAAATCATTCGTGGACCAAACATCAAGCCGATTCCACAATTTGAAGAGATGCCAGATACAATAAAAGGCAGAGTTTTATTAAAGGCAGGTGATAATATTTCGACTGATCACATCTCGCCAGCCGGGGCTAAAGTTTTACCGCTGCGTTCAAATATTCCGGCAATTTCTGAATTCACATTCACACGCATTGATCCCGATTTTCCCAAACGAGCAAAAGAATGGGGAGGTGGATTCGTCATCGGTGGTGATAATTATGGTCAGGGTTCAAGTCGTGAACACGCTGCACTCGCTCCAAGGTATTTAGGAGTTAAAGCAGTTATAACCAAAATATTTAACCGCATTCATAGATCAAATTTAATTAATTTTGGTATCCTCCCATTAACTTTCTCTGATCCTAACGATTATAATAATATTGATTTTGGAGATGAGCTTGTTCTTGAGAATATAAAAGAACAATTAAAATCAAAAGGACAAAAAGGTCAGGTAATCCTAAAGAATATTACAAAAAATATTGAAATCAAATTAGATTATGATTTAACAGATCGGCAAAAAGAAATACTATTTGTCGGTGGTATGTTGAATATTGCAAGAAAAAATAAAAAATAATTAAGTGAGGAAAAAATTATGCCAAATTACCAAAAATTAGTTCCACCTAAAGAAGGACAAAAGATAACTGTAACAAATGGGAATTTAAATGTCCCAGACAACCCAATAATACCGTTCATTGAAGGCGATGGAACTGGTCCTGACATCTGGCGTGCTTCAGTTCGAGTTTTTGATGCAGCAGTAAAAAAAGCTTATGGTGGAAAAAGAAAAATCGTTTGGTTCGAAGTTTACGCAGGAGAAAAATCTAATGAAGTATACGGTCCAAATACCTGGCTTCCCGATGATACACTCGAAGCCATTAAAGAACACATAATTGGAATAAAAGGTCCTTTAACGACACCTATAGGTGGTGGGTTTAGATCAATTAATGTTTCATTAAGACAGTTACTTGATCTTTATGTTTGCCTGAGACCAGTGAGATATTTTCCTGGGGTACCTTCACCAGTTAAGCACCCAGAATTGGTTGATATGGTAATTTTTAGAGAAAACACAGAAGACATTTACGCTGGTATTGAGTGGAAAGCCGGAACCCCTGAAGTAAAGAAAGTGATCGAATTTTTACAGAAAGAGATGGGTGTCAAAAAAATTCGATTTCCTGAAACTTCAAGTATTGGGATAAAACCGGTTTCAATAGAAGGTTCAAAGCGATTAATCAGAGCTGCAATTAAATACGCTCTAAAAAACAATCGCAAATCAGTCACAATTGTTCACAAAGGTAATATTCAGAAATTCACTGAAGGAGGTTTTAGAGAATGGGGCTACGAACTGGTACGTGAAGAATTTTCAGATGTTGCAGTATCATGGGATGACTGCGGTGGAAATCCGGGTAGCAAGTTGCTCGTAAAGGATGCAATTGCTGATGCATTCTTACAACAAATTCTAACACGTCCAAACGAATTTGATGTAATTGCAACACTTAATCTGAATGGTGATTATATTTCAGATGCACTCGCTGCTCAAGTTGGTGGTATAGGAATAGCGCCGGGTGGGAACATCAACTTTGATAATGGCTACGCAATGTTCGAAGCCACACACGGAACAGCCCCGAAATATGCAGGACTGGATAAAGTTAATCCGGGTTCCGTTATCTTAAGTGGCGAAATGATGCTCCGTTATATGGGTTGGACAGAAGCAGCAGATTTGATTATCAAAGGACTTGAAAATACTATAAAATCGAAAATTGTAACTTATGATTTTGCACGCCTTATGGAAGGTGCAAAGGAAGTTAAGTGTTCCGAATTCGGAGACGCTATAATTAGCAATATGTAGCAGATTGATTATTTTTTTAAACCCCATTTTCCACAAAAATGGGGTTTTTTTATTTTTTATGTGAAACTATTATTATACCATTTCGTAAACTGCTTTAAAGAATACAAAATGCTATGTTAAATAAAGTTTTGAAATACAGTAAAAAAGCAAGTTTGATAAACCAAATTCTTCTGTTATCTTTCCTGACTCTTAAAACATCTAACTTAATATCTGCTCAGGAAAAAGTAATAATTGAACTAAAAAATTTCACCAATACAGAATTAAAATCAGGTGGATTTTCATCACCCGAAAATTTTAAAATTCATATTAAAGCAACAGGAAGTTCTTTAGATACTCGAAACAGAAGCGAGAATTTATTCGCATACTGCTGGATTATCAATTCCGATACCCGTGAAAAAATCTGGGAGATGAACAAATACAATTCAACCAAAAGCGGTAAATATTCAAAATTTGATGATTACCTAAATTTACCTGCAGGTTCATACGAAATTTACTATACCTGTCCAATCTTTCGTTACTCTTCAACATTCATTCATATCGAAACTAATATAGATCACAGAGCACCAGATGAAATAATTGATTGGGAATTGAAAAGAGGTTTCTTCTATGATTTACTAAACGATTGGTTTGGAGGGGATATACGGGATGAGTTTAAAAAAATTGCGAAAAATTTCGGTGTAGAAATTCTTGTCGATGAAAAAACCCCAGTATTTTTATTTCAACCACCGGTTGAATTTCAGAATGTGCTTTATCAAGCAGTTGAATTAGGAGAAAATAAAAGGATTAAACAAGCTTTCAAAATTACAAGTCCAATAACAATAAAAATATATGCTATTGGAGAAATTACTTCGTCTGATAATTTCGCAGATTATGGATACATTGTTGATACAAAAACCCGTAAAAGACAATGGGAAATGAAACCATCCAATCTTTCCAGTGCAGGCGGTTCAAGTAAAAACAAAATTTTTAACGGTGATGTGTTTTTTCAGCCCGGAACCTATGTCCTCTACTACTTTACTGATGATTCACATTCTTTTGCAGACTGGAACGCCCTACCACCTTATGATCCTCTTAATTACGGTATAACATTGATCGCTAAAAATTCAGAAGATAGAAAATACTTTCAACTTGTAGAGCTTGAACAGGAAGATCAAGTAATTTCAGCTATAATAAAAGTTGGAAGTAATGAACTTAAAAGTAAAGGATTCACGCTAAAAAAAGATCTGGACTTAAGAGTTTACGCAATTGGAGAAAGGTATTCCTCCCGCCGGCAAATGGCTGACTACGGCTGGATTATCGATGCAAAAACCCGACAGAAAGTTTGGGAAATGACCGTTGATCAAACTACACACGCAGGTGGTGCAAACAAAAATAGAATGGTAGATGAAATTATTAACCTGCCAGCCGGAAATTATATTCTATTCTACAAAACTGATGATTCACATGCTTATGATGATTGGAATTCAGCTCCCCCATATGATTTAGAAAACTACGGTATTACTTTATATGCAGCTACCGAAAATTTTCAAAAAGATTGGGTACAGGAATTTTCAGAGGAAAAGAACGAACATATAATAGCACAAATTATTAAAGTAAAGGACAACGCAAACAAAACCGAATACTTTGAGTTGAAAGAACCTACAAGAATTAGAATTTACGCAATTGGTGAAGGATTCCGAAACGAAATGTTCGATTATGGCTGGATAGAAGACGCAATTTCCAACAAGGTAATATGGGAAATGACTTATTCTATGACTTTCCATGCAGGCGGTTCCCGTAAAAACAGAATTGTAAATACAACTTTATTGCTTGATAAAGGCTCATACCGACTCAGATACAAATCTGACGATTCACATTCTTATAATAATTGGAACGACGATCCACCTGAAGATGCGGCTTTCTGGGGTATAACATTATACAAAGAAAAATAGGAATTGTACCGATGAAACTAAAAATCTTGATTTTATTACTTTTGGTGAGTGTAGCATACAACCAACTTATTGGTCAGGACTCTACTTCACAGGGAAAAGAAAAAATTAAAACAAGGGTTGATAAAATTGTAAAAGATGTTTTTCGACAGATAGAAAACGAACTCGGAGCAGATATCTACGATAACGAATCCGAGAGTGAAGCAGAAGAATCTGAATTTACAAAGGAGGACGAATTTGATAATTATGAGAAACACAACCTATATGCGTTTCCGAGAGGTAAAAAAATTCCTCGCAATAATTCAGCATTTTTTATAGCTGAAAACCTGGAGGATAAATTCTTGTTCAGGTACAACCGTGTCGAAGGTTTATTTCTCGGACTACAATCCCCACATCAGTATTTCTGGGATCATAATAGAAAATTTACAATATTTGGTTCGATTGGTTATGGGTTTGGAGTTCACAGATGGGAATATAAAATCGGTCTGGCACATCAGTTAATTTACAACCAAAATCTCTTCGAAGCGGGTATCGAAGCACATAATTCTGTAGATTCTCGTGATCAATGGCTGGTTGGAAATCTGGAAAATTCTCTAAGCGCTATGTTGTTCAAGTACGATTACAAAGATTATTTTCTGAGAAAAGGATTTTCTACCTGGTTAAGCTACAATACGCGCTCGGAATTTGCTGATCTTCAGGCAAAAGTAGCTTTCAACAATGATAATTTTACATCTCTTCAAAAGGAAGTTAACTGGTCTTTATTTAGATCAAAAAGGATATTCAGGGAAAATCCTGAGATTTCTGAAGGACACTTTAAAAGTATTTCACTAATATTTGCAATTCACAAACTTGATAGCAAAAAAATGCATCTCGCCGGTTGGAGTGCCACGATGAGTGCCGAATTTGCTGGTAAATCGCTCAAAGGTGATTATGATTTTGATCGCTATCTGATAGACATAAGACGATATCAACCAATTAGTAGATACGATAATCTTAATTTTCGTTTAAGAGCTGCAACATCACAGGGACATTTACCTTTACAATACAAATTTGAATTAGGTGGAATTAGTACATTACCTGCATATAGTTATAAAGAGCTACAGGGGAATCGATTATTATTGGCTAACATCGAGTATATTGTTAATGGAAGTATGTTCAGCGGCGAAACAACTTTCCCATTATCATTACTTGATAAATTCAATTTAATTCTTTTTTATGATGCTGGATTCATCGGTAATGTTTATGACAATGAATCCTTTACAAGTGGATTTCAAAATTTTAAATTTAATTCATTAAAGAGCGATTGGGGAATTGGGATTGGTTCAGCGGATGGAAAATACAGGTTATCATTTGCCTGGAAAACTGATAAAAAATCCACTGCCAATGTATTTTTAAGAATTAGTCGTCCGTTCTAATTAAGTTTTTAAATTTTCATTATACAGAAAATTTATTTATATTTTTGTATCAAAATTTCTATTTCCTTTCCAAAAAATCAATTAACGGAGAAATAATGAATATTTTAGTAATTAACTGTGGTTCATCCTCAGTAAAGTTTCAGATTATCAGAACAGATTTAGAGCTCATTGAAAAAAATGAAGACCGGCGCTTAGCCAGTGGATATTTAGAAAGAATTGGTAGTCAATCATTAATTACCTTGCAGGTAGAAGGTCAACCAAAAATTAAACAAGCAGTACCAATTAGAGATCACCGTGCAGCACTCGACTATATTTTAAGATGGATCGTGTCTCCAGAAACAAAAATCAATGGTATAAGCTCTCTTGCTGATATACACGCAGTTGGACACCGTGTTGTTCATGGAGCTGAAAAATTTACAATGTCAACACTCATCAACGATGAGGTGATCGAAGGTATTGAAGATTGTATCGACTTAGCACCATTACACAATCCAGCAAATCTGAAAGGTATACTTGCAGCAAGAGAACTATTAGGTCCAGGTGTTCCCCAGGTAGCCGTTTTTGATACTGCTTTTCACTCAACAATGCCTGAAACATCCTATCTTTATGCTATTCCTTATCAACTTTACCGAAGGCATAAAATCAGAAGATATGGTTTTCACGGAACATCTCATCGTTACATTGCATATAGGTATCGTCAATTAAATGGGATTGAACGCGAACAGGTAAATATTATATCGTTACACTTAGGAAACGGTTGTTCTGCCTGTGCAATTCAGAATGGTGAATCCATTGATACATCAATGGGACTTACACCGCTTGAAGGTTTAGTTATGGGAACTCGAGGTGGTGATATGGATCCATCAATTATTGAATTTTTACATCATAAGGAAGGTATGACTTTAAATGAAATTGATGCTATGCTGAACAAACAATCTGGATTGCTTGGACTATCGGGGCTTACAAACGACATGAGAGATTTAGTCGCCGAAGAGACCGAACATAATGACCGTAGAGCCCGTCTTGCAATTGATATTTTCTGCCGAAGAGTGAAAAAGTATATTGGTGCATACATAGCAATTATGGCTGGCACTGATGCAATCGCATTTGCTGGTGGTATTGGTGAAAATAGTGCAGAGATCAGGAAAAGAATATGCGTTGGACTCGAAACCTTAGGAATAATACTGGATGAAAAATTAAACTCTACAACAGTTGGTGGAAAAGAAGGCCTTATCTCTAAACCTGAATCAAAGATCAAGGTTTTTGTAATACCAACTAACGAAGAACTTTTAATTGCTCGCGATACAGTTAGATGTGTAAAAAATGTACCAAGAAGATGGTGATAATCTTATAAACAGTTATCTCAAGGATCATTCTAAAATAAGCCGATTCTTATATATTTGCTGGTTGTACGAGTAATCAGTAAGCAATTGTAGAATCGGCTTTTATTATAATAAGCAAAATTATTTTTATTTAAAATTCTTCTAAAATTTTAAGATGTTGAATATAAAAAAGTTACCTGATCCAAATTAACCATCATTTTCCCTTTGATACCCATGGTGAATTTTTAACATAAAATCTCCACTTCTTCTCTAAACCATCTCGTATTCCAATTCGATTTGATTTACCAATTTCATTTGCTGAAAAAGATTTTCCAGAATCCACAATGAAAATTTCATTACCACACAAGTCAATTCCATTGTCTTTTTTGGTAATATTTAATGCTTGGCAAACTTTTGCAGGTCCATTCGTAAGATTGAAAATCTTTTTTTCATTTTTTAAATTTCTTAACTTAATCATAGTATTCAAACCTTCCATTGGTTCAATAGCCCGAATAAGTACGGCACAACCTTTTCCTTCAGCTTCTGTTACCACATTACAACAGTAATGCATACCATAAGTAAAATAAACATACAAATACCCACCTAACCAGAACATAACCTCATTTCTTTGAGTTTTCCCGTTATAAGCGTGACTTGCAGGATCATCATCCTTATAAGCTTCTGTTTCGACTATCTTACCAACAAGATATTTCCCTTTATATTTTCTAAATAAAATTTTCCCTAATAACTCTTTTGCAACATATAGAGTATCCTGAAGGTAAAAATCTCTCTCGAGCCTGTTACCTTTTACTAAACTCACGAATAATTCTCTCAACTTCTTCTTCTGTGATTCCACTTCCAAGTATTCGTTGCGATGACTCTGATTTATCTGGTTGTTCCTGAGGTTTTTTCCAGACAGGTATATTTCCAGCACCTTCTCTGAGACGGGCTTCAATTTCTTCAATCCAGGAACGAGTGGGTTTTTCTTTTTGATCAGGAGTCAATGACTTTTGTGTTTCAATAAATACTGGCGAAGCGTCATCAATCTTATTTACAGGGCGAGTTTCAAAAACTAATCGTTTTATATTTATCAGATGCTTAGCTGAGACATTTTCGGAAATAATTGAGCCACCAAGTGTACCAGGACCAAGTGTGAGCGATGGTAAAAGCTCATTTGTACCACCAATTGCACCAAGTGCTGATTGGGTATTTACCAGAATTCTTGATGCTGGTTTTTCCATTGCAAATTTCATTATAATATCCTCATCCCTTGAATGGATTACCATTGTATGACCAAGTCCACCAAATTCCAACAATTCAATACATCGATGACAGGCATCTCGCCAGTTCATTTCAGTGTAAAATGAGAGAACAGGAGAAAGCTTTTCGTGCGATAACGGTTCATCAGGACCAACTTTAGCCAACTCAGCAATCAATACTTTGGTATCGGACGGTACTTTAATCCCCGCCTGTTCTGCAATGAAAACAGCGGATTTTCCAACAACGGCGGGATTCAATTCACCCTTTGGAGTAAACATCAAGCGTGCTAACTTTTGCTTGTCCTCACCCTCAACGAAATATCCACCAAGTCGTTTGCATTCTGCTACGACCTGCTCTTTTATTGGAGCATCGCAGACAAGAGCAGATTCAGTCGAACAAAGCACACCATTATCAAATTGTTTTCCTGAGAGAATATCAGCAACAGCTTTACGAATATTTGCCGTCCTTTCAATAAACGCAGGTACATTGCCCGGTCCAACTCCATATGCAGGTTTTCCAGAACTATATGCCGCTTTTACCATTGCACTACTTCCAGTTGCAAGTATAACTGCAGTAAGTTTGTGTTTCATTAGTTCGTTTGTACCTTCAATTGTAGGATTGCTCATACAGTGAATCAATCCTTTGGGCGCACCGGCTGCATCAGCTGCTTCTCTCAGAATCTTTGTTGCTTCGAGCGTACATAAAACCGATTTGGGATGTGGACTCGCTACTATTGCATTCCTCCCCTTAATCGAGATTAAAGTCTTAAAAATCATAGTAGATGTTGGATTGGTAGATGGAATTAGCGCAGCCACCACTCCCATTGGCTCACCAATCTCAATAATTTTCTTCTCTTTATCTTGATTGATAACACCTACTGTTTTCAAATCTTTAATTGATTCCCAAACCCTCATTGAAGCAAATTGGTTCTTCTTAATTTTATCTTCAATTTTACCAAATCCTGTCTCTTCATGTGCCATTTTTGCAAGTTTTTCGGACGCTTCATATGCAGCTTCAGCCATTGCCTTTACAATCTTATCAACTCTTTCCTGATTAAATGCTTTAAATTCCTGTACAGCTTCGTATGCTTGCTGAACAAGCTCGCGCACTTCTTCAATTGAAATTAAATCTTTGTAAGATGCCATAAACTTTCCTTTTGAAATTTTATTGTAAATATATTACAAATAACATTTTGAAATTTATTATTTTATTTTAAAGATCCAAAAAGATTAGATATAGTATCAAATTAAACTTCTACCCCTCCAGAGAAAAAGTCCTGTTACATTATCTTTTTCACGATTTAAATCTTCTCCGGAATATTCATCAATGATAACTTCGCATGCAAAAACTTTTGTACCGTTCATCAAATGTCCGCCAAACACTTTTCCATCCTTATCACCTAAAATTATATGTGCGTGCACAAATGGTTTACCTTCCTTCAAACTAATATTACCTGAGCAATTTAGTATTTCATGTTCTGTAGAAAGGAAGATTTTATTATATTCATTTAGCTTTTGATCAAAGAAACCGATCACTGCCTCGGTTACAGCACCAATTGCGATTAGTTTTCCAGTTCTAATATCTTCTTCAAGTGCAATTTTTGTTAATGCATCATATAGGTCTTCACCTTTTGGAATATTCCCTATATATGTGCGTTTGTAATTATATTTTACTCTAAACATAGAAATATTTATAAATTAAATCCTAATTGAGGTGACTGTTTGGATTTGTAACCAAAGTGTTCATATGCGAGTTTATTGGCAACTCTTCCGCGCGGAGTTCTTTGAATAAATCCTTCCTGGATTAGGTAAGGTTCGTAAACTTCTTCAATAGTTCCTGGATCCTCATTGACAGCCGTTGCAAGAGTTGTTAAACCAACAGGTCCACCATTAAATTTTTCTATTATAGTTAGAATTATTCTCTTATCCATTTCATCCAGACCACGACTATCAACTTCAAGGGCTTGAAGTGAGTATTCAGCAACTTCTTTATTAATTATGCCTTTATGAATTTTCAGATTTTTATCTGCTTGAGCAAAATCGCGACAGCGTTTAAGAAGCCGATTTGCAATTCGTGGAGTTCCACGCGAACGAGTTGAAAGTATATCGAGTCCTTCTTCTGTAATTTCAACATTCAAAATCTTCGCTGAACGTACGATAATTTTCTTTAAGACATCAGGACTATAGTAATCAAGTCGGTTTGTAACACCAAAGCGTGCTCTGAGAGGCGCAGTTAGTAATCCTGCTCTTGTAGTTGCTCCAACAAGTGTAAATTTTGGAAGTTTTATCTGTACATTCCTTGCATTTGGACCAGAGTCAATAACAATGTCGATCACAAAATCTTCAAGAGCTGGATATAAATACTCTTCAATTGTTGGATTGAGGCGATGTATTTCATCAATAAAAAGTACATCCCCTTCGTTTAAGCTTGTAAGAATACCGGCAAGATTATAAGGTTTATCGAGAGCTGGACCTGAAGTTATTTTAATATTTGATTCCATCTCGTTTGCTATAATATGTGCAAGAGTAGTTTTTCCCAAGCCAGGTGGTCCAGTCAATAAAACATGATCAAGTGTTTCTTTGCGCTTTTTTGCAGCAGAGATAAATACCTTTAGATTGTTGACAATTTTTTCCTGACCATAGAATTCGTTAAAACTCAATGGTCGTAAGGTTTGATCAAGCTCAACTTCACCTTCAAATTTTTCAGGAGATGTAATATCTGATTTACGCATTGATTAAAATTTAATTATAATATATCTCATTTACAAAAATCAATATCTGATGTATATCATACCACCTGAAGACCCAAACCGTGGATTTACTATACTCTGATAAATTGAACCAAATGTATAACTTAAACCAACATATCCATTATAGCTATAATTAGTTGCAAGTTGCTTTCTACGAAGCAACACTTCTTCTGGTGTTGCACCTGCCTTAGGAATTCCAAGCTGGTCATTAATTCTTGAATAGCTTGCGAATAAATTTAATGATAAACCTTCAAAAATGCGCAAATTCAAATTTGAATAAAGTGTTATCCTCTTTTTATTAAAATCATGTAAATATGCTGAACCGGAAATCGTTGTTGAAACCGAGCCCCAGGGCTGTTGAATATCCAGAGTTAAAGAAACTGAGTTGCGTACTAAATTTTCTGCAGTTTTATCAAATAATGTTTCCTCCCGATATTTAATGTTTTTATAAGTAACTTTATACATCAACCTCAATTGCTTGCGGGTAAATTCCTTATATGGGAAAAAATTATATTCAAATGCTGGACTAATTGAAAAGGAGATTCTGTCGTTTTCAAAAGTCGAGGAAGAAACCTCGAAAAACCCACCACCAGAATATTTCTCGCCCAAACTTTTTACAATCATGCTATTAAATTCATATCCCCTTAATACATTTAAATATTTTAATATATCATAGTCGTATTCACTTTCATTATAGCTCATTGATATTGAGTTTTGGATTTTCCATTCTTCAGTAATTCTGGTTATGCTGAAACCGCTCATCAAATAATAATACTTATAAGATTTTTCTCCACTAAAATTTGAGTTAGCATAAATTGAAAATACCCAGTTATTCCATTTATCTACAACTGGTTTTACTTCCACTGGGCTTTTATAGTGAATTTGTAAATTCTCTTTTACCGATGTTTTACTGGCATATTTTACAAGTCCAAGTTTCATCGACTGAGCTAATTTTTCTCGTATGATGTCTGGTGAATCTGTTGGTTTCGATATAAATACTAAAGTATCATTGATATTCTTAAACCTTTTGTTCCCATAGAATGTTAGCGTGTATTCTTCGCCACCAGCAGAAGTTGGTACGGTAGTTACTAATATTTGAACATCAGCCAGATTAGGATCCCTTACATAATTTACAAATGTAATTTCAGTTTTAATGAAATCTTCATCGCATAAAAAGCAATCGAGATAAACATTTGGTATGTCCTGATCTTGTGTAATAACCGTATCGGTTGTAATATTAGCGAAATACTTCTCCTGAATAAATATTAAAGCAATAATAAACAACCATTGTTTCATAATCAGCTTCCCTAATTTTTTATTAATTGTTAACAGGAATTTCCGGATCAACGAATATTACTTTTTCTCTATCGAGTACTACGGTGCCTGGTTGGCTTCCTTTTGGTTTTCTTATATACTTTCTTTCGCAATAGGAAACAGGTACATTTGAAGCATTTCGCATTTTTGAAAAGTATGCGGCAATACCTGCAGCTTGCATTATTATTTCTTTTGGAGGTTTAATTTTCGTATTAGTTATTTTAAGAACGACATGTGAACCACCCACACCCCGAGCATGAAACCACAAATCATTTGGTTTTGCATATTTCATTGTCAACAAATCATTTTTCTCAGCACTTTTTCCAACCCAAACTTCAAAACCACCTTTAAGTGTAAAAACTCTAAACGGCAAGGATTCTGATTTTTCTTTATCTGCAATTAAACCTAAACGCTTTAGTTCTTTTTCGTTCTCCTCTTTGAACTCATTTAGATGTTCTCGAGTCTGGCAACCATCAAGATGAAGCAAGAATCTTTCAAGTAACGAGATATCTTTTTCTATTGCTTCAAGTCGAACCTGTGCATTAGTTGCTGCAGCACGAGCTTTCCTTGCTTTTGCAAAATAATGTTCAGCATTCTGAACCGGACTCAACTTTGGATCAAGAGTTATATGGATTAGTTTATTGTTATTAAAAATATCTTCAATATCAATTTCTTTAGTGCCTTTAGTTAAATGCTGTAAATTTGCCATTATTATTTTTGCTATCTTTTCATACTCATCTGCTCTCTTTGCATTAAGGATCTCTACTTCAATTGCTTTTTTAGTTCTTATTATTTTATCTAATTCGTTTTTGATTCGAATTATCAGATCTTTCTTCTCTTTATCAATATCATGAATTCTAAAAGATTTTATTATAAATGTCTTAATTGCCTCGTTCACACTTTCGTAAGTTTCAGAACTTGAACCCGACAGATGCCGAAGCTTAATAATTGAAAATACTCTGGGCAAATCCCCACTATAATAAATAGTTGGTGATGGTTTACTGGCTTCAGTAAAAATATTTATCAGTTCCTGAAAAATTCTCCTACAATCCTCATTCGTTAGTTTATCAAGATGTAGCTTATCTTCAACTCCAGAGCGGTGAAGTACCTCTCTTGTAATTGTAGAACCTAAAAAAGGATATGTGGATTTAAGAGCACTATAAGTAGTTTTTTCAAAATCTTTAAGGAAGATATTTTTAAAAGTATTAAAATCAGCTATTAAATTTTCATAACTGAAGTCAGATTCATCAAAGACAATCTTATATTGCTTATTTATGAACTCTTTCGAGTTTTTAAAGGCATTGATAATAATTTTATCTTGGTTTAATAGAAATACATTACTGGAAGCTGTTCCAAAAAGATGAAACAGCAATTGCAATCCACTTGATAGATTTATTTTAACAATTCTTTCAAACAGATGTGAGGTTATACTTGAAATTTGATCATTTTTTATTTCAGTGAAGAGTGAGATTGAATTTCTCTTTGCTCTTGGTACCTGTTCTCTTACAAAAAGATAATTCATCTGTGGATCTATCGATGCACTAAGAGTATTTGTTTGCAAATCCTTTTTAATGTTAATAAGTAGCTCACCCTTTTGCTGTGTAAAAACATCCTGAATTATACCATTTTTTAATATATTGTTGAGCTCATCGGCTAATATTTGTAAAGTTATAAAGTGATTGATCATAAAAATTTTAATTTTACCCAGTGAAATATATGAAAATTTTAGCTTATCTCAAACTTATTTGATAGAAGCAAAATTTTTTCGTAACTTATATTGTGTTTTTATATTTTCCTTTGATTTTTAATAAAAATAGCGACTTTTGACTCATATTATTTTAACAAAAGGTAGATCATGATTAAAAGTATGACGGGCTATGGGCATGGGGAAGCTGTTGCTAAAGGTAAAAAAGCTTCTGCAGAGATTCGAAGCGTAAACAGCAGATTTTTAGAACTAACAATCAGACTTCCCAAAGAATTAGCCCACCGCGAAGGTGATGTTAAAGAAATTGTTCAACAAAAACTCGACCGCGGTAAAATAAATTTGACTGTTAACCTTGACTCTGAAATTGAACATCGCTCTGCTTTAGTTATTAACAAAGATGCCGTCAAGCATTATTACAAACTTCTAAACGACTTAAAAAAATCTGTAAATTTGAAGGAAGAAATAACTATAGATCACCTTCTGAAATTTTCTGAGATTATTCAACCTGAAGAAAAGCAAATTGAAGAAGAATTTGACTGGAATTTGTGCGAAAAGGCAATAATTAAAGCCCTTGATAACTTAATCAAAATGCGAGAAAACGAAGGTAACGAACTTGCTAAAGATCTGATAAAAAGAATCAACAACATTGAAAAGAATATTTTAAAAATAGAAAAAATCTCCAGGAAAAGAATTCCGATAGAAAGAAATAATCTTCGAGCTAAAGTTAAAAAGCTACTCGAGGACAAAGATAAAATTGACGAGCAGCGGTTAGAATTGGAAATAATTTTCCTTGCTGAAAAACTCGATATAACAGAAGAATGCGTTAGAATTAAAAGCCACAAAAAATATTTTATTGATACGATGAAATCAACTGAACCTTCTGGTAGAAAACTTAACTTTCTGGTACAGGAAATTCATCGTGAAGTGAATACTATTGGCGCCAAATCAAATGATGCGAGCATCTCACAGCTGACAATTGAAATAAAGGAAGAATTAGAAAAAATTCGTGAACAACTCCAGAACATTGAATAATATAAAACTTTTAGTAATTTCTGCCCCAAGTGGTTGCGGTAAAACTACTATCGTACAGGAAATTTTAAAACGACATCCAGAGTTCTACTTCTCAATCTCTGCGACCACAAGAAAAAAACGCGAATATGAAATTGATGGTAAAGATTATTATTTTATAAGCAAAAGTGAGTTTGAAAAAATGATTCAGCAGAACGAGCTAATAGAGTGGCAGAAAATATATGATGATTATTACGGAACACCTGTATCAGAGATAAAAAAAGCTGAAAAAAATGGTAAGTCGATAGTATTCGACATTGATGTTTTAGGCGCATTAAATATAAAAAAGAAATTTCCAAATGATACAGTAACAATATTCATTGATGTACCAAGTTTAGAAGTTCTTGTTGAAAGATTAAAAAATAGAAAGACCGAAAATGAAGAAACTCTTCGCAAGCGACTCGAAAGAGTTGAAATGGAAATGAAACAAAAAGAATTTTTTGATTACATCGTTATAAATGACGATTTATCTAAAGCTGTAAACGAAGTAGAAAATATAATTAACAAACAAATAAACTAAAAGAGGAAAAATATGGCAGTAAAACCAATTGATCTAAAAAGATTAGAAGAAAAAGTTGAGAATATTTACGAAGCTGTAATAGTATTATCTAAAAGAGCTCAACAGATCAATGAAGAAATTAAAATCGAATTTAATCAACAAATAGAAATGATTAAATCAAAGCTTTCAAGTATATATGCTGATGATCCAGATACAATGGAAACTTACATTAATCCCGATCAGGTAAACATAGCCAAAGAATTTGAGAAGCGGCCAAAACCCACACAAATTGCAATCGACGAATTGCTCAACGACAAGATAGAATACAGATACAAAGATACAGACAGCGAGTAAAAATTGTTGAGAAACAAGAAAATACTCCTAGGAGTAACTGGCGGAATAGCAGCTTATAAAACAGCAAATCTGATTCGGGAATTCAGAAAAGCTGGTGCATCAGTTCGGGTTGTGATGACAAATGCAGCTACATACTTCATTAGCCCTGTAACACTTTCGGCTCTTTCTGAAGGTCCTGTTATTGCAGATACATTTCCTGACCTCCACCACTGGCAAATAAGTTCGGATACATGGCATATTACATTAGGAGAGTGGGCTGATATTTTCCTGATTGCTCCTGCAACAGCTAACACCATTGCAAAAATTGCATACGGAGTCGCTGATAATCCTGTAACCATAATGGCTCTATCAATCAGATGTCCAATTGTAATTTCACCTGCTATGGATACCTTTATGTGGGAAAATAAAGCGACTCAGGAAAACATCTCAAAATTAATCCAGAGAGGAATTTCTGTGCTTGAACCTGAAGTAGGTGAACTGGCAAGTGGCTTAAAAGGAAAAGGCAGATTACCAGAATTAAAATCAATTGTAAAAGCCGTTGATGAAATCCTTAAAAAGCAAAAGATGATCCTCAAAGGCAAAAAGATTCTGGTTACAGCGGGACCGACATACGAACCAATTGATCCTGTAAGATTTATTGGAAATCGTTCATCCGGTAAAATGGGTTTTGCAATTGCACGAGCTTCAGCTAAACTTGGTGCAGATGTTACTCTAATAACAGGACCCACTACGCTCGAAACCCCAATGAATGTGAAAAGGATAAACATTGAAACTGCTGATGAAATGTTCAAATACACAAAAAAATATATGCGAACTTCTGATGTGATAATTATGTCGGCAGCAGTTTCAGATTTTAAACCGATACAGAAATCAAAACGCAAAATTAAAAAGGAAAATCTAAAGGAAGAAAATCTAACCATTGAACTCAAGAAAAATCCTGATATATTAGAATATCTTGGAAGACATAAATTAAAAAATCAAATACTTGTTGGATTTGCATTAGAAACTGAAAACGAGATTGAATATGCAAGAAAAAAATTAAAAAATAAAAACCTGGATTTTATAGTTGTTAATAATCCTCTTCTAAAAGGTGCAGGGTTCGGTTATGATACCAACATAATAACTCTGATTGATAAAAAAGGAAAAATTAAAAATTTCAAGATTTTGCCAAAAGAATTGTTAGCCGAGAAACTTATGAGCATTATATCAGAAAAATTATTAAATTTAAAATGAACAACCAGAATGAATTAGTGCAAATTCTTAACGATATAGAGAGATATCTAATGCAACAAGAAGATTTATTTGGAAACATTATTTACCGAGAGCAAAATGAAGAATGGAACAAAGTAAATTCACTTGAGGAGTTTAATTCTCAAATTTCTTCCTGCAAGAAATGTCCATTAGGAGAGACAAGAAAGAATTTTGTTTTTGGTGTTGGTAATCCGAATGCTGAGATTATGTTAATCGGTGAAGCCCCCGGTGCTGATGAAGATGAACAGGGTGAGCCGTTCGTTGGACGAGCAGGTCAGCTATTAAACAATATCCTTAAAGCCGTATCTCTCGAAAGAAGTGAAGTATATATTTGCAACATACTGAAATGTAGGCCACCAAATAACAGAGATCCACTTGTAAGTGAAATGGAACTGTGTACGCCATATCTTGAGAAGCAAATAGAGCTGATCAAACCTAAATTTATAATCTGTCTTGGAAGAATTGCTGCACAGTGGTTATTAAAAACTAACGATGGTTTAAATAAACTTCGACAACAGGTTTTTCAATACAGAGGAGCATCACTTTTAGTAACATATCATCCCGCAGCTTTATTGAGAAACGAAAGCTGGAAACGACCAACATGGGAAGATATGAAATTATTCAAAAAGTTGTACGATGAGTATAAAAACAATTTAAAATGAAGTAGAACGTTATGGCAAAAAAACAAACAAGCAAAACCAATATAAGCTTAGAAAATTTACATGAAGGTAGAATTCCTCCTCAAGCAATTGATATTGAAGCCCAGGTTTTAGGTGCTGCACTTATCGAGAAAGAGGCAGTACCGAAAATTATTGAAATACTTAATGCCGATATGTTTTATAAATCGGCTCATCAAAAAATATTCGCAGCAATCTCAACTCTTTTCGAAAGAAACGAACCAATCGATTTGGTCACTCTTTCGGAAGAGTTAAAAAGAAGAGGCCACTTAGATTATATTGGTGGCCCGGTATATTTAACTGATTTAACAATGAAGGTCTCAAGCGCAGCCAATGTAGAATATCATGCACATATAGTTCTCGAAAAGGCTTTACTACGAAATTTAATTGCAACATCCACAGAAATTGCTGCACGAGCTTATAACGACAACGAAGATGTAATTGATTTACTGGATCAAGCTGAAACAAGAATATTTCAAATCTCAGAATATAGAATAAAGCGAAGTGCAACTCCAATCAAAAAAGCAGTGAATTCTACTCTCACATTACTTGAACGTATCCATGGTAAATATCACGGCATCACAGGTGTACCTACTGGATTTATTGATTTGGACAACCTAACAGGTGGTTTCCAAAACTCAGACCTAATCATAGTTGCAGGTAGGCCATCTCAAGGAAAAACAGCTTTTGCATTATCAATAGCAAGAAATGCTGCTCTTCATCCGGTAAAACCAACACCTGTTGCAATTTTCAGTATAGAAATGTCGGAACAGCAACTTGTTACACGAATGATTGCTTCAGAAGCAAAAGTTAATGCTCACCAATTAAGGACAGGAAGGCTCTCAGAAGACAAATGGCAAAAGCTTACATTAACCGTCGGCCGGCTCTCGGATGCTCAAATTTTTATTGACGATTCTCCATCTCTATCAATACTTGAGCTCAGAGCAAAAGCACGACGCTTAAAAGCTGAGCACGATATCGGCTTAATAATTGTTGATTATCTACAGTTAATACATCCACCAAAAAGTTTAGATAGCCGTGAGAGAGAAATTTCACTCATCTCTCGCTCCTTAAAAGCTCTTGCTAAGGAAATAAACATACCAGTTATAGCTTTATCACAATTAAATAGAGCTCTTGAAACCCGTCGTGATGAATACAAACGACCAGTTCTTGCAGATTTGCGAGAATCAGGCGCTATCGAACAAGATGCTGATGTGGTTATTTTTGTACACAGACCAGAAACATATAAAATTTCTGAGATCGAGGATTCACGAGGGCAAAAAATAAGTACAGAACGACTCGCTGAAATCATAGTTGGAAAACAGAGAAATGGTCCAATAGGTACAGTCTATCTAACTTTCCAGAACGAATACGCAAGTTTTGAAAATCGTGCACCAGATTACATAGAACAATATATTCCATCATCTACTCCATCTGAGGATTTACCATTTTAACTTGCTTGATTAAATAATATGTTAAACTTAATATCTCATTTTCAGTTATGAAAAAACTACTTTTAGTATCACTTATACTTTTGTTTCTCTTTGGTTGCAAAACCACAAAGATGACTGAAGGCCTGTATTTTGAACAGGTTTCTTATCAGGTATCAAAACGCGGAGATACAACTATCATCAACCAGAAACTTTATTTAATTCCAAATAAATTTAGATCAGATTTTAAAACACCATATAACGAAAGTTATACAATCGTTCGACTTGATCAAAACTTGATGTATCGTTTGAGTCCTGAAGAAAGTTTATACACCGAAATCACATTTGATGCTATAAAGAAACAGCAAGAGCGAACTCGCGAAAGTATAAGAAGAATGCGTGCACAAATGGATACACTTCCACCAAGTTTAAGATGGAGAATGGAAAGAGATATGGGAGTTAAATGGCAACCTGAAGATTACAAAATTCTCGATACCGACGAAACCACGCAAATAGCTGGATATAACTGCAAAAAATATATAGTTATGAACCGTGATAGTTTAGATAGCGAATTCTGGCTAACACAAGACCTCGGTGACATAAATCAATACGCTGGTAATTGGGTGGAAATCTTAGATAAAATAACATCTGTTACAAAAATTGATAAATATAAATTACTCAGCGAAAAAGGGATAATTATGCAATCAAATGTTAAATCAAATAAAACTATCGTTACTAAATTAGAAAAGAAACTCTTACCTGAAGATTTATTCGATGTGCCTGAGTATTATAAAAACATCAAACAATTAAGAGCAGAACAAGCTGAAGAAGAACAATCTGAAAAAAGTGAATAAATCTTTATATCGCTTTTTCAGTTGATTTATCAAAAAAGTGCAGTTTATCAGTATCAAAGAAGAAGTTAAAGCTTTGTTTAACTTTAACTCTGTTATCAGGTGGGATACGGGCAACTAATTTATTATCTCCAAGATTAAAATAAATAAACATTTCATTACCAACTGTTTCTATAACTTCCACATAACCTTCAATAGGTACATAATTACTTTTACCATCAATGGTGTAAATATGTTCGGGTCTGATTCCCAATATTAACTCTTTACCTTTATAACAACTTAATTTTTCTTTAAAGCGCTCAGGCAAGCGGATTTTAAATTCATTATTGGTTAAAGAAAAATAATAATTTTCTATATATTCTACTACACCATTTATAAAGTTCATAGTTGGACTTCCAATGAAAGAAGCGACGAATTTGTTTACAGGATTATTGTATATGTTTAATGGAGTATCAACCTGGTGAATGATACCGTCTTTCATAACCGCAATACGATCTCCCATCGACATTGCTTCGATTTGATCATGAGTTACATATATCATTGTAGTTTCGATTTGATGATGAAGGCGAGAAATTTCTGTTCGCATCTGGACTCTCAAATTTGCATCCAGATTGCTGAGAGGTTCATCGAATAGAAAAACCTTTGGCTGTCTTACGATTGCTCTTCCAAGTGCAACTCGTTGTCTTTGACCACCTGATAAAGCTTTTGGTTTACGGTCCAATAGATGCTTGATTCCTAAAATATCAGCAGCTTTTTCAACACGCTTTTTAATTTCATCCTTGCTATATTTACGAAGTTTTAAACCAAAAGCCATGTTTTCAAAGACATTCATATGAGGATATAGAGCGTAATTCTGAAAAACCATTGCAATGTCTCGGTCTTTGGGAGGAACATTATTAATCAACCTCTCATCGATATAAATATTACCCTCTGTTATTTCTTCGAGCCCGGCAATCATTCTTAAAGTTGTTGTTTTGCCGCATCCTGATGGTCCAACAAGCACAATAAATTCCTTATCAGGTATAAAAAGATTGATATCCCGAACGACCACATTGTTCGGTTCATATGTCTTTCTAAGATTTTCTAATTTTACCGAACCCATTCAAAAACCTTTTTGAAAAATATAAACAGTAGTATGATTATATACAAATTTACAACAATTTTTCTTTTAATTTAAAAAAACTTATCTTTTAATTGAACAATTAAAAAATTACTATGCCAAATTTTATAGAACATTTATATATATTACCAATTCTGTTGTTTTCTGTTGTTGTGCACGAATTATCTCATGGCTATATGGCGCTTCGTTTAGGTGACCCAACTGCTAAAATGATGGGTAGATTAACTTTAAATCCAATTCCACACATTGACCCGATCGGCTCGGTACTTGTACCACTTTTTTCTTTATTTTTTGCAGGCCAAATTTTTATTGCCTGGGCTAAACCAGTACCAATTAATCCAATATATTTCTCTAATTTCAGAAGAGATGATATACTGGTTTCCATTGTTGGACCCATCTCTAACATTTTTATGACATTAGTATGCACAATTTTTTATATAATTCTGATGCTTTTATCTCCATTAATTTTAAACATCAATTTTGAGCTTCTTACAGAACTCTGGAGCTTCTTAGCCAAGATGTTTATGGGAGGAATCTACTTGAATATAATTCTTGCAGTTTTCAATATGATTCCAATTCCGCCACTGGATGGCTCACATGTGGTCGCATCCATCTTACCGGATAAACTGAGTATACCTTATAGACAAATTGGATTCCTCGGAATATTTGTTATAATAATGTTAATGAGAGTAGATGGATTTAGAACAATATTCTTTACAATTGTACAATTAATATCTTACCCATTCACAAGCTTAATTCAAATATTTATCTAATCTTGAGGAGAGAAATATGAAGCTTTACGATATCGCAATCGTTGGAGCAACTGGACTCGTTGGAAGAAAAATATTAGAGGTGATGGAAAGTAGAAACTTTCCAGTTGGAAAATTAAAACTCTTTGCAACCGAAAAATCTATTGGAACAAAAATCGATTTTAAAGGTAAGGTTTATTTTGTTGACAAACTTACAGCTGAAGCATTAACCGACTTTGACTTTGTTTTTTTCAGTGCAGGTGGACCTGTTAGTAAAGAATTTGCACCAATAGCGGCAAAGAATTGTGGACTCGTGATAGATAATAGCAGCATTTTCCGAATGGAAGACTGGGTACCACTTGTGGTCCCAGAAGTCAATCCTCACAGAATATTAAAACATAAAGGTTTGATTTCAAATCCAAATTGTTCAACAATACAAATGGTGGTAGTTCTAAAACCCCTACACGATAACTGGAAAATTAAACGTGTCGTTGTAGCAACATATCAGGCAGTAACTGGAGCCGGTCAATATGCAATTGATCAATTAGAAGATGAAATCAGGAAACTACCACCGCGCAGGAAAAAATTTCCTCACCCAATCGCATATAATTGCTTGCCTCATATTGATATTTTCTATGACGATGGCTATACAAGAGAAGAAATGAAAATGGTAAACGAAACAAAAAAAATTATGGAACTTCCTACATTAAAAATAACAGCCACCTGTGTAAGAGTACCTGTAATTGGCGGTCATAGTGAAGCCGTAAACATAGAATTTGAAAAATCTTTTGAGCTTGAAGATGTTAGAAATGTTTTAAAAAACTCACCCGGAATTATACTGATGGATGATCCTAAAAACAATATCTACCCAATGCCAATAATTACAAATAACAAAGACGAAGTATATGTTGGCAGAATAAGAATAGATGAAACTGTCAAAAACGGTCTGAACCTCTGGATCGTTGCCGATAATTTAAGAAAAGGTGCTGCAACAAATGCAATTCAAATTGCTGAAGAATATATTTTGAGAAAATAAATTTTCCGTATGAAGTTAGATTTCCGCGAAAGGTTAAAATTAGGTCCAATACTCTGTGACGGTGCAATGGGAACTATGCTGGATCTCTATGAGTATGAAGAATTACCACACGAAATTCAAAATCTTATCAATCCTGATATTGTTGAAAGAATTCACAGGGAATATATAGCAGCTGGAGCAGAAATAATTGAAACCAACACATTCTCTGCTAACCGCTTCAGATTAGCTGAATATCATCTTGAAAACAAGATAAAAGAGATTAACATAAAAGCTGTTGAAATTGCAAAAATGGCAGGTGGAAACGATGTATACATTGCAGGTGCGGTTGGACCAACAGGAAAATTAATTGAGCCAGTTGGAAAATTAAAACGACAGGAAGTACACGATGCCTTTAAAGAGCAAATAGAATACTTACTCGAAGGCGGAGTTGACATAATAATATTAGAAACATTTGTGAGTACAGCTGAACTGGATGAAGCAATCGATGCTGCAAAGGAACTAACAAACCTACCAATTATAGCACAAAAAGCTTTTGCAGAAGACGGTTCTATTCTCGCAAGCAATTTCCCTATCGAAGTAGTTGAACACATTATCCAGAAAGGAATTGATATAGTAGGAGCAAATTGCTCTGTTGGTCCACAAAGAATGTACAGTATCATAAAAAATCTACATAGAGATGGAATATATTTAACTGCACAACCTGCAGCAGGTATACCAACACTTCAGAACGGGCGCTCAATCTATCATGCATCACCTGAATATTTAGCTAAATATGCACGCGAATTGGTTCAGATAGGTGTAACGATAATTGGTGCGTGTTGCGGTTCCACACCCCGGCACATAAAAGCCATAAAAGAAGCAATTCAAAATGTTGAACTAAAAAAAGAAAAGATCGAAATAAAAAAAGAACCCGAACCGTTGGAATCGTCAGATATAGAATTACTCTATGATTCTGAAAGATATAGAAAATCAAAATTTGCAAGAAATATTGGTAAAAAAATTTTAACAACAGTCGAGCTTGATATTCCACGAGGGTTGGATATGCGGCATGTAATTGAGGGTGCACAGAAATGCATGGAGTTAGGTATAGATGCAGTGAATATTACAGATGGGGCAAGAGCCCGACTTAGAATGAATGCAATTGCAATTTCGCAATTAATTATTCAAAAAGTTGGAATTGACACAATAACACACTTCACAGCACGTGATCGTAATTTAATGGCTTTACAATCAGATCTGTTGGGTGCATATGCACTTGGTATAAAGAATATTCTCTGTGTTACAGGCGATCCAACCAGCATAGGTGATTATCCTCAGGCAAAAACAGTTCTGGATGTCGATTCAATAGGTATTATCCGAGCTGCTAAGGCAATGAATAATGGAACTGATTTACTCGGTCACACAATAAAAGAACCAACTTCATTCTTAATTGCCTGCGCATTTAATCCACTTGCATATGATCTGGAACTTGAAATTGAAAGGTTGGAAAAAAAGATAGAATCTGGAGCTGAAATAATCTTCACACAACCAATTTACGAACTCAAAACTCTCGAAGATTGCTTGAATAAAATTCAACATTTACACACACCTGTAATGGTTGGTGTATTACCACTTCGAAATTATCGCCACGCCGATTTTTTACATAATGAAGTCCCGGGTATAAGAATCCCAGAAAAAGTAAGAGATATACTTAAAAATTCAGAAAAGGACGCATTCAAAATCGGAATCCAGATATCAAAAGAATTTATAAAAAATGCTAAAGATATGGTTCAGGGTATATATATGATGCCTCCTTTCGGTAAATATGAAGTTATAGAAGAATTATTATCTGCTATAAAATGATCAATAACTTAAAAGAAAATATTATTCAAATCTGCAGATTAATCTATGCTAAAGGTTTTGTCTCCGCAACAGATGGAAATGTAAGCGTAAGAATCCAGAATAGTAGTAATATTTTAACGACATCTACCGGTGTAAACAAGGGGTTGATAGAATCTGAAGATATAATTGAGATTGATTTGAATGGAAATGTTATTTCTGGTAATAAAAAACCTTCCACAGAAATTGCAATGCATCTTTTTATTTATAATCAAAGACAGGATGTAAACGCAGTCGTTCATGCACATCCACCCTACGCTACCGGATTTGCTACAGCACGACAGGATCTAACAGGTTGTTTGTATCCAGAAGTCATCATTGGTTTAGGTGCAATACCTCTTGCAGATTATGCCACACCGTCTACAATTGAAGTTGTAAAATCAATAGAACCATTTGTTCATAAAACAGAAGCGATATTACTTGCCAATCATGGAGTTGTAACCTATGGTAAAGATTTGCTTGATGCATATTTTAAACTTGAAAAGGTTGAGCACACTGCACACATAACATTTATTGCTCGACTTTTAGGTGGTGAAAAATATTTGTCAAAAGAAGATATCGAGAAACTTAAATTAATCAGCGAAACTACTTATGGGAAAAATTTCCTCGAAAAACTCTCCTGCACTCCATCAGAGAATATGAGCTCAAATTTAAAAAACAATATTTCAGAAGAAGATATAAGACGATTCATAAAAGAAATTTTAGGAAAATAAACCGGGAAATTAATATGAAAAGAAAACTTAAAATTGGTGTTATATTTGGTGGCAGGTCGGCCGAACATGAAGTGTCTCTGGTATCAGCACAATCTGTAATTAATGCCCTCGACAAAAAGAAGTACGATATAATCCCAATTGGAATAACACTTTCAGGTAGATGGATCTCATCAAATAATGCTATTAAAATTCTTAAGAACAGAAAAAAGTTAGAAAATAACAATGAAAAAATTTTAATCCCGGATCCAAATATAAAAGGATTGGTAACACTTTTCTCAAAAAAATTAAAAATAGAAAAAATTGATGTTGTTTTTCCTGTACTTCACGGAACATTTGGAGAAGACGGAACATTACAGGGACTACTGGAGCTTGCTGATATTCCTTATGTAGGTGCTGGTGTACTTGCATCTGCTGTTGCAATGGATAAAATTACCGCTCACAAATTACTTAAATTTTCAAAAATTCCAGTAGTTGAAAAAATCTGGTTCCTTTATAGAAATTTTATAACGCAAAAAAAATCTATATTACAGAATATTGAAAAAAAATTAGGATATCCTTGCTTCATCAAACCATCCAAACTTGGCTCAAGTGTGGGAATTACAAAAGCACACAACAGGAAGGAACTTGTAAATGGAATAGAACTCGCATCAAAATATGATACAAAAATTCTTATAGAAAAAGCCGTAAAAAAAGCAAGAGAAATAGAAGTGAGTGTTCTTGGTAATCATCAACCAATTGTTTCGATACCGGGAGAAGTCATTCCCTCCAACGAGTTTTATGATTATGATGCAAAATATGTAGATGGGAAATCAAAAATTGAAATTCCAGCAAAACTACCAAACAAGATAATCAAAAAAATTCAGCACTATGCGATAATGGGTTACCAAGCACTTGATTGTTCAGGTATGGCACGCGTGGATTTTCTTGTTGAAAAAGATACACTTAAAATTTATCTCAACGAACTCAACACAATACCTGGTTTTACTTCAATCAGTATGTATCCAAAACTCTGGGAAGCTTCTGGTTTACCATATTCAAAGTTGTTAGATAAACTTATTGAACTATCTATTGAGCGCTACAACGAAAAGAAAAAACTTAAAACAATTTACAAACCTAAAGCAGAGTGGTATAAATAATTTTAACAACTACACAATTTAGATTCCTTGATGGTTTCGTAACCCTCTCTGATTAAGTAACCGGCTATAAACAATCCTACTATTGGATCAGCTTGCCAGAAACCAAACAAATAATTCCCACCTAAGCCCAACAAGAGAGCAAAAGAAAGAAACATACAGGCAAGTGTCTGTTTTGAATCTGCTATTAAGCTTCTGCTGTTTAATTTTTTCCCTGTTTGATATTTCAGCAAGAACAAAGTTGGCATAGCGATTAAAGAAATGATTGCAATAATTATTCCAAATAAGCTTGGTTGTGGGATTTCTTGTATAAACAATTTTTTTATTGATTCAAAAAGTATATAGGCACTCAGGATAAAGAATGTATACCCGACCAACTTTGCAGCTTTCGCTTCTTTTATTTCCTGCTGTTCTGAACTTAAAGTTTCGTATTTCCGAAATCTCCATATCATAATAATCCCGGAGAGAGATTCCACGAAGCTATCCAGACCGAAACCAATTAGAGCAATACTGTTAGCTAAACCACCGGCAATAACGGATACTAAACCTTCAAGCAAGTTGTATCCAACAGTGATATAGGAAAGAAGAAGGGCTTTTTTGTGTAATGTTTCCATTATTTAAAATATAAAAGTAGCTAAATTGTATGGGAAATTTTTATGGATAGGAAATTGATATACTGTTATAAACTTAGTCGGAACGGCGGGATTTGAACCCGCGACCCCTTGCACCCCAAGCAAGTGCGCTAGCCGGGCTGCGCCACGTTCCGATTTTTCTATGTCAATCTAACTAGTAACTCTTCAAAAAACTTTTTTATTTCTATTAAATCATTCTTCAATCTTGAATCCAAACCTTTACTAACAGAAACAGTTTGAGTTTGTTGTGTTTCGTTTGAAGATGGCATCAATTCTAATTGCTCACCTGCTTCTTCTTCTGGAACATAAGATTGTAAAACCTGTTTTGCGCCTTCTATTGTATACCGTTCATCGCGTAATAGTTTTTTTATATAGAGAATCAATTTTATATCTTTGTTTGTGTAAATTCTGTTACCAGCTCTATTCTTTGCTGGTTTCAACTGCTCAAATTCTGATTCCCAGTATCTTAACACATACTGTTCAAGATCAGTGATTTTACTCACTTCGCTAATTGAATAATAAAGCTTTTTAATTCCTATCTGTTTCATAAAAATTTCTCGCTTATTTCTTTTCTATAATAACAAAATTATAATTTAAAACCAAAAATCATTTTTCAACAACTGCAAATGCAATAACCACATTCTCCGAATGGGATAGTGAAATATATATCCGGTTTTTTGAAAATTCCTCCTTAAGTTTACCATACAAAGTGATTTCAGGTTTACCAGAAATATCATTTGATACTTCTACATCCTTCCATCTAAATCCACCAGACCATCCTTTTGAGACGGCTTTTGCAACTGCTTCTTTTGCTGCAAAGCGGGCTGCAAGATGCTGGACAAAATTTTTCTTGGATTGAGCATATTTTAACTCATTTTCAGTAAATATTTTTTCAAGAAACAAATTTCCCCATTCGTTAATAACTTTTTTCATCCTGTAAATTTCAACAACATCAACACCTATTCCGATTATCATCTGTTTTCCTTTTTTACTATTTCGACAACTTCTTGTATATCATCAATTTCGTAGTCGGCTCCGGAGAATTGTGTGCCAAACGTATCACCATATCTTGCGAAAACTGTTTTCATACCAACTTTAGATGCACCCACCATATCTCTTTCTGCCCAATCTCCAACCATTAAAGCTTCTTCACCTTTTACATTTAAAAGTTCAAGTACTTTTTGAAAAGGAATTGGACTTGGTTTACGCTCGTTAGTATCATCAAATGTTACAACGCAATCGAAGATGTGATGAAGATTCAGATAACAAAGTCGTAACCAGGCTTCACGTGCCGGTGCATCAGAAACAACTGCTAATTTCAGTCCAAGTTTCGCCAGTTCGATGAGAGTAATATAAACATGTGGATAAGGAACAAGAGCAGCTTCGCGTGCTCTTCGATATGCAATTATCCCGGCTGAAAGTATTTTATAATCCACCTTTTGAAAAATATCGTAGAGTAATTGATCAAAAACATTTTGAAATTCAATACCCTTTTCTTTGTAAATCGCATCTATTCTTTCGTGCAGTTCAGCTTTTGATAAACCTATTCCTGCGTCAATCATTGCATCAACAGCAGCATTGATTGCCTGTTTCTTCATCTGCATAAAATCTACAAGTGTGTTGTCCAGGTCAAAAACAACTGCTTTAATCATTTTCCCGCACCTTTTGAAAATTTTGCAACTTCATCTTCTATATATTGGCGGATAGCTGGCTTAATATATAAATTGTCAATTCCAATTTCAGCAATTCCTCGTGCAAGTATGGAGGATTTACGGCTATCAAAAAGCTTTTTGTTAATCACCAGAATTTTTTGATCTTTTAAAATACAATATCCGCCATCAAAATTTCCCTTTTCGTATCTAATTTTGATTCCTAATTGTTGAGCTAATGATTCAAGTTCTTTTAATAGTACGCTATAATCCATTTTTAATTTTTCTTGAATGGTTGTAATACAGTAATGACTATAATTGTGTAATAACAAAGTTGAGCAATTCTTGAAGCACCGGAAAGTGCAGCAATTCTATGAACGAGCAATTTTCTAAACTCGACGAAATCGCCCTGAGTAAAATAATCCAGATAAATCATTTTACCGTCCAGAAAACCAGTATAGATTTCAACAGGTGTAAAGATGTAGAATAGAATTGCAGACATCAATAGCCAGCCATTTTTTTTTAATACTAAATTAGTTTTCCAGAGGTAGATTACTCCAGAAATCCATACGAGCAAATAGGAACCAAGCACTACAGTTGAACTTTTAGCTATCAAGCTCATTACAGAGCGTTCGACCATTGGGTTTATATTTGGTCTGAACTCCAATTTTTCCATAATCATAATTTCGTTAGTGATGATATCTCTAACATTCAGAGCGCCCAGCCAGAATATTGCACTGAAAATTAAAATTATTAGAGCAACCTTGGCAATTTTGTTTTCTTTTCGGACATAAAAATCATTCATTCTGAGTCAAAAATATGATATTTTTCAGAGATTTCCAAAAGAGGAAATTATATTATTTTTTGGTTTTGTTCGAATTATTCATAAGTTGATTTTTTTGGGTATTCCTCTGGTTCTTGCCGATCGCCAGATGGATGAAGGAAGAATCTGACTGAAGCACTGTCAGATGTTCCGCTGACGCTCAGCATGACCTGCCAACTGTCTTTCTGAGAGAGTCCGTTGGTAAACGGACGAACGAAGAATCTGATTGAAGTTCAGTCATATCCTTCACTGCGTTCAGGATGACAATGACCGTGTTGTCAGATGTTTCGCTTCGCTCAACATGACAGTAAGGCGAATTCGCTTCATGTTTTTCTCGCAAAGAACGCAAAGAGCGCAAAAAAAATCAACAAATATGTCAGATGCTTCGCTGGCGCTCAGCATGACCTGCCGACTGTCTTTCTGAGTGAGTCCGTTGGTAGACGGACGAACGAAGAATCTGACAAAGTATAATCAGATCCTTCTCCGCCAGAGGCGGATCAGGATGACAGTTCGACTTTGTCATTCTGGGTATAATAGTCATTTAGTGTTGCTAAAAGTTATTTAGGTTTTAAGAAAAAGTACCATTTAAAATAATTTATTTTGTTCCTATTAGATAAACCGCGATGTAAGCGGTAATGTTCTTTGACACGACTGAAATAGCCTTCTAATGCATTAGTAGAACGAGCTATCTTTGGATCATCTATGTAATGGAAAAGATTGGGTAAAGCTTTAACAAC
>QOQV01000004.1 GCA_003327435.1 Ignavibacteriota bacterium
ATATTGGCTCACGAGCAGTTATTCTAAGAATGTGGAGAAAAAAATGAGTTTAAAATATATAAATATTAGATCCCCAACGGAGTAAAATAAAAGAAGCGGTAGTGCTGTACCACTACCGCTTTTAAAACCGGAAACATCCATATTTAGTAAAATTTCAATCTGGTTTTTATTTACCAAAATCTACATTGTCAATGCCATTACAGATTTACAGGTATGTAACCTATTTTCTGCTTCCGGGAAAACACGGGAATGTGGTCCATCAATCACTTCGTCTGTAACTTCATAACCTCTATCTGCAGGTAAGCAATGCATATAGATTGAGTGCTTTTTTGTAAGCTTCATTTTTTTCTCATCGCATATCCAGTGTTTGTATTTTTTAGATAACTTTAAAGCTTCTTCTGGTTTATGAAATAAGGATTCAATCCCCCAGGATTTTGGATAAACGATATCGGCGTCTTTAAAAGCATCTTCCATATTATCAACTATTTCGAATTTCGTACCGTTTTCTTTCGCTGCACGTTTTGCATATTCAAGTTCACTGTCCATCAATTTGTATTCTGGTGGATGAGCAAGTACCACATCAAGTCCAAAGCGAGGCATCAGTGTGATTAAACCCTGAGGCACCGACATCGGTTTAGCGTAACTTGGTGCGTAAGCCCAGCTAACTGCGATTTTTAGACCACGTAGATTTTTTCCAAACTCTTCTCTAATTGTCATTAAATCAGCAAGGGTTTGAAAAGGATGGTCTACATCGCATTGCATATTCAAAACCGGAACATTTGCCCATTTAGCAACTTCGCGCATATATTTGTTACCTTCACCCGGAACTAAATCGTGACGGATTGCAATTGCATGACCGTAGCTTGAAAGGATAATTCCCATATCTTTTGGTGATTCTCCGTGAGCAACCTGAGATGTTTCGGCTGCGATGAAATGTGCGTGCGCGCCAAGTTGTGTTGCTCCAGCTTCAAAAGAATTCCTTGTTCGAGTCGACTTATCAAAGAAGAAAAGAAATATTGTTTTGTCGGGTAAATAACGATGTGGTTTACCCTGTTTAAACATTTTTTTCAAATCGGCAGCTGTTTTCAGAGCTAACTCGATTTCTTTTACTGTCCAATCTTTTGTTTCAATATAATCTTTCCCACGCAAAATGTTTGGAAGTTTAGGTAATTTTGTTGGCATATTGTTTCCTTTATTTTATTTTACTTTTGTTAGATATTCAAATGGAAAAGCTGCGTACCATGCAGCCGCTTTTACAAGATGTTCAACTGGTATCTGTTCAGTTGCCATATGTGCATAAATTTCGTTTCCTGGTCCAAATCCAACGCAAGGGATTCCATATCTACCCATTATTGAAACACCATTTGTGCTGAAGACCCATCTACCAATTACAGGTTTTTCGCCGAAAAGTTTTTCATAAGTTTCTTTACCCGCAATCAGAGCTGGATGGTCTTCGGGTAAAAGCCAGGTAGGATAATATTTTTTGGTTGGATACACAAGTCCTTTCCAGCTTGGAACTGCGTAATCAAGAACAACAACCTCTGCGTTGGCTTGCTTCACACTATCGAGTTCCTGAATTTGTTTAACTGCGAGTTCCCAGGTTTCAGTAGCTGCAAGACGACGATCGAGATGAATTGTTGCTGAATCGGCAACCGCACAAAGTGATGGAGATGTGGAACGGATTTCAGAAATTGTTACTGTTCCCTTACCTAAAAACGGTTCACCAGTCAATCTTTCGTTAAGTTTTTGAATATCAAGAATAATTGGTGCCATCTTGTAAATTGCATTATCACCTCTCTCAGGCGCAGAACCGTGACAGGATACACCTTTTACTCGAACCTCAATCTCCATTCTACCTCTATGTCCTAGATAAACACCTAAGTTTGTTGGCTCAGCAATTACAACTATTTCTGGTTTTAATTTCTCTTCATTTATTATATATTGCCAACAAAGTCCATCACAATCTTCTTCCTGAACGCTACCAACTATGTACAATGTAAAATCGTCTTTAAGATTCAAATCTTTAATGATTTTTCCACCATAAACGAGTGCAGCCATTGCACCTTTCATATCACATGCGCCTCTGCCATAAATTATACCATCTTTTAAATCACCCTTGAAAGGATCAACCGTCCAGTTTTCTGGGTTCCCAACATCTACTGTATCGATATGAGCATCCATTGCAATTATATGTTTTCCATTCCCAATTCTTCCGAGAATGTTTCCCATTCCATCAATAATTACCTCATCATAACCAATGCTTTCCATTTCTTCTTTGATTCTATAAACAACATCTTTTTCCTGACTGCTAACTGATTTGATAGCAATAATATCTCTTAAAAATTTTGTAACAGCTTTTTCGTTTCTTCTTGATTCCTCAAAAATTTTCTGATAGTCAATAACCATATCTTTCCTTACAATTTATTTATTAATTGATTAAATTCAATTATAAGTTTATCAAAATATTTTACTTCCTCTTCCAGGATATTCTTCCAATATTCTGGATTCCATTGTTCATTCAATTCTTTAACATCTTTACCCTGCTGTTCAACCCAGGTAAAATATTTCAGATTATGTATTGTTTTACGATCGTAATAAGTTAATTCTTTAAAATAATCAATACTCTGATGAAGTATTGGTGCTGAATGGTCTTTTGCTGCTTGCAGAATATCATATTTCCCGTATGCTTCACGCATTTCTTTCAATCGTGAGCGATACATATCAAAAGAATCCGTGAAAATTGTGAATATGACATCTTGCTCACTTAACTCGAAATATTTTGCCGTTTTAATGGAACTCAACAAATTGCTTATGCTTGATATTCCTAATAATTCAAGATTATTTACTAAATCCTCTGATAGACCTAAACTTAAAAGGTACTTTTTGCCTTCTTCTTCATTAAATAGGCGGAGAACTCTCATACAATCTTCATCATCTATTGCCACGACTGCATCAGTATTACGGATGTTATGAATCCACGGTACATGTTTATCGCCAATTCCTTCGATTCTGTGACCACCAAAACCGTTCATAAGAAGAGTTGGACATTGTAGAGCTTCGCTGGCAACAATTTTAAGATGAGGATACAATTTTTTTAGATAATCGCCTGTTGCAATTGTACCAGCAGAACCTGTAGCTGAAACAAATGCCGAGATATTATAATTTTCTTTTCCGATATAACCATAAACCTCATCTACTGCAGGACCAGTTACATTGTAATGCCAGATAGAATTTCCGAATTCATCAAATTGGTTGAATATTATGTTAGTTGGATCTTTACGGAGTTCCCAGCATTTATCATAAATTTCTTTAACATTTGATTCACATCCGGGAGTTGCTATAACTTCAGCACCGATCTCTTTTAGCCATGCAAATCTTTCTTTAGACATTTCCTCTGGTAGAATGGCAATTGGTGTACATCCCAATAGTACTGAATTAAAAGCACCACCGCGACAATAATTTCCTGTTGATGGCCACACTGCTTTATGAACTTCTGGATTAAATTCACCGCTTACAAGTCGTGGTACAAGACATCCAAAAGAAGCGCCTACTTTATGTGCGCCTGTCGGAAAATACTTACCAATCAGTCCAATGATACGAGCTTTTACACCGGTAATCTCTTCAGGAATCTCAAGATAATTCACTTTACCAAATAAACCTGTTTTTATATCATTTTTCCAGGTAACACGAAAAAGATTCAATGGATTAATATCCCATAGACCAACCTCAGGTAATTTTGATTTGATTTCTTGAGGTATGGTATCTGGATTTCGTAATTGTGAGAATGTTGGAATTACAATTCCTTTTTCTTTACATCGTTTTGCTGTTTTTTTTACAACTTCAGAATTAATTTGCTTGATTATTTTTGACATTCTTTCATCCTATTTGAGTTTACAAGTAACAAATTGAAAATTATATTATTTATCTTTGTGAAAATTTATGATTAATTTACTACATTCTTTCCCACAATTCTTTAGCGAGTTCACGAGCACGTGCATTAATCCTTTCTTCATCGATATCAATTTGTAGTTTTCGATTTTCCATTAATATCTTTCCATCTATTATTGTAGTATCAACGATTGACTGCGTAATTCCAAACATAAAGTGACCCAGAAATGTTGACTCATCAAGTGGAGTTGGTGGGAAATAATCAATCAAGATAACATCAGCAGCGTAGTTTTCCTTAAGTTCCCCAATTTTTGGATTCCAATATCTATTAGCAATTTTTGAGTTATTGAAAAGAAGTGTTGAAATTGCTTCAACGAAACCAACACTTGGATTTTTCTGATAAAGATGCTGAAGCCAGAGAGCAACCCTAACTTCTTCCATCATATTTACTGTCATTGCATCCGTTCCAAGGCCTACCAGGACACCTTTGTTCTGCATCTTAATAATATCAGCAACACCAACAGCGTTGTTCATATTTGATTGTGGATTATGCGCAACTGCTGTTTTTGTTTCTGCAAGTAATTCCATTTCTTTTTCGTTAATATGCACACAATGGGCAGCTATTGATTTCTCACCAAGGATACCAAATTTATTAAATCTTTCCACAACTCTCATTTTATGATTTGTTTCACAGTGTACTTGGTCAGAAGCGGCTTCAGCTGTGTGAACATGAAAACCAACACCAAGTTCTTTACCAAGCATTGCAGCCTTCTCAAGTGTTTGCTCTCCAATCGTAAATGATGCATGTAATCCAAATAAAGCTTTAAATTGATTATCGTTGTTGTTATTACACTGCTTTATAAAATCTACATTTTCTTCCAATCCTTCATCAGCAATTTTTTGTCCATCACGATCCGAAACCTCATAACACAGAGATGCACGCAAGCCAACCTCTTTTACTGCTTTCGCAATTTGCGTTAGTGAACCACGGACAGCAAAAGGACTTGCATGATGATCAATCAGGGTTGTGGTTCCATGCCGAATTGCATTCATTGCAGGTATAAGTGTACTATAATAACAATCTTCAAGCACCAATTTTTTATCTAATCTCCACCAGAGATTTTGTAATACCTCATTAAAATCTTTTGATGGAGCCGCCTTTCCGTATCCTCTTACCAGTGTAGAATAGAAATGCATATGTGCATTTATAAACCCGGGCATTACAATCTTACCTGATGCATCAATAATCTTATCGTATGAACCTGTAAAAGAATTTGTTGGAGCAATTTTTTTAATTAATCCATTTTCAATTAATAAACTATGGCCATATAGAACCTTGTTAGGTTCACCAAGAGTTATGATAATTCCGTTTTTAATTAAGATGGTCATATTATGCCTCTACGAGTAGTTTTAGTTCTTTGGGTGTTCTTTCTCTCATATAAAGTGCACCTGCGAAACATTTCTGTACGCAAATTGAGCAACCAATGCAACGAGCTGGATCTGTGACCGGAATTTTATTTTTATCAAGCTCGATTGCTAGATACGGGCAACGTGTACAATTTCCGCAGTGTTCACATAATTCTGGAACAACTGCTGAGATTTTTTTAGTAGAAGGTAGTTCCATAAATCCAGTTATCGGATTTGGTAAAGCCCTACCTATTAGTTCGGCAACGGATTTTATTCCTCTTTCCTGCATTAGATAACTCAAACCAGAATGCAGATCATCGATTATTCCGTATCCATATTTCATTACAATTGTACAGAATTGCACATTTTTTGCACCAAGAGCGAGGAAATTGGCAGCAGCTTTATAATCCATAGGTCCGCCGTTACCTGAAACCATAACACCTAACTTTGAAACATTTGCAAGTGTGAGATATGAAATTGGTAGTACTCCTTCGCCGCTCATTCCTACAACAATACCTTCTTCCCAGGTTTTCTTTTGTCCTTTACGAAAAGCAAGTGTCGGGAAGGTGTTTGCTAATGTAACTCCAGCCTTTTTGTCAGGATACTTTGCAAAAACCTCCTTGATTGCTGTGATAATTGGATAGATTGAAGTAACAGCAGCAGTAAGTTTGAACAATTTGGGTATTTCTGGATCACTTACCTGCATAACCCAATCTATAATTTTTGCTGTCAGTTCAGCATCTTGAGAAACAATGTCACCCTTTGTTCCATCACCGCCCTGAGGACAGGATAAGCTATATTCAATTGCCATTGCGCCTGCTGATTCCAACTTTTTCGTGTTGGATTGCCAGGCACGAGAATCACTTTCGTCATCACCGGTAACAGGACCACCTGTTGAAGCTGCTGTGAGGCGATCCGGATACTCACGGATAAGTTTTTCAACTTCACGGCAAACTCTATCAAGTGGATGACCTGATACATTGTCGCAATTGGCATATGTGGATTTAGAAAATGCAAACATATATTCTGATGGAATATGAATAGGTACATTATCAAATGCTGTTTTCATAATACCGCCAGCCCAACCGGCTTCATAGGCTTTCTTCATTTGTGCATATCCATCGGTTGGAGGTGCAGCGGAAAGCAAAAAGGGAGATAAAATTTTCCTTCCAAAGAAATCTGTTTCAAGTGGAACAGGTATTAATACCCTACCTGGTAATATCACGCGACTCTTTGTAGGTTTATCACTTTTATTAAGACCACTTTTATTTTTCTTAAAGACATAAGCATCAATTTCAAGCGCAATATTTTTACCAGTTGCCACAGCTTCAACTACAGTTGTAGGTCCATATACAAGATCACCGGTATAGAAAATTCCTTTTTGATTTTGTTTTTTTATAGACGACCTCGCTCCTGCTGAAATGATAACAAAATCTATATCATTCCTTATCTGTAAACTCTCCTTTAAATCTTTTACATTGTTTGGGTGAAACTTCTTACCTTCAGGAAGGAATACTTTTTTTGTTTTTAAACCGACAATCTGTTTTCCTTTTGTCAGAATTTCAGTAACTCTGACTCTACCGTTAATTTCGATTCCTAATTTACGTATTGAATCTCTTTCTTTTGCTGTTAGTGGCATTTCCGACCATTTCTCGAGTGCAAAAAACTCAACGGCTTGAGCACCTTTCTCAAAAGCAACTTCCGCACAATCGAGAGCTACAGCTCCACCACCGATAATGGCAACTTTCTTCCCTTTTACTTTATATTTTTTCGGATCGCTTAGATATTCAATCCAATCCACTGCATAATTGCTTCCAACAATATCAGGTATAAATGCCTGATCAAGTCCGGTAGCAACCAGAACAGCATCGTAACCATTTTTGGAAAGTTTTTTCAAAGTTCCTTTCTTAAATGAAATTTTTCCAAGAGATTTAAGAAAATCAATATCCGTTTCAAGTACTTCTTTTGGTAATCTGGATTCAGGAATAAGATTACACATACCTCCGGGTTTTTCCATCAAATCATAGACATCAACTTTATACCCCTTTTGAATTAAGACCGCAGCCGCTCCAAGTCCTGCAGGACCGGCACCGTAAATTGCAACTTTCTTACCATTTAATGATGCTTTTAAAAAACTGGGCATCGCATCCAACTTTTTAGCTCTATCTATTATAGTAGCTTGTACTGCTGGAATGTTAACAGCCGAATCAAACTTAAGATGAACACAGGCACTCATACAATGCCTATCGGGACATACAGCACCACATACACCACCAAGCGGATTACTTCCCATAATATGAGCAGCGGATCTCATATAATCTGACCGCTCCCCAACTTTTACAGCCATTATAAAATCTGCTGGCGAACAATCCACCGGACAGGCTTCCTTACAGGGTTTTTCCTCACAATACTCACATTTATCTATTTCAGCACGCAATTGTGCATAAGTCAAAAACTTACTGAATTTATCGTTATTACTTTTTTGCACCATAAAAAAATTCCTCTTAATTAGAATTTACAAATGAAATTTTATACATACTAGGATTTTCTAAGTTCTTTACTTGCGCCCTTAATTGCTTCAACTATCTGTATATAACCTGTGCATCTACATAGATTTCCAGCTATCGCTGTTCTTATCTCAACTTCATCCGGCTCTGAATTTTCATCTAAAAGTTCTTTTGAAGTCATCAATAAACCCGGTGTACAGAAACCACAATGAACAGCACCATAATCAATAAATGCTTTCTGGAGTGGGTGGAGAACATCTCCTTCAGCTAATCCTTCTACTGTAAGCACTTCTTTATTATGTATTTGCGGGACAAGAACTAAACAGGAATTCACTGCTTTTCCGTTTAACAAAACAGTACACGCACCACACTCACCAATTTCACAACCACATTTTGTACCTGTCAAGCCAAGTTCTTCACGCAAAAAATGAAGCAATGTCTGATTCGGAGAAACCGAGAGTTCATACACCTTATTGTTTATTTTCGTTTTTATATTAACTTTCATAATAAAATCTTTTTATCAATATAGTTTTTAAGTCATTACACATTTTTCCAGAGCTCTACGCACAAGCGCAGAAATTACAGGTTCTTTATATTCAGTAGACCATCTTCTTCCAGTATAGGAAATCATTACTTCTGAAACTTTAGCACCAGCTGCTCTAAACAATTCCATTGATGGTTTTTCGCCAATTAATATTTCTTCAGCTTCGGTAACCCGCCTCCAGGTAGGTAATGCGGCACCAGGAACTAAACGAGCATCAAGAATTTTTCCACTATCGTCCTGTTGTAAAACTGCTGCGACACTCAATCGAGAAATAGATAACGCATTTCTTCTTCCAAGTTTAATGAATACGCTCTTTGCATTCTCAGGCAAAGCTGAAAATTTTATTTCCGTAAGCACTTCATCAGGATTTGCTTTGGTTTTATATGGTTTTATGAAGAAATCATTAAGTGGAAGTATTCTTGCATCATTAATGGATTGAAGAGTTATTTCGGCATTTAAGGCAATCAATGGTGGAACTGTATCCGCACAAGCAGCTGCGTTCATAATATTGCCACCAACAGTACCACGATTACGAATCTGCAAAGAGCCAATTTGAGAAGCAGCTTCACTCAGCAAATAAGCTTTCCTTCTTAAAACATTCGATTTATAAATTTGAGTGTGAGTTGATAACGGTTTTAAAATTATGTGGTTATCATTTTCATAAATACCATCAAGTTCTTTGACATAACTAATATCCACAATAGCTTTAGGGAATTTTGCAGGTTTGCGTCGTAATTCTATCAGTAAATCTGTCCCACCTGCAAGTATTTTTGCTTCAGGTCCGAATTTGGAGAGGATATCCAATATTTCATCTAATTTTTCAGAGAATTTATACTCAAAGGGTTTCATAAATTTAGAATTTCAATCATAAAGAGAACGGTGGATTTTCATTATTTAATTTTACAGGATTCAATAACTAATTCTTCTTTTTCTTTTTGAACTGAACCCCTTTCGCCTTTTCGCGTTAATTTATGACCAAGCAAAACCCTTTCAAGGTTTGCTGGTAATTCATAAATTCGCTTCCCTGTTGCATTATAGATCGCGTTAACGATTGCAGGTGCAGCAATTTCGTTGGTCGGTTCACCTATGGATTTTGCTCCAAATGGTCCGGTAGAATCTTCATTCTCAACAATTATTGCTCGAACATTTGGGACATCCATAGCAGTTGGTAAAAGATATTCATCAAAATTTAATTGCTTTGGAATTCCATCTTCAATTTCAAATTCTTCAAGCAACCCATATCCTAAACCCATAGCAACACCACCGTAAAATTGTCCTAACACAGTTTGTCTATTGATAGCTCTACCTACATCGTGAGCGGAGACAAAATCTACCACATTAACTTTACCGGTTTCTGTGTCGACTTCAACTTCAGCAATGTTTGTTCCGTACACAAAAGTAAAGTAAGCAATTCCCTGACCGTGTTCTTCGTCCCAGCTTGTTTGTGGAGATTTGTACCATCCGAAACCATACATTGGTCTGCCTTTTTTAAAGCATTCAGCTGCAAGTTCTGAGAAAGAAGCAAGTCGTTCACCAGAATCTTTATCGATTAAATAATTATCTTTCAAGTCGAGAACCTGAACATCATAACCCGTCATTTCCGATGCGACACTTAGCAAAGTTGAGCGGACGATTTCAGCAGCACGCTTGGCGGCGTAACCACCCATAATTGTTCCTCTTGATGCAACTGTTGGTCCAGAGTCAGGTACACGACTCGTATTAGTGTTTAAGAAAACAATTCGATCCATCGTAATGCCTAAAACTTCAGCAGCAATCTGACACATCTGAGTTTGTGCACCCTGTCCCATATCAGTAATTCCAGAAGATACGATTACACTTCCATCTGTCTGGACTGAGACGATTGTACCAGCTGCATCTGTTCCTTCTGCCCCAAGCGAAACACCTCGATAACTGCAGGCAAGTCCAATACCTCTTCTGATTGGTGAATCCTGAGCCGATTTGTATTGTCTCCACTTGTTTTGAAAATCTATTTCCTTTGCAGCTTTAGTAAGTACTTCTTTTAAGCTTACATTATGATCTAATGTTTGTCCTGTGGCTGTTATGGCACCTCTTTCAAATCCGTTCTGTAATCTTATTTCAAGGGGGTCCTTACCAACTTTTTCTGCAATAATGTCCATCATCGATTCAATTGCAAAATTCACCTGTGGTGAACCAAACCCCCTCATAGCTCCGGTGTAATTATTGTTTGTATAAACAGCGTAAACATCTGTTTTAACATTTTCACAATAATACGGACCTGTTGCCTGAACAACTGAGCGCCAGGTTACAAACGGACTCATCGAAGCATATGCGCCTCCATCAGCATATATTTTAATTTCCATTGCTGTGATTGAACCATCTTTTTTTATTCCCCATTTATAATACATCGTATATGGATGGCGCTTGTAACTTTCGAGCATTGATTCTTCTCGAGTATTCACCATCTTGACTGGTTTTCCTGTTTTGAGAGCAAGCAGTGCGGCACGGCAACACATTGAAGTCATAACTTCATCTTTCCCACCAAAAGAACCACCAAGCGTTGCTTGGATAATTTGAACTTTATTAAGCGGCAAATTCAATGCTGCTGCAACAGAGCGACGACTTGAGAAAAGATTCTGTACAGAACCAATAATTCGGACCCCACCATGTTCAGATGGCTCAGCGAGAACTGCCTCCGGCTCAAGATATGAGTGCTCGATAAATTGGGTTTTAAATTTTTTTTCGATTATAAATTCTGCTTCTGCAAAACCTTTTTCAATATCTCCTTTTCGAACTTTATGATGAACAAAAACATTATCATCCCCATGAATTTTTGGAGCATCAGGGTGAGCTGCGTCTTCTGGATCTGTGACAACAGGTAAAGGTTCATATTCAACTTCAATCAGTTCAAGAGCTTCTTCTGCAATTTCTTTAGTTTTGGCTGCAACAAGAGCAACGCCATCACCAAGGTAGCGCACCCTATCCTCAGCCAAAATTGCCTGATTTTGAACCACAATACCAAAAACTTTACTCCCCGGAATATCTTTAGCCGTAAGTACAGCTTCCACACCAGGAAGTTTTTCAGCCTTTGAAGTATCAATCTTTAAGATTTTCGCATGTGGATGCTTTGCTCGCAACACTTTACCATAAAGTTGATGAGCAACATTGTAATCTTCTGCGAATTTAGCTTTACCTGTAACTTTACCAAGAGCATCAACTCGGCTTTCAGGTTTTCCAATTATTTTATAATTTTGTTCCATTTTGTTGATAAATATAATTAAATTTTTACGAAAATCATAAATTGTAAGAGAAACAAAAAAAGATGCTTATTTTCTTGATATTATTTAGATAAGATAAATCGGTTCAAAAACTTAGAATCAATACTTATATGATTTAATTACATGCTATAATTATATTTTCTGGATCCTTTAATAAACTTATTTTAGCTAATGTAATTTTGCTATCCCTTTAAACTTATAAGAAAAAATTATCCCTTGGAAATGTTTCTTCTGAATTTCGCTTTTAGAGCAAGTAATATTTTTTGCATATATAAGATATCAATAGCTTTTTGACAATAATCATCCAATCCTTCATCAATAGAGCTACTTTTATTGGATTTAAACAGGTGAGCTATATGCTAATTATACAACAATTTGCTTTTGTATCTGCAACGATAAAAATTATGGCATAATCCACAAAGTATTATTTCTGGTCAATACATCTGATGAAGACGCAATTATTTTAAAAAAGTATTAAGAGACTTTTTATCTTATCATCAGTTCTTTGTGTTGCATCTAATCATTCATTTTTTTTGCCAGTATAAAGTATCCGCTCCAGAGTATCTTCAGCAGGTCTTGTGAGAAGATATTCGAATGTTTTCTTTACCCAGGTATGACTGGATACAGTTCCGCACATTTCCATGATGTTCATTTTCAGGGTTCGGTTTTCAAAATTGCAATTGAGGAAAAGACCATACTCTAAAAAGCTCCAACCTGTTGCTTCCAATTTGAGCTTTTCGTTTTGAAGTCGGATCGTACGTAAGGAGATATATATTGTAAAAAATTTAATCCTTCTACGATAGATAATTCATTGCATAATAACTAAATATAAAAGCATCGATTGATTACGAACTTAATAGCTTGATCAATCAATTACTATTTGTATTTGATAATATCGCCTTCGATAATGCTGACTCGAGTATTATAAATACCACCGACAAGGGCACCAATAACAATATCAATGAAATCATATTTGGTTTCAATTTTTAGATTGATCACAGCATCTCCTCCTGACGCCTTTAATTCGTTTGAGACAATCTCATTAATATTTGTATGTCCGGACGGGATAAGACCTAAAATAAACCAGCCAGATCGATCGGTAATAGAGAAATGTTTAATAACAGTGTATTCTCTTGTTTCAGCTGCGGATCCGCCTCTGGCGGAAAACTACTGCCACTTGGCGGGCAAGATTTCAAAAGAAATTTTGTTTATAATGTTTTGGAGATATAACTCGGACATATTAAATCTCAACAGATTCGCCGTTTTTAAATATTTTTTAAACCTTTAAACTTTTCCCAGTTTTCTTCTTTTGTTAAAGGTTATGTAGCAACAATTACTGCTTTCTGATCAGGGCTCTTAATTTCTTGAAGATGTAAATGATAGCCATCAACTTTCAATGTCACCTCTTGAAATGGGTGTTTTCTTCTTGTGTAATACAAGCTATCATCTCCAAAAGCAAAGAGATATTCCCCGTTAGATAATAAAAAATTTAAATTTCCCAAATTATAGATTCGCGAAGCTTCTAATTTAAGGGTTTTAGCAATTTCTGTAAGATCAGTCTTTTCATAAATTTTATCTAATAGGTAGCAAAAAGAATGTTAGGAGTCTGTGTCGCCTTCAGTATAAAAATTATTTAAAGGAAAATTTTTTATATCTATTACAGTTCCGTTGTGTGCAAAGCTCCACTTTTCCCGAACAAAAGGATGCGTATTACGATGAATCTTTTTACCGCAACTTGCAAGCTGAACATGACCAATAATAATTTTACTCCTTAAGTTAAATTCTTTCTGAGCAATATTTTGGTTAAGCAAAGAGGAAGGTTCTTTGAATAAATCCGGTTTTCATTACTCTAAAAAACAAAGCCGAATCCATGCGGATTACTCTTGCCTCTTTTACTAAACTCCCTTAAAGAAAACGCAATATCAACATATTTATTTGAGCATACACCTAACAATTGACACATAGATTTATCCCCACTAAGTTAATAGTTTAATAAGTTTATAATACAAATTTTCAACATCTATCCCACTTCCATCCTCAAAAACAAAACTTTTGACTTTTTTACCCACACCGATATTATAACCTCAATAGGTATCCATTGTTTTTTAACCATTCTCTGGAGTTTTCATAATTTGGCAGTAGCATTTTTACTTTATTCCAAAAAATCTTTGAATGATTTTTTTCTTCGAGATGTACAAGTTCATGGACAACAACATAATCTATTACAGGAAGTGGAGCCATAATTAATCGCCACGAAAAATTCAAGTTTCCTTTTGGAGAACAGGAGCCCCATCTTATATTTGCATCTGTGATGCGAATTTTATTGAACTCAAATCCTCTTTTTTGAGCATACAATTTAATTCTCTCAGAAATCTTTTCATAAGCTCTTTCTTTATACCAGTTGATAAATAACTGCCTTGCCATTGGCTGATAATTCCTCAAAAGAAAGAAACCATTATTAAACTTTAGTGGTATATCCTGCTCGTTAACAATGTATAATTTGTATGATTTTCCAAGATAAAGAAATCCCTCTCCATTTACAAACTCTTTTTCTGCAAATTGTGGGTCCCTGCTTAGCACCTCATTTTTCTTTTTTTCAATCCATTTTAGATGTTTAGTAACGACTTTGTTTATAGTTTCTTCACTTACTTCAAAAGGTGCCCTAACTATAAGAGTCACATCATCAGTTAACTGAAGAGCTATTGTCTTTCTTTTTGACCGAATTATTTTATCAATTTTGACCTGCATTTATTAATTTTTACCTCCATAAATATGATATGCGAGCTCTAACAATCTTTGAGCTATTTCATTTCTTTTGTTCAATAAATCAACATTCCGTGGTTGTTTTAATAAGTGGGAAATTATAAATGATTTTAATTTTTTTTGCTTTGTGTAGTTTTCCCAGAAATCAACTGATGATATTTCTCTTTTGATGATTTCTATTACATCTTTGGTTAAACTAACTAAAAAATCAATTTGATTTTCATCATAATTTTCTATAGGTTCTTTACCCAGAATCATCTGTTTCAGTAATCCAAAAAATGGCATTTCTTTTTTGGGATCAAAGCCAAAGGTTTGTTCGAACTCTCTTCCTTTTTTAATTTCACCTGTAAGTTTTTCCAATTCCTGAGCCAGCATATCCCAATTTTCTTTATATTCTTCCAGCAACCTTTTCAACTTATCTGAAAAACGCTCATATAACTCCGGGTCTTCCTCAAAATGTTTCTCAATATGTTCTCTTATTGCATATTCCAATTCTGTTGATTTTGCTTTTGAAGTTTTTCCATGTAATTTAGATATAAAATCTTCTGAAAGCAAGGAAATAGGCGAAATCTTTGGATCAACTCCATTTGATATTAAATATTCCTCCACAATTTCTCTTATCTTTTTACTCGCATCTTTTATGCTCAGTTTATCATCCCTGTATCTCTGTCTTGCAGATTCTTTTATAAAGTTGATAATCTTTAAATCCGTTGTATATTTTAATGCTTCTGGATCTGGAAGCACCTTATCCATTGCCTTATTGAAATCGCGAACAAGCGCTATAAATTCATCTCTTATTTCTTCATCAACCAGCAAATCAACACATTCTTCGAGATTTTCTCGCCAGTTATCAATTTCAAATTTTTTGAAAAAATTTTCAATCTGACTGTGTGTATATTTTAATTCATCTTTGGTTTTTGACTTATTGACAACAACCTGACATATTTCTTCAATATCATCATCTGCGTATATTGCAAGAGCCTCTTTTAAATGTTTTAAAACTCCAACATAATCAACAACAAAACCGCACGATTTGTTTTTGTAAACCCTATTAACTCTTGCAATTGCCTGTAATAGATTATGTTCTTTTATAACATTATCAAGATACATAACTTGTTCTATCGGTGCGTCAAAACCTGTAATAAGCATTTCTTTTACCACGATGATTCCAACATCTCCGCTTATTCCAGTTTTATCATCTTTTTTATCAAATGGCATTTTGAAACTTTTAATATTTTTATCGTGTTCATCTTTATCTATAAATTCTCTCTTGAAAATTTTTGGATCATCGTTTGACAAACCAGTTATAATAACAGCGACTTTAAGTTTTTTAAGTGTATCTATATCAAGATTATCAGGGTTATTTTTTTCCAGTTCTTTTATTTTTTCTTTAAGTGCATTTTCAAGCTTTTCTTTATATCTTATTGCTGCAAGTCTTGACGCAGCAACCACCTGAGCTTTAAAACCATTTGGAAAAACATGGGTTATATAATGTTCTATCATATCCTTTGCTTTATCTCTTATCACATTCTCATCTTCAAGATAGGCGCGCCATGTGTATTTCCCCATTATTCGCTGTCTTTCCTCAGCATCAACTGCATGAAAAACATCCTCAAATTTTGCATTGGCTGCTTCTTCATCTGATAGCTCTGCAGAATGTGTTCTGCCTTCGTAAACGATTTCAACTGTTACACCATCATCAATAGATTGCCTTATGGTATATTTATCAATGTATTCTCCAAAAGTGATCTCAGTTTTCTCAATCGGGGTGCCTGTAAATGCTATTTTTATTGAGTTTGGAAGTGCTTTTCTTAGATTAGCTCCTAAATATTTATACTGAGTCCTGTGAGCTTCATCTATCATGACAAGAATCTTGTGTGATTTATTAAGTTCTGGAAATTCGGTTTTAAGTTCTCTATCCTGAAATTTATGTATCATTGCCATTACTAAATCGGGTGTATCTGTCCTGAGAAGTTCTTTTAATTTTTCAATGCTGTAGGCGTGCTTGATAGTATAACCAACACTTCTTGAAGTATCTTTAAGTTGCTTTTCAAGTTGTTCTCTATCTGTTACAAAAATTATTTTAAAACCACTAAGTTCAGGATCATGATAAATTGCTCTTACTGTATGCATCATTGTTAAAGATTTACCTGATCCCTGTGTATGCCAAACTATTCCACCTTTTTCTTCTGTCGTTCTTCCTTCCTTTAGTCTTTTTACTATTTTTTTCACAGTCCTGAATTGTTGATATCGTGGGGCTATTTTTATTACTCCCATGCCTTTGGGATCTTCAACAAAAAGGGTAAAAATACGAAGAATATCCAATAAATTACCTTTTGTAAGTGTACCCTGAACTAAAACATCCTGACCTGTAATGGTTTTCTCCTTGCTTATATCAGAAAGGTTATAAGGATACGGATCTTTCCATTCATTGAAATGATCATATTCAGATGTTATAGTACCTAATTTTGCCATCTGATTGGATGTGGCAATTGTAAACAGGTTATACCAGAAAATTTTTTCATTTCCTTCTTTCTCGCCTCTTCTGTTTGAATATCTCATAAGTTGCGTTATTGCTTCGTTTACAGGGTCTGCAATTGCTGGAGATTTACACTCTACAACAACCAAAGGCAAACCATTGACAAAAAGGACCATATCAGGGATTATATGCTTTTCAGTGCCTGGAATATTCACTTTAAATTGAGAAATAGCAATAAAAGAATTGTTTTCTGGGTTTTGAAAATCAATGTATTTTACTGTTGGGCTTCTTTCCCCTGTTTTTCTATTTTCTGAAACAGAAGTATTTTCTAAAAGTAAATCGTTGATTTCTCTGTTTGCTTCAAGTAAAGAATTTGCTTGTGGTGTTGTTATTCTTCGCACCACTTCGCTTATCTGGTCATCTTCTATCCATGGGTTTATTTTTTTAAGAGATTCTTTAATTTCATTTTCAAGAATAACTTCTCTAAAGCTTTCCCTAAACTTCACACTATCACCATAAACAGGTTCGCCGTTACTATTAAATTTGATAATTTCTTTTACATCTTCTGGATTATCTTTATTTTGTCTGTAAATCTTCCAGCCAATCCTTTGAAGATGTGCAAGCAATGGATTTTCTACATAATGTTCTTCGTCAAGTTTGGTGTACATATCTTATACCTCTTTTTCTTTAATTAACTTATTCACCCTCACCTTTCCAGTAAGTAAATCTTCCATTAAGCCTTTTTTGAAACGCTCAAGTTTTTGTTTGTAGGCTTCTTCTTTTTCTATGGTGTTGTCTATCTGTGAAAGAATTTCAGCAATGCGCTTTTGTTCGGAAAGTGGGGGGAGGGGGATAAATGCATTTTCTATTGTTTCTTTTGTTATTCCAAACCTGGTAATTCCGTTTGCCTGTTTCTGAAAATGTATATTTATTGAAGGGAAAGCTAAAATTCTAGATAAAAACAATCCTTCAATATTATCTTTAACTTTTAATAAAGCTAAGTGATAACCACAAACTAAATTATCAATTTCATCTCTAACATAAGCAGATTTGGCAATATCATTAAATTCTTCTGAATCTTTGGTGATAATAACATCTCCTTTAGAAATTTTAAATTTTTCAATTTCTCTATTATTTGCTGAACCAACCATAAAGTTTAATTTTTTTGTAACATAGTCATTTTGATAAACTTCTAAATAATTACAAAGTAAAACTTTTTTTTCTCTGTCAAAAATTTTTTTATCAACATTACTTAACCTAAGATCTACTACCTCCCCCAATCTCACCACTTCCCACTCTTCTGGAATTTTGCCGAGGGGGGAGTTTTTGAATTTGTGGGTTTTTTCGCTGCGGATTTTGCCATTTTCATCAATGCCTTTTGTGAGTAAATCCTGCATCAAGCCCTGTTTGATACGTTTGTATTTCTCAATGATTTTGTCGGTTTTTTCAATTGCACGGTCAACAGTTTCTAAAATTTCGGCAATTTTTTGCTGCTCGTGGAATTCTATGGGATAAGTTATAAAAATTCTTTCAAAATCATCATTTGAGATAGCTTCTTGCGTTGTTCCTTCTGCTAACAAATCCTTTTGTCGATTAAATCTATCACTTAGAAAGTATTGAAATACATATCTAGGATTAATAGTAGTTTCAATCATTGCAAATCCCGTAGATAAAATATATTCTTTTTCTAACTCCTCGTTTATTAATAAAACCTTAATAGAATTTCTCATTTTAGCAAATGCAATTCTATCTTTCTTTGGTTGCATATTAGCCCGTGAAGGTCGATTGCGATAACTTATTATTTCTTCTATATGAGTTATTTGAGAATATTGAACAGAATTTGTTGACAAATAATTTTTATATCCTTGAAAGTATTCTATACCACTTCCAACAATCTTAAAAAATTCTTTTTCCCCCAACCTTACCCTTTTCCACCCTTCAGGCACTTTTGTATTTTCATTCATGTGCATATCTCAGTTGTTTTAAAAATTCATTAAGTTTTTTTACTTCCTGGTCTCTTTCGGTTAATAGTTCTTTTAAAGAGATTTTGTATTTATCCCACAGTTTTTCAAAAACTTTTATCAGCTCCTTCTTTTCAGCGTTTATGTGTTTTTCTAACCCTTGTTTTATGGTTTCTTTAAATTTTTCCAGAATCAACTCTTTTGCCTCTTTTTCTGTCAATGTTTCTCTTTTTTGGTCAATTTTTCCTTCTTTAACCTTAATTTCTTGTTTGGTAGTTTTATCTTTTTTATATATCCCTTTCAATTCTTTTTGCTTTGCATCTAATTTCTCTTTTTGTTCCTTAAGTTTCTTATCAATATCATTGATTTTTTTGTGTAGTTCCCATATTTCTTTAATTGTTTTCTTTGCAAATTCGGATAGTGCCTCCCCATTTAGTTTTGTTTGGATCGTTAATATTTTTTTATTCACTTTGTAATTTTTAGGTGCAATTAAAATATCTTTTATTTGATATTTTAAATAATCTTTTACCTTCTTTGCTGTTTTATCTCCTAAATCTTCCTCATCCCAGTCTTCCACTTCTTCCAGAATCTCGTTTAATTCTCCTTCTACCTGTGCAATATTGCTTTCAATCTCTTCTATCCCTTCTAAATCTTCTGTAAAAAATTTTTTCTGAATCATCTCTTCATCAATAAGCATTTTACTCCAACCAGACGAAACCACAGTTTTAAAATCATATTTTAACTCTTCCCACCAGTTGACAAATACACCAGCAATCTTAAATTCATCAAGAAGTCCTAAAGGCAGTAAAGCGTCTTTTAAACTATCCAAGGCTTTTTCTCTGAAATTCCAGAGATTATTATTTTCTGGAAATGCCTCAATATCTTCTTCAACATCATCCCACCATTCGTTTAGTTTATGGAAATGTCTATCATACGTTTCTTTTACACCTTCGTAATTTTCAATAACTTCTTTTATTTTGTTTTTTTCATCAATATCACTTACAAAGTCCAGGCTTTCATTATCTATTTCAGTAAATAACTTATCAACCTTAAGATTAAACTTCTCCATCTGTTGTTTATAAAGCTCAAGCTCCTGTTTTGGTATGTATCCGCTTATATGGTAATGAACATTTTCTATTTCTGGTTCGGGCGAATTATCCACGTACCTGCGAATATTCAAATTAAAATCATTCTCCTCAATTTCTTTGATTTTTACAAGCCTTGAATATTTTGGAATTTCTAAGGTATTATCAAACACAGTAACAATCTTTTCAATATCCTCTGGTCGTAAATAATTTTGATTTCTGCCTTCTCCATAGTCTCTGTCTGCGTTGATAAATAAAATCTTGTTCTTAAGATGCTCTGGCTTTTTTTTGTTGATGACAACAATACAAGCTGGAATGCCAGTATTATAGAAAAGTTTTGATGGTAAGCCAATTATTGCCTGAATAATATCATCTTTCACCATCCCTTCTCTTATAACCTTTTCCTGGCCGCCTCTAAATAAAACACCATGGGGCATAACACTTGCCATGATACCATCTGGCTTTAAACTGGCAACCATATGCTGCAAGAACATCAAATCAGCTTTTTTCCCAGTCTCTGGCGTAAAGCCATATTTAAACCTTTCAGGGAACTGCATATTTGCTCTTGTGTAGTTTTGAGAAAAAGGCGGATTTGCTAAAACTCTATCAAATTGTCTAATGTAACCATTCTCAACAAACTTTGGTGTAGTAAGTGTGTCCTCATTCTCAATATGTGCATCCGGGATATCGTGAAGAATCATGTTCATCTTACAAATAGACCATGTTACTCCATTATTTTCCTGTCCATATAGAGCTAAATTCTTAGGATTTTGCCCTTTTTCTTCCACATATTGTCTTGCTTCAATCAAAAAGCCACCAGATCCCACTGTCGGGTCGTAAATTCTCATGCCCTCCTGGGGTTTTACAAGCCTTACCATTAAGGTTTTCACATGCGCAGGAGTATAAAACTCGCCTCCTTTTTTACCTGCAGAGTCGGCAAATTCTTTTAATAAATATTCATAAGCAGCTCCGAGAAGGTCTGGGAATTCAAAATCCTCGTTTCTTAAACGGTAGTTATTAAAATGGTGAATTAAGTCGATAAGTTGCTGGTCTTTCAAGCGGGTTTTGCCCTTGGTAGCATTGAAATCTATATGTTTTAAAACGCCATCAAGTTCCGGGTTTGCTTCTTCCATTGCAGCAAGTGCTTTGTTAAGCTGGTTGCCAACATCTTCTTTTAAGTTAAGAATATTTTTCCATCTGGATTTTTCTGGAACAAAAAAGGTATCGCCATATGTATTTGGATCTTCTAAAAGTTCTTTTATTTCTTTTTCAGTACGTCCCTGATTTTTGAATACTTCAGCAAGCTTTTCTCGTTTTTCCTCAAACACATCCGACATACGCTTCAAAAAAAGCATACCAAAGATGTACTCTTTATATTCAGAAGCATCCATTTTGCCTCTTAAAATGTCGGCAGCTTTGAAGAGATGATTTTCAAGTTGCCTTAGCGTAATTTTTTCGTTGTTCATTTTTTATTCTACTTTTAATTAATAGAATTTGTAATTTGTATAATCTGTTTACAGTTCACTTTAAGCAATTCCTCAATCTTGCGGTAGTATCTTGATTTTATTCTCATTAAATTGATAAAACCGCCTGTGCCTTCAATCTTGGCGCCGATAAATACATCCTGTAATGCTTTGTAAAATTTTTGTTCTTTGGCCATGCTATTACCTTATTATTTATAAATCTTTTTGTTTTTAAGTCCATAAAAAGCCCCGCATGTAAATTTCCGGTCTCCTTTCGTAAAAGTCAGATTTTCGAATTGCACATAACGGATATTTATTTGAAACATTTGGCATTTCGGAGCACAAACCCTTCAAGTTACAACAATTTTTGATACGAGGTAAAATGTTCGTTAACCCACTTACTGACAAATGTTTTAAATATGATGTTATCTGCCCTTGCAGGAATATCCTTAGAAGAGATTTTGAATACTTAACTTTCATCTGTGACTTATTTTTACTTGCTATCTTATATTACTGCCATCAGGTGGGATGCCGTTACACCGACTATTATCAATAAAACCATTAGTGTTTGCTAAAAGTATAATTGTAGTTTTGCCGCCAGGTGCCATAGCAATAGAATTCCAAAAGATAAAATGTCCATCGGCAGTATAGATCACTATCCTGTATAGAGTACTTTTAGGTATATTAACTTCGATAGATATTGTCGTGTTGTCTGGATTACTAACAAAATTATAAGTGACCGTATTAGAACTACTGTCAGTCGGTGTAAGTGTCAAACTTGTGAATTGTTTAGGACCAACCCCGTTTGGATCTTGTGGATTACTACTACTACCATAATTAGTAATGGAAATTGTGTGATTTCCAATAGGATTGGTAATGTTTTCCTTTTTATCACAAGAACTTAAAAAGACCGTCAGGAAGACCATCAATAACATTAATCCGTCAAATTTTGAAACTTTTGGATTCTTTTTCATTTTTTCCTCCTTTCATTTTTATACACAATGGCAGATAATGTATATAATAACGCAATATTGCATCCGTTAGCTAACGGATTATTCTTTTTGATTGATATGTGTAACATCTTTTCATCAATGTTAAATAATTTTTTTTAAAAATTCAAATCTGTTTATGCAATAATTATATTTTTGCTTTTATACATAAAATATAACTCACTTTGAATCAAAGTATCAAAAATTGGAAGAACATTCTTTAATATTGCAAAAATATCCAGATTTTAGTAAATTGTAGAGCAATTAATTGTTTAGATTCGTGGTTTATCTTAAGATAGAGTTTAAAAAGTTCCTTAAAACACTATAATTAACGGAATTTTCATCTGGGCCCGTAGCTCAATTGGACAGAGCATCAGCCTTCTAAGCTGAGGGTTACGCGTTCGATTCGCGTCGGGCCTGCTAATTTACCTCCAAACCCCAGCTATCTTTTCACCACAATATTTGCACTTCCCACTCTCAAGATGATTGTTTAAAATTGAAAAACCTCGCCTCTCAATTATAACTTTTTTGCACTTGGGACAATATGTATTCTCAGTTTTGTTCGCCGGAACATTCCCGATGTAAACATATTTCATACCGCACTCAATCGCAATCTTATGTGCCTGCTCAAGTACCGAAATCGGTGTATATGGTAAATGTGCAAGTTTATACAAAGGAGTAAATCGTGAAAAATGTAAAGGCATATCCTCAAACTTGTTTGCAATAAACCACTCACACATTTTCCTAATTATCTTTAAATCATCAGTCCAGTTAGGAATGATTAGATTTGTAACCTCAAGCCAGACACCTTCTTCCCTGAAAATCTTCAGGTTTTTTAAAACTGGTTCTAAACTTCCACTGCTTATTTTTTTGTATATCTCATCATCAAAAATTTTCAGATCAATATTGGCAGCGTCAAGATACTTACACAACTGGCGGAGCGGTTTTTCGTTTATGTAACCATTCGACTTCAACAAATTTTTTATACCACTCTGTCTTGCCAACTTTGCTGTGTCGTAAACATATTCGTAAAATGTTGTTGGCTCTGAGTATGTGTATGCTATCGTCTCACATTTATATTTCAAACATTGTTTTACAGCTTCTTCTGGCATCAAATCATAATTGGAAGTTTCTTTCGGACTTACCTGAGAAATCTGCCAGTTCTGACAATTCAAGCATCTGAAATTGCATCCTGCAATAGCAACTGAAAATGCTTTTGCTGAAGGTAAGAAATGAAAGAATGGCTTCTTTTCTATTGGATCAATATGAACCGCACAGGGATTTCCATAACCAATTGTGTATAGTTTGTTTTTAACATTAACACGGTTTCTACAAAATCCCATATCGCCATCGGCGAGTTTACATTCGTGAGGACACTTGTTGCATTGTAACAAACCACCTTCCGACTTTGAATAAAACATTGCTTGTTTTGTCCACTTGTCGAGTACATCAGAACCAGTTGCGGGTAAATTTTCATAGAAGTTCAAAATACTACCTGAGGATTTTAACTCATAAATTAGGCCACATAAACCCAAACCACATAGACCCAAAAATTCTCGTTTTGTGTATGTTCTTTTTATACTTTCGCTCATAAGTCAACCTCTTTTCAAAAATGTTAACACACTTCCAACGAGATTCATTCCACCAATCAGCAATCCAGAATAGACAAATCCAAGCAATGGGAACAGGAAAACAGTAACTACAAACGAACCTATGGCTGAACCAATCATATCCACACTATAAATCTCCGATGCAATATTTTCATATTTGCCCTTTTTAATGTTAACAGCGGTTGCAAACTCAAACCCTACAAGGCAACCAATTATAGATGTAAACACTACAATTACAAAGAAAATTATTCCCGAACCCAGCAAAAGGTTATTTAAAGATATAATAACAACTGGAATAAATGATGAGATTATAAAAATTAAAAATTGTATTTTTGCATAACTAATCAGCTTCGGGCTTGGCAAATACTTACTCTGAAAATACGCACCTATCGCTAATCCAAGCATAAAAACTGCTATTATTAAACCTATCATTTGATAAACATACCCGTAAATTATCTGGAATGCGATTAGCAGAAGAAACTCAACTCCAGATGCAGCAAACCCCCCAGCAAACATTCCATAACTAATCACATCCATTCTCAGCAAAAAAACTAACAATAACAATCCTAAAAACAAAAGTACATACCGATAATCAACTCCAAACTGACTTAGCCACAAAATTATCTGATGATAATAAGTTATTGGATTAAAATCGGTATTAAGCAAATTTGTTTCCTCAATATTTTTTAGAATGAAATCGCTTCTCTGTTTTAAAATATCTGTATCAAGATAATATTTGTTGACATATAAATTTTCAATTTTTCTCTCATCTATTAAAGCAGGTATATTTATAATTAATTCCCCATCCGAGCATATAAAGAAGTCCCTATATCCAGCAATGATCAAAACATTCTTAAAATTATTTTTTAGTGTGTTATAAATTACTGATTTAAATCTTCTGGCTTCCGGGCTTAAATAATCCACAGCAGACGATAAACTGTATGATACAACAGCATTAGGATTTAATTTACTTTTCAATTCTTTAAGAAACTCATCAGTATAATATCGATTAATCTGAGCAGTTGAAGGTTCTGGTAAATTGATCAAAGCTACATCATACCTGGCTTCAGTGTTTTTTACATAAAGTCGTGCATCTTTTCCAGCGAAAAAAACTCTATTATCAAATTCTTTATCGGAAAAATAATCTTTGATTTTGATAATAAAAGGATTTATCTCCACATAATCGATTTTTTTAACATCATATTTTAAAACCTCTTCAATGGTTCCGGAAATCCCACCAGATACTAACAGCACATTTTCAGGATTTTGAGATTGTACCATCGCATAATGCACAGCTTCTTCGTTAGAAATCGGATCGTTGGTTGAAAAAAGTAGCAGTGAGTTTTCGTAAATGTTTCTTTGATTTTGAGTTTCAGTTATTACTAAACTCCCGTACGGAGTGTTTCTATAATATTCAATTTTTTGCTCAGGGAAAATCATCTCTTTTAATTTTTTATCAAAGTGAAAAAAATAATTCCACATTACAATTGAGGTTGCTAAAATTAAAATGAATATTTTATAAAACGAAAAATTCCAGATGAATGATATTACTAACGCTATTGTTAGATTGAAGAGAAAGATTAGAATCAATATTTGAATATTCGATAGATAAATTGAGAGAACTAAACTCATCAATATTCCTGCAATAACGCTTCCGACAGATTCAATTGAATAAACTCTACCAATTAGATTTTGAGAGTATTTTTCAGAAATTACCGATGATAAATAAGTAAAGAAAAATCCTGATACGAGACAGAATGGAAACATTATAAGGAGAGAATACCAAAAAATTTCAGAAATGCTTAATTGAACACCCACATCAAAAATTATATTTCGTAGAAAATTTAAAAAAAATACACTAATCAAAGGCAGGATAGAAATTAATATCAGAAAATTTACAATGGATTTTTTGTATTCTTTGAAAATTATTAGCTTGCCGATGAAAGCACCGGCACCAATCAGCATCATCCAGTTAGCTAAAATTACCCCAATAACTAATTCGTTACCATAAAAAACTGAAAGGAACTCTCTTAGAAAAACAATTTGAACTGAGATTGAAGTAAATCCGAGGGAAAAGATAACCCAGGAAAAGAATCTTTCTATATTGAACATTATTTTAAGAATTCTTTTTCGTTAAAAACCAGAGCTTCATAAGTGTAAAGCTCTGCGTCTTTCCATCCATTCCAGCCAATACCAGCTTTATCCTGTGCACAATGGCCCAAAAACTCCTCTTTAGTCCAACCGGTTTCTGTAGCGACTTTTGGTAAAAATGTACCTGAGTTCAATCCCTTTTTTATGTAAATTCCATGTTTACCAAGCTGGATTTCATCAATAGATTTGATTCTTCTGAGTGGTGTAAGCACAGAGATTTCGATTTCAATATTTTTCAGTTCGTCCTCAGTTACTGGATAGAATCTATAATCTTCAGATGCTGAAGCGATTGTCATCTGTTGAACGACTTTGTAAAGTGGATCAACCGGATCGAACCTTCCAATGCAACCACGCAATTGCCTGTTGAGATAGAGTGTCACGAAAGCACCACATTTTTCTTTTAGATTGGGAGTCAAATCCTTTTCGTTAACATCAAAAATTTTATTTTCCCTGACGAACATCTCGAGAGTTTTTCTTGATATACTCAACAGCAGTTTTTTCTCGTTATCATTTAGGTTAAATTCTTCTTTATCCATTTTTTCTCTCCTTTTGAATGTAATAGCTGAATAACCAACCACCCTGCTTTTATCCCCGAATTGAACATCACCTGAATTTTTATATTGAACCAGTTCAGCAGAAATATCTTTTTGATTCTCAAGCATGTACAATAAAACAAGAACCGAAGTCCAACCGCACAAACTTGTAGAAAGATTCTTAATCCCCTTTCGCTGATTATCTTCAAGAACCTTCAATAAATTATCTGGGTTTTTAGATAATATTGCATCATTGGTTAATTTATCAACCTTATATGCATCATCATAATTAGGATAATGTGAATAATCGGTACTAATTACGAAAAGGTTCCTGTGATTCAGATACGGTTTGAGTGCGTTTGCAATTTTCTTGCAAATCTCGGGTGATTGTGTACCTAAAACGATAGGTACAATTTTGAATTCCTTTTTTAGATGATATTGTAAGAAAGGAATCTCTACTTCGATACTGTGTTCAAGTGTGTGTGCATCTTCTCTATCAGTGAAAAAATCATATTTCTGGATTAATTCATCTGATATTGTTTTGTTAACGACAACTTTTCCTAATGGGGTTAAAAAATCGCCTTTGCGATAAATTGAAGCACCATTAAAAAATATGTGATGACTTGAACCAATAAGAAAAATGTTATCATAATCTTTTGAAGGATCGAGTTGATTAAATGCTGAAGCAGCCACCTCACCCGAATAAACATATCCAGCATGTGGAGAAATTAAGGCAAGAATATTTTGAGAAGTTTTACCTTTTACAGCTTTTGAAAAAAGCTCGGATAGTGTTTTTCCTAATTCTGATGCATTGGATGGATAAAATTGTCCTGCAACGGCTGGCTTGCGGTCGACTTGCGAAAAGCTCAGGCAAAAATTAAAAACTGTAAGCAATATAAACATCCCAAAAATTTTCATCAAAATATTTTTTATAACCTTAACCATACTCCAGATAAAATATAAAAAATATTTTAGAAATATGGAATTAAATTTCCTTTAATTCATCCAGGAAAGCAACTGCACGACGTAGATGCGGAATTACTATCGAACCGCCCACTGTTAAAGCAACACTGAATATTTCAAACATTTCTTCTTCTGTAACACCCTCTTTTTTGCATTGGATTATATGATACGAAATGCAATCGTCACATCTTAAAACCATAGATGCTACAAGTCCAAGCATTTCCTTCGTTTTAGAATCGAGCTTGCCTGATTGATAGGTAAGTGTATCAAGAGAAAAAAATCTCTTAATTGGTTTATTATCAGTCGAGAGAATTCTATTATTCATTTTCTCTCGAAATTCCTGAAATTCTTTTACACGATTTTGCATTATTACTCCTATTTTTGTTAATCCAAATAAATACTGGCTGAGCTAAATTTCCAAATAATTAAAATAAAATGATGTTTTTGAATTTAGAATTTTAAAAAAACCAAATATTAACCGATTTTCTGACGCTTACTCAAATACTGAAACAATGCTACATCAAATGGTACTGATGTATCCAATAGAACATAATCAATATTATTCTCCCTACATTCTTTCTTATAATACTCTAAAAACTTTCTCATTTCTTCCTGATATGCCTTTTGTAAATGGTATGGTTGAGTTGTGATTTCTTCTTTTGTTTCCATATCACGGAAGATGGCATCTCCCCCGAATGCAAAACTTTTTTCGATGGGATCAAGTATTTGCATTACAATTACTTCATTCTTTTTATGTCTGAAATGTTTAAGAGCTGTAACCACATCTTTAGCATTATCGAACAAGTCGCTTAAGATTATCACCAGTCCGCGTCTTTTTATTCTTTCAGCAATGAGATGAAGTGTTGAAGCAGTTCCTGTTTTTCCTTCTGCCTGTGTTTTACCAAGCTGATAAAGTATCTCTTTAAGGTACGCTTTTGTGGCGTGCGGAGGCATATATATACGGAGTTTTTCATCGTAAACGGTTAGGCCAACAGCATCGCGTTGTTGAACCATTAAATATGCAAGCGCAGCTGATACATAAGCTGCATACTCAAGTTTGGAAATTCTTTTAGAAGATGAAAAAGCCATTGAGCGACTCGCATCGAGAATTATGTAAGCTTTCAGATTGGTTTCCTCCTCAAATTGCTTGATGAAAAAGCGATCCGTTCTTCCATATATTTTCCAATCAATGTGTTTTGGTTCATCACCAGGCATATATTGCCTGTGTTCTGCAAACTCCACACTGAAACCATGATAAGGACTTTTGTGCAAACCTGTAATAAATCCTTCAACTACGAGTCGTGCAATTAACTCCAGATTACCAAGTTTTGCAACAAAATCAGGTTTTAAGTATTGTTTATAATCTTCTCTATTAAATTCTTGCAACGATTATTTCTTATTTATTTCTTTTCTTTAGAAACAATTTCTGGTGGTATCAACTCTTCTGGATTTTTTCCAAGAGTTTGAATTTCAATTTGTGCCGATTGTGTTAGTTCGTGATCAGGATATTTGTTTAAAAATTCTTCGTAAGCCGATTTTGCTTTATCAAGTTGATGCAGTTGATTATTATATATAAAGCCAATTAAGAATAATGCTTTAGGAGCATTCGAATGCTCAGGAAACATTTCAACGAAATTTCTATATTCTTCGATAGCATTCTCAAATTCGTGTAAATCGTTATTATAAATTGAGGCAATGTAAAACTGTGCATCAGGAGCTTTTTCACTCTTTGGGAACTCTTTCACAAACTGTTTTAATTTTTCTATTGCTTCTTTATGTTTGCCTTCCTCAATTAATGTTTGAGATTGTTTCCAGAGTTCTTCTTCCGAAACGCGGCTGCAAGAAACAAAATACAGGATTGGGAATGCTATCATAAAGAACAAAAGATATTTTTTCATATTTCAATATACTCCTTATTTATTAGATTAAAATTTTAGGTGAATTCATTTGAGAATTTATGTAAGCCCTTGCCATTTTTGGGGTATTGTATGCGACACCAAATTCACCTCTGTTATTTAAGGCAATTACTCCACCAAAGCCATCGGCTTTTTCTTTAAGGATTTTAATTCCTTTTTCGGCTGCTGCCTGTGGATCACCATTATTAAATTCCATTAGATCGATAACAGTTTTAGCCATAACGACTTTAATCATAGCTTCGCCCCAGCCGGTGGTTGAGACACCACCAATAGATGTATCAGCATAAGTTCCACAACCTATAAGTGGGGAGTCTCCAACTCTACCTGGATGTTTGTTGAAGGTTCCGCCTGTAGATGTTCCAGCACATATATTGCCTGAAGAATCAAGAGCAACTGCACCTACAGTACCAGCAGGTGTATGAAATTTGAAAGCATCTTTAGTGGAAAAACCATTTTTACCTTGAATACTTTTCCATTTTAAGATTTCTCTTTCTATACGCAGATCATCCTGTGAGCAAATCGATATTCCATGTTGAATAGCGAATTTCTCAGCTCCACTACCAACAAGAAAAATATGTTCGCTTTCATCCATAATTTTTCTACAAAGTGATATAGGATTCTTTATATTTTTTACAGCTGCAACAGAACCACATCTGAAAGTAGAACCATTCATAATACTTGCATCCAGTTCGACTTCACCATCAGCATTTAGGTGAGAACCTCGGCCAGCATCAAAAGTAATATCATCCTCAAGGTAATTGATGACTTTTTCTACAGCATCAACGGCACTACCACCGTTTGATAAAATTTCCCAGCCAATATTTAGGGCTTTCGAAACTCCAAGCTTATGAGCTTCAACAAGCTCATCTGGAATATCCCACGCACCACCATGAATAATTAATGAAATCATACTATTTTTATATTTTGAGCAAATTTATGAAAAATTTTTCCCATAAACAATTTAACTTGTCTTTACTTTTTCCTTTATATAACATTATTTTGTTATCAATAAGATTTTTGTGACTGTTGTAAATGTTTTTCTTCCAAATGTAAAAACAATCTCATCCTTTTTTGAAACTGTTCCTTTGTCAAAAAAATCATCTATTTTTTGAAATACAAGATCAAAATTTCTTTTTAATTCCCAACTTTTTTCAGGATTTTCTTTGTCCAATAATACAACAAATAATCTATTGTCAGCACCAAATCGTTGAGCACCTTGATTTTCATACATCCAAATTGCCAAGTCAGATGGTTTCTTTATTGCATTAGTTGGATTATATTCGCGCGGCAAATAAGTCACTTTTAAATCAAAAGGTTGACCAGCAAAGAAAATATCAATTCCTTTTATGTTTTTGATAGTGGGTATTACATTTTTGTGAGTGCCTATATGTTCTTCAATCAATACGGTTGTCCAGTGGTTAAACCACGTGCAAATTACATAGTTTGTTACATCATTGTGAAGTTTTGCCTTTACATTATTTAGTAAATCCTCGTAACGGACAATTCTTCGGACATATTCAGTTTGTATCTTTTGATCTAATTGTCCTTGAACTACACCCCAGGAAAAAGTTTTGACTTTTAACAACTCCTTCTTTAAATCTTCATCAGAAATAATTGCTCTTCGCTCTTGAATTTTCTCTCTATATTTTTGTTTGATAAATTTATCAATAACTTCTTCGTCTGGGTGTTTTTCTAAAATTCTCTTAATAATCACTGATGTGGATCCAGTGTTTGAAATACCCAAATTTATCGCAAGTACTTGTAATTGTGCAAGGGGAATACAACTTAACTTTAGTTTCAAAACCTCTTTTTGACTTAACATTGGCACAATTCTTTTCTCCTATTTTTTCTTGAATAGCATAATGTATTCATGCTTAAAGATATAAAATCCACCAACTAGTGCTCTATAACGCCATAATTCTTTTTGATTTCTTTTACCTCGCGTTTCCTCAAAATTTTTTACAATTATGCTTTTTAACACATAACCTCTTTTTAATACCTCCTGCATGCAATAGAAACCTAAAGGTATCCATTCACCTTTGGAGTATTTATCACCTATGATAAGAGCAAAGTATCGTCCCTTTTCTAAATATGGAGTTGCAGTATCTACTACCTCACCAAACATCCTTAAAAATTCTTCAGTGTCCTTTGCATTTGAAAGGTCATTTTTGTCTTTTGAAAATTTGATAATATCGTGATAGGGCGGATGCATAATGAGAAGTTGAATTTGTTTAATGCCAAACTTTTCCAAGATTGATTTTATATTAATCGTCCTGCTATCGCCAACAAATACTTCGCTTACCACATTGTCCTTATTTGTTTCTCTTTCAATCAGTTCTTTTGCTTTTTGAGCGACATCAGGATTTAGTTCAATACCAATTCCGTTTCTGCCTAATCTTCTGCATTCAATTAAGGTAGTGCCACTTCCAACAAATGGATCTAAAACACATTCACCTTTCTTAGTATATCTCAGTATCATTTGATGTGGTATTTGTGGGATAAAATTACCCCAATACCAACCGAGATGTGCCCCTGAGGTATCTCTTTTACCTAATATCCAAAGGCTATCAGTAATAATATCATCGTATTCTTTCCATCTGAGGAGATTAATATCATTAATTTTGCTAGTTTTAACTTTTTGGATACTCTCTAACAATCTCTTAAGGTAATATATTGCCCTCTCAAGCGTATGTGATTCTAAAATCTGATCTAACTCATCAGTAAGCACATCTCGGCGTAAGGATATCGTATCTCCATTAGAATCTATATTTAATATACCTCGATAATCTTTTGCTTTCTTTGTCACAATATCTTTTAAATTCGTTACTTCTTTTTTGATTGAATTTAGAGCTTCTACCTTCAATATTCCAGAGATTACCTCAATAAATTTTTCCTTATTAATAATTGACATTCCCTGAGACAAAGATGAAAATTCTAAACTTTCGATAACTAACTGCTTATCTTCCTTATTATTTTTAATGTTATTTTTCAATTTTAAGAATTAAACTCAATAGATTCTTCTTAAGTAAAATCATTTTTACAAAAAAACCAACAGCATATGATAGCCAATCGGCGATCATTTATAAATTAAGCTAAATTACGCAACCGTCACTTCTTTGCAGAGGTATACATCCTGAATTGCATTTAATATTTTAACTCCTTCACTCATAGGTCTCTGGAATGCCTTTCTACCTGAAATCAGTCCCATACCACCTGCTCGCTTATTGATCACTGCTGTACGAACTGCCTCGGCATAATCATTTTCACCTGATGGACCACCTGAATTTATCAATCCAATCCTTCCCATATAACCATTTGCAACCTGATAACGAGTCAAGTCAATGGGATGATCACTGCAAAGTTCTGTGTACATTTTTTTATGTGACTTACCAAACTTGAGAGCTGTAAAACCACCATTGTTTTCAGGTAGTTTCTGCTTGATAATATCAGCTTCAATAGTTGCACCAAGATGATCTGCCTGTCCTGTTAAATCAGCAGCAAGGTGATAATCTTTCTCGGGTGTCTGGAAAGCTGGATTTCTCAGATAGCACCACAATATTGTAACCATACCAAGTTGATGTGCTTCGTGAAACATTTTACTCACTTCCTGAATCTGTCGATTAGATTCAGCAGAACCAAAGTAAATTGTTGCACCAACTGCTACAGCACCCATATCATAAGCTTGGCGAACATTTGCAAACAGAATCTGGTCATGTTTATTTGGATAAGTTAAAAGTTCGTTGTGGTTAAATTTCAGGATGAATGGAATTTTGTGAGCATATTTTCTTGCAACCGCACCAAGTACACCAAGAGTGGAAGCAACTGCATTACATCCACCTTCTATTGCGAGCTTGACAATATTTTCAGGATCAAAATAAATTGGATTTGGAGCAAACGATGCACCTGCTGAATGTTCAATACCCTGATCCACAGGTAAAATTGATAAATATCCCGTACCTTTCAATCTTCCAGTGTTAAAAAGTGTTTGCAAGCTACGCAGAACTGATACCGGCCTGTCTGAATCTGCAAATACCTTATCGACAAAATCAGGTGATGGTAAATGGAGCATTTCCTTGGGAATGCCTGTACATTTGTGGTTTAGTAAACTATCAGCTTCGTTGCCAAGTAGTTTTTCTATCTCATTAATTGTCATTTTAACACCTCATAAAATTTATTTTTGGAATTTTTTATTTAATATACGAAATTGTTAGAGAAATAAAAAGATTGATTTTAATTAACATTTTTATTATAATTGCATCGATAAAATTTTTATAAAATGACTAAAACTGAAGCTAATGAAGAAAAAGTACTGATAACCAACAGAAAAGCTCAACACGATTATTTCATAATCGAAACTTATGAAGCAGGAATTGTTCTTAAAGGTACTGAAGTTAAATCACTTAGAGCAGGAAATGCAAACCTGCAGGATAGTTTTGCAGTTATCAAAAACGGCGAAGTATGGCTGGAGAATATGCATATAAGTCACTATCCACAAGCAAGTTATAACAATCATGAACCCAAGCGAGATAGAAAACTTCTCCTTCATAAAAAAGAAATCAGAAGATTGAAGAACAAGCTTGAGGAAAAAGGTACTACATTAGTACCATTAAGAGTTTATTTAAAAAAACAAAAAATCAAGATTGAGCTTGCACTTGCTCGTGGCAAAAAGAGTTTTGATAAACGCGAAGCCATAGCAAAGCGTGAAACTGAAAGAGAAATTAAAAGAAAGTATGCATTATAAACTAAATAGGAGAATAAATAAAGAAATTGTTTCCGTCAGTAAATGAGCAGATGGATTTAATCAAGCGCGGAGTGAGCGAGATTATTCAGGAAGACAGCCTGGTTGAGAAACTTGAGAAATCCATAAAACTAAACAAACCACTCACCATAAAATTAGGATGCGACCCCAGCCGTCCAGACTTACATTTAGGCCATTCAGTAGTACTTCGTAAGCTCAGACATTTTCAGGATCTCGGTCACGAAGCGGTTTTAATAATTGGTGACTTCACAGGAATGATAGGCGATCCATCAGGAAAAAGTAAAACCCGCCCTTCTCTCACACTTGAAGAAACACGTAAGAATGGACAAACATATTTTGAACAAGCAACAAAAATACTTTCTACAAAAAATATTAAGATGTTATACAATTCTGAATGGTTGAGCAAAATGACTTTTGCGGAAGTTATTATTCTTGCAAGTAAGTACACTGTTGCTCGCATGCTCGAAAGAGATGATTTTGAAAAAAGATATCGTGAAGGTGAACCAATTAGTATTCATGAGTTCCTCTACCCTCTTGCACAAGCTATGGATTCAGTAGCCATAAAAGCAGATGTTGAACTTGGTGGAACCGACCAGAAATTTAATTTACTGGTAGGTAGAGATATTCAAAGAGAATTCGGACAGGAACCTCAAATTGCTATCACAATGCCAATTCTAACAGGTATAGATGGGGTGGAAAAAATGAGTAAATCTCTGGACAATTACATCGGAATTACAGACCCACCTGGAGAGATGTATGGTAAAACTTTATCCATACCTGATGAATTAATTTATGATTATTTTTTACTAACGACTGACATTTCAGATAGTGAGCTCAAATTCATCAAAGAAGAAATTCGCACCAAACCAAGAGATGCGAAACGTTTGCTGGCGCGAACATTGGTAAAAATGTACTGGTCGGCAGAAGCCGCTTTACAAGCAGAAGCTGAATTCGATCGCCTGTTTGTTAAAAAAGAACTACCAGAAATTATTGATGAATTCATACTAAATACAAATGATAAAGAAATTAATATAGTCAACCTTTTATTTGATACTAAACTTGTAAATTCTAAGAGTGAAGCCAGAAGGTTAATCGAACAGGGTGGAGTTAGTATTGATGGCAACAGAATAAATGATGTGAATGAAAATGTGCCACTTGAAGATACATTCGTTATCAAGGTGGGAAAAAGAAAATTTTTAAAAATCGTAATACAAAAAAACAAATAAGAATGGAGATGAGAAATTGTATGTACCCACAAAAATCTTTTTTACAAAAGGTGTAGGCAGACACAAAGATTACCTACAATCATTTGAGTTAGCTTTAAGAGATGCCAAAATTGAAAAATGCAATCTTGTAACAGTATCGAGTATATTTCCTCCTGGTTGTAAAAGGATTTCAACGGATGAAGGTATAAAACTCCTCCAGCCCGGTGAAATAACATTTTGTGTAATGGCTCGAAATTCAACAAATGAGCCCAACAGATTAATTGCAGCTTCTATTGGAGTTGCAACACCGGCAGATTCAAGTGCTTATGGTTATTTATCTGAACATCATCCATTTGGAGAAACAGATGAAAAGGCAGGCGAATACGCTGAAGATTTAGCAGCCACTATGCTTGCAACAACTCTTGGACTGGAATTTAATCCAGATGATGCATGGGACGAGAGAGAAAAAATCTATAAAATGAGCGGTAAAATAGTTAAAACCTTTAACATTACACAATCAGCAGAAGGCGATAAGAATGGACTCTGGACAACTGTAATCGCTTGCGCAATACTCTTACCTTAACGAATTTTGCCAGAGGGTTAATATACTCTCTGGCTTTATTAATTATTTCTTATTCCTTTTAACTTTTAACAATTTATGTTTATTCTTTACAGCAGATTGATCTAAATAAGCATTTTTAAATTTACAATGGAATTTCTTAAGGTGAGTTCTTACAGTTTGCGGGCTGATATATAATTTTTCTGCAATCTGCTTATATGTAAATCCTTCACAATACAAACTGGCAATTTGCTTTTCCCTTGGCGTTAAATTTAATTCGTAAATATTTAAATATTTTTCAGAAAGTATTTTAAAAAATTTTCCTTTTACATTTTCCGAAAGGAAAATACCTCCTAATGAACAAACCTGTATTGCCTGTAAAATTGTTTCCAATTTATACGGTGATAACACATAACCCTGAATCTCCTCCATTAATATTTTATCAAGTTCGATTTCTAACTCGTTATCAATTATTCCTATAATTATTAACTTTTTATTCCTTGCTCTAAGCTGTCTTAATAGTTCATTCCCTTTTAAAATCAATTTGCTATCAATAAAAAGAACATCAATTAAATCATCTTGAATTTTCGGGAGTACTTCCTTCGTACTTGTAAATTTTCCTGCATAATGGAGCTTATCTGATTGAGAAAGTAAATTATAAAAATTTTTAGATAACTGATCTTCATCCCAAAAAATCGCCACCCTAATTTTCTGGTTCATAAAATTTCAGTTTTAATTTTTCTAAATAATATAAAGTTAAATTATTTGCCTGCCGCTTAACTAGTTAAAAAGTTTTTGATATTTTAGAACATTTTCGACATAAGATATAGTCTGCCGCCAGCCACCAAAGTAGCCATATCTGGGTTTCCCACCATCCCAGACTGACCTGTGCAGTGTATAGTATCGCTTTGATAGTAGCGGCAGTGCGTTTTGGATTGCCCGCCATGATAGCGGGTCTTCTCCTAAGTATGCAACCAGTTCCTGAGCGTCATAAATTCTGCTTGGTCCAGCATTATAAGCTGCAAGTGCCAAGCAAATTCTATCTGCTTCATTTGCTTTTTCAAATAAACTATAAAGTTTCGAAAAATAGCTAACGCCAACATCTATATTACGCATTGGCTCAAACACATCTAATGAATCCATTCCGAAATCCTGTTGTGTGGAAGGATGTATTTGCATTAATCCTTGTGCTCCTTTGGCACTAACAGCATTTGGATCAAATTGAGATTCCTGTTTGATAATTGCCCAAATTAATCGCCAATCAAGATTCAATGGTTTAGTTTTCTCTATAGTAAAATTTTTATACTCCCATCGGGCACCAGGATTATACATTTTTTTATTCGATAGTTCTATTTTCCGACCAACTTCCTCATTTAGAAATGAAGAACCCTCCCCGATACTGTAATTATATACAGTACGATTGGGAATCAACAATAAAGGTATAAAAATGAGGAATATTTTGGTTAATAACTTCATTTATTTAAAATTGTGGTTTTTATCAAAATTTAGAAGGTTTTTAAATTTAAGCATCATTAATTTAACCTATTTTCATTTAAAAGTCAAATCAAATATGTGATGGCTATCAATCAATTGTAAAATTCCCTAAAAATGTTTAGATTTTCTAAAAAAATTTTTTATGAATACCAAATTATCTGATATTCTTTTCGAAAAAGCTAAAAATCTTATACCTGGAGGTGTTAACTCACCTGTGCGGGCATTTAAATCTGTTGGGAGAAATCCACTTTTCATTAGCAAAGCACTCGGCTCTCGAATCTATGATATAGATGGAAACGAGTTCATAGATTATGTTGGCTCATGGGGGCCTATGTTATTGGGTCATTCACACCCAAAGATTTTAGCTGCAATTGAACAAGCGCTTAAAAATGGTACCAGCTTTGGAGCACCAACCGAATTAGAAGTAAAAATTGCCGAATTAATTACTAAAATGGTATCCTCAATTGAGATGGTAAGAATGGTGAACTCGGGCACTGAAGCAACAATGAGTGCAATCCGTCTTGCAAGAGCCTTTACTGGAAAAAGCAAAATTATCAAATTTGAGGGGTGCTATCATGGCCATGCCGATACATTTCTAATAAAAGCTGGTTCAGGGGCAATGACCTTTGGAATTCCAGATAGTCCAGGCATTCCCGAAGGTATCGCTCAATATACTCTCACTGCGAGATTTAATGATATCCATTCTGTTGAGCAACTGATTGCAAATAACAAAAATCAGATAGCAGCGCTGATTGTGGAACCAGTTGTAGGAAATATGGGATGTATTCCACCAAAAGGTAACTTTTTAAATGATCTTAGAACCATATGTGATAAAGAAAATATTATCCTGATTTTTGATGAAGTTATGACTGGATTCAGGTTAGCAGTTGGTGGTGCACAGGAACTTTATAAGATTAAACCGGATCTTACAACACTCGGAAAGATAATTGGTGGAGGTTTACCAGTTGGTGCATATGGTGGAAGAAAAGAAATTATGCAATTAGTCGCCCCAAGTGGACCAATGTACCAGGCAGGAACATTATCAGGCAACCCGATTGCAATGGCAGCGGGTTACGAAATGCTTTCGATAATTATGAGTGATCAAAACATTTATAAAACTCTTGAGATAACTGCTCAACGATTAGAAAATGGAATAAAGAAAATTCTTAATGAAAATGGTTTAAATTATCAAATCAATAGAGTAGGTTCAATGTTTACACTTTTCTTCACTGAATCTGAAGTATATGATTATGATTCTGCAAAAAAAAGTGATACTCAGAAATTTGCAAAATTTTTTAATCAGATGTTAGAACATGGAATTTACTTACCACCATCACAATTCGAAGCGGCATTCATCTCGACTGCTCATACTTTAGAAGACATTGATAGAACAATAAAAGCATTTGAGGAAGTCATAAAATCAATTTAAAATCATTCACTACAATAAAAAAAGCCATCCAAATGGATGGCTTTTTTATTAAGCTTGAACTTACAATCAAGGATTTCCGACCGTTCCATAAAGGAAAGCTGTAACATTTCCATTGGATCCTGTAACAGATATCTTTACCATAACTGGCATTCTATCTGGCGTTCCGCCCGGTGTTGCATCCATAACGGTCATTACAAAATCTGTTTTGCCGGGACCTCTAAACAAATAGTCAGCAAGTGGTTCATCAGGTAAACCGCCGACCTTTGCTGCCCAGTTTGTACCTTCAGGCGGTGAAAATTCGATTGTTGTTGCAATTCTTGTACCTGGGGCTAATGGATTTCCATTTTGGTCTGAGATATTTACTGCAAAACTTTGTGAACCACCACGGGCAACATTGATAGATGTAGGAAATACAGAAATTGTTGAATAACCCGAGAATAATATCATTATACTGTCTTTTATCACAACACCGTTTTCACCGATTGTCTGAGCATAAACCCAGGCATATCCCGGACCATAACCAGGTGCATTATAATCTGGCAATGGATTACCACTATATAAGGTTGCAGTGGCTTGACCTTTAATATCAGTATATCGGGCAGCAGTGATAATACCACCAGTGGTGTTAAAATATACTGCTGTTCCCTGATGCACAGGATTGCTATATTTATCGCCAACCTGAACGAGTATATTATTTGTTCTGCCTACCCAATTATAACCGGCAAAGTTGTATTGCTGAGCACCAATTGAAAAATAATTTTTATCAGGCAGTCCGGCATTCACAACTACACGAGTTGGGGTTGATGTTACAGTTTTTCCATCACTTTCTCTATGTAAAGATGCAACGATTTGTAAAACACCTGCTATAGTTCCGCTGTTTACTGTTGTTGCAACTCTACCAGATGCATTGGTTATTGCCCACGCAGGCGATACATAAGCACCACCTAAGACAGGCGGCCCTTCGAGAGCAAAATCAACAGTATCTCGCTGAGCTAGGCTAATAGGAAATCCGAGAGAATCTCTTACCTCATAAACAATTATTGCAGTTTCGGTTCCACCAACACCGTAAACTTTTAAATCAATTGTTTGTGGACCAATAAATGCAATTGTTTGTGGCATTCCAGATCCAGGTGGTGTTCCTCCACCACCTCCACCTATTGTTGTTGTAGTATCTAATTCAAGTATAAATGTTGGAACTGGATAAGTATTTCCAGCCCTCACACTAAAACTTAAAGGTGATACATCTTTATAACCTTCTTTTCTTACCGTCAATGTCACATTTAATTCACGAGTTGTATCAAGTGTAAACTCAAAATAAAAGTCACCTTCCGCATCTGTAGAATCAATCATATTTATACTTGATGAGGAAAGCCTTACTTGAGCAGCCTGGATTGGAATATCCATATTTTGTTTTTTTTCAGCAACCTTACCTAAAATTTTTACAAGCAGGTTTTCCGGTGGCTGAACAGATTCCTCTTTACACCCAAAAAGAACAGTAAGAAGAATCACAATTAAATATGTAAAATACTTTTTCATATTTTTTCCCTAATGTTATTATAAATTCTTTTATTTGGTCCTATATCTCTCAAGATCTCTTTCAAACTTTTCTCTCTGCTTTTCTATAGGATTTTCTCTAATCTTCCTTGTGATTCTTTCCGGTAAGCTTGGTACCAATTCAACTTTAAGTAAAATTGTCAATTCTTTTTTAGTAGTCATAACTTTATCATATCCAAATATATATCTTAATCCAAACACCCACCATGGTAAATCTTTTAATATTGGAACACCAGAACGCACTTTACTATCAAAGTTAGAATACAGACCACCAATTACTGCTTCTTCACCATCAAGCATAAGCAGTACTGTTTTAGCTTTGGTTCTACTGATTGTTGGAGCTTCACCAAGAGCTGTAATGACGCTACGTTCAACATCAAGATCAAGGTATACAAATTCGTTATCACCTTCTCTAATAACATAAGGTGTTACTTCAATAATGGTACCTGTTGGAATTTGCTCTATAACAGTGTTTCCTGCGAAATCTTTTTTCTTAACAGAAATATCTTCACCAACCTGTATTCTACCTTTTTCACTTGAACGAACTACTATTTGTGGATTTGAGATAACTTCACCTATGTTACTTTCGGAAAATAATCTTACTATAGCATCTAAGTTACCAAATGACAGGTCCAATCCTTTTAATGTTGCATTGAAAACAGTTGTATCTGTAACTTTCCTGATGGTTTGTTGGTCAATCATGAGTGATTGGAATTTATCATCAGGTTTTGATCTGAAGATTGACCAATTTACTCCTGATTCGTGAAGTTTGTTTAGGTCTACATTAAAGAAAACAGCAGAAATTTTAATTTCTCGACTGCTTATTGTTACGGGTTCTTTTTCAAATCTTACCCCAACAGGACCTTTTTCAGTAACCTGTTCACCCTTGGCACCTGTTACTTCAATATAATCCTGATATTCTGTATACCAGAGGTTATTAACTTTTAAAATCAGTTCAAATGCATCCTGCCAGTGCATTCCTCTAATGTCAATACCGATAGGATTAGTACGCTTTGCAGGGTCAATAATCACCTTACCTAAAAATTTTCTACTAACATCACTCAGTACAATTAAAGCTTTATCGAAAGGTGTTGTCTGTGCAATCGATACTATTTCATCTTTCGATACATACTCTCTTAAAATTTTTCGTTCTGTTTCCTGAGAGTATGCAGAATTATTGAAAACAATTAGTATACTTGATGTTAGTAATGCAATTAATAAAATTTTTTTAGTTTTTTCCATTTTTTCCTCACTTCTGTTTTTGTCCATAACGAATATTCAATTCAAATTTTTCTATTATACCACCTTTATTAAGTGTGCATTCTATTCGACCGTTGATGTGATCAACTTTTGTAACATATCCGAGATACACTTCATCACCTTCACTGAGAGCTCTCATTTTATTGTTTTGATCAATCACAAATGCTCTGCCAGGTACAATAGCTTTTAGATCCGATCTTTCGATTTCGACTAGATCTTCTGTATTGGGAGGCAAATCTCTGAAAATAATAGGAGCGAAAGGATCAATAGTCAAAGAAGTCGGTACAACTTTTCTTTCTCCAGCAGAGGAATATAACTCAGGTATGTTCGAGAAATAGGCATTTAATATTATCTCATATGTCACCAGAAGTAGAGTTTTTCCAGTAGCTTTATCTCTTGTTTCTATTCCTCTCAAGCTTAAAGCAGTAATTTTATAAAGCAATCTACTATTTTCAAGATACCATATAAAGCGGAATAAATTTTCAAAAGTTGCTTCCCCTTTTAAATTGTAGGTATTAAATCCATAATTGTTAAAGTTTTTTGTACCAACAAATAACATATCAAGTTTCAGTTCACCGCTTTGTCCTATTAATTGATTGATATAGTTATAAGTTTCGCCTGTAATATTAACAGGTGGAATGTCCTTGTTTCTTAACTCCCAGCGTTCTTTTGTTTTTGCAAGCTGCTGGCTTAATAAATTATATTGATTTACCAGGTCAGGAGTGTTCTGCAATTCGGTTTCATATTTATTAATTTCCTTTTCAACCTTCTCAATTTTTTTGGGGAGGTGAGCACCACTCATATAAAAACCAACTGCTAAAATAATTATTAGTAGAACACCCAGGACTATTGTATTTCTCAAAATATAAGGCATGGTGACCTCTTAGATTATTGTGGTTGTTCTTGTTGAGTTTGTTCTTCGGCTCCAGGAGGAGGTGTTTCGAAGAATATTTCAGAATATGGTACATCCTTTTCCTTAGGAATCTTTAGTTCAAAATTGTACACTGTTTTTTCTCGAATTTCTCTTTGAAGAACTTTTCTTAATACAGTATTTTCATAAAGGTTAGCTATCTTTGGAACACGCGAACGATATATTGAAAAACCTTCCAAAATAACCTCGCCCTCACGCGACATCTTTAAATCAGTTAACCATAACGAGTTGATATTTTCTACACCATTTGCAATCTTTTCCAGCATACGAGACCACCTATCATAACCTGGTACGAGTGAATCATAAACGGAGAGAGCGACTTTATATCTTCCAATTTGATTGTTTATATCATCTATTTTCTGCTGAATTCTTCTATTTTCTTCTACCTGCTCCTTCTTTCTTTCCAGCACTTCCTTTTTTCCTATTAGTTGTGCATTCAAATTAGAAATCCGATATGTGAAGTAGAAAGTACTTAAAAATATCAATGCTAAAAGCAAATAACCATGCCAGCCAAGCTTGAATGCCCTCTGTCCTTCACGAATAAAATCAGGAAGTAAATTTAGAGGATAAAATGCAGGATTTGTTTCGTCAAGCATTTTCCATGCTGTAGCTATTGCTACGGCATATTCCGGAATTTGTTCCTGAGTTGCAGCAGGTAAATCACTTGTATCTAAATATGGCGTGCGGAGATATTGAATATCTACTTCAGGAAGCTGATTCCTCAGGAATTCATCAAAAGCAATTCTTGTGCTTTCACCAGCAAGCAGTATTCTATCAATTCTGGGTATTCCTAAATTGTCCTGTTCAAGTAAAAGTCGGCTGTATACCGTATTCTGTATATTGAACGAATCATATCCTTCGCCAAGTACAGGTGCAAAATGATAAAACTCTGCACCCTTCATAAATATCAATCTTGTAAACTCTACTCCGATGTATATTATTACTGTAATTTCATCTGGAGCAAATCCATAATTCCCTCTCGCAAGATTCATCAGAGCAATATCTGAAGTTTCGATAAGAGGTATTTTGGGAATGCGGTTATGAAGGAAAGATTTAATCTCTTCAATTGTTCGATACAAGCTAATACCATCTTCTCTAACAGCACAGACCAGATTTCTATCAACGGAGTAAATAACATCAACTGCATCTGGATTTGGTTGAACAGACCTGACTTTTTTTAATTCTTCGATAATTCTTTCTTTAAGCTTCATTCCTTTCAAACCAAAATCACTTTCCACAACATGATAATAGACACTTGGTTCAGAAATTGCGTACCCGAGGTAATAGGTAGATGGTTTGTAATTGGCAAGCAAACTCAACAGAATCGCATTATTGTCTTCGCCCTCTTCTGTTCGTTCACCTGAAGGTGGAAGTGTAAAAGTGTCAGTTGATGTATCAAAACCTTCACTTAAATCTTTCAATTGTCTTTCTTCGAGTTTAGTTACGAGGGTAGCCGACTTAAGTTCATCGATTTTAATAGTTTTCCCTTTACGGGATAATTTAGCAAATTTAATTTCCAGCCCATCAACAAATAGGCCTATAGCACTTTTTTTACTACCGCCGATGGTCGCCATAATTCGATTGACCCTTTCCTAATATTTGCAATATTATAAGCATATTTATATTTCAACTGTTGATAAATTCATTATTTGTTGCAATCTTCGTTTGTTATTTGCAAAGTTGATTGCAGTTTCAAGTGAAATTCTTTTTGCCATATAAAGTCGTTTCAAATCCTGTTCCATCGTTATCATTCCTAATTCACCAGATTCTTGCATCATCTGATAAATCTCACTTGTGTTATTATTCTTAATTGCAGCTTTAACTGACGGCGTTGCAACCATAATCTCTTTAGCCAAGACTCGTTTTCCATCCAAGCTTGGAACAAGTTTTTGAGAAATTACACATTTTAAAACATCGGCAAGACGATTCCTGACTCTTTCCTGTTCTATTGGTGGAACTTCACCAATAATCCTATCAATGCTTTCCACAGCCGAAGATGTATGCAATGTTGAGAATACTTTGTGTCCACTATCTGTAACTTCAAGAGCAGTCATTATTGTATCTGGATCACGCATCTCTCCAATTACTATGATATCAGGATCCTGACGCAATGCCTGAATCGTTCCTTCCTTGAATGAAAGTACATCCCTACCAACTTCTCTATGTCTGATTATACATTTATCCGACTTGTGAACATATTCTATTGGTGAAGCAATAATAACTACATGCCCATCTACAGTATGATTATTAGCATCTATAATTGTATCAAGTGTAGAGCTTTTACCTGAACCTGTTATACCAGTAACTAAAATCATTCCTTCTTTAGTGTGTGAAAGGTTCAAAATCTTTGATACATTTGGATGTAATTCCAGGGCTTTATATGGGCGAACTGAAAGATTGATAGCTCGCATATTTAACGCCAGTTGATCAAGGTCAAAGTATGCATCGGCACGGAAACGATACATATCTTCACCTTTAATAATGCTGTAAGAAAAATCTAAATTACGATTTTCGTATAGGAATTGTCGCTGGCGTTCAAGTAAAATGGAAAGTATGAGTACATTTATTTCATCAAAAGTAAATGTACCAAGTCCAGGTTCTGGTCTTTTTACACCCCACACCCGATACCAGATCCTGCCTTGAGAACCAAAGCCACCGAGATCAATATCCGAAGCATTGATCTCAAACATTCTAAGCAAAAAGCTATCGAGTAACCGTTTAATGATTACTCGTTCTTCCTGGCTTTGCCGATTCAGCAAATCGCCGATAAGCATCATTCGTTCTACACCATAAGCAGTTTCCGGAATGCTTTCAGCAATCTGCTTCAATATTATTTTCGCTTCTTCCAATAAATCCCTACAATTAATTATGTGTAAATATATATAAAAATTCTGGATTTGTCAATTTTTGTATGTTATAAATTACATTTTTTCGCAAAATCCTTTATTTGATTGAAACATTACATTTTACATTAAAATTTTGGAATTCTCACATTTTCCCACCAGTTCACAATTGCGAGTGTTTTCCTGTAATATCCAGGGAAGTAAGGTGGGCGTGTATTAACATCTGCAAGTCGTGGATCGAAATAATATCTTTTAGAAAAACCAGTTTTTAAAGTATTTGTTCCAGTATTAAATGTGCCCACTGTGCCCCTTGTATCCTGAATTACACCACCAATGATTTTTAGATAACCGCTTATAGGGCGATTGTTGTAATTCTCAGCATAAAAAGACCCGCTTCTACAAAATATCGCTGCGTGTATTTCGCAATTATTCCTATTAGCTGTATTATCGGCTACAATCACACTATTGTTTGCTACAAGTCCTAACAAATCATCACTCGTTGGAGTAATAAGTGGATCTCTTTCATATGTAACATCGTCTGCTATTATAATATTTGTGCCAGATGATATAGTAAGTTTACCATCAACTTTTCCACCTAAAACAGTTACCTGTTGGGTACTGTATATAACACCATTAAAAGAGGGATCGTTGATGGAAATTGAATCTATAATTGGACCTGTTGCAGAGGTTCTTATATATGCTTTACCATCATTATTTGAGGAACTCCCAGAACTTAATGTAATCCAGATGTTCGTTGTATATCTCCTACCTCCCGAAGTAGAAGCTGCGATCAATTCACTCAAATCAGTAGGAAATGGTATCGGTGCAACACCTGTCTCATAACCTTTTTTATAGATAGCTTTACTTTGTCCGTTTCCAGGTTTGGGATCAATTTGTTTTGCTGTGGTTAATTTTTCCATAAATACCGGGCTACCACTTATATGAATATTCCCATTTGAATGAACCCTTCCCCATACGGTATCACCAGTAATCCAAAATACATTTCCCTCAAAGTTAGTCATCCAGGCAAACATTGAGAACGTTTGAAATCTCTGTTTACTGAAAAATACTTCAACGGTATCCTTATAGTTTTTATAGGATGATACAGACCTTAATCTGAGAGTATTTATATTTATGCTATCCATTCTCACGATAAGGGAGCCACCTTTAAAAAGGCCGCTTGAAAAAGTTTGATTCGTGATCACGCCTCTTAAACTTGAATCCTGATAAACTCTGCTGATGCCGGCATTTGCACCAGCAACTGCTAAATTATGTGATAAGTTTATATCGTAATAATAAGCCATATTTCCAATTGCTCGGTTTTCGAGCGAGTTAAGCCGAATACCAATAAATCCAAAAATTATTCCGAAACCAATTAGGAGTATTATAGCACCTTTTCCAAACATAAGCGATTCTCCTTTTTTGTTTAACGATTAAAGTTTTGTGATGCTAATCTTGTTTGACGCCAGTAAGAACTTGAGTACAACGCTTCTCTTTCACCCATTTTAATATCTCTTGGATCTCTATAAAGCGCATATGGGTTCTGAACTTCGAGTGTAATTTCAACAATTTTTATCATTTTTAAATCTGTGCCAGTTACAGGCGCTATTAATGTATCCAATTGATTTTGACTGAAATACCTCAATAGAAACTGTGTTACTATACCGACGCTCTGCACCGAACCGTTGTTTACTTTCCGATGTAAAAATCTATCCATACTATTCTGTGTCTGGCTGAGAGCACTTGGATTTCCAGCCCAGTATCTAATAGTATCAGGTGTTCCATTCCTATCAATATCAGATAAGAATGTTATAGCTGTATCTAACGCTTGTAAAATCGTTGCTTGGTCTTCTGCTACACCAACTCCCATATTTCTAAATTCTCCTTCAACTATTTGAGCATTAGAAATTAAGAGTTCCTGTACAAGCACATCTCCATTTAGAACAGTTGAATGCTGGTAAATTAAGAAATTTGCATTGAAGACACTCAGAAGTAAGACACTTCCGATAAACATTGCCATAATTATATCTAATAAACTTGCCATACATACCTCTTTTAATTGTTAATCAAAATGGAAATAACCCATCACGATGGAAGATTTGAGCGTATCATCACTAGTTGGATCTTCTCGCCATATCTTAATATCACATCTTTTTACAAATGTTCGTGCATTCATTTTTTGTTCAATATTCTGTGGATTCACATAGTAAACATAAAATTTTGTTCTATATCTTCCCACAACTCCAGGTATGTTATCATTTATAATTTCATAATTATTCAAGTCATCGAAGTCATCGAACGATTGAAAGTCAGCTTCTGTAGCTTCACCAAGCGGAGGGGGATTTTCTGTACCCAAACTTGATGGGTGAGTAAGCAAACTAATTTCAGATGGAGTTAAAAAAGAATCTATTGTTGCCTCATCGTAATGTAATCCGTATGCAAGCTCGGTATATGTAGTGAGAAGCGTAAGAGCAGTTATTCCCTGCTGAGCGCTTTGAACAGTTTCACCACTTTGTCCCAATAACTGATAAAATGTAACCAGCAATGTAGATAGGAGCACAAAAGCTCCTAAAGTTATTAATGTTTGATATGTCGACATATTTAAAACTCCTATTTAATTAATCATCTGTTGTTGCTGCTGCAATTTCATCTAAAGTGGTCGAACCTTCTAAAATTCGTTCAATACCAGAACGTCGAAGCGTCCACATTCCATCTTTGACTGCTTGTTCACGAATTGCAGCTTCATCTACTTCGGCTCCTGATTTTACAATTATGTTTCTTATCTCACGAGTAAAATATAATGCTTCGTGAATAGCTGCTCTTCCTTTATATCCACCGTTACATTTTTCACACCCAACTGCTTCATAGATTGTGTGGGTATCCAATTGCTCCGGTGTAAATCCGAATTTTGTATAAACATCGTAATCCAGATCTTTTTTGGGTATTGGTCTCTTACAAAGTGGGCAAAGAGTTCTAATTAATCTCTGAGCTACAATTATATTTATTGCATAAGCAATCAGGAATGGTTCAATACCCATTTTGTACAAACGCGATATTGCGCTTGGCGCATCATTAGTATGAAGTGTTGAAAATGTTAAGTGACCTGTATTTGCAAGTTTAATTGCAATTTCAGCGGTCATTTTATCACGCATCTCTCCAACAAGAACTATATCCGGGTCGTGACGAAGTATACCGCGTAGTGCGCTTTCAAAATCCATCTTTGGACCAATCTTGAGTTGGCGTGCACCTTTAATTATGTATTCGACTGGATCTTCTACTGTCAACACATTTACTGTTGGATCTATAACCTGATAAAGTGCTGCAATCAAGGTTGTACTTTTTCCACTTCCTGTTGGACCAGTTAATATAATAATACCCTGAGGTTTAGAGATTGCTTTATAGAAAAATTCTTTAGCTGGTCCCTGTAATCCAAGTTTGTTTAAATCTGTTATAACTTTTCGATCATCAAGAACTCGAATGACTATACTTTCATACTTGTGTTTAAATTCTGTACCAACAATTGGCATAATGGATACACGGAATCTAATTTGATGTCCATCTATGACTCTTTGAATAAACCCGTCCTGAGATGTTTCTCTTTCAAATCTATCAACATTTTTGGATCTGTCTTTAACAACCGCAGCAATTGCTTCTGGCATGGTGTTCTCCTGTGTGTGCCAGAGTTTTAAATTTCCATCTATACGAAACAGAAAATCAGTACGATTGCCTTCTTTTGCTACGATATGAATATCACTTGCTCCCTGACGAACTGCTTCAACAAGAGCACCTTCAACTAAATTAATTAATGCACTTTTACTTATTTCAGCTTCAAGAGCTTCTTCATCAAGGCCCTCTTCTTCTCGAACCTCAAGATTATCTATTTCAGTTTGTTCTAAAAGTTTTAAAAACTCGTTCTCAGGTGGAATAACCTGTTCAATTAGATTTTGTAAATCTTTTAATCTGCAATAGCATACCTCATATTTTTTAACTTCAAAATTCCGAGCAATTACTGGAATTTTCCTATCAGTTGGGTCTGCTGCAATGATTATTAATTTCTCCGGAACCTTTTCATCAAATTTTAAAGGTAACATTTTTACTTCTGAGAGCATGGAACGATAATTTTCAGGGAGAGAATCAACAAATTTCTTGATGAAATTAATCCTTTCCTGATCTATTTTTTCATCAGCAAGATATACTTCTCTGAAAGCATATAAACTAGCAACTTCGCGAAACACTGCATCGTGATCTACATTGAATTCCTTAACAATGATCTGTCCAAGATTTCTTCGATTCTTAAAATCTTCCTTTTCTTTAATGCGTAAGGATTTCTCGAGTATCTCGTAATCAATGATACCTTTTTTAAGCAGTGTGTATCCTATTTTATCAGTAATATCAATTTCGCGCATATTGCTATTCGTTACCTTTTATTTAGAAAAACATACTTATGGAATTCAAAAAGTTAATGAAAGCTCCTGGTGGTTTGGGTCTAATCATAGCCGTTTCGGACGATACAATTGTAAGAGCTGTAAGAATAACCATAATCACCATTGCCAACCAGATTTGTATATATTCAATAGCATTTTTCATTTTATAGGATGTTTCTTTTTCATAATACTCAGCAAGTTGATGAGCTGTATTTTTGACAGTACCGGTTTCTGCTCCACTATGAAATCTGGAGATTGCTGTTTTCGTGAAAACTCCTGATGCTTCAAACGCTTCGGTAATACCGGCACCTTTTTCAACCATCAATGGGATAGCAATGTTTTTAATCTGATTTTCCATATATCTATTACCGCAAGCTTCTGCAGCCATACGAATAACATCAATATTTTCACCAGAACCACTGTATAATGCGTGGAAAACGCGACAGAAAATTTCTATATTTGTTTTATGCAACAAAGTACCAATTACAGGAATCTTCCAGATAAAACGATCCAATACTTGCCGACCTCTTGGAGTCGTAAAAAATCGCACAGCGAGTATTAAAGGAACAAGAGTAACGATAGATATTATTATTATATGTTCAATAATAAAATCGCTCATTTTCAGAGTCGCTGCTGTCATTGGTGGCATTTCAATTTTAAATTTTGCAAATATCTCAGCCATTGGCCTGAATATCCAGCCGATATAATAAATTACAGCTCCAATTAATGCCAGCATTGTAACCGCTGGAGTAATAAGGGCACTCTTTAAATCCTTTTTAAACTGGGCTTGCCTTTCCAAAAATTTTGCTGTGCTTTCGTATATTTCTGCCATATTACCACTTTTAGATGCAAGCCCAAGCATATGAGCTGTAAATTTCCCAAATACAGCTTCCTGCTTGAGGAAAACCTTCTCACTATCCTTACCCTGTTTCAATTCGTTATTAATCTCTCTAATTGCATCTCTTAAAGTTTTGTTTTCAATATCATTGGCTAAGAGTTGTAAGATTTCGTTATAGGGTAATTTCTGACGAATCAGATCAGCACTTACTCTCACAAAAGTTACAATCTCACTCATTGGTGGCTTGGGTTTCAGGTCAATAAGTTTTTTACGGACATAGATTACTCTAAATCCCATTTTGGAAAGTGCTTCTTCAACTTCTTCTTTTGTAAAAGCCTTTTGCTCACCCAATATTGGCTTTTCAGTCCCACGCTGCACCTTATAAATAAATGTAGTTCTTGGAGTAATGTTTACAACTTTAAACTTTCTTTGTACAGCCATCTGCTGAGCTTTTTCCTTAGCAAGGCGAAAACCATCGGCTTCTATTATTCCTACGATGGCTTTACCACTTGTCGACAGTCCTTCTATCCTGAATTCTGGCATTATTTTATCTCCAATTAATTTTCCTCATAACAATTTAATAATTAATAAATGCTTTGAAATTCTCAACTTAAGATATTCGATAATTTCAGAGCATTCATACTGAAATTTTTTATGTCAAAAAACTCATCTCTACTCAAAATCTCCTGTAAATGAAAAATTGCCTAATGTACCGGTGCTGTCAAGCGTAACAATTATATTCCCGTAACCAAATTTAGAAACAGCAGTAAAGGTAATAGATTGCGGGGTCACAACATAATTAGTATAATCAGCATTTTCATTTGATCTTAGATTCTGTGGCAAATTAAAACCATTGTAAGTCCTGCCACCACCGCCTAACGGTTCAGGTCTCAATCTATATCTGTTGGCATATTGTCCTATATTCATAAGGTCGTTAATAATTGCATTCTTATTTGCATTAACCGATGTACCCTGAAATAATCCAATACCAACCGCAATCGCTATACCGACTATGATCACACCTAATATAATTAACACCAATTGTTGCTGACCCATAATTCACCTTTCAGTTGATAAACATATACTGCCATTTACAGCTGGTGTTAATCATATCTTGTAAATGGCAGTACATCGGAATCTGTAGTTTTAATTGTTAAAGAGCTAAATTAGATTAAATTATTCGAACTGATCAGTGTATGTCCACTGCGACAATCGACCAGTTGAATTAACCACTGCTGTAACGGTTCCATATCCCTGTGAGGAAGTTGCTGTAATTGTAACATCAGTAGCTGTAACAGTTGCTGCATATGTACCGTTTTCATTTTGAGCGTATTTTGAAGGTATAGCATATGGCTGTGCCGGTGTACAACCAGAGCCATCGTATGTTCCGCCACCACCACCCATACTGCATGGACGTATCTTATGTTGATATGCGTTCGCTGCAATGTTGTTCATATCATTAACTATTGCATCACGATTTGACTGAACACTACCTGCAGTAAACATTGAAATACCAACTGCTATTGCGATACCAACTATGATAACGCCTAAGATGATTAATAAAAGTTGTTGTTGACCCATATTATAACTCCTTTAATTATTTGTTAATGTTTAATTTTGTTAATTAATTTTGAAACTTAATAATTTTGAGTATTTTGAACGCTTAATGTTTTCCATAAAGAACTATTTTTACGTCTTCTTCTATATTTACAATGCTCGTGCCAGGTTTGATTTTAAAACATTTTTTTCAAAAAATTAGTGAAATCAACAATTTTCTAAAATAATTCAAAAGCATTAGGTAATATTTTCCATCTCGCTTTGAAAAAATTACAAATTCGGAAAAAATTACATACCTCTAAAATTTTTTTATGACTTTTTTGTAATTCAAGAATATTTTTCTAATATTTAATTAACTTTTTAAAAGGATTGTAATGAAATTCAAAGAAAAAGTTTTAATATTTGCTACTATAATTGTATACCTTGTATGTGGGTACCTATCAGTTAACAATTTAAATCTATATACTCCTGATAGCACACGGTATTACATATGGACCCAATCGTTGAGTAATTTTGAAGGGTTTAAAGATAATACACTCCCTGAACCAAAAAGATATGTAATCCACGCACCTTTTTATTCTTTATTGATGTCTCCAGTGGCTTTTATATTTCCAGGCAATCTGATTGCAATAAAATTAGCTACAATTTTTGTTGCTGGCTTTGGACTTTTTTTGTTTTTCAAGTTTTTAAAAAGATATTTTGATACTGATGTTGCAATCTATGGAACCATTTTATTATTAATCAATCCGCTTTTTTTTCTACTCTCAGGTGAGTTGCTTTCCGATGTTCCATTCCTGGTTATAATAATTGGAATATTTTTATACTCTCAAAAAATTAACGAATTAAAAACGGTTTCAAATTCAAACATAATTGCATTTGCACTTTTGGTTTCAATTACAGTTTTATTAAGAGAAGTTGGAATTGCCTTAATGATTAGCGTTGTCCTGTTTTTCTTTATTAGAAGAAAATTCCAAATTGCAATTACAACAATGATTATCTCTCTTGCATTTTATCTTTTGTGGATATTCAGAAATGAGTTTTTAGTTGCAAATTTTGAATTACCCGATTTAACCAACTCAAAAATTTTAACATACCATTTCTTTACAAATTCGGAAGCTTCGCTTTTAGTTGAATTTACCGCAAGAATAAAACATAACTTTATCACATACTTTTCCAAAGTCGTAGCTTTGATATTTTATCCGATATATGAATCAACACAATATGATGTGATTTTTAGAAAAGAAGGAATAATTGCTGAAGTTTCAGATTTACTCAAAATATTTAAAATTCCATTTGCTATACTTATATGGGCTCTGACAGTATATGGATTTAGAAAATTTCAAAAAGCTTCCGGGATTTACCTTCTTATTACTCTATTCATTTTATTTTACTCACTGATAATCTTAATCTATCCAATAAACGATATTAGATTTCTTTTACCTTTACTTCCAATCTTTATATTATATTTTTTAACTGGGACAAAACATTTTTTAGAAACATTATATAGAAAATACAAAAACAGTTTATTTAAATTCGCATCTCTTTTATTAGGATTATTTTTTTTAGTTCCAAACTTTGTATGGACAGGTGAATTTATATATTTAAGCAACAGATATATGAGTTCACCGATGGAGTTTCAAAAATATCTTGAGGGTAAGAAGTATCCACCATCCCATTTTACAAAACCACTTAATCTTGCTGGGGAGTGGATTAATGCCAATTCCAAACCTGATGCAGTTGTATATGGAATGTGGAAAGATTTAGCTTGTTGGATAGGAACAAGAAAATTAATAATTTCTGATTATTTAATTTCACCAGTTGAGTTTGATTATAAAATACGAGATTATAATGTTGATTTTTTAGTATCGCATGCTGATCGACTCGGATTTGACGAATTTGAAGTCCAGATAAGTCAATCAAAGAAATTCAAATTTAAACTCGAGAACAAATTTGGAAGATTGAATATATATAGAGTTAGCAACTTGGATGAAATATTGCCTCTTGAACCAAAAACTGAATTCCAAAAAGCTATTTATGAGTTATTTAATTGCAATTTTATTGAAGCTGAATCAATTCTGGATTCACTTTACATTGGAAATCCACTCAACGCCAAAGTAATATTTTATAATGGTATTGTAAAATCTTTTTTAGGAAAGTTTACTGATGCTGAAAAATACTTTAAAACACTTGAGGGATTTTCACAAGCTGGTATGTTTTTAAATGAAATTAACCTATACAGACGATTAAATCAAATGATACAATTTTCCAGAACTCACCCTGAGCAATTTGCAGATTATACAACAAGATTAGCAGGTAGTTATTGGTCGCTGGGATACGAAAAATATTCATACAACTTATTGGATACTGTATTAAGATTTGATTCTTCTTTTATTCCTGCCTATATTTTCAAAATTCATTTTGCATTAAAGCAAAATAAACTTGAAGATGCAAGAAGCGCTCTTAATAAACTCTCAAAATTAGACACCGCAAATACTTTGTTAGGGATTTACAATAACCTAATCACAAGAACCGAATCAATCCGTAAATATGATGAAAAACATATACTCGCAAATGTTTATTATTTAAATGCGAAAGATTATTACACATTAGGTGTTTATGAAGATGCTATAGATAATCTGCTATTATGTTTACGATATGATGAAAATAATACTGATGCAATGATGTTACTCTCCGATATATACATATTAAAGCGGCGTTTTGCTCCAGCAAAAAAATATTTAGAGCAAATTATTAAATTGAATCCCAATAATTATTCAATAAAAGAAAAATACGAGTCGTTGTTAAAGTATTTTTAAAAATATTGCAATTTACACCTTAAATACTTTGATAGTGTTCAAAACATTTTTCTCGAAGAACGGTAACCCTGCGAGTACAACATATTTATCACCTTTTTTGAGCATTCTTTTAGAAATTATTTGATTATGAATTTTATTGAATGCACTATCTGTTGAACCTTTAATCTTTGGTACAACAAAACTTTCAACGCCCCATTGAATACTCAAACGGCGAGCCACTTTGATGCTCTCTGTAAATCCAAAAATACGCGCAGCGGGTCTATACTTTGAAATAAAAGTTGCAGTTCTCCCTGAATAGGTAACAGCAATTATTGCCTTTGATCCAACTTCATCAGAAAGCATAACAGCCGATTCTGCAAGCGCATCATAATCTTCTCTTTGCTTATATTCGTAAACTTTTCTATTATGGCATCCTGTTTCAATAGCTTGTATTATCTTATTCATCATTTCGACGGCTTCAATGGGATAATTTCCAATTGAAGTTTCGCCACTTAACAATACAGCATCTGCACCATCCAAAACAGCATTTGCTACATCACTAACTTCAGCTCGAGTTGGAAGCGGATTTTTTATCATCGATTCAAGCATTTGAGTAGCTACAATTACAGGTTTTGTATACTCTCTGCATTTTTTTATTATCTCCTTTTGAATCAAAGGAACATTCTCAATCGGAATTTCAATGCCAAGGTCTCCTCGTGCTATCAGAACACCATCGGACTTTATTATTATATTATCCAAATCATTAATTGCTTCCTGCTTTTCTATTTTTGCAAGAATGTAAGGAATCTTTTTGCTAAATTTCTTGCTGTGTTTGATTATAAACTCTCTTAGTTCATCAATATCATTTGATGATCTCACAAACGAAAGTGCGATAAAATCTATATCATTTTTCAGTCCAAATAATATATCTTTTTTATCTTTATCGGTAATTGAAGGAACACCAAGTTTGACATTTGGAAGATTAATACCTTTATGTGAACTTATTTCACCAGTATTTAAAACCTTACAATATATCCTTTTATCCTCAACTTTCAATACTTCAATTTTAATTTTACCATCATCGATATATAATTTATCTCCCCTTTTTAATTCCTTATGAAGGTGTTCATAATCTACAGAAATAAATTCTGGATTATCATTGACTCGAGTGGATAATACAATTTGACTGTTTATAAATACTTTTACAGGTTCTTTAATTAGCTTACCCACCCTAATTTTAGGACCTTGCAGATCCTGAATGATAGCAATGGGTTGACCGCTTTTAGCTTCAGCAATTCTTAAATTTTGTATGTACTTTCTATGTTCGGAATAATTACCATGCGAAAAATTCAATCTAACTGCATCCATCCCGTTTGACATTAACTTTAAAATTGAGGATACTTCTGCGGTTGCCGGCCCTAAAGTGCAAATGATTTTTGTTTTGGGAATATATTTTAACTTCATATTATCTAACTTCCTTAATTACTTTAACTAGCTCTGGTAAAATTTCTCCTGACTTGCCCTGCAGGAATTCGTCAACTATTGATGTAATCTGGGTTGGTTCAGGATTTATTTCAATTACAAAAGCACCACTTTCCTTAGCTATATACGGTAATGAAGCAGCAGGATAAACGACTCCTGATGTTCCTATTGTAAAAAATATATCGCAAGTACGAGTAGATTTTTCAGCTTCATTCCATTGATCCTCAGGTAGGAGCTCTCCAAACCAAACTACACCAGGTCTAATAAGATCATTACACACATCGCATTTAGGAACTTCAAACTTCGAAAATATAATTTCATCTGAAAATTCTTTTTTACAACCAATACAATAGTTTCTTTGAATATTACCATGAAGTTCAAATATTTTTTTACTTCCAGCTCTTCGGTGCAGGTTATCAACATTTTGGGTAATTATTGCAAATTCTGGAAATATATTTTCCATTTCTACAAGTGCATAGTGTCCTGGATTTGGTTTTACATTTGCGATTAGCTGCTTTCGGTATTTATACCATTCCCAAACAATTTCAGTATTTCTAATAAATGCATTAAAGTTTGCAAGCTCTTCAGGTCGGAATTTTTTCCATAAACCATCATCTCCTCGAAATGTAGGGACCCCGCTCTCCGCAGAAATTCCCGCACCCGTTAACACTGCAACCGATTGAGCGGATTTCAATACATTAATTAATTTTTCGGATAACACTTTACCTCCTATATGGAATTATAGTTAATTTTTTCATGTTCGCATTTTCTCCTGCAGCAATATAAGTTTCCCTGTATTGTCCATTTAACGAGAGAGATACTTGATCATCATAGTTTTGATGCAAAGCATGGCCCGATTGTCCACCTGCTAAAACACTATACCTCCTTACGGGTAAATACATATCAACGATATATCTCATAGAAGGTCCAACAAGAGCTTCAAAGGGTTTAGTAAAATCAATTTCACTATTATTAATTGTGCTGCTGGAGCCACCAAGTTTATAAGGACCAAGATTAAAAACAGAGTTTAGTGGTTGAATTTTACCAAGTGGATGTTTTAATGTAAGTTGATGTAAATTCCCCCACTGCCAATTTTTTATTTCCGTGCCATACTTTAATTTCAATTCCTGAATCGCATCTAAAAAACTTTTTTTAATAATCCATCTCTTTGTTTCGATTGTATCAGTTTCAATATTATCAAACCAGTTTGATTCGCTTTCTATTAATTTATCCATTGTATTTATTGGAAAAGCAGGAAAGTAAACATATTCATAGTATAATTCATCTCCAAGTTCATCATGGAATGTATTAAAAAGTAATTTAACAAAAAACATGTTAAAAATTGATGTGGCTGCATCATACTGAGTGTTTTTATAATCCCAATTTTTTAAATATTCCAGTGCCTGAGTTGCAAGAGGATCTATTGAATTTTCTTCTAAAAATATATTTAGAATTATTTTATTATACTTCTGACCATGAAGCGATAACAAATCCATTTGCATTTGTTTGAAATCCTCAACAGAGAATAGAGGCTCAATATTTAATAACTGAGTAATTCTCTCAATTCGATAACCTGGCATATAGAGGTTTGTAATGTAGTAATTGGGATGAGAGACAATTTTATTGTTCGCTGATGCAATAAAATGCTCAGCTGGATTCCATAATTCAGGTAAATTTTCGAAGGATATAAAACCTGACCAATCACAATCGATGTTTGAAGCTAACACTGGAAGAGTTGGATTATAATTTTTTCTTATAGGAATTTTTGCAGCCAACCGATATCCAATGTTTCCTTCAACATCCGCAAAGATAAAATTTTGTCCAGGTACCCCAAAATATTTTAGAGCATCAACAAAATCATTCTTTGATTTTGCCTTATTAAGCATATAAAATGTACATGTTTCCAAAGTAGGTTCGAAACCAACCCATTTTAGCGAAACCAACAAAGAATCAAATTCATCTGCCTGGCAAATTGATGAATGTATCGAATTTATAACCGGTCCATAATGCGTTTTCTTAACTTGAAAAATTACACTGTCACTTTTGCCTATCTTAATAATTTCTTCTTTCGTAAAAATAGGCATCAACTTTTTATTGTGAACATATTTAGTTGTATCATTTGTATCGATGTGATTAATAAAAAAATCTACTTCATCAATCATAGCATTGGTGAGACCCCAGGCAATCCTATTATTATGTCCAATAATTATAAAGGGTGTACCCGGGAAACAAAAACCACCTGTAGCGAATTCATCTGTGGAAATATTTATCTCATACCAGTGTGATGGTATAGGAAGAGTTAAGTGTGGATCATTAGCTAATATAGGTTTCCCACTTGATGATTTTGTTCCATCCACAACCCAACAATTACTTCCAGATCCTGAACCTTCGAAACCAATAAACTCCCTATGAGCTCTAATTAAATTTAAAAATGAAGATAAAGATTTAGAAACCTTTGATACCGGAATGCTACTTTTTATAATTGTCGGCGCATTATCTGGGTATTCTGTAAAAATTTCCTGTGTTTTTTGAATTCCCAACTTATCTTGAATTTTCCATCTCACAATTTCTGTCCACCATGAAAAATTTAAATACCAAGCCATCAATCTTGAAATAAGCAATGAATGTTCCACTTCCCAAATTTCTGGTTCATAATTTAATATATCAAATTCAACCGGATACCGACCTTTATTTTCCTTTATATAAGCATTCACTCCTTCAGAATATGTAACTAATGCATTTTGAACATCTGCAGGCAGTATTTTTTGTATTTCCTTCGTAGCAGTTTTAATATCGAGTGTTCTGAAAAGAAAATCATATTCAAGTGCATCTCTGCCAAATATCTCAGATAACCGCCCCAGCATTGTTCTTCTATAAAGATCCATTTGCCATAATCGATCCTGAGCTTGAATATATCCAACAGCAAACCATAAATCACCTTCGTTCTTTGCATATATTGTTGGAACGCCAAAATTATCTCGATAAATTTTAACTTCTTCTTTCACCTTATCAGATTTTTTTTCTCCGCTATAATCAGGGAAGGATTTTATAATTTGAAAACGCAGGAAGAAAAAAATTGCAATTAAAAATATTAATAAGGTTAAGGATAAGCCAATGACTAATTTTAGAGGTTTCGACATATTCAGTTTAATTTTAAGATACTAATCCATCAAAAAGAAATCATCGTTTTCAACATTTTTCATTTTCTGGATGATTTCAGAATGTGTTTTCAGATATTTGTTCAAATCTTCATTTCTTTTTTGTGCTTCTTTCATTAAAAACTGATTTTGCTCCAGTTTCTTTTGCAATTCATTTTTAAATATTTTTTTTATACAATCCTTTGCAATTTTTATAGCATCACCATAAGAAATCTCCTGTCCAATTTCTTCCCATCGTTTACTTATCTCATATCTGTTAAATATAATTCTATTTAAAAACTGCTGTAATTCGGTTTTTTCTGGTATATCCTCATTAATGATAAAATCATAGACAGATGAAGGTTCTACTTTAATGTTATTGTTTCGCATTAGTATTAAATAATTTGCAATTAAAGAAATATATTTGTGTGAAAAATTCTCTGGAGATATAAACTTAAAAACAAAATCTATTACATCATCCCCACCTTCCAACATTGTGAGTAGCAGATCCTTTTCAGCAACGGGAATTTCATTAACTTCAACAATTTTGTTTGATTGAAATATTTTTTCCATATCATTTTTTACATAGTCAATCGCTCTTGTCGTCTCTCTTTGCTTTTCCTTACTTAAGAGTTTATCCATTTCGCCAAACAAAATAGATTCATATATTCCGTATCTTTCTGCTATGTGTTTGATATAAAAATTTCGCTTTATAGGATCTTTTACTTTAGCAAGGGTCTGAATAATTATACGTACAACTTTAGTTTGACCCTCTGGTGTCTTCATATGCCCTTCAGATTCAAGTGCATCAATCATAAAATCGACAAAGATTATAGAATTCCTCAGAAGGTTATCAAACTTATCCTTTCCATATTTGTCGATATAAGAATCAGGGTCTTCGCCCTGAGGAAGAGGAGCTATTCTCACATCCAGATCATTTTCGAGTATGAGATCAATACCTCTAAGTGTTGCCCTTATACCAGCCGAATCTGCATCATATAGGACTATAATATTCTTGGTATATCTTCCAATTAACTTAATCTGTTCTATTGTTAGAGCAGTACCACTTGAAGCAACTACATTCTTAAATCCTGCTTGATATGCTTTCATTAAATCTGCATAACCCTCAACAAGTATAACCGAATCTTTTTCTCTTATGGATTCCTTTGCAAAATTTAACCCATATAAAATCTTACTTTTATTGTAAATCGGTGTTTCAGGAGAATTTATATACTTACCCAACAAATCTTCTTCAAACAACTTTCTTGCACCGAAACCAATTACTTTTCCGGAAATAGAAAAGATTGGAAACATTATCCTACCACGGAAAGTGTCATAATAACTTCCATCGTTTTGTTTTCTTATCAGACCAGCCTTCTCAAGTATCTCAACAGGAATTTTTTGTTCCAATGAATATTTGTAAAACGAATCCCATTTGTTTAAAGAATAACCCAATCCAAATGTTTTTATTGTTTCCAACTTGAAACCTCTTTTGAAAAGATACTCGAGGGCATATTTCCCTTCATCTGTGTCGTGCAAATTTTTATAATAAAATGTTGCAGCAAATTTAAGTACCTCATAAAGTTCCTCTTGCTCTTTTGCCTTATTGTCTATTTCATAGGAATACTCAGGAATTTTAATTCCAGTTCTTTCTGCTAACATTTTGACTGCATCAATAAAGGATATTTTTTCTGTCTCCATTAAAAATGTAAAAACATTACCACTTGCACCGCAACCAAAACAATGATACATTTGCCGGTCAGGAGAAACATAAAAAGAAGGTGTTTTCTCATTGTGGAAAGGACAAAGTGCTACATAATTTTTGCCTCTTTTCTTAAGTTTTAAGTATGAGGAAATTAAATCTACAATATCGACTGTATTTCTTATTTCTTCTATTTTTTCTGGTGGTAAACGCAATTGGTTTTTTATTTAAAATTTAATCAAAATGTGTTTCGTATGCAAAATTTGTTAAATACATAAAAAAATCTTAATTTTAAACAGGTTTTTAATCAAAGGAGGACTTAACATTACGATACAAATGTTAATGTTCCTTAAAAAATCACATCATAAAACAAATTCTTTAAATAATAAAAAGAGGAAGATATGAAAGAATACATCCGCAACTTAATTGAACAGGTTAAAATTAAAAATCCGGGTGAAAGAGAATTTCACCAGGCAGTGGAAGAAGTTTTTGAATCATTAGAATTAGTTCTTGAAAGAAATCCCAAATATCGCGAGCATAAAATTCTCGAAAGGATGGTAGAACCCGAGCGTATAATTATATTTAGAGTGCCATGGGTTGATGATAAAGGTGAAATTCACATCAATCGTGGTTATCGCGTACAGATGAACAGTGCAATTGGACCTTACAAAGGTGGTTTAAGATTTCATCCTTCCGTTACATTAAGTGTGTTAAAATTTTTAGCATTTGAACAAGTTTTCAAAAACAGTTTAACGACACTTCCGATGGGTGGAGGAAAAGGTGGTAGCGATTTTGATCCAAAAGGCAGATCCGATGCAGAGATAATGCGATTCTGCCAGAGTTTTATGACTGAACTCTTCCGCCACATCGGTCCAGATGTCGACGTACCTGCAGGTGACATAGGTGTTGGTGGAAGAGAGATTGGCTATTTATTCGGACAATACAAGCGATTGGCAAACGAATTTACTGGAGTATTAACAGGCAAAGGTTTAAACTGGGGTGGATCGTTAATTCGTCCGGAAGCAACAGGTTTTGGTGTAGTTTACTTTGCACAGGAAATGTTAAAAACAAAAAATATGTCGCTCGAAGGAAAAACAATTGCAATTTCAGGATTCGGAAACGTTGCCTGGGGTGCAGCTTTAAAAGCTACAGAATTAGGTGCTAAAGTAGTAACACTATCAGGACCTGATGGATTTATTTATGATCAAGATGGCGTTAAAGGAGAAAAAATAAATTATATGCTCGAAATGCGAGCAAGTTTGAGAGATGAAGTTAAAATGTATGCTGAAAAATTTAAAGTCCCATTTTATGCAGGGAAAAGACCTTGGGGTGTAAAAGTTGATATTGCTCTACCCTGTGCTACTCAAAACGAATTGGATGAGAATGATGCCAAAGAATTAGTTAAAAACGGCTGTATTTGTGTTGCAGAAGGTGCAAATATGCCTACAACACTTGGTGGTGTAAAAGTTTTTCAGGAAGCAAAAATATTGTATGCACCTGGAAAAGCAGCCAATGCTGGTGGAGTTGCAACTTCGGGACTTGAAATGACCCAAAACAGCATGCGCTTGCCTTGGTCAAGAGAAGAGGTGGATAAAAAGTTACACGAAATAATGGTAAATATCCATCGGACCTGTGTAGAAACAGCAGCAGAATATGGAACTCCAGAAAATTATGTAAACGGAGCAAACATAGCCGGATTCTTAAAAGTTGCTGACGCAATGTTAGATCAAGGAATAGTTTGAAAAACTTTACTGCCTCCTGTTAGTTATCAGGAGGCAGCATCTAAATAATCATCTATTTTATTAACAATAACCTGGACGACTTAATTATTTGTTTCGACTTAAGCATGCAGAGATAAATCCCACTTGAAACAGCTTTCCCATTTTCATTTTTACCATCCCAAATAACTGAATGATAACCAGATTCCAATGTACCACTGACAAGAGTTCTCACTTCATTACCCAAGATATCATATATTTTTAAAATCACTTCAGTTCTTTCTGGCAACTCTAAACGAATTGTTGTGGTTGGATTAAACGGATTTGGATAATTTTGCCTTAACGCCAACTCTGTTGGAAGTTCCTTATTTTCTTTTACATCTGTTAAATCAATTATGAAATGGTAAACATCTGACCAGGGACTTACTCCACCATCATTATTTGTCCGCACTCTCCAGTAGTAATCAACATTTGGATTAAGTGCACCGCTTTCAACTAAATATGAAGCAGCATTTGAAAACTGTGACAAAACGATTGTATTAAATAATGAGTCTGTTGCTACCTGAACCGAATAATTTGTTGCTGTAACCAAACTATCCCAAACCAATAGCGGTGTTAATGTATTTACAATTGAGTTGTTTGCAGGAGATTGAAGATTTGGTGCAGATGTGGTTGATTTATACATCTGCAGGATTTCCTGATCAGAAAATGACTTATTAAATATTTTTACTTCATCAATCATTCCATTAAAGAATTCCTGGAAATTTCCCAATGAATATTGTCTGCATCCAATACTCATTAAACTGTTTGAGTTAGATGGGTAATTGATGGTTAGTACTCCTGCTTGCATACCATTTTGATAAAATTTTAGCTGGTCAGCAGATTTTGAAATTGTAACAAAAGCCCATTCACCTGGTGAATAATTAATAATTTCCTCAGAACTAAAATCTCTGAAAGCATTATCACTATAAAGAAAATAATTAATTCTGATGCCATTACCCCAAACAGGATGAGAACCGAAACCAAGTCCCCAGATATTATCATTTTCATCATAACCTGCAGAAACAATTCTTGAAGTACCCACCACAGATACATTTACCCAGGCACTCATTGTAAAATCTCCAAATCCAAAATCATAAAGAGAATTTTGTGGGACTTGTATTCTGCTATCCGAACCGTTAAAGTAGTAAGCAGCATCCTGATTTGCATATCTGTCGGTTGTTAATAAAGCATTGACAGCGCTGCCATTATTATGAAAAACACTTTCATCATTTGCACTACCATTGAATGGGAAATATGCAATTAAGCTGTCGGGAATATTTCTCACTAACTTTATCTGATTAGTTGTGCTGCTGATTCCAACCAAATCAACGCTTCCGTTGTTATCAAAATCCCCAGCCGCCAATCCGTTAAGACCAGGTATAGGATCACTAAGATACCATTCATAATTAGGATGATCATTGTTTTTTGCAATACCGATATTAAAGTCACTGAAATGATTAAAGGCGACAACAAAATCCTGATCACCATCTCCATCAAAATCACTAACGACAGGATTACGTGTTTGACCGCCAACATTACCAAGATTTAGATAATCATTATAATTACCCTGTCCGTCATTTAGAATTAAACTTATTCCGTTCATATACCACGAGCAGTGAACAAAGTCTAAATCATAATCACCATCAAAGTCTCCACCAGCAAGTTCATCAGGATATGGTCCAAGATTTATTCCACCCGTAAATGTAAAATTTCCGTTTCCATCGTTTACAAGGATTTTAAAAACTCCCCAGTAATCACTTGTACCACCGATAATATCAAGATCGCCGTCATTGTCTATATCTCCAACTATATTTCTCTTAGATACAGGAAAACTAATACTTACATAACCAGACTGAATAAAAGAACCGGTTCCATCATTTTTATAAAGATAGGCTCTTCCATCGTATGAACCATAATTTAATAGTGCTACAAAATCATTATCACCATCGCCGTCAAAATCACCCGGGCATGTTGCTATTGGTGCATTAACATCAATCGTTGGAAGAATCCAGCTAAAGATCCCCTGACCTGTACCTCTTAATAATCTAATTTTGTTTTGTTCGTTGGTAGAAACAATCATATCTAGATCTCTATCATTATCTATATCTGTAAATGAAATCGAATATGGTTTAAAATCACCCGACATTTCTTCACCAAGTGTAAATCCACCAGAACCATTATTTAAAAGAATTGTGTATTTAGAGCTATCATAGTTACTTACGATTACATCAATCTTCCCGTCGTTGTTAAAATCTCCACTTACAATATTTTGCGGTGAAAAGTTGAGTTGAAATGAATCTGCAACTGCAAACTTAACCGAACCTTTTTCCGGTTTGATATTAAATTGAAAAACAAATGGTGATAGATTATATCCGCTTACAGATCGAATTGAAGAATCAAGTGTAACTGTAATTTGCTCACCGTATTTAAATGGTTCCGTCGGTTGAATTTCAAGTGTATTTGAAGATGAGTGATAAGTAAAATTTCTTTCGTACTTACCTGTTAAATTACCGTGAACATTAAGATTATAATTAGAAAAAGTATTCTCATCTATAGGTTCACTAAAGTAGATTTTAATACTTTCATTTTTAGTTAAGTAACTAGAATTTTGATGAGGATATACACTATCAATTAAAACAGGGAAATAAGTTGTTGAATCGTTATATAAAGCTAAAATCTCGTTATCATTTAAAACGCGGTTATAAATTCTGAAATCATCAAGATAACCTTTAAAGAAATTTCCGTTATGATTTTTCCCGATGAAAAAATCAGGACCAGGAGCATAATCCATTGCCAAATTATGATTATCTGTCTGTTTTAATTCACCGTCAACATAAATTGAAGTGGTTGAGGTGGTTTCGCTAAGTTTTTTATATGTAACAACAACATTCTTCCAAACATTTAAATCATTTAGCCCATAAATTGGGTTAAAGTACATTCCGGGCTGTGCAACATTGTATCCATTCAAGTATGATAACTGACTTCCATTAAAAAACTGCTGATATCTATGTCCGCCATCTACCCATCCTATAACAACCCTTTCTCCACCCAGAATTTCCGTAATCTTATACCACCAGGAAATTGTCAGCTCGTCAGAAAATAGATTTGGATTATCAGGGATTGATATAAAATCACCGGTCCCATTAAAGTAATATGCTTTCCCAGGTATACCAAATCTATCTTGTGTTAATTGAGAACCATTAACAGTTCCATTATTGTTGTTTCCGCTTTCATCATTTGCGTTTCCGTTAAATGGAAAGTAAGCAACAAGCCCCGAATCAAGATTTGCAGCGCTTGTCAATTGGTTAACGGTAACATTTTGTGCTAATGCTGAGGTAACAAGCATTAAAATCGTCATAAACATTGTTTTCATAATACTGCTTTCTTTTATTAAATTGTAAAAATGCAGAATCTATAATGTACTTACTTAAGAAATCTAAAGGTGCAGGAAAAGTTAGTTTTCTACTTCAGTATTAGTAATTTTAGAGTGCTGCTAGATTCACTTGACTTCAAACGATAGAGATAAATCCCACTTGCAACAGCTTGCCCATTTTCATTTTTACCATCCCAAGTAACTGAATGATAACCAGATTCCAATGTACCACTAAAAAGTGTTATTATCTCATTACCTAAAATGTCATATATTTTTAGAACCACTTCCATTCTTTCTGGCAACTCAAAGCTTATCGTTGTTGTCGGATTAAATGGATTCGGGTAATTCTGATAAAGTACGAATTTTGATGGAACTGGATTTGCTTTCACACCAACAAAATCAGGTGTAACAAATACAAATGTATCTTGAGAAACTGTCCATTCAGTTCCATCAGTAACATTTACAAACCATGTATATATGGAATTTTTTATAAACAATTTTTTACCATCAAAATTAAAGGTCGTATCGTATATATCAGAAATTGTTGTGTCTATGTTTACTCCCTGAATTCGAAGTATATAAAATAGCGTATCTTCATCTACATCATTTGCTGATTGCCAGACAAATTTGACTGGTTCAGTAACATTTGAAAGCGTATCTCCATTAGCCGGGTGCTCAAGCGAGAAACCACCTGGTGGTGTATTAAACGGAATAACTTCAACCTGTTCACTTGCTTCGCTATATAAATTTGCAACATCCATAGCTTTAAGTCGATAATAATAAGGTGTTCCGTTTTCTAAATTTCTATCAATGTACACCGTATCATTTTTAGAAACGGTTGTTAATAAATTTGTACTATCAGGTGTAAAATTATCTATCAAACTTCTATACAGAATATAATTTGCAATGTCGTGATCTGGATTTTTAAACCATTTCAATATTGTCTTTCGATTCCTTCCTGTGGCAGTTAATCCACTGGGTTGAGATGGTGGTGTCACATTTGCAATTTCAATAATTGAATAAAATGGCTTACTCCAATTACCGTTCGATTCAAGGAATCGCATCCCAACCGCGTGCACATCTTCAGTTAGAGATGTTGTTTTCAATGTATCAAAAACATTTTCAATAAACTGGTCAAATGAACCATCGCTTGCTTTAAGTTGAATTCCATTGCTTGCACCAGGGTCAGTATCTACAAAATATTCTGCATTTGTAAGCCTGGGTGGTAAATGAACAAAAAACGCTGACTCATCTCGAACAACAAATGGTTTTGCTATTGCTTTACCCCAGTTTCCTTCGCTATTCCTAATCCTAACGAATAAACTATGCGCTCCTTCATCCATTGTTGATGTGTTCAATGTACCAAGAACATTTTCAAATACTCCGTTAAAATCTCCATCAACTGCATTTAATGCAACTCCATTCCCTTCACCAGGGTCAGCATTTACAAAATATTCTGCATTTGTAAGCCTGGGTGGTAAATGAACAAAAAACGCTGACTCATCTCGAACAATAAATGGTTTTGCTATTGCTTTACCCCAGTTTCCTTCGCTATTCCTAAACCTAACGAATAAACTATGCGCTCCTTCATCCAATGTTGATGTGTTCAACGTACCAAGAACATTTTCAAATACTCCGTTAAAATCTCCATCAACTGCATTTAATGCAACTCCATTCCCTTCACCTGGATCAGTATCTACAAAATATTCTGCATTCGTAATCTTTGGTGGCAAATGAACAAAAAACGCTGACTCATCTCTAACAATAAATGGTTTTGCTATTGCTTTACCCCAGTTTCCTTCGCTATTCCTAATCCTAACGAATAAACTATGCGCTCCTTCATCCATTGTTGATGTGTTCAATGTACCAAGAACATTTTCAAATACTCCGTTAAAATCTCCATCAACTGCATTTAATGCAACTCCATTCCCTTCACCTGGATCAGCATCTATAAAATATTCTGCATTTGTAAGCCCGGGTGGTAAATGAACAAAAAACGCTGACTCATCTCTAACAATAAACGGTTTTGCTATTGCTTTACCCCAGTTTCCTTCGCTATTCCTAAACCTAACGAATAAACTATGCGCTCCTTCATCCATTGTTGATGTGTTCAATGTACCAAGAACATTTTCAAATACTCCGTTAAAATCTCCATCAACTGCATTTAATGCAACTCCATTCCCTTCACCTGGATCAGCATCTACAAAATATTCTGCATTTGTAAGCCTGGGTGGCAAATGAACAAAAAATGCCGACTCATCTCGAACAATAAATGGTTTTGCTAATACATTACCCCAGCTGTTATCTTTGTTCTTCAATCTTACATAAAGTGTATGAACACCTTCACTTAATGAAGAAGTTGGAATTGTAATGTTAAATTCTTCAAAAAACTCATTAAAATTACCATCTGAGGATATTAGCTGAGTTCCGTTACCTAAACCTGGATCTGTATCGATAAAATATTCACCTGCATCAATTGGAGATTGGGCAGAAGCAATTTCCATTAAACCAGCTATAAACAGGAATGCAATTAACACTCTAATAACTGTTTTCATTTTATCTCCTTATTCGAGTGTAAATTTTATTTTGATATACCGCTGCCGGTGATTATAATATCATTTCCTTTAAGTACCTGAGTTGGAGATGTAAACAAACTGATTACTTTAGGGCCTGATAAATTTTCATAATTGCTCATTGTAAATGAACCGCCGTATATCCCCATATCGTTTCTTGTGCGATCAATATCAGAATAGATTAAGGTTGGATGACCAGCATCTATACATGGAGATCCTGTTAGCAGATGAAAATCTCCATTTGATGGATTTACAAATAACGGATCATTTGTTATGTTGTTAATTCCAGGTGTTGGTATAGTACCAGAGTTGTAGAAACAATTATAATCCCAGACTGATGATGCAAATGAGACATTATTTGTGTTACTCGAAAATATGTTACTATAAAAATAGACCGATGATGCCCCATTTAGCCCCTGTTCGTTTAGAACTGCATAATTTGAGCTGTTGTAGACGACGTTATTTGAAACCACACCTGTAAATAGCGGACCAATCCATCCCCCTGCATTATTGATACCTATTGGACAATTAGTTAATAAATTATTAGAAACAACAAAATTTGTATTATGAGAATTGCCACTGAACACTATTCCACGTGCACAGTTACTTATTTTGTTTGCAATAATTTGATAATCGTTTGGATTGCTATGAGTAAGAATACCGTAAGCAGAATTATCTTTGATTGTGTTTGCAATTATACTTGTGTAATTACCTCCGAACTGTATTCCACAAGAATCCAATCTGTTATTAAAAATGATAATCCTTTTATGGGAAGAATCACTACCATAGACTCTAATTCCGTAATCACCGGAAGATTTAATAAAATAATTATTTGCAATGATTGACCAGTAAGTAAAGTCGATATAAGTCCCAATAAACCTGTTATTAGCAATAACAATAGGTTCATTTTGGGCGTAATTGCGGGGATGGTAAACATTTCCTCTGAGTGTAAAACCATAGAGTAAAGAGCCGCTTGAGCCGCTATTAAAAGTAAAAGCATTTGCACCGGAAACAACATCCACAGTGCTATCTTGTGCAATGACAAAAAGTTTTTTTGGTATTACAACAGATTCAGGATAAATACCCGAAAGAACTTTAATTGTATCACCTGGATTTGCTGCTGCAACAGCAGCAGAAATTGTTGGGTAACTTCCTGGTGTTCCACCCTGATCAACAAGCCGAAGAGTTTGACCAGTGGTAGCAAAATTAATAATAAGAGAAATAATAGCGAATAAAACTATTCTCTGCATAATAACCTTTCCTTTCATTAAATTTATTTACCTCAGTATAACAAATATTTTTTACAAATACAATACCCTAATAATGGTATCAGCTAATACAACTTGTTGGAGGGCTTATAAATTTTATTGTGTTTGAGGAGATAAACGGAAGTTTGAATGTACCCCAGCACCTCCCTTCTCATCATTTCGCCGATATTTTTTTGTTCATCTAATTTATTTAAATACAGTTCATTATCATTTCCTATGTCGTACAGCCCAATATTTTTTTCATAATCTCCAATTAGTAACCATTGTTTCCTTATCCATCCAAATAAATTACCTGTAGAGAAAAACGCAAAGCCATTATCACTTGCGAGCATTGATTTGCCAAAAGATGAATGTATTGTTTGCAGTTGCAGAATATCCAAAATTGTGGGTAAAATATCTACCTGCGAGTGAACAGAAGTATCAAAACCTGGATTAATATGAACCGGGGAATAAAATAAACAGGGTATATGGAATGATTCATAAATATTTTTCTCTCTTGTACCTTCAGCATGATCTGCAGTTATGATAAAAACTGTATTTTCAAAATAATTCAATTTTTTAGCTTCATTAAAAAATTTTCCCAAACTCCAATCCGAATATCTTAAAGAATTTAAAAACCTGTAATTTGCTACAGTTGAATCATAATACTCAAACTCCTTTGATGGAAGGTTGTATGGTGCATGAGAAGATAAACTCATTACCACACCTAAAAATGGTTTATTAATTTTTTCAAACTCCTGATTTGCTTTTTCGAAAACATAATGGTCAAATATTCCCCATGTTCCATCATCTTGAACTATGGATAAATCAAAATCTTCTTTAGATATATATTTATCGAATCCTGCCAATTTCGAATACGCTTCAAATCCCATAGAACCCGACCTCGCACCATGTATAAAAATCGTCTGATAACCTGATTCCTTCAAGATACTTCCAATCTGCCTTAACGAGTGTTGCTCAATTGGACTGCCAAGTATATCATCATATGCTACATTTGGTATTGAACCAATTATTGCCTGTATCCCCTGAATTGTCCTCTGACCCGATGCAAAAAATCTTTTAAAATATCTACCATCATTTGCTAACCGATTAAAAAATGGAGCAACTGAGTTTTTTTCAATTTCCAGTATATCCCCAGGCCAACTTTCCATTATCAAGATAACAACATTCAACTTTATGTTTTTATCTTTCTCAAAATATTTAGCTCTCATTAAAGGAAACTCGTTATTAACAAACTCTTCATTTTTATCTTTGAGTAAAGATTTCACAATATTTATACTTTCATCTTCGTTCATAAATTTGTACTCTTTTAAATCTCCTCTATTAAGTGTTCGAATTACAGTAAACACCGGGTTTAAAGTTAGATGTCCTAATACCAAATTTTCATTTCTAAATGCATAACTTTCGCGCAATGGCTTTAACTGAAATCCTCCTCGGATAAAAACTAATATCATACCAATCGTTACAACAAAATAAAGAATATCATTGGGCAAATTATATTTGAATTTAATTTTGGATTTTGGTAAATATCTAAACCAAATGTATCCAAGCAAGATTACTAATCCCACAAATCCTACCAAAGCAATAAGATATGTATTCAATATAATTTTAATTAATTCAGGTATGGTTTTAAACAGGTTAAAGATTTCATAAGACAATCTTCTTTTAACGAAATCATAGTAAAATATGTCACCAGCAAAGATTAAAATTCCTATAACAACGAAAACAAAATATAATGATAGAATAAAAACAACATAGAAATTAGAAAATTTGAACTTGCCAGGAAAATTTAAAAACACCAAAAATACACCTGATAACATCATTATTGCTGAAAGGTCAAATCGGATACCAATTAAAAAAGATTTAAGAACCTCTGAACCTTGAATTAGACTAAAATGATCAAAATAATAAACAAAAAATAAGAATCTGAAAACAATAAAAATTAAAAGCAGTGCAATTAGTGCTTTTAATGTTATAATAAAATTTTTATGAGGTTTAATATAATCTATAAATCGCAATTTATTCATAAAATAGAAATTTCTCTTTGAAAATTTGATAGTATTTTAGGTAATTTTTCGCCATAATTACATCTGTAAAATGATGCATTACTCTGTCTCTACAGGCAGCCGGTTTTATTGAATTAATATTTTCCACAGCCTTCACCAATTCATCTTCCGTATCACAGAGAAAACCAACATCAGGTGTAACAATTTCGGGTACAGCACCCATCTTTGTTGCAATCACTGGTGTACCGCTTACAAGCGCTTCGATAAGTACCAGTCCAAATGGTTCTTCCCATCGAATAGGAAACAACAAAGCTTTTGCACCGGCAATTAACTCTGCTTTAACTCTACCACCAACTTCTCCATAATACTTTATATTTTTTCGGAAAGAAAATCCATATCCTCCTGCTATTTTCAAATTAATGTTCATCTTTTTAGCGATTCTTATTGCCGTATCTAATCCTTTCTCCCTTCTACTTGTTTTAGAGAGAAATAAAAAATAATTCTCTTTATGTTCATTATAGATATATTCTTCTGGGTCCAAACCATTATAAACATAGAAATCTGAATTATGACGCATTGCATGGTTTTTACTCAGAAAAACAGTATTAGGTAAAAATTTTTCACCTTCTTTCTTGTTCCCATGAATGGTCACAACAAATGGTTTGGGAATTGAAAAATCAGGAGTGTAATGAATGTGAACAATATCTGCATTAGCTGGAATGACCTGTAAATTATCTTTCAATTTACCTTTATATGAGATCACCTCAACACCATCAACCACAGTACCTTTAGGTGCAATCAAATATACAGTGTGGCCTAATTTCTTCAATGCACGCGACAACCAGTAAATAATTCGCTCCGTTCCACCATACTTCTTCGCTGGAAGAATATAATGAGACAATTGAACAATGTTCATAGATATGTATTTTTTTTGTATATTTAAATAAAAATTTGAATTACTTCCAAATATGAAAATAAGCGGATTTACTTTTGTACGAAATGGTGTAAAATTTGAGTACCCATTTATAGAATCTATCAAATCCATTATGCCCATCTGCGATGAACTTATTGTTGTGGTTGGTAATTCTGACGATGATACTCTACAACAAATAATGAATTTAAAAGAAGAAAAGATAAAAATAATTCAAACCATATGGGATGAAAAATTAAGAGAAGGCGGGAAGATATTAGCACAACAAACAAATATCGCATTATCTCATATAACAGGGGACTGGGGATTATATCTTCAGGCTGATGAGGTAATACACGAAAAATATCTTGATAACATTTTAAAAGCAATGAGACAATATTTACATAATTATAAAGTAGAGGGATTATTATTTAAGTATATACATTTTTATGGAAGTTACGATTACTATGCTGATTCAAGAAACTGGTACAGAAAGGAAATTAGAGTTGTTAGGAATAACATCGGAGTTAAATCCTGGAAAGATGCTCAGGGATTTCGAATAGATAACAGGAAAATGAATGTAATAGAAATTGACGCATATATTTATCATTATGGTTGGGTAAAGCATCCCAGAGCGATGATGGAAAAAATTAAAACCTTCAACAAATTCTGGCATGATGATGAATGGATAGAAAAAAATATTCAGATGAAAGAGGAATTTGATTATTCAATAATTGAAAAACTCAGAAAATTTGAGGGAACACATCCAGAAGTTATGAAAAATAGAATTGAAAACTTCAATTGGAAATTTGTCCCTCCAGAAAAATTGAAAACTAACTTAAAATTTAAAATTTTGGATTCAATAGAAAGGAGTACAGGTATAAGATTAGGTGAGTACAAAAATTATAAAATATTAAAGTAAGAATCAGAGCATTCTGAACTGAAGCTCATATAATCTCTTAAACAACCCTTCCTGGCTAAGTAAAGTATTAAATGTTCCAATCTGAACAATTTCTCCTTTTTCCATCACAACAATTTTATTTGCATTCTGGATTGTAGAAAAGCGATGCGCAATTACAATACTTGTACGTTTTTGCATTAATCTTTCAAGTGCTTCCTGCACAAGCATTTCCGACTCTGGGTCAAGTGCAGATGTTGCTTCATCTAAAATCAATATTGGTGGATTCTTTAACACGGCTCGAGCAATAGCAATTCTTTGTCTTTCTCCACCAGATAATTTCACACCTCGATCACCAATAATTGTAAAATACCCGTGTTCTAAGTTTTCTATAAAATTATGTGCATTTGCAATTTTTGCCGCTTCGATTATTTTTTCCATTTGAGCATTCACCATACCAAATCCTATATTAGCAGCAACTGTATCATTAAATAATATTGTTTCCTGTGTTACTATTCCCATTAAATCTCGCAATGACTCTTGTTTAACCTTTCTAAGATCAATATTATCAATTTTTATACTTCCCTCAACTGGATCATAAAATCTGGGAACTAAATCCACAAGTGTAGATTTTCCTGAGCCACTTGGTCCAACAATTGCAACAATTTCACCTTTATTAATTTTTAAATTTATATTTTTGAGGACCAAATCCGTTGTATCATACTTAAAGGAAACATTTTCAAAGACTATCGAATTACTAAAATCTTTAATTTCAATTGCATCTGGCGTATCCAGAACTCTGGGTTTGATATCAAGAATTGCAAACACCCTCTCACCAGCAGCAATACCTTCCTTTACAGTATTAAAAACCTGCGTAATCATCTTAATAGGTTGAAGCATTGAAACTAAAATTGTAAGATAAAAAATAAATTGTCCAGCGGACATTGGACTTGTTTTGTTAATAATTCCCATTCCTCCAAACCATAATACAACGACTGCAATGAGAATTCCAAAGTATTCACTTAATGGACTTGAGATACTCCGAATTCTGAGCAACTTTACGAAGATTTTGTAAAGTTTGTTCGTTTGATTTTCAAATTTCTCTATCTCATGTTTTTCCATCTTAAACGCTTTTATAACCCTAACGCCACTTATACTCTCATCTACAAGTGATGTAATTTCAGACATTTTTTCTTGAAATCGTGTGCTGTATTTTTTCAATTTATCAGCAATTTTTCCTATTATAAAACCCATCGCTGGAGTTATCAATAAAATGGTGAGTGTAAGTTTCCAGTTAAAAACAAACAATATAATCGTACTTACTATTACTGTCGGTGGATCACGAAAGAACATTCCAAGCAATGCCATAACTGATTCAGTAATTAATCGCACATCATTCATCATCAAGCTTATAAGATGTCCCTTCTTGCGAGCCATAAAAAAGTGTAACGAGAGTTGATGAAGATGCCTGTGGATTTGGTTTCTTAAATCTCTCAACATTCCCTGCTCAAGTGCAGCATTCAAATACATTTGCCAATAACTTGTTAGGTTTTTTAATAAAAATCCTACAGCAATGAACAAACAAACATATAAAAGAGCATCTTGCTTTGGATATTTTGAAAGAGTGTGATAAAGCCATCCCATCAATTGATCTTTCAAATTGCCTTTCTTCAAATCAAATTCGCCGGTTGAAGGAGCAGCTGATATATCAGTAAAAATTACATCTACAAGAGGTACAATAAGTGCAATTGAAAAAATGTTTAACACTACATACAAAAGCATCGAAAAAATTAAGATCAATACAATTCTGCGGTAAGGTAAAAGGTATTTTAGAATTCTAAGGTAGGTTTTCATTATATTGTTTCAAAGTAAGTTGAATCAATTTGTAAATTGAAAAACAGATTATGTAACTTACGAATGGCTTCATACATATCCGATTCATTTACAACAATACTAAAACAATAATTTGATGATCCATAATTAGAATGCAGAATTCTAATATTTGCAATGTTTGTAATAACCCGTGGAAGCAAAGTATAATCTTTGTTTAAATTCTGACCAATTATACTGAGCAATGCTAATTGGTTTTTTATTTCTAACTCTCCAATTGTTTCTAATTCATTGATCACCGAATCGCAAAGATTTTTCGATTCAAACGCTACTGAGAAAACATATTCAAGCGTAGAGCAGGTTAACGGAGTAATTTTATACTTATTCAAAATACTAAATATTTGTTCCCAAAAAATATATGGACTGAATCTTGATTTTGGTTGAACTGTTAAAAGTGAAATTTTGGGTTTATAAGTAACAGATTTAATTACAGTATTATCGCCATAATTCAGATTACTATTCTCTGTTACAAGTGTACCACTTGAATTTGGTCTTTTTGAATTAAATACATGAATTGGGATATTTTTTTCTTGAGCTGGTATCATTGTATTTGGATGAAGAACTTTAGCACCAAAGAAAGAAAGCTGGTAAGCTTCTTCAAATGAAAGTTGCTTAATTTTCTTAGGAGCTTGAACGACATTGGGATCTCCTGTCAAAACTCCATCAACATCCGTCCAGATTTGAATATCTTCAGCATTAAGTACTGAACCAATTACTGAGGCTGAATAATCGGAGCTTTCGCGCCCCATCGAAGTTCTCTCTCCATTTAGTGTTACCCCAATAAAACCCTGAGTAACGGGTACCCTGGATTCACTCAACAAACGTGATACTATTGGTTTTAATTTCTCTGTAACAATATGCATAATAGGTTGTGCGCGATTAAAATTGCTGTCAGTAACCATAAAATCTTTTGTATCCAACCAAATCGCATTTACATTGGTTTCAGTTAGGATATGAGAAATAATTAACGATGACATTAATTCACCATATGAATAAAATCTATCAAGCGACTTCGGAGTCAACTCCTTTAAAATAGCAACACCGTTTATTAATTCCTCTATCTCCTTCTTGAATTCTGATATCTTGGAATTTAGTATCGCTAATGTAGTTTGACTATGAATAGTGTTTTGAATTATTTTTAGATGTCTTAAAATTAGCTCTTCTAAAACTTTGGAAGCATTTTCACGATCCCCTTCTTTAGAATAGGTAGCTATAGCTTCAAGCATATTTGTTGCTTGTGCAATTGCTGATATAACAACTATAGGTTTTCGATGTAGATGAGCTTTTATAATGCTTGCAACATTTAACATTGCACTGGCATCCTGAGTAGAGGTGCCACCAAATTTCATAACAATCATCTAAATATTATCTCCTTGTCAGTTAAGATGTAAAAAAATATAATAAAGAAAGGTTTAACAAACAAAAACTATTAGAGGGGTTTATTTTTTTTTTGATTTAGAAAATTTTTCCCTTAGATAATGTAAAAACCTGCCAAGTTTTCTATTCTTTATCTGAAAAGCCAATATTATTAATAAAAGTAATCCAATAAGGCCAACGAATATGATATTTATATTTGTGAAGAAAAAAGATTCCATATTATTAAATTTGTTTTTAATATATACGAAATATTTTACTCTTGAGCAACAAATTTTTGCACAATTAAAAAATTATGTTATTAGTAATTTTTTTACTTTACAATTTGTGCAGAAAGGAGAGTCGACATAACCTGAGGGAGTTCAGTTGAAAGGTTTTTCTTCAATATAAATGCATCAGCCATAACACGTTTTGCTTCAAGTCGGTATTCGTTTTCATTGTAATTGGTTATAATGATAATCGGAATAAAAGGATATTCTTTCTTAACCATACTAACCACCTGAAAACCAGATAATACAGGCATATTAATGTCAAGTATGATAATATCAGGCATTTGGCTAAATGCTAAATCAACTGCCTCTTTGCCATTATTTGTATATAATACTTTTGAATTTTTAAACCTACTTTTTATAAAATGAATTATTGTCTGGCTGAAAGATTCATTATCATCAGCTAATAAAATTAAATAATCTGATTTATGTAGTGTTTTCTTCATTAAAATACTTTATCCAAATAAAGGTGATTTATAATTTTGTTTGATTACGGGTAAATTGTTCAATCTGGTTTTTGAGAATAGCTAATTCCAGAAGCAAATTATAGTTTTCTCGTTTCAAATGTTGTTTCTCAAGCGTTTTTACACTCATCAATATTAATTGCTCAGGATCAATTGGCTTTTGTACAAACACACTTGCCCCACTCAATAACGCATGATTTAATAGTTCCGGATTTCTAAAATCTGTCATAATGATTATCTCCATATCAGGTGATACAGCTTTAATATGACTGATTAAAGAAATCTTATCTGACGAGTAGGCTAAAGATAAGTCAATGAGAGCTAAATCTACATTTCTTTCAACTAATGCCTCAAAAATGGAATCACAATCTTGTACCCATCCTACATTAAATTTATTTTTTTGAAAAATTGATACAAGAAGTTGTGCAGTATTTTGATCTTCTTCTGCAATAAGTATAGTTTTTATATAATTGTTCATTTATTAATATCCTTAATTAAAATTTAAAAAAAATAGAACTACGAATCAATGAGTGGAAATACTTGATTTTAAACTTGGTAACAATGCGAGGTATAAGTAGGTATATAAAAAAAGCGGGCCGAAGCTCCGCTCTCACGTTAAGGGGGTAGGACCGTAAGAGCGGGCTTCATTTAAAGTATCACGGGAGGAATGATACTTACCCTGAGATATAAGCTTTAAAAAAACTTTACTAGATTTAAGTAATCTTGGTTAAAATTATTCTTATTAATTTTCCTAATCCTAATAAACTCTAACCTAATAACACACACTTTATTATATTAGTTCATTTTTAAACCAAAATAATTTAATATATTTATTAATAAAAAACAATTAGAAAAAATACCGGATTTTAAACCTCGTGTTAATACTAGTATATAATTAGTTTTTCCTTATCGATTTAAATATCATAGGCATTAATTCCCGCATGATATTTAGCTTACTTATATACCCATTTAAATTTAATTTCTTAACCATTTCATCTGCATCTGTTATCTCGTTACCTGAGAGTACAATAATTGGAATTAATGGATGCTCTTTACGAATAATTTCAGATGTCTCAAATCCATTTAAACCTGGCATTACTATATCCATTAAAATAACGTTAGGTAAAAATTTTTTTAATAACTCGATTGCTTCATTACCCGATTTAGCTGTAAGAACTTCGCCTACTTCGTTTTGTTCTTTCAAAAACTCTGTAATGATTTCTCTAAAGCTTTGAGAGTCATCTACAACTAGTATATTCAATTTCTCCATATAAATCATTCTTTAATTCTAATTGCAGGAATTTGTTTATCAGTCATATAAAGTTCAATTGTATATTTTTTATTTTTGTCTGCCTGAAAACCAACCTCATTAGAGACATCTGAACTAGATACGATGTAATATCCGCTTGGAATTTTAACATACTCTGTTGTTTGATGAGCATCTATATCTTCAAATACCTTAGTATATCCATCAGTTCTTTTCAATTCCACATCTGAGTAAAAATCAAAATTATTTTCTACCCTCACCAATGGATCCTCTTTTTTTTCACAACCTATTAGTGAAATTAAAGTTACTATAGAAATAAAAATTAATTTTTTCATATCTTTTCCTCTATATTCTCAATATCAATTATTCCTTTTTGAATTGCATATTTTACCAAAGCGGCAAAATCTTTTAAATTAAGTTTATGCATTATATTAGCACGGTGGAATTCAACAGTACGGATACTAATAAATAATTTATCAGCCACTTCCTGATTTGTATATCCTTCTGCAATTAATTTTAATACTTCATATTCTCTATTAGTCAATTCAGATTTTGGTTTATCCGACTTTAAGCCCTGAGCCCTTTTAATAAAGTCGTCTAACATCATTCTTGATATAGAAGCACTAAAAAATTTTTCACCATTTGCTACATCTTTAATGCCTTTTATTAATTCATCTGCGATGGATGTTTTAAGTACATAGCCACTAACACCTGCTTTTAACATTTGAATTATATATTCTTCATTCTCATGTTGGGTTAAAACTATCACTTTTACTTGAGGATAATTAGATCTCAATTTTGCTGTAGTTTCTAATCCATTCAGTACTGGCATACTCAGATCAATTAAAACCACATCAGGAGATTTTTTATGAATTAACTCAAGTACTTCAACTCCATTTGAAGCTTCCCCTACTACCTCAATATCGCCAGATTGGTTCAATAGTGCAACTATACCTTCTCGTACAATATTGTGGTCATCACAGACAACGACTTTTATTTTTTTCTTTGGTTTCAATGTAAATTTATGTTTTTAGTTCAATTTCTATAGAAATCTCAGTACCATAGTCAATTCTTGAATCAATATATAGTTTTCCACCCAAAAATTCAACCCGCTCACGAATATTTTTCAAACCAAAGTGTAATTCATCCCCTAATGTCCTTGAAACTTTATCAATGTCAAAACCAATACCATCATCAGAAATTGTTAAAGCTAATACATTATCTCGTTTAATAAATTGTATTGATGCATTTGTAGCTTTTGAATGTTTAGCAATATTTGCCAGACATTCCTGAGTTATTCGATATAATGCTGTTTCAATAATCGGTTCATACCTTTGATTTTCGCTTTCTAAATTTAATCCTATAAAAATCCCTGTACGTTTCTGAAACTGATTTGCGAGCAGTCTTAATGCTGCATTCAATCCAAAATCATCAAGTACTGAAGGGCGCAAATCATAAGATAATTGCTTTACTTCCTTTATAGCTTCACTTACTAAATCCTGGCTGACTTTTAAATATCTTTCCACTCCATTACTTTTAGATTGGAGAGAAAAATTCGCAAGGTCTAAATTGAGTTTTAAATTTGATAATACTTGTCCGAGGCTATCGTGAAGTTCACGTGAAAACCTTTTTCTTTCTCTCTCTTCAGTGAATATCAAATCCTTAGATAATTTTTCAAGGGCATTCTTCTTTTCAGTAACTTCATTTAATAACTTTGAAATTTCTTTTTGGGATAATTCAAGATCTTTAATTTTCTGATTAAGCATTTTATTAATTTCAATGACCTCGCTTTCATACAATTTTCTTTCAGTAACATCCCTACCTGTTCCAACCACGGCGACAATTTCATTTTTTTCATTCAATTCGGCTTTGAAAGACCACCCAAGCCATCTCCAACCGTATTTTGTTTTTACTCTTATTTCAAATTTCGCTGTATGGGGTGGATAAAAAAGTTTCTTTAACTCGTTATTCATTAGTTCATTATCTTCTTCATGTACAGATGGCATAAAAATTTCACCAACAATTTGAGAACGCTCTTTATCAAAAAGTCCGCAAAAAGTATTACTTGCATAGAGCAATCTCCCTTCCAAATCATACTTAACAATGTAATCAGTTTGATTTTCTAATAATAAGCGGTACAATTCTTCCCGGGTTCTAAGTTCTTTCTGAGCTTCTTTAAGATCAGTTATATCTCTCATAATAGTGGAGTAATACTCTATTTCTCCATTTGAATTTTTATGAGAAATTATTACTTGCGAAGTTGGGATTATTTTTCCATCAAGCGTTTTAATGGCAGTTTCTCCAACCCAAAAGCCATCTTTTATTGCTTTTGGAAAGCCCTCTTCAAATATTTTCTTTGTTGCCCAATCAGGATGGAAGTCCGATATTTTCATTTTCGAATAATCAAAATTCTCATCTATACCAACCATCCTTTTCCCATTTTTATTTATATACATAACATTATAATTACAATCCGCGGTTGAAACAAAATCAGATGTTGCTTCTAAAATTGCCACCAACCTTAAACGAATTTCTTCATTTTTTTTCTTATCAGTAACATCACGTCCGATACATATAAAATGTGTTATTTTTCCATTTTTATCAATCATCGGAGTAATATTGCTTTCCTGATTGAATATTTCTCCGTTTTTTCTCTTATTTAAAAATTCTGCTTCAAATGTTTTCCCACTGGTTATTGTATTCCATAACTGTCTATAAAATTTCTCATTATGTTTGCCCGATTTTAATATTCTTGGTGTTTTTCCAATTACTTCCGACTTTTTATAACCTGTAAGTTTTTCAAATGCGGGATTGACATACTCGATTACGCCATCAACATTAGTAATCATTACACTTTCATGAATTTGCCATATAGCATTGTAAAGTTTTGAAAGCTCACTTTCAGCTTTTCTTCGTGCAATAGCATTGGAGAATATTTCACCTAACATTTTAAGTGCAGATGCTGAATTGTCATTCCAATCTCTTTTTCTAAGTACTGAGTCAAAGCCAATAAAACCAATTAATTTACCAGTGTAATACATTGGCACTATGATTAGTGATTTAATGTCTTGAGCTAAAAGTATTTCTTTTTCATTTATAGCTTCAGTTGGAAGTTCTTCTACATCGGGTATTTTTAACACATCATAACCGTGCAACATTTGGATAGTCCAAGAATATTCCTCCGTCGGGAGGTTTTGAAGGTTTTCTATTTGCGAACTTATGTTTTTAGCACACCACTCATGCGTATTGTGCATCAATTTCAAATCTTCTGAAAATTGAAAAACATAACTTCTATCAACATCCATAAATTGGCCAATTTCCTTTAATGCTAAATTTATACATTCATCAATATCTTCGAATGTTAATTCAACAAAACGTGTAGATATCCGATAAAGCAGCTTTTCTAATTCAAGATGGTAATATAATGTTTCAGTGGTATGGTTTATTTCTGTAACATCAATAACTGTTCCGATTAACGAATTTTTACCTTCATACTCAGTAATTGAAGAACTAACTTCTATATCGATCAATGAACCATCTTTTTTTACACCTTTAAATTTATACTTTTTAACCTCAAAATTATTAGACAATCTTTCAAACAACTCGCCATATTTTATATTAAAACTTGATTTATCCAACAAATCATATAAACTTTTTCTACCGATAATTTCTTCTTTATTATATCCAAAAATTCTGGCAAATTCATCATTAACATATATGAATTTACTATCCCGAATAATATATATTCCAAACAGAGACCTTTCAACAAGGGTATTAAACTTGCTTTGACTTTCTATTAATTTTCTTTCGATTAATTTTCTTTCAGAGACATCATATGCTGTGATTAATATGCAATTTACTTTGTTAAATTCTATTGGGTGTAACCAGATTTTTACATATATTATAGAGCCATCCTTTTTCTTGTGTCGCCAAATTTCTTTTTCTTCTGTCTCTGGTCTTGGCTGTTTGAGATGTTTTAGTAACAGTGGGATATCTTCAGCAGGTCTAATATCAAGAATGGTCATATTTAAAAATTCATCTCTTGAGTAGCCATAATTTTGAATCGCAGCATTATTAACAGCAATAATTTTTAAACTATCCTCCTCAAATATCCACATAGGCACAGGATGCTCAAGGAAAAAATATCTGAAAAATTCGTTTTTACTAATCATATTTGTATTTATTTTACAAATTCTATTTTTTTCACTTGATCTAAAGATACTCTGAAGTAAGTAAATTTATCAGTCACTCCAGTTATTACGCCTGGGAGATCTCCATTTTGTATTCTTCTTCTTATCACAAATTGATAATTCTGGGATTTACCATCTAAAAAAACAACTGATGAAACAGCAGTTTTTGGATCAAATTCTATTGAACGAAGATTTACAAATTTTAATTCAGTTCCATCACGCAGTAAAAGGGCAGGTTTATGCCATTGTAATTCTGGTTTATCCTTTAAACTTGATGCCAAAGGATATTTTATAGCAATACAGTTTACCATTTCTTCTCTGCCGTCATATAAAGTAATTTTTGCATTTGAACCTTGTTTCTTCCAGCTTTCGATTATTTTTCTTCTCTCTTCATCTGAAGACTTTTTTATAGTAGCACATTGTTCATCCCCACCTTCTGTCTTATTGGCAAGGCGAGGTTCCGGGGATTTAAAATCTTTGTTAAAAATTAGATATCTCACACAATTTGGAGTTTCCTCTACAACAATAACATCTTTGAGCATCACTTTCTGATATTTTTTCCCAACCTTACGCTCAAGTGTTATTTCATCAGCTAAAGTTACAAACATAAATGCCGAGAAAAGTAATAAAATAGTTACTTTTTTCATAATACTTTCCTCCTTTCAATTTAATATTTATCCTGGACATCCTAAAATTTTCTCAACTGAAAACTCATAATCATTGCAAGTAACACAACAATTAATGCTAAAAGAAAAACATTTTGCAAGCTACCTGTGAATACACTTAAAACGATGTTTAATTCATCTGGCAACATCTGCGAGCGCATTTTAGAACTAAGCAATATTTGAGGATTATCCAAATTACTCTTCAAAATTTCAGATGCAGAAACCACTGTTCCACTCCTGAGTAAAATATCAAAGTTTCTTTGCATTGAGTTACTCAAAATACTTCCCATAATACTGACACCAATAGTACCGCCTAAAGTTCTGGCAAGCATCTGGGATGAAGTAGCAACTCCTAAATTCTTTTTTTCTACACTATTTTGAACTGTAACAAGAATTGCAGGAGTTACAAAACCCATACCTGCTCCAATTAAGATAATAAATAAAATTATAAAAATAAAAGTAGAATCGTAATTCAAGAACATTGATAATGTAAATCCAATAATCATTAGTAAAAAACCGATTCTAATCATCTTAAGATTACCATAATGAGGAATAATTTGGCCACTTGAAAAACTTGAAAACGACCAAGCAAGCGACATTGGCATCAAGGCTAGTCCAGCCATAATTGGACTTTTCCCTTGAATAGATTGTACAAATAAAGGTACGAAAGAAATAACTCCATATATCGCAAATCCACTCAAAAAAGCCAGTAAGTTTCCAACCCCAAAACTTTTTATTCGATAATTCTCAAGGCTAACGATCGGATTCCCGAACCTACCTTCCATCTTAATAAAAACCAAAAATAAAATTATCGATATTAATAAAAATGATATTACTTCGGAAGAATAAAATACAGCTCCTTTACCAAACTGTAAAAAAGCTAATAGAAAAGACAAAATAGAAATAACAAATATTATAGCACCAAAATAATCTATCTTTTGCTTATCTTTTTTTATTAGTTCACTATAATATTGTTTAATTAACAACACTGATAAAATTCCAATTGGGACATTGATTAAAAAAGCCAATCTCCATGAAAAATGAGTCACGATTATACTTCCTGTAATCGGACCCAGAATACTAGCGATACCCCAAGTTGCACTCAATGCGCCAGCACCTTTCGATCTTTTTTCTGGAGTAAAAATTGATCCAATGATTGTAAATGGCACAGCTGATAATCCACCAGCGCCAATTCCCTGAACAGCCCTGAAAATTATAAGTTGAATCATTGATTGAGAAAATCCCGATAATACTGAACCAATAAGAAAAAACAAAATCGCAAAATAAAAAATCTTTTTCTTACTATAAATATCAGAAAGTTTTCCCCAGATCGGCATTGAAACAGCAGTTGTTAACATATAAGCAGAGAAGACCCAACTATAAAGTGCCATTCCTCCTAAATTAGATATCACTGTTGGCATTACAGTACCAACTACAGTAGCATCAAGACCAGCGAGTAAAACAGCAAACATTATTCCAACTATTATCTTACCCCGCTTACCCTCATTAAGGATTATTTCATTAACATCTTGGTCGTTTTTCAATTTCAGGTAAATTTTTTATATGATGGACAATAATTATTTATTGAACACTCCAAACATTTCGGTTTTTTTGCCTTGCAAACTCTTCTACCATGCCAGATCAACATATCAGAAAAGCTGATCCAGTCCTTTTCAGGAACGATTTCCATTAAATCTTCTTCAATTTTATCTGGATTACTATTATTTGATAAACCAAGTCTTTCAGCGAGCCGTTTGACATGTGTATCCACAACAATTCCAGAAGCAATTCCAAATGCTCCTCCCAGAACAACATTAGCAGTTTTTCTGCCAACACCTGGTAAGTTTACCAAATCTTCAATTCTTTCGGGGATTTTACCGGAATGTTTTTCTACAAGTACTTTACAACAATTTATTATATTTTTAGCTTTTGCATGATAAAAACCAGTTGATTTTATCATACTTTCCAATTCAAATATATTGGCTTCTGCAAAAGCTTTTGCATTTGGATAACGTTTGAAAAGTGCAGGTGTTACCATATTCACGCGTTCATCAGTACATTGTGCTGATAAAATAGTCGCAATTAACAGCTCAAATGGATTTTTATGTACAAGAGCTGTCTTTGCATCAGGGTATTCTTCCTCAAGAATTTGAATTATTGCTTTTACTCTTTTTCTTAAAGCTTCCAGATTGTGCTTTTTTAGTTTACTCATTATTTTATAATCTTTTTATTTATTAATTTGCCATCATCAATTAGAGCCTGGCGGACAAAACCTACTTCTTTATACATTGATAACCAGCGTAGAGTTTCCGTTAGTTGTTCCTGTTCTTCAGGAAAGAAAATTCTTACCATCATATTATCGCCACGACTTAATCCCAACTTCTTTTTCATCAGAGTAATGTATGGGATTCTGAAACTAACCCACAGTTTATCTAAAGCTTCAGTAACAGCTCCCAAGAATTGGTCTTCTTCAATATCCGAAGGTCTGGAAAAAAGAAGTGTTGTTTCAAAAACTTCTTTTTCAAAAAGTTTCATAACAGAAGCACCCGAAGAATAAACAATGTTGTAAAGTCCATTAAACGCTTTATCTTCATTTGAGTTTGCTAATCCAAGAATATGCAACTGTGAGTTAAATTTTTTCTTGCCTAAAATAAACTCGATCAAATCCAGATTAACACTCCCTTCAAAAATAAAAACTGATTCTATAATCTTTTGATTTTCTTTCCCAGCTTCAAAACCCAAGAACTTTAAGTAATCCATACCTGCCTTTTCGAGTCGTTTTAATAATGCATACTGCGTTGGAACAAAAACAATTTCAGAGATATAGGACATTTCTATTCCATACCTAATATTTAGTGAAAACTCCTGAACAATTTTCTCAAGATTTTCTCTCAATACTTTTCTTATTTCTTCTTCATCCTTTCTAAGTGGTGTTTGTAGATATTCTCCCAAAATTGTTACAAGCATTTCAGTATTCTTATTAAGGAATTTATCATTAAATTTTTGGAAGTTTTTTTCCAACTTATCAGTTTCTTTGTCAAAATACTGTAATAAGCTATTTAGTGCTTTAATATATCCTTCGTTTGATTCAAGTTCTCCGACCTGATAAAAGCAGGAACAGCACAACATTTTGGGTTCTAAAGAAATTGCTTTGTAAATGTTCATAATTGCTCTTCAGTTAATTTTCAAATCGCCAATTATTTGAGATGTAATTATATGAAATTTATGATTAAGATTTTGAGCCACATGTGTTTCAAGTTTTAGATTTCTAAAAACTCCATTTAAATTGTTATCAAAAACCTGTAAACTGCCAATAATTGTAGAATTATCATACTTAATATTATACTGATCAGGTACTTTAATAATAATATCTCCAATAGCAGCATTTATCTTCAAAATATGCTCACCTTCTGCAAATTCTACCTGAGATATATCCAGTATGATATCCCCAAATAGTGTTGAGAGTGAACCACCTTTAAAATTTTTAGAATTAACATTTAACTGAATATCTTCAAACACAGAAGAACGATGAATTAAATCAGCCGATTTCTCTTTTTTCTCCTCATTTCTTTGAGGACTTTTGAAAACATAATAAATTCCAATTATTATCAGCAAAATTGGCCAGTATGTGAGTATTACTTCAAAGAAATCTAAAACTCCAAGATTATCTAAGATTAGAAGACAGCCCAGAAGGACAAGTATTAATCCAAAAATGATGTTCTTCATAAATTTATTTTTTGTTCAGGTATTTTACAACTTCTTTAAGATGTAAAGTATTAATAACATCTGTGCGTTCGAGCCAACCTTTACGAGCAATTCCTACACCATAATAAACATCGGTTAAACTTTTTACATTATGGGCATCAGGATTAATCGAAATTTTAATGCCCAATTCCTTTGCAAATTTACACCATCTCCAATCCAAATCCAGACGGAGTGGGTGTGCATTAATTTCAACTATTTTCCCCATATCTGCTGCGGCTTTCAAAATTTCTTTCATATTGACAGGATAAGCTTCACGTTCTAACAATAATCTACCTGTTGGGTGAGCAAGCATTGTTACATATTTATTTTTCATTCCGGTAATAATCCTCCGAGTCATATCTTTCTCGGACATATTAAATTTGCTATGCACAGCACAAATTACAAAATCAAACATACTCAAAATTTTATCAGAAAAATCCAGTCGTCCATCTGGAAAGATATCCACCTCTATCCCTTTGAATATACGAAAATTTTTAAAATTTTTATTGAGTTCATCAATTTCAGCAATTTGTTGTTTTACTGAATCATCATCCAGACCACCTGCATATCCTGCCGATTTACTGTGTTCAGCAATCCCAATATATTCCCATTTCAAGTTCTGTGCTGCTTCTGCCATTTCAGCAATTGTGTTTACTCCATCGCTATAATTTGTGTGACAATGAAAAGTGCCTTTAATATCTTTTTCCTCAATTAAAAACGGAAGTTTTCCTGATGCTGCAGCTTCTATTTCCCCCTGATTTTCTCTTAATTCGGGTGGTATGTATTCTAACTTAAGTGATTTATAAATATCAGTTTCATCTTTGCATTCAAGTTTTTTGATTTTTTTCCCAGTATTAATTTCCGTGAAACCATATTCATTCAAACTCAAACCAAATTTTTTTGCAAGTGAACGCATTTCGACATTATGTTCTTTACTACCAGTAAAGTAAGCAAGTGCAAAAGGAAATTCCTCTTCTTTCACAACCCTTAAATCACAATTAATACCGCTTTTTAAAACAACACTTGACTTGGTATCACCATGAGCGGTTACACTAACAACATCCGGATGATTAACGAATGTATCCATTACACTTTTAGTATCTTTCTTTTTTATACTTACCAGAATATCAATATCACCGATAATTTCTTTTTTTCTCCTCAAGCTTCCAGCAATCTCTATTCTTTTGATATCTTTATTTTTCTTAAGGTGTTCAACGATTCTATCTGCTGATTCTTTCGCTACTGGAAATAAAAATTTCTCGGAGTGTTTTTTGAGAATCTCAATACCTTTTAAAATGTTCTCTGCGATCTTTGTACCAAAGCCATCGAGTTTTTCAAGCTTTTTTGTTTCAGCTGCTTCTTTTAACTTTTCAATAGTATCTATCTTAAGCTTATCATATAAAAACTTAACCCTTTTAGGACCCAAACCCGGAATTTTCAATATATCCAGCAAACCAGAAGGTAATGATTTTTTCAAACTCTCATAATATTCAAGTTTGCCGGTTTCCACAAGCTCTTTCAATTTTTCTGCTATTCCCTCACCAATACCTTTAACATTTTTTATTTCTCCGGATTTGATCAACTCTTCGACTTCTGTAGTCAGTCCAGCTACGATTCTCGAAGCGTTATGATAGGCACGACATTTAAATGGGTTCTCACCGGTTAATTCTAAAAATGTTCCAATATCATCTAATATTTCAGCAATGGTTTTATTATCCATAAAATTCAGGGTAAAGATTTGCGGGGATCGTTTATGAAAATTTAATAATTATTTAAAAAAATCACAACTTTATTGAAATCTCTGCTTCATCGCTGTGAAGCAATTTATCTAAATTATCCAAAATTGGTTCTAATTCTGTGAATTTCATAAGTTCACTTCTTATACGAGCTGCATTTGGAAACGAATGAAGATATCCAGAATAATGCTTTCTAAATTCTATAACTCCTCTTTTTTCTCCTTTATGTATAACTGAGAGTTTAAGATGTTTCTTCATTACTTCAATCTTTTCATTCAAAGAAATTGGTTGTGGTAATTCACCATTCTGCATATAATATTTTGTTTCTCTAAATATGAAGGGATTGTTAATTGCGCCCTGTCCAATCATTATTCCATCGCAACCTGTTGATTCAAAAACACGAGCTGCTATCTCAGGAGTTGTTATGCCACCATTTACTATTATTGGTATTTTCACCTTTTCTTTAATTTTTGGAATCCAGCTATAATCTACATCGCCTTTATGAGCCTGAACTCTTGTGCGACAATGAACAGTTAAAGCTGCAACACCAATTGTTTCCAACATTTTTGCCACTTCGACTATTTTAATATTATCGGTATCCCAACCCAGGCGAGTTTTTACAGTAACAGGTAGTTGAACAGATAGCACAACACCAGAAATCAGTTTCTCCATTAATAGAATATCTTTGAGTAGAGCTGCACCAGCATTTTGTTTTACGACATTCTTCACCCAGCAGCCTGCATTAATATCAATAAAATCTGGGGAAAGTTCCTGAGAAATTTTTGCTGCTGTAATCATCGAACTCTCTATGCCGCCATAAATCTGAATCCCTATTGGTCGCTCTTCTTCTAAAAACTGCATCTTTCTTAAAGCTTTATCTGATTTCCTTATAAGTCCTTCAGAACTTACAAATTCTGAATAAACAATATCAGCCCCTAATTGTTTACAGATTAATCTGAAGGATAAATCTGTAACACTTTCCATCGGTGCAAGTGCAATAGGTCTATCAAGATTTAATTTACCAATTTTCACATCAATAAATTCTTATTTAATTAAAATCATTTTACGAATTTGAACTGAATTATCTTTCAATTCGACTGGAAGTTTTTTTGAATTCTTTGGAAATGTTAGAAGGCGATAATAATACACACCGCTTGGTAAATTTTCCGCATTAAACTTTATGTTATAAGTTCCTGCAACTTTATACTCATTTAAAAGAGTCTGAACTTCATTTCCAAGTAAATCATAAACTTTAAGTTTAACATAACTGTCGCTAATCAAATCGAATTTAATTTCTGTAATCGAATTAAATGGATTAGGATAATTTTGATATAAGTAAAAATTCTGTATTCCATCATTTTGAACCAGAACAGGTTGAGATATAATTTGTTTCAAAACTTTATTATCAGGATCAATCTTTATACTATCTGGCTGAGTTAAGAAACTAAATACGAAATTCTGGACTCTCAAACTATCCCAGATTGTAACAACTGTATCCTTATCTGGAAAGTAGAATTTTATATCGATGGGAGTTTTGTAAGTTGGCCAGGAATTATCCTGGACCTGAGCAATCGAGAGAACGAAATTTTTTGTATTTTCATCATAACTTGTTTCATAGGCAATTTTCAGCCAACCTTTTCCGTAAATCCATTGATTAAAAAACCATCGATAATCACTTTGGGTAGTAAAATTAACTACATCAATGAAATCTTCCGTTGTCGCAGTCGCATAAGCATGCAGATTTCTATAATTCATCAAAATATTAAAGAACAACGAGTCGCCGACAAGATTTCTTAACATATGCAAAACCCAGCCAGCTTTTTGGTAAACATTGCTTGTAAAAAGATAAACTCCCTGTGATTCTGGATCATAAATTGCAAATTGCCAGGAGTAGTCGTTAAATCTGGTGTAACGGGTTAGTAATTCATTTCGACTTTGAATACCAAAAGCTTTTTCCCTCCAGAGCATTTCAGAATATGTAGCGAAACCTTCATTTAACCAGATATCTTTAAATGTGTGGCAGGTTACAAGGTCTCCCCACCACTGGTGAGCAAGTTCGTGAGCAATGTAATCATCATAAAAAGGATAGGCATTTACACTGAGCCACCCCCGATGAACTGTTGTAAGTGTTTGATGTTCCATACCTCCATAATAGAATGGATATGCAACAGCATGGCCATATTTAACAAATGGGTACTCACCAAAAATTGTAGAAAATATTTCCATCATCCAGGGAACTTTTGAGAAAGCTTGAACAGCATTCCAGGTTGGTCCAGCTGAATCAACCTGCCAGATATAATTTATTATTTCAATACTATCAGCAGGATTACTGACCCTTCGATAATATTGTTTAAAAATTGAATATTTAGATGCTGATATTACCATAAGGTATGTGGTAATTGGCAAATCTTCTTTCCATTTAAAAGTTACTGTATGATCAGGATTCTGAATTACATCAATCAATAAACCGTTCGAACCAGCTTGATAACCACTTGGGACAGTAATATTAATTTCGCAGGTTGCTTTATCGGATGGATCATCGAAACAGGGCATCCATAAGCGTGCATCATACGGCTCACTCATTGTATAACCAATATTTTCTTCAATCTTTGAATCCAGATTTTTCCTGAACCAATAGTACCCTTTCCTATTATATGAGAGATTCAGTGTACTAACATCACGGTAATAAGAGATTTTTGTATTGATAGTTTCATTTGCGGTATAAGTTCTCGGCAATATTATTGTAAAAGTTTCGCTTGATGGATACAGATGGAAAGTTGCATCTGTATCATTGACTTTTAATGAAGTAAAAACTAAACCAAGTGCATTTAATTTAATAGAATCGGATTGTTGGGTAATAAGTATTTTGATATCCATATCACCGAAAAAACTGCTATCTTCCATTGGTAGATAGGCATTTAACCTGTAGTGTAGTACATCAAAATTTTTATTTACTAAATTATTATGTTCAATAATTCCATTTCTGGGGAAATTATACTTTTCAAAAAAATCTTGAGAAAGAACAATTGTTGAAATTAAAATAGATAAGATTATTATTAATTTTTTTTTATTCATAACTTTACTTTTTATAAATTTGTTTGAGAATATATTTTCCATTTGAAGTAAGAATTCCAACAAGAACGAGTGCACCGCCTTGAATTATATGTGTGCCTAATTTTTCATTCAGAATAATAGCACCCAATATAACTGCGAGTATAGGAGTAATAAAAGCGAGAAGAGAAAGATAAACGGCTTCGACACGTTTTAGCATCCAGAAATAAGTTGAAAATGTAACAACAGAACCGATTATCCCAAGGTACAAAACAGATCCAACACCAGCAATATTGAAATGTACATCATTAAAATCTTCGAACAAAAAAGCAAACAAAAACAAAATTATTACACTTAATCCCATACCACCAGTATTCAGATGAAAGGCATCTACATTTTCACCGTACTTTTTAATTAAAACAAGTGATAAAGCTTGAATAATACAGCTTGTTATTACTGCAATCATACCATAGAGCGAAAAAGTTCCACTCCATGAGATATCTTGTGAAAATATTATAAAAATTCCAATAAAACCCAAAATTATACCAGCTACTTTAAATATATTCAGACGCTCATTAGGAAGCAAAAAATGGGAAAAAATGCCGACCATAAATGGATACAGGGCAAAAAGTAGCGAAGATAGTCCTGAAGGTATAAATTGCTGACCCCAGTACACCATAGCAAAAGGTACACTAAACGACATTAATGCAGCGATAGTATACAACTTAATCGATGGAATATCCAGCGGAAGTGGCATACCACGTAATGTTATGATTAAAAACAACACTACAACAGCTACAGAAAATCTGAAAGCTGCAGCGTAAAATGGTGGAATGCTTTCCAAGCCGATTTTAATTGCCAGCCATGTCGAACCCCATATTAAAGATGCTAAAATAAAACCGAGAGTAATTTTAAATTTTTCGCTCAACATATTTAATTAGTTTTGTATCCCAATCTTCTAAGCCAAGCTTCGCTATCACGCCATTTTTCTCTAACTTTTACATGCAGTTCAAGAAATACCTTTCGTCCGAGAAATTGTTCGATATCCTTCCTTGCTTCCTCACCAATCTTTTTCAGTGCTGTACCATTCTTTCCAATCAATATTGCTTTTTGAGTCGACTTCTCAACATAAATCTCTGCACTTATGAAATCCTTTTTCCCATTACCTTCTCTGAATTCGATAATCTCCACAGTTGTCGAATAAGGAATTTCCTGTTTGTAATTCTGGAAAATCTTTTCTCTTATAATTTCGCTAACAAAAAACCTTTCATTCGCATCACTAACAGCATCCAACGGATAAAATGGTGGATGTTCAGGTAAATTATCCACGATGCTCTTAAGCAACTCGACAGTACCAAGTGCATTGAGTGCTGAGATAGGAAATATTTCAACAAACGGAAAAATTTTTGAATAAGCATCTATAATTGGTAAGAGTGAAGGTTTATTCACAAGATCAACTTTATTAATAATCAAAAATGTTGGTTTATTTGCTTTTTTAATGTGTTCAAATGCAATGTCGTCCTTAAGTTTATCACTCAATTTGGGATTTTGTGCATCAACCATAAATAAAATTAAATCGGCATCGTAAATCGCTGAATTAGCTGTCTCAACCATATAATCGTGTAAAAGATATTTAGGTCTTAACAATCCAGGTGTATCTAAAAATATTATTTGGAATTTATTTGTAGAAAGTATGCCAAGGATTTTATGACGGGTTGTTTGGGGTTTATTTGCAACTATGGAAATTTTTTGCCCGACAAGGGTATTCATCAGTGTGGATTTTCCAACATTAGGTTCGCCAACAATTGCAACATACCCACATTTAAAAACTTTATATTCATCTTTTGTTTGAATTAAATTATTTTCCATGGCAATGCTTATATTTTTTCCCGCTACCACAAGGACAGGGGTCATTTCTTCCAATTTTTTCACCAACTTTAATTGGTTGTCTTTTACGCGGAAGATTTTCTGTTTGAGCAGATTGCTCAGGACCTACAGGTGGACGGTTTGCCGCCAAACCCAGTCCCACAGTTTCTTGGTGCATAAGTTGCATTTCTTCCTGCCGTGGTTGACGAACTCTACGAAGCGGAATTGTTTCCTGAGCTGGGAACAATTTAAATACTAATGTAATGGTTTCCGTTGTTATCATATTTAATAGTTCCTGGAACATCCTGAAGGATTCATGTTTATATTCAATCAGAGGATCCTTCTGTCCATAAGCTCGCAGATGTATACCTTCTTTAAGGTCATCCATTTCTCTCAGATGATCTTTCCATTTTTCATCAATCACCTGCAGGGTAACCATTTTTTCAAGCATAGCCATATTTTCGGGTCCAATGCGTTCTTCTTTTCGTTTGTAAAAATCGATAGCAGCTTTATATACATCTTCCTTCACACCATCTTTACCGAGTAATTGCCATCTTTCAGGATCAATCTTATAATCTACAAGTATATTGGTTCTCAATTCATTTTTTAGACCCTCAATATCACCTTCGTCATAATATTTTTCGACCATTTGGTCAACAAAATCTTTTAACATTAAAAAGATATCGTCACGCAATCTTTCTCCGAGTAGTGCATGTCGGCGGCGTGAATAGATAACTTCTCTTTGCTGATTCATCACATTATCATACTCAAGCAATCTTTTACGAATCGCAAAGTTATTTTCTTCAACTTTCTTTTGAGCACGTTCAACAGAGCGGGTTATCATAGGATGTTGAATTACTTCTCCTTCTTTCAAACCCAATCTTTGCATAATACTTGAAATCCTATCGCTTCCAAATAGTCGCATTAAGTCATCTTCAAGTGAGAGATAAAAGCGTGACGAGCCAGGATCTCCCTGACGACCAGCTCTTCCACGCAATTGTCTATCAATTCTTCGAGCTTCGTGGCGTTCAGTGCCTATAATATGCAAACCGCCCGCCTCTCTCACACCAGGACCAAGTTTGATGTCGGTTCCACGACCTGCCATATTCGTAGCAATTGTAACATTACCTGCAAGACCTGCATTTGCAACAATTTCAGCTTCACGCTGGTGGTGTTTGGCATTTAAAACATTATGAGGAATTCCTTTTCGCTTCAACATTCTACTTAATGTTTCCGATACATCCACACTTGTTGTACCTACAAGAACAGGTCTACCAATCTTACGCATCTGCTCTATTTCTTCTATGACAGCATTATATTTCTCTCTAATAGTTCGATAAACCACATCGTCATAATCAACTCGAATCATAGGTTTGTTAGTTGGGATGACTACAACATCGAGCTTATATATATCGTAAAATTCCGCTGATTCAGTTTCAGCGGTACCTGTCATACCTGCAAGTTTCTTATATAGTCTGAAGTAATTCTGAAGTGTGATGGTTGCGAGTGTTTGCATATCCCTCTCAACCTTTACACCTTCTTTAGCTTCAATTGCCTGGTGCAAACCATCTGAATATCTCCTACCGGGAAGTAATCTTCCAGTGAACTCATCAACAATTGCGACTTTACCATCTTCTGTAACTACATATTCTTCATCTCTTTCATAAAGTGAGTAAGCTCGAATTAATTGATTAACAATGTGAATGCGTTCACTTCTTTCAGCAAAAAGCAAATTTAATTCGTCTTTCTTTTTAATTTTTTCGCTTTCGCTTAAATTTGGATCGTTTTCAATTATACTGACTTCCGTTCCAACATCAGGGATAACAAAGAAATCCTTATCTCTTGTTGTAGAAGTTAAAAGTTCACGACCTTTTTCCGTAAGGTTAATGGAATGATTTTTTTCGTCTATAGCATAATAAAGTTCATCATCGATTTCGTGCATACGGCGAGCTTGATCCCTCAAATATTCCATTTCTGTTGTCTGGACAAGTCGTTTTATTGACGGGTCTGATAACAATTTCATTAATTTTTTATGTTTTGGTAAACCGCGACTTGCCCTCAGTAACAGAACACCTGCTTCTTCAGTTTTACCTTCCTGCAGAAGTTGTTCAGCATCTGCGGTAATTTTATTAATCAAATTTCTTTGAGCGGTGATAAGTTTTTCAACACGCGGTTTCATTTCCATAAACTTGTTATCTTCACCGCGAACTGGTCCACTAATTATAAGCGGAGTTCTTGCCTCATCAATCAATACAGAATCGACCTCGTCAACAATCGCATAATTATGTCCACGCTGCACAAGATCCTCTGGATTTATTACCATATTATCGCGCAGGTAATCAAAACCGAATTCGTTGTTAGTTCCATAAGTAATATCGCAGGCATATTGCTTTCGTCTCTGTTGTGAGTCCATATTTGCCTGAATACAACCAACAGTTAAGCCGTGGAACTCGAAGATTTTTCCCATCCACTGACTGTCACGCAAAGCAAGGTAGTCGTTAACTGTAACAAGATGAACCCCTCGGCCTGGAAGCGCATTCAGATAGAGTGGTAATGTGGCAACCAGAGTTTTCCCTTCACCAGTTGCCATTTCTGCAATTTTACCTTCGTGAAGGACAACACCACCGATAAGCTGTACATCAAATGGTATCATATCCCAGACGATCTTATGTCCGGTTACCTCCCATGATTGGCCAACAAGTCGGCGACAGGTATCTTTTACAACAGCAAATGCTTCGGGTAGAATTTGATTCAGAACTTCCTCAATAGTTTCATCAAGTTCTTTTTCATATTCTTCCAGTTCGTTATATAATTCCTCACTTTGTTCAAGATTGAGCTCACCTTTTAATTGCTCTTTTATCTCGTTGATTTTTTCTTCGATACCTTTTGTGGCTTCTTTGATACGCTGCTTAAACTCCTGAGTTTTTGATCTTAATTCATCATCTGTTAGCTTTTGATATTCTTCATAATACTTGTTAATTTGCTCGACAATCGGAAGAATTCTTTTTATATCTTTTGTATGTTTATCACCAAATATTTTCTTAAATAATTTTAACATTTTTGATATTTTTCGATTTATTTATTGTTAGATTGATAAAATATAGAGAATAAATGGGATTTAAACAAAAGATGTGTAAAGAGTTGAAAATAAATCAGGATAGATAACTAATGTAAGAATCATTGTATTATAATATCCAACAATGAATGCAAACAAACATTTATCAGAACCAAATTATGGGTAATTACAGTAACTATTGTTTGCTTATTAAATTTAAGAAAAGGGAAGGTGGAATTCAAGTTATGGTTAGATGTTTCGCTTCGCTTGTGGTTTATAGTCAGATCCTTCTCCGCCAGAGGCGGATCAGGATGACAGTGACCGTGTTGTCAGATGCTTCGCTGGTGCTCACGAATTTTAGTCAGATGCTTCGCTGGCGCTCAGGAGTTAATGTCAGATGCTTCTCCGCCAGAGGCGGATCAGCATGACCTGCCGACTGTCTTTCTGAGTGAGTCCGTTGGTAAACGGACGAACGAAGAATCTGACTGAGAGTAGTCAGATCCTTCTCCGCCGGAGGCGGATCAGGATGACAGTTCGACTTTGTCATTCTGAACGAGTCCGTCAGTAGGCGGACGAGTGAAGAATCTGACTGAAGCACTGTCAGATGTTTCGCTGGCTCTCAACATGACAGTAAAACTGATTCGCTTCATGTTTTTCTCGCAAAGAGCGCAAAGGAAATCAACAAATATATCAGATGCTTCGCTAACGCTCAGGAGTTAATGTCAGATGCTTCTCCGCCAGAGGCGGATCAGCATGACCTGCCGACTGTCTTTCTGAGTGAGTCCGTTGGTAAACGGACGAACGAAGAATCTGACTGAGAGTAGTCAGATCCTTCTCCGCCGGAGGCGGATCAGGATGACAGTTCGACTTTGTCATTCTGAACGAGTCCGTCAGTAGGCGGACGAGTGAAGAATCCGACTGAAGCACTGTCAGATGTTTCGCTTCGCTCAACATGACTGGAAACAAAAAGCCGATTCCTTCCGGCGGGAAAGAATAGGCTTAACAAAAATCAATAAATCTTCAAATCGAAAATTACTTCATCAGCAACATCTTCTTCACCGATGTGAAGCATCCTGCCTGTAACTTGTAGAAATAAACTCCGCTTGGTTGTGAACTCGCATCCCAGCTGACTTCGTAATAGCCGGCTTCTCTGTATTCATCCAGCAATGTTGATACTTCACGGCTTAAAACATCATAAATTTTAATCTTTATATTACCGCTAATAAGCAATTGAAAACAAATACTCGTAATTGAATCACGATAAAACCACATAATAGATTCACGTGTCTTGGACTTTGTACCTCTCAAAATTGATGGACTATGTTTATATAAAAATTGAAGAGTATCTCCAGCAATTACATTCAGAATCATTATTCCATTGAGTATATGTATATTAAATTAAATAATCACAATTCTTTAGACTTTTTATAAATATTCAAATCCTATCCACTTTTACTTCAAAAGAAGTTTTCCTGGCTGATTTACCTTTATCCAATAAGCTTTACCCGATTTGAGTGTATCAGTTCCAATATAACTATTATCATACTCATAAAATTTAGATGTAAGGATGTTTTCTGGCTGTGTAATAATCGATTGAACACTACAATTATTCGAAATCGAACCTATCAAATTCCAACCAGCAGCAACATATATTGTATCAAAAGGTATTAAACCTCCACTAATAGAAATTATCTCATCATCACCAAATTTTAACCAGTAGCCTCTGCCAATTTTCAAAGTATCTTCTTTCACATAACCATCATTATACTTATAAGCATTTGATATACTTGTGGGAAAAAGAACTTCTTTCCTCATATTAAAATTTTTAAGAGGTACTGAAACCATATTCCAACCTTTTTTCACAAATATATTAATTGTAATTCGCTGAATTATCCTGAATTTCTTAACATCAGAAAAATTGCTGCTACCCGAATTATTTATAGCTTTAACTCTCCAAAAATAACTTTTATCAAAACTTAATCCAGATTTTGTGATGGAATTGGTTGATATTGTATCATTAATGATTAAACCCGAAAAATTGGAATCTTCTGAAACCTGAATATTATATCGAAGAGCATAGTTTGATAATGACCACATAAATGTAATTGTGTTGATCGAATCAAGAACATCTCCAATGGGAAAGATTAAACTTGGAGTTGTTGGTAATATTGTAAACTCGTATATATAAAACTCTGAAGAATCAATATTTGCATCATTATTACCTGCAGGAACTTGATTTATAAGTAACCCGCCATCATTAGTTTGATATTTACCAACCGAAACAAAAACTTTATCAGGTAAATAACCAAATTCAGATATCAGGTTTATTGTTCCTTCAAGATAAGAAGCTGATGCATATTTTTGTGTGGTTCCTGAATTATCGAACCAGCCACACCAATTATTTGTGCTTTCGTTACCTAAATATGCAGACCAGCCAGCAACTTTTCCAGCTTTTGCCCAGGGTGAATTTATTAAAGTTCGTTGCGAATCAGAAACAAAAATAAAAATATCTCCATTCTGACTTTGTGCCGATTGCGATGCAACATATAGCTCGCTCCCATTCCATCCCAGATAAAGATTCAACCCCTGATTAGAGTTAACAAGCTGAACTGATGAATCGATTAATCCATCCATAACAAAAACAATTCCTCCACCAGTCGTACTTATGTTTATGTGATAATCACTTCCATTGTTGTTATCCCAGGAATTATCAGCATAGTGAATTACAAAAGATATTTTATTTACTGACTGGATTGGTTTGTTGAACGGTCCAAGTTTTATTTTAAGTTTATTTTCCGAATCAGGACCAGCAAAAGGCGACTCAACAGCTGGACCGGTTCCATTGAAAAGAAAGCTTCCATCAGGCCAGTATATTGAGTTTGGAGTTTGCCAGCCATTTACACCCCAATGTAAATTTGCACTCTGATATGCAATTGTAACAGTAATTGTAATCGTATCATTGCTTGTAGGGTTTAATGGAAACCAGCTAACAGATGATGAGCCACCTGAATTATTTTGTCCCACCCAGACATGTTGTATCGGTGATTTTGAAATGTTGTTATTACTATCGATTGCTTCTACATAATAGTCGATAAGCGAATTTTCTAAACCATTGATTTCAGCATAAAATTCTTTCGCTTTAAATAATGGCTGGGGATCTGTTTGTGAAGGTAAAATTTGTGAACTCATCGGAAGTTCAATCCAGTTTGTAACTTCACTTCCACCTGCGTAAGTTTCGTTATCCGTTGAATTCCAGGAATTAACTCCATCTAAATCAAGTCGGTATTTTAGCTTTACAGATTTTAATCCATTCACATCAAAGACATAAGTCCAGATTTTAAAATTGGATGGTTGAAGAATTCCCCATTCAGTGCCACCAGGATTGTAAGGTTCTCTTTGAGGCAGGAAAATAGTGGGTGGAGTTAAATCAGTTCCTGAAGTAATGACATTTTGTGCATATAAAATTGCCTGGTTACAAGCTCGAGTCGGATGCGAGTCCCAGACTCCATTCTGTGCACCATCCCAGTACCAGTAGTCACTCGATTGAGCATTTAATAAAAATTTCCACGCATTTGCAGTATTTTGATTTGTTGGATTTATTTGATTTGCTGTCAGGACAAAATTTTTTGCAGCTGTTACAACTGCCCAACTATTGCGGTCAGGACTGTAACCAGATGGGTCTGGATCACCAAGCCATTTTTTAAATTCCGGATCACCATTATCTGCACCACTCCAGCTTCCTGGTTCAATATGTATAATATCATTTGAATCAGGTGGAAACATTTCAAGATAATCTTCAATTGTGGTGCATACAAAGCGATTGGGATTTGCAAGCAACCAATTTACGAAGCTTTGAAAATTATTATTATAATAAGATTCACTTCCTCCACCGTAATTATCACCATCGTGTGCCAGCACAATTAGAATTGGATGTGCTGGATCCGTGTTGTAACTCTCGAGTTGACTCATTACTCCTTCATAATTCAATGCACCGAAGCCGCCTCTGCCATCTTCATTGCCAAGGTATCGATCAGCAGGTACAGCAATCATTTTATATTTCTGTCCGGTGGTTGGATCAACATATTCTATAAAATGAGGTTGGCGAGACCACCGAGCAGATACTCTGGTTGGTGCCCAGAGTCCATTAAGTTGAACCCAATCATTCGGGTTTGGATTGCGCACATCCGATTTATTCGGTTCATAAATGTTTCCAGCAGTGCTGAATGGATAACCCTCACAAGCTCTTTCAAAATGTATATTATCAACAAGCACCCATTTTATATTTTCTTCGACAAGTGGTTTTATCATGCGAATCGAAAATGCATTCTCAGGTGGAAAAATTCCATTAGAATAATTTCCGGAAAAATTTATTGAAAACATCTGCTTATGATATTGTATTTGCTTTCTACTATCTAACTCATCTAACAATCCCATCAACGGATGGTGATACCCAAAAGCTACCATATCAATTCTTGGATTACCTAATGAAGTTGTTTGTGTTTTAATATAGTTCCAGTGTGATTTCCAGTTTTGAAAATTTGGATTACCAGCTGTTTCAAGATTGTTGAGATTTTCAATTAGCGAACCACTAAAACTAACTTGCGCTCCGAAATGTTGAAAATTCGCATTAATACCCATCATTACAGCATTTTTAGGCCAACTCGTATAAGGTCCAACCCGCTGATTGTGAATATCAATGACAGAATATGGGTAACGATTATTGGCTTCTGTTTGTAAAATTGATTCATAAGGCCAATAAATTGGCTGATGCATATGCCAGAGGAAAGCAATATAAATTGGAGGATTTGTTTTTTCATTACCATCCTTCGCAGCAAGCCCGTTTATAAAAAACAACAAAATAAGTGGTATAAAAAATCGTTTCATGATTTTTCTTTCACATTTATTTTTCTTAAAATAAACAAAAAAACTATGAATAGGAAATCATGGAAATATTTACTTTGGGTTCTTTTTTTAATCATCTTACCATCTACCATCTATTCTAGCGAACAATCCCAAAAGAAAAAAATTTCTACTAATTCGCTAATAAAAAGGAAATTAGACTCTCTCATAAATTCTGAACTGAAGGATGTTTTTGTGGGAATAAAGATTGAAAATTTAAAAACAAACAAAGATATATATCAATTCAACGCTAACAAACTTTTCAGGCCTGCCTCCAATCAGAAATTAATAACCTCTGCAGCAGCCATTGAATTTCTTCCAGATAATTTTAATTTTAAAACACAACTTTACTTGAACGGAAATATCCAAGATACAGTGCTCAATGGAAATCTCTATATTAAAGGATACGGTGATCCTCTGTTTAAGTCATCTGATATGGATTCACTTATAAATTTTTTAGTGCAAAAACAGATAAAGATAATAAATGGAAATATAGTTGGCGATATTTCATACTTCGACCAGCAATATTGGGGCAAAGGATGGATGTGGGATGATGAACCTGAAGCATTCGTACCTTATATAACACCACTCTCAATTAATTCGAATATAATAAACATTACGGTAAGTCCATCGAGTAATATTGGTGAGAAAGCATTATTAAAAATTTTCCCGGAAAATAATTTCATAGGAATAATCAGTAATGCAATCACCGTTTCAGAAAAAGAAACATCCGACATTCATATAACACGAAATAGATTTGAAAATTTGTTCATCATATCAGGCAAAATACCAATTACTGAAAATACAAAAGAATTTTCATTGAGTATTTACAGGCCAGAAGAGTTTTTTATTAAACTGTTTAATGAGAGATTAGAAAAATCTGGAATCAGAACACTGGGACAAACTTATATCGATACAACAAGTTCTGGTGATTTAGTTTGTGAAATTACTCATAATATTGATAATGTTTTAAATCTTGTTAACAAAAATAGTGATAATTTATGTGCCGAAAATTTATTTAAAACGCTTTCGGCAGAAATATTTAGAACAAAAGGAACAAATTCTGGGAGTGCACTGATTATAAAAAGATTTCTATCAATAATAGGTGTTGATACCAACAAGATTGTTATTGCAGATGGCTCTGGTGTATCCAGATATAATTTAGCCTCACCTGAAACATTTACTAATGTTATAAAATATTTTTATCAAACTGATAGTGTCAAATTTAGACGATTAATTAACTCGCTCTCTATAGGCGGTGTAGATGGGACTTTAAAAAACCGGTTTAAAAATTTAGAGCAGAAAATAAAAGGCAAGACAGGCACTCATTCAGATGCTACTTCCCTGTCGGGGATTTACATAGGAAAATCAGGAAACATAGTTGTATTTTCGATTCTAATAAACAATTATCCCAACAAAAATTCACTTAATTCTAAAAAATATAAAGATATAGAAGAAAAAATTGTAAATATCCTTGCAAAGTATTACTGATAAGGCTTGCACCTTTGAAAATATTTTTGTAAGTTTCAATTAAATTATGAGGTTTTTAATTACCATATTGTTAACCTCAATGCTTTGCGGATGCGGTGAACAATCAGATAAAAAAAGTACTCAAATTGTAAAAAAACAGATTGTCATCCCTGCATTTGATGGTGAAAATGCATTTAAATATTTAAATGCACAGGTCAATTTTGGTCCTCGTGTACCAAACACTCCACAACATTTAGCTTGTAGAGATTTTCTTTTCAACGAACTCTTAAAATATGCTGATGAGGTAAAATTACAGAATTTTACCGATAATGCTTATGGTAAAATTTTATCTCTTTCCAACATAATTGTAACATTCAATAAAGGTGCACAGAAAAGAATTTTACTATGTGCTCACTGGGATACACACCCCTGGGCAGATCAGGATCCGAACCCAACCAAAAGAGAGCAACCAATCCCAGGTGCAAATGATGGTGCAAGTGGTGTTGCCGTACTACTTGAAATTGCAAGAATTTTAAAATCTCATCCACCTGAAATAGGTGTTGATATTGTACTTTTTGATGGTGAAGATTATGCAAAACCTAACGATATATCAGGATACCTTAGAGGTTCAAAATATTTCGCAAAAAATAAACCAGCTGATTACAATCCAATGTTTGGAATATTACTTGATATGATTGGAGATGCACAGCTAGAAATACCAAAGGAAGGATATTCTATTCGCTATGCACCTGATGTTCTCCAACTTGTCTGGAGTATTGCTGCAGAATTGAACTACATTGAATTTTCAAACAGAGAAAGTATCGAAATTTTCGATGATCATATTCCACTGAATGAAATTGGGATCAAAACTATTAATCTTATCGACTTCAATTACCCGGACGAAACAAACAGATACTGGCATACACTTGAAGATACTCCAGATAAATGCTCACCTAATAGTCTCAAAGTTGTCGGAACTGTTTTACTACACCTAATCTATCGTAACTATTAAAATTAAAACAAAAAAATGAAAACTTATATTGAAATATCTATAAGTGCGAACAAAACGCAACAGGAGCTACTGATTCCGACAATGATTGAAATTGGTTGTCATGGTTTTGAAGAAAGAGATAATGAATTACTTTGCTATATCGATAAATCTTTATGGACTGACGAAAAATATGACAGATTAAAATCTGACCTGAAAAAACTTTTACAAACTATTTCATCAAATTCAATAATTAAAATCAGTGAAATACAGGAAACAAATTGGAATGCGGAATGGGAAAAAACCATCACCCCAATCGAAGTTGGTAAGAAACTCGTGATCAAACCCTCCTGGCGGGAATACGATAAAAAAGAAGAAAAAATTCTAATCCAGATAGATCCAAAAATGTCGTTCGGTACCGGTTATCACGAAACCACCCGTCTAACCTTACAACTTCTTGAAAAATATATAAAAAATGGAGATAAAGTATTGGATATTGGAACCGGAACAGGCATACTCGCAATTGCAGCAATAAAATTAGGTGCAAATAGCGCACTTGGAATTGATAACGATGAATGGGCACTGGAAAACGCTAATGAAAATATTCAGGCAAACCATTTACTAAACAAAATTAAAATATCCAATCAGGCACTAAACGAAATAAATGAAAAATTCGATCTGATTACTGCAAACATAATGCTTACAACAATTGTGGATATGCTTCCTGAAATAGAAAGGAAGTTAAAAGATAAGGGTATAGTTTTGTTTTCCGGATTACTATTGGAAGATGAAGAAAAATTTAAAGAGGCAATTAAAAAACATAGTATAAAAATTTTAGAAAAGGTTTCAGAAAACGAGTGGCTTGCTTTTGCCACACAAAAACTTAATTAAAAAGAGGTTTTTATGAAGATAGCAGTTATTGATATTGGTACAAACACAGTATTGTTGTTGATCGCTAAAATTACCAACGGTGTTATTGAAACATTAGCATACGAACAACGCACTCCCAGATTAGGTAAAAACATTGATGCTGAAGGTGTTATAGGAAAACCAGCATTTACTCGCGTTCTGGAAGTTTTAAAAGAATACAAAAAATTAATTGAAGAACACAATCCTGATAAAATTGTAGCTTTTGGTACGAGCGTTTTAAGAGAAGTTGCAAATAAAGAAGAATTTTTAGCATTTATTAAGAATGAAATTGGATTTGATATAGAAATCCTAACAAGCGACGAAGAAGCTTATTGGAGTTATCGTGGTGCTGTAAGCGGTATAAGAGAAAATGGCAACATTGTCGTTATAGACATTGGCGGTGGTAGCACAGAAATATCACAGGGGAGTTTAACAGAAGTTAAATGTACAAATTCAATTAATGTAGGAGCTGTAAGAATTACAGAAAGATTTTTTAAAAACAACCCACCAACTCAGGCAGAAATAAATTTGGCATCTGAGTTCATAAAAACAGCTATAGAAAAGTTAGGAGAATGTAAGTTCACAGATGAAAAACTAATAGGTGTAGCGGGCACACCTACAACACTGGCTTCTATAGATTTAGGATTAAAAGATTTTGATGTTACCAAAATAAGTGGTCATCGTATGAGTTTTGAAAGAATCCAGGAAATTTTCAAAAAATTATGTAAGATGAAATCAGAAGAAATTCGGGAGCTATCCAATGCAACAGAAGGAAGGGCTGATATTATTACAGCAGGAACACTTATTTTAATTGAGTTTATGAAATATGGTAACTTCAAAGAAATTATTGTAAGCGAAAGAGGCGTAAGGTATGGTGTCGCAATTAGAGAATGGGAAAAAAACAATAGCTGAAGACTCTTATGAAAATCAACTTTATAACATAAACTATGTTTATAACAATCCAAGCAAAATATGGCTATCACTATTAAAGAAGTACAAACAAAGAAGGATTTAAAAAATTTTGTTTTGTTCCCTTTCACTTTATATAAGAACAACAAATACTGGGTACCACCTTTAATTAGCGATGAACTTGAAACTTTTGATCCTGATAAAAATCCAGCATATGAATATTGTGAATCTAAATTGTGGCTGGCTTATAAAGATGATGAAATCGTTGGAAGGATAGCTGGAATAATTAATAATAAATATATTGAAATCTGGAAAAATAAATATGCACGATTTGGTTGGGTAGATTTTATTGATGATATTGAAGTATCCAAAAAATTATTTGAAGCATTCGAAAATTGGGCGAGGTCAAAAAATTTAATCGGCTCACACGGTCCACTTGGCTTCACAGATATGGATCATGAAGGAATGCTTGTTGAGGGATTTAATGAATTAGGTACACTTGCAACTATTTATAATTATCCATATTATCCAATTCACTTAGAGAAATTAGGTTACGAAAAGGATGTTGATTGGCTGGAATTCCAAATTAAAGTTCCTGAGTCAATTCCAGATAAAGCACTTAAAGTGGCAAATTTAGTTTTAGAAAGAAAAGGTATTAGAGTTTTACAGGTCAAAAAATCTAAAGACCTTCTGCCTTATGCTGAGGAACTATTTCATGTATTGAACCAGGCATTCGTAAATCTTTATGCTTTCGTTCCGCTAACTGAAAAACAAATTCAATTATATGTGAAAAAATATTTTTCATTCATTATTCCTGATTATGTTAAAATTCTTCTTGATAAAGAAAACAAAGTAGCGGGATTTGTCATTGGTATGCCTTCACTATCGTTAGCAATGCAAAAATCAAAAGGTAAATTGTTCCCATTTGGATTTATTCATCTTTTAAAAGCACTAAAAAAACATAAATATCTTGATTTATATTTAGGTGCAATTAGACCTGATCTTCAGGGTAAGGGTGCTGATGCTCTTCTGATAACAGAACTTGCCAAAACAGCAATCGAAAAGGGGATAATTTCAGCAGAGTCGAATCCAGAACTTGAAGAGAATTACAAAGTTCAAGCACACTGGAAGTATTTTGATGCACGCCAGCATAAGCGACGCAGATGCTATAAAAAATTATTTGATTAAAAATGGATAATGTAAAAAAGTATAACAAATTAATTTTTGTTACCATTTTTGCAGTCGGATTTGCATTGATCGAATCAGCTGTTGTTGTTTATTTAAGAGAATTATATTTCCCTGAAGGCTTCGGATTTCCCTTAAAATTTTTCAAACCATCACTTTATATAGTAGAAATATTAAGAGAAATCGCAACTATTATTGTTCTTGCCGCTGTTGCGCATTTATCAGGGATTAATTTTTATAACCGATTTGCCTACTTCCTAATTTCTTTTGGAGTCTGGGATATATTTTATTATGTGTGGTTAAAAATTTTTCTAAATTGGCCAGAAAGTTTCTTAACCTGGGATGTACTTTTTTTAATACCGATAACCTGGATTGGTCCGGTACTTGCACCAATCCTTTGCTCGATTCTAATGATAAAAATTGGAGTGCTAATAATTGAATTACAAAGCAGAAATTATCGGGTAAAACTTAAAATTTATGAATGGTTGTTGCTATTTACTGGATCTTTAATAATCTTTATTACATTTACTTACGACTATGCAAGTTTAATAATCAAAAACAACCTTTTAACAAGATTGTCAGAAATCAGATACAACCCAGAATTACAGGAAATATTTTTGAGCTTTGCTCCAACACGTTTTAGCTGGGAATATTTTATTTTGGGTTATATTCTTTTGGTATTGGCTACTATTTCATTTGGTTTCAATTCTCTAAAAGAAAAATAGAGCTAATTTTTCCTCATTAAATTTTCAATCTCACTTATTTCTTTCGGTATTTTTTCAGATAAAACTTTATGTCCATCTTCAGTAACCAGAACATCGTCTTCTATCCTTATTCCAAAACCTCGATATTCAGGTGGCAAATCTTCAGCATCTTTTGGAATATAAATTCCAGGTTCAATTGTTATTATCATTCCTGCTTTTAGAGTATCACTTGACCAGGCATCGTGCACATCAAGCCCAATGCTATGCGAAACTGAATGCTTTATAAAATTCCCGTAACCAGCTTCTTCTATGATTGAACTGGCTTTCTTATTTAATTCACTCATTGTAACACCAGGCTTAATGATATTTATTGTTTCCTTTTGTGCTTTAAGAACAACAGAATAAATCCTTTTTTGTGCTTCTGTAAATTTTCCTGAAACAGGAATTGTGCGGGTTATATCAGCGGAATACCAGTTGTACTCAGCACCAACATCCATCAATAGAACATCCCCTCTTTGCATTCTTCTATTATTCCTGTCATAGTGCAAAATAAGAGAATTTTCTCCTGAAGCAATGATTGAGGGAAATCCTGTACCAGTAGCGCCCTGCCTTTTAAATTCATATTCAATTTCTGCCTGAATTTCGTACTCGTACATATCCGGACGACATTTTTGTATTGCACGAATTAACCCATCTCCAGTTATATTAATAGCTTCTTGTATATAAGCAATTTCCTTTTCGGATTTTATTTCTCTTAAAGGTGAAGTTAGAGTTGTGATATTCTTAACCTGAAGCTCAGGGAATTTTTCCCGAAGTGTATTCTTAGCGACTTTTTCAGATATGTAAATTTTATTATTTAACCAGTCATTAATAGTTTTATATTCAGGCGCAGAAATATAAATTGTCTTCGAGTTTTTCAGCAAATCACCAAACACCTCGTAAAATTTGCTCTTATTTAAAACAACTTCTTCTCCACTGATGTACATTGTATCCTTACCTCTCATAGGTGCAAAAAGTAATGAGAAAAAGTTTCTGTTGTTAAACTCAACTTTTTTAGATGAAATTACTAAAAAATAATCCGGTTCATCTATACCCGAAAGATAGAAGAAATTACACTCCTGTTTAAACGGATAATACACATCATTAGATCTGAGCTTTGGTTCTGCTGTTCTCAATATTGCAGCAGAATTTGAATCCATAAGTTGTATTAATTTACTGCGCCTTAGTTTGTATTCAGGATCAAAAAACTTTTTACCAATATTCTCACTATCCTGTGCGTAAGCATAGAAGCAAAAATATAATAAAAATACGAATCTACCCTTATTCATTTTATAAAAATATTTTCAGAACATTTTTACTTTACGAGTGTACGCTTTGATACAATTTTTTGAGTTATAGGTATAGTCATAGGATTTTCACCAACTGATGCGTATGTCATTTCACTTTCTGTTTCGCTTTCAGATTCAATTACCATTCCAATTTTAGTGGCAAAATAAAATGATCCTTTTACTTTACCGCTACCTTCAATATAAAATTCCATTCCCTGCATATTAAACTTACCTTCTGTTGAACTTGTGCCAGTGAAAGTTACTTTAAAACAATCGTAATTATTTTTTTTCTCTTTGCCAGCCAGTGTATATTCAATATCTCTGGTTACAATCAATTGTCCACTATTATCAGGGCTTGTGGTGTCGACTTCAGTACTTTTCCATTTTTCTCCTACTGCTATAGCATTTTCTGGAAATTGCGGAAAACTTATAGCTTCTCTATTTGCCATTGCTGACATTCGTCCGCTGACTTTTATAGAATCAATTGTTTCCCTTCCGAATATTTTTCCAAGTTTTGACACTACAATCTTTGTACGTTTGCCCTCAATTTCTTTTACTGAAATTGTGGTATCGCGCATAGGTGTTTTGCTGTGCACTGTCACAGAATCGGAAGATACAATTAATGTAGCTTTATTATCTTTGTCCACATTATCCACAACTAAACGAACTAAGCTTTTACTTTCGTTTTTCATTTTCATTTCTCTGCCCATCATCTCCTGAGTCATATCCCCAACGGTTTCATCCTTATAGAGATAAGTTTTTCCTTTTTCGAATTTATACTCAAGCTTAATTTTGTCCTGTCCGTAAATCGAGCTCGAAAGTAATGTTAAAACAGTTGTTATTACGATAAAAATATTTTTTTTCATTTTTTCTCCTTTATTTTTTTTTATTTAATTAATTTGTAATGTTTATTTTCGTTTGCAATTCGCCATGCAGTTCTGAATGCCAATCTCGATACCCTTGCGAGTTTTTTAGTATTAATAAATTCAGCATGGTCTGTAACTTTATGATAATCCTGATGTTCGCCTGTAAAGAAAAATAGTACTGGTACATCACGACGGTAGAAACTTGCATGATCACTCCCACCAACAAAGTATTCATTTGAAGTAACCAGAGTAAAATTAATATTTTTATTTTCCTCCTCAACAATTCTTAACAGGTCAGGTGAATGTGAGGCACCAATTACAAAAAGTGAATCTTCATTATTTCTACCAATCATATCCAGATTTAACATAACTACAGTTTTTTCAATTGGGAATAGTGGAAAATTCACATAATATTTTGAACCCAACAAACCTTTTTCTTCACCTGCAAAAGCTAAAAATAAGACAGTCCGCTTAGGTTTGGTATTTAACTCTGAAAATGCTTTTGCAATTGCGAGCACGCCGGTTGTTCCTGAAGCATTATCATCAGCACCATTATAAATTGAATCTGTTCCAGGTTCTGAATTTCGCCTGTAGCCAACATGATCATAATGCGCACCAATAACAACAACCTCATTCTTCAGTTCTTGATCCGCACCTTCAATATAAGCTGCAACATTTTTTGTTGCTTTTTCAGTAACTATTGTACTTGTTTTTAAATTCACTTCAATATCAGAAAATTCGAAAGATACAGGTTGAAGAGTTGAATCTATTCTAGCTTGAATATTTTTCAGTGAGTCAATGCTACCAAATAGCAACTCGATTACGCTTTCCCCCACCTGTACAACGGGTACTTTTGGTTCATTTAAATTCAAGGTCATCGGCAAAGCATCAGGTGGGATTGTCTTAGAAAGAGAAGGCCAGGGGAAACCACGCGGTGTCAAATTAGAATGGTTCAGCGGATCGGTAACGACAAGAACTCCAATAGCCCCTTCTTCAATTGCTATTTTTACTTTTTGCGAAACATTCGAATACTCAGTCGACTTTTTTCCATCGAAAATTGAAGTAGAATCTTCCTCACCTGGTTCATGCCTGAGAACAAGTACAATCTTACCTTTTACATCTATATTCTGGTAATCGTTATAATTATGTGCTTTAGATTTAATACCGTAACCAGCAAAAACTAACGGAGCTTTTACTTCGGCATTGGCGGTCATCTCAAACGGTGTAAAATCCTGCTTAATTTGAAAATCATTTATATTCCCATTCTTCAATATCTTTAAATGATTCTCGCTTCCAAGATTTGTTATTACCAGATTAAAATTCTGGAAATAATTTTCGCCAGCTGGTTTTAGACCAAATTTTTTGAAGTTGCTGGCAATATATTCCGCTGCTATATCAAGTCCTTCACTCGGAGTATTCCTTCCCTTAAGTGAATCTGAAGCAAGAAAGAACAAATACTTCGATATGGAATCAGGAACAATCAGTGTAGCATCATTAAAATTTCGCGTATGCAAATTTAAAATTCCGCAACCGTTGATTAAAACAATCGCAAAAAGAACCAGTATTATCTTGAAATAGGTTTTCATCATCATTTTCCGATAGTTGATAAAATTTTGGAAAAATTACCCAATTGTTTTTTGTTGAATCTTATTTTCAGGTAAATTTTCTGATTTCTAAATTTTCTTTCTAATATCTCACCAATTTGATATAGTTTAGAAATCACATCGTAATTTTTATGATCAGTTTCAACAATCTTCTCAATAAAATCATCGGATATCAAGTTTAATATCTTATTTTTCAAATTTGATATATTAATGTTTCTCTTCGCTGAAATTGCAACTGAATCTTTATATTTTTTAGATAATTCAGTTAACAGGGTTCTATCTTTTAGAAGGTCAATTTTATTAAATACAAGAATTGTTTGTTTCGATTCAGCACCAAGTTCCCGAATTGTATCATTAACAACCTGAATATGCTCTTCAAACAGTGGGTGACTTACATCCACGACATGGATTAAAAGATCAGATTCAACAACTTCAGCAAGTGTGCTTTTGAAGGATGCAATCAAATTTGGTGGTAGTTTTCTTATGAATCCAACTGTATCAGAAATTAAAATTTTCTGTGCATTGGAAAGCTTCATTAATCGAACAGTAGTATCAAGAGTTGCGAACAAGCGATCCTCAACAAAAACATCTGAACCAACAAGTGTATTCATAAGAGTTGATTTACCGGCATTTGTGTAACCTACTAAAGCGGCTCTTAAAAAATCCTGCCGACTTTTTCTTTGAATGTATCGTTCCTGTTCGATATCTTTTAACTTCTCCTTTAAAATTTTTATCCTTCTACGGATTGCACGGCGATCTGTTTCAATCTGCGTTTCACCAGGCCCTTTTGTGCCAATTCCACCATATTGCTTGGAAAGGTGAGTCCACATCTTTGTAAGTCGTGGCAACATATATTGAAGCTGTGCAAGTTCAACCTGCGTCATTGCTTCTTTGGTTTTTGCCCTTTTCGCAAATATATCAAGAATTAAACCGCTTCGATCAACAATTTTGCATTTTATAATTCTTTCAAGGTTACGAACCTGTACAGCCGATAAATCGTCATCAAAAATTACAACTTGAATTCCTTTTTCCTCAACAATTTTTGCAATTTCTTCTGCTTTTCCTTTTCCGATAAAAGTTGCTGCCTCTATTCTCTGACGTTCCTGTACAACGCGTTGCAGCACTTCACATCCTGCAGTATCTGCAAGCAATTCCAGCTCATCAAGGTAATCTCCAATTTGCTCACCGCTGATTTGTGGTAATTTTAAACCGACTACTATAGATTTTTCTTTTTCCATAATTATGCCTTTTTCCGATCAGCAGCGATAAACATTTCAAGCAAAGCTAAGAGCAAAACAATTATCAGAGCAATTTTCCATAGTTCCGTTCCGTAACGGGATGTAAGTATCGTTGCTTTAATATCAGCTCCTGAACTAATTAATTCTAACATATCCTTCTTTACACCCAATTTATCGAAATATTCATATAAATCATCAACAAGAATTTTTCTAAGATCCGATTCTAAATTGTTTGTATTAACACTAATTAGATTCAGGGTATTTTTTTCATCCTTCAATTCATAAATACCAGATAAATTTAACCTTCCAAGTTTCAAAATATTTAAATTTTCTTCTTTTCTTTCATTGATGTTCAGGATCTCTTCATTACCATCTGGATAGATAAGTTTTAGACGAGGTTGTGTTAAGGATCTTTTCAATAATTTTATTTGAACATTTTCTCCTGTTAATTTTGATTCATTTTGCAAATTACTTGCAGCCGAATAACTTATAGATTTGTAAATCAATGGAGCGAATATTCCTTTGATTGGAAAATCAGACCAATTTAAATTGGCTGCAACCGAATAAGTAAGCACTTTACCATCACCTATTTTGGTCTCAATTAAAAAAGGATAACCGCCACTCAGAGTTATAATTTGAGTTTCTTTTTCTGTTGGTTTAAGTTTTAAAGATAAATTAATTTGTGGAGAGCTTATTGTTCTTTCACCTTTCCTGTTTTCTTCAACAAAAATACCGGTAAAGATTGGATGATCAAAGTCGATTTTGTTAAAAGAAAAACTTGTAGCGGGTGCAGTCCGTAAAATTCCATCTGCTGGCCTTAGGCCAAGTTCTGAAATAAAATTGTTAAAGCTACTTAAATCCGAGTCTTTATCTGGGAAAATAATTAAACCGCCTCCTGCTTCTACAAAATTTTTTATTCTCGAAATTCTTTCTCCAGTGATCCTATCAAACTCAAAAATCATTATTACATCGTAATTCACCAAGTTTTCTGAGAGAATTTTATCAGCCACCACTTCTTTATATTGAAATATGTTGTTGGTACTTAAAGCAAGTTTGATATATTTTGAATTATCTTCTTTTGACGAAACAATCAGTATAGAAATTTTTTCCGGTACATAGAACGAGAAATATCTACGATTATCAAGTTCAATTGCATCGCTTTCAAGTTCAACATATCCTCTATTAAAGCCGGTGTTTTTTGGTACAACCATAAATTCTACTGATGTACCAGACCAGGAATTTACATCAATACTCCTCTGAGATGAACGTACACCATTTAAATATAAACTTGCAACGAGATTTGTCTGGCCGATATTACTATAATTTTTTATATTGGCATTAATAATAACCGGTTTATTCACTTCAAAAATCTTTGTTTTTATTTCTACACTATCCACACAGGTATTTGGAAATTCCTTTTCACCAATATTCACAATAAAGAATTTCACATCATTGCTGAATATCTGTGTTTTATTTTTATTCAGCAAGTCAAAACAATTTTTTTGAAAATCACTTATCAGGTAAACTTCTTTGTTAGCATTTTTCGAATTGCTCATTATGCGGGCAGTAATTCCTATTGCATTATCTATTGGATAAAATACTTCTGAAATTTTACTCTCGATTATTGCCTGCTTTAAAATATGTTTATCACTAACCGGGTGGAATTCAGAATTTTCAAGCTCTGAAAGTTTTATTAAGTAAAGTTCATCTCCGACATTGGCAAGTTCTATTATTGAGAGGGCAAAATCTTTTGCCTGTTTGAAGTATTCGCCGTTTTCATCCCGTACGCTCATACTAAACGAGTCGTCAAAAATGAGAACGATTGTTGATGCTGCGTGCTGAGCGATTTTACAGGGAATTGTACCTTTTAGTGCTGGTCGAGAAAATGCAAGCACAATGAAAATGATTATAAGAGTTCGAATAATTAGCAATAGCAACTGTCGAAGTTTTAATCTACGAATTTGGGATTGTTGTAATTCCTTTAAAAAATTTAAAGTACTGAATTCGATGGTTTTTAATTTCCTCAAATTCAGAAGATGAATTATCACGGGTACAACAGCTGCAATCAAACCTAAGAGTGCTAATGGATTTAAAAAAGTCATATCTTTCTGGTGAAAATTAAGAAATTAATAATCAATATCATAACCAATTGAGAAATAAAACAGCCATGGTCCTACTGAAGGAGGTGTTTTAACTTTTTTGGGGAGGAAAAAACTTCGCCCAACTGCAGCATTCACAGCACCTATCGGTGAATCGATACCAATTTGGAAACCGAATCCATGTCGCATATCGATTAGTTTTAATTCCTGCGGTATGCTCGAAATCATACCTAAATTATATTTAAATGATGCAAAGGTTGGATAAATAATGCTAAATGGTAGTCGCATTCGATATTCCCCACCAAGTTGTAAAGTTTGCCTGCCACGGCTATCATACTGTCGCAAACCAAAAAACGAATTTAGTCCGCCAATTGAAAATTGTTCAGCCAATGGCAATGTAGCATCAGCAGCACCGAAATTTATCTTTATGCCTAAAGTATGCTGAAAGAACACTGTCAAATAATTCTCATAAGAAATACTTAACTTTGTGAATGATATATTACTACCTAAACTTTTAATTCCGTTCTCATACATAATCGACAAAAACATACCTGAAGTTGGAAAGTTTGCGGAATTTTTTGTATCGATAATGCTGCCGATTTTCAAAATTGCAATGGGATATTTTTCTGGAAAATATCCACCCTCAATAAGTTTTCTTATTTCCTGCTGCTCGTATCGGTACTCAATCATAATATTTCCAAGGCGTTCCATTTGAGTTCCAAAACCCAGCAACCCACCATATCTAATTAATCGATATTCTCCATCCTGAACTCTTTTCCAGTACCTTTCTGAAGTTGAAACCTCATTTTTGTATGTATATATGTTGTGTGTTCGATAATATCCCATCAAGTTTAATGTAAAGTAAGTATTGAAAATCCTTCTTATTCTGTAGTCAAGTATAGCTCCTTTATCTCTATTGCCAGCGAAAGCAGATAATCCTAATTCTTCACCGTGACCACGGAAGTTAGCATCCCTTAATTCAACATTCATAATAAATCCGCGTTCATTGTTTGCACCGAGTCCCAATCGTAATATATCTGTTGATCTTTCTTTCATTCTTACAACAATGTTAGGATTAGATTTTTCATCGCTTTGAATTTCAAGGAGAACATATTCAAACAAACCCAAACTTTTAATATTTGAAATTCCCTTTTGTGCTTTATGAATTTGAAAAACATCTCCTTTTCGTAATGGAAATTCCCTCCTAACAACATACTCAGCAGTTCTATGATTTCCTTCAAATCTTACAGTATTTATAATCCCTTCATCAATTTCGATTAATAACTCTCTAACTGATGGATCCAGCTTAACTGACTTTACACGAGCAAGGCTATATCCTCTTTTACGATAAATTGAAATGATATCTTCTGTAACATCTACAACTTTATTAACATTGAATTTGTGATCGACCAGTGTATAAACAATATTTTCTATTTCCGAAGTTTGCACCACAAAATTTCCGGTAATCTTTACATTTCTTATGATTGGATAAAGTTTAAAATGAAAATTTAAAATAGTATCCGACAATTCCACATAAATATCTTCAAAATCTCCACCTGAATAAATATTATTTATTAGATGTTTAAGTTTTGAAATTGAGGTAGTATTAGAACTTATAGAATTCAGAATTGAGTTTTTTAATTCCGTAGATATAGAGTCACCTAAAAAGTTGATTCTTGAAAATTGTAATAAAGAATCTGGCGCCGAGGTTTCCTTGTTATTTATTTCAGAAATTAATGACATTATAAAATTAACTTTTTCAAGAGCGGATTTTTCACCTGCTTTAATTAATGCTTCAATTTTTGAGAAATCGGATGCCAGATGATTATTTACATCTGGTTTTATAACAACATCTGCAAGTGAAAGCTGATATGCATTGGGTTGCTGCATCATTATTGTCATCAGTTGATCAGCGATTTCCCATGGTGCAGCGTTTTCGGGTAGTTTATTTATCTCACTTGTTGAATTTACAACAATGATAATATCACATTTTTCTTTTTTTGCAACATCTACTGGAATATTGGAAATAATTCCACCATCAATTAAAGATGCTGAATCTTTTTCTACCGGAGTAAAGAGAAGAGGTATTCCAGAACTGGCTCGAAGAGCTTCAGCTAATGAACCACGATCAAATATGTATCTCTTACCGGTTGATACATCGGCGGCAACAGCTCTAAATGGAATTTTTAATTCATCAAAACTTGTAAATGGATGATAAAGTGCCTGAAGGGTCAGGTTGTTTAAGAAATTTAAAACTTCCTGACCACTTGATATTGAAGATGGGATTATAGGATTCAAACCGGCAAAACGAATTAATAAAAAGCCTCTTTCGCGTGCTTGTTTTTGATCAACAAAAAGATCTGTGCGTTTTGTCTCGTCTCGTAAAGAAAGCAAATCATCCCAATTTGTATTCACTGCAATGCTTTCAAGTTGTGTTGCACTGTAACCTGAACTATAGAGTCCACCTATTATTGCACCGATGCTATTACCGACAATCAAATCGGGAATTATATTATATTTTTCAAAAACTTTTAATACCCCGATTTGAGCAAACCCTCTGGCTCCACCACCACTGAGTACAAGTCCAATTTTAGGTTTCTTGTTCAAATTTTTTTTATATATATTCTCAAAATCCAGATTATACTTATCTGCATTTATAATATATTTATTTTGAGAATGTAGCGGACAAGAAAAGAAAACAATCAAAAAAAGATATAATAACTTTTTCACTTTCCCTTTAATAAGTATAATTTTATTTTTTTGTTTCCTGAAAATGAGGATTGGTTTCTTCTAAGAGTTTTTGTGTTTCATACAGTTGTATATCTCTGATAGTGTTATGAATTTTTTTCATAGCTGATTCAATTCTATCAAGCCATGCAATAATTTCAGGATCCGCTTCAAATTTTTTTCTTATCTCTTTTGTACCAAGGGAAATAACTGCCAGCGGATTATTGACACTATCCTGAAGTAACTCTGTAATCTCGTTTATAACTTTAGCGTGAATTTTTTGAACTTCAAGTTGTTTTTCAACTTCGATTCGCTTAATAGCTTCATTAACATGATCTTTTCTAATTTTTCTGAGCTGGAAGTATGCAGCAATTGCAAGCCAGAGAAAAATGAGTGAATCAAACTGCATTATGTAATCAAGGAATGACTGCTTCTCTTTGTAATGAGCGAAAAAATTATAAGAAGTTAGGAGATAATAAAGGTAAATGATCAATGCAGCAAAAACGATTGGATATTTTTCAAAGATATTTTTTATTATAGAGAAAACGCTTTTTAGAATTGAACTCATAGGTTTAGATTGGATTTAATTATTAGTGCAAGTTTATCAACATCTATTGGTTTGGTTACATAGGAATTAACGCCTAATTCTTTGCTATATTTCTCTGCTAAAAAATCATTAATAGCGGTAAGAAAGATAAAAGGTATATTTTCAAATTCAGAATTTTTCTTAACTATTTGATAGAAGTCGAAACCGTTCATTGGTTCCATTCTAAGATCAGTGATTATGATATCTGGTTTAAAAGTTTTTAGGATATTCAGAGCAACTGGACCGCTTTCTGCTGGAATTACATTAAAGCCATTTTCTTTTAAACCGTCTGTAATAGCTCTTCTAAGCTCATCATCATCATCAACGAATAAAACGGAGATATTTTTCATAAGTTTAAATAATTTAAATTGGATAAATTGCTTATAAAATTAAAGTTATTTTGGACAAATTGCAAATTTAGGTTAAGTTTTGTATATTTGAAATCGAAGTGTTAAAACGGGGTGTAGCTCAGCCCGGCTAGAGCGCTTGGTTTGGGACCAAGAAGTCGGAGGTTCGAATCCTCTCACCCCGACAAAGAAAATAAATAGAGATATAAGCACCAAGGCAAAATTTTGATGGAGGAGATTTGAAATTTAGGAAATATTTGGTATTATTCACATTGGTTTAAATTATTAATCGGAATAACAATATTATGCCAAACTTCATAACCAACTCACAAACAAAACAACTTAAAAAACGATTACTTGAACTCATTTCAAAAAGCAACGAGCTAAAATTTTTAGTTGGATTTTTCTACTTTTCAGGATTAAGGGAGTTATATGAGGGAATCCGAGGCAACAAAAATATTAATTTAAAAGTGCTGGTTGGTTTAAATGTCAATCGCGAAATTTATGGATTAGTTGAATATGGAGAAGAAGAAAATTTATCTGATGATGAAAAAATATCAAACTATCTCTCATCATTAAAAAACTCTATTAACAGCGATTTGTTTGATACAAAAGAGTTTTACGAACAGGCAAAATTCTTTATTCAACTTATTGAAGAGAATAAATTAGTTATACGAAAAACATATTCACCTAACCACTCAAAACTTTATATTTTCAAGCTTGAAGAAGAACAAATTGGTAGGAATAAACTATTTATCACAGGCAGCAGCAATCTTACAAAAGCCGGTTTAACCCTGCAAAACGAATTTAATGTTGAAATATCAGATTACGGCTTTGAAGAAGCTGAAAAGTATTTTGACGATCTCTGGGAACAGGCTATTAAAATTACCGAAATGGATGATGTAAAAAGAAACTTAATTTTATTGCTTAATAATGAAACATTAATAAAAGAGATAACACCATTCGAAGCTTTCTGCCTTGTTATAAAACACTACATTGAATCATATAAACAAAAGGATATAAAAAATTACTTATTACAATTACTGAATAAACATAATTACAAAACCTACCAGTATCAACTTGATGCTGTCAAGCAAGCACTTTCAATAATCGAAGAACATAATGGAGTTTTAATCGCAGATGTTGTTGGTCTTGGTAAAACTATCATTGCTTGTGCTGTGGCTAAACATTTGAATAAAAGAGGAGTAGTAATCTGCCCTCCCGGTTTAATCGGAGATGATAATAAGACGGAGGGTTGGAAAAAATACCTTGACCAATTTGAGCTTTCTGATTGGGATGTTAGATCTCTTGGCGATTTAGAAAAGACTCTTGAATATGTAAATAATAAAAACGATATCGAAGTAATAATTGTTGACGAAGCACATCGTTTCAGGAATCAGGACACTCAAGGTTATGAGTATTTAAAAAACATATGCAGGAATAGAATGGTAATACTTCTGACTGCGACACCTTTTAATAACAAACCTGAGGATGTATTATCTCTTTTAAACTTATTTATTACTCCAAAGAAATCTACAATAACTCTCGATAACGATTTAATTTTCAAATTTAGATATTTAAACAGATTATTTGATAATTTAGCATATATAAAAAAATACCATAATTCTTCGGATAGAAAAAAAAGGCAACGAGTTCAGACTATCTATAAAAATATCTTTGAAGAAAACGAAATTGATTTATCCAAAGTAAAAAGGAAAACCACAACTCTTGCAAAACAAATCAGAAGTGTAATTGAACCAGTTACCATAAGAAGAAATCGACTTGATTTAATAAAAAATCCGTTTTATAAAAACGAGGTAAAGGAGTTATCTAAAGTCGAAAACCCAATCGAATGGTTTTATGAACTTACATCAGAACAGTCAAAATTTTATGATGAAATTATCACAAAATATTTTGCCGATCCAGACGATGGTGGAAAATTCAATGGTGCTATCTATCGCCCTTTTGAGTATGAAGAAGGTATTGAACAAAATCTATTTGATTACGATAAAAAAAGAGACAGAGAAAAAAATCTCGAGTACATACAACAGCGTAACTTGTTTGATATTATGCGTCGTTTGATTGTAAAAAGGTTTGAAAGTTCTTTTGGTGCATTCGAACAAAGCATAAATAATTTTAAGAGGATAACTGAAACTGTAGTAAAATTCATTGAAAAAACCGGCAACGACAACCCACTTAATGGAGAATACATACTCGACAGAGATTTACTTGAAAGTATTGTCGAGCTGGATTCAGATGAAATCGAGAAACATTTAGTTGAGTACGAAAAACAAATCCAAGATGGGGTTTATCCCAAAAAACATAAGCGTTATAAAATTAATAAGTTTAAGAATGGTAAAGAGTTTTTGCAAGATATTAATAGTGATATAAAACTTTTTGATGAAATCCTTGAAAAACTCAATGAATTAAATTTATTAGAAAACGATCCCAAGACACTTTGTTTGTTACAGAACATTGAGAAAAAACTTGCTGAGCCACAACAACCAGATGAACCAAAAAGAAAAATTGTAATCTTCTCCGAATACGCAGACACTGTAAATTATGTAAGCAATAAACTGAAACAATATAAACCTGAAATATTCAAAAGGACATTAACTATTACAGGTTCTTTACCTGAATCAAAAATTTCCATAATAAGTCATAATTTTGATGCATCATCTGAAAACCAAGCAAATGATTATGATATACTTTTAAGCACAGACAAATTAAGCGAAGGATTTAACTTAAATCGGGCTGGAATGGTAATTAATTACGATATTCCCTGGAATCCTGTACGGGTTATCCAGCGACTTGGAAGAATTAATCGGATAAGTAAAAAAGTTTTTGAAAAGCTTTACATCGTGAATTTCTTTCCCACTGAAAAAGGTGCTGAGCTTGTTCGTTCAAGAGAGATTGCACAAAATAAAATGTTCTTAATTCACAATACACTTGGTGAGGATTCAAAAATATTTGATATTGATGAAGAACCATCTCCTGCCAAATTATACAACAAAATTATGCAAAATCCAGAGGAAATTGAAGGCGAAAGTTTTGATACAAAAATGTTTCAACTGTATTACGAGTTAAAAGAAAAATATCCAGAAATTATCAAAAAACTCGATAAGCTACCAAAACGAATTAAAGTGTGTAAACAATATCCAGAAGAAGAACTAATTGTATTTTTTAAAAAAGGAAAATTATTTGTAAAAACTGCCAGAAAAGTGGATAATAAAATCGAGGTGAGCGAATCATCGCTTGAATTAGTATTTGATAAAATTAAGTGTGAAGTTGATACAAAAAATATCATAATAGATGAAGATTTCTGGAAAATGTATGAAGAAGTTAAGGCATCAAAATCAACTTCAAATATTCCAAAATCTGAATTAAGCATAGAAAAGAAAGCACTAAACAATCTTAATTTTTTGTTGAGAGATAATTCTAATCAAAAACTTACAGAAGTTAAGAAATTTATACGCACATTACGAGAAGATATTCTTGATTATGGTACATTACCCGATTTTACATTGAGGAGAATAGCAAATATTAAATTAAATGGAAATGATTTAAAAGAAGCAATTGATGAAATTAATAAAATTAAAACAGAATTAGGTGAAGATTATCTTGAAAAAGAAAAGAAAAGGTTGAGTAAAGAAGACAAAGAAATAATTATTGCAATTATGAATAAAAACACTTAGCGTCTTTGCGTCTTGGCGAGAAACTTATTTCACGCTAAGCCGCAAAGTCGCAAAGAAAAAAAAACAGCGTCTTGGCGTCTTAGCGAGAAACAAATATTCCACGCAAAGGTGCAGAGTCGCAAAGAATAAACCCAGCGTCTTTGCGTCTTAGCGAGAAACTCATTCCACGCAAAGGCGCGAAGTCGCAAAGATAAAATGGCTCGAATATAAGTCAAGTTTGAATTATGAGAGAAAATGAAATTGCAAAAATAATAGTTGATACTTGTTACAAAATTCATTCAGAACTTGGGCCTGGACTTTTTGAATCCGTTTATGAAGAAATATTAGCGTATGAATTATCAAATCTGGGTTTAAAGATTGAGAGACAAAAACCTATTCCCGTCATCTGGAAGGATTTGAAGATGGAAGTAGGTTTTAGAGCGGATCTTATAGTAGAAGATTTAGTGGTGATTGAGATTAAATCTGTTGAATTAATTGCCCCGGTACATAAAAAGCAACTTTTAACTTATTTACGATTAACTAATAAAAAGCTCGGACTCTTGGTAAACTTTAATGAAGCTTTAATTAAAGACGGAATAACAAGAATAGTAAATAACTTATAAACCTTAGCGTCTTTGCGTCTTAGCGAGAAACTCATTCCACGCAAAGCCGCAGAGTCGCAAAGAAAAAAAATAAAAATGAACTATGAAAGAATTAGATAACCTTATCAACCAATTCAACAGTGATAACCTGAATTCACTTTTAAGAGCAAAGTCCAGATCTTTCCGAAAACTGGATGAATCACTATCACATCTTAACGATGAGCAGTTTAATGATTGCACATTGTTCGGTGAATTCAAAGTAAATGATGAAGATAAAATGGTTGTGTTTACTGCTAAAGTAAATAAACCACTTTCAGAGCGTTCAGGTAAAAAGGCGCAATACACACTTGGCAAAAAATTTTTGAGAGATGCTCAAAAATATATCGGGGGCTTTTTTATTTTTTACGATTATAAAGATGATTTCAGATTCTCACTTATCTACGACATTCCACTTGCAACCGGTAGAAGAGATTGGAGCAATTTCAGAAGATATACTTACTTTGTAAGCAAAGACCAGACAAACAAGACCTTTATAAAACAAATTGAGGAAGCAGATTTTTCCTCACTCGAAAAAATTATTGAAGCATTCAGTGTTGAAAAGGTTACCAAACAATTCTATCAGGAAATTGCAAACTGGTATTTCTGGGCAATGGATAAGGTTGAGTTCCCGGATGATGAAGAGAAAGACAGAGAAAAACGAAATGCAAAAAACCTTATAAGATTAATTACTCGCATTATCTTTATCTGGTTTATGAAGGAAAAGAATCTGGTGCCGTCTGCTTTGTTCGATAAATCATTTATTGATAAGATAATTAACTACAAGGACAAAACCGGCAGTACTTACTACAAAGCAATTCTTCAAAATCTGTTCTTTGCTACACTAAATACACAAATGAAAAAAGATGATAAAGAAAGTAGAATTTTTGTAGAAGAAGCTGAAAGAAAAGGTTATCTGAACGACGCTTATTTACAGCAAGGATATTACCGTTATAGCAGATTTATAAAAGATAAAAAATTATTTCTCGAACAATTTGAAAATGTTCCGTTCCTCAACGGTGGATTGTTTGAATGTCTTGATAAGAAAATTGATGGAAAAGAAATAAGAATTGATTGCTTCTCTGATAATCCTAAAAATGAAACAAGATTAAAAGTGCCCGATGAACTTTTCTTTCTTGAAGAAGAAACAGAAACAGATTTATCCAACTATCTTGAAAAAGGAAAGAACAAAAAAGTAACCGGACTTCTCACTATTCTTAAACGATATAATTTCACAATTGACGAAAACACACCGATTGATCAGGATGTTGCACTTGATCCTGAATTACTTGGTAAAGTGTTTGAAAATCTTTTGGCATCTTACAATCCAGAAACTGCTACCACTGCCCGTAAAGCAACAGGAAGCTATTATACTCCAAGAGAAATTGTTGAGTATATGGTTAATGAATCACTGGTAGCTCATCTAAAGACAGTATTGAATAATGATAATCAGGAAGTTGAGCAAAAATTAAGAATGCTTTTTGATTATGCATCTGATGAAAATCCTTTTGATGAGCAGACAACTTTGAAATTAATTGATGCAATTGAAAAGATAAAAATTCTGGATCCGGCGTGTGGTAGTGGTGCTTTCCCAATGGGAGTTTTACATAAGCTTGTGCTTGCTCTGCATAAACTTGATCCGGAAAATAAAATCTGGAAACAAAGATTACTCAACAGAGTGCCGGCAGAAATTCGTAGTGAAACCGAACAATCACTACAGAATAAATCAATTGATTACATCAGGAAATTAGGATTGATTGAGAATTGTATTTACGGTGTTGATATACAGGAAATAGCAATTCAAATAAGCAAGTTGAGATTTTTCATTTCACTTCTGGTTGAACAACAAATTGATGACACAAAACCAAATCGTGATATTCGTGCTTTGCCAAATCTTGAAACGAAATTTGTTGCAGCAAATACTTTAATTGGATTAAACCGACCGGTACAGATGAGTCTGGTTGCAGGTGATATTGAAGAACTTGAAAAGAAATTGTTTGAAGTAAGAGAAGAAATATTTTACACAAACAGCCGCAAAGAAAAATTAGAATTACAGAGAAAGGAAAAGCAATTAAGAGAAAAACTAAAAATTGCATTAAAGCAAAATGGCTTTCAGAATGATGTTGCAGAAAAAATTACAAGCTGGGATCCATTTGACCAGAACACTCACGCAGAATGGTTTGACCCGGAATGGATGTTTGGAGTAAAAGTAAATGAATCCTCCGGATTTGATATTGTAATTGGAAATCCTCCTTACATTCAATTGCAGAAAGCAATTAGTGAAAAAAGTAAATTGAAATATGCTGACCTTTACAAAGATCAGAATTATAAAACATTTGAAAGAACAGGAGATATTTATTGTCTCTTTTATGAAAAAGGGATTAATCTGTTGAGGAAATTCGGTCATCTCTGTTACATCACATCAAATAAGTGGATGCGTGCCGGATATGGAGAAACTCTAAGAGAATTTTTCTCTAAGTATAATCCAAAAATATTAGTTGATTTAGGACCAGGTATTTTTGAAAGTGCAACAGTTGATACAAATATTTTACTTATTCAAAAATCCAATTCAAAGGTGAATCGTCATTCTGGAACTAATTTATCAGATGAAAAATCTATTTTCAATTTGCGTGCGTTAACATTAACCAAAGAAAATAATATTGATTTTAATAAACAGTTAAATGAAAAAGGAGTTACAATTACAAAACTAACTAAAGATGCCTGGTTTATTGGCAATAATGCTGAACAAAAACTCAAGGAAAAAATAGAACGCATTGGCAAACCGCTCAAGGATTGGGATGTGAAAATTTATCGTGGCGTATTAACAGGTTTGAACGAAGCATTTATAATCACGACGGAAAAACGAAATGAAATATTGAATAATTGCAGTGTAGCCGAATCGTCCCGATTCGGTGGACTGACTGAACGACAGCGCACCGAAGCAATAATAAAACCAATACTGCGAGGACGGGATATAAAAAGATATTATTACGAATGGGCGGGTTTGTGGGTGATTGGAACTTTTCCAGCACTACATTTAAATATTGAAAAGTTTCCAGCTCTAAAGAAATACTTTTTAGATAATTTCGATATCCGACAGCTTGAGCAATCTGGTAAGAAATATCCAAATTTAGGCTTTAATGCACGCAAAAAAACTGGCAATAAATGGTTTGAAACACAAGACCAAATTGCCTACTACTCCGAGTTTGAGAAGGAGAAGGTGGTTTATTCGGAAATTGTTAGAAAACCTCAATTTTATTTTGACATTGACAATTTTTATGTTGAAGCAACATCATTTTTAATGACAGGTAAAAACTTAAAATACATATGTGGATTGCTAAATTCTAATCCAATCACATTCTTTTTTAAGAAATGGTATGCTGGAGGAGGATTAGGTGAAGAGGGTTATAGGTATAAAAAAGCATTTATTGAAGATCTTCCATTTCCCACAATCACTCCAGGCAACCAGTCCATTGTAGAGAAAATAGAAGCATTTGTAGATAAAATCCTTTCTGCGAAAAAACAAAACCCGCAGTCAGATACGAGTGCTTGGGAAAAAGAAATAGACCATTTAGTTTACCAGCTCTACGAATTAACTCCGGAAGAAATAGAAATAATAGAAGGAGGGAAGTGAAAGCAGGTAAAAAAAAATTTTTTGAAAAAAAGAGTTTGAAAAGTTAGAAATAAACAATAGCCATGAGTTTTAACTCGTGGCTTTGATTAAATAAAAAAATTAAATCGGCTTTAGCCGAAGAAAAATAGATTCTGGCTAAAGCTAAATAATTTATTATCTGCATTATTCTATCCCAACTCAACTATCATCTGAAATGCGAACTCACCATCCGATTTCACTCCATCAAGATAAAAAATATTCTCGCTCAATTTACTTCTATATATACTCAACTCCTCATTATATTTCGTCTCGTTCAAAAAATTTATCTGAACCCTTCGAGCTTTACTATATCTTATCCTCTCCAATTCAAAACCATCAAACGCATACTCAATATATTTAACATTATTCACATGCTGGTTAACATCAATATCACTATACAGAACCTTCTTTTTAGTAATATATTCCTTCAATTCAGGTTCAACTATCTTTTTAGGCACTTCTTTTGTAACATGAGCTAATTCAGGAAATTTTATATCTTTAAAATACTCATCCGGTTTAACAGGCTTTTTTCGGTTAGCATCCATTAATAACCACATTGTAATAGCATAACCAATCAGTTTGTTTTGGGAATTAAAGATTTTAAAATCCCTGAATGCAAAAAATTTTTCTATACCTGATGGCCAGGTTTCAATCACGATTTCATCAGAAAATTTTGGGTATTCCTTCATCACAAGCAAAGCACGAGATAAAACCCAATAAAGATTATTCTTTACCAGCTCATCGTAACCAAAATGCAATTCCTGAGCATTATTGGATGCAGCTTCCTGCATATAATTAAATATCGAGCTAACTTTTACAGCATTATTGAAGTCTGTTTCATAAGTTTTAATTTTAAAAACTTCTCTTCTAATCAAGTTCATAGTTTTTTTAGATTAATGGAGTAATTTAACAAATTGCGTGGTAATTACAAACAATTGGTTTGATTTTCTGCTATTTTTTTTTCATATTCATATCAACAAATTAAAGGAGTAGTAAAGATGAATCAGCCATCGCCAGATAATTTAATAAGTTTAAAAAAAATCCTTGTTCCGATTGATTTTTCGGATTATTCCAAGAACGCCTTGAAATATGCAGTACCCTTTGCAAAGCAGTTTGGAGCTGAAATTTTACTCCTGTATGTGGTCGAGCCAACAATCTATCCTGCCGACTTCAGCTTTGGTCAGGTTGGTTTCCCAAGTATGGAAGCAGAAATGTACAAACGTGGTAGCGAAGAGTTAATAAAACTTGCTGAAAAAGAAATTAAAGATACATTAAAATGGCAAACTCGTGTTGAGACAGGTAAAGCATTTGCAGAAATAAACCGTGTAGCAGCTGAGGAGAACGTTGATTTAATCATTATCGCTACGCACGGACACACTGGAGTCGAGCATATTATTTTCGGTAGCACTGCAGAAAAAGTAGTCAGGAAAGCTCCCTGTCCAGTTTTAAGTATCAGAACAGTTGAACGAGATACTTCAAGGACGAAAAAGTAAATTTTTATCTGCTTAGTTCTTTCTTGTAATAATAAAATCAACAAAGTTTAGAAGAGATTCTTTGCTTTCAGAATCAGGCAGAGCAACTATTTTGCTTTTAGCAAGTTTAGCATACTCAGCTGCTTTCCTCTCAGCGTAGTCAATACCTCCATATTTCTCAACTAATTCCAGAATTATATGAAAATCTGTTTTCTTTTCTTTTTTAATAATCTTCAGAATTGATATTTGTTCTTTTTTGGAAGCTTTTGAAAGAGCATGAATTAACGGCAGTGTTAGTTTTTTTTCAATTAAATCTTTACCTACGGGTTTACCTGTGATGCTTTTTTTACCAATATAATCAAGTAAGTCGTCACGGATCTGGAAAGCCATACCGAGTGCTTCTCCAAATTCACGCATTAAAATTCTTGTTTGCTCATCAACATTTGCACTAACAGCTCCAATTTCTGTGCAGGTCGAAAGTAATGAGGCAGTTTTACCTGAAATTATTTTCAGATATGTTTTTTCATCCAGATTAAGCTGGCGACTTTTTGCAATTTGTAAAATTTCTGCTTCACTCATCTTTCGGACAGAATTTGAAATAATTTTGAGAAATTCATGATCACGATTATCAAGCGAAAGCAACAATCCTTTTGCTAAGAGATAATCTCCCATTAATACTGCAATTTTATTCTTCCACACTGCATTTATGGATGCAAGTCCCCTCCGTGTGTCAGCATCATCAACCACATCATCATGGATCAAAGTTGCAGTATGTAAAATTTCCACCAATGCAGCACCACGATAGGTACTTTCGTTGATATTACCACAGGTTCTCGAGGATAAAAGTACAAGAACAGGTCTTATGCGTTTCCCCTTTTGCTTCACTATATATCTGGCGATCATATCTACATAGGGGATATTAGAACGCATTGCATTTCTGAAATATCTATCAAAATTTTTTAAATCTTCTTTTATTGGTTCTATAATGGTTTTTAATTCCATATTCATTCATCAGCTTTTTGTTTTTTCTTTGAAGCAACTGCCGCTATAAATATACTAACTTCGTATAAAAGAAAAAGTGGTACAGCAAGAATAATCTGGCTTACTGGATCTGTACCTGGAGATAAAATTGCAGCCAGAATTAATATCAATATAATAGCGTGTCTTCTATATTTACGCATAAACTTAGGTGTTAGAATTCCTAATTTTGCAAGGAACCAGGAAACCATAGGAAGTTCGAATACAACGCCAGCACCCAGCATCATACTGATAATAAAACTCATATATTCTGTGATTGCAATATTGTTTTCGATTTGAGCTGTACCAAAACCGGCAAAGAATTTTAAAGCCAGTGGTAGCATTATAAAATAGGCAAACAACACACCTGCGATAAAACAAAATGTCGAGAATATTACTATACTTGAAATATATTTTCTTTCTCTTGGTAACAGTCCAGGTGCAATAAATTTCCAGAGTTGATAGAAAAAATTTGGTAAGCTGAATAAAACACCACCGATAATTGTTATTTCCATATATAACAGAATTTGACCGAAGGGCTTCAAGTTTTGTAGGCGAATTTGAGGACCAGATGGGTTTTCAATATTGATTTTGTTCACTGGCGAAATCAGTATTTGATTTACAATGAAATCAATGAAAATCCAGCATATAACAGCGCCTATTATAATACCAATTAATATTTTTATAATTCTCCATCTGAGCTCTTCGAGATGATCCAAGAAAGTCATCTCTTTTTCTTCTATCTCTGCTGGAGTATTTTTATTTTCTCTCATCATCAACTAAGATTTTGCAATTCAGGATAAAGCGGAAATTTTTTGCAAAGTTCTATAACGCTCTGTTCTACTTCCTTATAAATTTTTTCGTTACCGATATTTGATAATACTTTGTTTATCATCTCAGCAATCAACTCCATTTCTGGTTCTTTCATACCACGGGTTGTAACTGCTGGTGTACCGATTCTTATTCCGCTTGTTATCAAAGGACTTTTATCATCGAATGGGACAGCATTTTTATTGACAGTAATTCCTGCCTGGTCGAGTGCTTCCTGAGCATCTTTACCTGTGAGGTTTTTATTTCTTAAATCAATTAGCATCAAGTGATTATCCGTTCCGTTGGAAATTATATAATAACCCAACGAAATTAATTTATTTGCAAGTGTCTGCGCATTTTTGATTACCTGTCGTGCATAAGTTTCGAATTCGGGTTGTAGATTTTCAAGAAACCCAACGGCTTTTGCAGCAATTACATGCATTAGTGGCCCGCCTTGAATACCAGGAATTACCATTGAATCAATTAATTCAGACATCATTTTTCTTCTACCTGATTTTGGAGCGGTAATACCAAAGGGATTTTCATAATCTTTTCCAATAAGAATCAATCCACCACGAGGTCCTCTTAATGTTTTATGAGTAGTTGAAGTCACAACATGGCAATATGGTAGTGGATCGTTCAAAAGTTTTTTAGCAATTAGTCCGGCAGGATGAGCAATATCAGCAAACAGGAAAGCTCCAACTTTATCAGCAATTTCCCTGAAAGCTTTATAATCAATATTTCGTGAATAAGCACTTGCACCAACGGTAATCATTTTAGGTTTCTCTTTAAGGACAATTGTTTCAACTTCATCGTAATCGATATAGCCGGTTTCTTTTTTTACACCGTATGGCACGAAATTATATAGCTGACCTGAGAAGTTAACAGGTGAGCCGTGTGTGAGGTGGCCACCGTGTGAGAGATTCATACCTACTACTTTATCGCCAGGTTTTAAGAATGAAAAATACACAGCCATATTTGCTTGAGAACCAGAATGAGGTTGAACATTTGCGTATTCAGCGCCAAAAAGTTTTTTAACTCTTTCGCGCGCGAGATTCTCTGCAATATCAACGAAATCACAACCGCCATAGTATCGCTTTCCAGGATAACCTTCAGCATATTTATTTGTCATAACCGAACCCATTGCTTGCATAACTGCTAAACTCACAAAGTTTTCGGATGCTATTAACTCGAGTTTAGTATTTTGTCGGTTAATTTCTTTTCTTAGTGCGTCGAATATTTCCGGGTCAGATTTTAATAAACTATTCATAATTACCTCAATTTTAAATACCTGTTAACTGATGAATTTTTTGAATTCTTTTTGAGTGCCTACCACCTTCAAATTCTGTCTCAAGAAATATTTTTGTAATTTCTTTAGCTTTATCAATTGTTATTATTCTTGCACCAAGGCAAAGAATATTTGCATCATTATGCAGGCGCGAATATTTTGCAGATTCCTGAGATTCGCATACAGCTGCACGCACGCCCATAATTTTATTTGCCGCAATCGACATACCTATGCCTGTTCCGCAAATCAAAATTCCATATTTAAAATCTTTTGATGAAATTACTTTTGCCACTTCTACTGCATAATCGGGATAATCTACGGATTCACTACTATTTGTACCAAAATCTTTATAATCGAACCCGAGTTCGTTTAAATACTTCTTGAGTTCTTCTTTCATGTTATAACCTGCATGGTCACTTGCAATTGCAACCTTCATAAAATCACTCCTCTTCTGGACGAACGAACCAGAGCTCCGTCCCAATTAATCCAATTGTTAGTTTGTAAATTTTATCTCTTTGAACTTTTTTATCACCTCTTACGCTATACTCAAATCCAAGTGCAAGTCGTGTATCTCCGAAAATCGGGAAGTCAGTTCCAATTGTAAAGCCCAACTCATCAATATCAACTGAATTTACACGCAAATAGGATTGATTATAGAACATACCAGCACGATAACCAAATCTTTGCAGTTGTGAAACTTTTCCAGTATATGGTATAATTTCCAAGCCAAAACTATAACGCAAATTATTCTTGAATTTTCCATCCATATCTACAATTGGCTGTGTGCTGCTCCAGTTTTGAAAATAAATATCCGATGTTAACAGGTAACGCTTATTGTAAACATAAGAGATTCCAAATCCCAATGCAGCTGGAATTTGAAGTTTGCTTTTTCCCATCAACAGAGTATCCTGTGTAACCAATCTTTGATTAAAATAGAAATCGAAATAACGATTAACTTCTGCATTCAAGTTAAATTGATTTGAATAAATAAAACCAAAATTTATTTGATGAGCTTCTTTTAAGCCAATTAGTTTCCCTAAACCTGAATAAATCAGACCAAAAGTTCCATTGAGATTATAAAGTTTTGTTACTCGATAAATTTCTGTTTTAGAGGCACCTGCATTTTGCGTTATCTGATGATATATGTTACCAAAAATGTAGTTTAATTTTAGACCCAATGAGAGCTCATTAATCAAATTGAAAGATGCTGACAAATAAGCATTTGATAAACCACCATCACCTTTGTATTCGAGTTCATTTGAGAAATTTTCTATTACAACATTTTTTTTGATAGTGTAATCTACAGAACTATAAGGAATTAATCCAAGATTTGTTGTAATACCTTTTGATGTGGAAAGTGGAATGGTTAAATCGAAACCGAAAAATTTGAAACTACTCAAAAAATTATTTGCTTTTGTATCCTGGATATGCATCCCATTATAATAAGCATCTGCGGAAAAAACAGTTTTTCCAATTAAATTTAATCCAGCAGGGTTTAAGCGATTTGAATAATATATTGAAGAAAGTGAAATGCCTGTAGCAGCTCTACCAGAGCTTATTACGTTCTGCGGTATTAAAATATTTCCAATCCCAAACTTCGAGTATGGTGAATCTGCTGCAAATAAATTATTGCAACTTACAATAAATAATAGTATAAAAATTTTATTTCTTATAATTTTCATGGTAACCTCAAATATTTAATCTGAAGGCGAGGTGGTTTTGAAGAATAGCTATTGAATATTGCTATCCTATCAATTTCCGTAAACTCATTGTATGCGCGTAATGCAATACCATAGTTGGGTTTACGAGCAATCCATTTTTGAACGATTTGCTGGATATTTATAATTATTGAATCACCTGAAAGTGTATTATCTGCAGCAAGTGAACCTAACTTCGGAATTGAATCCTCCGAGATAATTTCCTGAACCTGAATTTTTTTAAGTGAGAAAGGACTGAATCTTGAGAAATTAGTATCAACATATAAAATTAGATTTGCCTGCAGTAAACTTGAAGCTCTCGGAATTGAATCTATGGAAAAATTGCAAACTCCTCTTTTAATCAAACCACCCTGAAGAATCAATATATTATTAGGATACGACTGAACACTTCCGCTAAAGACAGTCGCATCTTGCTTTACTTTCAGTATAAGTGTTTTGGAGCTGGTATCTTCAGGAAGCTGGTATGTAATGACCAATTCAGGTTCATCATACGAGAATAGATCCCCGGATTTAAATCCAACTACATAGTTATTGTTTGGTTTTGGTATGAAAATGATTCCAAAATTTTCTAAACCCTGTAACCAGTTTTTAACTAATGCAGAGTTAATTACAAATTTTACTGGGAGAGTGTCTTTTGAATACACATTTAAATCATAATCAGCAACGGGTACAGGATCGTAACTATCAGAATTCAAGCTATCGATTGTAAAAGAATAATCGTTCCAGGACTTAAGCATTTTATGAATTGAGAAGGAAAGAACCCCGGAGGTATCAGGCATTGAGTAAATTTGTCGCATCTTTATCTCAGTGCTGATGATAGAATTTAAAAACACAGAATCGACAGCCGTTGTAGTAAACTGAATTAATGTTTTAGCTTCGATAACATTGTTCCCATCCACATATTTACCAACCATTATGGTAGATGAATTATTGCTCGTGGTTAAATTATACCCTCTGGATGATAATGAATTCAGATTTATTGTGTAGCTAATAAAATTCTCGTTATTTGAAAGCAGGTCTTCACCTACAGAGTTGGGTTCTTTCGAGCAATTACTCAGCAGAAATGTCATCAACAATATCGGAAAAATGTTTTTAATTTTTTTCATCATTATGTTTATCTGATTTAATTTTATTTTTTATGAATTGAATAGCATCGTACAAATCTTCTGCAATATAATCAATTTTTATATTACTTTTTTGAATTTCTTCAATTTGGAATTTTCCATATCCGGTTTTAACAAGAATCCCGACAGCACCTACAGCGTGAGCAGTTTGTACATCAATTATCCTGTCGCCAACTACAAAGGATTTTTTAAGGTTTATACCAAACTCCTTCTCCGCCTGTCGAAGCATACCAGAATTAGGCTTTCGACATTCGCATTCCATCCTGTAGGGTGGTTCACCGTATTCAGGGTGATGTGGGCAGAAATAAATTGCATCCAGGTGTGCACCCTCTTTATTTAAAAGTTCAACCAGGGTGTTATGAACGGCTGTTAGTTGATCTTCTTTAATAAAACCTCTTGCAATTCCAGATTGGTTTGTAATAACAAAAACTTTAAGTCCCATTTGATTGGCTTCTCTTATTGCCTCAGCTGAGCGGGGAATCAACTTAACTTCATCAGGTGAGGAAATAAATTCTAATTCTTCGTTTATCGTTCCATCCCTGTCGAGAAATATTCCAATGTCGTTCATCTTCAGGAAAAGAATTTTATTTAATCAAATTTTTATAAAGCTTCACATATTTTTTAGCGGAGTTTCGCCAGGAAAAATCCTGCTTCATTCCATTAATCATCAATTTTTTCCATAAAGTTTTATCTTTAAAAATCTCCAGCGCTAATTTAACAGCATTCAATAGAGCATCTCTATTATATTCATAGAACTTAAAGCCAGTGCCGCTCTGCTCATCCCGATTAAATTGTACAATGCTATCGTCAAGGCCACCTGTTGCTCGAACGATTGGTACGGTGCCATACTTTAAACTGTAAAGTTGATTCAATCCACAGGGTTCGTATCTTGAAGGCATAAGGAACATATCGCTGCCCGCTTCAATCAAATGAGCAAGCTCTTCACTGAAGCCGATATAAATTCCAACTTTTTCTGGATATTGAGCTTCTAATCTTTCAAGAAAGTTTTGAAATTTCTGTTCACCCACACCTAAAACAACTAATTGTAACGGCATTTGCATTAACTCATCAGCTGCAGCTTCGATTAAATCAAATCCTTTCTGATCTGCAAGTCGGGATATTATACCTATGGTTGGGATATTTTCATCAAACGGTAAATTAAATCTTTTTAGCAATTCTTTTTTATTCAGAATTTTTTTTGTTAGATCCCGGCTATTATATTTTTTGGGAATATATTTATCCCGCGAAGGACTCCAGTTAGTATAATCAACACCGTTCAGTATTCCATACAGATCTGATTTTCGATTTTTTAAAACACCCTCAAGACCATAACCATAATCAACAGATGAACAAATTTCTTCAGCGTATTTTTCACTCACAGTCGTGATTTTATCTGCGAAGATAATTCCTGCCTTCATGAAATTTATTCGATCATAAAATTCAAATCCATCAATCGAGAAAAATTCCCATGAAAGTCCTATTTTATAATACTCACCTTTATCAAAAATTCCCTGATATGCAAGATTGTGTATTGTATAAATTGATTTTGTTTTATTATAAAAAGGATCTTCTGAATATAAGGTTTTGAGATATACAGGAATCAAACCTGTTTGCCAATCATTGCAATGTATAATATGTGGTTTTAAATTAATTTTTTTAGCAGCTTCCAGAATACCTCTTGAAAAGAAGATAAATCTTTCCATATTATCAGAGTAATCAGAATTCGACACCGGATCCACATAAAGTCCGGATCTGCCATAATAATGGTCGTTTACAACAAAATAAACTTTAAGATTCTCTTCTATCTGTAAACTTTTCAGTTTACCCTCGAGTAGTTTCTCGCCAATTTGTATTTGGAATTCCGAATTTGGTACATCCTGCAGGTTATACTTATTATCATCTATTACAGCATATTTTGGTGTAAAGATACTGACATTTATACCTTGCTTTTGTAACTCTTTGGGTAGTGCATAAGACACATCAGCCAAACCACCTGTTTTTGAGAATGGAGATACTTCGCTTGATATAAAAAATAATTCTATTTTTTTGCTCATTTTTTTAGTTTCTCGTTTGTTTTCAACAATTTTTCTATTCAAGTTACAAATTTTGGAGGATAGATACAAATAACTTTTCTATATAATTATTGCTTTTTACCTATTCTTTTTTTAAAATACACAATAATAAAATAATCATTTAAGGAGTAATATGTACATTAGAAAATTTTTCTTTATTATTGGTTTATCATTTCTTTTTTCTTTCCTGTTAGCTCAGGAATCAAAATACATTACAGTTGAAATTCAATTTAAAGAGAACCAATCACTTGAAACCTTATTGGAGTTTCTCCCTAAAGCTTATGTTCAACAGCAGGACAATGAAAAAGCAATAATTAAAATCTTACCTCAAGAATTTTATGCAATTAGAGCAAGTACTTACCCATACAAGGTTCTTGAAATTCCTAAAAGCGAATTTTTAGAATATAAAGCAACAAAAGGAGCAGGTCTACCAAATCAGGTGATACAAACTTTAGTGAACAATGTTTCTCAGGATTCTTTGGCTTCTTATATATTAACATTGCAAAACTTTGGAACTCGTTATGAGTATTCACCCAAGCAGGATTCGGCAGGTGTATATATATATAATAAATTTGTTGAATGGGGTTTACAGGCAGAATTTGACACATATGCTTTTGGCACCACAACTATTTACGATATTGATTTCGTAAGTCCATCAATTGGCTGGTTGGTGGGAACAGGTGGGATGATTGTAAAGACAACTGATGCAGGTGAATCCTGGTTTTCACAACCGAGTGGGACAACTCTTGAATTATACGGTGTTGACTTTATAGATGAAAATACTGGATTTGCAGTTGGACAAAGCGGTCTGATTTTGAAAACAACAAACGGTGGTAGCACCTGGGTCACACAAACAAGCGGAGTAACAAACTCTTTATATGATGTTAATTTTGTTGATTCACAGCTCGGCTTAATTGTGGGCTCAAGTGGAAGAATTTTAAGAACAACCAACGGAGGAACAAACTGGAGTACTATTACTTCGGGAACAACTCAAACTTTGCGAGAGTTACAATTCGTGGATGCTTCAAATGCCTGGGCTGTTGGGACTTCTGCAACTATTCGTCGTAGTACAGACGGTGGATTAACCTGGACAGCACAATCACCACCTGCTGGTGTAACAAACTACTTGCGAGCCGTATCGTTCATAAATAATCAAAATGGATGGATAGTTGGCGATGGAAAAGTAATTTTAAAAACTACAAATGGTGGAATAAATTGGGTTCGCAAAAATGTGCCTGCTGGACTTGATTCAATTATTCGTGGGGTTTCATTTACCGATTTACAAAACGGATGGGCTGTTGATTATTCTGGAATAATTATTAAAACAACAGATGGTGGAGAAAACTGGTCAGTCACTTATTCCCATTCAGGTTGGAGCAGTAGATTTACAAATATAAAAGCTGCCAACATAAACAATGTATACGCCTGTGGTTCATATGGATATCTTTATAAAACCTCCAATGGTGGGAACGAATGGATTAATAAAACTTCCTCCCTACCTTCTCAATATATTCACATATCAAACAACATTGTTGCAACAATACAGGGTTCTGTGCATCCCGAAAAAGAATGTGTAATTGTTGCCCATTATGATTCATATAGTCGTACCAATCCAACAGTTACAGCACCTGGAGCAAATGATAACGCTACTGGGACTGCAGCAGTGATGGAAGCTGCACGGGTATGTGCTGGAAAATTATTTGAAAATACAATACGATTTGTAGCAGTTTCTGGAGAAGAGCTGGGAATGTTCGGAAGCGACCACTATGCATTTAAAGCAAGAGATGAAGGCAGAAACATTATCGGCGCTATTAATGGAGATATGATTGGATATCCAACAACGGCTGATACAGCACGCTTGGTAGTGGGAAGTTATCAGACCACCAACCGCCTTGTGGATTCATCTTTTGTTTATAACCAACGCTACGGCATAGGATTAACATTGACTGCTATCGTAGATTTTACTGGAGCCAGTGATTATGGACCATTTGCACTCGCCGGCTATGATGCTCTTGATGTCGCTGAAGCTACTGCAGAAGAAATCTGGGGCGGTGCAGATCCATACTATCACACACCTCAAGACACTTACGATAAACTTAAACCAAGTTTAATCCGCAAAGGAGCTCAATTAATGCTTGCCTCTGTGGCGGAACTCGCTAAACCAGTTGTACTCGGAAGCATAAATGGCAAAATATATTATGATTTAAACAGAGACAGTTCTACTGTTGGAGATTCTACACTTTCCGGATGGGTAGTAAAACTTTATAAAAACGGAATATTACAGGATCGTACTATAAGCGATGAAAATGGATATTACAATTTTAAAAATCTTCCACGCGATACTTATACTGTTGAAGAAAGTTTACATACTAACTGGTATCAATCGATACCCAGATACGATCATCCGAATTTTACAAATACAATATACGGTGAAAACGCAGGTAAGAAAGCTTATGTTTTAGATTTAACAACAAATACAGATTTTAATTCAATAGATTTTGGAAATTATTCGAAAATACTATTGCAAACTTATCATTACAACAGCGGGTGGAATCTGGTTTCTATTCCAATAAAATTAGAGGATTATTCGCTGAATAATGTATTTCCAAATTCAAATTCAAATGCCTTTAAATACGACGGTGGATATATTTCTACAACTACATTATCGAACCAGATAGGTTACTGGTTAAAATTTCAAAATCCATCTGATATCCAATTATATGGTGAAGAAATTAATACAGACACCATAGATGTAAAAGCTGGATGGAATCTGATAGGTTCTATTATCGAACCAATTCATATTAGTTCGATTACTACAATTCCAGATGGAATAATCGGTTCTAATTTCTATGAATATCTAAACGGTTACAAAAAAGCAGATATAATAATGCCGGGTAAGGGTTACTGGATAAAAGCCAACTCAGACGGCAAACTAATACTGACAAAACAATATAAAAAGTGAGAAATAGAAACAAAAACTTTATATCTTTTTTACTATTAACTTTTCTATGTTATAATTCGTACTCACAAAGTGATCTGTTAAAGGATATAATACAATCTGTATCAATTGATAGCATCAGGAAAACTATCATTGATTTACAGAATTTTCAAACACGATATGAATATTCACCCCAGCAAGATTCAGCTGGGGTTTATATTTTTAATCGACTTAATTCTGCTGGACTAAATGTTGAGTTTGAAGAATATGCAATTGGGCAAGCCGGTTTTTCCTGTTTTGATTTCCTAACTCCATCACATCTCTGGATAGGAGGAACTTCAGGAGCATTAGTATATAGCGTCGATTCAGGTGAAAATTGGGAATATCTGAATACACAAACAAGCAACGCAATTAATGATATAGAATTTTATAATAGATTTATTGGATGGATTGTTGGAAGTGGTGGACTTATTAAAAAAACATCAGATCGTGGAAACACCTGGGTTCAGCAAAATAGTGGTACTGCAATATCACTGTATGGAATCAGCTTTATAAGTAGCAGTATAGGATTAATTGTAGGTGGAAATGGTAAAATTTTAAGAACCACAAACGGAGGAACAAATTGGGAATCTATAATTTCAGGTACAAACGAAAATTTATACGATGTTCAATTTTTAAATCAAAATAATGCATGGGCTGTTGGTAACAATGGGAAGATTCTCTTTTCATCTAATTCCGGATTATCATGGGAATTTCAAACACCACCAGCAAATAGCATAAGTGAATACCGTAAGGTTTACTTTATAGATTCGTTAAAAGGTTGGATTATAGTAAGCGGAAACTTTATCTTAAAAACAACCGATGGTGGTAAGATATGGGAAAGAATAGAACTAAATGCAATCTATGGTAGCGATTATAGAGGAATTACATTTTCCGACTCATTAACTGGATTTTTAGTTGAAGCTTCAGGGAATATTTTAAAGACCACAAATGGTGGAGATTCCTGGTTTCACCAATATTTATATAAAGGATGGACCGTTCGATTGAACAACATTATATCTTTACCAAATAATAAACTGCTAATTTGCGGCTCAAACGGTTATCTGCTTCTTTCAAGCAATGGTGGTGAGACATGGTTCAATAGAACCCATACTTTACCATCACAATTAATTCATAAAACGAACAATATTGTTGCACAATTGAGAGGAACTATTAAACCCGATAATGAATTTATTTTCGTTGCCCATTATGACTCATATAGTTATAACTATGAAACCTCAGCACCTGGAGCAGATGATAATGCTTCTGGAACTGCCGCTGTAATTGAAGCAGCCAGAATTCTAAAAAATTACGAATTCGAGTCAACTATTAATTTTCTCCTGGTATCGGGCGAGGAATTTGGTATGTTCGGCAGTACCTTCCACGCTTTTAACGCCAGAGCAAACAAGAGAAACATTCAATGCGCTATCAATGCAGATATGATTGGCTATCCAATCGGTCACATACAACCCCGGTTAATTGTCGGCAGTTACAAAACATACAATTCAATGATCGATTCAATTTTAACTTATAATCAAAAACACAATTTAAATATCTTTTTAGAACCAGTTATTGATAATTCAGGAGCAAGTGATTATGGACCATTTGCTTTAGCCGGATATAATGCACTTCATATTGCAGAAGGCACACCAGAAGAAATCTGGGGTGGTGCAAATCCTTTCTATCATACTCCAATGGACCTTTATGAAAAATTAAGCCCAAATCTTTTATTAAAGGCAACACAATTGTTAACCTCTTCAATAGCAGAACTCGCAAAACCATTAAGAAAATTATATGTCGAAGAACCTTTAAGTATTATTGAGTATAAACTTTATCAAAATTATCCCAATCCTTTTAATTCTGAAACAAATATTTCATTCAACATTCCTGAGGAATCATATGTAATATTAAAAATATACGATGTATTAGGTAGAGATTTATTCACATTAATAAATCAAAACTTAAAACCTGGAAAATACAGCACGCATTTAAATTTATACGAATTTCAAAGATATCTTACACCTTTACCATCAAGTGGGGTTTATTTTTATAGATTAGAAGCAAAATCAGTATCCAATAAATTTTACAGTGAATCAAAGAAGTTTTTAATTTTAAAATAAAAATTTTAAATTATAACAGCATCCCGGGCGGCATCCTAAATTTTTAGGAGGCAATTATGAGAACATATTTACTTTTACTTCTTCTTGTCACTTCTCTGAAAGCACAAATATCCCAATTCCCCTACTTCCAGAATTTTGATAGTTCACATATAACACCACCAGCACTTCCAAATGGTTGGTTATCAAGTCAAAATCGAACCCCAGGTACCAATGATTTCACAACTACTACAGGCACATCATATTCTACACCAAACTGTGTGATTTCCACGAATGCAAAAATTAAACAATTTCTTATTTCTCCCGTTTTCAATTTTTCAAACAGGATTGTAGATTCCATCAAATTTTTTGAAAGGCGTTCTTCAACACACGACTCAGATGTTTTACTTGAAGCTTCAACCGATGGTGGTACAATTTTTAATATACAAATAAGCGATACACTCAAATATCCAGGACATACAAATTATATTCAAAGAGCATTTGTACTTCCAGAAGCATTGAATAACCAGAGTGTTATTTTTCGCTGGAATATTCTGGGAAATGGTTCGGGTACAACTGCTACTATTAGATTTGATAATATTACTATCTCAGCCAAATCAAATCAGGATATAGGAATCATCGAAGTAATTCAAGATCCTCTATATCCAGCAATGGGTGATTCAATTTTTCTATCAATATTAGTTAAAAACCTGGGGCATCAAACAATAAATAATTTCAATCTGGCATTTTACATCGACACAAATTATGACTCAATACCACAAACTTCAGAATTTTTTATCAGAACTGAATTTGAAACAACATTAAATCCAGGTGATACATTGTCAGAAAAAATTTTTATACCATGGTTAAACAATTCCGGTTTGCAATTTATTATCGTTGCTGAGCTGGCAGGAGACGATAATTTATCAAATAACTTAAAAACGATAAAAATAAATTACGGAGTAAAAAAATATTCGATTGTAATAAACGAGATTATGTATCGTCCAGCTTCTCCTGAGCCAGAATGGGTTGAACTGACTAATACGACCAACGACTCAATTGACATTCGTGACTGGAAAATTTCCGACTCAAAAGTTTCCTCAAGATATTTAATATCTGCAAATAATTACTTTATTAAACCAAAAGAATTTATAATCATTACAAAGGACTCAACTACATTTCTTGAAATAAGGCAAAATGTAAAATGCAAAATTTTTAATGTACCAAATTTACCAGCTTTAAACAATGATAGTGATGCAGTTGTAATTTATGACAATCGGGGTGGAGTCATCGATAGTGTGTTTTACCGTTATTATTGGGGTGGCTCGAGCGGTGGAAAATCGCTTGAAAGAATTAGTACAGAAGCCCCCTCAACTTCTAAATCCAACTGGGGTTCATCAACTCATCCCGAGGGTTGCACCCCAGGTAAGAAAAATTCTATCTCACAAAAAGATTTTGATTTAAAAATCCATAACATAACATACGACCCCGCTTTTCCTATTATTGGGGAAACTCTTAAAATAAACATACATTTAAAAAATATAGGAAAAGCCAAAATTGAAAGCTTTCACCTGCTGATTTATTACGATTTAAATTCAGATTCACTATGCACTAACGAAGAAATTATTTCAGAATATTCCCTAAATATCCTATTACTACCAGATGTTACTACCAGTGTTATTACTTATTTCTTAATTGATTCAGTAAAGGAATACAACTTCATTTTTAAAGCAAATTATCCTGAAGATGAAGATACACTCAATAATATTTTTTATTCAAAATTAATTAGTGGTTATCCAAATGGAACGGTCGTGATAAACGAAATAATGTATGCACCAGTAGGTGGTGAACCTGAATGGATAGAATTATACAACAATTCACAATATAAAATAAACCTTAAAGATTGGGAATTAAGTAACAAAAATTCAAATAGTAAATACAAAATTACTTCATCAAATTTTCTTTTCGAACCATTTGATTATGTTGTCATCACAAAGGATACTTCTTTACTTTTTAATTATAGAAGTGGAAATTATAAAAGTATTGAATCAAACTCGTTGCCAACATATTTTATGAATAATTCCACAGATGCAATTGTACTATATGATAACAGAAATGTAAAGATAGACAGCATGTTTTACGTATCGTCCTGGGGTGGTGTAAATGGTAAATCGCTTGAAAGAATTGAAGCGCATACCAACTCTCTCGATTCCACCAATTGGGGATCTTCACTTGATTCATCCGGATGTACGCCAGGCAAACAAAATTATATCACTCCACTTGAATATGACCTAAAGCTTGTTAATGTATTTTCAGATTCAATTGAATATTTGAACGAAGCAAAGATTTTTATAACAGTGAAGAATGCTGGGAAAAATTTAGTAAACAATTTTGTCTTGAATTTATTTTTTGATTATAACAAGGATTCAATTCCCCAAACAGAGGAGCTAATATATTCGCAAAACATTATCTGTAATTTGAACCATAAAGATACACTTAATATTGAATATAAATGGCAAAACACTGGTTTTGGCAAAAAACATATCATCACTGTTATTGAATACCCACAAGATATGAGAACAAAAGACAATATTAAAATTTTCATTCTTCATATGGGATATCCTAAAAATTGTCTGATAATAAACGAAATAATGTATCAACCATTTAGCGGTAAAAGTGAATATGTTGAACTGTTTAACCGAGTCAATTTTCCTGTAGAACTGTTCAACTGGAAACTTCACGATTATTCTGATGGAGATAAAATAAAAATCAACGAATTTAAACTTGAAAATACCAGCTTGATTTTAAATCCAGGAGAATATCTGATTCTTGCAGCGGATTCAAGTATATTTCAGCAATTTACTTATTTACAGGATTCAATATACAAGGTCTTTGTATTTAATAAATCCAGTTTAAGTTTAAACAACGAAGGTGATAAAATCATAATCAGGGATCTGGTTGAAAATTTGATTGATAGTTTATTCTTTACACCTAAGTGGCATAATCCAGAAATTGATGATGTAACCGGAAGATCGCTTGAAAGGATCAATCCAAACATTGAAAGTAACGATTCAAGAAACTGGAGTACCTCAATAGACCATCTTGGTGGAACACCCGGTAAGCAAAATACTATTTATACTACAGTTCTATCGAAATCTGGTGAACTTAATTTTTCTCCAAATCCTTTTTCACCAGATGCAGACGGTTTTGAAGATCATTGCATTATAAGTTTTAAATTACCTGCAACTGTGGCTCAGATAAATGTAAAAATCTTTGATTCAAAAGGTAGATTAATACGCACACTTGCTAATAATGAACCAGTTGCTTCTGAAGGTCAAATAATCTGGGATGGGATGAATGATGAAAAATCAAAAGTAAATATGGGGATTTACATTGTTTTACTCGAAGCTTTTGATGTTGATAACCAAACAATTCACAAGCTTAAAGGAGTTGTTGTAGTTGGTGGCAGGCTATAACCCTACTGATCGTCTTGATTGTAGCTTTTTAAAAGCCTGAGAACTTTTTGCATATCCACGGGAAGCTTAGAATCAAAGAACATTTTTTCTTTTGTAATTGGGTGAATAAAACCGATAGTTTTTGCATGTAATGCCTGTCGTTTCATAATTCCCAATAATTCTTCCACAAACAATTTATCTTTTTTTACATTTTCTCCATAAGAAATCCTTCTTCCTCCATAAGTTGGGTCTCCAAATACAGGATGACCAATATGATGCATATGAACTCGAATTTGATGAGTTCTTCCTGTTTTAAGTTTTAATTTTATCAGTGACAAAAAATCAAATTCCGTTATTACTTCATACTCTGTTACTGCATATTTACCGCTTTCACTAACAGCAACTTTTTTGCGATCTGATTTACTACGTGCCAGATTTGCTTCGATAATACCTTTTTTCTGTTTTCCAAATCTTCCCCAGACGATTGCCCAATACTCTCTCTCAATTGTTCTATTCGCAAACTGTTTTGCCAGAAACGAGTGTGCAAAATCATCCTTTGCAACAACGATTAATCCTGAAGTATCCTTATCAAGCCGATGAACAATGCCTGCTCTTGCATTTAAGGGTTCATAGCCAACTCTATCCTTGATATCTGTATCCTCGTCTTGATCTGCAACTTCATTAACATGAGCAAGTTTACCCTGGCAATGATAAAGTAGCGCGTTAACAAGTGTACCGGTGTAGTTACCATAAGCTGGGTGTGTTACCATACCAGCTGGTTTATTGACTACAATAATGTAATCATCTTCGTAAACAATGTTAAGTGGTATTTGTTCAGCCTTAACCGTTTGTGGTGGTGGTTTAGGTAAGCTAATATCAATTACATCTCCCGGATTAACTTTGTAACCTGGTTTTGTTATTTTACCGTTAACCAATACATAACCCGCTTCTATTGCTTCCTGAACTTTACTTCTGGTAGTATTTTCGATATGATTGGTTAAAAAAACATCTATTCTTTCTCTGTTCTGTCCGGCAGGTACCAGAATCTGGAATTTTTGTGTCATTCTATTTTTATGTGTGTTATATAGCGTTTTTTGATTCTGACTTTGTAGAGGGCTTGTGAAATATCAGGAGTAAAATAACACCTATAGTTACTGAAGCGTCAGCAAAGTTAAAAACTGGCCAGCGATCAATATGATACCCAAAAATATTCAGGTTAAAAAAATCCACATCAATAAAATCTACAACTCTTCCGTAAAAAATCTTATCATAACCGAATATAACCCCATAAAAAATTCTATCTATCAAATTGCCGATTGCACCACCCAAAATCATTGCAAGTGATAAACGAAAACCAAGGTTTGAATTTTTTGATTTGTACAGGTAATATAGAATTAAAATACTCGCAACAATTGAAAGTATGCCAAAGAGATGTTTCCAACCTAAGTCAAATCCAAACGCCATTCCAGCATTTTCAATGTAAGTGAGCCGTAGAAAATCTCCAATAATGCTGTAACTCGAGCCATACTGCATACCATTTACGGAAATTCCAATTGCAGGAAGTGAGAAACCCTTTACCAATAACTTTGAGATCTGATCTAATATAACTATACCGAAAGTTACAAAAAGTATTCTCAAATTTTATTCCGATATTGTTGGTTTATGTTTTGTTTGCTTTTCCTTGTCTTTACAAGAGACACACATCTGCGCATGAGGCACAGCTTCGAGTCGCCCCTTGTCAATAAGCTTACCACACACTATACATTTACCATAATTACCAGATTCGATTCTGCGCAAAGCATCATCTAAATAATTCAGGAATTTTCCTTCTCTTGATGCAAATAGAAAGGTTTTTTCTCTTTCCATTGTATCGGTGCCCTGTTCCATATGTAATGAATAAGAAGGATTTTCAGTGGAATATTCGCCCGTTGTTCGATCCATAATTGCATCACGTAATGTTTCAAGATCTTCAATTACTTCTTTGCGTTTCTCAAGAATTATTTGTTTAAAATATTCCAGTTCTTCTTTTGTATAAGAGGTTTTCTCTCCTGTTGTGTTGACTTTGCTCTTTTCTTTTGTAGCAACTTTAACAACTGGAGTTTGATGCCTTTTTTTATTGGATTTTTGGTTTGCAGTTTTCTTTATTTTACTTTTTACTACAGTTTTTTTTGTTTTCGATTTCTTTGTTTTTGCCATTTTAGTTCTCCTTTTGATGATAAAATCTTTCTATTCCTATTATGCACTTTTCACCATTAATATCCCATTCTTTTATATTTTTACAATCAGGGATTTTAAATTCTATGGATTCGGCAAGTGTTTCAGTTGAAATGTATTTTCTTGTATTGCCTATAGCTAAATGCAATTTTTCACTGCAATCATAAAATATTTTTATCCTGTCTGTAACATCAAAACCAAAGTCTCTACGCATATTCTGAACTCTGTTAACAAATTCTCTTGCATAACCTTCATCAATCAGTTCTTGAGTTAATTCTGTGTCAAGTGCCACTATTATCTCATTATCAGATTCAACCAACCAGCCTTTTATATCTTCATGAACAATTTCCACATCATCCTTATTAATCTTAAATTCGTTACCATTAATACTTATATTTAATTCACCAGCCTGTTCAAGTTTGTTAATATCCTCAAGTTTTAGAGATTTAATAATATTTGCAATTGGTTGCACAAATTTACCAAATTTTGGTCCTATCGATTTGAAGTTTGGTTTTAACCTCTTGTGAACGATATCAGAATCGCTGCTTACATATTCTATCTGTTTTACATTTATTTCGTCTAATATTACATCCCTCATTAATTCTATTGTAGATTTAAATTCTTCATTCCTGATTGGGATAATAATTCTTCTTAGAGGTTGGCGAACTTTTAAATTTGCTTTTGTTCTTATTGCCCTTACCAGATAAACTATCCTTTGAGCAATTGACATACGCTCTTCAAGTTTTTCATCAACAGCTGAGAGGTCAGGTTCCGGACTATAAGCAAGATGAACTGATTCAACATTTTCTAACTTTGTAACTGAATTCAAATTTCTAAAAATTTCCTCTGCTATAAACGGCGCAAATGGTGCAAGCAATTTAGATATTGTAATCAAACATTGATAAAGTGTTTGATAAGCAGCCGTTTTATCTTTACCGAGTTCACTTTTCCAGAATCTTCTACGATTTCGCCTTACATACCAGTTGGAAAGCTGATCAATTGTAAAATCAGAAATCATACGCGCAGCTTTTGTTACATCGTATTCATCCATTGCCTGATAATATTTCACTATAAGTGAATTCAAACTTGATATAATCCACCGATCTATCTCTGGTCTTTCGTTAAGAGGTATATCTGGTTCTGAATAATTAAAGTTATCGATATTTGCATAAAGTGCAAAGAATGAATAAGTATTTATAAGAGTACCAAAAAATTTCCTCTGTACTTCCTGTAATCCCTCTTCATTGAAAAGGGTTGGTTTCCATGGAGGACTTGTGACCACAAGATACCAGCGAGTGGTATCAGCACCGTAGTTCTCAATAATCAGGAATGGATCAACGGTATTGCCACGCGATTTGGACATTTTCTGCCCTTCTTTATCAAGAATTAACTCATTAACCAGCAAATTTTTGAATGCAGGTTTATCAAATAAAAATGTACTGATTGCATGAAGCGAATAAAACCAGCCACGGGTTTGATCAATACCTTCACATATAAAATCAGCAGGATGATGTGATAAGAAAATTTCCCTGTTTTCAAATGGATAGTGCCATTGAGCAAATGGCATTGCTCCAGAATCAAACCAGACATCTATCAATTCAGGTGTTCTGTACATCCTCTTTCCACATTTAGAACACTCGAATACTACTTTATCCACAAAGGGTTTGTGTAAATCTATTTGTGACAAATTTATATTTTCTAATTTCTCTCTATTTGTCAGAATCTTACCTTGAGAAAGTTCTTCAATACTTCCGACACATTTTTGTTCGCCGCATTCACAAATCCATATTGGAAGTGGCGTTCCCCAGAATCTATCTCTTGATAAAGCCCAATCTTTATTTTCTTCAAGCCAGTTACCAAACCTGCCTGTTCCGACTTCAGCTGGAACCCAGTTGATTTGCTTATTCAGTTCAATCATTCGTCGTGCATATTTAGTAGTGCTTATATACCAGGATTCCCTTGCATAATATAACAGAGGTGTTTTACACCTCCAGCAATGTGGATAACTATGTGTTATTGTTTCTTTCTTATACAAAATTCCTTTAAATTTTAAATCATTTATAATTAAAGGATCAGCTTCTTTAACAAACTTACCAGCATAATCTCGAATTTCATCATTAAATTCTCCACTTCTGTTAACTGGATGTATAGTAGGTAATAAATATTTTCTACCAACCTGATAATCATCTTCACCATATGCTGGTGCAATGTGAACGATACCGGTACCGTCTTCAGTTGTTACAAAATCAGCTTCAATAACATAATATGATTTTTCTTTTACAGGCACATAATTAAAAAGTGGTATATATTCTTTTCCAACAAGTTCTTTTCCTATGAAATTGTCCACCACAACATATTCACCTTCCAGAACTGACAACCTTGGCTTTGCTAAAATTAGCTTCTCACCTTGATTTTCAACTTTTACATACTCAACATCTGGATGAACAGCAAGCGCAACATTCGAAATCAGAGTCCATGGTGTGGTTGTCCAAACTAAGAAATATGTATTCTTCTCACCTTTAACTTTCATCTTCACATATATACTTGGATCTTTTACATCCTCATAACCAAGTGAGACCTCGTGTGATGAAAGCGGAGTTTCACATCGTGGGCAATACGGTTGGATTTTATATCCCTTATAAATCATATCTTTTTCATAAAACTGTTTTAATGCCCACCAGATCGATTCGATATAATAATTTTCAAATGTTATGTAGGGTTCATCTAAATTTACCCAATAACCCATTCGACTTGTCAATTCTTCCCAATCGGATTTATATTTCCATACTGATTTTTTACATTCAGCATTAAATGCTTCAACACCATATTTTATGATGTCCTCTTTATGTTTAAATCCAAGAGATTTTTCCACTTCAATTTCTACAGGAAGTCCATGAGTATCCCAGCCAGCTTTTCGATTCACCTGAAAACCACGCATAGTTTTATATCTGCAAACAAGATCCTTAAGTGTTCTACTCATCACATGATGTATACCTGGCCTGCCATTTGCAGTTGGTGGACCTTCGTAGAATGTAAAACTTGGTTTACCTTCTCTTGAAGATATACTTTTTTCAAATATCTTATTATCCTGCCAGAATTTTAAGATTTGTTTTTCTAATTCCGAATAATTTATTTTATCAGTGAGTTCTTTGAACATATTTAAATCTTTTTAATTACCTCTTTCATTATCTTTCTGAGTTTGGGTTCGGTTTTATTTGCGACAGCAATGATTTCTTCTACTGAAGCGGGTTTTAATGCATCTGGGAAACATTCATCAGTTATAATAGAAAAGCCCAGAACTTTTAACCCCATATGGTTTGCTACGATATTTTCAGGTACGGTGGACATCCCAACTGCATCAGCACCTATGCTACGCAAGAATCTGTATTCAGCACGAGTTTCAAGATTTGGACCCGGTACTGCTACAAAAACACCCCTTTGTAGTTTTATTTTTAAATTCAGTGCTACTTCTTCAGATAATTCTATTAACTTTTTTGAGTATGGTTCAGACATATCAGGAAATCGTGGACCGAGCGAATCATCATTCTTGCCGATTAAGGGATTATCACCTAAAAGGTTAATATGATCAGTTATGACCATAATATCACCACGCCTGAAATGAGGATTCATACCACCAGCAGCGTTTGATATCAGAAGTGTATCAACACCTAAGAACTTCATCACTCTCACCGGAAAAGTAATTTGCTGCATTGTATAACCCTCATAATAGTGGAATCGCCCCTGCATGGCTACAACATTTTTACCGCTTAATTTCCCAAATATAAGTTTGCCATGATGCGATTCAACAGTGGAAACAGGAAAATGAGGAATGTTTTCATAATCAAGAACGACTTCCTTAGCGATTTCTTTTGCAAGTCCACCAAGCCCTGTTCCAAGAATTATTCCAATTCTTGGTTGCATCTTTGTGTATCTACGGATAAAGTTGATTGCTTCTTTAATTTGAGCTCTTAATTCCATATTAATCTTCATTATTTATATTTTTAACAATATCATCAATTTCCGAATTTTCTTTTTCTAAATCTTTTTCATTATTTTGTGTTAGAATAATTTCTTCATCAACTTCGAGTGCTTTAATAAGTTCAAGTTCTGAATTCAATAATAATTTCAGCCTGCCTGCCAGTGTATTCTTCTTTGCCTTTAGTATTTCAATTTCTTCTTTAAGTCGAGTATGTTCACTTCTGGCTTTATCTAAAATCTGAGCAGCTTTTAGTTCTGCATCCTGAATTATTAATTGTCCCTCTTTCTTAGCATTCTCTATAGATTTTGCACTCACATCCTGAGCTTGCATAAGTGTTGCCTGCAAAGTTTTTTCCATAGATTTATAATCCTGAAGTTGTGTTTGAACTTCAGTCAATTTGTGTTGTAACTCTTTATTACTCCGCTGGAGTTCATCCAATTCTTCTGCGATCATACTCAGGAATGTATCAACTTCAACAGGATCATACCCACGCATAACTTTTTTAAACTCCTGTTTTTTCAGATCAATTGATGTAAGTTTCATTTTTCCCCACCTTATTAATTATTTTTATTAATTCTAGTTCCAAATATTGCACTACCGATGCGTAATATTGTTGCACCTTCCTGAATCGCCACAGGAAAATCGTTGGACATACCCATAGAGAGGTGTTCAAGATGATATCCTTTGCATCTTATCTCGTCTCTCAATTCTCTAAGAAGCCGGAACTCATTTCTTGACTCTTCAGGGTCTTCCGAGAATTTTCCTATCGTCATCAATCCGATAAGGTTTAGATTTTTTAGTTTCATTATTGCATCCACCGCATTCAATACATCATCTGGAGGGAAACCATATTTAGTGGTTTCACCTGAAGTATTTACTTCCAGTAAAACATTTTGAATAACATTATGTCTCAAGCAAAATTCTGAAATTTCCCTGGCAATTTTAAGAGAATCTACAGAATGAATCAGGTCGACCTGTCCAGCTATATATTTAACCTTGTTTGATTGAAGGTGCCCGATAAAGTGCCAGTGTATTGGAAATTCATTTAATTCTTTTTTTTTCTCTAAAAATTCCTGAGCATAATTCTCAGCAAAATCTATCAGACCAGCTTGATATGCTTCATATATCATTTGACTGCTGAAGGTTTTTGCAACTGCAACTATCTTAATTTCTTCAGGATTCCTATCAATCTTTTCACAAACTTCTTTAATTTTTTGTTGTACTCTTTTGATATTTTCAGCAATCATACATTAATTGGATATTAAATATAAGCCATTTTGCAAATAAAAACAAAAAGGTAAAATTTATTAATTATCCACAATAATTAGTAAAAATTTATAAACTTGAAAAAAAATCGTATATTTATAACTAAAATGTACACGAAATTAGAAGATATAAATCAAAACATACTTGATTGCAGAAAATGCAGTCGAATTTTAAACTGGATTAAAATTATTTCACAAACCAAAACCCGAAGGTATAAAGGCCAAACTTACTGGGCTAAACCCGTCCCAAGTTTTGGTGATCCAGAAGCAGAACTGCTGATTGTCGGTCTTGCCCCAGCAGCACACGGTGCTAATAGAACAGGTAGAATGTTTACTGGAGACCGTAGTGGGATGTGGCTATATAAAGCTCTATACAACTTTGGATTCTCAAACAAACCTGAATCAATCGGTGTTTCAGATGGTTTACAATTATCCAATTGCTGGATTACGGCTGCAATCCATTGTGCACCTCCATCCAATAAACCCAACAAAGAAGAAATTTTAAATTGTAACGAATATCTCCTGAACGAAATATTGTTACTTGAAAATTTAAAAATTATTTTAGCTCTTGGCAAAATCGCATTTGATGCAACCTTATTTGCCATACAAGAAGCTAATTGGGTAAAAGAAACAAAGACCTATAAGTTCTCGCATGGTGCAATGTATAATTTAACCAATGGGAAATACCTGTTAGCATCATACCATCCAAGTCAACAAAACACATTTACCGGAAAACTTACACAAAAGATGTTTGATAAAATTTTTTCTACTATAACCGACATATTGAATAAGGAAGACAAGAATGGATAAGGAATTTTTAAACAAAACTTTCATTATTACTGGTGCATCGAGCGGAATAGGAAAAGCAACTGTTGAACTTGCACTTCAGCGTGGTGCAAATGTCGCAGCCACTGGGAGAAATATAGAGGAACTAAAAAAACTGCACCAGAAATACAACAATAAAAATCTCGAGATAATCGCAGCAAACATCACCATAGAAGCAGATAGAAAAACGATTGTTGAAAAATGTATAAACAAATTCGGTGAAATTGATGTGCTTGTAAATGCAGCTGGGATTATTGGCAGTGGGTCTATTGAAAATACAACTCTTGAACAATGGGATTACATGATGGATGTTAATCTTAGATCCACATTTCGCTTAATTCAAATTGCTCTTCCATATTTAATTAAAAGAAAAGGTAACATTGTAAATGTTTCGAGCATAACTGGAATCAGAGCATTTCCCAATGTTTTAGCATATTGTGTAAGTAAAGCGGGCATTGATCAGCTTACACATTGTGCTGCACTTGAACTGGCTCCTAAAGGTGTAAGAATTAATTCAGTCAATCCGGGTGTTGTTGTAACAAACTTACACAAAGCGAGCGGAATGAGTGAAGAAACATATAATGCTTTCCTTGAGCATAGTAAAACGACGCATCCCTTAGGAAGAGTAGGAACAGCAGAAGAAGTTGCCGAGTTGATACTTTTTCTTGCTTCCGAAAAAGCAGCATGGATTACCGGTGTAAGTTATAGCATAGATGGTGGAAGAGCGCAAACCTGCTTGAGATAAACTGGAGAAAAAATGAAAAACAAAAAAATCGAAACTAAAATAATTCATGGTGACAAATTATATCCTTATACTGGACCTGTAGTTTTCCCAATATATCAAACCAGCAATTTTAGATTTAAAAACTCTACCATTGCAACCCGATATGCTCAGGGAGATGAATCTGTCTATGTCTACTCGCGTATGCACAATCCAACAGTCAATCAGCTTGAGCAGAAATTTTCGGAAATTTACTGCAAAAAAGCCATTCTCTTTTGTTCAGGAATGGCAGCAATCAGTACAACAATATTTGCACTATGTAAATCTAACGAAGAAATATTAACAATCCCGAACCTATACGGTGGAACATACCATTACTTTAATGAGGTACTACCAAATTTTAATATTAATATTAAAACATTTGATCCGAATTCTCTGGAAGATTTATTTTATTTAATTACCCCACAAACACGAATCATTTACTTTGAAACTCCAACAAATCCAACTCTCGGTATTGTGGATATTCAAAAACTCGTTAAAATAACAAGAAAATTAGAGACAGAATACAAAACAAGCATTTTCGTAATTCTGGATAATACATTCGCCACAATCATAAACCAGAATCCTTTTAAATTCGGTGTAGATATAGTTATTGAAAGTACAACGAAATACTTAGGTGGCCATTCCGATTTGCTTGGTGGGTTAGTAGTGAGTTCAAACAACATAATAAAAAAAATCAAAAATCTCAGGAAATATACTGGTAGTATAATGGAGCCATTCACTTCATATTTACTTGATCGAAGCTTGAAAACATTTTTACTGAGAGTAAAACAACAGAACCAAAATGCATTTGCACTGGCAAAAACTTTAGAGAAACACAAGAATATAAGACGAGTACTGTATCCAGGTTTAAAATCTCACCCTCATCACAAACTTGCAAGAAAACAAATGAGTGATTTCGGTGGTATGTTAACAATTGAGGTCGTTGGTGGATTAAAAAATGCAATAAGATTTTGTGATAATTTAAAAGTAGCAGTTAACGCAATGTCGCTTGGAGGTGCCGAAACTACCGTAAGTATCCCTGTACTTTCATCACATATTGGACTAACAAAAAGTGAATTGGCACAACAGGGTGTGACAGAAGGTATGGTCCGAATATCAACTGGTATTGAAAACAAAGATGATTTAATACAGGATTTTTATCAATCACTAAACAAATTGAAATAGGTAAATGTTAACAATAATTCTTCTTACAATCTCAAATATTTTTATGACCTTTGCATGGTATGGACATCTAAAATACAAAAACCAATCATTAATTGTTGTAATATTGGCTTCATGGTTCATAGCATTATTCGAGTATATGTTTCAAGTACCAGCCAATAGAATTGGTTATGGAAAATTTACAGCTACACAACTTAAGATAATACAGGAGGTTATTTCAGTTACAATCTTTATTGTTTTTGCTCTCTTCTATTTAAAAGAAGTACCAAGATGGAATTATATTGTTTCGTTTCTTTTCATACTGGGAGCTGTCTATTTTGCTGTTGGTTTCAAACAATAAAATTCAATGCCAAAAAAGAAAAACATACCCAAAATCGAAGATGAGCAAATCATCAATTTAAAGCTTAAAGAACTCAAACTCGCTTCTGATAAAATCGAATCAAGAAAAGAAGATATCGCCCTTGTGAATCAAGCTTTACGGGGTAATCAGGCAGCTTACGAAAAATTAATGAAAAAATACAAATCAACAATTTCATTTGTACTACTAAGAATAATTCAGGACAAAAATGAAGTTGAAGATATCGTACAGGAAGTCTTCATCAATACTTTTAAATCTTTGAAAACTTATAAAAAACAATACTCTTTTTTCTCATGGATATATAAGATTGCAATGAATAAAGGTATAGATTATCTTAGAAAAAAGAAGCTCCAAACATTCTCGATTGATAAACCTATAAAAACAAAAGATGGGGATTTGCATTTCGAATTACCTGATTCAACTTATGAACCTGATAAGCAGTTGATTGCAAGTGAACGCGCAGCATTGGTTCATTGGGCTATAGAGCAACTACCAGCCAAATATAAAAAAGTAATCATAATGAGACACCAGGAGGAAAAGGATTATGCAGAAATTGCTAAGGAACTAAAACTTCCCATCGGAACTGTGAAGGTGCATATCTTCAGAGCTCGTGAATTATTGAATAAATATCTGAAAAACCGTATTCGCCATTACTGAAACTTAATTTGCCAATAATCGTAAACCTCAGATGAAATGATGACTTACTTAAAAAAATATTGCTTTTTACTGCTGATTTTAGTGTATTTAGCATACTCAAATGATCCGCTTTCAGAGGAAAAAAGGTATTCCAAATCTATTTCGCTACAAAACGAGAGAGAATTAAAGGTGAACATAGAAATTGGTTTTAGCAAACTCGTTATCGGAAGCGGTGAATTCGATAATGTCCTGAGTTACGATATAGTGCGAAAAGAAAAGGCTGATAATCCAGAAAAAGGGATCCGTTATAAAATTGTTGACGGAATCGGTTATCTCGAAATCAAAAGCGGGGAGAATAGTTCTATAAAGTTTGGTGATGTTAAATCTGATAAATGGATCTTAAATTTTACTGATAAAATTCCGATTTCATTTGATATTGAGATTGGCGCGGGAAAAGGAACATTAGATTTTACAAATCTAAAAGTAAAAGATTTAAACATATCTGCGGGAGCAGGAACAGTTAATTTAATGTTCAACAAACCAAACTCACAAGTAATAGAAAACATAAACATAGAATCTGGCGTAAGCAAGTTTAGAGCTTATAATCTATCAAATGCAAATTTCAATTATTTAAAATTTAGTGGTGGACTTGGAAGTTATGAATTAGATTTTAGTGGTCAACTACAAAAAGAAGTGGATGTAGATATTGAGATTGGATTGGGAGCAATTACTATTTCGATTCCTAGATACATAGGTGCCAAAGTTTCTAGAGAAGAGAACTGGTTTTCAAGCTTTGATATTGATGACGAATTTGAGGGCGACAAATCTGAATTTACAACACCAAATTACTATGATGTAAATGGAAAGTTAAACTTAAGAATTAAATCCGGAATTGGATCAGTAAAAGTCAAAAGACTGAAGTAATAACTCCTCCTTGATGCACGCCCGCTTCATATGAAAATGAAGCGGGCTTTTTATTTTTAAATTGCTATTCCAAGTCCTAGAACCGCAACAGGCTGTTTTGCCAGATTATATTCAGCATTTAAATTAAATATTAACCACTTTAAGCTAACACCTGCAGTTAACCTGAAAGAATTATCACCATCAATTTTAAATTTTAAATCTCTTGAGATACTTGACGTTGGCGTCCAAGTGTATTTAAATTCCATTGAAGAAAATTCATAAGCTAAACCTCCATAGATAGTAGCAAACAAAAAGGTCTTGCTGACTTCCGTACCTATACTTAATGCACTTGCATCCAGCACTGGTTTAATTTTAAAAGCTTGATACATTGCATGTGCTGACCAGTCAAAAGGTAAAACTGGTAACCACTGATCAATACTATGTTGAACACCCACTCCAATAAACGATATCTCTCCCCAATCACCCAATTTTACATATGGAAAATATCTTAAAATTGCTCTTGTCCCAAAAATATTTCCTATCGAAACCTGAGGAACTATAAACGGCACAACTTTCATATTCACACCATCTGGAAATTTAAAAGTGTCAGGATTTACTCCACCTGATATTGCTAATGCTCCATCTTTCCCTAAAATTGTTGCTGTTTTAATGGGAGTTGGATAAGGTGCAAGAGGATATGGTCGGAGTTCATTTAATTCCGTCATATCAGCATCAAACTCCTGTGCACTTGAAGGTATTAATGCAAATAAAAATCTTGCTCCAACATAAACATCCAACCCTGTTGAAACATCAGCTGAGTGAAATAATCCAGAATTTAAATTAGCTCCAAATGCATTAACAAAAGGTTTGATGTAACTCTTTCCATTAACCTCACCAAATTTTTGTAATCGTTCTTCAAGCGTTTGGGATTGCAATATGTTTACAGCAAAAAATAAAATAAATATTAACGCCTTTCTCATATTGAACTCCTGATTTATTTTCACATATTTAATAAATAATTGTTTATACTTTTGGGTGAATTGGTAATTATACCATCAACTTTTAAATTCAGCATAGTTTTTAAATGCAGTCGGTTATTTATGTTATAAACAAAAAAGTATAATTTTTCCTGGTGTACTTTTTTTACTAATTCTTCTTTAAGATAATTTTTGCTCATAATAACAAAATCAGCATAATTTGATTTTGCTAATTTCACAACATTTTTCCCGAAATGAATCATTGGACTGTAAAGTATGCCCGTAGAAATTCTCTCATCCAGTAACTTTACTTTTTTTACAATTGAATGATCAAATGATGAAATAAGAACAGAGTTTTGGAGAGAATATTTTTGTACGAGACCAACACATTTTTGGACCATAATGTTTGGGTATCTGAGCTTTGGTTTAATTTCGATATTTATACCGGCTTTTTTTCTTACAAGTTTAAATACTTCTTCTAAGGTTGGAACTCTTTCAGAAGAAAATTTTGAATTAAACCAGGAACCAGCATCCAATTTTTTTATGTCTGCAAGATAAGCATCTTCCACATTTCCATAACCATCTGTGGTGCGGTTTAATTTTGAATCATGAATAACAACAATTTCCTTGTCTCTTGTAAGTCGGACATCAAGTTCGATTGCATCTGCACCTTCTTTTAAAGCTTTCTGGAATGCAGTTAGAGTATTCTCTGGTGCTAACTCCGAGGAGCCTCTATGAGCAATAATAACAGGTAGTTCAGTAAGTTTTCTCCAGGAAAACAATTTTAACTCTCCAAAATTTTATTTATCCGTTCTGATACTTCATTTACAGAACCAGAGCCATCCACTACAAATAGTAGGTTTTGTTGCTGATAATATTTTTTAACAGGTTCAGTTGAATCACGATATACATTCATTCTATTCAAAATAGTTTCGGGTTTATCATCATCCCTTTTAATTAATTCACCACCACAAGACGGGCACTTCATATCAACAACATTATCAATCATTTTATTTACAATTTTACCACAACTTTTACAACTATATCTGTTCTCAAGTCGTTTTACAATTTGTTCTTCATCTACATCAATATAGATTACAAAATCAATTTTATTATTTAATTCCTCAAACAGCTTTCCTAAAGCAATCGCTTGAGCAACAGTTCTGGGAAACCCATCCAGTATAACACCTTTTTTAATTTCATCAGACTGAATTGTTTTTTTTATGATTTCTATCATTATATCATCGGAAACAAGTTTCCCTGCTTCCAGAATTGACTTAATCCTATTTCCAAGTTCAGTATTTTTTTGAACTTCGGCTCGAAGAATATCTCCAGTGGATATATGTTTTAGATTAAATCTTTCTACAAGCAATTTAGCCTGGGTACCTTTACCAACACCAGGTGGTCCAAATAATATTATATTCATAAACTTTTCTTTATTTGAACTAACATTAAATTAATTTCGTGAGTCAATATAGAAAATATTTTTATCATTTTCCACTTTTAATTGCCAGTTGACCACAGGCAGCAGTTATATCTTCACCGGCACTGCTGCGAATAAAAACAGTAAGATTATTTTTTCTCAACTTTTGTGCAAATTTCTCCATTTCCTGCATTGTTGCAGGTTTAAGCTCAGGTTCAATTCCTGCAGGTTTTACAAATGTTATTGAATGAAAAGGAATCAAATTAATTTTACATGGAATTGACCGTGCAAGTTTGGTTAACATTTTTACATCATCGTCTTTATCGTTCAAATTTTTAAAGACAATATATTCAAAAGTTACCCTCAATTTGGTTTTTTTATAATAATACTCAACCGCTTCAAGTAATTTACTGAGATTGTATCTTTTATTTATAGGTATTAATTTATCTCTGATTTCATCTTTCATTGTATGAAGTGAGATTGCAAGTTTTATTTTTAGATTTTCCTCGGCAAGTTTAAAAATACCATCTATCCATCCTGCGGTTGAAAGCGTAATTCTTCTTGCTGCAATATTCATTCCGTCGATGAAAATTTTAATAGCTTTAATCACATTATCGTAATTCAGAAAAGGTTCTCCCATTCCCATGAATACAATATTTGTAATTTTCCTTTCAGCAAACTTTTCAATTTGCATAGCCTGATCAATAATTTCCCCTGTACTCAGATTTCTTTTAAAACCCATTGTTCCAGTCGCACAAAAAACACAGTCAAGTGGACAACCTACCTGTGTGGATACACAAACTGTAAGTCGTTTTTGTTCTTCCAATTTCATACTCTCATTATCATAAAAAGCTGTTTTTGGCGGAATTAACACACTCTCAATTTGATTTCCATCCTCGAGTTCAAATAAAAATTTTCTTGTGCCATCGAATTTAGATTGATAACTGTTAATTATTTTTAAATCTGAAATGTGAGCATGTATTTTTAATTTCTCTCTGAATTCTTTTGATAATGTGGTCATAGAATCAATAGAATTAGCGCGCTTATTATAAAGCCAGTCAAATAACTGATTACCTCTATAAGGTTTTTCCTCTAAAGAAACAGAAAAACTTTTTAATTCCTCCAGTGTCAAACCTTTAAGATTAATTTTTTTCATTAGGATGTTTGGTATTTTGTTGATAAAAACAAAAGCCGATTCCATTGAAGAATCGGCTTTTATATCACTTAGCTCTACTTTTCGAATAACTCATCAACTTTTACGAGTTTTGACTTTTCTTTATTAATTTTTAGTGGGAAGTTTTCTATGATTTTATCCTCATCAAGTATATTCTGAGAGACTGGAGAAGCATATTTTATTGGAGATGGTGCATTATTAAACATCGCATCCATTAGAGTAGCCGCATCATTCGCAACAACTGCAACTTTTATATTTTCAGCTGAGAGATATTTTTTAATTGCATTGTTAACATCTTCAACTTTTAAAGCTTTTAATTCTTTTTCAATACTGTCAATAAAGAATTCAGTGCCATAAAATTCGGAATCCATTTGATATCCGAGTCGGCGACTCGTGGTTTGAACCCATAGTTTTGAATAATTAATTAAAAATTTGCGAGTCATTTCAAACTGTTCTGGAGTTAAACCATTTTCAACTAATTTTTTCAACTCATACATTGCGTTTCTGATAGCAAAGTGGGCATTCTCAGGTTGAACAGGTCTAATCCAGATACTGAAATATTGTTGCCTTCGAGGATTGTTAGGCAACTGAAATCTTGAGCCACCATCCTGAATAAAATGTTCAATATATGAATAATCACCGTAATTCAATCCTCTATCACCTCTTAACCTATTCATTAACACGCCGTTGAAAGTACGATGCTCACCAAAATATGAATTTGCAACCATCAAAGCATAATAATCTTTATCCTTTCGAGTGATTGGTATTGGAAATCCCATCGATATTGCAGTACCCCGAGCTGGTTTTTCAACGAACAATATTTCCATATCCTTAATCTCTTTTGGCTGCGGTAAATTAACCGGTGCAATTTTACCTGATGGGAGTTGAGCAAAATCCGACTTTATTTTATCAAGAAGCGATTTTGGGTAACCACCGGCTATACCAACTTTGATATTATCTTTAGTGTAAACCTTCTTATGATAATCCTTTACATCCTGTAGAGTTATTGCTTCAAGGCCTTGAACAGTTCCAATTTCAGTAGTTCTATAAGGATGTTCTTCATACATAAATGCGTTCAATGCCTGTTTACCAAGGTTTTCATCATCAGTACCGCGTAAAGTGTTTTTAATATGATTTAGAAGCAAATCTTTACTTCTCTGGAAATCAGCTTCGTCAAATCTGGGATTGATAACAAGTTCAGATAGTATCTTATAAAACTCATCAAGATGGTCTTTGTGAACTTCGCCTATAAATACTGTAACTTCTTTATCAACCTGAGGATTAATTGAAGCAGCCCAGGGATATAATTTATCCAGAACTTGTTGATAGGTAAGTTCTTTTGTACCACCCTGTCCAATTGTGAGAGCAGTAAGAGCATTTAAACCTTCTTTACCTTGCGGATCATTTATCGAACCGGCATTTATCTGAATTCTAAATGTTATTAAAGGTGATTCACTTTGATAGAGCTCTGTAATTTCTGGCGATTTAGCACAGTGAATATTTGACATTATTATACCTGCAATAAATAAAGTTTGAATTAGATTTTTAATATTTTTCATTTCCTAAACCCTCCTGAACTAAGGTAACTACTGTTCTATTTTCGTTTGTAAAATATTTTTTAGCAATTTCCATGATATCCTCTGGAGTGATTTTCTCATAAAGTTCGTACACTTTATTTATACTTTCCGGATCTCCAGTCAGTTGATAATAGTGACTTAGCTTACTTGCAACCACATCAGCATTGTTTAAACTCATTGCGAAGCTATATTTGAGATAGGATTTCACTGTAGCTAATTTTTCTTCTGACACAGGATTATTCTTAATATCTTCCAGTGCGGTGTAGATTTCTTTTTTTACTGTTTCAATATTTTGTGGATCTTTAATTCTTGTAAATATCGTGAAAAGTCCAGGATCCCGGCTATCACTCTGGCTACCTTCAATAAATTCTACCCATTGTTTTTCAATTACGAGTTTTGTGTATAAGGGTGAAGTTTGTGAAAAAACAAGTTGAGAAATTATATCCATGGTTAGCATATCTTTCTGCTCAGTGCTGAAAGCTGGTCCACGATATCCAATTGCTACTATAGGAAGCGTTTTTGCTTTCCAGGTCAGATTAACAATTTTTTCCTTTTTCTGAGGTGGATCAAGCGGAACATTAAGTGTATAACTTCCCCGTTTCCAGCTTCCATAATATTTTTTTGCAAGTTCAATTAATTTTTCTTGATTAAAATCGCCAACCACAATAACAGCACAATTTTCTGGTCTATACCATCTATCAAAGAATTTCAAACTATATTCATACTGATTTGGCATATCCAAGATATCTTTTAAAAATCCCATAGTAGTATGCTTGTATGTGTGCTTGTCATAGGCAGCTTCCCTTAATTTTTCATAAATCGTCATAAAGGGACTTGAGAAATTTTTGTTGTACTCGCCAAGAATAGCGCCAGCTTCTGTCTTAAAATCTTCCTCGGAATATTTTAGATTCATAAATCTATCCGATTCGATATCCATAATTGTTTCAAGCTCGGCTGAACTTGCCACTGTATGATAGGCAGTATAATCGTCAGTAGTGAACGCATTGTTGTCGGCACCTATCATTTTTAAAATGTCATTATACTTATCTTTATTATACTTTTCAGTACCGCGGAACATCATATGTTCAAAGAAATGAGCAAAGCCAGATAAACCGGGTTCTATTTCATTTCTTGAGCCCGCACGGACAACAGTATAATATGCAACAATACCAGGACTTGGAAATGGGACAGAAATAATTTTTAATCCATTATCCAGCGTTACCTGATTAATCTTGTAAGGAAAAATTTTGTTTTCACCTTTACCAAAAACTAAAAAAGGTAAAAGGAAAAACAGTAAAACCAAATTAAAACGAATCATAAAATCCTCCAATTTAAGTTTATTTTAAGGAACTAATTGTTTTTAAAGATATGAATTTTTTTGAGAATTTGCTAATTACTTAACTTTAATCATTTTTATAAATTCTGCTTCATTAAGCAATGGAATTCCAAGTTTTTTCGCTTTATCAAGTTTTGATCCAGGCTCTTCGCCTACAATAAGGTAATCAACATTTTTAGAAACAGATGAGGCAACTTTTCCACCTAACCGCTCTATATTTTCTTTTGCTTCTTCTCTTGTCATACTTTCAAGTGCACCAGTTAGAACAAAAGTTTTCCCACTTAAAGGTAAATTAGCAAGAGATTCAGCTTCGAACTTTAAACCTGCTTCCTTTAACCTATTTATGAGTTTAATATTATGTGAATCTGAAAAATACCGAACTATACTTTCAGCTATCTTAGGACCAATTTCGTAAGTGGATTGTAAATCATCATACTTTGCATTCATCAACATATCAATATTGTTGTACTTTGAACACAAAATCTGTGCAATTCCAATTCCTATATGTCTAATTCCAAGTCCAAATACCACTCGATGATAAGGTTTTTGTTTACTATTTTCTATTGAATCTAACAGGTTCTGTACACTCTTTTCGCCCCATCTTTCGAGCTGAACAAGCTTATCCCTTTGTTTATACAATGAATAAAGATCAGCAACATTTCTAATGAATTTCAGTTCAACAAGTTGGTTAACTACAGCTTCACCCAATCCAGTAATATCCATTGCACCACGGCTCGCCCAGTGTATAATTCTGCCTTTAACCTGAGCGGGGCATTCATTATTTTCACAATAATAGTTTGCTTCACCTTCAGGTCTATAAATTTTTGCTCCACATTCGGGACATTTTTTAGGAAAAACAAACCCACTTGTGTGTGGGGGGCGTTTTTCCTTAACCACTGAAGTTACCTTCGGAATTACATCCCCTCCTTTCTCGACAATAACAGTATCACCAATTCTAATGTCGAGTTCTTTAATGTAATCTTCATTATAAAGCGAAGCACGACTTACTGTTGTGCCTCCTAAAAAAACAGGTTGTAAGTATGCGACAGGAGTAATAGTTCCAACTCTTCCAACCTGCAGTTTTATATCGTTAAGTTTGGTTTCGGCTTTACGTGAAGAAAATTTAAATGCAAATGCCCAGCGGGGACTTTTAGCAATAGCACCTAAAATCTCCTGTTGACGAAACGAGTTCACTTTAACAACTATCCCATCAATATCGTATGGAAGTTTATCGCGTTGATACTGCCAGTTGCTCCAGAATTCAATCACCTCATCAACATTTTTACACAACTTTATATTTTCATTTACGGGAAATTTCAATTTTCTTAGAATAGAAAGGGATTCGAAATGTGTCTTTATTTCAGATTTTTCAGCTCTTAGATAATATGCAAAAAAATTAAGCGGGCGCTCTGCAACTAATTTTGGATCTTGAAGTTTTAATGTACCGGCGGCTGCGTTTCGTGGGTTTACAAAAAGCTTTTCACCCGAAAATTCCCTTTCTTCGTTCATCCTTAAAAAATCTTCCTTTTTAATAAAAACTTCACCACGAACTTCGATGTCCAACAAATTCCTATCAGCTGGTGAAATTTTAAGCGGTATTGATCTAATTGTTTTGATATTTGCTGTTATTTCGTCTCCTTGAAAACCATCTCCTCTTGTAGCCCCAACTTTCAATAACCCATTCTCATAATGCAAACTTACTGCAACACCATCAAATTTTAACTCACATACATATTCGTAATCACTGGTTTTCAATATCGACCTCACTCTTCGATCAAACTCTTTTACATCTTCTTCAGTATATGAATTTGAGAGACTTAGCATTGGAATCTTATGCGTTACAACCGGAAATTTCTTGGTTGGCTCACCACCAACCCTTTGAGTCGGTGAATCAGGTGTAATCAATTCGGGATATTGCTTCTCGAGTTCAATTAATTCGCGCATCAATTTGTCATATTCTTCATCAGATATTATCGGTTCAGCAAGAACATAGTATCTATAATCGTGTTCGCGAATTGTTTCTCTTAACTTTTCAATTTTCTCAATAATTGTTTTTGGAGGAGCCATAATTATTCTAAACTTTTTCTTGACAAAACCACATCTTTAACCACTGCACCTCTTTTACCTATCGAAGGAATTGTTTTATTATTTAATTTAATATTTAAAGCCCCGGCATTACCCGTAGTGAGTTTAAAACTATCGAGAGCTTTCCAAATAACACTTTTATTGGGCATCAAAAGAATTTCATTTTTATACTTTTCATCAATCAAAACACTAATCCATGCGCTTTCATTAGTGGATATAGATAAAATTAAACTATCCATTCTACCCGATAAAACTGGAGATATATAAGCACTATCCATATAGAGACTTGAATCGTCTTGGGTATGGCTTTGTTCAATTTTCTTTACTGCTTCTTGAAAAGGAATTTCCCTGTCTGAATCTTTATTAACATCATCCTTAAATAAATTCAACGAGAATATAAAAGCGAACACAATAAATATAGAGACGATTATTAATATGGTTGTATTACTGACTCCTTTTTGTTTGGGTAGGCGAACTTTTTTTATTGATTCTTGTGGTAATTGACTTACCTGAGGTTCAGCTCTCTCCTGCTTTGGTAAAATTGACTCAATATATTTTCTAACACATTCTTCTGGGTCCAAACCAACTTCTTTTGCATATGAACGAATGAATGCTTTAATATACACATCATTCAAAAAATTAAAATCGCCATCATCAATTGCTTTTAAAAACTTTATGTTAATTTTTGTAGCTGCAGATATATCCTCAAGTGAAAGATTAAGTTTTTCTCTTGCCTGTTTTAATGCTTCGCTACACGGGTTCATAAAAAATTTTCTTTAATGATCTAAGACTTCTCTTACCGATTTAGCTAAATCTTCATACATATAAGGTTTATGCAAATATCCGTCAATCTCTTTCAAGAACTCATCATCATTTAGAACTGTATCGCTATAACCGCTACATATTAGAACTTTTATAGCTGGGTTTAATTTTTTCATCTGATAAAAAACATCTTTTCCACTTACGCCGGGCATATTTAAATCGAGAATGACCAGATCAAAGTAGTTAGTGCTCTGGAATTTCTCGATTGCCTGAAAACCATCCTGAGCGATTGTAACTTTATAGCCCAACTCTTTTAATATATCACCTGCAACAATATTAGCCCCGACATCATCGTCGACAATCAAAATATGTTCTCCACCACCAACGATTGCCTGACTTTCCGTGGTTTCTTCAGATTGTACAATTTTATCCACTCTTGGTAAATAAATACTAAATGCAGTTCCAATATTTAATTCACTCTCTACCGTAATATAGCCTTTATGACTTTTAACAACTCCGTAAACTACTGATAATCCCAAACCTGTTCCTTTGGCTTGATCCTTTGTAGTAAAGAAGGGTTCAAATATCTTGTTTAAAAATTCTTTTGGAATTCCTCTGCCGTTATCCACTATTTTAATATGTACATATTTATCTGGTGGAATATCTGAATATACAGCAGGAATTGACTCGTTTAGATCAACAGCCCTGGTACTTACTGTTATAATTCCACCTTCAGGCATAGCATCCTGAGCATTTAAGAAAAGATTTAAAACTGCTTGCTCAATCTGTCCTTCATCCGCATTAACCAGCAAAACATTATTTTGTAAATTCTTTTTAATCTGTATTAACTTTGGAACACTCCTTTCAAACAAAGTGATTGTATCTTCAACAACTTTATTTATATTGGTTAATTTGAAGTAAACATTGCTCTTTCGACTAAATGTTAGGAGTTGTCTTGTTACGGCGGCACCTCTTCTGGCGGAATCTTCTATTAAAGTGATATATTTATAAAATTTATCCTGCTCATTTATTTTTCGCTTCATCATAGATGCTGGTCCTAGTATAGAATTGAGTATATTATTAAAGTCATGAGCAACACCCCCAGCAAGGTTTCCGATGCTATCTATTTTCTGTGCCTGAATAATTTTCTCTTCCAGCATTTTCTGCTTGGTTACATCACGAGCAACAACCCTGATTAAAGTTGGCTTACCATCAGAATTATAAACAAGTGATGTATTTATGCTTACAATAATTTTACTACCATCTTTTTTCTGAAATACTTCTTCAACACCTTTTAATTCAAGCTTTTGATCAAAAATATATCTGACACGCTCTATTACCTCGTTATGTTTCTCAGAAGGATATAAAATAGTAACAGGTTTACCAACCAGTTCATATCTATCATAACCTAAATATTCCAATTCAGTTTGATTACAACTTACTATCAAACCGTCTCGATTAATACTATGATACATATCTGGTAAATTTTCATAAAGATCATGATATAATTTTTCTGATTGTTTTAGTTGCTCAAACAGATATGCATTATTAAGTGCAAGCCCAATCTGATTTCTAAATGTTGAGAGCAATTCAATTTGTTTCTTTTTAAACTTATTAGGATTTCTGCTTGCAATCAGTATTACCCCCACAAACTGTTGATTTCTCTCAAGTGGCAAGGAAGCCCAATCCATAATATTAAATTGTTTTAATTGAGCAGTAACATATTGTTGCTTTTCAAAAAAGGCGGGTGTAAGTTCATGATCCATCTTTAAAACTTCAATCCATCTTTCATCCAGCATAATATTTTCGGAGAAAATATTTCTCTGTATTTTATACTGGTGCTTTAATTGCATTTTACCGTTTTCTAACATAAATATCCAACCATAATCTGCATTCAGTAACTCACAAACTTTTTCAAGTGCATTCTGTAACACCATATCCAATTCTACTGAATGACTTACTGCTTGAGAAACTGTATTTAAGCCCAATAATTGTTGATGCTGTTCATTTATTTGCTGCCCATACTTAGCAATAAAGTAAACTATTATGAAACCAAACACACCGACAGTTAAGAGTGTAAAAAAATCCAGCCATCTGAGTTTTTCTCCTGTGAAAACATATATTGCAATTATTGTCATCATGAGAACAATCACAGCAGTTGAAGCAACCATCTGCGACTGTTCCACCAATCCCAGCGAAGAGCCAACCTTTTTAAATTTCTTTAAATATGATACCATATTTGTTTTAAAATTTATGAAGATTTTAACTCAGTTACAAATTAGAAATCAATTCTTATCAGCAAACCAGATGAGAGATTTTCTGGATCAAAATTGGGAATAATCCTAACAGTTTGAGTTTTACTGGACATAGTGGAGTGGAGATTGGAGAATCCGTTACCAACAAACACACCAATCATGGCGCCTGCTAAAACATCGGACAAATAGTGAGAGTTTGAGTTAATCCTCTGCAATCCAACGATAGTAGCAAAAATGTATGCTGGCAAGCCAACGTTTATTCCATATAAACCGTCCAAACTTGCAGCAAGTGCAAAACTCGAAGATGTATGTCCGCTTGGGAATGAATGATTATCGTTTCGATTTGGTCTTTCACGAAATGTGGTCATTTTCAATGTTTGCGTTATCAATTGCGTCATCGCAATTGATTCCATAACCCTTTCAATTTTAAAAAAATACTCCTCAAATTTATCTTTATGAATTATGCCTTCTAAAGTAATGAATCCAACACCGGCAAAATATCCCCAGCCAAGTGTTTTACCATAACTATCTGCAATATTGGATATATCATCAGATAAAAAAGGTTTATTCCTAAATTTCTGACTGATATCATTATCAAATCTACTCAAAGTTAACACCAGAATTGAATTGGAAATAAGCGTTAATGGTTTATTCTCCTTGAGAAATCCATACTCAAAACCCCTATAAAAATGAGATGGATAATTTTTTATCCATTTGTTAAATGTAAATTTACTTGTGTCTGTGTGCTGAGCAAATAAATTTTGGGATATAATTAAGGATATGAAGAATATTTTTAAGAAAATTTTTTTCATAAATAAAATACCCCTTATTGAAATCAATAAGGGGTGCAATTTAAAGAATTATTTTTTAATTTGTTTCACTTAAAGATTGGTCGATTTTCTTTTTCCTTTTTTCTTTATTACCCTCAACAAATTTTAGTGTATTGGTTTTCGGATTTAATTTTATCTGTATTATACTTCCTTCAGAGAATTTATTTTTCAGAATCTCTTCTGCAATACCATCTTCAACATATTTTTGAAGAACGCGTTTCAGAGGTCTTGCACCATATGCTGGATCAAAACCTTTATCAATTAAGAACTCTCTGGCTTTTCTGGATAACTGAACTTTAATGTTCATTGACTCCATTCTTTTCATTAAATCAGCAAGTTGTATGTCAATGATTTTATCAATATGTTCTCGTTCAAGATTATGGAATATTATAATATCATCAACACGATTTAAGAATTCTGGGTTGAAAACACGTTTAAGTGCATCTTCGACGGTTTGTTTCATTGCAGTATATTTATCTTTCGGGGTTTCAGTACCAAACCCAAAGCCGCCGGTAGTTTTAATATCTCGCGTTCCTATATTGGAAGTCATTATCAAAATGGTATTTTTAAAGTCGACTCTTCTTCCTAAACTATCGGTAAGTATTCCATCATCAAGTACCTGTAACAAAATATTGAACACATCCGGATGAGCTTTTTCAATTTCATCAAGCAATACAACGGAGTAGGGTTTTCTTCTAACCTTTTCAGTTAGTTGTCCACCTTCTTCGTAGCCAACATAACCAGGAGGAGCACCAACAAGCCGTGATACAGAGAATTTTTCCATATATTCGCTCATATCAATTCTAATCAAGGCATCTTCTGAATCAAAAAGGTAACGGGCAAGCACTTTTGCCATTTCGGTTTTGCCAACACCTGTTGGTCCCAAAAAGATGAAAGAGCCAATTGGTCGTTTCGGATCTTTTAATCCAGCTCTGGTTCTGCGTATTGCTTTGCTTAGTTTTTCGATTGCTTCATCCTGCCCAATGACCTGCTTTTTAAGTTCCTCTTCCATTTTCAGGAGTTTCTGGGATTCAGATTCTGCAATTTTATTCACAGGAATTCCGGTCATCATTGCTACAACTTCAGCAATGTGTTCTTCAGTTACATCAAAAACCATTTCCTGAGATTTTTGTTCCCATGCACGCTTAGCAGCTTCAAGATCATTGTTTAATTTCTTTTCAAGATCTCGTAACCTTGCTGCTTCTTCATAATTTTGATTTTTAATTACCTGTAATTTGGATTGTTTAATTTTTTCTATTTCAGCTTCAAGGTCCAGAATCTCCTGTGGAACATGAATATTGGATAAATGCACTCTTGCACCTGCTTCATCAAGCACATCTATTGCTTTATCCGGTAAGTATCTATCTGTAATATATCTGTCACTTAATTTTACAGCACTTTCGATTGCCTTATCAGTATAGCGCACACCATGATGTTGTTCGTATTTATGTTTTATTTGTTGTAATATCTGAATTGTTTCTTCAACTGTTGTAGGATCTATCATAATTTTCTGGAATCTTCTATCCAGAGCACCATCTTTTTCGATGTACTGTCGATATTCATCAAGTGTTGTGGCTCCTATGCATTGTAGTTCACCTCTTGACAAAGCTGGTTTAAACATATTAGAAGCATCCAGAGAACCCGATGCGCCTCCAGCTCCTACAATGGTATGTAATTCATCAATAAACAAAATAACATCTTTTGCCTTTTCGAGTTCATTCATCACTGCTTTCATTCTTTCTTCAAATTGGCCACGATATTTTGTACCTGCAACAAGGGCGCCCAGATCAAGTGTAACAACTCTTTTATCGTGCAAAACCCTTGAGACCTTTTTCTGAACAATTCTTAAAGCAAGTCCTTCAGCTATTGCTGTTTTCCCAACTCCAGGTTCACCAATTAAAACTGGATTGTTCTTTTTCCTTCTACTTAGTACCTGGGCAACTCTTTCTATTTCTTTTTCTCTTCCTACAATTGGATCTAATTTATCTTCCATTGCGAGTTTTGTTAGGTCTCTTCCGAAGTTATCAAGTACAGGAGTCTTGGATTTTTCCGGTTTTTTCTCAACGGAAATTGTAGGTGGTGCTGGTGAAGTTTTGCCATTAATCAGATTATCCAGTTCACTTCTGACTGCCTCATAAGTAACATTGAATTGATGCAATATTTGTGCAGCGATGTTATCATCGTCCCGCATCAATGATAGCAGAAGATGTTCAGTTCCAATCACATCCGATTTATAAAGTTTTGCTTCAAGGTATGTTATTTTTAAAACTTTTTCAGCTTGTTTGGTAAGTGGGATATTTCCCATCGTCAGAGTAACGCCTGAACTACGTACAGTATCTTCGATAGCTTTTTTGAGCTTATCCAGATTTACGCCCAGGTTTTTGAGTATTTTTACTGCGATACCCTGACCTTCGCGTATAATGCCTAAAAGCAGGTGTTCTGTGCCAATATAGTCGTGACCTAATCGAAGAGCTTCCTCGCGGCTATATTTTATCACATCCTGCACTCTATTTGAGAAGTTTCCTTCCATAATGTTCTTTCCTATTAATAAATTTTTTTTATTCTCATTTAAAACAACATAATAAATAATATTGCTGTTCCTTAAAAATCGCTATTATTACGATAGTTTCAGCTACTTTTAATATAAAGAAATTGTGTTGATTTATCAAATAAGCATATTGTGATAAAATTTTTTACTTTTTCAATATGAAAAATAAGCCTGGTGAAAATATATTTAATGGAGAAGTGAAGAATTTTGTGAGGTAATTAAGTTAAATGTTTTGTTGCGTTCACGAAGTTTAGGTCAGATGCTTCGATATTGCTCAGAGTTTAATGTCAGATGCTTCGCTAATGCTCAGGAGTTAATGTCAGATGCTTCGCTGACGCTCAGCATCACCTGCCGACTGTCTTTCTGAGTGAGTCCGTTGGTAAACGGACGAACGAAGAATCTGATTGAGAGTAATCAGATCCTTCACTGCGTTCAGGATGACAGTTCGACTTTGTCATTCTGAACGAGTCCGTCAGTAGACGGACGAGTGAAGAATCTGACTGAAGCACTGTCAGATGTTTCGCTGGCGCTCAGCATGACCTGCCGACTGTCTTTCTGAGTGAGTCCGTTGGTAAACGGACGAACGAAGAATCTGACAAAGTATAATCAGATCCTTCACTTCGTTCAGGATGACAGTTCGACTTTGTCATTCTGAACGAGTCCGTCAGTAGACGGACGAGTGAAGAATCTGACTGAAGCACTGTCAGATGTTTCGCTTCGCTCAACATGACAGTAAAACTGATTCGCTTCATGTTTTTCTCGCAAAGAACGCAAAGGAAATCAACAAATATGTCAGATGTTTCGCTGGCGCTCAACATGACAATTACGCTTGTAATTCCAAGTGAGTCTGGTGGTAGATGGGTGATGAGCGAAGAATCTGATACCAAATTCTTAATCAAATTCACCTACTATTTACCCCTTAACACTTCCTAAAGTCAAACCTGAAACAAGCCATCGACTCAATACAAGGAAAAGAATTACAACTGGAATCATCACAATAAAAGATGCTGCCCCGTAAAGTCCCCATTCTGTTGTCATATTTGCCTCAAACGATTTCAATCCAAGTGGTAAAGTCCATAATTGTGTATCCTGCAAAACCTGTGCTGCAACTATGTATTCAGACCAGGCAGCCATAAAAGAGAAAAGACCTGTGATCACAAGAGCCGGTGCTGCAAGTGGTAAAATTATTTTATAAAATGCCTGAAACTGATTACATCCATCAATCTTTGCTGCTTCCTCCAAACTATACGGTATCGTATCATAATAACCTTTCATCGTCCAAACACAAAATGGTAATGCAGTTGCAGTATATATGATTATTATTCCAAGGTAAGAATTTATTAAACCCAAATAAATCAGCATAATGTATAACGGTAAAAGCAACATAGTTGCTGGAAACATTTGCGTGACCAGCAAGCTCAGAAGTCCAATTTTCTTTCCAATAAAATTAAAACGGGAAAAAGCATATCCAGCCATCGAAGCAAACACAACACCCGTAAGTGTTACCACAAAAGCTACAAACGCACTATTTGTAACCCATAATAAAAATGGTCTATTGGTAAATAATTCAATGTATGATTTAAGTGTAGCATTTTCAGGAATGATCTCAAGTGATGTGGACAATAATCTGTCGGCTGGTCTTAACGAAATTGTAACAACCTGCAAAACAGGATATACTGCAATAATTGTAAAAATTATTAAAGTAAGATGTGTTATTAACTTTAAAATTAGTTTTTTAGTATTTAGTTTTTTGTTCATTTTAGTATGCCGATTCTGTTGCACGAGTTTTTTTCATAAAGAATAAACTGAAGAACAGGAGGATAATAAATATAACCATCGAAAGTGCAGCTGCATATCCATAACGATACAAATTAAATGCAGCTTTATAAACAAAAGAAATAAGTATGTGTGTTTGATCAGAAGGTTCACCACCATTTGACACAAGCCAGATAATATTCAAATTGTTAAAAGTCCAGACAATACCAAGTGTAATAGCAGGAATCATCACAGGTTTGATGAGTGGTATAGTTATATGTCGTAAGCGATGAAGCCAATTAGCACCATCTATTTCAGCTGCTTCATATAATTCGTGTGGAATACTTTGTAAAGCACCAAGCGCAACCACCATCATAAAAGGGAATCCAAGCCAGACATTTGTTAAGATACAAGCAATAAAAGCTTCTGTTGGACTTTTCAACCATTCGATTGCAGGTAGTGATAAATATTTTGTAATAACCAGATTGATAGAGCCATATTCATAATTGAACATACCGCGCCAGGTCAAAGCTACTATATATTGTGGAATTGCCCAGGGTAAAATAAGTAGTGTTCGATAGATTGATTTGCCTCTAATTTGTTGATTCAGCAATAATGCTAAAAACACACCTATAACTACATGGAAAAAAACATTTACAAAAGTCCAGATAACCGTTTTTAAAAATACTGCATAAAAATTGGGCTCTGTTGGATCAGTAAAAACTTTAATATATTGTGTTAGACCAATAATCTGCCAATCCTTTATATGGCGTAAATTCATATTGGAAAATGAAATCACAAGATTGTACAAAAAAGGATAAAAAACTACTGCAAGCAAAACCAAAAATGTAGGTCCGATAAATGCTGCTATAAAAATATTTTTATAAACCTTTTTCATTTTACAAATATCTATTCGTTCATTTCTTTTATTTTTCTCAATGCAAGTTGTTGCATATCCTTTGCAGCTTGTGCTGGCGATTTTGCACCACCTAAAACCGCCTGATAACTTGGCCGCATAGCATCCCAGATTGCTCGAAGTTCAGGAACCACCGGCATAGGTTTACCTCTTTCGATTTGCAGTTGTGAATTTACCATTATCTCATCATTCTTTATAAAAGGATCTTCATAAAGTTCGATAAGTGTTGGCATTGTGTTTACTTTTTTTGTTACCTCAAGTTGTTGTTCTGGAGCAAGTAAGAATTTTAACAAATCGATTATGCGAGGTAGTTTCTCTTTTTTCACATTTGAATTAATTGAATAACCTTTTGAAGAAACCATAGGTGCGCACCACAGACCAGTTTTAGTAATCTTAGGCAATGGTGCAATTCCGATATCAATACCTGCTTTTTTATATCCTGCCCACGACCAATCTCCGTTTATGATCATACCTGCTTTACCATCTTTAAACAAAACATCTGCAATATTATAATCGGCTTCACCTGGAACAATTTTATACTTGTCTCTCAAATCTTTAATAAAATTTAACGCATCAACATTTGCAGGTGTATCCAATGTTGGATTTCCCTCTTCATCCATTACCCATCCACCAAATCCACTTAAGAAAGGTATAAAGAAAAACGGTTCGGTATAATTCCATACAAGACCATATCTTTCAGGTTTACCATCTCTGTTCTCGTCAACTGTAATTTTTTGACCTAACTCAATCAATTCTATATCTGTTTGGGGAGGAGTTTTTACTATGGATTTATTGTACACTAAAGTTAAATGATTTCCAAGTTTATCACCTATCTGATATAAATGTCCTTTGTAGTATACCAGAGCTTTTGGATTAAATCTCCCCAGAAATTCTTTTTCAAATAAAGTATCAAGTGGTAGAATAATATCCATAACCTGAAAAGGACCAACCTGATCGGATGGACCGTACACAAGATCCGGTCCCTGTCCCGCAATCGCTGCAATTATAAAACCAGAACGCAATTCTTCTGTTTCTTTATAAAGTGCTTCGACTTTCACATCAGGATTTAAATGCATATACCTTTGAAGTTGAGCTTCAAGAATTTCTCTTTCATCCACACGCATCTGATGCCAGATAACAATTCTGGATAAATCTTCCTGTTTCCTACAACTGGTAAGATTTAAAATTGTTATAAATCCTATCAGATATGTTAAAGTTATTTTCATCAAATCGATACCACCAGGCATTGAAATGGTTTTAAATACACACTTAAATTTCCTTTTTCTAAATCATATGTTTTATCTTGTAGCAGATCCTTAACAGTTTGTTTTTTGGTTGATAAATCTATTTTTAATTTTTGTTTTTTATTTAAGCTGTTTGCAATAACGACTACTCTGTTCCTATTTTTTCTTTCAAAAACGATAATGTTTTCATCTGGAATATGATGGAAGATAAAACTTTTAGGTGAGGAATTTAGAATTAATTTTTCATATTTTTTTCTTAATAAAGAAACCTTTCTGATAAAATTGATGAATTCATTCTTACATTCCCAATTAAAAGCGTATTCACTGAAAAGCGGTAGCGTGTTGGATGGATAAAGGTACAATTCTTCCGGTTTAAAATCTAAACCAGTGTTAATAGGAAATGTCTCACCTATTTCAAAACCATTATGGATAAAAGGAATTGCCGGAATGAAATTATTAATTACCCATGTATATTTTGAAAATCCCACTGAATTATATCGTGCTGCTGCGCGTGGAGTATTATGACTTTCGGCTGTCGCAAAAAAGGGAATTGGATAACCCTCATCTGAAAATGTATACAACATTTTTTTGAATTTCGAAGTATCATGTTCTACTGACCAGGCAAAACCAATTACAGCATTATACCCTTCCTGAAGTGATTTTTCAGATACGGAAAAATTTTCATCCCAGAACGCAAAATCAGGATTAATATCGCGAGCGGCTTTAATCATTTTTTGCTTCAATTCCATCGGAAGAGCATGTCCCATATCTATCATTACACCGTCGATACCGAAAGTTCTCTGGTAATGAGGAATGATTCCAATTATTTTTTCCCAAAGAGATTTATTGATATTCTCACTTCGTGCCAAACTGGAATCATACATCCTGACGGTGTTATATGCTATATAATTGAAATCTGGATGGTCATACAACTTTAAATAAGTTACATCTCCCCATGGTGGTTGAACATCATTCGGAGGCCAATCGGCAAACGCACCAGGAATTCTAACCCTTGTCCCATCATCAAGAACGCCAATCAATCTTGAACCTTCTTTGTGAATTGTTTCTTTTGCTGGAGGTTTAGTAAACATTTCACGATAAACTTTATGAGGTGGAATTAATGTATCAAAATTATTTTCGCTCACAGATAAAAATATTTTTTCTAATTCCTGTCTGGTAAAAATTGGTGGACCGTATTTGCTTTCATCATTTGAACCTATATGTCTATCTTCTATGTCTTCTCTGATCCAGTAGTACCACTCGGGATGTTCTTTTATCCAATCAGCGTCTTTAGCGCTTGTTCGAAATACAAATTCCACTACAATTTTTATATTTAACTTATGTGCAGCTTCTACAAAAGCTGAAAATTCAATATCAGCTCCAACACCTAAATTGGGTTCGCTCAAATTGGGATCCAGCTCATACGGATTTTTTATCGCATAAGGTGAACCAAGTGTTCCTTTGTTCCCGTCGCTTCCAATTGATGTAATTGGTAAAAGATGAATTGTATTTACACCCAATGATTTTATATAAGGTAACAGTGCTATTGCTTTCATAAAAGAACCTGTCTCTCTAAAACCTTCTTCATTAACAGGCAAATCCAACTTTCCGTTTCTACTGTGGTTGAAAGCTGTACCAACTCTAACAAATAAATTATATACCACTGCCCTCTTCGTCCATTCACCATTTTTGGAAGAATGTGCTCTTAACGGTTTAATTTGATTTATACATTTTACTGCATTTAAAAAGAACCTGTAGGGATGTACTTTAACAACCTTTTTAGAAGGATTTTTTGGTACACGACATAACCATATAGCTGGTATGCTATAATTAAACTTCTCGTTTCTTGTAAGAGTATATTTTTCCCGGAGTACTTCTTCAAGTAGCTTCAATTTTGAGAAATTTTTCATTTTCCTTCTTTTAAAAATTCCGTATAACTTATAAAATTATATTGAATGGTGCAAGTTTTAAAATGTTTTTAAGATATCATAAACATTTGGAAGATTTGGGTTCGTTTTACCACCACCAGACCATTCACTTTCTATACTATCAACATTTCGGAAATCTCCTAATCCAGCACCACCATGATCATCCTGTGCACCAACAAGTACAATAAATCGCCAGTTTCTTTCTGGTTTTTCAATAATTTCAACCGGTAGACTGAAAGAAACTATGGAGTTTGAAATATCTCCCAACGGATTATTTACATCTGAATCAACTGGAACATATAATGCTATAATATCACCTTTTTCATTCTCAATACGCAAACCACCACCAACATAAATTATTTTCTCAAAAGCTTCATCCTCAGCAAGAACATACTTTGAATTCATTCCAATTTCCCGTCTGCCCGACTCAACCTTTCCATCCTCATCAATCGCAATTGCAATATAAGTGAGTTGAAATCCATATTCTGGATGCCAGCCGGGATTGGTCAGTTTTCTGAACTTAAAATTGAAATAAACATTCTCGCTATCATAATCAACCTTGAAATTCAGAACATCTAAAATTCCATCTACAAAATTTGGATTTAAAGGATATTTATAACCAGTGTAACCTGTATCATCATAAGCAGGATCATTCACATCTATCAAATTTACTGCATGTATGTTCACCTTTTTAATTTCCTTATTATTCAACAATTTATAAGTGGGTGGTTTCAAAACAGCATAGTCGGCAGATATTCTGGGTACTGCAAATGGCGTGTTCATTAAAATATCTCTGAAATAAAGTTCTCTTTCACTAACTTTTACGATTGGTTTAGAAATCTCCGGTTTACAATCACAAATTATATCCATTGTGTCGATTAAACTAACTTTAATATAAGATGAATTTACAATAGTGTTTGAACAGGAAAATTCTTTTCCATTTGAATTTAATTCAACAGTTAAAGAAATAGGAGAATATATATTAACATCTGCAATCTCAATCAGAGGTAGGTTTTTATTCGAGTAGATAATCGTAAAATATTCATCTCCAAATTTAATTTTTGCTCTAACATTTCCTAAAGGTTCTGGAATGCGAGGATGCAGATGAATTCTTCTCTCATTTGAAAAATCAAATTGGATATTCAGATAGTCCTGATAGAAATTTCTGATGAATTCAGCTAAACTCCATGCCTGTGAAAATGTTCCTGATAGAGCCGGTTCTTCATTCTGACTTTTTGGATGAGCATCCAGAAGTTCTGAAATTGTTCCAACAGCGCCGTGATTCAGAATTTGATGAACAAGATTTTTTGTTAGTGTATAAGCTTTTTCCTTACAATCAAAATAGCAGAGCTCAGAAATTACCTCACCACTCAACCAGGTCCAGACAGTCCCCTGATGATAAGCAGCATCTTTTACATAAAAAGGTGGATTTTGATGATACGGATGGAATTGCTCATCTTCTTGAGATAACGATGCTACACCATACTCAAATGTTAAATTTCTGATAACATTTGCCAAAATTTTAGTTCTCAGGTGATCATTCAATAAATTGGTGCAAAATATTTGATTCGGTCGATCCTTTAAATCAGGTGAATCATCAGCGTTAAGATGATCAAAAATAAATCCTTTCGATGAATCCAAAAAGTACCTGGTGAAATTATTCTTTAATGAATCAGAAATCTTTAACCATTCTTCAGCAAGTTGATGTTTATTTAAAACTTTAGCAAATTCTGCAGAACAGATAAGTTGTTCATACCATAATGCCTGAACATCGTTGGCTCTGTTGCCCCGCGGTGTCCAGGGTCCATCAGGACCAACAGCATCCATCCATGTATCAGCATCATCATGAGTGAGAAAATAAAACTTATCTGTACGATACTTCAAACTGCCCTCAATTGCTATTTTAAGATATGGAAATATTTCCTCAACAAAATTTTTATCGCCAGAATACTTATAATACTCGTAAGCTGCAATTACAAATCGCGGTGTTCCATCAGCAGTGTTATAAGATTTATGGGTGGTTGTTATAATGTTCGGAATTCTCCCATAATTTATACTACTTTCATCCTGCTCCTGAAATACTGCAAAAGAAGTTAATATTTTTCGAGCTTCAGAAAAATTTCCAGTAACAAGCGTAGCCCCGGGCAACGATATAAAAGAATCTCTTCCCCAATAGTTGTTGAACCAGGGAAGTCCTGCAAAAATACCTTTGGTCACCTGATTCATTATCAGTGCATCCATAGAAAGTTTTGCCCACATAAGTGCACGGTTAAATTCTTCATTCTCAGTTTCCACAAATGTATCCTGAAGAACCTTTTCCATTCTATCTTTTCGCTTTTGAATCAGAATTTCAGAATTTTTCAAAACATAGTTTAACATCCTTACAGTGTGCTCTGGTGTATCACCAACACCAATTGCAATCCTGATATTATTTTCCAAAAATTTACATCCAGCAGGAGAGTAATTATTCGAAAAACTCTGCTCATCAAGCAAATTGAATTTCTTATTTGAAGCAATACCTAAATAAACGGGGTAATTTTGCTTTTGAGTTCTTTCGGTATGATTTTTCCGAGCAATTAACAATACATTGTTACGTGCACTAATGATAAAATCTGATTTCTTTTTAAAATCGCTTACAAGTGGAAAGAACGAAACTTTTTGAGTTTTAGGCAATTTAATATTCACAATAACAACTGGGAAACTATCTAACAATGTGAGGGTTTCTTCTACTCCATTGTTGTAAATTCTCTTCAATTGATAAGGGAGAACAAGTGCTTTCTTTACAAAATTTCTTTTAAGAAGTGATTCGTCCAATTGAAATAGATAATCTTCAAGATATTCTCTTCCAAAAACATTAAATCCCTGCCAGCTTGAGCGATGTTCAGAATTCGTTTCACTATAATAATAGGTATCTTCCTTGTTAGTAAATGCAAATTCGCGGGATGAATTTATGACTTCAATAGCAATTTTATCAACCAGATATTGTTCTTGTGCATTGCTGTAAAAGTGGAGGAATGTAAAAATTAGAGGCAAAGTTTTTTTTAACTCTGAAAATTTCATTTTTTATGAAAAATATATACTATTTTGGCTTATTAAACAAAAGCTTTTTGTAAATTACTTATTGTTTTATTACTTTTAAGCTAATAAATTGAAGGAGTTCCAAAATGGAAACAAACGAAAATCTTGAAGTACCCACTGAGCAAACCTCATCCCTGCTCACAAGAATTACAAATGTCTTTGCATCCCCAGGTGAATTGTTTACAGAATTAAAAGAGTCAAAACCTCAAACCACTTCCTGGCTTATACCTTTGATAATTTCAATATTAATGGCATTTTTTGTAATTGCAGCAATACAATTAAATGAGTCATTAAAATTTCAAGTTAAAGAAATTCAGGCAGAGAAGATGCAGGAACTTGTTCAAGAAGGTAGAATGACTCAAGAGCAGGCAGATATGGCAACAAGTAGAACAGGAAGTTCGCAATCTTTTATAATATTCGGTGGTATCTCAGCAACAATTATGACCATTGTATTATTCTTTTTGATAACACTTATTTTCTGGCTGGCAGCAAAATTCGGATTAAAGTTTACCGGTGGTTATACTAAAATTCTTGAACTCTATGGCTTAACCACACTAATAACCTCGCTCGGTTCGATTGTTACTGTCCTGTTGATGTATGTATTTGATTCAATCAGAGTAACTCCCAGCGCTGCTATATTTGTGTACGAAAGTTTTGACATCAAGAACAACTTCCATATTATTATGTCGCAATTAAATATTTTTACAATCTGGCAGATTGGAATATTGGGATACGGATTAGCTAAATTATCGAACAAACCAACATCAGCAGGGTTAGTTTTAAGTTATGCTTTATGGTTAATCTGGGTTATTGCCTCCACATTTATGGGACTGGGATTCAGGTAAAAATGGATAAAGAAAAATATCTGAATTCCATAATTAAAAAATACCAACCCGAACAGCAACCGGAAAAGTCTGAAACATTTAAACAGGTTTGCTCTTTGATAAAAAGTTGGGCTGGTGAAACTCTTCAATCTATAAATTTAGTGGGTGCGCACAGCAAAGGCACCAACATTTCAACTTCTAACGATGTTGATCTCTTAATTATTTTAGATTCGAAAACCTGTTTCGATTTAAAACAACTATACGATAACCTTTTCAGCTTTCTCACAATAGAAAAGTATTCCCCTTTTGAAAAAGAAATTTCAATTGGCATTATACATTCCAAAACCTCATTTGACTTGATTGTATCTATGAGATCCTCAGAGAATATACAATTCATAAAAATTTTTAACAGGAAAAAGAATCTTTGTATTAATACAAGTATCACGAAACATATTGATCTAATCAAAGCATCGGGATTAGTTCAGCAAATTATTTTGACAAAGATCTGGCGCGATATCAACAAATTATATTTTCCAGGAATCTACTTAGAACTTAGCGTTTTAGATGTACTCCGCTATAGAAAAAATGATTCCCTTGAGAAAAGCTTTTTATCAATTTTAGATTTTCTCTCAGAAGATTTTATAGATACACAGATAACTGATCCAGCTAATTCCAGCAATGTTATTTCAGATATTTTATCGGATGAGGAAAAATTGGAAATAGCGAAAACTGCATCAAGAACCCGGAAATTAGCAAATTGGGAAGAAATTGTCTGGTAGTTGAACTACTTCCATTTTATTGTACAACCAATAGAAAAAGTTTCTGGTACTTTTACATCTTTACCTGCCAATAAAGCATCAACTGCATCTCTGAGGTAGTTTTCTTTAACTTTATCCGGTTCTTTCCAGTTATCATCCATTTTTCCTCTATATCTCAATTTTCTATCTTTGTCGAAAACAAAAAACTCGGGTGTATGTGTAGCACCAAATGCATTCGCTACAGATTGATCTTCATCGCGTAGGTAAATAAAATTAAAATTTTTCTTTTTTGCGTTTTTTACCATCTCTTCGTAATTATCTTCTGGATAATTAATTGTTTCGTTCGAATTAATTGCAACAAGCTGAACCCCTCGAGTAGCATAATCCTTCTGAAAAGATATCATACGATTTTCGTACGCCTGTACATAAGGACAATGATTACAGGAAAACACTATAACCAGAATTGGTTTATCTTTAAAATCCTCACTCGAGTAGTATTTACCGTCAACACCCAAGAGGTTTTTAAACTCTGGCATTTGGTCAAATGTTTTTAGATCAACTTTTTTCATATTTTCTCCTTTCTATCTTTTTGTCCAGTTATCAAATAGTAATTTTAATTCTTTCTGCTTTATTTTCGATTTATTATAATCTCCTTTTTTTAATCTCTGTCGGAGTGCTTCGTAAAGTGAAACTGCACACGCAACTGAAACATTTAAGCTTTGAATCATACCATACATTGGAATTTTAAAATTCAAATCAGCCAATGTAGCAGCTTCAGAACTCACGCCCGTGTGTTCGTTTCCAAAAACGAAAGCTACTTTTTCGGTAAGATTTAAATCATAAAGCGACACAGATTCATCTGTGAGGTGAGTAGCATAAATTTTAAATCCTTCATTACGCAGGTAATCATAGCATTCGCTAATCGACGAAAATTTTTGTTTATCAACCCATTTGAGTGCACTTGCAGAACTTTTTTTACCAAGCTTGGGAAATTCTTCAGTATTATAAACTAAAAAAACTTCTTTCACACCCACGGCATCAGCAGAACGGAGTATCGCACTTACATTATGTGGATCATGAATGTTTTCAAGCACAACCGTCAGGTCCGGCTGACGGTGTTCTAAAACATATTTTATCTTTTCAGCTCTTCTCTCAGTTACTATACTGTGTCTTTTCAACTTTAATCTCCTGTAGCTCTTCTTTTTTAATCTGTAAAATTACAATAGCAGTTAAAACCAGAATGGCTCCTATCAATTGTATAAAATTCAAAATGTCTCCAAGTAAAACAAAAGATGAGACAATTGCAACAATTGGTTCAAATGTTCCTGTTATAATTGCTCTCGAAGGAGTGATATATCGCAATCCATTGAAATACAATGTATGTGGAATAAGAACAGAAATAATTGCAAAAATAATAAAAACATACCAGCTTTGCATTCCTGGATATTTATCAAAGTATATTGCTGGATTATTTATGAATAACCAGAAGATTGTTCCTCCGATAAACGAATATACAAGTGCAGTCCAGACAGAATATCTTTTAAGAATTATTTTCAGATACACATTAGCAAAAGCCCAGCAAAAAGCTGAAGCAACACCAGATAGCAATCCTACACGACTGATATTTTGAAAAGAAAAATCTTTGCCTCCAACCACAAGGTAACATCCGAAAATGGATAAAACAGCTGCAGATAATTTTATTAAATTCAGCGATTCCGATTTTGAAAATGCCGCATAGATAAAAACCAATAACGGTGCCATATATTGCATTAAAATTGCAGTTGCAACATTGGTTTGTTGTATGGTGAAGTAATAAGTAAAATTTGAACCTGCAATTCCTATAATTCCAAGTAGTAGAAACATAAACAAATCTTTTGTTTCGACTTTCAGATACTCTCGCTTAAATAACAAAAAGTATGTGAACATCATTATTGCGGAAAATGTGACTCTTGTTTGAGCGATTTCAAGTGGTTGAATGTTTTGTGAAAAAAGTATTTTTGCAATTGTAGCAGCAATACCCCAGAAAACTGTTGCAATTAAAATTAAAATATAACCCTTAAGGGATTTCATTCTTCAGGTGTTTCGGTTTGGGATTCCTCTGAAAGTTTTCGGAAATATAAAGATTGGTCTTCGTCTCCAATTCTTTCATAAAGCTCTGAAAGTCGCTTATATAACGGTGATGGATTTTTAACATACATCAGACCTTTTTTTAAAAACTCTATTAAATAATCAGCAGGTGGGATGTTTAAATCGGGTTCGTAACAGTTACTTGCAGCTATATAAGGTTCAAGTTCTTCTGGTTTAATATGGGATGCTTTAAAAAAATATTCAAGTGCAAGTTCATAATTATCAAACATCGAATAGGTAACTTCAAAAACTTTGGCGAGCCAGAGATATACATCATAAGCCATATTCGGGAAAACCTGAACAAGTTTTTCACCAAACAGGCAGAGTTCATCAGGCGTTAGAGAATTGTTCCAGAATAAAATCTTATACAAATCAAGATCTTCAATTTTACTTTCGAGAGCTGCTTCAAAAGCATCAAAGAGCTCGTTAAAGTCAGACGAATTGCTGAATTTTTCTTTTATTTGATCTTTGGTAAATTTTGGCATTTAGCTATATCAACTCTGCTTAAAAAGCACAAATTTCACAGCTTTAACTTCACCAAAATAATAAAGTTTAAATATAAAGTCAAGCAGGAGCAAAAATATCCTTAATTTACCTCAAATTAAGGATTTTTATACCTATCTTACCGGCTCTGTAACGCATTACCAAATAATATACACCGCTTGCGAGCTCATCTCCATTTAAAACCAAAAAATACTCGCCTGGCAAATGAACACCATCTCTAAGAAGCTTAACTCTCTGACCCAATGTGTTGTAAAGCTCTAACATTATGTATTGTTCCTTCTTGATCTGATATCTTACGAGTGAAATCCTGTTAAATGGATTCGGATAATTCTGTAAGATGGTATTCTTCTCGGGTAATTCGACAACATATTGATCTTTCTTCTGGACTTTTTCAGCATAATTCTGGAACAAAGTACAGAATTTATTATCCTGCAAGCAGTTAAACGAGTAATCATCAAAATAATCCGTACCTTCAAGTGAATATTGCCAGATTAAAATTCCATTTATCTGACTGCTGAGAATTTTTTTAAACAGCAAATCATAAAATAAAAATTTCATCTGGCGATATCCAGCTTCACCAATATACAATGGTTTACCAATTTCCGTTGATAAATCGATATGTTCATCCAGCCAGGAATTTTCATATGATAAACTCAACTTCCAGCTCTCTGGATAGTGATGAACGCTCGCAACATCTATTAATTGCGAATTGATATTTTTATAAAAAGAAACTCCTGCAGTGCCATCTAAAAACCATTCTGGAAACAATCCTGTACTTTTGTAGTATTCATCTGTTACATCAAATCCCTCTTCTCCTGTTGAAAGCAGGTGATTTGTATCGTGTTCTTTTAAAAAGGCAGCCATTTCTTCAATCCAGTTATAAACAATCTCTCCAGTTAAATCAGATGAGCGAGGTTCATTTGCAAGTTCCCACATCATAATCGCCGGTTCATCTTTATAAAGTTTTTGAGTATAAATGTTTTCACGATTCAATATGCTCACAATATAATATTTAAACCACCCTCTAATTGTTGTGTTAGTGTAAAAATCGTCGTGAGTTAAATTTTCTGTAATGAAATATCTATATTTACGATTTCCTGTTCCAGTGATCCACACCTGATTTTCAATTTGATTTACTTTAGCAATTGAGGAATCACCAACAAGCCACTTTACATACTGATTCATTCCGCCATAATCTTCCCAGTTGTTAACAAGTGGAATGATTAATTTGATGTTATATTGACTTGCTTTAGATATTACAAAATCGAGTGCACGCATACCGTTTTCATGAATCCTCCCAGGATAGGATTGTATTACAGCAGGATTTGTAGTATCATCAGAATCAAAAAATCCCCAGGTTCGAATTACATTTACATTCATTTGCTTTGCATTTTCAAAAACTTCAATCACCTTCTGAGTATCTCCATAAGCAGCAAGATTTTGAAGATAATAACAATTGATGCCAACCGGGTAAAAAGGTTTATTGTTCAGGACAAAGTTAATTCCCGAAGTTCGAACAAAAGAATTCTCCTGAGAAAAAATCGGTAAACACAGAATCAAAAGTATTTTTAAGCTGTGAATAATCTTCATAAAATCTATGCTTTAAATAGCGAAACGCCCTCAAGAATTCTGGCTTCTTTACCATCGTGAAGCGCAAACTGGATTTTTCCGTAACTCCCACCGCTCCACATTGAAGCGCAACCATATTCACCTTTTTTGTTTATTGCATAAAATTTTACATTGTGTTTAAATCTACCTTTTTCATCTTTTAATCTTTTTTCACGGCATCTTTCATTTACTCTTTTACAGGCAAGCAAGCAGGCTTCTTCCGGTGATTTACCCTGACGCATCCATTCAACAATCATCACTGAGCTGCAATTGAGTAAATTTGCTTCACCTCTTCCAGTGGAACCTGCAGCACCAACTTCGTTATCCACATATAAACCAGCTCCAATAATTGGACTATCTCCGACTCTTCCAGGAATTTTAAACTGAAGTCCGCTTGTTGTTGTAACAACCGAAAGATTTCCACTTAAATCCAACGCACTACAATGGATTGTTCCGTAATGCCGATAGTATGATTTGATTATCTCACCAATATCATCGTCTTCGATGTTATGTGGTGGTAGCCAGTCGTCTTCTTTGCTTAGATTTTCTTTCCATTTCAACCATGCTTCACGAGCTTTATCTGTGAGCAGGTTTTCTTCTTTGAAGCCGTGAGCTTTTGCAAATTTAAGTGCGCCCTCACCAACTATCAGCACATGGTCGGTTCGTTCCATAACGAGTCGAGCAACCTTCGAAGGATTTTTAATATTTCGGAGCGAAGCTACAGCACCGGCTCGATACGAAGGACCGTGCATAACAGCGGCATCCAGTTCAACAACACCTTCTTCATTTGGAAGCCCGCCATAGCCGACAGTCATATCTTCAGGATCGTCCTCGTTGATGTTCACACCAGCAATAACAGCATCGAGGGCATCGCTGCCTGATTTAATCATTTCCATAGCTTTTTCTACTGCCTTGAGTCCGTTGGCACTTGCGATTACAATCGGTTTAATCTCAGACGATTCGAGTTTTTCAATGGGAAACTTTGCAAAGCTTTTACTCACAACAGCACCTGCGCTGGCAAGAGCAGTAGCTCTTAAAAAATCACGCCTTTTGAGTGATTTCATAAAGGTTCCTCGTTAATTTTTTATTAATGTAGAAAGAAGATGATTAAATATCAAGTTATTTTGTAGTTTTACCACCCATTTTTGTAAGGACGCTATCTATCGCTTCCCAGAGTTCTATTTTGTTTCCTTCAATATCAAGTATATGTACAAATTTGCCATATTCATACATCTCAATACTATCAAGCAAAGTAACACCATTTGCTTTTAATTTTTGCACAAGTAAATCCAAATTTTGAACTCTGTAGTTAACCATAAACTCCTTTTTTGATGGTAAAAGATAATCGCTTTTTTTATCAAACGGACTCCATCTAAGATAATTTACCTCATCAGGTCTATTTGCATTTCTAAATTCAAACACCGAACCATAAGCATCGATTTCAAGACCCAAATTTTTTCCATACCATTCTTTCAAACTCTGTGGATCATCTGAAAGGAAAAATATTCCACCAATACCTGTTACACGTGCAATTGTATCATTTTTTGAAGTTGAACCATCAGTTTGAGCCTGACTGGTAAAATAGAAACTTGAAAACATAATAGAAATTATTATGATAGATGTTCTAAAAATTTTTGGTAGATAGAACCAGACAATCGAGTGGTCATTTTCTACGAGTTCCTCGGCTGTTTTGCGATTGCCATATTCTTCAGCAAGTTTACTTACTTCTTCTTCAAAAACATCAGAGAGGCGTTTAAGAAAAATTAGAGGTAGAATATAATCCTTGTATTTTGGTGCATCGATTGGACCGCGAATTTTACAGGCAGCTTCCCAGAGCCAGTTTTCAAGTGTTTTAATGTCGAGCATAAATATTTCTTTAATATTCTTAATTTGCTATTTTATAAACAATTTTTTTCCAACTTCCAAATTATGAATTATCAACACAACCCGTATACTCAGGGAAAATTTTTATGCTATTTATAAAAACCACCAACAACTCCAACAATATAATCTATACTCATTTCCGCCGTTTAGAAACCCCGCTGGCTTCGACTCGCTCAGTCAGTGGCTCTTTTATATTCCTGTACACCTTTGCAAGTTGTGTAAGCAATTCTGGATATCCGTTGATTAAAGTTGACTTCTTTCTCCGTCTCCAACACTGAACCTGATTTTCTCTAAAAAAGCATCCTCAACTCTTTCATATTCTTCATAATATACCAACTTCACAGATAAACAACATTTTGTATAATTTCCACCTTCACCTGCTTGATATGATAACAAACGCAATTCAAAATATTTTGTACTAACTGTTGATAACTTTAATCAGCACACTGCAAATATTCATATATACTTTAAAAATCTCAATAAAATTGGGTTATATCAAAGTACAATATTTTTTTTGTACCATCAGCAAGTTTCACTTCCATTTTATCATAAGTTTTCTCATCCACTCTCAGCAGCGACTGACTTTCCAATACCCAGTCACTATTCTGCCTTCCAAATTTTTTTGAGATATATTCATATTCAGCATATATCCCTTCCCAACTATCACTTGCGTCAAGTATTATTATGGCTTCTTCAATTGATTCACCACTTTTTTCAATAAATTTAACCATATATATCCCCTTTTTATTTAATGTTACATTAAAAAAATACAAAAAGTATCAAATACTCTGTGATGCTTTTATATCTAATCCTCTAACTCATAGATATTTTGTGTTTCTCTTATCTCAGTATGCCTTATTTTCCCACCTAAATTATTTGTGTTAACAAGCGAAACGATCACTGCCAGGCAGAACAGCAAAATTAGATAATATAAAATTTTAACATCCTTTTTTCTATTTATCAATAACACAACAAGAGAAATCAAGCCAAGTGCTATTGATAACCATAATGATACTTCGGCGGATTCTTCATGATAATGAATAAAACTTTTTGCCTCAGGATCAATTTTCAGGAGAACCTCTTCAGCTCCCTCGCCAGTAAAGAAAGCTGGTAAAGTCAACAATCCAACAACCACAAATGCAACGAGTGATGCATTTATAATAGATTTGTTTTTAAAAATCAATCCCCCTACGAGCAATAAAAAAGAAAAGATAAAACCAAAAACTGGGAGATGATTTACGATTAAATGCGAATGTGCATCGTTCATATAAACAATTTAAAAATTTTATTTGACATAACACTGAGTTGCTGCACCAATTATATTGATAAACGAGTCGGCTTTCAGGCAGGCACCGCCAACAAGTGCACCATCTATATCGCTTTGAGAAAGAAGGTCGTATGCATTCTGTGGGTTTACACTGCCACCATATTGAATGGTTAATCGTTCTGCTGTATCCCAGGAATAAAGTCGTGAGATTATTTTACGGATGAACTGGTGTACTTCGTTTGCCTGTTCGGGTGTAGCGTTCTTTCCGGTTCCGATAGCCCAGACGGGTTCGTAGGCAATTATTATTTTGTTAATTTGTTCCTGAGTTAAACCCGAAAGTACTCCTTTGATCTGTGTTTCAATAATATTTTTTGTAACTTTGGATTCTCTCCCTTCGAGGGTCTCGCCGACACAAATAATTGGAATTAAATTATAAAGAATTGCCTGTTTAACTTTTAGATTGATGAACTCGTTTGTTTCGGAGAAATACTGTCGTCTTTCGGAGTGGCCCAGTATCACATATTCGCAACCAATGCTTTTTAGCATTCTTGCCGAAATCTCGCCTGTGTATGCACCATCATCCTTGTGGTACATATTCTGAGCACCAAGCTTTATTGTCGAACCTTTAATAAGTCCACTTGCAATTACAAGCGATGTGAAAGGTGGACAGATAATTACATCAACATTGTTTTTTGATAAGCCATTTAATCTGTCTTTGATTTCATTCACGAGTGAAACGGTTTCGTGAATATCTTTATTCATTTTCCAGTTGCCGGCAATTATTTTTTTTCTCATTATTTCCTTTCTATTATTTCGATTTTTAATAATGCTTTGTATTTTTCCTGGTCTCGTGGAACATTATGAACGGGATATGGATCTAACTGCATCAAAGTAATCAGGAAATATTTTGCAACTATGGACTGATGTTGCGCTGTATTTTCTTTATTCACATATCCTTTGATTTTCAGGTAATGATATTCTTGAGTCCCGATATCATTGAAATTTAATTTTAATCTTATTTGAGCTTCACCTTCCCAGACACAAACCACACCAATTGCACAGCGTGAGTCGGTAAGCAAACTATCGAATTTCACTGAGAGTTCGCCTGTAGATAAAGTTTTTTCTTCACCAAATTTAATTTCAAATTCCTGTCCCAGTGAAAATTTTCCATTTTCAATTAATGTAGATTTACAACCGAAGATAAAAAATGTTAGTATGATTAGAGACCATTTCATTTCAGTCAAATATAAATTCATTTGTTGAAATATTCAAATTTTTTGGATATAAGTGGATAATTTGATAATTTTCAAATAAAATTTAGAGAAATGAAGGAAAAGAAATATGTATTGGGAGTAGATGGCGGTGGTTCAAAAACCACAGCCATCCTGGTTGCACTTGACGGAAGTGTAATCGCTGATTTACATACAGAGGCAACAAATCCACAAAATCTCGGATATGATGTCTCGGCTTCGATACTGGTTGGATTAATACGCGATATCTGCCAAAAAGCTAATTGCAGTATAGCTGAAATTAAATCCGTCGTGATGGGCATTGCAGGTATTGGGCGGCAAAGAGATGTTGATGCTCTTTTAAATTCAATAGAAACGAATGCACGCAAACAAAAACTACAACTACCTCAAATACGACTGGAAACTGATGCAAGAATTGCTCTTGAAGCAGCATTTGCCAGCGGACCGGGTATTGCTCTGATTGCAGGAACCGGCTCAATAGCTATTGCAAAAAACGAGGACGGAAAAATATTTCGACTTGGTGGCTGGGGACGAGTTTTAGGTGATGAAGGCAGCGGTTATTCAATTGCTCTAAATGCAATTAAAGCAGCTATAAAAGCATACGAAGGTCGTGGCGATAGAACAGCTCTGCTAAATTTAGTTATCGAACACTTTGAATGTGAATCTTTAGAAGAATTAATTTATAAAATAAAACTGGAAAATGCCGACATTGCATCTTTTGCACCAAAAGTATTGAAAGCAGCAATGGAGTTTGATCATATTTCTCACAACATTCTTTTCAATCAGGCAAACGAACTTGCTGAACTCGTAAGAACTTTAGTCAACAAAATACATCCCAAGAAAAAAATTCCAGTCGCACTGATGGGCGGATTACTTGAAAACGAGAACATTTATTCTAAGATGGTCAAAGAGAGAGTTTCGCGTTCGCTACCTCAAATTGTTATACAAAAACCAAAATTTCCAACTGCTTTTGGCGCAGCAATATTGGGTTTAAATGCATTTAACTTTTAATTTATTCACCTGTGATTATGAAAAATTTTATCATATTTGCAATTTCAATTTTTACTATAATTAATTTTTCGTGTGCACCACAAAGGGAATTTGTTACAAAACACGAAGAACCCATACCAGAAGAGAAATCGGATGTAACTGAAATCATAGAAACCAAAACAAACTGGATCGAGGACACTTTTGAGAGGCTAACACTCGAAGAAAAAATAGGCCAGATGATAATGCCAAGAGCATACGGATATTTTACAAATACAAACAGCGATGAATATCAAAGTATGTTGAGGTTGGTTAAGGAAAAAAAAGTTGGAGGTTTTTGTTTCTTTCAGGGAGATGTGTATGCTACAGCCGTAACGATTAACAAGTTACAGGTGGAGTCAAAAATTCCACTTTTAGTAGCAGCAGATTTTGAGAGAGGTGGACCGATGCGAATTAGAAGAATGACACCATTTCCTGAAGCAATGGCTGTGGGAGCTTCCAGAAGAGCTGATTTAGCTTACAGGATGGGGGAGATCATTGCAAAAGAATCCAGAGCAATTGGAGTTCACATCAACTTCGCACCAGTTGCCGATGTAAACAACAATCCAGCAAACCCAGTTATAAACACACGCTCTTATGGAGAATCTCCAGAGTTGGTTACAGAGCTTGCTTTAGCATATATGAAAGGAATGCAACAGAATGGTTTAATTGCTACAGCAAAACATTTTCCGGGTCATGGTGATACTGATGTTGATTCACACTACGATTTACCAGTTTTAAATGTAACTCGTTCACGCCTCGATAGTATCGAACTTCGTCCATTTAGAAAACTCATTGAACAGGGATTAATGGCAATTATGACCGCGCATATTTCAATCCCGGCGATAGATAAAAAAACTGTCCCTGCATCTCTTTCAAAAAATATTACCACAAAAATACTAAAAGAAGAGTTGGGTTTTGAAGGGTTAGTTTTTACAGATGCACTTGAGATGAGAGGAGTATCAAAGTTATATAGCACATCTGACGCTGTGATAGCCGCAGTTTTGGCAGGTGCTGATGTTTTGTTGCTTCCTGTTGATGAATCAAATGCTATCGATGCTCTGGTTAATGCAGTAAAAGCTGGTAAAATAAGTGAAGAGCGCATAAATGAATCAGTCAAAAAAATTCTTGCATACAAACAATGGTTGAAGTTGGATGAAGAAAAATTTATAGATGTGAACAAAATTTCGGATATAGTGAGCAATCCTGAACACTGGCAGGTAGCAAAAGAAATTGCACAGGCATCTATAACTGTTGCGTTAAATCAATCAGCAATTCCATTACAAAATCTCAGAAATTCGCTTGTATTAATTATTACCGACACAGATGATTACAGAACCGACATCAATCGTTCTGGAAATCCAAATCCAAATGAGCGAGCCGGGGATTACCTGCTTTCACAGTTTAGAGCAAGGAGTTCAAATTTTAAAACTCTCAGAATATCACCTCAAACCACAGCTGGTGAATTAAACACAATCCTATCCCAGAGCAATAGTTATAAAAATATTCTATGTGCACTTTTTATTAAAATGAGATCCCGCAATAATCCGTTCGGAATTTCACAACAGGTAATTGATTTTTTAAATTCACTTACAAAATCAAAACCCAAAAATCAAAAAATAATACTATTGTCTTTTGGGAATCCATATACCGTTGGAACAATAACAAACGCAGATGCAGTTTTGTTTGCTTATTCTGATACAGAACTTTCCACCGAAGCCATTACAGAAGTTTTATTCGGTGAAGTAAAAGCCACAGGTATGTTACCGATAAGCATTCCAGATTTTACATCAACAACTCAGAAAATTTTATTTGCATATGGAACCGGAGCTAAAATCCCAAAAACAACTCTGCATGAAGAAAAGTATCTGATTGAGAAAGATGCATTTCAAAAGGTTGATAAGATTATTGAAGACGCAATAAAGGAAAGAGCATTTCCCGGAGGTCAACTGGTTGCAGTAAAAGACGGTGAGATTGTTTTGAAAAAAAATTATGGCTCATCAGGTTATACTCAAAACTTTCCACCGGTTACTGATTCAACACTTTACGACATCGCATCCTTAACAAAAGTCGTGGGAACAACTGCTGCAATTATGAAATTAGTTGATAGTGGAATAATTTCGCTTGATGATAAAGTGATAAAATACATTCCAGAATTTGCAAGTAATGGCAAAGAACAAATTACTATTCGAAATCTTTTATTACATAACAGTGGACTTCCAGCGTATCAAAAATTTTATCTTACATGCTCAACGGCAAAAGAAGTCCTTGATTCAATTTACAATTCAAAATTGATATATCCTGTAGGCGATTCGACCGTTTATAGCGATTTTGGATTTATCGTACTCGGTAAAATTATTGAGAAAGTAACCGGAACAAGTTTAGATGAATATTTAAGAAGAGAATTCTTTGAACCACTTGGAATGTATAATACGATGTTCAACCCATCAGAGAGTTTACTTCACAGAATCGCACCAACTGAGGAAGATACAATCTGGAGGAAAAAACTTGTGCATGGAACTGTACATGACGAAACAGCTGCACTGCTCGGTGGTGTTTCAGGACATGCTGGAATTTTTTCTAACGCACTTGATCTCGCAAAGTTTTGCCAGATGATTTTATCGGGTGGAAATTATGCAGGTACTCAATTTTTAAATTCAGAAACTATAAAACTATTCACCGAAAGAAAATCAATTAAAGAGAAGCGTGGACTGGGTTGGGACTTCAAATCAATTAATGGTTACAGTTCAGCTGGTAAATTATTTGGTACAAAATCATTCGGGCATACGGGTTTCACTGGAACCTCAATCTGGATTGATCCAGAAAAGAAGATTTTCGTAATTTTCTTAACTAATCGAGTACATCCAACAAGGGATAACAACAAAATCCAGAAAATCAGACCGATTCTGCACGATGCAATAATGGAAATTATCAAATAGCAAGATTCAGGATAATTTATTATATTTGTACAAACTAACTAAATGTTAAACTAACCCAATAAGAGGATTTTATGGCACTAAAACCATTTAAAAATGAGAAGTATACAGATTTTTCCAGAGCAGATACAAGGCGAAAACAGCAATTAGCTATTGAAAAATTAGAATCGGAATTTGGGAAGGAATATCCTATAATAATCAACGGACAAAATATTTACACACAGAACAAATTTAATTCTATAAATCCATCGGACCCTTCACAGGTAGTAGGGGTATTTCAGAAAGGAACCGCTGAAGAAGCAAACAAAGCGATGGATGTTGCCGTTGCAAAATTTGAGGAGTGGAAACGTGTGCCAGCCAAGAAACGAGCCGATTATCTATTCAGGGCTGCGAAGATTATGCGCAAGCGCCGTTTCGAATTGAATGCTGCAATGATTCTTGAGGTCGGAAAAACCTGGCCTGAAGCAGATGCAGATACAGCTGAAGCAATTGATTTTTTAGAATTTTATGCTCGCGAGATGTTACGCTATGCAGGCAAACAACCGGTTGTTCAATATAAAGGAGAAATTGATGAATTAGTGTATATTCCACTCGGTGTTGGTGTTGTAATTCCACCCTGGAATTTCCCTCTGGCAATTCTAACAGGTATGACGAGTGCAGCGGTTGTTACCGGTAACACAGTGGTATTGAAACCCTCGAGCGATTCACCTTTGATTGCGTACAAGTTTATGGAGGTAATGAACGAAGCTGGTTTACCTGCAGGTGTTATAAATTTTGTAACCGGTCCGGGTGGTGCAGTTGGAGATACACTGGTTATGCATCCCAAGACCCGATTCATTTCATTCACAGGTTCAAAAGAAGTTGGCATTCATATCTATGAAGAAGCGGCAAAAGTCCGACCAGGTCAAATCTGGTTAAAGCGAGTTGTAGCTGAAATGGGTGGAAAGGATTCAATCATCGTGGATGAAACAGCGGATCTTGATGACGCAGCAGCTGGAATTATAGTATCAGCTTTCGGTTTTCAGGGACAAAAATGCTCAGCTTGTTCACGAGCCATTATTGTAAAAGATGTTTACGACCAGATGGTTGAACTTTTAAAATCAAGAGCAGAAACTATAACAGTTGGACCTTCAAAAATCCAGACAAACTATATGGGTCCGGTAATTAACAAATCTTCACTTGAAAAAATGTTAGAATACATTCAAATAGGTATTAAAGAAGGTGGTAAACTTATCACTGGCGGTTCAACTGCGCAAGGTGAAGGTTTCTTCCTCAAGCCCACAATAATTGCAGATGTTGATCCAAAAGCAACAATAGCTCAGGAAGAAATTTTTGGTCCTGTTCTCGCAGTTATAAAAGCCGAAAATTTCAATCATGCTCTGCAAATTGCAAATAATACAGAGTACGGATTAACCGGCGCAGTTTATTCGCGCGATAGAAAACGGCTGGAACTTGCAAAGGAAGAATTCTTTGTTGGAAATCTGTATCTGAACCGCAAATGTACTGGCGCACTCGTCGGAGTTCATCCCTTTGGTGGGTTTAATATGTCGGGTACAGATTCAAAAGCGGGGGGCAGGGATTACTTACTGCTTTTCCTGCAGGCAAAATCCATTGCCGAAAAAAAGATTCAGCTCAAGAAGAGAAAAAAGAAATAAAATGATTCTTTAAGAGAAACATATGGGCAACAGGCAATCGTCTGTTGCCCATTTTTTTCTATTCTGAAATTCTTGCTTTTGCTCTTTTCACATAAGGACTTGCTGGAAATTTCTCAAGAAACTTTTTGTACTCCTTAACTGCTTCTTTTTTATTTCCCATTTCCCAGTAAGCATTTGCTATCATAATAGCGGCATCATCCTTTTTTTCCGAAACTTTGTAGGTGAAAACTTTTTCAAAATTTGCAATTGCATTCTGATAATCTTTCATTCCGAAGTAAGCTTCTCCTAACCAATAATAGCAATTATCAGCAAGGTCATCCCTTACACCATATTTTAAAATATTTTGAAGTTTACTTGCAGCATCAGAATACTTTCTTTGTTTAAATAGTGTTAGAGCGGTTTGATATTCGATATCAACACTTGTGATGATATTTTTAGTTGGTTCGGAAATTGGTTCCTGTACATTTTTAGGTTTAGACCTTTCCTCATCCAAGAGTGTTTCGAGCTGTGCTGTTTTAGCTGTCAGGTTGCGATTTTCTTGTTCAAGTCGACTAAGCTGTTGTTTCAGTTGTGAATTTTCATTGGATAATGCATCCAGTTTTTGTCGAGCTGCTTCCAGTTCGGAAGCCATTGCATCTTTTTCGGCAGTTGCTTTTGATGAACCACAACCCCAAAAACCAATTGATGAAATAACCACAACCATCAACAGCACTGCAAAAAGTCGTCTCATAAAACCTCCTTATTGACTTCGTTTTTGTTAATAAATAGGTTAATTTACTTGTTAATTTAGAAAAGTATCACAAGAAAGTCAAATTTTCGAATTGAGTCCTATTATACCCAGGATGACATTTCGGCTTTGTCATTCTGGGTATAATAGTCATTTAGTGTTGCTAAAAGTTATTTAGGTTTTAAGAAAAAGTACCATTTAAAATAATTTATTTTGTTCCTATTAGATAAACCGCGATGTAAGCGGTAATGTTCTTTGACACGACTGAAATAGCCTTCTAATGCATTAGTAGAACGAGCTATCTTTGGATCATCTATGTAATGGAAAAGATTGGGTAAAGCTTTAACAAC
>QOQV01000005.1 GCA_003327435.1 Ignavibacteriota bacterium
GTTGTTAAAGCTTTACCCAATCTTTTCCATTACATAGATGATCCAAAGATAGCTCGTTCTACTAATGCATTAGAAGGCTATTTCAGTCGTGTCAAAGAACATTACCGCTTACATCGCGGTTTATCTAATAGGAACAAAATAAATTATTTTAAATGGTACTTTTTCTTAAAACCTAAATAACTTTTAGCAACACTAAATGACTATTATACCCAGGATGACATTTTGCCCTTGTCTTTCTGAGTGAGTACGTTGGTAGACGGACGAACGAAGAATCTGACAAAGTATAATCAGATCCTTCACTTCGTTCAGGATGACAATGACCGTGTAGTCAGATGTTTCGCTTCGCTCAACATGACAATGACCGCGAAGTCAGATCCTTCTCCCCCAAAGGCGGACAGGTCCGCCAGAGGCGGATCAGGATGACATTAGAGGCGGAGCGGATGACAATAACCGTGTTGTCAGATGTTTCGCTCAACAAGGAAGGAAACGAAAAAAATGAAATCACTTCTAAACTTCAATAATCTCTGGTGATATCTTTTCAAACTCAATTAATCCTCTCTTATCAAGGTGAACTTCGATCGTATCACCGGGTAAAAATTTCCCAGATAAAATTCCTTCAGACAAATTATTAACTATATATTTCTGAATTGTTCGTTTCAATGGTCGAGCACCAAAACTTGGATCATATCCTAATTTTGCTAACCAATCCTTGGCTTCATCAGTTACAACAAGTTTGATATCGTTCTTCTGTAACATTGCCTTTACTCTATTCAATTGTATATCCACAATCTTTCGAATGTCTTCGATAGCAAGAGGTTTGAATAGAATGATATCATCAATTCTGTTCAAAAATTCTGGACGAATTGTTTGTCGGAGCAAATCAAACAGTCGTGCTTTAAGTTGACCAAATATTTCATCCCTTTTATCACTATTCAACAGATGCATATTATCCTGAATCAGTGGTGTACCGATATTGGAAGTCATAATAATGATTGTATTCTTGAAATTCACAGTTTTGCCTTTGCTATCAGTCAACCTGCCATCATCTAACAATTGTAATAACAAATCAAAAACTTCGGGATGGGCTTTTTCAATTTCATCTAACAGCACAACTGAATATGGTCTACGACGAACCGCCTCAGTGAGTTGTCCACCTTCTTCATAACCAACATATCCAGGTGGAGCACCAATCAGACGAGATACGGAGAATTTTTCCATATACTCGCTCATATCTATTCGTATCAAAGCGTTTTCATCATTGAACAAAACCTCAGCAAGTGCTCTTGCAAGTTCGGTTTTCCCAACACCAGTTGTACCCAAGAAAATGAACGAACCAATTGGGCGTTTTTCATCCTGAAGACCAGCCCGACTCCGTCGGATAGCTTCGCTGACAGCACGAACAGCCTCTTCCTGACCTACAACTCTCTGATGCAACCTTTCCTCAAGATGCAATAATTTTTGTCGTTCGCTTTCCACAAGTCGAGTTACTGGTATACCAGTCCACTTTGCAACAACCTGAGCAATATCTTCAGAGTCGACTTCTTCGCGAAGCATTTTCCTATCTTTTTGTATTTCCTGTAATTTTTGAGTTGCAATCTTTAACTCTTTTTCCAGAGTTGTGATTACACCATATTTCAGTTCTGCTACTCTTGCAAGATCACCTTCACGTTCCTTCTCTTCAATCTCCTGCTTTGCGTTTTTAATTTCTTCCTTCATTTTGCGAATTGATTGAATCAACTCCTTTTCATTCTGCCAGTGAGCCCTTAACTCATTACGCTTATCATTCAATTCCGCAAGTTCTTTTTCTATTAAATTTAATCTTTCCTCAATACTTTCCTTTTGAGTTTCGTTTTTATAATCAATCAATTCTCGTTTAATTGCTTCACGTTCAATTTCCAGCTGTTTAATTTTTCTTTCAACTTCATCAAGTTCTTCTGGCATTGAATCAATTTCAATTCTTAATCTTGAAGCAGCTTCATCAACTAAGTCGATTGCTTTATCAGGTAAGAATCTATCAGTTATATACCTGTGGCTGAGTTCAGCTGCGCTGATGAGCGCACCATCTGTAATTCTTACTCCATGATGAACTTCATACCGCTCTTTTAATCCGCGTAAGATGGAAATTGTTTCTTCGACCGATGGCTCATCGATTAAGACGGGCTGGAAGCGTCTTTCGAGAGCAGCATCTTTTTCTATATATTTCCTATATTCGTCGATTGTAGTTGCACCAATCGCTCTTAATTCACCTTTTGCAAGAGCAGGTTTCAGCATATTGGCTGCATCAACAGCACCCTGAGCTGCACCTGCACCCACGAGGGTATGAAGTTCATCTATGAATAAAATTACTTCACCATTGGATTCAGTAACTTCTTTTAAAACAGCTTTGAGGCGCTCTTCAAATTGACCTCTAAAGCTTGTACCTGCAACCAGAGCACCCATATCAAGTGCAATGATGCGTTTTGTTTTTAAATTTTCCGGAACATCACCTTGAACAATTCTGGAAGCAATTCCCTCTGCAATTGCTGTTTTACCTACACCTGGTTCACCAATTAATACTGGATTATTCTTAGTTCTACGAGACAGCACCTGTAAAACACGCCTGATTTCTTCATCTCTACCAATAACTGGATCAAGTTTGCCTTTTCGGGCAAGTTCATTTAAATCCCTTCCAAATCTCTGCAGCGCCTGATATTTTTCCTCTGGTGTCTGGTCTGTAACGCGTTGTGTACCGCGTATATCCTTCAACGCTTTATAAACCAAATCTTTGGTTACACCCTGAGCTTGCAAGATTTTTGCTGCATTAGATTGTTTTGTTTCAAGCAAACCAAGAAGTAAATGTTCAGTGCTGATGTATTCATCTTTCAACTGGGAAGCTTCCTTCACAGCGTTATCGAACAATTGCAATAAGTTCTGACTTATATATTGATTACCAACACCAGCACCGGAAACCTTTGGAAGTTTTTCGATAGCTTCGTTTACCTTGATTTGAATGTATTTCAGATTAGTTCCGATTTTTTGTAGAATCGAAACGACAATGCCCTCAGTATCCTGAACTAAAGCTGCAAGCAGGTGTTCGGGCTCGATTGCCTGATTACTATAACTTGCAGCGATTTCCTGTGCAGCTTGAACCGCTTCCTGAGATTTTATTGTAAATTTCTGAAAGTTCATAGGCATAATATTCCGAATTTATTATTTTTATTTATCATCCACTACTTCATAATCTGCATCTTCGACCGGTTTATCTTTCTTGGGTTCAGTTTCAGGTTGAGCATGGGTTTCAGTTTTGAATCCACCACCGGGTTGCCCCTTTACCGATTCATACATCCTTGTTGAAGCTTCGTTCCAGGCATTGTTCAATTCTTCCATTTTGCGTTTAATTTCGTTTATATTCCCACCTTTTACAGCGGTATCAAGAGCATCAGCAGCAGATTCAACTTTTGCTTTAAGATCCGAAGGAATCTTATCACCCAAATCTTTCAACTGTTTACGTGTTTGAAATACTAAATTATCTGCCTGGTTCTTTGTATCCACTTCCTCTTTTTTCCGCTTATCTTCAGCAGCATGGGCAGCTGCGTCAGCTTTCATTTTTTCAATTTCTTCCTTTGTTAAACCACTGGAGGAAGTGATACGGATGCTTTGTTCTTTATTTGTAGCTTTGTCTTTAGCGGTAACATGTAAGATTCCATTAGCATCTATATCGAAAGTGACTTCAATTTGTGGAACACCACGAGGTGCAGGTGGAATACCATCAAGGTGGAAGCGCCCGAGTGTTCTATTATCAATTGCCATTGGTCTTTCACCCTGTAACACATGAATTTCAACAGAAGTCTGATTATCTGAAGCTGTAGAGAATATCTCGCTTTTGCGAGTTGGTATTGTGGTGTTTGCAGGAATGAGCACAGTCATCACACCTCCTAATGTTTCGATACCGAGTGAAAGAGGAGTAACATCCAGCAAAAGAACATCTGTAACATCACCACTTAAGACACCACCCTGTATAGCAGCACCAACAGCAACAACTTCGTCAGGATTAACACCTTTATGACCTTCTTTACCAAATATTTCTTTTACAAGCTGTTGAATTCTTGGCATGCGTGTCATACCACCTACAAGAATCACCTCGTCGATCTGGCTTGGTGAAAGTCCAGCATCCTTGAGTGCTTTTTCAACTGGTGGAATACAGCGCTGTACTAAATCTTCAACCAGCTGTTCAAACTTTGCTCTTGTTATCGTCATATTCAGGTGTTTTGGGCCTTCAGCAGTAGCGGTAATGAAAGGTAAGTTAATTTCAGTTTGCATAAGTTGTGAAAGTTCCATCTTAGCTTTTTCAGCAGCTTCCCTAAGGCGCTGTAACGCCATTGGATCTTTTCTGAGATCAATACCTTCCGCTTTTTTGAATTCTTCTGCAAGATAATCAACAAGTCGCTGATCAAAATTATCACCACCAAGGTGAGTGTCGCCATTTGTGGATTTCACTTCGAACACTCCATCCCCCAATTCAAGAATTGAGATGTCGAATGTTCCACCACCTAAATCGAAAACGGCTACTTTTAAATCTTTGTGTTTTTTATCAAGCCCATAAGCAAGTGCAGCTGCGGTTGGTTCGTTAATAATACGGCGAACATTCAAACCAGCAATTTCACCTGCTTCTTTCGTTGCCTGTCGTTGTGCATCGTTGAAATAAGCAGGAACGGTGATAACGGCATCAGTGACTTTTTGACCGAGATAATCTTCGGCAGTTTGTTTCATTTTCTGTAAAATCATTGCGCTGATTTCTGGAGGAGAGTAAACCCTATCACCAATTTGAACGCGGGCAGTATTGTTATCACCTCTAATTACTTTATATGGCACAAGTTTCATTTCCTCAGTTACTTCATCGTAAAATCTGCCCATAAATCTTTTGATTGAAAAAACAGTATTTTGAGAGTTTGTAACCGCCTGGCGTTTAGCCGCCTGACCAACAAGCCGTTCACCAGTTTTTGTAAATGCCACCACTGATGGTGTTGTTCTTGAACCCTCAGCATTCGCAATAACAATCGGGTCTTTACCTTCCATTACTGCAACTACTGAGTTTGTTGTACCTAAATCAATTCCAATTATTTTTCCAGCCATTTTTAAAGTCCTTATAATTTGTTCTACATAATAATAAATTGAGTTAGGAAGTTGAAAACCTCCTAACTCACTTTTGAATTAAATTTTATTTACTTAATTTCAATTGTCTTTGAAATATCTTTCGGGTTCGATTTCGGCAATTGAATTTTCAATATTCCGTTCTTGAAACTTGCTTCAACCTTATCAGAATCCACCTCTACAGGAAGAGTTATCGAACGGTTAAATGCACCGTAGCACATTTCGAGATGATAGTAGTTCTCATTCTCTTTCTTCTCTTCTCTCTTCCTTTCACCACTGATTGTCAGGACATCGTTGTGGAGAGAAATTTTTATATCATCTTTCTCGATTCCTGGCAATTCAGCAGTGATGTAGAGGTTCTTGTCATCTTCGTGCATATCAATTGCCGGGATAAACGAACCACTTACACGACGAGAAAATGGAAATTCACTTAACATTCTCTGTATTTGATTCTCGAAAGCTTCAAGCTCTCGGAATGGTGAAAATTTTATTAGTGTCATATTTATCACTCCTTTCTTTTTGTTTGTTTTACATCTTTAAAACTCTGCCATCATTATTTACAAGCACTGTGCCAGAAATACAAAAACAGAATAATATATCCCTTATCTTGTTGATATTTAATAAATTATACATAATCTTATTCAAAAATGTATAAATCCTCCAATTCAATTACAACTGCCATAAAGTCATACCAACTCTTAAATTTTCACACCAGAACATATTTTTGTCAGCCAATTATGAAAATTTTTCACCCACTTGTATTTGTTTTTTGATTTTACTAAATTGAATCGCTTATGAATATCGATAAGATTAAAAATCTTTTAAAAACAAAATATATTGGTAAAGCTATCTTATTTCTTGAACAAATTGATTCTACCAATAATTATTTGAAAAATCTCGAAGTTGCAGAAAATTCTGATGGTTTAGTAGTAATTGCTGAAAATCAGACAAAAGGTAGAGGAAGATATGATAGAAAATGGTACTCACAACCGGGAAAAAACCTGACTTTTTCTGTATTAATGACACCAACAAAAACAAATTTAGAAACAAAGATTCTACCAATTATTACCGCCTCGGCAATTTGCAAGGCAGTAGAAAATTACACCGGAATCCATATCCATACAAAATGGCCCAATGATTTGATTTTGAATGGTAAAAAATTAGGCGGAATACTTATAGAGACAACTTTTGAGACCCATTTAAAAAAAATAATTATTGGTATTGGATTAAATGTAAATCAATCTTCTTTTGATAATGAGGTTAAATTAATTGCCACCTCGCTTTATTTAAATAACGGAAGGGAATATGATAGAGAAGTGCTCTTATCACACATTTTGAATTCATTGGACGAGATGTATCATAAATTAATTCTGAATGATTATTTAGATTATATAGAAGATTGGAAAATGAGATGTAACCACTTTAAGAAAACAATAATTTTTGAATATAATGGAGAAAGTTATAAAGGCATTGCGCGGGAGCTTACTAAAGATGGATGCCTGATAGTAAACTCTGATGGTAAAGATATTAAAATATTTTCAGGTGAAATTTTTATCAATAAAGAAGGATAAAATTTATGTTATTAGCAGTTGATATTGGCAATACGCACATAGTTATTGGTGTATTTAAAAATGAAAAATTATTATCTCACTGGCGACTCTCCAGTAACATCACAAGAACAGAAGACGAAAGTTTTTTAGTTGTTAAATTGCTTTTTGATCAAATTAATATAACACCAAGAGATATCAGTGGAGTTGTTATTTCATCTGTTGTGCCAAATTTTACAAATGTATACAGATTACTTTCTATAAAATATTTTAACACAAGACCTATTATTATATCTTCGGATTTAAAACTCGGAATAAAAATCAAATATGATAATCCCAAAGCCGTTGGTGCTGATAGATTATGCAATGCTGTCGCTACATATAGAAAATATGGAGGTCCTTCGATTGTTGTTGATTTTGGTACTGCCACAACCTTTGATGTGATTTCAAAAAAAGGTGAATACCTTGGTGGTGTGATTGCACCAGGAATAGAAACAGCGGGTGGAGAACTTCACAGGCGTGCAGCACAATTGCCCAAGATTGAACTGAAGTTTCCTAAAAATATTATAGGTAAAAACACTATCGAAAGTATGCAAGCAGGTATTCTCTATGGTGCACTTGATGCTATGGAAGGTATAATTAAGAGAATCGAAACTGAACTTGGCAGTAAAGCAAAGTTGATTGCTACAGGTGGTTATTCAAAACTGATGTGTATGGAAAGTAAATTGAAACTAAATTGTGAACCATCGCTAGTACTTGAAGGAGCTAAACTAATCTATGAGTTGAATAGATAAAACCCTTAATCTGATTATTTATTTCTCCAACTTTGGAATACTTTCATAACTGCTTCAGTGCGTGAGTGTACCTGTAATTTTGAGTAAATATTTTTTATATGATACCTCACTGTTTCAACGCTAATAAAAAGTTTCTCTGCAATTTCGTCGTAAGTTAATCCGTTTGCTAACTCACATACAATTTCATATTCTCTCTCTGAAAGATTATTTGTTTTTTCTACGGGAGCTATTTGAAATGCCTGTATAACTTTTCGAGCTATTTGACTCGACATCGGTGAACCACCCTGTTTTAACTCCTTTATAGATCTCAAAATTTCCTTCATAGATGTATTCTTGAGTATGTAACCAGTTGCGCCTGCCATCAAGGATTGGAAAATTTTATCTGGTTCTTCATGAATCGTTAACATCATTATATCAATGTTTTCCCTTTTTTGCTTAAGAATGCGTGCACATTCGATTCCGTTCATACCAGGTAAATTAATGTCCATCAATACAACATCTACATTTTCAACATCAAGATTGTTTAATGCCTCCTCTGCGGTAACAAACACACCGATACAATCAAAACCTTTTGAATTTTTTAATATATACTCCAATCCATCTCTTATTATTTGATCATCTTCAACGATTGCAACTTTAATTTTCATGGTGTTAATATAATTAATATTTTTACCGATTAAAACCCATATTTATGTAGTTTCAGATAATATGCATTTCTATTTCAGGAACATTTAGAAAGATTTCTGTTCCTTTCCCACTTTCAGATTTTATGATAAGATTTCCATCCAATGCTTTTGCCCGAGCATATATATTCGTTATCCCTTTTTGAGTTCTTGAATTCTCAAATTGTAAATGAGAATCGAATCCTACACCATCATCTTGAATCCTGAGTTTAAATTCCTTTGCATTCATATCGATCCATATGTTAACATTGTTAGCTCTGGAATGTTTGCATATATTAGTTAATACTTCTTTTATGATAAAAAATACATTTCTTCTAAATTCTGATGTTAACTTAAATTCTTTTGCCTGGGGAGTTATATTTGTTTCAAACTTCAAATTTTTACCTTTAAGAAAGCCTGTGGAATAATTTTTAAAAAAGATCACCACTTCCTGAACACTATTATTGTTAGGATCCAAAGACCATATAATATCTCTCAACAACTCATCTAAGTTTTTTATTATATCAGCGATCAAAGTAAGATCGCTACAGGCTTTTTCAATTTCTCCATTTTTTATCTTTTCTTTTGCCACTTCTGTGAGTATTAGAGATTGCACAAGTGAACTTCCGGCTCCGTCGTGAAAATCGCGAGCAATTCTTATACGTTCATTTTCCACAACTTTACGCTTTTCAAGTAAAGCTTTTTTCGAAATGTATTTATTTTTTATTTCATATCGCCGAATTAACCAGAATAAAAATAAAAACACAATAATATGAAGCCACCAGAAACTAATTCTCTCCCAGAAAAATTTTGGAATCTCAATAGAAAAATCGCTAATATGTCTGGTTTCACCACTATTTCTATTTATACTACGGATTTGGACATTATAACGACCTCCAGAAATACCTGACCCAAGTTGTTGATTTAAACTATCTAAACTCCTCCAAATCGTATCTACTTCCAATATTCTATATTGTAAATATAAATCCCCCGGTTGATTTTCATCCTGAGATAACACAGATGTTACATAGAACACGCACATTAATAATAATACATTCATGTGATTAAAATATATTTGATATAAATTATATCAAAAATAAATATTTCAAAAATCAAAAACAAACCGTTGATTTTTAAAATACTTAAATTTAAATATTTTAGAACGAGATGATAATTCCTAAAATTACTTTAGACCAAGAATGGAAACAGAAGCTTGTGCGAGATTCACAAGTGGACTGAAATATAAACCAAAAACAAGTGTTGGAATAACAAGTAAAAGAGCCACTATTATTTGTGGAGCATTAAATTTAATTTCATTATGCTGTTCATCTATGTTCTTGAGAAACATATTTCTAAATACTTTTACATAGTAATACAAAGATACTACGCTATTGAGAACTCCAACAATTGCTAACCAGATCCACTGATGATTAATAAGGGCTGCAAATAAATACAGTTTCCCAATAAAACCCGCAGTTGGTGGTAAACCAGTCAATGAAATCAAAAATATTGATAGGACAACAGCCATAAAAGGTGTTTTGTACCCTAAACCTTTATAAGATTCAATATCTTCACTCCCAATCTTATCAGCAATTAGCATTACGATATAAAAAGCACCTAAATTCATAAACAAATAAACAGCAAAGTAAATAAGTATAGCAGCAATTCCTTCGTTGCTGAGTACAACGATTCCCATCAACATATATCCTGCATGGGCTATACTTGAGTAAGCAAGCAGCCGTTTTAAGTTTGTTTGCCAGATTGCTATAAAATTTCCGATGGTCATCGTAGCGACTGATATTATTGCGATTATAATATTCCAATCGAAACCGGATAGTGTAGCTATTGAGCCACTCAGTGCAGATGCAACTGGATTGTAATAAGCGGTGAAGAAATATCTCATTAACACAGCAAAGCCAGCCGCTTTGGAAGCAACTGATAAAAATGCTGTGATTGTAATCGGCGCTCCTTCGTATACATCCGGTGTCCAGAAATGAAATGGAACTGCGGATATTTTAAAACCAAAACCAACTAACATCAAAATATTCGCTGCAACCAAAGGAAGGAAACTTACCTCGCTTACCTGGAATGCCTTATTAATGTTAATAAAATCGAGTGAACCGGTAAGCCCATAAATTATTGATATTCCATACAGCATCATTCCAGACGAAACAGCGCCATAAATTAAATACTTTAACGAAGCTTCATTTGAATCTGGCACTTCCTTTTTATAACCAGAGAGTATATAAAAACTTAATGAAGTTAATTCAATTGCAAGGTACATCATCAAAAGATTACCAGCACCAGACATTAAAAACATTCCCAAGGTTGCGGAGGCAACGAATATATAATATTCCCCAAGTTTTCTTTTTCCATTATATAATTCGCCCGACATCATTGAAAACATTACAATAAAAATAGAAGTTAAAATAATAAGCATTCTGAAATAAACCGAAAAGGGATCCACCAAAAACATATTTTCAAATGCTGAAATTGTCAAACCATTTGTTTGTTGAATTAGGAAATACCCTGTAATCAACAATCCTACAAATAAACTCCAGGCAATAATTTTTGGGCGATTTTTCAAAATGAGATCCAGAATCAAAATTAAACACAGAACAACTGTTAATGTGATTTCTGGTTGAAAAACTTTTAAACTATTTAATATTCCATCTAATGTCGATTGCAGCATAATTTTATACAATTTTTAATTTAAGAATATTTACGGTTTTGGCATTGGTATTCCTGCACCATTGCTCACAAAATTTACAAGATGATTAATAGAAGAATTCATAAGCTCAATTAACGGACTTGGATATATTCCAAGGAAAATAACAATTATTGCAAGAGGAACCAGAGTAAACAATTCTCTGCCGTTTATATCGGGTAAGTTTTTCCATTTTTCAGGAAGTGATCCGAGAAAAACTCTCTGTAATGTCCAAAGCATATAAGCTGCAGTAATTACTATTCCAAGAGTTGATGCAATTGTGATCCATCGAAATACCTGGAAAGCTCCAAGGAATGCAAATGCTTCGCTAATGAATCCACTTAACCCAGGCAAACCAAGCGCTGCAAAAAAAGCAACTGTAACAATTCCTGTATACTTCGGCATTTGATTTGCTATCCCACCAAATTCGTTCAGACCTCTTGTATGTGCTCTATCATATAAAACTCCAACAATTAAAAATAGCATTGCTGTTATAGTCCCATGGTTGAACATCTGCATTACAGCACCTGTAACACCCTGAGTATTCAATGCTGCCATACCCAATACAACAATTCCCATATGACTTATACTCGAATATGCAATGAGTTTCTTGAAGTCGGTTTGTGCCATAGCCACAAGAGCACCATAAACGATATTTATAAATCCAAGAATTGCAAGAGGTATGGCAAAATAGACCATTGCATCAGGAAACATTGGGAAGGAAATCCTGAGCAAACCATAAGTACCCATCTTCAATAAAACACCTGCCAGTATTACGCTTATTGCAGTAGGTGCTTCAACATGCGCATCGGGTAACCAGGTGTGGAACGGAAAGATTGGAACTTTGATTGCAAAACCAATGAACAAACCAATGTAAGCAATGTATCTCCAGAATGTATGTAATCCGGCAAGCAATGAATTAGGTTCATAGTTAGCAGGATCCATCATGAGAAGCATATTAAAGGTATGAACTTTTTCACCTGTAGCAGGATCAACATAGGTAACACTAAAGTAAAGTGCCAGCATAACCAATAGCATCAGAACACTTCCAAATAAAGTATACAGGAAGAACTTAATTGCTGCATATTCTCTTCTTGGACCGCCCCAGATTCCAATAAGGAAGTACATTGGAAGTAACATAACTTCCCAGAAAACATAGAACAGGAAGAAATCAAGAGCAACAAACACACCCATCATTCCTGTATCAAGCAGCAGCAATAGAGCAAAATATCCTTTGACTGCCTTATCGATATTCCATGAAGCAAACACAGCGATGAAAGAAATAAGTGCAGTTAACAAGACCATTGCAACACTTAATCCGTCGATTCCAACAAAATAGTCAATATCAACCTTACCTACCCAGGGGAAACTCTGGACAGTAATCCAGTTTACTTTTTCTACAAACTGGAATGAGTTAATATCGTTGACACCTGGAAGAGCTCTGTTGTAATTTGCAAAAATAACAACTGCCAGGACAACCTGAATCCCAGTAAAGATTGCGGATGTCCATCTGATTGCATTCCATTTATTTTTTGGAAGCATCAGAACTATAATCATTCCAACAATAGGTAGGAAAGTTATCCAGCTTAATATCCCGATATTTAAAAATTGTAGTTCCATTGAATCTTATCTACTCCATAATTTTTTAATTAAAATTCGTTTTTATAAAAATCTGAAAATGAAATACAATACAATAAAACCTAACATAACGAAAATCAGATAAGTTTGAATTCTGCCAGTTTGAAACTTTCTGAGAACCAAACCAATAAATCCAGAAAAATACGCTACACCATTTACCAGACCATCAACTATATATTTATCGAATCCGCCCGTACCCGACCAGAAACCAAAAAATGTTAATGAACCAGCAACTATACCAGTTATTATAGCTAAAAGATAATTTATAAATGATGTGGTTTCAGGCCATAATGCGGATATCGAAAAGAATGTTACAAGAAGAGAAACTATGGTGGCGAATGTCAGATATACTGTTCCACTCAATGTTTTATTTTTCCATTGTTCACGATAACCAAGTGTAAAAGCAACAGTCCAATTTCCAACATTATTAACGAAACCATCAACAATGTTATTATCAAACCATCTTAAAACTCGTGTAAGAGCATGTGTGCCTGCAACAAAAATTTTACCGTACAGCTCGTCGAAGTACCATTTATTGAGTAAAAATTCATAAACTGGTTTAAATTTTTCAGCCATTAAATCAGCATTAATTTTTTTCCACTGGTAGGTCATAAAAGCGATTAATATACCTAAGCCAGCAACCACGAGTGATAAAATCATAGCGGTATAATGAAAATGGTGAACAGTTTCATTAAATATCTCTGTACTTGCTGCCTGTAAATTTTGAGGTACAACTGATTCTGGACGAGGAAGCAGTTTATATATCCAGCCAGACGCGGCATCAATAGGATTGAAAGAATAGAAAGCAAAGAAAGAGAGAACCGCAAATATTATAAGCGGAATTGTCATAACGGCAGGTGATTCGTGAATTAATTCGAACCGCTCTTTATCCTTATGCTCACCCAAAAATGTTATGATGACAAGTCGGAACATATAAAAAGCAGTGAGTCCTGCGACTAAAAATCCGATCACTGGAATAAGATAGTGACCACTTAAATTCCCGAAAGCAAGCGTACCAGCAAGGATCGAATCCTTACTCAAGAATCCTGAAGTTAACGGAATACCAGAAATAGCAAGTGTGTAAATTAAAAATGTCCAGAATGTGATGGGCATTTTCGCTTTTAAGCCGCCCATATTTCGTATGTCCTGAGGGTCTGTATGATGATCATGCTTATGATGAAGAGCGTGATGCATTGCATGAATTACCGAACCTGAACCAAGGAATAATCCAGCTTTGAACATTGCATGAGTAGTGAGGTGGAAAAATCCAGCTGTGTAAGCACCAACACCAAGACCCATAATCATATAACCAAGCTGGGAGATTGTCGAATACGCAAGCACTTTCTTTATATCATTTTGTGCAATTGCAATTGTGGCAGAAATAAAAGCAGTAATTGCACCAATATAAGCAATGAAAACCAGAGCATCAGCCGTAAACATCACAAATACTCTCGCAACTAAATAGACACCAGCAGCAACCATTGTTGCAGCATGAATCAATGCACTAACTGGTGTTGGACCTTCCATTGCATCAGGTAACCATACATGTAGTGGGAATTGTGCTGATTTACCAATTGCTCCGCAGAAAATCAATATCCCTGCTGCAGTTAACCAATTTTCACTTCCCATTGGAATGTTTCCGTTTGCAATCGATGTAAAAATTTGATCAAAACTAAATGTTCGAAAAGTGAAGAATATAATCATAACACCGGCAAACATTCCGAGGTCGCCTACCCTGTTCACAATAAATGCTTTTATTGCTGCATCGGAGGCAGATTTTTTCTCATACCAGTGGCCAATGAGCAGATATGAACTGATTCCCACCAACTCCCAACCAACATACATTGTAAAGAAATTGTTTGTAAGAACAATTACTGACATCGAAAAAGTAAAAAATCCTAAGAAAGCAAAATATCTTGAATACCGTACATCATCTTTCATATAACCAATCGAAAATAGATGCACAAGAGAACTCACTATCGCAACAACTGCGAGCATAATCACCGAAAGATTATCCAGGACAATCCCAAGATGAATATCAAGTGGACCTATAAAAGGAACATTTCCAAAAGATACCCACTTGAATGAAGCTTGAATAATATCACCCGGGTAGTAAACAAGTTTTTGAAACATTACAAAAAGAGAAGATGCCAGAACCACAAATAGCAAAGTTGTAGCAATAAAATCTCCACCTCGAGGCAATCGCTTCCCAAAAAATAAAAGAATTAAAAATGACGCCAGTGGAATTAATAAATTAGAAATCGATAATATTATCAACGAATCGTGGTTCATATTTTCTATCACTCTTTCAACTTATTTATTTCATCAACATTTACAGTTTGGAAAGTTTTGTAGATATTCAGGACTATAGCAAGAGCCACAGCAGCTTCAGCAGCTGCAAGGATAATCACAAAAACTGCAGCAAGTTGTCCATCAATATTTAAATTCCCATAATGGGAGAAAGCTATAAAATTAATATTTGCTGAATTTAGAATTAATTCAACACCCATCAAAACGAGAATTGCGTTTCTTCTTGTTACTACTCCAAATAAACCCAGGGAGAACAAGATTGCACTCAAAACTAAATAATGTGTTAATCCGACAGTCAACATAATAACCTTAAACTTTGTTTTTTGTTTTTTCTCTTCTTGCAAGTAAAGCAGCACCAACAAGAGCAACCAACAAAACCACGGACGCAACTTCAAACGGTAAAAGGTATGTAGTCATAAATGACTTACCGATAATATCTGTGGTCGTTCTTAACTGATTAGCATCAAAATTAACTTCTGTTTTCCATTGTGTTGTTGAAAAGATTCCGATAAGTGTTCCTGCGATCATTGCGGTGATAATTGAAGCAGGCAATAATTTTAATGGCTTTGCTTTAATATCAACACTAATGAGCTTATGCGTTAACATCACACCGAAAAGCATAAGTACGAGTATACCTCCGACATAAATCAGAAGTTGTGTGACTGCTAAAAAATCTGCTGTCAATAAGACATAAATTGCCGCCACACCAAAGAATGTGAATAACAGAGCAAATGCCGAATACACAATATTTTTTGAAAAAACAACCACCCCTGCTGAAATGACAATTAACACAGCAAAGAAATAAAATATCAAATCCATAAGTTGCATATTAATTTTCACTCTTTTTTGTTTCTGGATTAGTTGGAGTAGCCGTAGCTGGTTTAGGAGCAGCTTTCTTCGCAGCAGCTTCTTTTTCAGCTTCAGCAGCACGTGCCTTAACTTCAGCAATTTCCTGCTCAGTCATTGTACTGAAATTGTATATCAAATCGCGACGATTATATTCTGAAAATTCATATTTATCAGTCATAAAAATACATTCTGTTGGACAAGGTGGAACACACAAACCACAATAACAACATTTCGCAATATCAATTGTAAATTTTGTTACATATAAGCGCTTTTTTGTCCCCTTTGAAGTAAGTCCCAGATCTTCCGTCGGTAACGATTTAACAGTTTCAATTTCAATACAATCAACCGGACATGCATTTGAACATTGCAAACAACCAATACAATCATCCATATTAACATACAATCTGTTTCTTGCTCGTTCGGGGAGGTTTAACTTAACATCGGGATATTGTATTGTAACTGCGGGTACGAAAAGATGCTTGAAAGTAATTTTCATCCCAATTAATACTGTCCAAATGGCTTTAAATATATCTATAAAATATTTTTTCATCTTAGTTGCTCATAAATTTTTATAACATCAACCATATACCAATTGCAAATATACAGAAGAAAGCAAAAGGAGTAAGAACTTTCCAGGAAACATACATTAATTGATCAACCCGGGTTCTCGGAAGTGTCCATCTCAACCACATTTGAACAAAGATGAAAAACATTCCTTTTGCAACAAACCAAAAAACACCCCAGATTGGTCCGCTCATAAAATCTCCAAATGGACTATTCCATCCACCAAGGAAGACAGCTGAAGCAATTGCAGAGACCGCAAACATATTAGCATATTCAGCAAGAAAAAACATAGCGAATTTCATTCCTGTGTATTCTGTATGATATCCTGCAACGAGTTCAGATTCTGCTTCCGGAATATCGAATGGAGTGCGATTTACTTCTGCAAGAGAAGCCACGAAATAAATTAGAAATGCTATGAATACAAAAGGAAACTTTGAGAAGATAAACCAATTCCAGAACCAGCCACTTTGCATTTTATTAATTTCTTGAAGATTTAAAGTTCCAGCTATCATAACAACTGCAAGTAGAGAAAGTGCTGTTGGAATTTCATAGCTCACTATTTGAGCGGCTGAACGCATTGCGCCGAAAAGCGACCATTTGTTGTTGGATGACCAGCCAGCCATCAACAAACCAACAACTACAAGTGAAGAAACCGCAATAATATAAAAAATTCCAAGATTTAGATGGCTTCCAATATATTCACTGCTAAACGGAATAGCAGCGAAGGCAGCATATGAACCTATAAAAACAATATATGGTGCAAGTAAATGTAATTTTTTATCAGCAGCTGCAGGTACAATATCTTCTTTTTGAAGCAGTTTAATAATATCTGCAATTGTTTGTGCCCAGCCATGCCAGCCACCAGTATACATTGGTCCGAGTCGGTCCTGCATATGAGCTGAAACTTTTCGCTCAAGCCAGACAGCGAATAACGCATATGGTACAATAAATATAAGAGGTATAATTGCTATAATTATATACGCTGTAATTTCGCTTCCAAAGATGTCAACTAAAAACTTTTCCATTTCGATATATTCAGATTGTTTAAATTTTTATCTATCTATTTCACCTAAAACAATATCTATACTTCCTAATATTGCAATTAAATCAGCGATCATATATCCACGAGAGATTTCGGGCAGGACCGATAGATTCACAAAGCATGAAGAACGTCCTTTGACTCTGTATGGTGAATTTGTTCCATCACTCACAATATAAAAGCCAAGTTCACCGCGAGGTGCTTCAGTCCGTACATAAATTTCACCAGGATTTGGCCTGATCCTTTTAGGTATTGCTGATTGAACATCACCAGGTGGAATTTGTTCAACTGCCTGTTCAATAATTTTTAAACTCTGTTCCATTTCACGACATCGAACCATATATCTATCCCAGCAATCACCAACTGTTCCCATTTCACCTTTTCCAACCTGAACTTCCCAATCAAAGCGATCATAAATGCTGTAAGGATCATCTCTTCTCAAATCCCATTTTACACCCGAGCCACGAAGTACGGGACCTGAAGTTGCATAGTTAATTGCTACATCTGCCGGTAAGATTCCAACATTTGCTGTTCGCTTAATGAAAATTTCGTTATAGGATAAAAGATTATTTACTTCAACAATTGTTTTCTTAAATTGCTTTACAAATTCACGCACTTTGTCTACAAACTCTGGTGGAATATCGTGAGATAATCCTCCAATCCAGAAGTAATTATATAGTAGTCTTGCACCGCAGGTACGTTCAAAAATATCAAGAATAAGTTCTCTATCTCTAAATAAATACAGGAAAGGTGTAAAAGCACCCAGATCAAGACCATAAGTTCCTATTGCAATAATGTGTGAGGCGATTCTTTGTAATTCAGCCATTATCACACGGATGTATTCAACCCTTTCAGGAACTTGAATTCCAAGCATTCTTTCCATTCCAAGAACATAACTCCATTCCATCGCCATAGCTGCAACATAATCCATCCTATCAACATAGGGAATCACCTGTTGATAATTAGTCATTTGCTCACAGTGCTTTTCAAAACATCTGTGTAAATATCCTATAATCGGTTTAACATCAGTAACAACTTCACCTTCTGTTGTAACTTCGAGTCTGAGCACACCATGTGTTGATGGATGCTGTGGACCCATCTGGACAACCATTTCCTCTGTCTTGAGGTCTCTCTCTTTTTTTGTTATAATTGCTTCCATATTAATAAGGGACTTTCATTCCGTGATAAAATTCCTGAACCTGATAATCTTTTCTTAATGGATGACCTTCCCAATCATCAGGTAAAAGCATCCTTCTCAAGTCGGGATGATCAATAAAAATTATTCCGAACATATCATATGCTTCTCTTTCGTGCCAGTTTGCTGTTTTCCAGATTGACTCAATAGATGGAACATTAGGCGCATCAGAAGCAACTTCAACTTTTAATGTAAATTTATGTTTGTGTTTTATTGAATTTAAATTATAAACAACTCCAAGCACTCCTTTGCCATAATCCATACCACTCAGACACATTAAGTAATCAAAATTTAGTTCCTCGTCATCGCGCATAAACTGACAAACTTCTTTTATTAATTCAGGTTTGATTTTTGCATATGGTTCAATAACACCTTCGACTTTTGCATCAAGGATTGCATCCGGAAATTTACTTTTTAATTTTTCTAAAATTTGGATTGCGTTCATAAAAATTTAAACCTTCTTTTCTACTAAACTTTGTCTTCTTATCTTTTCCTGAAGTTTAAGAATACCCTCAAGAAGTGCTTCTGGCCTCGGGGGGCAACCGGGCACATAAACATCGACTGGAATAACTCTATCGACACCTTTCAGTACATGATAGCCATGTTCCCAGTATGGTCCACCACAATTAGAGCAACTACCCATCGAAATCACATATCTCGGTTCTGCCATCTGGTCATAAAGTCGTTTTACTCGCTCAGCCATTTTGATAGTAACTGTTCCTGCAACAATCATCACATCTGCCTGACGAGGAGTAGCACGCGGCATAACACCGAAACGATCCAAGTCATAATGCGATGCACCAGTCGCCATCATTTCTATTGCACAGCAAGCAAGTCCAAACTGCATAAACCAGAGTGAGGATAACCTTGCCCAGTTTAGCAAGTCATCCATTGTGGTAATAACTATATTTTCGCTTTCAAATCTTTTATCTAATAATCCCATAAAATTTTTCCTTTAGAAATATTTTGGTAAGGGTAACCTTCACAGAATTGTCACATCTGTTTTTTGGAATTTTAGTGATGGTATTTGTGGTTCTGGTTTATCCCAATCCAGATCCCCGTTTACCCATACATATGCGTAACCTACGAGCAGAATTACAAGAAATATAACCATTTCTATAAAGGCGAAGAGTCCTAAATCTTTGAATACAATAGCCCAGGGAAAGAGGAAGACGGTTTCAACTTCAAATATTAGAAATATTAATGCAACCACATAAAATCTGATATTGTATTTAATCCAGGATGAGCCAACTGGTTCTTCCCCGCACTCGTATGTTGTTAATTTATCTGGATACCACTTTTTAGGCCTTAGAAGGTATGCGACAAAAAGTCCTGCAGCTACAAAAACAGCAGCAATAATAAAAAATAAGAGAACTCTACCGAAATCTGTTAGCATTATATTTCCTGATTAATTTTTTCTATTATCAAAGGTTTTATTATAAAACTCGATAAATATAGAAAAATTTGAAATTAATTGCAATTTTATAAGAATTGTTTTAGATTTTTTTAAAATGAATACAAACAAAATAGTCCCCTGCTTGTGTTTCGACTCAAACGCTGAAGAAGGAGTTAGCTATTATAGGCTTCTAATTAGTAATCGGTTTCTAAAAACATTCAATCTTTAAACCAATTTTGAATATCTAAATTGGTAAAGCCAAGCGATTTTGCATAATCTACAACTTCTTTAAATTCGGCTTTAGTTATTCCACGGGAAATCTCTTTATACTCGAAAGCTTTATACATTGGTCGATACTGCGACATGAGGTTGATGTATGTGTCTTTGGGCAAATTATCCGCAATCCACTTAAGGATTTTATTACTCCCTCCAACTCGATTTGGCATCACAAGATGTCTAATCATTAAACCCCTATACATTAAACCATCTTCAGCTGGTTTTGCAACACCAACCTGCCTGTGCATTTCGAGTATTGCAGCTTTTGTAAACTCGGGATAAGAATAAGCATCTGATGAATACTTTGCAGCCATATCCCCATCAGCATATTTAAAATCTGGCAAATATATATCTACAATTCCATCCAGATACTTGAGTATTTCAACTTTTTCCCATAACCGATTGGTAACGGATGATCTGCATACGCCTGAGATATGTATTTTTTTGAAACAAACTCGTGCCGTGGAACAGTTAACATTGCCTTTATGACATTTGTATCACGAATTCCCCTCTGCTGAATTTGATACTTTACCATATCATTTCTTTGGTTAAAATACTCATCCTGAAAAACAATTTTTAATCCATAAACAATGAAACCAAAGCCAATCAATAATAAAAGTTTTATATTAACTTTCATATTAATTCTCTCGTTCTTATATTTAAATTAAGACTAATTACTATCAAAATCCAATTTTTTTTAGAGTATGGAACCTTTCTTTTAGACACTCGTAATATCGCCAGATTTTTCAATAATAAAAGGAGAAGATTATGCATAATATTATTGGATTTATTATTGCATATTTCATATTTGTAATTGTACACGAAGGAATGCATATTCTTATGGCTATTCCTTTTAATGAATATCAAAGTTTCGTATTCAAACTCATCGGACCTGAGGTAATTTTTAAAACACCAATTGGTGAACGGGAAGGATTAAAATGGAGTTTTATCTCGGGTGTTCCAAACATTATTACTCTAATAATTGGATACATATTATATTACTTCCGAGAAATTTTAAATCAGACCCCAAAGCCATTAAAATCTTTATTATTTTATTTAACTGTATTCTTTCTGCTTTTTGATGCTTTCAACCTTTCGTTGGGTCCATTCATATATGGTGGTGACATTGTAGGGATTTCCATAGGCTTGGGCATAAACCAAATAATCATTCAATTTGTCTTCTTTATATTATTGGTAATCAACCGAGAAATAATTATTCAAAAAATCTTCCCTGTTTATCAGGTGAAAACAAAACATTTTCTATTCAGACCTTTAATAAAATCGAAATAGCATATATATAATCAAAACACAATTGTAACTATCCAATTTTGAGCTCACGATGTAATATTTTATATTTCAAATAAAATATTAATGAAAAAACAAAATAAATTTATCAATAAACTTATCAACGAAAAAAGTCCTTACCTGCTTCAACACGCACACAATCCAGTCGATTGGTATCCATGGAATGAAGAAGCTTTTACAAGAGCTAAATTAGAAAATAAACCAATCTTCCTCTCGATTGGATACTCAACCTGTCACTGGTGCCATGTAATGGAAAAAGAAAGTTTTGAAGATGAAAATGTCGCAAATATTCTAAACAAGTATTTTATCTCCATCAAGGTTGACCGCGAGGAAAGACCCGATATCGATATGATATATATGAATTTCTGTATGATGTTAACTGGTTCAGGTGGTTGGCCCTTAACAATTTTTATGACGCCTGACAAAAAACCATTTTACGCTGGCACATATTTTCCAAAAGAAAACAAATACGGCAGGATTGGATTAGTAGAACTTCTCCTGAAAATTGTCGACCTGTGGAAAAATGATCATAAATCTATTATTGATTCATCCGAACAAATTTTCAATCTTCTAAATCAACCAACTACAAAACAAGTCAAAGAAGAAAACCTGAATCCACAAATTCTTAAAGAGGCATACCATACTTTTAAAAATAGATACGACAGCATCAACGGCGGCTTCGGTACAAGTCCTAAATTCCCAACACCACATAATTATATTTTCCTTCTTCGATATTATCACCACACGGGCGATAAATTGGCTTTACAAATGGTGGAACATTCTGCAACAAAAATGAGATTAGGAGGGATATTTGATCAAATAGGTTATGGATTTCATAGATATTCAACTGATGAAAACTGGCTTGTGCCTCACTTTGAAAAAATGCTATATGATCAGGCATTAATGGCATATATGTATATTGAGTTATATCAAATAACCAAAAATAATTTTTATAAAAATGTAGTAGAAGAAATTTTCGAATATGTACTGAGAGATATGACGGGTGAAAATGGTGGTTTTTTTTCAGCAGAAGACGCAGACAGCGAAGGAAAAGAAGGAAAATTCTATCTCTGGAAATATGAAGAATTAAAAAGTATTTTAGGAAATGAGGCAAATATCTTTATTGATGTATTCAATGTAACTGAAAACGGAAATTTTCATAGTGAATTACATTCACATGGGGAAAACATCTTATATCTGAAAAAAACATTGCATGAAATAGCGTCTGAAAAAAAGATCACAGAATCTAAAATTGAAAAAATTCGCAAGATATTATTTGATTACAGGAAAAAACGGATTCCACCATTAAAAGATGATAAAATACTAACTGATTGGAATGGATTAATGATTGCAGCGATGGCATATGCTGCACGGGTTTTTAAATCGGAAAAATATCTTCAAACAGCATCTAATGCTACAAAGTTTATATTGGATAATATGATAAAACAAAATGGATGCCTTTACCATAGATATCGCGATAAAGATATTAGTTTCGAGGGTAATTTAGATGATTATGCATTTTTGATATGGGGACTATTGGAATTATATCAGTCCAGTTTTGAAGTGAAATACTTAAAGGAAGCAATTACTCTGCAGGATACGCAAATTAAAAAATTCTGGGATGATACTGATGGGGGTTTTTTCTTTACAGAAAAGAAACAAACTGAAGATTTAATTCAAAGGCACAAAGTTTGTCATGATAGCGCTATTCCCTCTGGAAATTCAATATCACTAAATAATTTGTTAAAACTTTACTATATCACTGGAAATACAGTTTATCTTGAGTACTCACATAAATTAATTAAATATTGTGCGGGTGAGGTAAATTCATCTCCATATTACTATACAATGTTACTATCGGCTTATTTATATTTAAATTCTCCATCACAGGAAATTGTAATTGTTGGCAACAAGAATGAAGCAGAAGCAATCATAAACATTATAAATCAAAAGTATAATCCATATCGGATTATAATTTTAAAATCTGAAGAAGAAGGTTTCGATGAAATTGCTCCATTCACAACGGAGATGAAAAAAATCCAGAACAAACCGACGGTTTATATTTGTGAAAACTTTACCTGCAAATTACCAGTCAATACAATTGAGGAAGTGGAGAAGATTATATAAATTATTTTGCTTTCGTTGGTGCTAATTTGAACGGCATATGCGGTGTCAGTTTAAACTTTATCGTATGATTTCGCTCTCCAAAATAACTAATATCACCAGTTGATATAATTTCCTGTTCCTCAATACCTTCCACAGCACCGTTTATCTTCCGCGAAACTGGATTATAACAAAATTCAAGACCTTTTGCTTCTCCCTTGGATAAATCAAGCCAGCTATTAAAAACCATAGTACCAATCTTATAATTTTGTTTAATTGAAATTGTAATTGGAATACTCAAAGAACTCATCATAGGAATTTTCAATTTTACTGGTGATTCAATTATGCCATCCTTATTCCAATCGGCAATTTTTTCAACAAAATTCTGTCCACCAGCATCCACAAAAATCTCAAAACTTAAAGGAGAAACATTATTTTTTTCATTCCTCGCTGTATAATTAGTTATTCCATTAATTCTTGTAATTTCTAAATATAATTCTCTATCCCTTCTTGATGGTTGGGTAATGTTCGCTGAAAATAGATTATTCCTTACATTAAAACCTTTTTCATTATTATAAAATACCAGCAGGAATTTTTTCGTGCCAATAAGATAATCGATGTTTAAATATGCGTAGATTCTACCTTTCAAGGATTCGATTAATTTATTATATGCATTAGCTTTGTAAATATAATAACTGTTTTTATCGTTGCCTATCAATTCAATTTCTCTAAATATGGATAAAGTATCATCAACAAATTTTATTTTACCATCTATACCGGCTTCTACAATTTCAAAATCCACATTCAACGAACCTGATAAAACCAGATATATATTGGGAATCAATTTCTCGTGTAATTTTAGATTATCAGGCGTAAAAGTTTTATCCATCCCGACATTACCTGTTATACTAAATGTACCACTAACATCAAATGGTCCAAGGGAAAATTCAATTCCCGTTTCCCACTCTAAATTTTTATAATATTTTTTCTGAACACTGCTTTTAAAGTTATCATCAATTACTTTTTCATTGAACAAAAACAAGTCCATTTGATTTTGAAAAGGTTTATTAAAAATCCTGTCCTGAAAATAAAGTGCAGGTATGTTCTCTTTAAAAATTCTAACTTTAACCTCAAATTTTGATAATGTTGAAACATAAAGAGCAGAATTTTTTTCCTCTGCATTAAGCTCCGTATTTGATAAAATCTCCAAACCAAGATTATCATCCCCAAAAGATTCAGACCACTCTTTATTATTTTTAATTGGCCATGGCTCCTGCGGTGTTCCTGATTTTAATGCAGATTGAATTTCGTCATCTGTTAAAATACCACAGGGAGTAATTCTGAGCTCTTGAGGCATAATCTTATCACTCGAAAGTTCAAGTATTTTAGTTTGCTTCTCGATAAGTTCGTATGGATAATTAAGTTCACCAATTATTATTTCATTTTGATCATCTTTCAATGAATATCCCCATTCATTTAATTTCCTTTCGATCTCATTAACATCCTTTAAAAACTTTTCAGCAGGTATTGTTCTCCCATTCTTCAATTTTATATTATCATTGGAATTAACACGAAAATCTTCAAACGAAAAAGGAATAAACGGTATTGGTTTCAACTTTCGGAATTTAAATTCTTTGCTATGCAAACTTATAACTTGCCTATTCTTAAATTTAACAACATCCTGAAGTTTTAACTGAGGTTGAAGAGGTTGGGCATAAATCAATGCTTCAAAAAATAAAAAGAGGAAAATTAATATTCGATTTATCATATATTCAACCCTTAAATTATTAAAAATTTACACGAATACAGGGATAAAATTAATAAAAATTTTGAAATTTTAAAACATACATAGAATTGAAAGCGTAACGGTCGATGATTGAATAAAATTGTTAATTTTGTTTTAAGAGTTCATTTTATTAAATTAATTTCAACAAATTTATTGCCTGAAATGAAAATTAAAATAACATTATTTATATTCGTCTTATACACAAACTTATTTGCGACTAACAACAAGACATTTAATTTTTTATTGAATGATGCGGGAGCGAGATCCGCTGCTTTAGGTGGAAACACCATTATACTTGAAGATGATCCAAATGTTACTTTTTATAATCCTGCATCGATTGTACGAATTTCTAATCAGCAAATATCTTTCGGATACTTCAAACACTTACTCGATATTAACGCTGGCCATGCAAGTTATGTAAGATACATTGAAGATTTTGGATATGTTGGAGCAGGAATCCTTTACACTAATTACGGTGAATTTGATAGACGAAATGAATTTGGAGATATTTTAGGAAACTTTTCTGCTTATGATTTTTCCCTATCGGTTGCTTATGCTAATGCTTTAACTGAAAATATCTCATATGGCGGTGGATTAAAATTTATATACTCAAAAATTGATAGATACTCTTCCACAGCTATGGCTGTTGATCTGGGGGCTCTGTACACAATCACACCAGGTAAATTTTATATTGCCGCAAGTTTAACGAACTTAGGTACACAATTAAACCCATATGTTCACACGCGAGAAAATTTACCAACAGATTTTACAATAGGAGCAACTATTAAACCAGAGCATCTACCACTTGTACTAAATATCAGTTTTAGTAAATTATTTACTACTCGTGACAATTTTATTTCTCATTTCAAAGCATTCAGTTTGGGTGGAGAATTTACAGTAAGTCCAAATGTTTTTTTACGCTTTGGGTACAACAATGAGAAAAGACAGGAGCTTAAAATTGGTAATACATCTGGATTGGCTGGTTTTTCAGCTGGATTGGGTTTTAAACTGGAACAGTATAAACTGGATTACGCTTACAACTCTCTTGGGAAAGTCGGGGGATATCATAGAATAACTTTGGGATTATTTTTTTAAATAACTTACTTTAGAATTATCTGACCATCCTGATAAACTTTTACCCAATATCCTTTACCAGGAAGAATTATAGTTGTTGGCAAATATCCACTTTCATATCCATAAAAACTGCTACTTAATAAATTTTCTGGAATTGTCCGAATATCAACCACATTAATTTGATGATTTAAACCACCAATTAAATTCCATCCAGTTTTTACACTTATTATGATGCTATCCATTTCCAAACCATTAATATTGTATGTTCTGGCTGAATTAAATTTCAACCAGTATCCGAGTCCATTGTAAATACTATCAGATTGTACATATCCGTTATCGTATCTAAAAGCGTTCGATGTTGCATCTGGGAACAAGAAAGTTTTCCTATTGTCGATTACATTAACTGGTAAAGATATCAGATTCCATCCTGTATTTACATTAACTGTTGCGGTATATTGTTGTGAACTTTTTGCAAATGATAAAATTTGTAGGTCATCAACATAAAATCCATCTGCAGTAGTTGAACCATCACTCTTAAAATAAAATCTTAATTGAATATTTTTATTTTGAAGATTACTTATATCGATTTCCTCATTTACCCAGGAGTTTTGGATTCCATTGTAAACGGGTTGGTTTATTGGCTGGAATGTCCCAAAACTATTTATGGTATATTTACCTGATAATGGTATCCAGCTTGCACCATAATTTGTACTTGCCATTACCTGGACATAGTCGTAACCAAGTTCCAGGTTCCATTTTGCAGAAAATCTCAGCAATGAACCAAGCTGATCAGGCAATTGAATCGTATCTTTAAGTGTAAGTGTATTCGTTACACTATTAGGATAATTACCACCTGGTGAATCAGTCATTGAGAATGGTGCTGACACATAGCTGCTGCTTGTTAAACCCCATAAGGAATTTGAAATCCAGTGAGAATTGTTGGAAAAATCATCTGAGAAAATGGCGGTTTGATTTGCTATAAAATAACGGAAATATTCTGATGGTGGAACTGTTCCGGGTGGATTAATCCCGCTTCCGCCAGCAGGCAATGTTTCAATCACTTTGCCTTCTTCATCTTGTACAGCAATGTAATATTCCACAATACTACCTAATTGTTGAGAAGGAATGATAAATTGATATTGTTGTCCGGATGGACCATCTGCATCGATAGCGAAAGCAAAATTACCAAAACCCTGACCTGTATTCACACGATAATATAAACGTGGTTGTGCAATACCGGTTCCTATTCCAGAATTGCTCTGAATATTAACATTAATAGTATCAGGTAAAGTATTACTTTTTGAGGATACAGGATTATGAGTAAATTGGATTTTTAAATTCATAGCATATTTTGCTGTGGTAATTATTGCCGATTTAGCTAACTTAAAAAAGTAATTCTGATTTATGTATTGAAATCGGTCGTTAGATGTGTGATAATTTGGATTAAAATCAAATTCATCGTCTTCAATAACAAGGATTGCACCATAATTTTTATTAAGAAAGGATTGTTGATCACTATTTGCCTGCATATTTACAAGGACCGGAATGAGATCAATATTATAGAGATAAAGGTTCTGAATAAAATCATTTGCAATTTGATTTGTATTTGCGATATTTGAGGTATAGACAGTAATCAATTTATCATTATCACTATCGTAACCAATCATATCCAGATTTATCACACCTAAAATTGAATCTCCTCTGGTTCTGGCTTGAGTCGCATAATAATTACTTCCTACAAGTCCCTGTTCTTCTTCATCAAATGTTATAAATTTTAGAGTATAGAACAAATTATATTTCGAAAGCACCCTTGCACACTCGATCACTGCAGCAGTACCACTTGCGTTATCATCGGCACCCGGAGCATTAGAACTTGCAGGCAAATCGTCATAATGAGAAGAAATAATATAATATCTATTTGGATACACAGAACCAGTTTTTGTGCCGATCACATTTGTACCTGTTGAACTGAAATTTTCATAAGTGGTAGTTAAACCAAATGAATTAAACTTTTCATAAATGTATTCAGCAGCCTTTTGATTCCCTGATTGCGTTTTATATCGAGAAGTGATTGTATACGGTGATCCTCCTATGACACAACTTGTATCTCCAGACAATTGCCTGATATATAATTTTAAACTATCTAAAGATACATCGTTTGCGATTTGTTGTACAATAGAATATTGGCTTAAGCTAAAGCTTTTAACAAAAACTAATATTAAAATAAATTTTATAATATTTTTCATTCATTTGCCTTTCAAGTAGAAAAGAACTATATAATTGATAAATTGCTGATGAAACTATTTGATTAGTATAAGTTTCCTCACATTTGTGTATTCAGATGTTGACATCTTACAAAAATATATACCAGAGGGCAACCCGGCAGATTCAAACGAAACAGAATGGTATCCCTCCTGTTTAAATTCATTAACCAATGTAACTAACTCTTCGCCAAGAGGATTATAAATTTTAATTGTAACAAAATCGGGTTTTGGTAATTCATACTTTATTAGTGTAATTGAGTTAAACGGATTAGGATAATTTTGATGCAATAAAAATTTTTCTGGTATCGATTTTTCCTTTTCCAGATAAATTGGATTTATATGCAACAAACCTGATGGAATTTGATTTATAATTGCGGTACCACTTTTACCTTCTAAAAGTGCTACCAACGACTTTGAATCATCATATATTTCATATTTTAAGTTTTCTGGATTATCCCACGAAAGTTTTATTGGATAACTTGCATTTGTAATAATAATCATATCTTTTTTAGTATCTACTGAGCTGAAAAGATAACCACCATTACTAAATCTTACATCAAAAGCATCAGATGGTGGCAAGGGTGGTGCTGATAAATATTCCCTGATAGTTTCATCTACCTTCAAATCTGTAAAGTATAAAATTTGAACATTGCCATCGTTATCATTGATTTGCAATTTATTAATATTGTTTAAGATTTCTTCAACGGTTTCATTTTTTGTAAAAGTTAAATTTGTTTTAATCTTCAACTTACCATTTTGATTTACCTTAACCCAATAACCCTGCGCAGGTTTGAGAGAATCACTCATGAAATAGCCGTTTTTATACCCATAAAATGCAGATGTTATTATGCCAGGTGGTTGAGATATAACTGAGGTTGTTCTTACAGGATAACTAATATTTCCAATTAAATTCCATCCACTTTTTACCTCGACACTGTCTTCATTAAAAATTGTACCAGCGATCCAGATTGTATGAGGAACTGTGAATTTTAACCAGTAACCTTGCATATAATTTAGCGTATCTTTTGCAATGTAACCATTATCAAACGCAAATGCAGAGGAGGCTGCACTCCCAAATATTGTAGATTTACGCCGATCATTTACTCTTAACGGAACTGACATAAGATTCCATCTTCCATCAACTTGATAATTAACCGCATTAGATGAATAATTTCCAAAATCAAGTACTCCACTCAGGTTACCTGAATTTATATATATAGAATAATTACTAATAGGCATCGTTTGTATCCAACCAGATTTTAACACCTGACTCACATTATACAATCCAAATGGTATATTTTGAAAAACATACTTGCCACTTGAATCAGTTATAGCGGAATCTTTTTTTGCACCAGTTATCATTACTTTCCATCCAGCAAGTGGAAGATCAGTTTGATCCTTGATACCATTATTATTTACATCAAAAAATACAGTTCCCGAAATATAAGTTGACTGTTTATACATAATAGTGACTATATCCGAATAATCCAGTGAGTCATATTCAACACCCGTAACAAATATATCTCCCAGATCATCAACTGCAATAGCCATTACCTCACCTGATGTACTGTAGGAATCATAATAATAGACAACCCATTGTAAGGTACCTGTTGAGTTGTATTTAAGAGTGACATAATTATTTTTTCCAGTCGGGTTTTCAACTGTACCGGAAACATAGGAATTTCCCCATTGATCAACATACAAATCTTCGAGATAATCATAATCATTATAAATTCCGTTATATTTTGCTTCCCATAATTTTACTCCACCTGCCGAATATTTCAATAATAACATATCACAGAAGGAAGAACCATTTTCAGTCCAAGCACCTAAATAAATATCGCCATTTGGGATCACAGAAATTTTTTTCGGGTAGTCATATCCATTTGACGAATTATTGTATGTCTGGATCCAGCTTTGAATACCCGAAGAATTATATTTTATCAAAACAATATCTATCCCGGTTCCAAAATTAGCACTGGCAACACTCATTATAACATTACCAAATGTATCAGCAACAACTGAGGTTGGTATATCGTTATCATTATTGGGTCCATTATAATATTTAACCCATTCCTGAGTTCCAGCAGTATTATATTTGATTAACGCAGCATCATATTTCCCGTTGCTATTAAATACTTGCGCTGCAATAAATATATTTCCATTTTTATCCAGACAAACCGCTGTGGGGAAATCATCAAAATTATTCGAACTATTAAAATATCTTGTCCAGAGTTGTTGCCCCTGATTATTATACTTTATTGTTACAATATCGTACTGCCCTGTTGTTGTATAACTGTAACCAACGATAATAATATTGGAAAGAGAATCAACCATTAGTTTCAACGGTCGGTCAACACTATCGGCAGAACCATTAAATTTGGTTTGCCAAATTAAATTGCCGTTTTCACTATATTTGAGAGTTACAATATCGTCATCAGAGTTATTTGAATAACTTCTACCTGTAACATATACATTCTTTTGCTTATCCACTCCCACGGCGATTGCTTCATCATTATCGTGATAGTCCCCATCATATCGAGCGCTCCATAAAATGCTTCCAGTGTTGCTATATTTTATGGTTATAAAATCGTACAAAGTTCCGTTATCATAACTTGTCCCAACTACATAAAGATTACCTGAATTATCAACTTTAATATCATAAGGATAATCTTCAAACGACTCATCGTCAAAGAAATTGATATTTGCTGACCACTGTTGAACGCCAGATGTATTATATTTCAAAATCACGCCATCGTTTGCATTCTGTAAACTAAAGGCATATCCTCCAATAACCAACCCACCCAAATTATCTAATTTTAATCCAACAGCTTCAGCAGGAAATTCATTTGAGAGTGTGTAACGAATAACCCACTGTTGAGCTCCAAATGCATTGTACTTTATTGTAGTTATCTCACTATTTCCATAGATATTAAAAGATGAGCCCGTAATATACACATTTTCAGAAGGGTCTGTTGCAATTCCATAAGCTAAATCATCGTAGTTACCACTACCATCATATTTGGATGCCCATTCTATATTTCCATTCGAATTAACTTTTACAGTTAAAAAGTCATAGGAGCTTAAAAAATCGTATGTATAACCAGTTATGTAAACAGCACCGGCATTTGTAACTCTAAATGCAGTTGGGATGTCTTCCATATTTAAAGGTGAATTATACCTTGCTGCCCATTGCTGAGATCCTGAATTATTATATTTAACTACTGCAAAATCAATATCAGTTGTATCTCCATAACTCGAACCAAGTACATAGATGTTATTAAAATTATCCAATCCGATAGTCACAGGAATATCCTCATCGAAACCGGTTCCATCATAATAAACCTTCCAGTGGGTAAAACCGGTAGAGTCGAATTTTATCGTCATAAAATCGATAAACGAATTTGGATTATAGCTTTGACCTGTCACAAAGATATTATTATTAGCATCAATAATGACTGCGCTGGCAAAGTCGTCATCGTTTCCAATCCCGTTTTCTCTTCTCATCCACTGTAATGCTCCAGTAGAGTTATATTTTATTAGAATAAAATCACTTTTTGTCAAAGTGCTATATTGATATCCTGCTACATAAACATTTCCACGAGAATCAATCGCAATTCCGACAGATGTTTCTTCAGTTCTCGTTCCTTTGAACCTTGCAATCCATTCTCGACTTCCTAAACTGTTATATTTTATTGTGACAATATCATAGGTTGTATCAGGACCTAACACATTTGCTGTAATATAAACATTCCCCAAAGCATCAACTTTTAAACCCCCAAGAAAATCATCTTCGTCTATGTTTTCATAATAGGTGTTGGACCACCTTAATTCACCAAATGAATTATATTTTGAAACAAAGAACTTTGTATTAGTAAGTCCTGCGACATAAATATTTCTTGAATTATCAACTTCAAGAAAGTTAATAATATCTTCAGAGCTCGATTTGTGGCTATATTTTGCTAACCATTGTTGTGTAACCTGCGACAAAGTTATGGTTGACAAAATACCAATACAAATTAGAATTTTTATATAGTTTAGTACTTTTTTCATTATTAAAACCTTAGTTTATTTAATATACACAAAATAATTTAATAATTCTTGAGAGCAGCTTTTGCGAGCTGAATCACAAGTTTTTTCAATTCTGGAGGTTCAATAACTTTAACGCCGTACCCACGGCTCACAATCCAGGCAGCTATTTCATTCAGCGAATTAACTGTAGTTTCGATAATCATCGAACCATCAGAATTCTCTTTAATTTTTTGACTTTCCATTAATAGATTGGGTTTCAGGCGCTCAGCCCATGTTTTTGAAAATCTAATTCTGACATGATATTGTTCCTTACCTATCCAACTCCTGAATGAATTTTTAAACAATTCTGCTATTTCATCCTGTGACGTTGGGTGAAACTTTTCTGATGTTGGTTTAACAGAATTAATTTTATTTAGAATAAATTGGCGATAAGAGTTTTCATGAATACAGAGCAAGCGCCAGTAGTTATCAGCTTTAAAGATCAGCAATGGTGATACTAACAAATTCTTTTCTTTTATTAATTCAGTTTTATCATAATCGATTATTATTTTACATTTTTTTTCGATACAGCGTTGAATAGAAACAATATTTGAGAGTGCTGTATGATTAAGTTTTTTTACAATTAAATTAGTAGCTTTATCTAAGGTAGAATTTGTAACACAGAAGCCCAGGTATTGTAAGATAAAATCTTTGATTTTGTGTAATGAAACATTTGATTCAACTACAACACCTTTATTTTTTCTTGAGTGAATGTCTACACCATTTTTTCTGAGTTCTGATAGATCTCTTTTTATAGTAATTTCATCACAATTAAATATTTCAGCAAGATCGAATGTATCGAATTTTGAGTTTGAATTGAGTACAAGACCCAAAATTTCGATTTGTCTTTTAATTTTAATTAAGTCAAGATGCATATTTGTTGTAAAATATAAAAAATAATCTATAAAGTCAATAAAACAAAAAACCCGTTTCTATAGGAAACGGGTTTAAAAAATTAATCCTGGCGACGACCTACTCTCCCACACCGTTGCCAGTGCAGTACCATCGGCGCTGAGGGGCTTAACTTCCGTGTTCGGAATGGGAACGGGTGTTTCACCCTCGCTATTGCCACCAGAATATAAAAAATCCAAATGAGAAGAGATTCCAAAAATCACAAGGAACAAGCTTATCAAAAGTCTGCTTGAGTATAGTGACAGGTAAGAAAGAAAGGGATCAATAAAAATACTTGGTTAAGTCGATCGACTGATTAGTACCGCTCGACTAAATACATTACTGTACTTACATCTGCGGCCTATCGACCAAGTAATCTCCTTGGAGTCTGATTGGGATATCTAATCTTGGGGTGGGTTTCGCGCTTAGATGCCTTCAGCGCTTATCCCGACCGGACGTGGCTACCCTGCGTTTGCCGCTGGCGCGACAACAGGTACACCGTAGGTCCGTTCACTCTGGTCCTCTCGTACTAGGAGCGACTCCCCTCAAATATCCTGCGCCCGCATAGGATAGGGACCGAACTGTCTCACGACGTTCTGAACCCAGCTCACGTACCGCTTTAATTGGCGAACAGCCAAACCCTTGGGACCTTCTCCAGCCCCAGGATGCGATGAGCCGACATCGAGGTGCCAAACCTCGCCGTCGATATGAACTCTTGGGCGAGATCAGCCTGTTATCCCCGGAGTAGCTTTTATCCTTTGAGCGATGGCATTTCCACACACAACCATCGGATCACTAAGTCCTGCTTTCGCATCTGCTCGACTTGTAGGTCTCACAGTTAAGCTCCCTTATGCCTTTACACTCGACGCATGATTACCAACCATGCTGAGGGAACCTTTGAGAGCCTCCGTTACAATTTAGGAGGCGACCGCCCCAGTCAAACTACCCGCCTAACACTGTTCCTGTACCTGATTCAAGGTACGAGGTTAGAATTCAAACAGAACAAGGGTGGTATTTCACTGTTGACTCCACGGATGCTAGCGCACCCGCTTCAAAGTCTCCCACCTATTCTACACATGCTTTGTCCGAACCCAATGTTAGGGTATAGTAAAGCTTCACGGGGTCTTTCCGTCCATATGCGGGTAACCGGCGTCTTCACCGGTACCACAATTTCACCGAGCCCATGGTCGAGACAGTGACCAAGTCGTTACACCATTCGTGCAGGTCGGAACTTACCCGACAAGGAATTTCGCTACCTTAGGACCGTTATAGTTACGGCCGCCGTTTACTGGGGCTTCGGTCGCGAGCTTCTCCACCTTGCGGCAGATGACCCGCTTCCTTAACCTTCCAGCACCGGGCAGGTGTCACACCCTATACGTCCACTTGACGTGTTAGCAGAGTGATGTGTTTTTGTTAAACAGTCGCTTGGCCCATTTCACTGCGACCCACCTTGCGGTGGGCACCGCTTATCCCGAAGTTACGCGGTCAATTTGCCGAGTTCCTTGACCATGGCTCACTCGAGCACCTTAGGATTTTCTCCTCATCTACCTGTGTCGGTTTACGGTACGGTCTGCTTACAATCTCCTGTACGAGGTTTTTCTTGGCAGTTTGTTTAGGGTCAGTTTGTTCCCTTGCGGGATCCCGTTCGCATTTCAAGGATAGCTGTTATGCGGATTTGCCTACATAACACCTCTACATGCTTAGACCACCTAAGCCAACAGGTGGCTGACCTTTCACTCCTGCGTCACCCCTTACAGTCAAACGATTGTAAACAGGTACGGGAATATTAAACCCGTTTTCCATCGCCTACGCCTTTCGGCCTCAGCTTAGGATCCGACTAACCCTGAGACGATTAACGTTGCTCAGGAAACCTTAGATTTTCGGTGGGCAGATTTTTCATCTGCCTTATCGTTACTCATGCCTACATCTGCGTTTCCATTTGCTCCAGCATGCATCGCTGCACACCTTCATCGTCTTGCGACGATCTGCGTTCACCGCAGTCGCTAAATGGAATGCTCCCCTACCACTCCGCCAGTGGCGGAATTCACAGCTTCGGTATGAAGTTTAATTCCCGAGAATTATCGACGCTGAGTCGCTTGACTAGTGAGCTATTACGCACTCTTTAAAGGAATGGCTGCTTCTAAGCCAACCTCCTAGTTGTCTATGCAACTTAACATCCTTTATATGTTAACTTCAATTTTGGGACCTTAGCTGGTGATCTGGATTGTTCTCCTCTCGGCGTCGGCGCTTATCCGTCGTCGCCTGACTCCCGGGAAACATATCTACGGAATTCGGAGTTTGTCTGGGTTTGGTATCGTTGTGACGACCCTAGCCCAATCAGTGCTCTACCTCCGTGATATTATTACCCGAGGCTAGCCCTAAAGCTATTTCGGGGAGTACGAGCTATCACCCAGTTCGATTAGCTTTTCACTCCTATCCTCAGCTCATCCGAGTAGTTTTCAACCCACACCGGTTCGGACCTCCATGAGGTTTTACCCTCACTTCATCCTGGCCAAGGATAGATCACCGGGTTTCGCGTCTACCGCACGTAACTTAACGCCCTTTTCAGACTCGCTTTCGCTACGGCTTCTCCGCTGAGCGGATTAACCTTGCTACGTACGCGTAACTCGTAGGCTCATTAAGCAAAAGGCACGCCGTCATCCCTATGAAATTGCAAGCAATCTCATAAAGACTCCGACCGTTTGTAAGTATACGGTTTCAGGTACTATTTCACCCTCCGGTTAGGAGTGCTTTTCACCTTTCCCTCACGGTACTTGTTCACTATCGGTCACCAGATAGTATTTAGCCTTACAGGATGGTTCCCGCAGATTCCCACAGACTTCCACTTATTCCGTGGTACTTGGGTACGCCTACCAGAGAGTCATATTGTTTTTGTCTACAGGACTTTCACCTTCTTTGGTTCGCCTTTCCAAGCGATTCGACTAACAATATGATTTGTAACTCTCCGACCTATCTGCAATTTGGTCTGTAAGCGCCCCGCTACACCTCTAACACAACGGTTGCAGCCTTTAGTGTGTTATAAGGTTTGGGCTATTTTCCCGTTCGCTCGTCGCTACTGAGGAAATCGTTTTTACTTTCTTTTCCTATGGGTACTGAGATATTTCACTTCCCCACGTTGGCTCTGCCATACCTATGGATTCAGTATGGAGTTCTCAGGCATTACCCTGAGAGGGTTGCCCCATTCGGAGATCGCCGGGTCACAGGTTGTTTCCACCTATCCGACGCTTATCGCAGGTTACCACGTCCTTCTTCGCCTTCTGGTGCCAAGGCATCCACCGTATACTCTTTGTAACTTAACCAAAAATCTTTATTGATCCACAGATATTCTAAAACCTATCAGGTCTACATCAAGCAGACTTCTGATAAGTTTTGCTCTTGTGAATAATTTGGACTTTTGAGGTCTACTCCTTTAATGCTTTTGTTCATCTGGCGGTTTACTTATTCAAGTAAACACAGACAACTACTTGCATTTGGAGTAGATTTTCTCTTCTCATTTTTCAAAGAACACTTCTCACTTTTGTGGAGCTAACCGGGATCGAACCGGTAACCTCCTGGTTGCAAACCAGGCGCTCTCCCAATTGAGCTATAGCCCCATAGTTCAGAGGTTTATCGCACCCCTGATAATGTGGGCCTGGGTGGAGTTGAACCACCGACCTCACGCTTATCAGGCGTGCGCTCTCACCACCTGAGCTACAGGCCCCCTTTTTACTGCATAGTATCTTCTAATTCGGATTATATGGTTCACAACTACCATCTGGAGCACCATACCACTCACATCTACACTTAGGTTTTGAGCCATCTGGACAGGTTATCTCACATGAACCAAACAAACAACTGACTTTACAAGAACCTACCGGAACTTTAGTCTCATCAAATTCTGGAGGAACAAGAGTTTTGAAAAATTCTAAAATTTCGTCTTTTTGTTTTCTGCTTAATTTCTCTAATATTTCACCAACTCGTTTATTGTAAATTACATACTTATCATAATCATTCTCTTTCATAGCAACAAATGCAATCACATATGCATTCTTTATACTATCCTTTATCAATTTGAATGATTCCTGCTGATCAAGAAACTTTATAAAATTATTAAAATTCTCTTCCTGTTGCTTCGAAACTGTCAATCTCACATTCTCAGGTTTAATACTCTGTATTGTTTGACCAATGACCGAGCAACTCATAAAGCATATAATCGATGGAATAATTATAAAAATTAATCTCATATTAAGTGTCTTGTAGTTTATTTTTCACTCTCCGGTTATATTACCTATGCAGTGAATTATTTAAAAGAACAAATTAAAAAACTTTTTTATAAGATATAGTGTGTATGCCGCAAACCGAATTTGCTTTGAGGTTCTCGAAGTTGTCATTTCAAACTTACGTTTGAGTATGACTCCTTAGAAAGGAGGTGATCCAGCCGCACCTTCCGGTACGGCTACCTTGTTACGACTTAGCCCCAGTCACTGGTTTTACCTTAGGCGGCTGCTTCCTTGCGGTTAGCGCACCGACTTCGGGTACCCCCAGCTTCCATGGCTTGACGGGCGGTGTGTACAAGGCCCGGGAACGTATTCACCGCGGCGTGCTGATCCGCGATTACTAGCAATTCCAACTTCATGGAGTCGAGTTGCAGACTCCAATCCGAACTGAGACCGATTTTCAGGGATTGGCTCCACCTCGCGGTTTAGCAACCCGTTGTATCGGCCATTGTAGCACGTGTGTAGCCCTGGATGTAAGGGCCATGAGGACTTGACGTCATCCCCACCTTCCTCATACTTGCGTATGCAGTCCACTTAGAGTGCCCAGCATTACCTGATGGCAACTAAGTGCAGGGGTTGCGCTCGTTGCTGGACTTAACCAAACACCTCACGGCACGAGCTGACGACAGCCATGCAGCACCTGTACAAGTGCCCCTTGCGGGGAGGGCGACTTTCATCGCCTGTCACTTGCCTTTCAAACCCAGGTAAGGTTCTTCGCGTTGCATCGAATTGAACCACATGCTCCACTGCTTGTGCGGGCCCCCGTCAATTCCTTTGAGTTTCAACCTTGCGATCGTACTCCCCAGGTGGGATACTTAATGCGTTAGCTTTGGCACCGACCCCGCTCAGTACTTGATATTCAAGTTCTGAGCGGGGCCGACACCTAGTATCCATCGTTTAGGGCGTGGACTACCAGGGTATCTAATCCTGTTTGCTCCCCACGCTTTCGTCCCTCAGCGTCAGTTGTGAGCCAGATGACCGCCTTCGCCACCGGTGTTCTTCATGATATCTACGCATTTCACCGCTACACCATGAATTCCATCATCCTCTCTCACACTCAAGATGAACAGTATCAAAGGCAGTTTCACAGTTAAGCTGTGAGATTTCACCTTTGACTTATTCACCCGCCTACGGACCCTTTACACCCAGTAATTCCGGACAACGCTCGCACCCTACGTATTACCGCGGCTGCTGGCACGTAGTTAGCCGGTGCTTTCTAAAGAGGTACCGTCATTCCCGCTTTACGCGGGGCTTTCGTCCCTCTCCACAGAGGTTTACATCCTAACGGATTTCGTCCCTCACGCGGCGTCGCTGCTTCAGGCTTTCGCCCATTGAGCAATATTCCTCACTGCTGCCTCCCGTAGGAGTCTGGACCGTGTCTCAGTTCCAGTGTGGCTGATCATCCTCTCAGACCAGCTACCCATCGTCGGCTTGGTGGGCTTTTACCCCGCCAACTACCTAATGGGACGCAGGCCCATCTTGAAACGCCCTTTTTGGAGCCTTTGATCCTAATGTAATGCTACATCAGGATTTCATCGGGTATTAGTCCGCCTTTCGGCGGGTTATCCCCGTTTTCAAGGTAGGTTACCTACGTATTACTCACCCGTTCGCCGGTTTACTCAGGATATTGCTATCCCTTTCTCCCAGACTTGCATGTGTTAGGCACGCCGCCAGCGTTCGTCCTGAGCCAGGATCAAACTCTCCGTTGTAAAGTTTAAACTCTATAACTTCGAGCCTGATCTCTTGTTTTTTCAGGTTGATCCTCAAAAACAAATTGATCTTTGGCCATACACACTATTTCAAAGAACTTTCATTTTTAATTTCGGGCTTATAATATACAAACTTTTTTGGTTGAAGTCAAGTCTGTGAACTTAAATTCATCCAAGTCGCTGTTTATTATAGGGTTTCAATTATAATACTTTTTTCTGAAAAAAACAAATTTCTAAAAATTAAAAATAAAACAACCTATTTTGGATTAATTTCACATTTTATATATATTTCGAAAAAAAACAAAATTTAAGGATTTATGATGCATAATTTAAAAAGACGTTCCTGGGCTGAACCATTTAAAATTAAAATGGTTGAACCACTAAAAATGACAACTCGCGAATACCGTGAAAAAGTATTAAAAGAAGCCGGTTATAATACCTTCCTCCTAAAATCAGAAGATGTATACATCGATCTATTGACAGATAGTGGAACAAATGCTATGAGTGAATATCAATGGGCAGGAATGATGTTAGGTGATGAAGCATATGCCGGCAGTAAAAATTTTTATCACCTTGAACACAATGTACAAAAATATTACGGCTATAAGTATCTTGTTCCAACTCATCAAGGTAGAGGAGCTGAACATTTAATCTCAAAAATTTTGATTAAAAAAGGTGACTATATTCCAGGCAATATGTATTTCACTACAACACGTCTTCATCAAGAACTTGCTGGGGGAACCTTCATTGATGTCATAATCGATGAAGCTCATGACCCACAGAATGAACATCCATTTAAAGGAAACATTGATCTACAAAAACTGGAAGACCTAATAAAAAAAGTTGGACCTCAAAAAATTCCATATGTAAGTGTAGCCGCAACAGTTAATATGGCTGGTGGCCAACCAATCTCAATGGCAAATTTAAAACAAGTTAGAGAACTCACATCAAAATATGGAATCAAAATAATTCTTGACGCAACTCGTGCAATAGAAAACGCTTACTTTATCAAAATAAGGGAAGAAGGTTATAAAGATAAATCCATTGAAGAAATCCTATATGAATTTTGTTCTTATACTGACGGCGCAACTATGAGTGCCAAAAAAGATTTGTTAGTCAATATTGGAGGATTTCTTGCTCTTAATGATTATGATATATTTGAAGAAGCCAGAAACCTCGTCGTGGTATATGAAGGTTTACACACATACGGCGGACTTGCTGGACGCGATATGGAAGCAATGGCAAGAGGAATTGAAGAAGCAATAAATTATGACCACATCAGAGCAAGAATAGGACAGGTTGAATATGTCGGTCAAAAATTAATAGATGCAAACATACCTATAGTAAGACCAATTGGTGGGCACGCAATTTTCCTTGATGCAAAAAAATTTTTACCACATATACCTCAAATCCAATTCCCAGCTCAAACTCTAGCTGCTGAAATATATCTTGACTCAGGCGTAAGAACTATGGAAAGGGGAATCGTATCCGCAGGCAGAAACAAAGAAACAGGAGATCATTACTATCCTAAACTTGAACTCGTTCGTTTAACATTCCCACGAAGGGTCTACACACAAGCTCATTGTGATGTAACCATTGAATCAATAATCGAGGTATTTGAAAATAGAGATTCTATCCGAGGACTTAAAATGATTTATGAACCCAAATACCTAAGATTTTTCCAGGCAAGATTTGAAAGGTTATGAAAAACACGATAAGTTATATAAAGAATTTATTTTCAAAAAGTTTATTGATCATAGAAAAAATTGGTAATTCCCTACCACACCCTGCTACACTTTTTGCCATACTTGCTGTATTAGTTATGATCATATCAGCAATTAGTAGTTATTGGGAAGTACAAGCCATCCATCCATCTGATGGGAGTGTCATAAAAGTTACGAATCTATTGAGTGGTGATGGGTTAAGATGGATATATACAAATATTTTTAAAAATTTTGTTGAATTTCCACCATTAGGTATCGTCCTAACTGCGATGATTGGTATAGGAATAGCAGAAGGAACAGGATTATTATCAGTTTTAATAAAAGCACTTGTCCTCGTTGCTCCAAAGAAATTAATTACTGCCACAATTATTTTTACAGGTGTAATGTCACACACAGCATCAGAAGCTGGATATGTTATTTTAATTCCACTCTCAGCTCTTGTATTTTTAACTCTTGGCAGACATCCATTAGCTGGGCTGGCAGCTGCTTTTGCTGGTGTTAGTGGTGGCTTCGGTGCAAATTTCTTAATTGGTTCGATTGATCCTGTGTTAGCTGGATTAAGTCAATCGGCTGCTCAAATAATTAATCCTGATATCCATTTGAATCCAGCAATAAATTTTTATTTTATGTTTGCCTCTGGAATCCTTATCGTGATTTTGGGAACCTGGGTAACAGAAAAAATTGTCGAACCAAGATTAGGAAAATACGACGGAGATGTTACTGCTCCTAAACTCGAACAAATTACCCCAACAGAAAAAAAAGGTTTAATCTGGGCTGGCATAAGTAGTCTAATAACAATCATTGTTTTGCTACTGCTCGTCCTACCTGATGGTGCACTTTTAAGAAACCCTTCAACAAATTCTATTATCAAATCTCCATTCCTTGATGGTATGATAACAGCTGTAATGATATTCTTTTTTGTTCCAGGAATTGCCTACGGTATCGCTGTAAAAAACATTAAAAATGATCATGATGCTGTTAAGCATATAATAAAATTTTTTAGCAGTATGGCAGGTTATATAGTTTTAGTGTTCTTTGCTGCACAGTTCGTTTACTTCTTCCGTCACAGTAACTTAGGGATCATACTTGCAATTGAAGGAGCAGATTTTTTAAAATCCCTCGGGCTGACAGGTATAGCATTGATCGTTGGATTTGTTATATTATCCGCTTTTATAAATATGTTTATGGGAAGTGCTTCTGCAAAGTGGGCAATTATGGCTCCGGTCTTTGTTCCAATGTTCATGCTTTTAGGTTATCATCCAGCATTAACACAGGTTGCTTTTAGAATCGGTGATTCGGTCACAAATGTTATTACACCAATGATGAGCTATTTCGCCTTAATAGTTACATTTGCAGAAAAATATAAATCTACTTATGGAATTGGAACGATAATTTCTACAATGTTACCATACACAGTATTTTTCCTGATTGGCTGGTTAATCCTATTAATCATCTGGATGATTACTGGAATTCCACTTGGACCTGAAGGTTATTTGTTTTATAATGATAAATAATACAATGGAAAATATTATAATTCGTAAAGCAACTTTAAATGACATCGAATCAATTGCTGAATTTAATTATAATTTAGCTTTAGAGACTGAAAATAAAACATTAAACAGACAAATTCTAACCAAAGGTGTCGAGAGTATTTTAATAGACGACAACAAGGGCTTTTATGTACTCGCATTATTAAACAACAAAGTGATCGGACAATTGATGATAACATATGAATGGAGTGACTGGAGAAATGCAAATTTCTGGTGGATTCAAAGTGTGTATGTTGTACCTGAATATAGAAATTCTGGAGTATTCAAAACCTTATTTGAATATATAAAAAAACTTGCTGAAGAACATAAAGATGTATGTGGTTTAAGATTATACACTGAGCAAAACAATACAAACGCAATCATTGCTTATAAAAAATTAGGAATGTATCAATCAAATTATTTAATGTTTGAACTGGAATTTAATAACAAAGATTAGAGTATTTCTGGATTAACTAAAAATTGTAATGTTGCATTCTTTGGATCAAAATTTTTATTAACTTCAATACAAACCAGCGTTGATTTATTAATTCTCAAAGTATAGTTCCTACCAAAAATTAAAATACTTACTAAGCTACCAATAAGTGGTTGATGAGTTACTAATAATACTGAACTATAATCAATTTGTGATAAATAACTTAACACCTCATCAGGTTTGCTCTCGGGTAATAATAAATCTAACTCCACAATATCATCATTAAAATTAATTTCCTTACCTATAATCATAGCTGATTGGTATGCTCTGAATAACGGACTTGAATAAATTTTATCAATCAGAACATTTCCTTTTTTTAAAAACTCCCCAATTTTTCTAATTTCCTTTATTCCATTATCACTTAAAGGTCTTGTTCGATCGCTTTCGTAGCGCTCTACTGCTTCTCCATGTCTTAATAAATAAATTTTCATATACCCTATTTTTTAATTTTGCTTAAAATACTTCCATCGGGCAATGGTTCTGTCTCACCATTTTCTCTTATAAAATTAACTCCTTTTGAACTTTCGACAATTCTACCCAATATTGTAACATCAGGGGTCAAATTTTCGAGTATTTCATATTCAGCATCATTTAGAGTAAAAAGCATTTCATATTCTTCGCCGCCAAATAATGCATAATCTATTACATTTTCTGAAAATTCATCTGCAATTTTCTGGGTTATGTTAGCAATAGGAATATTGTGTTCCCAGATTTCTACACCGACATTACTTTCTCTACAAATTTTATGAACATCGGATGCAAGTCCATCACTAACATCTATCATAGAATTTATCTGAACATTATTAACAATTAAATTTAATATGTCGGTTCTTGGTCGTGGCATAAGATATTTTTCAATTGCAGCTTTATATGGTTCAAGATTTGGTTTAAAGTTCTCTCTTTTTTCGAGGTAACTTTTTTTCTCTCTTTGTAAAATTCTCAATCCAGCATGTGATGCACCAAGATGTCCGCTTACACAAATCAAATCTTTGACTTTGGCTCCGCTACGGTAATAAATTTTTTCGGGATTAGCAATTCCGTATGAGGAAACAGAAACTACAAAATTACCTGCAGTTGCAACCGAATCCCCACCAATTATTTTGCATCCATAATGTGTACAAGCTTGATTAGCACCTTTATAAAATTCCTCAATCATTTCAATAGAAATTTTCTGAGGGATACAAATATTAATTAGGAGATACATAGGGGTTCCCCCCATTGCTAAAATGTCGCTAATTGTCGCAACAACTACTTTCCAACCAAGATGTCCCAGCGAAGTAAATGTTAAATCAAAATGAACCCCTTCAACAAAACTATCGCTTGTTAAAAGTTGAACTTTGCCAGGTATAATTTTAAAAACAGCTGAATCATCGGAGATCCCTTTAATCAAATTATCATTAATTTCCTCCGATATAAATTCAGAATCAATAAGGTTTTTAATTCTTTTTATTAAACCCTCTTCGCCAATATTTTGGATTGGTGTGTGCAATATTATTTAATGATTTCTTCTATTTGTGAAATAAAGAACTCTTTTGTTCTAATTCCTAAAAACTTTCTTACCACATTTCTCTTTTCATCAATTAGAAATGTTGTTGGCAAACCGCGAACATTACCATATGCTTCTGCCAGTTTCCCATTATCGATTACAATTGGATAATCAATGTTATTCTCCCTAACAAATTCATCAACATCTGAAATTACATTTGCACCTTTATCGGTTGAAACACCTATTACCTTAACACCTTTGGGAGCCATTTCTCTGTTTATTGCGATTAAATCTGGAATTTCTCTTCTGCAAGGACTGCACCAGGTAGCCCAAAAATTCACAATTGTAATTTTATTATGAACATTATCAAACGCTTGTAACCTTCCAGAAGAATCTTTCCAATAAAAATTCGGAGCCAATCCTTCTCTGACCTCAATTGAATCTATGAAAGATATCTTAAATTTTGTAACATTGCTTTCATTTTTCTTCTCTTCTTGCTTTTCTTTTTGAGTACAAGCCGATAAAGCAAATAATATTAAAACAAATGAAATAATATTTTTTAACATTATGTTATCTCCTTTCAGGCAAATGTGAAAGTAATGTGTTTGTATCCATTTCCGCTGTAATTACATAAAGTTGACTATTATTAAGCCATAAAATAACAGAGCAACATTCAAAATCCTTATGAATATATTTACCACTTTCTTTCAATTTTTCAACAATCTTATGCTCTAAATATAATTGAGTATCTTTAAGTAAATCATTAAAATTAATCTGGGAACAGTAAATGAGTTCATCCTTGTCTTTATAAAGAGTATGAATAATTTTCTTTCCATATTCCTCTGTTGTCCAGCCACCAATTAACTCACAATTATTTAGATGTGGTATGGAAATATTCCCATCATAATTCTCTTGTAATTTCGTTTCTAAAAATGCCGGGTTTGATGTTTCCACAGCGATTTCCTGATTCCCTGCCAGTATTTCATCAAAATGGGTATAATTAACTCTGATTAAGTTATTTTCTGATAGGTTTTTTACGAGATGATTATGTTCGGATTTTGAGGAAAAAATCAATATCACTATAATAATTGAAATTGGTAAAATTAAATACCAATACATTTTTTTCGGATTTAAAAAAGGAATATTAAAAATACTTTGAGATTTAAAATTATTTATCTGGAAGACAATTTTTTCTTTTAGACTGTCCGGGGGATAAACTGGATGACACACAGAACTTACGAAGCTCTTAGTAACTCGTTCAAGTTCATATTCTCTTTTACATCTCGGACAAACTTTTAAGTGTTCGTTAAATATTAATTTTTCATTTTCATTAAGTTGATTGTCGACGGCAGAACTTATAAGTTCTAAAAAATCCTTACATTTCACTTTTTACCTATATATTGTGTAACAAATTGACAATAAAAATTCCTTTCTAAAATTTATTTAATTATACCTTTTTTCTTTGCGTATTCAACAAGTTTTGATTGCAGCATTTTTCGTGCTCGATGCAGGCGCGAGCGGACGGTACCAATTGGTATGTCTAAGAACTCGGCAATCTCTTCGTAGGTAAAACCTTCAATATCACATAGAATGATCACAGTTTTAAAATCTATTGGTAACTCATCAATAGCTCTTTGAACCTCATCTTCAAACAGATTACTGAAGATTTTTTTTGCGAGATCGTCTTCTGTTGCTATTTCTGTTTGGGATGATGTAAAAAATTCTTCTATCTCATCGAAATCAACAACTTCTGGTTCCTTTGAATCTTTCCTGTACTTGTTTATATAAGAATTTTTCATTATACGAAACAACCATGCCCTGATATTGGTTCCTTTTTCGTAGCTATCCCAGAACCGGTACGCTTTAAGAAATGTATCCTGAAGCAGGTCGTCGGCATCATCAGCATTACCCGTAAGATGGCGTGCAAAATTGTATAGCAAATTCATGTTTGGAATTGCTTCATCCAAAAATTCTTTTTGCTTTTTATCCTGCTGTGCTTTACGGGATAAAAATTTCATTAAAACTCCACATATATCAATATTTCATTCATTTCAAATTAACAATTTAAATGTAATTATACAAAAATCGTGATTGAACACAAAATTTGATTTTATTTATCATTTTGATTATTTTCAGAATAAGAAAAATGTATAATTAAAGGAATTTATATGGTATCGGAAAAAAAGGGGAATCCCTTAGAAAATTTTGTACTTTTCCATAATGTCCCAAATGAATTAATCAATAAACTAGATATTCAACTGAAAGAATCTTTCTTCGAAAAAGATAGCACGATCTTCAAAGAAGGTAGCGAAGGGGATAATTTATACCTTATCAAATCCGGTTCAGTTAAATTATCAAAAAGCACAAAACAATCCATAGATTCCGTTATAGGAATTCTGCACGAAGGTGATTTTTTCGGAGAATTAGAACTCATTGACGGATTACCCAGATCAGCAACAGCTGTTGCTACAACCGATTCACACCTTTTGATGATTTCCAAATCAGATTTTTATAAACTACTGTCTAATTCAATTGAGTTAGTTGAAAATGTTTTAAAAACTCTCTCTATAAGATTGAGATCCATTAACGAAACCTTTGTAATGGAATTTCAAAGATACATTGAATCAGTAAACTCAAAAATAGAAAAATTCAATCAACTGATAGAAGCTACAAAAGTTGTTAATTCCTCACTTGATTTAGATGAGATCCTGTCGACAGTGTTATCTAATGCAGTGGTTGCCACAAATGCAGATAGAGGAACAGTTTACTTAATTGATGAGGATAAACAAGAACTCTGGTCAAAAGTAATTCAGGGCGAGAAAACAATTGAAATTAGAATGCCAATAGGTAAAGGAATCGCCGGACAGGTCGCGATTACTGGGGAAACTGTTAACATATCAGATCCATATAATAACCCAATGTTTAATCCAGAAATTGACAAACTAACTGGTTACGAAACAAAATCAATTCTCTGTATGCCTCTAAAAAACCGAGAGGGAAAAATAATTGGAGTTTTTCAGTTATTAAATAAACATAAGGGTTCTTTCAATCAAGAAGATGAAAATTTTATTAGCGCTTTTTCGATTCATGCTGCAATTGCAATTGAAAACGCAAAATTAGTTGAGAATATGTTGATTAACGAACGCCTCGCCACAGTTGGTAAAATGGCAAGTACCATCATTCATGACATCAAGAATCCTTTATCCACAATGAGATTATATACACAGGTCCTGAGAAATAAAGTTGGAACCGAAGAAACAACCAAAATGGCGGACGAGATCATCAGACAGATCGACCGTTTTATTTCGATGACACAGGAAATTTTGGATTTCGCAAGAGGTGAACAAATAACAAATATTCAAGAGGTTAAGATTGATGAATATTTCGATCAACTTTTAAACTACATTGAAAAGGATTATCAGAACAGAAATATTGTTCTTACAAGAAACATTCAGTACAAAGGAACTATTAAATTTGATCCGGACAGAATATCCAGAGTAATGTATAATTTAGCAGGTAATGCAGCCGATGCAATGCCACAAGGCGGAAAAGTTGATATCAATGTATTTCAAGATGATAATTTCTTGAAAATCGAGTTTGTTGATACAGGTAAAGGTATTCCAGCAGATATTAAAAATAAATTGTTTACACCCTTTTTTACATACGGTAAGAAACACGGTACAGGACTTGGTTTAGCAATTGTTAAAAAAATTATCGATGAACACAAAGGTACAATAAATTTAGAAAGTGAATTAGATAAAGGCACAAAAATTACTATAAGATTGCCTATTATCGCATGAAGATAAATATTGACAAAAAAATAATAGAAATTATTCAGGGCGATATTACAGAACAGGATACCGAAGCAATAGTCAACGCAGCTAACAATCACCTCTGGATGGGCAGCGGTGTAGCAGGTGCAATTAAACGCAAGGGAGGTCAGGAGATTGAAACAGAAGCTATGATGCATGGTCCTATAGAAGTCGGTTCAGCTGTAATCACTTCAGCTGGAAAACTTAAAGCAAAATATGTAATCCATGCTGCCGGGATGGGACAGGATTTAAAAACAGATGCTGAAAAAGTAAAAAATGCAACTCGAAATTCACTTTTGCTTGCCGAAGAAAAAAACATAAACTCTATAAGCTTTCCAGCAATCGGAACGGGTGTTGGTGGTTTCTCAATCTACGAATGCGCTAAAGTTATGCTCGAAGTCGTGATCGATTTCTTACAAAAAGCTCAAAAAATTAAATTAGTCCGCTTTGTGTTGTTTGAAAAGGAAATTTATGAGGCTTTCGAAAATGAATTGAAATTACAATTTTCTTCCAAAAGACATTAAGAAAAAAGTGACATTCAAAAATCAGCCTCTTATTTCAATTTTTACAAGTTAACCTCAAAATACAATTCGTCGGAAAAATTTTTCTTAAGGTTCCAATTAATAACAATTCGTTCGGAGTTTATTTATTTCATATAAAAATATTGCACTAGCACTTGCAACATTTAAAGAATCAATTTTCTGGCTTATAGGGATATTTACCCTTTCATTACAAATAGCAATTATATCTTCTCTAATTCCAAAACCCTCACTCCCGAATACGATACAAATATTTTTACGATAACCTATTTTTTCAGATATTATCTTTTCACCATGTGGATCAGCGGCAATGATTTCAAAATCATAAACCTGTGAGATTTTTCTTATATCTTCGTAAAGGTTATCGGATTCAAAAATTTTTAATTCGAAGACAGCTCCCATAGATTGCCGTATTGCTCGTCGCAAATATGGGCTGCTTGAAGTTTCGCCCACAATCAGAGCATCAACATTAAAAGCAACACAATTTCTTACTATCACACCAAGATTGTCTGAATTAGTCAGTCCATCGACTGCCACAAAAAAATGAGAAGAACAATTATCATCGATTAGCTCGTCCAGTGCAATTGGTTCGGGAATTTTCCCAACAGCCATTATTCCTTGATGCAAGTTAAAACCGACTATAGATTCAAGCATTTTTTTTGTACCGATGTAAACCGGAATATCTGAGTTACATCTATTTGTAATAAAATTCTTTAAAACTTCATACCAATCTTCTGTTAATAAAAACGATTCGATAGATAGATTACTCTCAAGTAATCTCCTCACGACTTTTTCACCTTCGGCAACGAAAATCCTTTTTTTAATATGCTCGATAGCCCTTCTTAATGTTCGATAAGGATAGAGATCGGGATTGTCAAGTGATTCAATTTTTATAATCTTCATAATTTTTAAGATGGATATACCAACTTTCCGATAAAAACTATACTGTTTGTATTTTTTTCCTTTATCATAAACAAGAATGGTCTATCACACCGAACCACAATACGATCCCTGATTGAAGTTATTCCAATTGTAATGGATGTCACAGCTGCAGCTTCAGTTCCCTCTTCATTAACTTCCACAAAAGTTGAATGTGCAACATTTGTAATATATGCTCTTTCGGGACCTTCGTAAATTTTTGTGAAATCAGCATTTTCTGGATCAAATGCTATACTCATCCCAAGGGATTTCAACACTGGACTCAAATCAATTTTATACTTTATCTGAAATTTTGGTAAAAATAATTTTACTTCTCTAGCTTCCATTTGATCAAAACACTGCTTTAAACTTTCTTCTGAAAGATTTTTAATGATTTGATCGATATTTTGACCAATTTTAGGCAGAATAATTCCCATACTATAAGCCCCATTGGAATACGGAAGCTCAATAACCTGAAAATTATCATTCTCAAAATATCCCGCATTAATCTCCTGGGTCATCATTTTACAAGCAACACTATCTTTTATTGATTTTTTAAACCAATCATCCCTTGTCATCGATTTATCAAAAGGTAACTTCCAATCAGCTTTGAAGTAAACAGCATTTAACAAAAACATTATTTCGTTTTCAGATATCCTTTCGACTATTATTGGAATTTTACCTTCAGTATTTTCATTTGCCCATTTATTAATTTTATTGACTGAAGCAGGTGTAGCAAAATCTAATCCTTCAATTAAAGCATTAAAATACTTTTTATTCTCATCGAAAAAATTGTTTTTGATAGTGATATTGTTTCTATAAAATATTGCATTGGCTATTTTAAACTTTACTTTAGGATCAACACCAAGCAATAAATCAGTTAGCGACTTATAAGATTGATTAATCTCAGTTTGTGATAAGTCGGTAACGAAAAGTGTTTTTTTGATGGAGTCATAAGTTTGTGAACCAGCACCGTTTAAGACCATTCCAATCGCAAACGACACACTCAAAGGTGAGATAAAAATATTTTTATCCTTATCCCGCTCATTTATTCTTTTAAATAATTCCAGCCCAAAAATGTAATTTGATTGAATTAAATTTTTCTCAATCGTTGTAAGTTGTCGTATTTCCTGATTTACACTATCAACTGGTGCCACTTTACAACTGCCCAAAATTATAAGAATAATCGATAAATAACGACTTAACATATTTGTTTCCTTTCATAATTTTTTTCCTACACATTAGATAAACCATTTTAAACAACTAAGAGTTTTCAAGTTGCTCAAAACTTGGTGGGCTTAAAAGTTCAAATGCTTTATCAATTTGTGCATGGGTGCCGATTATAACCAAGATATCACCTGCTTCTATTTTATAACTGCTTGGTGGATTTGTTAATGGTTTATTGTCTCTTAGCACCGCAATTATAGTAGCACCTGATAAATACCGTAAATTTAGTTCAGCGATAGTTTTTCCATTTGCAGGTGAATCTTTCAGGACAAGAAAATTATCTATCGTACCGGCGGATAGAATTGCTTCAAGTTGCTCAGCAGTTGCATCTGGAAGTTTCAATCCACGCAGGATTCCATATCCGGACCTTCTTATAAGCTCAACCTGTGTTAAGATCACATTTCTTGGAATATGGTATTGTCGTAAAACTCTGGTAAATATTTCAATTGAGGTTTCAAATTCTTCCGGTATTACTTCATTTGCACCTAATTTGTACAGATCATCCAGTTCCTGAACTGATCTTGTACGGGCAATTATATACAAATCCTTGTTAAGTTTTCTTGCAAATTTCAAGATTCTCCTCATCGCATCGTTATCCGATATTGCCAGAACAAGCACTCTTGCATTTTCGATTCCCAGCGAATTTAGCATTTCACCACGAGTTGCATCTCCAAAAACAATATTTTCACCTAATTTTTTTGCTTCCTTCACCAGCTCACCATCCGAATCAATTATCACATAATTAATTCCAGTTTCCTTTAATACAGTGGCTAAATTCCTACCATTCAATCCATATCCCACAATAATTACATGATTTTTGTAAGGTATATTGCTGATTGTTTCAACTTCTTGCTGAGTTGATTTGACTCTAATTAATTTTTTCCACGGATTCATTTTATCTAAAACTGGAACGATTGCTTTTGAAAAATCAAAAAATATGGGTGTAAGCATCATAGTAAAAATTGTTACACCTAAGAATAATTGATAGTTGTTGTTTTGAATTACTCCATTTTCCAAACCGTTAATTGCAAGTATGAACGAAAACTCACCAATCTGCGAAAGCGAGAGCCCTACAATAATTGCTGTTCTAACCGGAAAAGATAATATCATCACAACAATAGAAATTATAATATATTTTAACACAATTACTAAAATTGAAACAGCGATAAACAAGAAAAGATTATCGAAGATAAATTTAGTGCTTACAAGCATTCCGATAGAGATAAAAAATAAACTACTCAAAGCATCTCTAAATGGAAGCGAAGTTGCTACAATTTCGTGAGAATATTCTGATTCCGAGAGTACTAAGCCTGCTATAAATGCCCCTAAAGCTAAAGATAATCCTGCATAGGATGTTAAAATTGCTGTTCCAATACTTATAAAAACAATTCCAATAACAAAGATTTCCCTACTTTTCATTAAAACAAGATAATCGATGATTTTAGGCATCAGATAGGTTGAGATTAAGATAAGTGCTAAAATTCCCACCGAACCTAAAAACAATCTTGAAACCACATCGAATAGACTTGTAATTTGAGTTGGAGACAAGATTGGAATAAACAACATCATTGGGATTATACAAAGGTCCTGAAACAAAAGTATTCCAAGTGATATTTTACCGTGAGGTGAGTAAGTTTCTTCTCGATCTGAGAGCAACTTCATCACAATCGCAGTACTGCTAAGAGAAATAAGAAATCCAACAAATACCGCCTCGTTTACAGGCACATTAATTAAAAGAGCTAAAATTGAGGTCACTCCAATTGTAATTATAACCTGAAGTCCGCCACCCAAAAGCACAATTCTTTTAATTTTCTTTAACCGAGTTAACGAAAATTCAAGGCCAATAGTAAAAAGTAACAGGATAACTCCCACTTCAGCAAGAACATTAATTGCTTCAATATTTTTTATAATTCCAAAACCATAAGGACCAATAACTAATCCGCCTATTAAAAATCCAACAAGTGGTGGAATCTTAATTTTTCTGAAAAGGGATATGATAACTATTATAATTGCTAATATTATAACTAATTCATTCAATATGTAGATGTTATTCATTTCCCAAAATCATTTATTTAGTGTGAAGTTAGAAAAATTTTTTTTAAATGCAAAATATATGTGTATATTTGAATCAATATGAGTGATATTATTTTAGAAACGATAAATTTAACCAAAGCTTTCGGTAAACTTGTTGCGGTAAATAATCTTAATCTTCAAGTATTGAAAGGCGATGTGTTTGGCTTTTTAGGTCCTAACGGAGCTGGGAAAAGTACAACTATCAGAATGATTCTCTCCTTAATTAAACCTACCAACGGCAAAACTCAGATATTTGGTAAAGATTCAAACAAATTTCGTTCGGAGGTTCTAAAAAAGGTTGGGAGTTTGGTCGAAAAACCAGACTTCTACGGTCATCTATCAGCAATTGATAATCTTAGATTTATTGGAGCATTAAATGGAGGAGTATCCGATCAACAAATAGAGAAAGTTTTAGAGATTGTGAATCTAAGAGATCGAATGAACGACAAGGTAAAAAAATACTCTCATGGTATGAAGCAACGGTTAGGTATAGCGCAGGCACTCCTGAATGATCCTGAATTGCTTATTCTTGATGAACCAACATCAGGACTTGATCCAAACGGTATGCGTGAAGTTCGTGAGTTAATTAAAAAACTTTCTAAAGAGCATAACAAAACAATCTTTTTATCTTCACATTTGCTTTCTGAAGTTGAACAGGTTGCAACTCGGATGGCAATTATTAATTTTGGAAACTTAATTGTACAGGGAAAAGTAGACGATTTACTACGAAGTGGTGAACAATATATTCAAATTGGTGCAGATAATTTAGAACGAGCATTTGAAATCATCAAAAAAGAAAAATTTATCTCAGACATTCTCATCGAGAATGGATTTTTGAAAATCAAGACCTCAATCGATAAATCATCCGAGATAAACGAATTACTTGTAAAAAATGGAATCAAAGTAAGTTCACTTATCCCGAAAAGAACACTCGAGGATTTTTATTTAGAGCTCACTGAATCCTCATATACAAAATATAAAAACGGAAATATTTCTCGAGCCGGTGATGTTTAAACTTTTGATTCTCGAAATACTTAAAACTTTTAAAAAATGGCGTACTTATATAGGTTTTTTAACAATTGGGATAATTGTTCCGCTCATAGCATCTGCAATAAAATTTAGTGGAGCTGATTTAGAAAAAGGTATGATGCGGCAATTTGAAAGCGAGTTTTTAATTGTTGGTAATTTGTTTAATGGATGGTTCTTCAGTCATATGATAATGAACAGTTTGTTCATTCACATCCCGTTCCTGATAACCCTTGTGGCAGGAGATATACTTGCTGGTGAGGCAACTGCTGGAACATACAGAATTTTACTAACACATTCTATTTCAAGAACAAAAATTTTAATAATCAAGTACATTACTGCACTATTTTATTCATTTTTGCTAATCTTATTCCTGGCATTATTAAGTTTAGGATTCGGACATCTATTTTTTGGTGGTGGAGATCTGTTGATATTCGGAAAAGAAATTTTGTTACTACCACCTGATGAGTTGTTGTTTAGATTTATTGGAGCATATCTTTGTGCAGTGATTGCGATGTGGACCATTTCGTCGCTTGCGTTCTTTTTTTCATCCTTTGTTGAAAATGCGATTGGACCGATTATTGGAACGATGTCGGTGTTAATAATTTTTTTAATAATATCCGAGTTACCTATAGAATTTTTTGAAAATATCAAACCATATCTTTTTACAACATATACATCTGTGTGGATGAAAGTGTTTGAAGAACCAATAAATATAAAAGAAATTTTCGCTTCAATTACCTACCTAATAATTTATTCAGCAAGTTTCTTTGCAATCACTTTATATTATTTCAAAAGAAAGGATATTCTATCTTGAGGTTAACATTAATAATAGTTTTATACACTATTGCCAATTTTCTTTTTTCACAGGATGATAGTTTATTTTTGAGGATAGAAAAAAATTATCAAGGTATACAGAGCTTCACTGCGGAAGCTCAGATAACAGTCGAGATGGAGCGACTTAGAATTCCGAGGAAGAAGTTCACATTATATTACAAGCATCCAGATAAATTTAAAATTGAATCTGATGGTTTTGCGATGATTCCACGAATTGGGCTCCTTATATTTCCAAATCAATTGAATTCAGAAAAGTATGAACTCGAATTTACATCACCTGATACAATTGGTGAATATATTACAGAAAAATATTTATTGAAGATAAAGAGCGTTGATAAGAGTCGTTTACCTTCTGCGCAACAGTTCTTTGTTTGGATAGATAGAAAACATTCATTACTTAGAAAAATAGAATCATTAAATTTCAGAGGCAGAACAAGTCGGGTAAATATTGAATATGGCAAGCTTAAGGAGGGATATTATATGCCATCGAGAATTGGGGTTACATTTGAAAATATTGCAGATAGCAGAGTCGACACACTTGAATTTCCTTTGCGAGAGCGGTTTCCATCTCGAATTCCTCGTTCAGGCAGCGTAACGATTGTATTCACAAAATATTCGATAAATGAAACATTAGAGGACAAGCTTTTTGAGAAGGAAAGGTAAAGAAATCTAAAGATTTTTTGGTTAAAACCGAAAAACAACTTAATAATTTGCGATTTAAACCGAAAATTATATAAAAAAAGAGGGTAATCTCTAAATTCAAGATTACCCTCCAATTTTTTTCTTATTTAATTAACAAAAGTTTCTTGGTCTCAGTATAAGTTTTACCTGAGTTTTGTTCGACTGCGTGAATGCGGTAAAAATATACTCCACTTGGTAATACTGATGCATCAAATGTTACTTCATGGTACCCTGCATCCTTCTTTTCATCTATCAAAATTGCAACTTTTTGTCCGAGTGTATTGTAAACACTTAAATTAACCTGCGATGCATTTGGCAATGAATATTTAATCGTAGTTAATGAATTGAATGGATTGGGGTAATTTTGGTAAAGGGAGTATTTTTCTGGTAAATTTGATTTCCCGATTAGTTTTAATAATAACTGAAAATTAGAATCAATACACTTTATTTGACCATTTCCATGTAACAATATCTCTTTATCACCAATTTTTAAGAAAGTCGAAATATTCGACTTGATTTCCCACTTTATTGTTAGAGGAAATTGAGCAGAAGAAATTCGAATTGGATATTCACCTGATATATTCTCGTCAATTACTTCGACAATTCTATTTGAAGCAAAACGTACATCAAAAATACCCATAGGTGGAGTTGGTGGAAGGTCAAATTTTTCTGAAATGAATTGCCTATCTAACTTTTTATCAAAATATATTATTCGCTCTTGACCATCCGATGTTGTAAATATTAACTTGTTGAAATTACTAAAGTCAACAGAGGAATATACTTTTGATGATTTCACAATTGTCTCAAAAGATAATAAAAGCTTACCTGATTCACTTACCTTCACCCAGTATCCTTTACCTGGTTTAATAGTATCGGATATAAAATAACCAGAATTATAACCATAAAAATAACTATCTATAATAGTGGAAGGCTCAGATATTATTGATACAACTGGAACTGCATAACTTATAGAACCTATTAAATTCCAACCCTCAGATAGATAAAAAGTATCAGCATTAATAAAAGATCCTCTAATGTCATTAGTTTGATCATCAGAAAATTTTAACCAATACCCTAATTTATTTTCTAATGTATCTTCCAAAATATAACCGTTTTGAAATTTAAATGCTGATGAAGATGAACTCGGAAATAATTTGTCTTTATAGTAATCTTTTACTTTCATAGGTACTGATACGATATTCCAACCTTTACTGGTTGGAATCGTAACCTGTGAAAGAGTTGTAAAGATACTCGCCTCAGAAAAACTGCTTTGCAATCCTCTATGTAACGCTTTTACTCTCCAAAAATATTGTTTATCAAATTCAAGACCTATAATTTGTATAAAAGTATCAGTGATAGTATTTTGATAAATAATATGAACCGGATCAAAATCATTTGAAGTGGATAATTGAACCTCATAATTAATAGCACCATAAACTTTGTTCCAAATCATTACAGGATTTACAGATACCTCTAACGAGCTATCTACAGGATAAATAATGTTCGGTGGATCGAGATGCGTAAGAACTTCAACTGGAACGAAAGACAAATTATTTATTTCGTCCATTTCAAAAACTTGGTTATTGGCATCTACATAAACATAAAAATTTCTTAAACCTTGTTCATTTATATTAGGTATTACAATTTTAGTTTTAATGGAATCTCTTCCTAATGCAGGAAGATTTATAAAAAAATCGTTTCCTATTTGATTACCATTAGCTCTTGGCCATTCATCATAAAACCTGACTAAAATATCCGTTGAGGGGATTGAATCAATTTTCTGAAAATATGCATATACATTTATTGTATCACCTGGATATGTAATATTTGGTTGTACACAAAAATTATCTACTAGCAAATCCATGCGAGAAGCAATAATATTTGTATACGCAGTTCCAGAATCACCGTATGTATCAAAAACACGTAAACCTATAATTCCGTGATAAACATAATTATAACATATTGTAAGAGTTTCATTAATTGCGTCTGTAAAAATTCCATCTCCATTTAGATCCCACTTATATTGAATAATCGAATCACCTTCATCAGGATCATATGATGCACGACCATCGAGAAATATGCATCCAGGTATAGAAGTCGTATAGAAAAAACCTCTTACAGGAGGAATAGGTACAGCTACTGGTGGATGATTCCCTAATGTAACAAAAATCGTTATATTCTCTTCATCGTATTTTGGAGGGTTACTATTATCTTTTACGCGTAGTCTAATTTGATATATGCCAGTATCAGGATACCCAGGATTAATAGGTCTAGGTCCATATGCATCAGGAGAATTCCAATCAATTCCATCTGATGTATTAAAGTCCCATCGCCATTCTATAATAGCACGAGTTGGATCAGTGTGCCATGACCGAGAACCATCTACTTGAAATGCATAATTAGGTGGTACGGAGCCAATAGGTTCAATTTTTGCCACTGGCACAGATTGAACAACTCCGGGTGTTAGTGTAAGAATCGCAAAAGCTGTAGAAAGTGGTGGTGAATTTGCATAGCTTGAGCTTAAAACATAACTACCATTCCAAGAACCATCAGGTTTCTGGCCCCAAGTTGCATTTGTCAATAAATGTGTAATATATTCCCTATACCAGTCATGAGCTCCAACGCTATCAATTCCTTTTCGATTATTAATAAGACGCATTCCTTTCATTATTGCATATAAAGCATAAGTATTTCCTGTAAATTGGCCAGTTATTTCTGGATGAGAAAAACTGTTAGCATACCAATAATTATTTAGGTAATTTAGGGCATTAATAATCTTTGAACTATCTGTGGTGTAACCTAGGAATGCATATGTACTTATACCCGCTCCTGTTTTTGCAAGATCAATATATTCCGAAGAAGTTGTATATCCGAATCCACCATTAGATGAATTCTGGCTATTATTCAACCACACTTTTAATTCATTTTTTACAAATGTAGGTATATTCATTCCCCATACATTTTGGGCTACTTCTAAAACCAATACGGGCCATTGTACTGCAGAGTTATCACTTGATCCATAACTTGCACAATTTACACAATACCTCCAACCACCACGACCTCCTCCAGCATCAGTTTGAGAATAATAAATCATATCAAGTGCGTCAACAATAAAGTCATAGTATGTTTGACCAATAAAAGGAGCGACTTTAATCGTATCCATTTGTGCGCTTTCGATATTTCTATGTGCACCTAAAACTGCTAAAAGTGCGATACCATTTGCATACTGCTCTTTTGATGAATTTGAGGTAAAATAAACCCCAATTCCATCGCCATCTGTATCTGGATTACCGTATGTTTGCATACTTATAAAATTTCTTGATGCTTTCTGGCTAAACAAATAATTCAATCCATTTGTAACCGGTTCAGCGTAAATGTCGTATGAGGGTTTATTCGTCGGCAAATGTCCATTTTCTTCGAATGCTAAAATTGACATCCCCGTTGCCCCAGTATTTCCATACGCATCATACCAATATCCACTTGGATATTGGTTTTTATACAGATAAAGAAGTCCTTTTTCTATTGCGATATTCACTCTAATAGTCGTGTCAGCATTTGCAGGTGAAAATACTAATATTTGTGATTGACTGCTTGCGGAATTCCCTAATGAATCCCAAACTGTAAGTGTTATAAGTTTTAACCCACTTGTATTGTATGTATGCGTTGTACCAATAAACCTTGGATTTGTAACAATACCTGTAGTATCAGTGTCATCACCAAATTCTAATTTAAAACTAAATTTCCAATCACCGCCCGACGCACTTCCCCAAACTGTAATTGGTTCACCAACAACAGCATTAGCATAACTTTCACTTATGTAATAACTTGGCATTGTTCTTACCTCAAGTGGAAGATAAACCGGATATAATTGACTCTTAGGAACAATGGTTTTAATAGTAGACGGACTACTCCAATATAATCTAGCTGTAGCACTTCCTGTGGCTTCATAAGATTCAATTTTAATTTTATACCTTTTTCCTGCGATCAATCTTATGCTGTTGTTATATTCTCCTGTAGTCCCCCATTTATCAATTAATAAATTATTATCGATCCATAATCTCATACCATCATCTACATTAACATAAAAAGTATAAATTTCTGAATATTGAGCTTCAATTTCACCAATCCATCGGACACTAAAGTTGTCAGCATTAATTCCAGGTCCTGGTGACCCTGACCATGTAAAATTTATTACTGTATCAATACGAGTTAATAGAGGATTACCATTTAGATTTGTATTATTATAATAAAAACCGAATAAACCAGTACCAGATGAACTTTTAGGGTAAATCTCATAGCTATTTTTTTCACGTTTTTCTTTAAAAAACTTTTGCCAGGCATCTTCTGGGGTTTCTAAAGGATCATTGAACTGCCCTTGTGGAGGTGAATAATTTTTTAACAAATCCTCTGCCTTTTCAATGATTCTATCTTGTGAAAAAGTAAAATTAATCATAATAAAAAATATGAACACACTTAATTTTAAAAAAATTGTTATCAAGTTTTTCATATATCACCTACCATATTATTGTTATTTACTATTTAAGACATGTTCCATTGCTAAAATTGTGTAAGCTGTAACTAACTCTTTTTTATTTTCCCACCAGCGGTTGTTTTTATTTTGCCAAAAACCTTCACCATCCTGCAAGCTAATTAATTTCTCTAAAAGCTCTTTACGCCAGTTTCTTTTTGTACCTGTTGTGTCTACTATAAAATCCTCACCGTAAGCCGTCAAAGCTTTTGCCATAGTGTGGTAGTAGTAAAACAAACCCTGCTCGCCAAGTTGAGGATTTTTTTCCACAGTAAAATTCTTTCGAATCCAATTATAAGCAGCTTGCACACGTTTGTCTTTATTGTCAACTCCTGCATATATGAAACTCTTCATTCCTGCATATGTCATACTACCATACGATGTATAATTACCAGCTTTACTTTCACTTGGACTATAAATAAATCCACCGTCATCACCAGCCCATTCTTGGTCATTTGAGGTTTTTAGATTCTGGCATCTTTGTAAAAATATAATCGCACGATCCCAAAACAGTTCTTTACTTGATGCAACCGCAACACTCTTACCTGTACCAGAATGTTGATGAGGTTTTCCGTTTTCTTCACCAACTTTACGATACTTCTCTGATTCCTTCAGAGCCTCGATAGCCCATTGTAAATTTGAAAGATCTGGTCGCTCTTTATCTTTATACCCTATACCACCATAATTAATATTATTTCTTTCTATCCCAGAAGTTTCATCAAATTGAAGTGATAATAGAAAATCACGAGCGCGTCTTATTTCATCATCATAATCAGGGTTATTTGTAGCAACTAATGCCATAATACAAATAGCTGTGTTATATCCTGCAAGGTCATCAATATAAAAACCCCCATCTTCTTGTTGGCATCTTAAAATAAACTCAACGCCTCTTGCGACTGTAATGCTATTAATCTCTGAATACCCTTGAGCACTTTTCAAAAAAGCCGTTACCACTAAAGCAGTAACAGCTGGATAATGAATCCAGGAACCATCTTCCTCTTGATGTCGCTCTAACCACTTTAATCCAAACCGAATTGAATGTTCAGCTTCCTTACGTAATGAAATATCAATAATTTCTTGACTATACCCAGTTAGATTAATCAATAATAATAGTATTAGTATTGAAATTAATGTTTTCATAATTTTTTCATTTTTATTTTTTATATTTTTACCTAAAAATATTTTAATTATCTTTAATCTTACGTAATCTCTAATAGAGATTTTGCATAAATTGTTAGGTTCTATAAGGGATTTAATCTTTAATAGCTATATTTAGATTTTCACTTCAAGGAATACAATCTCATTTAATTCGTATATTTTCATTCTATTTTTAAAGTGACATTTTCAGGTAAATTATTTATAATGATATCTATACAACATAATAAAATAATATTCTGCATAACCAGCTATTTCATTTGTATTTTTTTAATATTAATTTTACTGCGGTACCTTTAGATGGAACAAGTTTATCATTTATTCTATATACTTCATCATCGGAACCAGTAGAAAGAGGATTATCTATAATTGTATATGGATCATGATATGTTGTAATAATTGATCTTTCAACATCAGCCATATATTTTCCATTAATAATTTTAGAACCACTGAATATCCAACAAGTATGTTGCATCGTTTGATTATTTTTTATATCCCATATACAATCCTCAAGCCGCACAACTGTGTCTAGGCCATTATACTTCCACATTACATATATTTCTAAAGAATCACCCTGAGGAGTCGTTGAATCACCCTGATACTCTACTCCTCCTTTATAATCCAAACCAATTAGTAAAAGTGCCACATGTAAATAATATGGAACTATATTTAACAGGAAAATACTTTCATGTAATTTCCCACCATCTGCACAAGCAGCTAATTCAATCATTCCTCTTTGTAAATTAACAATTCCTGGAATATGAATTTCTTTTGTCTCACTATTAATATATATATTATCCAATAAATATATATTATCAGAAATTTTAATTAAAGGAGATGAATTCGAATCTTTTTTCGTATGTATATGTTCCAGAAAGTTTAAAGTTTCATACAAATTAAGCTTATTACTAGTAAAATATTCTGATTGGAAAATTAAAATATTACCTCCAATTAATACAAACATATATATTTTCTTTTTAAACCCCATGAGCTTTTTTTAAACATTTGGTTAATTATCTATAATACATATTCCCACAATCCATACCTTTACCAGAATATTTTAGGAAAAATTTTGTATTAATAATCACATAAAAAATCGCAAAATACTATTTATTTTCTTATTTTTACCTATTCTTAAATAATTCTGATGGATCTAATTTACCATATAAAATCCTGGTCATTTCTACTGGTTTTACTCCTTTTTTAATTACAAAATCTTCACTAAATTTAACCTCTCTTTTAGTTTCTATTAATATATCTGCACCATACCTAAATAATATTAAAGCAACAGGTAAATTATTATTGAATATACTCCAATGTAATGGTGTCCAACCATTGTCATCTTGTTCATTAATATTTGCACCCGTTGTTAATTTATACCTTATAATATTACCATAGTGTGGAATGTACAGACAAATATTAGATAATGTTAATTGTACATTTTTCATAATATTGCTATTTACAGTATCTAATAAACTCTTGATCACAAGGGAATCATTATTGTAAGTAGCCAGGTGTAGTGGAGTTAATCCATCACTTGTTTTTATATTTGGCGATTCTCCACTTCGTAACAATGATTGTACAACACTACTATTACCTGAATATGCAGCAATATGAATGGGTTTCCATCCAGTAGAATAGTTATTTGCAAATAATAAATATAAGGCTTGAAAACCTGCAATAATGTCTGGTGTATTGAAGGAATTTAAACTTCTTATTCTTTCATACCTATCCCACAATTTAATTTTTGCATCAAGTTGTTTTGCTCCAAATCTCAATAATAATTCTACTACATCTACTTTTCCAAATAATGATGCAATATGTAACGGTGTTAAGTCATACGTATTCTCTTTTACATCTATATTGGCACCATATTCAATTAATATTTTAACAATCTCTGTATCCCCAGTAGCAGCTGCTATATGTAGTGGAGTCAAATTTGCATTTTTAAATAATGGTAAATTGAACAAATTCGATTCATTACAAGTGTACACATCTAATTTAGCCCCATTGTTTAATAGTAACTTTACATTTTTTCTATCACAATTCAATGTAACAAGATGTATAGGACGAATGCATTTATTGCTATAATTGCAATCAACATTTTTTGTTTTCAATAATAGTTCTAAAATGTTTTCATCTTTCATATATGCAGCATAATATATATGCCTTCCTGTTACTTTTGCTCCATTTTTAAGCAATAGGTCAACCATCTGTATATCTTTTTTAATCACAGCAATCTCCAATGGGGTAAAATCGCCAACAGCTTCCAATTCATACTCCGAACCAAATAAAAAGAATTTTCCTACAATGTTACCTGTTCTATAATAAAATGTATAAGAACGAGCTGTTTCATCAGGCTTATTCTTGATTATATATTGAATTAATTCAAGGTCATTGGTTAAAACAGCAAAAATCAAGAGAGGAACTCCATCGTTCAATAACTTGTCAATTAAATTCTTATCTTTTTTTATAAAGTTCAATAACTCATTAGTTACAAATATCATAGAATTATATGAATTGATTAATTCCAATGAATCGGTTTGATCTTCTACTCCAATTTTTCTTATGAGTGGATCTAATAATAGATCAAACACTGTTTGCCCATTGACATTTTTGTCACTTATGTTAATCCCATAATCTAAAAGTAATTTTATACAAGAAGTTGAAAAATTTAAAACAGCCAGATGTAAATAATTATCATCATAATCATTTTTAAGTTTAAAATTCACTCCAAGTTTTACTAAGTATTCGACTACCGCTGCTTGATTACCTTTAATTGCTGAATATAATGGTGATTTCTTAAAGTCACTTATATTTACCTGTAATCCTTTTGAAACTAAATATTTTAATATGTCTATTTCTCCATTATATGCAGCAACATTGACAAGTGGAACACTGTAATTCCTAAATTTCGCACTTTTTTCGACAATTAATTCTACAATATCTAATTTACCTTCACTAACAGCATAATGTAAAGCTGTCCAATCATCACTATCTGTTTCGTCAATATCGATACCTTTATCGATAAGTAATCTTACAACATCAATACAACCATTTTTTGCAGCATAATGCAAAGCTGTCCAACCATAATTATCTTCTTCATTAATATCGGCACCATTTTTTAATAATAATTCAACTATTTTAATATTACAGTTATTAGCCGCTATATGTAATGGAGTTATACCTATTGTATCCTGTACATTTGTTTTCGCCTTTTTCAATAATAATAATTCAACAAATTCTTGATTATCTTTAGCTACAGCTAGGTGTAGTGGTGTATAACCTCTATTATTTTCTGTATTTATTTTTGAGCTATGTTTTATTAATAATTTTATGATTTCATTTTGTTGTATTAAGAAATTGTTTGATAATGCTATATGCAAAGGTGTATCTCCTTCAGAATTTTTCACATCAACATTTGCACCATTTTCTATTAATAGTTTGATGATATCTATATATCCATTCTCAACAGCAATGTGTAATGGAGTCATTTTAGAATCTAATAATTCGATATTTGTTCTTACTTTTTTACTCAATAAATTTTTCACTAAATCAAGATTATTGTACTCAACTGCTAAATATAATGGGGTAATTCCAATTTTATTTCTACTATCCGTATTTGCATTCTTTTCTATTAAATAATTTACAATATCAAAATGCTTATTATAAATTGCAATAAGAAGAGGACTATTACCATCCTTATTATAAACATTAATATCTGCTCTTTTTTCAAGTAATTTAATAACAAATTGAATGTCACCTAATTCCGCAGCATAATGTAATGGTGTAAAACCATCCCGATTAACTTTATTTACCTTAATGTCATAATTTAATAATAAACTTGATGCATCTACTCTATTATTAACCAATGCTAAATGAAGTGGTGTATTTCCATCCTCATTTTGAATATTCAAATCTGCTTTATAGTCCAAAAGCAACTTAATCAAATTAGTATCAGCATTTACTACAGCAATATGTAAAGGCGTATTACCGTATATATTTTGATCATCAATATCCAATTTATATTTAATTCCAATTTTTATTAAATCAATGTCATTTAAAGCTGCACCAAGATGTAATAAATTATTTTTAAATTGATCTTCTTCATCTATTGTATTGGCTATCACTTTCCTATCCATTAAATCAAGTAAATAATAAACTATATCTTTTCTTTTTTGCTCACAGGCTAATAAAAAAGCTGTTTTCCCATCTTTTGTTCTTATTTTTGTGTCGACCTTTTTGCTTATAAAATATTCTATTATTTCTCGATATCCCTCTTGTACAGCAATATGAAAAGGAGTTAAATTAATATCATCCCTTGAGTCAACAAGTGCACCGTTTTCTACAAGATATTTGACAATCTCAATATTACCTCGAAATGTCGCAATATGCAATGGAGACATTCCATTTTTATCTTTAATTAACAAATTCATGTTTTTAATATCTAAAGATTTCAACGCATTAAAATTACCATTCCAACAGTATTCAAATAACAACTTTTCACTTTGATTTTGTGAATTTGAAAAATTAAATAGATTAACTAAGAAGAAAAAATAAAAAAATATTTTTTTCACTTTTTAAACCCCATAAGCTTTTTTTAAACATTTGGTTAACTATCTACAATATATATATTTCCACGATCCACCCATTCACCAGAAAATTTTAGAAAAAATTTTATAAAAATGTTTTTGTTGTGAAAATTCTTTAAAATTTAATTGTTTTGTGGGATTTTTAGGGAACTGAGAAGTGTTATTTCATTACTTCTTAACGGTCTGATTACCGCTTAATTCTCTATTCATCTTTTCCAAATACCGTTTATTCATTGTCGGTGTGTAAACAAATGTCTCACCGTTCCAGTATTGAATGCCTCGCCTTAAATTTTCCAGGTATTGCTGATCTATTGCCCCTTTTAATCTTCCTTCCTTGACTAAACGATTCCTGAAGTTAGCAAATGTATCGCTTACATCTGTTTTATAACATTGCATTGTTGAATCAAAATAATACAATGCAAAACAATAATCGTTATGCGCAATGGATTCAAATATATCTATATTAAATAACTTATCATTAATAGGTTTCATTATCCTTGCTTCATTCCTTTTATGTAATGCATAATTTTTAATATCCGGTCGATCTACTAATAGATAATATTTCTCCATACCAGCAGTTACATTGATTGGAGTGTAATTTAAAGGTGCTGGACTGTGCCCAATTATAAATTTAGGGTCCAAAACCGCAATAGATGCAAGGTCATAACCATTATTCAAACCGATTGCAAATATTTCTTCTATTCCGTCATCATCAATATCTCTATGGTCTATTTGATATATAACACCTGAATGCCAATATTCACTTATTAATTTTCCATCTGAAGCATTTAGCAAGAATATGCAAGTAGGATATAGATTTTTATGTACTGCAACAACAACAATTTCCTTTTTCCCATTCTTATCAAAATCTCCAACACAGAATCTTGGGATAACATAATTATCCTCAAATTTTTCATTTCCAAATTTCATTTCACGATTAAAAGTATATACCCATTTCTCCTTACCTGATGCATCATAACAATAAAGCTTGTTTTTATATTTCCAGTCAGAATAACTAAATGTGACTATAACTTCTCTGGTCCCGTCACCATCAATATCTTCGGTGTTTAAATATGTTTCTGGTTCCACATATTGATACTGATACCTTTTAATTATTTCAAGATAATCGAAACCTGTCCCTATTTTCTTCCTCCATAATTCATTTCCATCTTTGTTATAAACAACGAGGAAATCATCCTTTGCTTTTGCAAAATCTGGATTCTTATCACCGCATGCCCTAAAGAAGAATGTTATAATCATAAGCAAACATGCCGCAATGGCAAATCCTCCTACACTCTTTACAGGATGAACTTTCACATAATTAACTATCCGTTGTGGAAGTGGACGTTTAGGTTCTATTACTTCAAAAAATGTAGAGATTGCATCTTCAACTTTTTTTTGCTTAACAATGCTCCTATCCTGAGGAATCATTTCATTATAAAAGAATTTTAGAGCTTTTCCCTGTACCTGCTCGCTCTGACCTTCTGCGACCTCCTTTTCAAAATTTTCATAAAACTCCTTAGCTAATTCAAAATAGTCACGGCAGTAAGCACAGGATTTAAGATGCTGCAAATATTCTGATTTTTGCTCTGAATTCAGCTCTTCCGGGGCAAAAATTAGCTTATCTAACTCTTTTGTATCTATATGCATCATATTATTTTTCTACTATCTATATATATTATATCAACATCTTATACCTTAACCGTAAAATTTTCACAATTCTTTCATTAAATGTTTCTTAAACTCTTCGATTGCTATTTTCTTCAAATATTCCATCTTTGACTTATATTTAATCTCATATTGATTTTCATCAATTGGTAAATAAGTTTTCAAATATTTATAAAGCGATTCACATTGTTCAAAATTACTGCATAAGTCGTGAAACATATCACCAAAAGCTTTTATAAATGCCTGAACCTCTTCAAGATTTAATTTTCCCTGATAGTAATATGTAAATATAAGTTTCTGTTTAATAATTAATTCAACATCTGCACGTATCCTATCAATGTCATATTGAGTCAATCCATCGCAATCGAATACCGGATAATCAGTTTCCACAACAATTTCATATGATTGAATTTTTTTAAAGATTTGAACTAAATCAATCAAAGGTACAGAAGTTCTGTAAATTTTATGTTCAACAAAAATGGAATGTAAGATATCCATCAAATAAGGTGTGTTCGTGTTGCGATGATTTAGACGATTTAACATTTCTTTTTCGAGTAATTCGATTGGAAACTTCTCGAGATATTCGTCTGAATCACCATTTTTTAGTGAAACAACACAACCCCTATAATCTTTTATTAACTTTAATTTAGGTGAGTTTTTTAAATATGCAACCAAATTCCTGTGAATTTTCGCGCCGATTGGATCAGCTATTGCGTATTGTTTTGCAAGTTCGTTATCTGCTAAACGAATTAAAAATCCCTTGTATATTAAAAATAATTCGCCACCAAGAATATCATCAAGCTTATCCTGAAATTTCGCGACAAAATCCTGCAACCTTACGAATTGATTCTTAATGTTGCGTTCATAAATTTTCTCAAGGCACAACCCGACAAGGTCATCCAGTGTATAGTCGAGCTTCAACATTATATTCAGTAACGAGCGTTTAAGTGTAGTAAGATAGGATTTGATAATTGCACAATTTATCCCATGAAACTCTAAAAACTCGGAATAAGATATGCTTTCTCCATTCCGAATCTTGTTCAATATTTTTTTTATATATAAAATATTCGGGCTCATTTTCTAAAAACAAAACTCCACCACCAGTCCCGTGAAAACTATTGAACACTAAACTCAGGGTCTTTAAAAACAAAACTTCAAGTTATAGAACCACAAGGATCAGATCGGAAGCATAATTACCATATGAAATATAAAAAAACCACTTTATATTGTCAAGTTTTGGGCGAAGATTTATTTTATTAGCAAAAACTTCCTTGTTTCTGAGAAGGTTTTCCCTACCCTTAATCTGTAGAAATAAACTCCGGAAGGGAGATTCAGGGCATCAAATCGTTCTCGATAAAAGCCAGGTTTTCTATAATCATTTAAAATTTCCCTTATTTCCTGCCCCAGAATATTGTAAATTTTTATATTTACCCAGCCCTCAAAAGGGATTTCATAACTGATTGTGGTACTGAAGTTAAATGGATTTGGATAGTTTTGATATAATTTTGGATTTTGATGGAAGAAAGGATTTGGTCCAAGTATCCCGGTAATGGTAGCAGGTTCGGTTGTTTTTATGATTGTTCCCGAAACTCCAGCAGAGATACCATAAGCTGAATTTAAAAAGTCAATTGCATAAAGATCATTCGAAATCGCAGTATACTGCGAATACCAGTTTTGTCCACCATCATTGGTAAAATAAATTTTCCCGTTCTCACCAGCAACATACAAATTATCTTCATCCATTAAATATAAATCATACAACTTAATTTTTATTGGGATATTTATCAGGATCCAATCTACTCCACCGTTTGAGCTTTTAATTACAACACCACTATCGCCAGCAGCAAATATGATATTGTCATTTAAAATTTGTACACAATGTAGTTTAGCATTTATGCCTGAAAAGATTTCCTGAAACGATGAGGCGTTTCCTGAGCTAATGAATATCTTTCCTCTATCTCCAACCAGAATAATTTCTCCATTTAAGAAACAATCAACATCAGTAATATTTATTGTAGAATCAACAATCATAATATTCCATGTATTCCCACTATCATTCGATGTTGCAAATAATCCATCATCTCCGATAATAAAAATATTCCCATCAGGATTTATTTTTACAGAATTTAATTTTGATGCAAAATTAAATTGTATTTTTTTCCAGCTTTCACCTTCATCTGTTGATTTAAAAATTGAGCCATGCTCTCCAACAGCGATTAAGTTATTAAGATTGTAATAAGAAAATTTATAAAATGGTAAATTCACACCAATCGATTTTTGTATCCAGCTATTTCCACCATCAAAAGATTTTAGAAATAAACCATCTTCACCGACCGCACAAATTCTCAACGAATCCAGGATTTTTACATCAAAAAGCTTTTGCCATAATGAGGTTGGTTTTATGAACCATTTTTGTGTGTAATTTTCCGGAATTGCGGCTGTAAAATATTTATCCCACCCCACCATACCATCCGTGATATTTTCAATCGTTATAAAGTTACCGTAGGTATTTAGCTTGCTTTGCAGGATCTCAATGTTGTTACCATTATAATATACTGTTTTCAAAAGATGTTCGTCCTGAACACCTTTACCGACTTCAGTGTAATTTGTGTAAATATCCTGATACATAAATTGTAATTTTGCATTAAATATCGCATTTTCAGGATATGGAATTATTTTCAAGAATCGTTTGATATACCTTTCTGAGATGTCATTGGAAAAGCATGGTGGTATCGAATCAGGATATGCATATATTGTGATGCTATCAAGATTTTGGAAGTATTTAAACCACATTGTTGCAATTGTTCGCCCATCATAAGTTACAAAATGATATGGTATATTTGTTTGTGTGATCGGTAATGTAACTATATTGTAAATTCCTGATGGTTCATTTATAAAAGTTTTATAAAGATAATTTCTTCTGACTGTGACATAATACTTAAGAGCTTCAATATGTTCATTAAAATCATTAACAGTACCCCACTTATAAAAATCATTAGCAACTTCTGTCTCTATTATATTTGCAATACTATCTATTTTATGTTGGTATCTTACTTCTGTAAAAATTGAATCAAGTGTGCGTTTTAAATACAATCTAAATCTTTCACGAAGTTCAGGATTCGACATCCAGCGATCTTTAAGTACATTCGATGGACCTGAAAGCGGTGGGAATGTATATGAAAAACCATCATTTAAAAGATCAGCTGGAAATGGAATTGATGGATCCCCATTTCTGCCAAAAGACAAATCATAATCCCACGGAATTATTATCCATTGTTGAGTGCTTCTTGTGGTGTCGCGATATAAATTATAATTTTTATTGTAACTATCGCCCATCATTGTTATAGTATTTACCGTAAACCAATTCAACACACTTAATGTATCAAAAAGCTGAGTTACAACCTCTTCAAATTTTTCATCAGGTGTATTATTTAGAATTGAAATTAATTCCTTTAAATCAGAATAACCTGAGCCAATGCCAAGGTCATAATAAAGTGCAAGTAAGCTATCAGGTTGTGGTGTGAGGTCAGCCATTGTGTAAGTATCACTGGCTTCATAAAGCGGAGCGGGAGTAAAACCTCGATTAATTAGAAAGTACTTATCAACTTTATCTAAAACTACAAAAAGGCCCTTTGGATTATTATTTATAGTAAGTTTAGCGTGATAACAAAAGGGTGCGAGTGCATTTAAATCAGCGAACAAATCCCAGGCAAGCTTCTCCCTCATCATCGATTTATCCGTATACATTGCGTTAAAATTCAAATCTCTAATTCCGTTATAAAGTTGTGTTGTGGACATTCTGATTCGGTACGATTTTTTAGGAAAATAACGGGTGGAGTGCCCTTTGAAACGAATCTTAGAAGTTGGATAAATAGTATCGTTAGCATTAAAAATTGCATTCAAATAAACATCGCTCCAGATACTTCGTGTATAAAGCGACTCATAATCAGCTGAAGTCATCGTGACTTTGTAATCTGGTAATTGAGAAAAGAGTGGATAATGGAGCAAAAAAAATAATAGAAATTTCTTTTTCATTTAGAAATTATTTTATTCTTTTAATAAGTTTTTTTAGCTCAATTTTCGATTTATGCAGAACCGATTCTTCGTCTATGGACACAAATTCTTTCTTACGATAAACCCATTTACCGTCGATCATCACTGAATCAACATTTGCAGGACTTGCTGAATAAACAATAGAGGAATAAATATCATTATCATTATTTCGTAGTAAAGGATTTGAGGTATCTTCAAGATTTAAAAGAACAATATCAGCTTTCTTACCAGCTTCTATGCTTCCCACTTCGTTTGCGATCCCCAATGCTCGAGCACCATCGATTGTTGCCATCTGGAAAATTTTTTTAACAGGCATTGCTTTGGGACCGTGAATTGGTTTCTGAATCAATCCTGCAAGTCGCATCTCCTGAAACATATTCAAATTATTATTGCAAGGAGCTCCATCTGCACCAAGTGAAACTGAAATACCTTCTTTCAGATAAAGTGGAATATTAGCTATGCCTGAACCCAATTTCAGATTTGAACTTGGACAATGAGCAATATGTGCTTTTCTGTCGCGCATTATTTTTATTTCTTTTTCACTCAAATGTATACAATGGGCAAGCACAGATTTTTCGGAAATTACACCTAAATGATTTAGATACTCGACATTATTCATCTTACATCTTTTCCGAACTGCTTCGAGTTCGCCCCTGTTTTCAGATGCATGAGTATGAAAAAGCATTCCATCAAAATCCTGCAACATTTCGTGCGCTTCGATCATACATCTATCTGTACAGGAGAGAATGAATCTGGGAGCGGGTGCATACTTTACTCTGCCGTTAAAAGAGTTATGATATTTTTCAGCCAGTTCTCTTGTGGATTTTATAGCAGAACTTGTTGGTTCTTTTAGTTTTGAATAAGCGTTGTTAATATCCATCATTGCTTTGCCGGTAAAAGCGCGGAAGTTAGTTTCGGCGATTGCTTTAATAATTTCTTCGTGATGATTTACGCTTCCCATATCTAGAATTGTTGTGGTTCCGCTTTTAACTAACTCGGTGATACCTAACAATGCCGAATAGTAGATAGATTTTTCGTTGTGAGCTGCTTCGAGCGGAAAGATTTTTAACTTGAGCCAATCGAGGAGTTCCATATCTTCAGCCATACCGCGAAAGAGTGTCTGGCAGAGATGGATATGAGTTTGGATAAAGCCGGGGATTGCGATGCAGTTCTTAGCATCAAATATTTGGTATTTTTTGTTATCAATGAGATTGAGGTCTCGAGCATTTAGAATTTTTCTAATGTAGTTATCTTCGATTAAGATACCTGCATTTTCGATCAGTTCGGGGTTTGAGTTTGTGATTATTTTATCTACTAAAATCAGTTTAAGCATAGAAGTACCTAATTATTAAGCAAGCGGTATAAAAGATAGAAATTATTTATGAGGAAAGCAAGAAATTTGTTTTTTGGGGTAAATTTAGCACACCCGGAGGGAGTCGAACCCCCAACCCTCAGATCCGAAGTCTGATGCTCTATCCAGTTGAGCTACGGGTGCGTTGTAAAAGCTAAAAAAGCTATTGAAATTTAAGAAAATTATAGGAACATTGCAATAATGAAGTAGTTATATAATTAATTTTGTGTAAATTGCTTGTACAAAGATAAACCGTTTTTTTAAATTCTTGATTTGATAAATTTTAAATCTATATGATTATTATTACCCACCTCTCTCAACTTGATTTTTTATAAAATTTAACTAATATTAAAAACAAATATATTAAAATTACTAAATATTTTAAGAGGAAGAAATTATGAAAGCAAACCTCGAGTTTTCTAAATCTGAATTATTACAGGCATTTAAATCTCTAAAAATTGCTCTCCCTAAAAAGAAAGATGAAGCAGCGGCAATAAGATTAGAAATCGATGTTTTTTCTGATACAGCTAAATTAAGTCTTATTGGGGCATCTTACACAATTAATTGTAAATCTAACAACTATCTAAAAATAGTAGTCCATTATTTATATTTTACGGAACTGGTAAGAAATTCAAAATCTGATAATATACAAATAATAATCGAAGATGACAAAGTATTTGTCGGCTCGATAATGGTCCTCTCACCAATATTTAAAGTTTGCCATCCAGAAGAACAAGGGGATGTTGATTTGTCAATCAATTATTCTAAAATAGATTTACTGAGGTTACGAAAAAATTTAACGCTAGAAGAACTTGAAACCATGAATCTGCTTAAGAAAATTACTGAGGTTGAAGAATTATTACATACAAATCTAAAAAAAGCTGAACTTTTACTCAAGGACTTTGGAGTAAATTATAAGGATTTAAAAAATTTGGTTACGAGTAAAATAAATGGTTGAAAGAAAATGTTTACAAATACCTGGGGATGAGTTAGAAAAGAAGAAGGTATACATTAAAGGCACTTTATAAATAAAAGACATATTAAAATAATCTACTCAATCATATGTATCACAAGTCCATCCCTCAGTTTGGGTTCGAACCAGGTGGATTTTGGAGGCATTATCTTGCCAGCATCTGCCACTGCAATCAGCTCCTCTATTGAAGTCGGATACAATGCAAATGCAACTTTCATCTCACCCGAATTGACTCGTCGCTCAAGCTCCTCCAATCCACGAATTCCACCAACAAAATCTATCCTCTTATCAGTTCGTGGGTCTTTTATTCCAAGTATTAAATCAAGTACATAATTCTGTAGAATCGAAACATCTAACTTCGAAATCAAATCCTCACCTACCTTCAAATTCTTTGATACGCACAAGTGATACCAGTCACCTTCAAGATACATTGTGAACTCACCTTTACCTGCCGGTTTCATCTTCTGTTCTAATTTTCTGACTTCAAAATTTTCTTTCAACTCATTCAAGAACTCTTCCTTCGTTCTACCATTCAGGTCTTTCACAACACGATTATAATCTAATATTTTAAGTTGATTGTGTGGGAAACAAACTGCAAGGAAATAATTATACTCTTCCTCACCTGTATGATTTGGATTTTTTTTCATCATCTCCTGCGCAACTCTCACAGCTGATGCAGAACGATGATGACCATCAGCAACATATAAAGCTGGAATACTTTTAAATATTTCAACCAAATCGTTTACATCTTTTCGATTCGAAATTACCCAGAATTTGTGTACAACACCATCCGATGCAATAAAATCATAAACAGGTTTCTGTTGAATAATTTTTGAAACAATTTCGTCTACAGAAGAAGATGCTTTATAAGTTAAAAAGATTGGTCCGGTATGAGCATTTGTGTATAAAATGTGTTTCGTTCTATCATCTTCTTTATCTTTGCGTGTGAGTTCGTGTTTTTTAATTTTATCATTTAAATATTCCTGAACAGAAACACACCCCACAATCCCATATTGAGTGTGATTATTCATAGTTTGGGAGTAGATGTAAAGATAAGGTTCGGGATCCTTCCTGAATATTCCTTTTGTGAGAAACCTTTCTAAATTTTCTTTTGCCTTCTCATAAACGCGAATATCATATATGTTTATTGTGGGATCCAGATCAATTTCTGGTTTACCAACATGCAAGAAACTGAGCGGATGACCTTCAGCTTCTTTTCGAGCTTCATCTGAAGAGAGTACATCATAGGGTTTGGCTGCAACTTCAGCTACAAATTCCGGTAGTGGTCGCCAGCCACAGAAAGGTCTTAGTATTGCCATACATTACCTGTCTATTTAAGTGCGTTAATTACTTTTTGTGCAATTTCTTCGCCAACTCTTTCCTGTGCTTCTACAGTAGATGCACCAATATGTGGAGTTGCTGAAACATTTGGGTGATTGAGTAACTCTTTTTGAGCTTCCGTTGGTGGTTCGTTCTCAAACACATCAATACCTGCAGCTGCAACCTTACCACTCTTTAATGCCTCAAGCAAATCTTTCTCTGAAATCACACCACCTCTTGCACAATTGATCAAGATGACACCTTTTTTCATCATATCAAATTCTTTTTTTGTAATCACCGCACCAACTTTTTTATCGTAAGGTATATGAAGTGTGATAATATCCGATTGAGTTAAAACTTCTTCCTGTGAAGTTAGTTTAACCTGCAGGTCGGTTTGTTTTACTATTGGATCATAAGCAATGACTTTCATTCCAAGGCCAATTGCTCGTTTTGCGACTTCCCTACCAATATTGCCAAGGCCAAAAATTCCTAATGTTTTACCGGTAAGTTCAATACCTTTTGAATATTCTTTCTTGGGCCATTTCAGGTTTCTCATTTCTGAAGTTGAAACATGCAGGAAGCGGCATAGAGCAAACATATGAGCAATTGCAAGTTCCGCAACTGAAATAGCTGAAGCACCTGGTGTATTAAGAACTTTTATTCCCTTACTTTCAGCGTAAGCAACATCAATGTTGTCAAGTCCAACTCCACCACGGGCAATTACTTTTAAATTTTTGCCTGCATCAATAACTTCTTTTGTAACTTTTGTTGCGGAGCGAACAATAATTGCATCATAATTCGGAATTTCTTTCAATAATTCTTCGGGAGTAAATTTTTTATCTACAACATTATGACCAGCTTCTGTTAATATTTTTTTCCCAATATCTTCAATACCGTCACTGACTAAGATATTCATAACGACCTCACTTTAAGTTTGGTAATATTTTTTCAATTGCCTGTGTAACTTCTTTTAAATCGTTTAGAGTTAATTCACCCATATGAGCAATTCTGAATGTTTTTTCTTTTAGATCTCCATAGCCGTTTGAGATTTGCATTCCTAACTTACCCAATTCCGAGTTAAGGTTTGCAACAGAGATACCTTTTGTGTTTGTAATTGTGGTTAAGGTTACGGAAGCGTATTTTTCTACTGGAAATAGTGCGAAGTGTTCTTTTGCCCAGGCGCGGGTATATTCAGCCATCTCCTGATGCCTCTTGAATCTATTTTCCATACCCTCAGCAATAATTCTATCAAGCTGATAATTCATTGCAAACATATGCGAGAGTGAAGGTGTAAAAGCATATTGGTGATCTTTTGTTTCGATGTATTTATAAAGTTCGAGCAAATCGAGATACATACCCCGATGTTTTACATTCTTTCCATATTCAAGTGCACGAGGAGTTATCGAACATATTGCCATACCAGGTGGTAGTGCAAGGCATTTTTGTGTTGAAGTGATGCACACATCAATTCCCAATTTATCGACTTCTATTTTTGCTCCTGCAAGCGAGCTTACAGCATCAACGAGCCAGAGAACATCAGGATATTTTCTTTTGACTTCAGCAATTTCTTCGAGATTGTTCATCACGCCTGTGCTGGTTTCGTTGTGTGTGATAGTCATTACATCGTATTTACCAGTTGAGAGATATTTATCGACTATCTCTGGAGTAGTGGGATGACCTGGTTCTGCTTCGTGTTTATCGGCTGGGATTCCGTTTGCTTCAGCCATTTTGAACCAGCGGTTGCCAAATGCACCAACTGAAAAAACAACGGCTCGTTTTGCTGTCAACGAACGAATTGAGCCCTCCATTAATCCAGAACCCGAACTTGTAGATAGCAAAATCGGGTTTTGTGTAAACATTACTTTTCGTAATTTTTCAGTAATCTCCCGCTGCAAATTTGATGCATCTTTGGTTCTATGACCAATCATAGGTGTAGCCATTTTAGCTAAAACCTCTGGGGCTACTTCTGTTGGACCAGGGATAAAAAGTTTTTTATGCATATGGTATTAATCCTTTCTTTTATGTTAATGGTTAGTGATTTTTCGATTTAAGAACGGGGGATTTGAACAATTGCCGCTATTTTTTATTAATTACTGGGATATTTTACTTAATTTTTTGAAGATTTCCAAATAATTAAAGAGATTTGATTTAGTAAGTTTTTCGAATAATTGACAAGTAAAAAACCTGAATTATTGTAAACGACATAGATTATTCTCCTTCATATATTATCCAATCCACTGATTTAAGATTTTTAAATCGACATTCCCTCCCGATATTATCGCACAAACATTTTTATTTTTTAAAGATAACACATTTTTCAATAAAGCGGCTGATGCAACTGCGCCTGTGGGTTCTACAACAATTTTCATCCTCTCCAGAAAGAATTTCATCATTTCAATCACATCATCATCTTTAACTGTGACAATATCATCAACATATTTCATTATAATCTCAAAATTCCTCCTGCCAACTGAAAGCGTTCTCATTCCATCTGCAATCGTGTTCGTGGAATTAAGTTTTACCAATTCCTTCTTCTTGAAAGATTGATAACAATCGTTAGCATCTTCAGTTTCAACTCCAATCACTTTTGTGTTTGGAGAAATAGACCTTGTTACAATACTGCACCCGGAAATCAACCCCCCACCACCGACTGGTATAAAAATGTAATCTAAATCTTTTAATTCATCAAAAATTTCCAGTGCAACCGTTCCCTGACCTGCAATAATAAAATCATCATCGTAAGGGTGTACAAAAGTATATCCATACTTATCAATGAGTTCCTGAGTGGCTTTTTCTCTGTCGTCGGTAGTTTCTCCGCAAAAAATTACCTCAGCACAGTATGATTTCACGGCTTCAACTTTTTTCTGCGTTGAATTTGAAGGCATTACAACATAAGCTCTTGTGTTCAAAATTTTGCAGGAGAGTGCCACACCCTGAGCATGATTTCCTGATGAATGTGTAATAATACCAACTTTTCTTTCTTTTTCATTAAGAGATGAGATTTTATTATAAGCTCCCCTAATTTTAAAAGCACCAATTTTCTGAAAGTTTTCCGATTTAAAGAAAACATTTAAACCAGTTAAATCATTAAATGTACTTGAGGTTAATATTGGAGTTTTATGAGCAACATTTTTAATTCTGCTTTGAGCAATCAGGATATCATTCAATGTTACCATTTTAAAATTCCAATTTTATCGTTCCATAAGTTATAGGAATGTTTCCAAAAATTGTGGGTTGTTCTTTATAATTAGCTTCGAGTTTAATTTTTCTGTTGTAGCTTAAAACAGTAAAGTATGCATCAAAGGCACTGATAACATGATTTACTAAAGCAACAGTTGCTGCTGTTTTTGCTTTATAATAATAGTCGTTTGCCAGTCCACGCATTTTTGAATATTCTTTAAATGTAGCAGTAAGCTGATCACCATAAGTAAAATTGTAACTATCAGCATCGAACCAGCCCTGATTATATTGTGGATATTTTCCAATCAACTCATAATACTGCTGCTCACCATAATGATGTAATGTATGCGAATACCATTTACCGATTGCACGTTCAAGAGCATTTAAACTCTCCCAATCAATTCTTTCCCAGGGCGGTAGAGTGATATCGTTATTTATGATTGCGTTTGAAATATCCGAAAAATCACCCTGAGGATTAATTATTGATTTGTTAGCATAAGACCACTCGTAGTATCTAATTACGTCCCATCGAGTTCGATATCTCTCTGGTTCATTAGTATCCCAGGTGGGTCTCAAATCAGTTCTGCCATCAGCAAAATTTTGAAAGAAGTTTGTTTGGTCATCTCCTTTTTTTAAATATTTAAAATAAAATACCCAGGCACCAGCTTCAACTGCTAAAAACAACCCTGCTTTAATATAACTTCCGGCATAAATCTCGCCAGCTCCTGGCACAAGAAGAGACATTCCTCCTGCAATAAAAGGAGATTTTTTCTGAGTAATCTGATTTTCCTGACTATCTGAATTCAAAACAGATTCCGATTGAAAAGTCATACTCTCATTAAACAAATCTACCTTTGGGTTACCTGTAAAAATCTTTTTATCTATAGAAAAAACAGATTGAGAAAAAAGCAGAAATAATATGAGAAAATTAATTCTGATTAACATAAATCATCCTTTCTTTTAATCAAGTTCAAAACCGAATAATACTCCAAAGTAAAATCGCCACTCTTTTCCGTATGTAACCATTTCTTTTCCATCTCTGACAATTTTGTTAAACTTATCGAAGCCGTAGGACGCATTGAAAAATATTCGTGTTGGAAAAGAGTACCAGGAAAAAGATTCCAATCTGAGTTCAAATCCAGCATCACGTTTAAATCTCACATCTTTCAACTTACCGCCCGTCCAGGCATTACCGATGTCGGTGTAAATTGAGCCATAAAGTTTATCGAAATAAAGGTGTAATATTTTGAAATCTATTTTCGAAAAAATTGGGAAGCGGTATGTTAGGTTAGTATGGAAGTATTCGTTACCGCCCAATGAATAGAAGGGATATCCCTTCATTCCGGTTAACCCACCAATATAAAAATCAAAGAAATTATCGACTGGTGGACCGAGTATACTGCCAGTATTAATTTGAATCCCCAATGAATGTTTGCGAATTGGAAGTTTGAAATATTCTTTCCAGTTTAACTCAACACGGTGGAATTTGAAATAGTTGTATTTAGGAAGCAACATCCCATTCTTTACTTCATATTCACCTTCAGAGTTAAATTTATTGAATTCATAATCATACTTTAACTTAATTTTTCTGCCTATGGGATTTATTTCGCTTGTAGTCGAAGGAATTACACCGTCAAGAGATAGGGTTGAACTGAGTACATTTCCGACTAAATACAACTCGTTTGAACCTGGAATTAAAACTGGAGTGTCGTTAATTCGTAAAACAAAACTTTCGATACCTGCGCTATAACGACTGTGTGAAAAACGAATTTCCCAATTTATATTTTCTTTAAATACCTTTTGTTGTAATACAATATCGGCTTGGAGTAAGTTATAATTTACATCCACACCTATTGAATCTTCAGGTAGAGTAATTTTTGATGATGCTTTTCGTGTAATATTGTAAACTTCCAGACTTGTTTTAGGTTCCAATCCTAGCTGATAAAAAAGTGGTAATTTACCTGAATAATCAAAAATTAAAAACAGGTCGCGTTCAAACTTTCTATTTATCGCAGCTCCAGCAAAAAGTCCAACTTTTTCCAGAACATCCCGTGAAAAAGCATACATTCCTGGTTTTACAATATCAATACCTTTATTGCGAGGATTATAATTATCAACCCTGAACACAGGAACAAATGTTAAACTTGTAAAAATATTTTTGTATCGTCGACTTGTTTTGACATCGTACTTTGTATCATCGTAAAAATTCAGCTTTTGCCAATCGAACTCTACATTGTTTGATGCAGACGCTAAATGCGAATATTTAGCAGGTATGACTTTTGTTTCTTTCACATAAAAAGAATTTTCTACTGGCTGAACATTTTTCATTAAAGCAATTTTGTAACCTGTGGATTGATAGGTTGCATACACTAACTCATTATTCTGATTGATACTGGGCATGAAAGCCCCACCTAAAACGTTTGTCAGTTGTGTTTTCTGTTTTGTCTCAAGATTATACTTATAAATATTAAAAATTCCGCTTTCATCAGAAGAATAAAGAATATTTTCCCCATCGATTGTGTAAGTAGCTGAGCGCGTATCTTCGGGACCTGAGAAGATAAAATCTAATTCTTTAGTAACAATATCAATTATTGCGATATCCCTACCATCTTTAATTGAATAATCAAATATAATCTTCTCACCATCTGGAGACCATTTTGGATTATAAACCTGCTCACCATTTGAAAAATTCGTAAGTAAAATTTCTTCTTTTAATTCTTTTAAAGAATCATCATATAATGCAATTGCAAGATTGGTTGTACCATCTTTGTTAACCACATATGCGATTTGTTTGCCATCAGGTTTAATGGCAGGATAACTTGCTCTTCTGCCTTTTGTTATACGTATCTCTTTTTCAGTTTCTAAATCATAATAATAAATGTCGTAAACATTTGACCAATGTTTATTATCGCTGGTGTTCTTTGAATAAAATATTTTCTTTCCATCCGGTGACCAGCTCAAACTTGAGCGTACACCTTCTTTTAATTTCTTCTCCTGCTTTTTTTCTAAGTCATACACATAGAGAGAAGATAGAAAAAAGTAATCGGCTTCTTTGTTTGAAACATAAGCAACTTTTTTACCATCAGGAGAGAATGTTGGATAAAAATTTCCAAAACCAACATTTGCAATTTTTTCCCCCTCGACCAAATTATTCTTTATTGATTGAACTCTCAGGTTATATTCCTCTTCTAAACTTTTTCGCCAGTCGTTGTACAAAGTTTTCCCATCGACACCTATGGCACGTTTTATAGCACCATCAATACTGTATTCAGTCAAACTTGAAAGGTTTCTCGAAATTTCCACAACTTTATCGATGCCATATTTGTTCGCGATATAACTTACAAAAGCAAATCCAGCGTTGTATGAAGATTCGTTTCCCAAGCTTGTTTTACCAAATACCGACATTTCTTCCCAGCTCAACATATTTCCATCAAGTGCGTACATCCTTAGAATCATATCACGATGAGTATCCCAGAAATCATATTCCAATTCTGCTCGATTAAATTGAGCAGTGCCTTCAGCAAACCAGGCAGGCACCACAAAACCAGATAATGGATAGGAGACAATAACATTTGGAAAACCGTACAAAACATCAGGTCTGCGTTCTGCTTCATAACCCAACCACTGGAAATAAAATGCTGGAATTCTTCTACCAAACTTCATCGATGTTTGAATTTGAATGATATGTGTAAATTCGTGAGTGAGCACATTGCGTAACCAGTTGTGAGTCCCCCTGAGATCAAAATCCATTGAAGTTGCCCATATTTCAATTTTATTATCATAAAAATATGATGCACCATTTGAGTAATCATCATAATCTTTTATTATCCAGGATACTTTCTGATCCGGTTTGTGATTGTATAACGATGTAACTGGTTCATATATTTCTTCTGCGATTTTTGCAGTTAGCTGTGCTGTTCGCTCCGCACCTTTATGATAATGTACATAAAAATGTTCTGTCTCAATTGTATACCATTCCAGTTCAGGATGTGGTGCTTCTTCCTGCGCAGTAACAATTGTAACAAACAAAAATAAGAATAATAATTTATGAAATTTCATTTTTTCTATAGTGTTATACTAACTTTTGTGACTTTATTTATGTTCAAACTCACATAACCTCTTTTGATTATGTTTTTGTATTCAAGTTCCAGTAGAACTGTTTCAACAATTTTATAAGTGCCAATGTATCTGTTCAGGTAATCGTATCTATCATAAACTTTTCCTATGGGCAAGTTTTCATTAAATATAAAAAACTCACCTTTTTTGTTGCTTTCTGCTGTTTTGTTACCTTCAATTACAATAGGATATTCTTTTACCTGCTGGTTATTAAAATAAATAACCACTTTATAATAGCCTGATGGTACAAAATTGTTTGAATCAATTTCACCATCCCAGTTGTATCTGGGAACTGGTCCAACTGGTAGGTTACCTGTAAAAATGTTGGCTACAAATTCATTTCTAATATTCAGAACATCAACGCTAACATTAATATTTGGATCTGAAATGTACAACGGCACCGTGTCAAGAGGTATGGATGAAATTTTTATTTTATCGTACGACAGGTAAACTTTAACGCTTTCAATTGGGTTACCGCTCGCATCCGTTACAAAACCATTAATCTGGTAGCCAGAAATATTCTGTTCTTCTTCGACTGGTATTATTTCCCTGCACCCAAAAAAGGTTATTGAAAAGCAAATAAAAAATAATCTTAAGAACATATCTATTTGATAACAGCAATTTTTATTAGAGTAGCATTTTTATTTGAACTACTTTCCGCATTTATGTGTGCATAATAAATTCCACTTTGAATGTTCGAGACATTCCATACGACTTCGTTATCTATTCCACCTGTAGCGTTAGTTTTAATTTCATCAACAAGTGTTCCTGATACATCAAATATTTTAATTGTAATGATAGAATTTTCACTCACATAAAAGCGTATGTTCGTTTCGTTTCCATAAACTGGATTAGGCCAGTTGTAAGCACGATTTGATGGCAAATACTCGCTTATCGGAGAACCTATCAATTCTGAATCATCAAAAGAGGAATGGAGGATGTCTCTCTTGAAATTTCCCCACAATAGATTTTTGGATTCAGGTAATTGCCAGGTGTACAGATCACCATCAGAATTCGTTAAAACCAAAATAGCACCGGAATCATTCTCTCTACTCGACAAACCTAAATGACTCATCGCACCTGTGCTTGCTGAATATGGAAAACCGCTTACATACTTACCACTTGCTGAATATGCCGCTATCAAATTATTTTTGCAGGCAACAAGCACATCTAAAACATCATCGCCGTTAATATCTGCAACGATAGGAGAACTTACCGCAGTGTCAGGCAGTGTTATAGGGAAATTATCTAAGGTTACACCTTCATAATTAAATGCATACAATTTATTACCAGCACTTATAATTAAATCTCTTGTTCCGTTTTTATCAACATCAGAAATTGCAAACCCTATTATATTTACATCTGATATTTTTAGATATTTAGATTTAATATTTTCCAGATCGCATACTACAAAATCAGAACCATTTTGTTCAACAGATACCACAAAATCATTATGCAGCTGACTTCGCTTACCAGAAAATAGAGACCATTTATCTGATGATTTTGATAGTTTAAAACCTGTGTTCTCCGAGAAAATTTTTAATGAATCAGCTGATACAACTAAGATATACTTATCAGAAATTGCAATATCACTAATTTTTGAGCTGGTAATTTTATTTGATACACCTTCATAAACACTAAGAATGCTTCTGATTATATGAAGATTTCCATTGTGATCACCTGCATATATAATTACCGGTGTAATTAACGAGGGTGATAAAGACACTGAAGCTGGTGTAGTAATCGTTGCATTGGTTTTATATTCATAAACAACAAATATCGAATCATATATTTCATCAGAATTAAAATCTTGAGCATTTAAGATTAAGATTGAACTATCCGAGGTGAGTACGAAATTTTCATTTTCAAACGCAGACAACGGATATTTTCCCCCTGCAGGGAAAAACAGTCCATTCGAATTTCTTGTAGCACTTTTCCCATCAACAAAAAAAGCAAACACTGAATCACCATTTGTGATAAATATTTTATCTCTAAAAACCTGTGGTGGATGTGGAACACTTTTGAAATTAACTGCTTTTAAAACTCTTGCAATAGGTTTGATGACATCGCTTCCAAAATAAACTTCTGAAGTCATTACTGGAGAGCGTTCTGAAAAATTTTTAATTGTGATGTGTGTTTGAGCAAAATCATTACTAAGAGTGTTTGGGAAAGTTTTGCTGGAAAACTCGTTTTTATACACAGGAGCGGAATTATCCTTAAACCAGAAATCCAAACTTGTTCCGTCTTCACTTCCTGAACCTGGACTTAAAAATCCATATGATTGTCCGATGTCCTGTGAACCATCTGCTTCTTCGAGGTCAACACCCCGTCGCTTCGGATCAGCGTTAATTGTATTTGATGCTATATTTTGCTCAATTACATTTTCATCAATGTGCCAGATTAAAATACCTCCATCAAAAAATCTTCCATCCTTGGTAACTCCACCCGGTAAACTCCAATCGGGTTCATCAATATCAATCAAAGTTCCAAATATTTCCGATTGATTGAGATAGTTGAATTTATCTGTGTCGTACTGAAAAGTTTTTTGTATCGTGATTCCGTTATGTATAAAAGTGACCTTAGCACCATCTCTATTAGCATCTCTACTTCGATTTTCAATTAAATAATATTCTTTAGAATTAATATTCACTTTAAATATTGTATCTGGAGAAGAAAAACCAACAGCTGGTAAATTTAATACTGCATTTGAATCCACTTCTACAATCTTTAAAAATCCCAAATTGTATTTTTTTTCTAAGAAATATTTTTCCCATGCTGAGGGTTCTGGTGGAAATAATCCATTCCAGCTGAACATTGATTGTCCATCCATCAAACCAAATCTTCCAATCGCCGTTCGACCCGTCCTGGTGTTGAATAAATCTGGCAATCCAAGATAACTTCCAAAAGTACCAGTCAATATCCCATTGATACTTAGTTGAAGCAAAGTTGTTCCACCTACGGTGGAAATTTTTCTGTTTTCAGTTGAGGGAATAACCAAACTGTTCTTAATGAAAAAGTTACCGTTTTTAACTCTCACACCTTCATAATCATAGCCAAATATCTGTTTAAGATTATTAAGATTCATATAAAGAGTTGGAATATCATAAGGTGTTGGATCATATCCATAAATACTCGTTAAATCTACATCTCTACCTGTTCCTGCATGAAATATTATAAAGGCATCGAATGTTTCAAACGGGAAATTCGGATAGAGTGAATCCACAATTTTCCAGGTATCCTCTATCAAATAACCAATTTCGGAAAAAGTTGTGCTTTTCTTGGGTGGACTATAATACTTCATCTGATTCGGTAGTTGAAAAATACTATCTAAGATGTGATAATCGATTATTATTTTATTGTTCGTAACTTTTTTCCAATAATTTTTTAAGAACAGTAAATGATTTTCAAAATAATTTTTGCTGTGAGGTGGAGAATCAATTATTGAATCGGGACTGGAAAGATTAAATTTGCCGTTACCTGTTGTTCTATCGTCATTGTCTTCCACGAATTCCACCATTACTGCAAGTACTTTTACTGTATCAATTTTTGTAACGGTAGTTAAATTCGATAAATGAAATGAATCATCCCTCGATGAAATTTTCAAGGGATGATTCAAATCATAGAGAATTTGAGAAATAGAAATATAAGAAACGAGTGTTGCAAGTATAATTGCAAACAGGAGTTTATTTTTCATTATAATTTTGTTCTAATGATAATTCAGTTGAGAAAACCCCAGTTAATTAAGAGCGTAAAGCGTAATGTTTCTGAAAGTGGATGATTTTCTTCGATAGCAGAAAGATAACTGAAATCAAAGCCGTAAATATCGTATCTGATTCCTGCGCCGAAGGTTAAGAATTTTCTGTTTCCAAAACTGGGATCCTCATAGAAGTATCCGAATCTAATTGCAACTAGTTTAGGTGAACCATACCAGTATTCGAGTCCAGCACCGATCGTTACTTTTCTCAATCCCGTGCCATCACCCCAGGCAGAAAATATTGCTTTGAAAGCATTATCTGATGTACCATCTGAATAACGGCGAACGAGCGTTCTCTGGAAATCCACATTTGCCATAATATTGTTAAATTCGCTTTTCAAGATATTAAAGCCAAGACCAAGTCGCAGATTGGTGGGAAGCGGATCAGCTTGAGCTTCGTCGATATAGACAACTTTTGGACCTAAATTAGCGAGGTTAACACCAATGTTCATATCAGTAAGAAATTCACCATCCAGCAGTGGCTGTTTATAAAGAGCGCCAATATCGAAACTAAATGTATTGGCTATGCCTTTTCCCTGCTCTTCCTCGGTTCCGAATGGAGCCAGAGCACTGCGTATAAAGCGAAGGTTTACACCAAGACCTAAATTTTCCATAACTTTGGTTGCATAACCTCCAGTAATTGCAAATTCATACGCTTTAAATCTACCGACTTCTTCCGGTCCACTGGATAAAGTTTTAATGAATTCACCAAGGTTAAGATAAATGATATTTGCTCCGATGGTACCTCCGAGTGCATCGAAAGAACCCTTGTAGCCCAGATATTCATAGAACAGATCCGACATAGCAAACTGAGGTAGCCAGTTAGCATGTGTTAAGCTAATCTCCTGACCAGTTTGGAAAGCCAGACCAGCTGGATTCCAGAAAATTGCCGAAGCATCATCAGCTAAACCAGTACCGGATTCACCCATACCACTTGCTCTTGAATTAGGAGCAATTAATAGAAATGGCACAGCTGATTCACCCTGAGAATAAACTGAATCGCTAAGAATAATTCCAAATACCATAACCATTAAAATAATTGCTTTGATTGATAAGCGTTTCATTGTTTTATCCTTTAATTTTGACACATTGTTATTTAATTTAAAATCTTTATTGATTAATAGCAAAATTCTTTATCTCATAATTGATAATTTTTGAATAGCTTCAGTTGAGAACCGTCCGTCTTGAGTTTTTACAATAACTTTATATAAATATACACCATTAGCCAATTTTCCACCTTCTCGATCTCTTCCATCCCATTCAATTCTAACAAAATTTTCATGAACACCATATTTACGAATAAAATTCAATAATCTTCCAGCTACCGAAAAAATTTTTATTTCAACATCCACAGGAACGATTTGATTTTGATAAAATGTGAAAAATGTATTTTCAGAAAATGGATTAGGATAATTATAGACATCGCTTATCATCAACCCCTGGCCTGACACAACATTAAATATTGTTGAACTAACGGATGCGTTGTTATAAACATCCCATGCACGGATTTTAATTGTATGAGAACCAATACTTAATCTACCAAACTGATATTCAATTATTCCTTCTTGATAACTATCTAATTTACTCGAATAATAAGGATTAAGATTTATACTTTCAGTTTGCTCATCTAACCAGGCTTCAATTCGATGGCCAATTCCAGTTCCTGTGGAATTTATTCCCGATTCATCTTTTAAATCAACAATTAGAAGCGGAGATTCAGGAACCACATCACCCGGTCTGAATGTACGATCTCGGAAATATATTTTTATTTCTGGTCCTTCGTTATCAACTGTAGCAGTCGTATCAGTACCATCAATTTTAAAACTTTCTGTAAATCCCATACCATCTGTTTGAGGATTTGAGAAATATACAGTTATCCTTCCATTTAATGTATCGTACGAAATATCTTTTGGGATGATAAAAGTTGTATTAAACCTACTATTTGAGATTGAACTCTTTCCATTAAATATAACACCGCCGGGAATTATATAAGTAAAATTATACCAATCCTTGAGAGTTATTTTTTTACTTGCATCATAGACAACCACCTGAGCTGTAGCCGAAAAATCTGGATCGACTGCATTGACACGACCTGTTAGCTGAATTTTTTGCAATGCTTTTACACTAACTGAATTGTTTGTTGGTATTCCATTTATTGAATCAACTGATGAATACAATTCAGGAAGTGCAAGGCGTGTCGAGGGATCTCCAAGTAGAAAATATTTTTTATCATTATCGGATCTATAAATTTGTTTAGTTCTATAAATTCCGTCTCCAAGTCGGGTTGATTGTATACTGTTATCTGGATTTAGTTTAAAAATTTGTCTGAAGAGTTCAATATTCATCTGTCTATTAGGTGCAGCATAAACAGCTCTTGTTGCAGAAAATACACCGATAGCTCCTGAATTTGGATAATTCACAAGTATTTCCCCTCCACTTTGATCACCGATTCCATCAAACTGTGAGAAATTACAGGTTGCAGCAATCAAATAAAAATATTTGCCTCCGTTTTTAAGTGAAGGAAAATCTGTTTCTCTTACAAATACCTGCTCATGAGTCCAGAGTCGTGGATTACCATGGCCGGAAAAATTAATTATTAGTGTTCCTTCGTCTATTTGGCGAACAATTGCTTCATTCACGGCAGGTTTTCGACGTCCAGTTGCAGTAACAACCGTAGGATAAGCACCCAAATAAATTTTTCTTTTTTCAATCGAATTTGGTGTAACAGCTGCAACATCTTCTGCCTGAGCGGTATGGAATATTCCATCATTCTCATTTGGTCCTGCAAGATCATCATCGCCAATATATGTAACGCGCATTTTCCAGGGATCAAACTTGGGATTTTTCTCATACTCTATTATTTTATCAACCAACCCATTGGCTTCCGTAACTGAGCGCACAGCCAATCTGCCAATGGCAAGTGAAATCCTATTTGTGTTATCAAAAATTACATAATTATCATCTGAGGAATAAGATTCTATATCAATAAACGATTCTGTCGTTTCCCAGGGTGGTATCCAGTTTTGCGAAGCTGATGTTGTAATTCGTTTATAATCAAAATCTCCATCACCAAATAGTAACACATATTTTAATGCATTATTTGGGATGGCGTTGTAAGCATATTTTAGAAAATTTCTGATAGCCATTGGAGAAGGAATACCACCACCAAATTCATTGTAAACTTCATCAACATCAACGACTAATGTTTTCAGTTTGTTTTTTTCAAAACTCTCCCGATGATTTTTTAACCTATCTGCTGCATTTTTAAAATCCCTGTGCGCGATTATTATAAACTCTATTGGTTCACCGGATGTAACAGCCCCATGAATATTTTGATTATTAACACGCACAATATCAGAAACATTTTTATAACCATTTTTACCGATAACAAATATTTCCCTCGGTACTCCTGTAATTCCTTGAATCTGAAACGAAATCGCATTTCCCACAATATCTGATGTTGTAATAATTTTTACATTATCAAGATCTGTTACATCAAAAATTTGAACATCGTTTGATGAAAATCCTTCTATTTTATATTTTAATACGGTATTTGTATCATGCGTGTGAAAATCAAAGAAATCATTCAGAGCTACAAGATTTCGGCTGTAGAATATTTCATACCAATCAAGGTATCCGATACCTGATGGATTATTGCTCGTGAAATATAATTTCAATTCGCTCCTTGGTTCTGTAAAATTCGGGATAAAAGAAGTGTTCAACTGAGCAAACTTTGCCTGGGGATCACTGTAACTACCAATGAATGTTCCTGTAATTGTTGCATTTCCAATAATTTGACTGTGCTCGTAAACTGTAAAATAGGATTGTTGTAAATGGGCACGTGCTGCTAATCGAATTTTATATTCAATTTTTTCCTGAGGATTTAATGCAGGTAATGCTATTACATATGTCATAGAATTTCCCACACTGAAAGGTTGCCCTAACCATTCAATCCCTGAACCTAAAATATTGATTTTATCATCTTCTCTGAATGTTTTTCCAAGAACAGTAACTGGTTGAAAGTATTCTGTAACATTCAACGATGGAATTGTATACATCCTTTTACCATTTTCTCCACCATAAGTGAGCCAGTAAATGTTATCATCAGAAAAATGATGAGTGTAATGAGAAAAAGTTTTGGTTGCTGCATTATATTTCCAGCCGCTTGTTCCTCTGCCATAGAAAAGAATATAGTCATCTGCATCTAAAGCATTTTGATTCCCTACGTCGCTTACATAGATAGCATTTTCTATTAAATCATCAGGCATTAAGTCAGCTGGAGAAAATGAAGGTTCATAACCTCCATTATTATATATCTTAATTGTTTTTGGATTTGTGCTAGATGGAATTCCGAGTTGTAGTAATTGCGAGCCACTGATTTTGTAAATTCCATTCTCTCTAATTTTAAAACGATACCAAATACCTGATGAAAGGACACTGTTTACTTGTGTAGTTGGCTTTCGGTAAGCTCGAGCAGAAAACCAATTCTTTGCAATGTCATAATTAATTCCGATGCCTTTCAACATTTCATCTTCTTTTAAGTAAGTGGAGGCAAATTCTCTTGAACCGAAGTTCATTCTTATCTGAATTCTGCTATATTTTCTTATTTGTGCTGCTGATGGATTATATTGAATTGGATAAATTTTAATATTTCCAAATCCTGCCCCGCGAACACTTCCAATGTCTACTAATGTTACAATATTTTCTGGTACGAATTTATTAACCCCATATTCATCATTATCAATAATATACTCTGAAGCTAAAAATTCAGATTCATTTCTATACAAAGTTTTTATTGGCGGTATTTTTACTCCTTCAATAACTTCAAACTCTGCATCCACAATTTCAATATTTATATTTTCAAGTCCGGGTAAGCGCACAGGAAACAATCTAAATTTTAAATCTGGAATACCAGGTTTATATGTAGGTTCTGATATTGAACCTTCAAATAAAAATTCTGTAAATCTCTCACCATTAATATCAAATGATATGCTCTCCTTATAAAATGGTGAATATTCCAGAAGTAACTTAGAGTCGTTGCTCTCTATAATACTTATATCTGATTGTTGAGAGTAAGCCTGTACTGTAATTATCAGTATTAGCAATAATGTTTTAAAAGAATTTTTCATTTATAATTTTGCCATAAACTAAAAAACCGAATGTTTTAACCTTTAACATTCGGTTATATTAATAAACCATATCGCTGGATGTTAAAGGTCGTTTTTAATCATAAAATAGCCAGTTAAAGCAATCTGGCTTTAAGAGAATTAAACCTTTAACAATTTTACGATATGTTCAAATCCTTTTTAATTTTTATAAAATTCAAATCAAATATATTAAAAGTTTTTGAGATTGTCAAGTATCTGAAAATGCAGCAAATCACAATTTAAGTTTGTTCAATAGGTAGTTCAATTTCCCAAGAATTCCTAAATTATAACCATACTTTGAAGCTGTACCTCTACCAAGATGAAAAATATATTGATTCAAGTTAAAATTTATTAACTTTAGACCATTTTCCAGAGCATTTTGCATATTTTCAAGGCAGGGTGCACCATGTTTCTGGAAAGGTTTTAAGTCCAAATAATGCGCACGCTTAAGCATCATACAAATTGGTCGAATATATGGATATCCAGACGCTCTGTCATCAGTCAGAAAACCACGCTTATTTAAATAAACTATCTCACCGATAGCGTAATTAGAATCGTCATGCTCTAACATATTTAACATTTCTTCAATGAATCCACCTTTAAGAACCTTACAATCTGAATCAATGAATAGCAAATAATCGGTATCAGAGAGAAGAATCGCTTGATGCATTGCAGGACCGTGATGTAAATTCTTCTTGTTTGTAATAAATTTTATATAATCAAAGTGATTTGATAATTTTTGTAGCTGTTCAACTGAATCATCGTTTGAACCGTTGTCGATTAATATCAGTTTTAAATCTGGATAAATATTTTTCAGTGAGCTTCCTGCTTCCAGTGTCAGCTCAGGTGTTTGATAATTAATAATTACAGATGTAACTTTATTTTGATACACGACCGGATTATTTAATTATTGCAATTTTCCCTAAACCCACTGTGCTACCATCTGCTGATGAAGCGACTATAATATATATTCCGCTTGAAACCTTATTTCCATTTGTGTCACATCCATCCCATGAAGCCAGTCGACCACCGGGAGTTGGCAAATTTCTAACTAACTCGCCGCTTGAGGTCAAAATTTTTATTGAAGAATTTTCGACCAGTCCATCAATTAAGATTTGATTGTGAGTATTGATAATAAATGGGTTAGGTGAAATTTTCAATTCAGTAAAACTTTGTACCGGAGTTATTGAATAAGTTTTTAGCACGGATAAACCTTTTTCGGTTCCAAAATAAACAGTTCCATCATTGCCATTCATTGCAATTGAAACTACATTATTGTCCAAAAGTTTACCACCAGTGTTTTCAAAAGTGTATTGTTGAAGTATAGTTGTTCCGTCTGGATTCAGGACATAAACACCTAAAGAAGTTGCAACCCATTTTTGATTCAAAGGGTCTACTAAAATATCGTTTATCTTTTGACCTCTAAGCGGACTATAAACTGCGATTCGATTTAATGGATTTAGTGCATCGTAAATTATGTTGATCCCGGCATCCATTGTACCAACCCAGATTTCACCGTCTCTATCTACTGCAATAACTGAAACATTGTCGCTATTAAGTCCATGCGATTTTGTTACTCTTCCCCATCTTGTACCGGGTTGCATACCACGAACTGTATCTTTTTCATTATAGAAAAATATTCCACCACCATTTCTTCCAGTCCAGAACCATTTTGTTCCATTATGATCCATCGTGATGCCGACAGATATAAAAGATAAAGGAGAAATTATATATTCAAAACTTGAATCTGGATTCAACACAGCAAGAACAGTGTCTCTTCGCTCATTGAAAATATTAATCCATACTTTTCCATCACTATCAGTAACAGTCCCAGCACAAACAGTATAATTGGGATTCGTAACAACTGATGAAGGTAACCCATTTCTGGAATTGAACACTTTTTTTATTTCGCTATCACTTCCAACAAGTGCAATCCCAGGTCCCCAACCACTAATCCATTTAACATTATCCTTACCAACATTAACCTTGTAATAATCTGAACTGCCTAAAATTGGATATTTTGAAAAATTATACTGATACCACAAATCATTTTCGAATCTTAAAAATCCCTTCCCGTTTACAGTTCCAGTTCCAGCCCACAAAGTACCTTTTTCATCCACAGCTAAACCGAGCAAATTATTTGTGGGTGGACAATTTGGTAAAATCCAATATTGAAGTGTATCCTCAAGGCATATAATTCCAGAATCTTCCGTTCCGATATAAATACTTTTACTTGAAACTTTCAATGATTTTAAATTAGTCGAAAAATTACTGGAAATTAAAGTTAGATTACCATCTATGATTCTCCATACTTCAGAATTTGTGATGAAGAAAATTGTATCACCAAAAGTCTCGGCTGCGATAATCCTCTTTCCAGAAGTTCCATATGTAACATTCCATCGAATGCCATCAAATATTGCCAGACCATAAGAAGTTGCAGCATAAATTTGATCCTTAAAAATGAAAATTCTCATTACATTATTATCTGGTAATCCATCTAAAATTGTATAAACTTTCCATGCTTCAGGTGAAAGTAGATTTGGGTGTGATCGAAGAGCTCGTGCGACGCCTGAATTAGTCGCAACCCAGATCGTATCGTTTATAATTAAAACGGAGTTAACCTTACCACTTATCTGCGGAGAAAGACCAAATTTTGTATAAGTATCGCTAAATTGTTCTCTTGCGATTAACAATGTATGTAAACCAATTTCTGAACATATATACATCGTATCCTTAAACTGGAAAAAGCTGTTTATTCTTTTATTGATTTCAGTACTGAAATAGATATCGTTATAGTAAACCCATTTCTTTCTATTTTTTAGATGGTGGATATAGCCATTTTGAGCTCCAATCCAGATATTTCCCTGTTCATCTAAATAAATGCTTGAGACATCTGTTGTTTTTAATCCGTGAACTGTGGTGAATTCTCCGTAGGAATTATTCACAATATCGTAACTAAATACACCGCCTGTGGTAGCAGCCCAAAGCTCATTATTTTTCAAATCAATATCATTAACATTGTTTTTTGAAGTAAAAGCTTTCCACTCGCCAGGTTGAGCAAAAAGATGAAAAGATAATTGTAGAAAAAATATTAGGTAAAAGATTTTTGGCATCTACTTTTTCTTTTTAGAAAAAGATTTATACAAATTCAGAAGTTCAATAGCACTAAGTGCAGCATCCCAACCTTTGTTTCCGCTTTTAGAACCAGCACGCTCGATTGCTTGCTCAAGCGTTTCTGTTGTTAGAACTCCTAATGTAATTGGTATTTCAGAAGTCAAACCTAATTGTGCAATTCCTTTTGTTACCTCTGCTGCGATGTAGTCGAAATGTGGTGTATCACCTTTAATTACACAACCAAGACAAATCACTGCGTCATAATTATCAGATTGGATTATTCTTTGAGCCACCTGTGGGATTTCGAAAGCACCAGGGCAATATATTGCCGTTATATCGTTTAAATTTGCTTCATGCCTTTGAAGACAATCCAGAGCTCCTTCAAGTAGACGATTTGTAATAAATTCATTAAACCGGCTAACAATTATTGCAATTTTAAAACCTTTTGCATTCAGGTTTCCACTAATTGTATTCATAACTTCCTCATTATGTTTTTATTGTGAAAGATATAATCTTTTTTTCATAGCATTGATATATTTATAAGGAATTGTATACCTGCCAAGAGCTTCTTCGTCCCCTCTTAATCCTCCATGATAATCCGAGCCACCGCTTTCAAGTAAAAAATATTCGCTTGCTGTTTTATGCAGCATATCAACAACTGCGGGAGGGTGACTTGGATGAATTATTTCAATCCCATCAATACCCAATTCAATTAATTGTGATATTATATTATCCTCTAAATAAGCACTTGGGTGGGCAATAAACGATAGTCCACCACATTGATTAATCAGTTTGATTGCTTGTTTTGGTGAGAATGTATACTTGGCTTCATAGGCGGGACCACCATTACGTATGTAGTTATCAAAAGCTTCTTGATATGAACCGACATATCCATTTTCCACCATTGCAGTGGCAATATGTGGCCTGCCAAGTGCAGAATTCTTGGACTTCTCAAGTAGTGATTCAAATTCAAGAGGTATATTCATCTTTTGTAACTTATCAATTATTCTTCGAGCTCTTTTAATTCTTTCTTCCTTAAAAATATGCAAATGTTCAAGTAAATTTTTGTTCTTGTGATCTATAAAATATCCAAGAATATGAACATCTATATCGCCAATAGAACTGCTTAATTCAACTCCAGGGATCAGCTCAATATTTAATTTCTTTGCATACTCAATTGCTTCATCTAATCCATCAACATTATCGTGATCAACAATTCCGACACATTGAATATTTAGTTGCTTAACTTTGTCAAGTAGTTCAATTGGAGAAAGTTTTCCATCTGAATAATTAGTGTGAAGGTGAAGATCAACAACTATTTGAGATGAATTTTCGAGATTCATAGTTCCTCCCTATAATCACACTACTTATAGATATAGACTTTTGAATTTCTCGTAATCGTTTATTATAAGTTTGTCACCCTGAAGTTCAAGATGACCTTTACGAATGAACATATGGACCACTCTTGAGATTGTCTCACGTGAAGTTCCAGCCATATTTGCCAGATCCTGCTGTAGAGGGAGTTGATCTATTTCAACCCGACCCTTGCGAATTTTTCCTATATCATCAGCAAGTTGAAGAATCACATTTGCAACTCGGCCTGTGGCATCTTTCAAGGATAAACTTTTGATTTGAGTATCTGCTTTTCGTAAACGCATGGTTAGTTCTTTCAATAAAGATATCGCTACCGCCGGGTAATCATTAAGAAGCTTAAGGAAATCTCTTCGATGAATCATGAACAATTCAGATTTGGTGATTGCCACAACGCTTGCTGAGCGTGCTAAACCATCAAGCAATGCCATCTCTCCAAAAAAGTCATTCTCTCCTAAAATGGAAAGTATCACTTCTCTGCCGTCTTCATCACTACGAATAATTTTTACTTTACCAGAGATTATTACAAACAGAGCTGCACCTATTTCTTCCTCGAGTAATATAACATTACCTCGTTTGTACTTTTTTCGGACCCCAACTCGAGCAATTTGCATCAGTTCATTTTCGTCTATATCTGAAAATATTGGAACATTTCTTAAAAATTGCATGGCTTCAATTATTCCTGCATCATGTTTTTGATTTAATATTGTATTCGCTATCATAGTTTTGATTCTTTTTTAATTGCCCAAACTATTTTGTAAATTCTCTTTAATATAGTAGAGTTTCAGCTTAAAATCAAGATTTTTATTATGCTCAAATTTATACCATTTGAAATCACCTGCTGCTAATCAAATTCATATTGAATTTAATGCAAAAAAATAATAAAAACAAACCTCATTAGATTTTTTGCTTATCTATATTTATTTGATTAATTTTATAAAAAAATAAACAAAATTGGAGCAATAATATGTCCCTATTCATTATATTCCTGCTATTAGTTATCATTATCGGGTATGTAATCCTTAAATACAATTCCCTTGTAACCCTTAGAAATCAAGTAGAAAATGGCTGGAAGCAAATCGATGTACAGTTGAAACGCAGGCACGACCTAATTCCAAATCTTGTTGAAACAGTCAAAGGTTATATGCAGTATGAGCAGGAAACACTTTCAAAAGTGATTGAAGCCAGGAATGCCGCTATTAATGCAAAAGGTGTTAAAGATGCAGCAGTAAAAGAAGGAGAACTTAGCTCTGTTCTTACACGATTGTTTGCACTTTTTGAAAATTATCCAAACCTTAAAGCTAACGAAAATGTATTACGACTACAAGAAGAACTTACCTCAACTGAAAACAAGATAAGCTTTGCCCGACAATTCTACAACGATATTGCAATGAAATTTAATATCGCACAGGAGGTTTTCCCGGCAAACATCATAGCTCGATTGTTCAATTTTAAACGAGCTGAGTTATTTGAAGTAACTTCAGAAGAGGAAAAACAGGTGCCTAAGGTAGACCTTTCTTTAAAAAAATAATCTATGCCTCTAAATAATTTTCCAAACATATACGAACAACAGAAGCGAAACAAATTTTTAACATTTGTAATTATGTTTGCTTTTGTTCTCTTTTTTATTTTCTTAGGATACGGTTTTGATTTGTTCTATTTTGGGAATGATCCGTTAGGAATATTTTACGAAAACATTGGCATACCTATTGGCACTTTCGCAGCTTTGGTAATTGGTGTTTTACTTGCTTTGAATGGATTAAGCAATGGTGCAAAAGCAGTACTAAATTCAACAGGTGCTTATCCAATAAATGAATCCTCGCAAGAGCATATCAGACTCAAAAATGTTGTGGAAGAAATGAAGATTGCATCAGGTCTTCCAATGCCAAAAATTTATATTGTTCCAGATCCTGATCCAAATGCTTTTGCAACAGGAAGCAAACCAGAAAACTCTTACATCGCCGTAACAGAAGGATTACTAAAAACATTGAACAGGGATGAACTTCAAGCAGTGGTTGCTCACGAAATGGGACATATTCGAAATTATGACATAAGATTGATGACAATTGTTGCTGCTCTGATTGGTGCGGTTGTGTTACTATCCGATTTTGCAATAAGAGGTTTAAGATTTGGAGCTGCAGGTAAAAGTACAAAAAGATCCCGCAGTTCAAGCTCCGGACCATTAGCAATTATTCTGATGATATTATGGATAGTTGGAATCATATTAGCACCTATCATAAGTAGATTACTTGCGATGGCAATTTCCAGACAGCGTGAATATTACGCTGATGCAACTGCAGCTGAATTAACACGCAACCCACTTGCTCTCGCATCTGCATTAGAGAAATTAGATAAAGCATCAGAACCAACAAAATCTATTAAACAAGGTTCAGCACATCTTTGTATTGTCGATCCATTAAATCTAAAGGTAAATAACAAAGAAGGTTTTCTTGCTGATCTCTTTGCAACTCATCCACCAATTCAGAAAAGAATAAATATATTAAAAGGAATGGCATATCAGTATGAAACAAAAAAAGAGCAAAAAACTACCTCAAGCACTTGACCGCCGATACGATACTCAAACCCCAGATGCAATAGATGTAAAAGTTCTGGACACATTCCCTTATGAATATCCAGGACGAGATATTGTGATCGACATCGACACTGATGAATTCACAGCAGTTTGTCCGTGGTCTGGCTTACCTGATTTTGCAAGGATTGAAATTCATTACATACCTGATAAATTGTGCATTGAACTCAGATCCCTGAAGTATTATTTGATGTCGTATCGAAATGTGGGAATTTATCAGGAACATGCTGTGAACAGAATTCTTGAGGATCTTGTAAAATGTTGTAAGCCAAAATGGATGAGCGTTACAGCCGATTACACAATTAGGGGTGGAATTCATACAGTAACGAGTGTTGAATACCGAAGCAAAAAATCCAGGAATTAAACCTCCTTTGAAGTTTAGGTAAAAAAGCGTATATTTATTCAGTTAAATCAGCAAAAATCTTGAATTTTGGGCGAATGGCGGAACTGGCAGACGCGCTAGACTTAGGATCTAGTCCTGAGTAAGGGTGGGGGTTCAACTCCCCCTTCGCCCACTCCCAAAATTTTCGAATAATTTTAAAAAGTAGAAAGGATTAAATTGGAATTCAAAATTAAAGACATAACCGATTCTGAAAAAGAAATTGAGATTATATATACTCAAAGCGAACTCGAACCATACTTTGAAAAAGCTTATCGGGAATATCAGAAAAAAATAGAATTACCCGGCTTTCGCAAAGGAAAAGCTCCTATAGATATGATTAAAAAAATCTATGGAGAAGGTATTGAATACGAGTCACTCGAAAAAATCGCAAACGACTCGTTCCAGAAAACTGCTGAGGAACAAAATATAAACTTCATCGGAACTCCAGCACTTGTAGATATGGATTATAAAAAAGGAGAATCCGTAACATTTAAAATTAAATATGAAATAACTCCTAACTTCGAATTAAAAAACTACAAAGGACTGGAATTTGAAAAACTTGTTCACGAAGTTACTGAAGAAGAAGTTCAGGATGAGATTGATAGAATACTTTTCTATAATGCAGAGAGAGAAGATGTACAATCTACAGATGGTGAACAATACATCGTTCATTTTGATGTACAGGAACTTGATGAAAACGGAACTCCACTAATCGGTAGAGTTGCAAAAGACCAATCAATCTATCTTGCTGATAAGCATATATATAAGGAATTTAAAGATGCCTTAATGAACTGTTCTGTTGGGGACATGCGAAACATTAAACTGCCACAACATGAAAATCGACCACAGTTAAATTATCAACTTCAAATCAAAAAAATAGAGAAAATAAAATTACCTGAACTGAACGATGAATTTATCAAGAAAATTACACAACAAAAAACAACATCAGTGGAAGAATTCACTCAAAAATTGAGAAATGATATCGAAGATTATTGGGAGGATAAAAGTCGTAACAAATTGTTAAACGCTATTAAAGAAAAAATCGTATCGATGCATGAATTTAGTGTACCCAATGTAATAATCGACAATATTCTTAATTCGTTTCTTGATGAACTAAAGGAAAGGTATCCAAACAGAAAACTTCCACAGAATTTTGATATTGAAAAGTTCAGACAACAACAATATGAATTAGCCAAATTCCAGGCGAAGTGGTTACTTATCAGAGAAAAAATTATTCAAGCTGAAAATTTGCAGGTCGAAGATTCAGATATTGAAAAATTCGTAAACGAAGGAGTTGCTCAAACAGGAATTGACCGTGATAGATTGTTTGAATATTACAAAAATTCTCCAGAATTAAAGGATAACATTTTAAGCCAGAAAGTTAACCAGATTTTACTATCTCAAAATAAAATAAATGAAATTGTAACAGATAAAGAAATCTAAAAGGAGAAAAAAATGATAAATGATCAATTAGTTCCAATAGTTATCGAACAAAGCGGAAGAGGTGAAAGAGCATATGATATTTTTTCACGCCTCTTAAAGGAGCGTATAGTATTTATTGGAACCCCTATCGACGACACAATTGCCAGTTTGGTAATTGCACAATTACTTTTCTTAGAATCGGAAGATCCTGACAAAGACATTCATCTCTATATTAACAGTCCAGGTGGTACTGTATCATCTGGTCTTGCAATTTATGATACGATGCAATACATCAGACCTGATATCTCAACAATTTGTATAGGTATGGCTGCAAGCATGGCAGCAGTACTTTTAGCAGGTGGGACGAAAGGTAAACGCACAGCTTTGCCAAACTCCCGTATAATGATTCATCAACCCTGGGGTGGTGTATCTGGTACTGCAACAGATATCAGCATTCAGGCTGAAGAAATATTAAAAATGAAGCGCAGAATTAACGAGATTCTTGCACATCACACAGGAAAAACTGTAGAACAGGTTGAAAAAGACACAGATCGTGATTATTATCTGTCTTCGGAAGAAGCAAAGAATTACGGACTTATCGATAACATTCTTTATAAAAAGCAGCCAGTAAAATAAATGAATCAGAAAAACAGAACAGCTACAAATATAAGGTGCTCATTCTGCGGAAAACGCGCAGAAGAAGTTGAAGGAATGATAGCAGGTCCATCTGCTTACATATGCGACAGCTGCATAGTAAGCTCATATGAAATATTAAAAGCTAAATCTTTCGGTTTTTCTTCAAAAAGAAGAGGCAGACGAGAAATACCAACACCCGATGTTATCAAAAAATCCCTCGACGAATATGTAATTGGTCAGGAACGGGCAAAGAAAATTCTTGCTGTTGCAGTTTATAACCACTATAAAAGAACACACTTCGCAGATTACACTTCTTATCTTCAAGAGGTAGAAATTGAAAAAAGCAACATTCTATTTGTAGGACCAACCGGTACAGGAAAAACTTTACTCGCACAAACCCTTGCAAAAATTTTGGATGTTCCTTTTGCAATCGCTGATGCTACCACACTCACAGAAGCCGGTTATGTTGGAGACGATGTTGAAACTGTTCTGGTACATTTACTACAAAATGCAGATTATGATGTTGAAAGAGCCGAAAATGGCATCGTTTATATAGACGAGATTGATAAAATTGCACGGAAATCAGATAATGTTTCCATCACAAGAGATGTTTCTGGAGAAGGTGTTCAGCAAGCATTACTAAAAATACTTGAAGGTACAATTGCAGGCGTACCTCCAAAAGGCGGACGAAAACATCCTGAACAGCAATTAATTTATATCAACACAAAAAATATTCTTTTCATTTGTGGAGGCGCATTCGAAGGAATCGATAAGATAATTTCGCACAGGTTGGATAAAAGTTCAATAGGATTTGGTGCAGATATTAAACCAAAAAATGAAAGAACACCTGATGAATATCTTGCTCTGATTGAACCGGATGATTTGCTAAAATTTGGATTGATTCCGGAGTTTGTTGGTAGATTACCCATTATTGCACCGTTGCACTCACTCGATGAACGGGCATTGATGAATATTCTTACACAACCAAAAAATGCTCTCGTTAAACAATACCAGAAATTATTTATGATTGAAGGTGTAGAATTGGAATTCGAAGAAGACGCACTAAAAGCAGTTGTAAAAAAAGCAATCGAAAGAGGAACAGGTGCAAGAGCTCTTCGCTCAATTATTGAAGATACAATGCTGGATATAATGTATCATTTACCTTCTCACAAAAATTTAATTAAATGCGTGATCACAAAAGAAGTAATAACAAAAAAGAAAGATCCAATCTACATCTACGAGAAACAAAAAGCATTAGCATAAGAAATTCTCTAATCAAACAAATTGAGTTCAGGTACTTTTTTAAATTTTTTCTTTTTTCGAACAATACCACACAGATTTTTTAATTTTTCAATATCATATCCAAAAGGTAACAGCATAGTTTCTGCCGTCTTAAGAGCAAGTTCAGTATATTTTTCTATATCGTAACCGTCTTCAAAGGCATAGAGCGAGAGGGGTTTTGCTTTCTCAGGTGTGCTTTTTCCCGATTGATCAATGATTATGAATTCAATACTTTCGCCAGGTGCAAGATTTATTCCTGAACTTTGCAACATCTTTGTTACGACTGCGCTAATACTGTTGTTTCCATATTCGTCTGCCTCCTGAGAAATATGCTTTTTGATTACTAACTCCATCGGATTAACCTCACCACTTCGAAGCACTGAAACATTACTTACAACAATTTCAAGTACCTGCGGTAAAAGATCATCAAGTTCTAAAAGAGATTTTGCCTCTGAAAATTTTTCCATCATTGCCATCTGCATATTTTTAATAAACCTGGGAGTATCTTTTCGACGCACCTCAATACCACGAATTTTCAACTCACCATTTCTGTAACAACCCACATATCGATTCGCTGTTGGTAAATGCACATCCATTTTTGAAGCCGGGAAAAGTATCCAGTTATAAATTCCCTCAAGCGAAATATCTATTCCAACCTTTGCTTCTATTTCCTTACAAAGCATCAGATAATCCGTCTCAGTTGCACCTTCTTTCTTCAACCACATACAATCAATAATTGCATGCAGAAGTGTAAAGCCGTTCGATTCAGCAATTTCTTTTGCCTGCAGAATTGCATCCCGAGAGAAAGCATTAACAGATTCGTGGGCTTCAATTTTACCAAAGCGTGCATTTTTATACCCCAGATATCCAAAGCAGGTTACAAGCATCCACTTCAAAGCCGATTGTCTTCGATCATAAATTTGCCAGAGCGGATTGTTTGTAGCTTTAAGTTCCTGTTTCTTTTTCTTATAGTAAGCCCTTTTTTGTAGAACCGAGCGTAAAGTCTGAGGCACAATTCCCTGTCTTTTACCACAAATTCTATAACCCAATTCTGGAACAGTTTTACCCTCTCCGTTACAGCATCTACAGTTAATAGTTTCCGGTGAAATATTATGCACAACCATAATTGTTGGATACATCGAAACAAAATCCAGTTCAGCCACATTTTCGTGATAACCAATTGGCGGTTGAAAAATTAATCCACCCCGATCAGCAAGTAAAAGAGTTGATGCTGGTTTAAACTCTTCGGGTTCACGCTTTTTAGCAGGTATCAACACACCATTTTGATGAGCCCAGGAAAGTTGAATTGATGACAGACCTGTTCCAATTGAAGCGCGAGCCTGCCTCTGAATCGGAATTTGAGTCAGTCGGGCAATATCATAAAGTCCATCCAAATACGATTCCGCAACCGTAAAAGAGTTGTGAATATCAATATGCCATCTGCCTGCAAACTCAAAAGCACCATCCTTATGAACTACCCTGCCGTACTGGAAAAAACTTGACTCTCTTGTGGTTATATAATTAGCATTGACATCACGATTGAACAATAAAGGAACTTCTAACCTTTCAGAAGCTGAAATAAGCAGAGGTATAAGTGTGGAATCTCCATACTCAGTTAAGATAATATCAGGATCAAAACGGTGAATATGCCAATTTAAAGTTTCAATTATCTCATCCTGTTGTTCGATTACATATGTCCGCCCCTCATAGGTTACTTCCAAAATAATTGCTGGTTTATATCTTGGAGGAACAAAATTGTTGGCATTACGCAATTGCATAATTGAAAGTGGTGGAAGCTTATATTCAAAAGCATCACGACTGTCCAGAAGATTATATCCTGTAAGTTTGTTTCTTTCATCAATAAAATACTCTCCATAAGCAAGCGGGAAAAGTCCTCTACTATACAAATAAAGTTGAGCAATTGGCACATCCGAATTGAAGAAAGCAAATGGTGGAAAATATTTTTCAAAAATACTCACAACCTCACGATGTTTTTGAGTATCCCGCACTTTTATACTCAACACCGTTAATTCTTCGTTGGAATATAATTCAATTTTTTTTGTTCGTTCAAAAGTAATTGGATACTGAGATTGCAGACAGGTTGCAATGTTTTCGGCTCTTTTTAGATCCTTATCATTTAAATTAAGATAAAATTCTGGAGCAAACGAATCATAGCATAAATACTTAACACCATCTTCATCGATTAACCATATTGTTATTCCATTTTTTGAAGGATAAACATCGAAGAGCCATCCTTTTAATGTTTTTCGCAGCATAGTATAAGTTTTTCCTTACAATCATTTAATTCTTTCTGGAGCTTCTTGATTAATTTTCTTTCTTCGATCAGCATTGAAATAATTATGCTTTCGAAAGGGACTGCTCGCATAGCATAGAAATTTTCAGCGAGGTGAATTTTTGCAGCGCGGAAGAGTTCATCAAATATTTCCTGATCCTCTTTTCTCAGTCCGCGCCTGTACTTAGTCCAGCTTTCAATTTCACTGTCTATTATTCCTGTAAATGTAGGTAGTGTTCTTCCCATAGTTATTACTCCTTATAGTTTTAGTATTTTTTTCAACGATTATTGAAACACTTTCATTTTCATCTGTGAGTTTATAAACTTCATCAGCGGTTTGTTTCAGCATTTCGAGGAAACGGTTGCGTTCTTTTGGTAAAACATTAAAATGTTCAACAGCAACAAGTAAGGAAAAATTTTGATTTTTCATTTTTTGAAGATTGAAGATTATACGTTTAAGCATATTATAAGCTTCTTTGAAGCGCACCTGTTCATCATAGAAAGTGTCGAGCAATCCAAAAATCATTGCTGTATTTGATTTGATTTTTTTAAGAAAAGATACGAGTCGTTCATTAATTACAGCTTCCATTTGATATGGTGTGAAGCCGCGTGAAATGAAAATGCGATTCAATAAAATTTCCGGACTGATGTGTTTTTGTCGGGCGAACCTTGAAATAATATGCAGGTCGAATCTGCATCCGCCGTCGACAACGGCAATTCTTCCGCCCTGAAGCAGTATATGTGAAGCCAAAAGCAGCGAGAACTGGAATATCTGTTTACTGCCGTAAACTAAAATTACCTTACCGCCTGCAGTAGTTTCAAGCTGTTTGTGCAACAAATTTTGAAGCTCTGTGCTGTTATATATAATTAAATTATTCACCGGTAATTATCCTGAATTGTTTCTGCTATAATATACGACAAAAATGTCGTATTGTCAAGTGCTAAATGACAAATATGTTGTTGACCGGTTTTGCTTATTCCAGTTTTATCTTCATAACTTTATGAGTTACAATCAGATATAGAGTTTAGTATGGTTAACTTTACAAACAAAAGTTAGGTGTTTAATTAATTTTTTGTAACATTATAGCACCTTCCCAAAATTACTCGTATTTTGCGCAATTTTTATTGCAATGTCCTGCATCTATATACTTGATTTTTTTATAAAATTTAATTAAGATTAGCAAAGGAAATGTTAAATTTTGAATTAAAAGAATTATCCATAAGTCGATGAATGCAATGATGGGTGTTGGTACGGATGTTAATTGCAATTCGAAAACCTTCATTTCAAAGAAAGAAAACGGTAAATTACGACGATGAAAGTTAAACAAATTCTTTCTCTTAATTTTACCGAATGAGCTCTTATTGATTTTAATAACAAAAAGATTTATAATAAAAGAACCCAAGATAATAATATGACCAGAGAACAAAAATTTTACAAAGCATTACAGGATGTATTGAATGTTTCACGGGGTGAAGGTGTTGGTGGTATTGTCAATTCGATGCGAATAAAACAGGTATTACTAATTCCAATTCAAAGTTAACCTATGGGACGTTCTACTGTTCACTATACAGATAACGAGACAAATAATATCTTAAAAAGACTGCATAATTTACAATAATATAGGGGATCTAATTATAGGTTTTAAGCATGGCAGAGAAAGAAGCAAAGGCAAGGATAAAGATAAATAAGCTTTTAGAAGAAGCAGGCTGGAGGTTTTTTGATACCGACGAAGGGAAAGCTAATATATTGCTCGAAAACAATGTAAAAATCACTCGCAAAAAACTTAATGAGCTAGGCGAAAATTTTGAAAAAACGACCAATGGATACATTGATTTTTTATTGCTCGATGAGAACGGCTTCCCATTTATTGTTTTAGAAGCAAAGGCTGAAGACAAGAATCCACTTTTTGGGAAAGAGCAAGCTCGCAGATATGCACAATCTCAAGGTTGTAGGTTTGTTATTCTTTCTAATGGAAACATCCATTATTTTTGGGATTTAGAAAGAGGTAATCCTCATATCATTAGCAAAATTCCATCACCACAAACCGTAAAAGGTTATGAGGCTTTTAAACCCGATAGAAATCGATTAGTGGATGAAATTGTAAATGAAGATTATATCGTTCTAACACAAAAGCCTGATTACAAAAATTATCCATCTTATATTGATAAGCAGACTCGCAACCATTTTATAGAAGAGAACAAATTACGTTTTCTCCGTAAGTATCAATTGCATGCAATCAAGGCAATTCAGAATGCTGTTAGAGAAGGTAAAGACCGTTTCCTTTTTGAAATGGCAACAGGCACAGGTAAAACACTTGTTGCTGCAGCAGTTATCAAAATGTTCCTCCGTACCGGAAACGCACGCCGGGTATTATTCCTTGTAGATCGCATTGAACTCGAAGATCAGGCATACAATGCATTTGTTACTTACCTCAAGAACGATTACAAAACAGTTATCTATAAAGAAAACCGTGATGATTGGCGAAAGGCTGAAATTGTTGTTTCTACTATTCAGACCTTTTTGTCAAAGAACAGGTACAAGAGATTATTTTCACCAGATGATTTTGATCTTGTAATTTCTGATGAAGCTCACCGCAGTATAGGCGGGAATAGTAGAGCTGTTTTTGAGTACTTTATCGGCTATAAATTGGGTTTAACCGCCACACCAAAAGATTATTTGAAGCATATTGACCCTTCTGTCCTTGGAGAAAATGACCCTCGCCAGCTCGAGCGCCGATTGCTTCTTGATACTTATAAGACTTTCGGCTGTGAAAATGGAGAACCGACTTTCCGCTATTCTCTTGTTGACGGAGTAAAAGACGGATTTCTTGTTAATCCCATTGTAGTGGATGCTCGTACAGAAATAACTACCCAGCTCCTTTCCGATGAAGGCTATGCAGTTACCACACAAAACGAAGAAGGGGAAGAAGTAGAAGAAACGTTTATACATAAAGATTTTGAGAAAAAATTTTTTTCAGAAAATACTAATAGAGCTTTTTGTAAAGCTTTCCTCGAAAATGCACTTCGTGACCCCATAAGTGGAGAAATCGGCAAGACCATTATCTTCTGTGTTTCTCAAAATCACGCAGCCAAGATTACACAGATTTTGAATGAAATGGCAGATCAAATGTTCCCGGGTAAATACCAATCAGATTTTGCAATACAAGTCACTTCAAGAATAGAAAATGCTCAGCAATTTACCATCAACTTTACAAATAATCGACTTTCCGGTTCCGGTAATTTCAATCCATCATACAAAACAAGTAAAACACGTTGTTGCGTAACTGTTGGTATGATGACTACGGGCTATGATTGTCCCGATATTCTCAACCTATGCCTTATGCGTCCTATATTCTCGCCTACTGATTTTATACAGATTAAGGGGCGCGGAACAAGAAAGCACGATTTTTCAGAACAAATTATAGATCCAAACTTAAAATCTCAAATCGGTAAAAGACAAAAAGAAAACTTTAAGATGTTCGATTTCTTCGCAAACTGTGAATACTTTGAAGAAAAGTTCAATTATGATGAAGTGTTGGAACTTCCCAAAACTAGTATTGGAGGAGAAGGTAATGGACCATCTCAACCTTCTTCGTCAGAATTCATATCAACCATACCCGATAAAATTATAACAATTGCTGAATCTGCCGTTGGTTATGATGGGATGAAAATCGACAGAATGTATTTTGAGAAATTCGAAAGTAAGATTATAGAACATCCAGTAATTAAAGAAAAAGCAGAAGCGGGACAATGGGAAGAATTGCTGGATTATATTGAGAAAAATGTTTTAAATAAGCCAGAAGAATTTTTTACACTCGAAAAATTACGCCAATCTATCAATATTGATCGTCGTATTACCCTGCGAGAAATCATTGAGAAAATACTTGGAATTATCCCCTACTTCAAGACAAAAAACGAGCTTCTTGAAGAAGAGTTTGATAAATTCGATAGCCGATATTTACCAAAAGAAGAATATTTTGAGTATGCAAAAACTGTATTTAAGGCTTATATCATCGATAATGAATTCAGGCAGATTGTAGATAGTGGAAATTTTGCCTTGCTAAATGTTTCACCATATGGTGAAGCATATAAGCGCTTACCAAAAGAACTCAGGAAAGTTATTCCAGAATATGTAAAAGATTTTGTTCAATTAAATAAGTTCGTTGCATAATTTATGGCAAATACCTATTCTCAAATAAATATTCATTGTGTCTTCGCAGTAAAAGGACGTGAGAATATTTTAGCAGATCATTTTAGATATGATTTGTTCAGGTATATTTCTGGTATTTTAAAAAATGATAATGTTTTTCCTTTAGCAGTTGGTGGGTGGAAAGATCATGTTCATGTTTTTTTTGAATTAAAACCAGATTTAAAAATCTCAGATTTGATGAGGATGGTAAAAGCAACTTCATCAAAGTGGATAAATGAGAATCGCTTCTTGAAGGGTAAATTTAATTGGCAGGAAGGCTATGGAGCTTTTTCGTATTCTCGGTCACAAAGAGACGCTGTGATAAATTATATCATTAATCAGGAAAAGCATCATAGAAAAAAGACATTTAGAGAAGAATATCTGGAATTGTTAAGAAGGTTTGAAATTGAGTATAAAGATGAATATGTTTTTGAATTTTATGATATATAATGTTCATAAGGTCGCTCCTACGGAGCTATATGGAATTGTTTGTTCTGCTTGTTACCATAATGTCGCTCCTACGGAGCTAAGAAAGGCTACGTTTGTGAATTAGTCCCGTTAGGGACGGTCTTATGGTAGTAGTAGTAGCCATATTAGGAACGATATTTTGGTAGCCCCGTAGGGGCGACCTTATGGTAGCTGTAGAAAACAACATTATGTTAGTCCCGTAGGGACGACCTTTTGGATACATTGATTGTGAGATGTGTCATTTTTCCAAATGGCCGCTCCTACGAAGATAAACAGGGGTATGATGAGTAGCTGTAGAAAACAACATTATGTTAGTCCCGTAGGGACGACCATATGGTAACAACCCGACAGGGACAATAATATGGTAGCCCCGTTAGGGGCGACATTATGTTGGCCATTTCGAAAAAAAATATAAAAATCGACATGTTTTTTTGATATCTCAAAAAAACTGATTTATTTATAGATAAAAAGGAGAAACCATGCTTGATGCTGAAACCAAACGACGAATCGACACCGCTCGGGATATACTGGTAGGAAAGGTGCCTGACCCAAAGAGTCAGGTGGAGCAGATTACAATTGCCCTCATTTACAAATTTATGGACGATATGGACAGAGAGTCCGTGGAGATGGGCGGTAAAAGAGGCTTTTTCATTGGCGAATATGAAAAATACAGCTGGAGCAACATATTTAACCCCCGACTTGGTGGCCATGAGATGCTCAATCTCTATACAGAGGCCATTACCCGGATGAGCCATAACCCAAACCTGCCCGAGCTTTTCCGCAATATCTTCAAAAATGCCTACCTGCCTTACCGCGACCCTGAAACGCTCAAACTCTTTCTGAAAACCATAAACGAATTTACCTACGACCATTCAGAGCGTCTCGGCGATGCCTTTGAGTATCTGCTTTCAGTACTTGGCAGTCAGGGCGATGCCGGGCAGTTTCGCACCCCACGTCATATCATCGACTTTATGGTGGAAATAGTGGCTCCTAAGAAAAACGAACTCATCCTTGACCCCGCCTGTGGCACTGCCGGATTTTTGATTTCAGCATATAAATATATAATGCGTGAAAATACTTCCGAAAAATACCGCTCCAGCAATGGCAATGGGCGAGGCGACCTGCTTACACCAGAGGAACGTAAAAAGCTACTCACCAATTTTAAAGGCTATGATATTTCGCCCGATATGGTGCGGATTTCGCTTGTCAATATGTATCTGCATGGCTTTGTAAACCCTCAAATATTCGAATACGACACCCTCACCAGCGAAGACCGATGGAACGAATATGCCGACGTTATCCTTGCCAATCCGCCCTTTATGACCCCGAAAGGAGGCATCAAGCCACACAAAAGATTCAGTGTACAGAGCAACCGAAGCGAGGTGCTGTTTGTGGACTACATCGCCGAGCATCTCACTCCCACCGGAAGGGCTGCTGTGATTGTACCCGAAGGCATTATCTTTCAGAGTGCCAATGCCTATAAGCAGCTTCGCAAGATGCTGGTTGAAAATTATCTGTATGCTGTTGTCTCATTACCTGCTGGAGTGTTTCAGCCCTACTCAGGTGTAAAGACTTCAATCCTGCTTATGGATAAGGTGCTTTCTAAAAGGACCGATAGCATTCTGTTTATAAAGATTGAAAACGATGGATTTGACCTTGGAGCTCAGCGCCGCCCAATTGATAAAAACGACCTGCCCGATGCCCTGCAGGTGATACGTGAATATATTGACAAAGTAAGAAATGGCAAAGCAGATGAATTTAATGCCGACGAAAAACCCTGCTCCGCCCTGCTGGTGAAGAAAGAAAAACTTGCCGAAAACGGCGAATACAACCTCACCGGCGATAGATACCGGGTGGTAGAAAAACGCAAACACCAGAAATGGCCAATGGTGAAGCTGGGGGATTTAGAAAAACAAGGAAAAATACAATTCTTGAGAGGTCAAGGAATTTCCAAAAAAGATATTGTAGAGAATGGCAAAAATAAATGTATACATTATGGAGAAATATATACTTTATATCAGCCAATAATAAAAAATGTTATTAGTAGAACAAATTACGAAGGAAAAATATTTTCTAAAAAAGGTGATGTTTTGATACCTTCAACAACAACAGCTGATGCTATGGGAATAGCTGTTGCAAGATCATTAAATGAAGACAATATAATTATAGGAGGAGATATAAACATAGTAAGAACAGAAAATAAATTCATTTTATCTGATTATTTAGCTTTGTTGATAAGTAGTTCACCATTAAAAGATAACCTCGCCACTTATGCAAAAGGTGTAAATATTATGCATATATCTAATTCTGATATTAAGAATTTAACACTCCCCCTTCCTCCGCTTGAAGTGCAGCAAGAGATAGTGGCAGAGATAGAGGGCTACCAGAAGATAATCGACGGCTGCAGGCAGGTGATAGACGCCTGGAAGCCCGATATAGAAACCTACCTGGACGAAGAACTCAAAACCTACCTTGCTGAGCACCCCGAGAAACAGGAAGAACTCGCAGAAGGTTGGCCCATGGTAAAGCTGGGGGAGGTGTGTGAGATAAATCCAAAAAAATCTGAGGTTGCCAACCTTAATAGCGACATAATCGTTTCATTTTTGCCAATGGAAGATATTGGTACAGTACAGAATATTATACCTAAAAAAGAAAAAAAACTTTTAGAAGTATACAAAGGTTATACATATTTCAAAGAAAATGACGTTTTAGTTGCCAAAGTTACTCCTTGTTTTGAAAATGGTAAGTCCGGGATTGCACGTAATTTAAAAAATGGAATAGGCTTTGGTTCAAGCGAGCTTCATGTTTTAAGACCAATTAAAGAAAAAATTGTTTCTGAATATATTTATCCATATATTTCGTCTAATAGATTTTTAAAAGAAGGTGCTAAAATGATGACAGGTACAGGTGGATTACAGAGAGTACCAGCTTTTTTTATACAGGAATATCAAATCCCTCTTCCGCCCCTTGAAGTCCAGCAGCGTATTGTGGATAAAATCGAATCTGAGCGGAAGGTAATAGACACCCTGCGGGAGATGATTAAGACATACGAAGAAAAGATAAAACGGGTGATTGACAGAGTGTGGGGGGAGTGAAAAAAATTAACTATATTTGTAAAAAGAGGTAAAATAATATTATGGGTAGATTGGTATTAAATAGGTTTAAGATTAGCTTATCAACCGATAAAGTAAGTGTATCTTTTTATGAAGAAAATGAATTAGAAAGTAATTTTATATTAAAAGAATATTTATACAGATTAAAGCCATCAATTGCTCTAAGAAAGTTTGAAAGTATATTAGATGAAACTATAAAAGAATGGCTTAATGGTTTAAAAAAAGAAAAAATTGAAGATGAAAAATATATTTTTATTTCTTTTTTACAAAAGAATGAAAACAGAATTCAGGAAAATGTGCTATTTAAAGATTTACCATATTCCTTAAAAAGAAGATATATAAAGGAAATAATAATAAATAAATTAAAAAATAAATATATAGTAGAACCATTTAAAGAGGGTGTTGATTTCTGTGTTTATAAAAAAGTTGAAGAAACAAGTAATAAGTATATTAGGTACGATTTTAATATTTATATTGAGAAAGATATAGAACTATCATTAAGCATTGGCAGTACAGATACTTATATTGGGAAATTCAATTTAACCAACATCTCAACTAATAAAATTAAAATTGTAAGAGATAATCTGTTAATTAAAAAATCAAATACAGAGATTACTAGCAATGTCTTGGTAAAAGCGAATTTCCAAATTAGAAAAAATGAAAATATCTCTCCGAAACCAAAATTTTCCTTCTACAAAGAATATTATGAAAAAATTAAAGCGTTTTTAGAAGAAAATAATTCTTTTGATAATCTTACAATTCTAACTTCCTTTAAAGAAATAACCAAAGATAAATATGATGTTGTAGATTTTAATTCTAACAAAATGATATTTGGTAATAGTGAGGAAGATTACAGCCCAATAAATGGTATGCGTGACTATGGTCCATATAAAAAGCCTGAAAATATATCTAAATTTCAACTTCTGTTTATTTACCCTGATTCTGAGGCAGCAAACAAATTATTAGGTTACTTTTCAAGAGGATATCGTCATTTTCCCGGACTGGAAAGTTACGTAGGAATACCTGCTAATGTTAGTGGAATAAAGATTAAGTATAATAGTCTTAATAGCATTGTTGATGAAATAAATAATAAATTAAATCAAAATAAATATGAAAATTTGATTGCTGTTTGTATAGTGCCATTTTCAAAAACTAATGCAACAAAAGAAGAATCAAAAATATATTTTAAAATAAAACAAATACTTCTTGATAAAAATATCCCCTCACAATTTATTGAAAGAAATAAAATATTCCTTGAAAATTTTCATTTTAGCCTTCCAAATATTGCAATTGCAATGCTTGCAAAAATTGGAGGTATACCATGGAAATTATCAAAATCACGTTATGATGAATTAATTATTGGGTTTAATGTATATTTAAAAGAAAGAAATGAATACATAGGTTCGTGCGTATTTTTTGATAATGAAGGAATTATACAGGAATTAAATTTTTATCCTACTTCAAGAATTGAAGAAATTTGTAAAGGGCTCATTCAATCCATAGATAAATATAAAATAGATAAATATAAAAAAGATAGAAATAAAGATATTGAAAGAATAGTTATTCACTATTATAAACCCCTTAGCAATGAAGAGAATAGAAAAATAGAAAAAGCTTTACGCGAAAAATTTTCAAATATAAATTATGTTGTCGTAGAAATTAACGATACAAAAGCAACAACTGATCTATGTTTTGATCTTGAATATGAAAGATTGATGCCACAAAGCGGGATTTATATTGAGCTCGAAAAAAATGAATACTTAATATTTAACAATTTAAGATATTGGGAAAAACCGCTTAATCCAATTAATCAGGAAGAATTTCCAATTAAGGTGAAAATTTACGATCCAAATAATACTTTTGATAACCAGCATCATACATTAATAAGTCAGGTATATGAATTTTCGAGATTGTATTGGAAAAGCCTTAAACAAAAGGATCAACCTGTAACAACTATATATTCAAAATTACTTGCGGAATATGTTGCAAATTTTGAAAAGCAGGAGTTATGCGATAACTATGTTTCCAAAAAAACGGTGTGGTTTATATGATGAAAAACGATTTTACTTATATATTAAAAGAAACTCTTTTTTTTACAGGAGCAGGCTTTTCAAAGCCGGCTGGTTGTAAATTGTCCAGTGAAATGCTTGAAGATATTGAACAACGATCTCGATTAGACAGCGATAGTATCTTTACGAAAGTTGAAAGAAAAACCATTAAATTTATTCTCTCTTGTCTCGAATATCATGCCAGATGGCGTAGCCTTGATTCTGATGGGAAATATATTTATATGCCAAACATCGAAGAGTTTGCCCTTTTATTGCGGAGAATTAAAAATAGGGAAAATTTATTGCCCTACCCTGTAACAGGTAATTGGTCAGATAAAATAACATTGCTTGAACAAGAATTTAATAATGAATCTGAAAGCCATGAATTAGATTTATATTCCAGTATTGAAAATAAGATAAAAACAAAATGTTACCAGGATTGGCTGAAAATTTCCAACTTAGATTTTATTGAACCTTTAAAGAATTTTATTGAAAATAATATGAGTCAAACGACAGAAAAACTTGATATTTTTACACTTAACAACGATTTAGTACTTGAAGAAGCATTTAAAGTTGAGAATGCTGTATATACTGGTTTTGTAAGCAATAAATGGGTTGGCTTTGATAATATTCAGAATAATTCATATACAAATTCAAGAATTAATTATTACAAATTACACGGCTCTCTTGACTGGGCACGTATGTATGATGGGAACATTGTTAAAAGCGAAAATAATTCAGTTGAAAATATTGAAATAAAGCCATTTTTAATTTTTGGGCATGGGGTAAAAATATATACTGTAGAGCCTTTTTTTAATTTACTTGAAGAATTTGGAAAAAGTTTAAATAAAAAAAATTACTTTATTGTTGTTGGATATAGTTTTTTTGATCCTCACATTAATAACCTCTTTTTTAATGAACTATCACTTCATCAAGAGAAAATAATGTTTATTATCAATCCCAAAATCACAGAAAACATTTCAGTAAAGAATATTGATAATGGTGAATATTTTGAGGAAAGAGAAAGTATTAAAATCTTGAAAAAAGAAAAGAAAAGCGAAATAGTTAATTATTTTGAAAACATTCAAAAAAATCCATTTTATTCAGAGAATTCAGAATTTAATATAAAGAAGATTTCACCTGATTCTTTTGAGTACATACCACTAAAGTCTGATGAGTTTTTATCTAATCTTAAGAACATTATAAATTTAATAGGAAAAATAAAAAAGGAAAGAGCAGATCAAATGAAGATTTTTTAAATAACCAATGAATTGTATCTATACTCGCATCTGAACGAAAGTTGATATACATCCTGCGGGAGATGGTGAAAACCTACGAGGAGAAGATTAAACGGGTGATTGACAGGGTGTGGGGAGAAAAGCCAGATTAAATTATGAAAAATCAAAAGAAAATAGTTAAAAAAACAGGATGTAATAAATTACACCAACCTCATTGATTCTATTGGAACACTTTTAGAATCCGCAAGAAAACAGGTAGCGAGAACTATAAACAATATACTTGTTCAAACATATTGGGAAATTGGATTAAGTATCCAAAATTCCAGACACTGTCTGGAAAATTATCATGTAGCCACTATGTTGAACTATTAAGCGTTAGCGATGATTTAGCAAGGTCTTTCTATGAAAAACAATGTATCAGCGAAAATTGGTCTGTAAGAGAGTTAATAAGACAGATAAATTCTATGCTTTTTGAGAGAATTGCATTAAGCAAAGATAAAAAGGGAGTACTGAGTTGGTAAAATTACACATCAGGATATTGGACAGATGAATATGTATCTTAATTATTTCAACAAAGAAGCAAGAAGCAAAACTGATTGCACGCGATAGAAAATGAAAATTCCATTAAAGATAATATTAAACAACAAGCCAATTTGCATTACAAATTGGATTTTGATTTCAATCACGATAAACAAAACTTACTTTAACAATAGCATCTTCCTGGACTCAACAAAAATTTGTTTTAACCCGCTTTCATCTTCTGAAGTATACTCTGCGGTTATTCTATAAAAATAAATTCCAGATGCTAAATCCCTTGCCTCAAATTCAACATAATTATGTCCTTCATCCATCTCCTGCCGATCGATTAATGTTACGACTTCCCTACCAATGATATCATAAATTTTTAGTGTAACAATCGCAGAAACAGGAAAATAAAATTCGATAGTTGTTATCGGATTAAACGGGTTGGGATAGTTTTGATACAGCTCGAATTCATCTGGGATCGAATGTGCAATCTGGTCCTGTGATTTTATAACAGGTCTATATGTTTCATCACGTTCGAGAAATGGTACCTCAGCAATTGGTTTTACACCTGTAAATACTAATCGTGTAGCAAACGATACCGTATCAATAGTGCCAACGAAAGCACGATTTATTTTGTAAATTGCCGAGTAAAGTTCTTCAGCACTTCCAATTTGTGAACTATCTCCATAAGTCATGTAAATATTTGCAAGTGAGTCGATTTCGTGTAAATGTTTATTATTCAAAGCATGCCCTATCTCCTTATATCGTAAAGTCCGCCATGGTGATGGTTCAACTCCAACAGATTTTTTAAAACTATTACCTGTTAATACTTCTTCCTTGAATGGTGGAGTTATACCCAGATCACTTGCATACAGATTTAACTTAAATGCAATAAGTTCTGCAAATAGCCTATTATTTTGTTTATCTGGTGTAAGCTTTTTAATAGGACCAATCATTTTTTTACCATCATTAAAAAAATCTAACTTACGGGGAGGTCCATCGTGTGTTTTTCCACTTCTGCCCGTAGTAAGTGAGCCATATAAATCGTTATGTTTAGTGAATGCTACATATGCAACTCTCTTACTTTTTGCATCTGGATCCTGTACACCAATAATTAATTGGTTTTCTTTGTTGAACGGCATTAAATTGAAAACTTCTTCTCTGAAATTTGCAGTATTAGGCATATTAACATTAGATAAAAAAGTTTCTGATAGTTTTTTACCATTAATTCCACATAAAATTCCTTCTCGTACTACTTCAAAATCATCTTCCCAGGTTGCAATATCAGCGATCCACCACCATTTTGTCACAATTTGTTCTTTAATTTTTTTGGTAACCACACAAATTCTTGCATTTGTTTCTTTATCCACCATTCCATCAAAAAACTTCCATTTTTTACCTTTTTCATCTAACTTTTCAAATTTATGAAAAGGATAAGAATCTAAAATTTCAAGAACAGTATTTTTAAACTCGACATATAACCCCTTGGCACCATATCGGTTCTCACAATTATTATCAAAAACAAAACACCAGGTATTCGAACTTGTTTTACGATTCTTTCCTTTTTTCACAATTAAACTTTCTGGTGGGAAGGTACGGTAACTCGTGGGATCACCAACAAACCCACTAATACTAAACTTCTCTGGTGGACCACCTGCATCATGCTCGAAAAATATTTCTTTATTGAAATTTCCAATTATCCTTTCAGGAACTACAAATGTAAAATAAAACTTTAAACTTTCACTTGGAAGAATCACACCTCCAATTGGTCTAATAATTATACTTGTGTCGGGACTATAAACTGATGTAATACTCAAATCCGCATTCCCAGTATTTTTTACCCATACGCTGCATTGTACAATTTGTCCAAAATTTACGAATGGAAAATATTGCTTTTGAAATGATAGTTCTATATTTGGATTGATTCCAGAAATAGGACGCTCGAATGTACTCCTTCCCCAAGTTGCTGCAATTACATAATACTCCCCATTTTTATTGGTCAACTCTAAATCCTTCACCCTAACAGCTGCAGGCATTCCTGACGACCACCGCCACCAATTAGCGCCAGAATTTATTGATAAATAACATCCCATTTCAGTACCAATGATCAGTACATTATCAACTTCTGGATGATCAACAATATCATAGATACTCAATTTTGGAGGAAGATTCCCAGTAATGTTTTTCCAACTGAGACCCCTGTTTGTAGACATATAAATTCTACCCGTATCTACATTATTCATGAGAACATAAACAATATCATTTGATTTATTTGATGTTGAGATACGCTTCAGAGTGTTTGATGTTGGCAATTTTGAATCGAGGTCTACCATTGACCAGGTTGTTACCATCTTATCAAAACGCACTATTCTTTGAGAACTACCATTTGTTGGAGCGTATAAAGATGAACCATCTTTATTAATATTCACCTCACCAACAGTGCCAGCAAGCGGGCTTGAATTCATTCTTGACCAATTATTACCATAATTAGTTGACCAATAAACATAGTTGTCAGCATTAGTATAAACTTTACTTTCAGATAATGGATCAACGCATATCCTTCCATTCCAGAAATTCATCATTGTATCTCCTGCTTGTAATATAGATTGATTTATTCCAACTATATTTGTTCCATCATAATAATATCTAACTCTGCTGACATTTCCAGTTCCTCCATTACATACTCCATAGAAATAATTAGAGGGTAAGGCAGTAATAGAAGCATCAATCCCATCACCCTTAGTCGGCATTACCCAATAATCTGGGTTCGTTCTTGAATTATGTGCAATTCCATTATCTTGCATTCCACCTACCTGCAATTTCCCATCAATTTTATCGATTGCAAAATTATGAAATATGGATATTGGTAAGCACCTATTATAAGAATAAGACCAGCTTGCACCCTCGTTACTTGTAACAAATACTCCGCCATCACCTCCAACAAACAGACTATCTCCTACATATAATAATGCATGGATATCTGGATGAACTAAACGAGGATAATTCGTAGTAGCCCCAACTTCATTCCAGGTTGATCCTCCATCTGATGTACGGATTAAAAGTACACCACCAGCCCAAACGACATTTGGATTTGATGGATTTATTAAAATAACATTATTAAAATTAGGTTGACCAAAAAACTTCGGAGTAACATTCGCAGTAGGTGATACATTTTTCCAGTTTAATCCTTTATCAGTTGTTTTATATATACCAATAAATGAAGCTTTATTACTATAACCTATTAACGCATATGCAATATTTTTATTACTCTTAGAAATTTGAACTGAAACTCTGCCTAAATTATCACCTGGGAGTGGTAACCCTGATGAAGTAAACGGTTCAACCAATAATTCCCAGGAACTTCCTTGATCGGTGGATTTATAGACTCCATAAATTGGACATCCTGCTAAAAAATACGAACCATCAGATGCGTTGGAAATATCAGTTGTTTTTATATTTAAAACCCATTCCCAACTATTACCCATATTTGAAGATTTAAAAATACCAATATCGCTTGCTACCAATACTAAATTCCCTAAAATTAAAATTCTTGCAACACCAGATGGTGTTGATGGTAAAGACATTTGTTCCCAGTTTAATCCACCATCGTTTGTTCTAAATACACCAGCACCACCCGCTTCATGAATATGTCCAGTACCAACAAAAATCCTATTGTAGTAACTAGGATCAATTGCCACCGCACCAATAAAAGGTGATGGTAATTTATCACCTATAGGAATAAAGTTTGAACCATCCTGTCGCCACAAACCACCACCACCAGCACCTACTAATAGCCCTTTGTAGAAAAACTCTGATTCACAGTAAGAAAGTGAAAAAACTCTACCTGAATAATAAATTTTTTCTGAGGTTGGTTGGGATATATCTTCAATTCCAATAGGTGCTTTTTGAACCCAGGGATTAATTGGTGATAGCAATAAATTTCTATTTTTATTTAAATAGGATATATCTTCATCATTATCCAACTTCATAATTTCTTCAAATGTATGCAACCTTTCAACAGGTGTTAATATTGTATCATTTCCATTGAATCTTTCAGTTGTTGCAGAAGATTTACATTTTGTACAATTTTCTTGTGATCTAAGAGTTGTATCCTTGCCATCAAATTTTAAATTAATTATCAAACTACCAATCAAAAATATTGCTCCGACCAATATAATTATTACCTTTCTATTCATACATCCTCCTTATATATTAATTTTTATTTCAAGAATACCTACTACCTTAACAATAACATTTTCTTCACATTAGTATAATTTCTTACATTTTTTATAGATGATGCTTCCATACGGTAGTAATAAACACCAGAAGATAATTTTTCATTTAATTTTAACTCTATCGTGTAATAACCTGCTTCCTTCTGCTCGTCAACCAATCTTATAACTTCCTGCCCCAGTATATTATAAATTGATATATGTACAATACATTCTTCAGGAATTGCGTACTTAATTATTGTAGATGGGTTAAACGGATTTGGATAGTTTTGTTCAAGATTAAATTCAGTCGGTATGTTGAGCAAAATAGATTCACCTGGCGGATTTGGCGGATATTCGTTTATAGGAATAATCTTGATACATCTTTCTTCAGTTTTCTCATTCGATGCCGATAATATCAATTTACCTTTACTATTTACTTTAACCCAATAAGCTTTACCTGGCAAAATTGTATTGCTTACAAAGTAACCATTATTATATCCGTAAAACTGAGATGTAATCATACCAGCAGGTTCAGATTGAATATGTGAAACAGGAATTTCCTGACTTATCGAGCCAATCATATTCCAGCCAACATTTACTGAAAGAGTATCATGGAGGTGCTGAGTTAATTTCAGTAAAGATATCATTTTGATCATTACGATATATAATTTTAATACTGTTTGTGCCGACGTAACCGATTAGTAAAATGTCCAAATCCCCATCATTATCTTAGTCGCCCCACGAGACTGTGTCATCGATTGATCCAACAAATGGTCCGGAAGCATTGATGAATGAATTTCCTCCTACATTTTTATAGAGCTTTGTTATCCTATTGGTTCCATCAAAACCGGTTAATACAATATCGAGGTATCCGTCAAGGTTATAATCGCCCCAGGCAACTGAACTTTTACAAACACCCGGAAACGGAACATTTATATTAGTAAAAGCTTGAGGATAAATGTTGGAATGCGTTAATATCGTTGATAAAAATATCACCAATAATATTCCATAGTGTTTCATGATTTTATCTCCTTTAAAAATAAGTTATAATATTTTTTAACCATCTACCGAACCATAGATTCTTTATATTTCATTTTCGATGTTGCTATCTTTATACTAAATTTTTCGTCTCTATCTTTTGAGTACAATTAAATCATACAACTATTCCATTTCAGGATTTGATTCTGATGGATTTTGTTTATTATCATTATCAATCTTCTGTGGTTTTAATATTTCATTATTTTTAAATTCAATTTGTTGGAGATTTATTCTTTCAAGACGTTTATCTTCATAACCCAGTCGCTTAGCAACTATTCTATAACTAAATTCAATTGAAGAACTACCATTATCCGACTCGATTACAGTAAAAGAATTTGGAGTTTTATTAGTTACATAAAGCTGTTTGCATTCACCATAAGGTGTGATGAAAACGTGGTAATCAGCATTAGTATTCACCGTTTTTGAGAAAATATTTTCTATTTGAATAGTGACCGATCCGTTGTTCAATTTCCCAAAACCAAAATCTTCAAACCATAACTCCGTAGCTTCAACACAATACAACGCTCTCCATTCTTCTGCATTCTTTTCAACATCAGCATTTTCAGGATTACTAACACCTATTGGTACCACAGCAGACTTTGAGCCATGAACATACAAATTTTTTCCCACATGTGCATTACCTTCAACCCAAAGAGCATAGGCGTTTGAGTTTGCATGTGACGCAACAAGTGCTTGCGTAAATGTGCTGGGATTTGTTTGTTGAAAAAGGCCAGCATAACCAGTTCCACTGTTACTACCAAAAACCGCTGTACCACTTCCATTCGTTACACCACCTATTGCAATCTTATTGTTCGATATGTTTTTAATCTCAAACCATCCTCCATAGCCAGAAGTTGAACTACATTCTCCTCTTACTCCTACTCCAGAGCCACTAACAATACCCTGTATACCATCACCACTACCGTTTGTAACCCCGCTTAAAGCATCTTTTGGATTTGATGCATTGTTTATTTGAAACCAACCTGCTCTCCCATCTGTGGAGGTATTTCTAACTTCTACTGCAGTCCCGGTTGTATATTTATTAGCAAAAAGTGCATAACCAGTTCCATATGTTTCTAAATTAATTACAGGGTTATTATTGCTTGCGTTTGTGATCTTGAATTTTGCAGCAGAACCCCCCTGACCATTGGTTTCAACAAGAAGAGCATCTTTCGAACTACTTGTGTTGTTTATATGGAAGTGACCCGCCATCCCAGTTCCTGTCTGATATGCATATGCAGAAACTCCGGAACCATTTGTTTCTGTTCTTAACGCAGGCATATTGCTTGCGGAATTATTAATCAGTGCGTGCGCTGCCATACCAGTACCTGTTTGATAAGCATAAACAGCCGTGCCACTACCATTTGTTTGCCCTGAAAGTGCAACATTCGTATTAGAAGCATTATCAATAGTAAACATTCCAGCTATTCCAGTTCCAGTATTAAGCCCATGAATAGATTTTCCAGATCCTGTTTGAACCCCGTAAATTGAATTTGCTGTACCAAAATTTGAAACCTTCAGAACACCACGTTCTGTATATGGAAATAATATGTTATTTAATGAATCACTGAAAGATAGTGGAACTTTAAGATTGACGGTTGCAGTAGGTCCGTTAGGGTTAGTGATGCTTAGTGTGTTATTAGTATTCTGAATGCCCTGTATACCTGTTCCACCCCCACCACTGCCAGCATTAATGTATATCGTATCATTACTTGAATTGATTGTTGCACCACCAATTGCAGATAAATAAACATTATCTCGCAACCCATTTAAACTTTTCACAACCTGTCCTGATGCAATTTTCGGTGATGTGATAGAATTTTCAGCGAAGTCAGATCCAATAATTGTTCCATCCGCTATCTTTGCAGATGTTATTGAATTATCGGCAATTTTTGAAGTTGTTACAATTCCATCAGGAATTGTGATTGCTAAACCAGCAGTATCTGCTTTTAATGAGTTTAAACTATATCCCACTGCTGTCAAAGGAATTCTTGGGGATAATTCAGGTTCTGAGGCAACCTGTAAGCTCATCCAATATTGTTTGTCAAATTTTACATCTGCATCAAAAGGATTTTGGTCACCAAGTATCGTGCTAAATAGCCCACGCTTTATCTCTAATGTTTTTTCTTCGCTCCAGATACTACTTCCCCCAACAGCTGACTCATACAGACGAAATGTTATCTGGTATGAACCATCGGGTTTGGGATTTCCCAAACTATCCGTCAAAACTCCCTGGTATGATAACAAGCGAGGAATTTGACCAAATGTTGATAAAGAAAATATCAACAAAATTATAATTGTTAACATCAAACTTGTTAAATATTTCATTGTTATATCTCCTTTAAAATTTTTAGTTTATTTAATTAACAATATTTTTTTAGTTGATGTAAAAATGTATTTTGAACTTAACGATGGATCTCTGGCAGTAATTCGATAAAAATAAATCCCACTAGTCAATTGCGAACCATCCAGCACAACATTATACTTGCCAGCTGTTTTATTTTCATTCACGAGTGTAATTATTTCTTGGCCGAGTAAGTTGTAAACTTTTAGGGTCACATATGATGTAATTGGTAATTCGAAATTTATTGTTGTGGTAGGATTAAAAGGATTCGGGTAGTTTTGGTGCAATAAAAATTCTGTGGGTAACCCATCAATTAGTTTCAAACCGACTACTACCGTATAAAATAAGGTATCAGCAAGGAATCCACTTATGATTTGTGTGTTGGATTGATTAGTTACGCCTACAAAGTTTTGTCCAACAACTGACTTTATAAAAGTATTATCTGAATTCATCTCAACATACCCCATATCAAATGCCGACCAGTTAACTTTATTATTCTGTGGGAATGTTAAACTATTTAAAAAAACACACAGGAGTAAAATTATTTTTGATCGCACAATAAAATATATCATATGACCAACTCCTTTTTAGTTATAGGTTAATATGGAATTTCATATTTAACATTCTGTGTAAATTCAGTATTTAATATATTTTGGTGAGTCGTAAATGTAAATAGAACAAATTAACTATTTTTAAGATGGTAAAAATCAGAAGGTTTCTTGAATTTATAAATTACATTTAGAAGAAGGGATATAATTATTTAGGAATTTAATTTATTGAGGAATAAAATTTCAGATTTAAGTATGCAAAAATCGGTAACTTAATCAGATCGATATATATATTTTGCAAGCTTAATTCAACGGAGCATATTTCATTTCTTGGGTAGTAATCTCTCGCTTAGCACTTTTGAAACTGCCTGTGATTTGGAATGGACATGCAGTTTATCGTAAATATTTCTCAAATGTGCACGAACTGTAAAAACACTCAAAAAGAGCTTATCAGCAATTTGTTTATAATCATAGCCCTGAACAAGGCATTCTAAAACTTCAAGTTCTCGTGGAGTTAGGTGGTAATCAGCTTTTGGGGGTGGGGCAATTTGTTTGAATATTTCTATTACTTTTCTTGCTATATGAGGCGACATCGGTGTTCCTCCACAAAAAGCATTATCTATTGCTTCTAATAACTGTTGGGGCATAACTGGTTTGGCAATATATCCAATAGCACCAGCACAAATTGCATTAAATATATTATCGTCATCCTCATAAACTGATAAGATAATAATTTGTATTCTTGGAAATTTTTGCTTCAAAATCGCGGTGGCTTCAGTACCTGAAATTCCGGGCAGACCAATATCCATCAATACAACATCTGGTTGAAGATCATCGACATCATCTAAAAAATCCTCTGCTGTAGCATATACTCCTACCACTTCAAAAGACTTTGTTGTCCGCAGAATATACGCAATTCCATTTCTATAATCGGCGTTATCCTCAACTATTGCTACGCTAATTGGCATAGGGAACAAAATATTGTTTTTATTAAAATGTATATTTATTACTTCAAATTAGCAATAGAACAAATTAACTATGTTTTAAAAAATTATAATAAGTCAGCCAGAGCATTTAATTCTATTTTTCAATTTTTAATGAAACTAACAATTCCGTACCAATATTACGCTCAGATTTTATTATTAATTTCCCCTTCAATTCTTTTGCTCTCATTTTTATTGAATTTATTCCCTTACCAGAAGTAATTTTGTTAGGGTCAAAACCTTTACCATTATCAACAATTTTAATATTTAAATAGCCCGAACTATAATTAGTAATAATTGTAAGGTCTGAACATCCAGAATGCTTACATACATTGTTTACTGCTTCCTTTAGAATCAGCCATAAATTTTTCCGTATTTCGGGTGATAAATTCATTGAAGGTAATATTTCTTTTGGAGGAATTTCGAAATTAAGATTTATCATCTTTACCTTACATAAAGGAACAATCAAATCACGAAAACGAACCAATAAGCTCTCAATTGTTTCGGTTTTTGTATCAATTGTCCATATAATATCACGAATAGAATCTACAGATTCTTTTGCCAATGTTATTATACGTTCAAGTAATGGGGAGTTTAATTTAGCTTCGTCTTGTACAATTTTACTAAACATAGCTATACTACTCAAATTGGTAGCAATTTCGTCATGAAGGTCGGATGCGACTCGTGTTCGCAATCTTTCTATCTTTAATAATTGACTAACACGATAATTATACAAAATGTATCCCATTAAAAATATTAAAAAAATGAAGGAAGTAATAAACCACCAGGTTCTATAAAATGGTGGAAGAATTGTAAATGTTATTGAAGCAGGGTTTGTACTGACTAAATCATTTATGTTAATTGCTCGAACTGAAAATTTATATTTTCCTGGCTTTAGCGATAGAAATAATATTTTGTTATTATTCGTAACCTGCCAATTTTGATTTTCTCCATCAATTATATACTCATATCTAATAGCTTTTTCCCCTTTAAAACTAACCCCAATGTATTCAATCTCGCAATTATTTTGATCATATGAAAATTCCATCTCATTCTGAAGTTTTATTTCCTTTCCATTCACAGTCATTTTCTTTATATAGACTGGAGGGGGTATCAATCCCAACGTATCCCTTCTGTACGAATAAATAAATATACCATGTTGAGATAAACCCCATACTTTTTCATCAGATAAAATACCACACTTATTATATGAACCCCCAAAAAGTTCTGGCACAACTTTAATTTGAAAAGGATTTCTTAGATTCAGATAACACATTCCATGTGCAGTTGCAAACCAAACTAACGAGTGATTATCTGCTGTAATATCAAAAACAGAATTACTTGGCAACCCATGAGTAATATTTAAATTTTTATAACCTAATGAATCCAAAATAAATACACCATCTCTTAAAGTACCAATAAATATTCTGCTGTCATTACATTCATAAAAAGATTGCACTCTTTTATATTTAAATTCATTAACTTCTTTCACATTGATTATCTCATGATTTTCATCAGTTGAATATGTAAATAAACCTCCCTCATATAATCCAATCCAGATTGTATTATCATTGCTTTGAAATATTTTATACACCTCATCTCCCTCCGACATTTGAAAGATACTCTTTGGAAAAAATTTACGGAATGGAGTAAAAAAACCATACGGTTTAAACTGAGTTGCACACCATAAATGACCCTTTTTATCGTAATATAACCCCCAAACTAAATTTTTTTGTTTATATTCCTCAACGAAGATTGGTATAACATTATTTAAATTAAACTTAAAAACTGCACTATCCGTTATAGAGCAATATAAATTTCCATTCCTGTCTGTTGTAATTACCTCAACTTTCTTTGATTTATCTTTAATATTTAAATAAAACTCTTTAAAGGACCAAACATCAGATGCTTTTGGAAAAATCTTGATTAACTTATCGTTAGTTGCTACCCAAATATTTCCATCATACTGCACTGCATCACGAACATTATTGAAATAAAAATACACGATGTTCATATTTTCAAGTTTCGCTAAACCATCATAAAAATTTCCAAACCATAAATTTCCTTCGAAGTCCCTATGCATCACATATGAACTTCTAAAAGGTAAGCCATTTAACTCTGTCAAAAACATATTGTCTAAAGGATTTTCTTTTTTAATTTTCCAAATACCTTTTAAATCAGCTGCCCAAATAAATCCCGAACCATCATCGAGAAGGGGTTTAATATGTTGATGTTCAGATTTGAGTACCTGTAATATCTTTTGATTCATGATACGAACCAACAATCCATTCGCTGTTCCAATCCAAATATTTTTTTCGGAATCCATAATAGCATCAACAGTGTAATCTCCGGGTAACAGATTTAATTGTATAGTACTCCATTCTTTATTGGAAATATCATAAACAACACAATTAAAATCACTCACAATGATGATTAAATTGTCGGAAATCTGAAAAATTTTTTTTGCGGTTTTCCATTCTGTATCATTTTTTAATTTAAAAATTTTTCCATTATTCAATATATATATTCCATCACCAGTCCCGCACCATAACCTTCCATCTGCATCTTCAAAAAAACACAAAACAGAATTCGCATCTCTATTAATAGGATCAATTTCTATACGAGAAAAATTTCCATTTGAATATTTTAAAATTCCCTGATTTTCTAAACCTACCCATATTAAATTTGAATCTTTTTTACTTTCTAAAAAGCATATTACTCTACCTAACAGAACACTATCTACGATTGAGCAATTCGTGAAATTAGTTCCATCAAATATACTTATCCCTTCAGTGGTACCAATCCATAAAAAACCATTTGAATCTTGATATAACGCTCTAATCCGATTTCCGATAAGTCCATCTTTAACTGTATAGTGTACAAAGTGATAGGAAAATTCTAAATTTTGTGGGTTAAGTTTTATTAAATTTTCAAATCCATACAGTTGAATGGAAAAGTTTGGTAAGACGATGTTCAGGACAAAAATTAAATATATTTTTTTTAACATACTATATTTTCCCCTTTGAAATCGGCCAGCTTTAATTTAGCATTTTTTCAAGGAATTACAAAATATAGAAAATAATATAATATGGCATTCAGATACGATTGATCTTGAGTATTAAAAATCTCCCATTTAATATTTTTTATGTAAGACGATGGAATCTACACGAACTGTATCATTTTTTATTTCAACACAACCAACTTTTTAACATCCGTAAACTTTCTATTTGGCACTGCTACGCTCGTTGCATCCATCCTGTAAAAATAAACTCCGCTTGATACAAACTTTCCTGAATTGTCGGTTGAGTTCCATTCTACCGATTTGAAGCCAGTTTCCTGTACTTCATCTACAAGGGTCTTAATTTCCTGACCGAGTACATTGTATATCTTTAAAGATACTTTACTTTCCACAGGAAGTTGATATTTTATCGTAGTAATAGGATTAAACGGATTTGGATAGTTTTGTTCAAGATTATAGGATGATGGTAATAGGTATTTTTCAGGCTCGATGTTAACTGTTCTTTGTACATATTTTATTGTTGTATAAATTGACGAATTACGGTAACTGCTAACACCCGTCACATAAACATTTCCTGAACCATCTACTGAGATTGCTGTTGCTCTATCATTACCATTCGTCGGTCCATTGTACCTTGAAACCCACTGCTGTACGCCTGAACTACTATACTTGATTGTGGCATAATCATCGTTTGTACCTGAACCATAACTATAACCCGTCACATAAACATTTCCTGAGCCATCTACTGAGATTGCTGTTGCTCCATCATAATAATTCCCCGGTCCATTGTACCTTGCAACCCACTGCTCTTCACCTGAACTATTATACTTGATTGTGGCATAATCCCCGTTTGTACCTGAACCATAACTAACACCCGTCACATAAACATTTCCTGAACCATCTATTGCGAGTGATGTTGCCTCATCATAATAATTCCCCGGTCCATTATATCTTGCAACCCACTGCTGTACACCTGAACTATTATACTTGATTGTGGCATAATCGTATCCTGTACCTGAACCATAACTAACACCCGTCACATAAACATTTCCTGAACCATCTACTGAGATTGCTTTTGAATAATCATTATAATTAGCCGGTCCATTGTATCTTGCAACCCATTGCTGTACGCCTGAACTATTATACTTGATTGTGGCATAATCATAATCATAATTGGAAGGATAAGTGATTGTACTTACACTCATACCAGTCACATAAACATTTCCTGAACCATCTACTGCGATTGCTTTTGAATAATCATCATAATTCACAGGTCCATTATACCTTGCAACCCACTGCTGTACGCCTGAACTATTATACTTGATTGTGGCGTAATCATACCTTGTACCTGAACCTGCACTCTTACCTGTTACATAAACATTTCCCGAACCATCTACTGAGATTGCTATTGCCCCATCCTCATCGTTCCCCGGTCCATTGTACCTTGCAACCCACTGCTGTACGCCTGAACTATTATATTTGATTGTGGCATAATCATACCCTGTACCTGAACCAACACTCGAACCCGTTACATAGACATTTCCTGAACCATCTACCGCCATTGCTGTTGCTCTATCATTACCATTCCCCGGTCCATTGTACCTCGTAACCCACTGCTGTACGCCTGAACTATTATACTTGATTGTGGCATAATCATCGTATGTACCTGAACCATAACTATAACCCGTCACATAAACATTTCCTGAACCGTCTACTAAGACTGCTTTTGTCTCATCGGAAGATATCCCCGGTCCATTGTACCTTGCAACCCACTGCCGTAAGCCTAAACTATTATACTTGATTGTGGCATAATCCTCGTTTGTACCTGAACCAACACTCGAACCCGTCACATAAACATTTCCTGAACCATCTACTGAGATTGCTGTTGCTCTATCATCACCATTCCCCGGTCCATTGTACCTTGCAACCCACTGCCCTACACCTAAACTATTATACTTGATTGTGGCATAATCCTCGTTTGTACCTGAACCAACACTCGAACCCGTCACATAAACATTTCCTGAACCATCTACTGAGATTGCTGTTGCTCTATCATTACCATTCCCCGGTCCATTGTACATTGCAACCCACTGCTGTACACCTGAACTATTATATTTGATTGTGGCATAATCATACCCTGTGCCTGAACCTACAATCCAACCTGTCACATATACATTTCCTGAACCATCCACTGAAATTGCTGTTGCTCTATCATCACCATTCCCCGGTCCATTATACCTTGCAACCCACTGCTGTACGCCTGAACTATTATACTTGATTGTGGCATAATCCTCGTTTGTACCTGAACCATAACTAACACCCGTCACATAAACATTTCCTGAACCATCCACTGAAATTGCTCTTGTATGATCAGTATAATTTGCTGGTCCATTGTATCTTGCAACCCATTGCTGTACGCCTGAACTATTATACTTGATTGTGGCATAATCCTCGTATGTACCTGAACCATAACTAACACCCGTCACATAAACATTTCCTGAACCATCTACCGCGATTGCTGTCGCATAATCATTATTCGAATATCCATCGTATTTTGCAACCCACTGCTGTACACCTGAACTATTATACTTGATTGTGACATAATCAGAGTGTGTGCCTGAAACATAACTCTTACCCGTTACATAGACATTCCCTGAACCATCTACTGCGATTGCTTTTGTAGAATCAGAATACGCTCCATTGTATCTTGCAACCCACTGCTGTACACCTGAACTATTATACTTGATTGTGACATAATCAGAGTATGTACCTGAACCATCACTCGAACCTGTTACATAAACATTCCCTGAACCATCTACTGCGATTGCTGTTGCATAATCATCACCATTCCCCGGCCCATTGTATCTTGCAACCCATTGCTGTACACCTAAATTATTATATTTTATAGTTAAAAAATCATAACCTACAAGTAAAGAATCGCTATACCCAGTTACATAAATATTACCACTTGCATCAACTGCAATATCGGTCGCATAATCAATAGATGGTACCAACCCAGATGCATAATGAGCAACCCATACAGTTGCAAAAGTATCAGAAGTTTGTGAAGAGAGCAAGTCCTCACCAGCATCAAAAAAATCTTGTTTCTTCACAGTGCGAGAATTACTCTCTGGAAAATCAAATTTATATCTCAGCTGAGGTGGGAGAAAATCTTCACCTAAATCTGTATCTCTGCTATGTTTTTCCCAAGGTCGTTCTGGATAGTGTGAATGTTTTTCTTCTGTACCATTCAATTTCTCAGTAGCTTTATATCTTCTAGAATACTTCTCCCGTAAGTGAGTCGGTAGAAAATGTCCATCAATATAATCTCTTATAATATTTTTATCCAGAATTTTGATTTGAGAAGATTCTCTTTTTTCAATAATACCCTGTGAAAATAAAACTTGAAAACTCAAAACAAAAATTATACCTCCCACCAATAATTGGATAAATAAGCGCCATTTCACTTTTCCTTCTCCTATTTTTTTAAATAAATACAATATTTCTCAATATTAGTATTTGTTCGAATATATATAATTATTTTTTTATTGTCAAGTGTAGGAAAATCGAAATCTTTATTCCCATATCTTATTTGAAATCAACAAATTCTACTAAGAGCTTCGTTATTTGTAAAAACTAATAGATTTGAAACTAATCTTGAACTTAATTCCATTTGTATTTTACAAACATTTTTACAATCTTAATAACACAGTCAGTAAAGAAAAAATATGCTAAAAAAGTTGCTTATAACATCTTTGGTTCTACAATTCTTTTTATCTGAATTTCATGTCTATTGCTTAAACAATACTACTGATAGAAAAATACTATCAAAACCATTTACATTATTACCAAGAAATACAAATAACATAAAAAGAATAGACCAACCATTAAACAAATTTCTACCTTCTTTTACATCAACTGTGGTATTTGAAGAGAGTTTTGAAGGTAGTACAGGATTTCCACCAAGTGGTTGGAAAACAATAAACGCCGATGGTGGGGGAACAACTGGTCCATGGTTTCAGGGTAACACATCCGTTTTTGCTGCATACAACGGAATCGGATATGCTGCAGCCAACTATCAGGGTGCTAACGATTTTCTAATTGATGAATGGCTAATAACTCCACTTTTAACAGGGATTAACTCTTCTGACACTCTTTCATTCTGGCACCGTTCTCCAGATTATTCAGCATGGGACGACTCAATTGAAATTCGTATCTCCACAACCGATACAAATATTAGCTCATTTAACAAAGTAGTAGATTATTTTAAAACCTCTACAACCGGCTGGGCACAAAAAAAATATCCATTGAAAAACTTTATCTCAGACGGTGCTAATATTTATATTGCATTCAGATATCTAATTTATGATGGAGGAGTTTCTGGACTTAATTCAGATTATGTTGGAATCGACCTTGTACAGATATTACGACCACAACAACAATATGATATTCAGACAGCATTGATCGACTTTCCGCTTAACAATTCAAAAATTTTAATAGGAAATTCTTTTGAACCAACAGTAACTTTCCAAAATGTTGGCACTACAACACTGAGCAACACTCCTGTACGACTTAAAATCGTATCACCAACTGGAAGTATATTTGAAGATAGTAAAACTATTAATACAATTCTGCCTCAACAATCAATACAGATTATATTTAACACTTACACAATAGAACAAACAGGTAAGTACAAACTTCAAGCATTTACACTTTTAAGTAATGATCAAAATCGTGCTAATGATACATTAACTATTTCATTTACAGGTGCAAATCTACTCGGTGGCACTTATACTGTTGGAGCTGGCGGTAAATTCTCCTCTATCAAACAAGCTATAGATACACTTACTGAAAACATCATAGGTAATGATGTAACTTTAACACTAATAAGTTCTCTTTATAATGAGGAACCCATATTAATTGGTCCACAATCATATTTATCAGATGAAAAGAAGATAATCATCAAACCAGCAATTAATGTTTCTCCTACAATAAACATTACACCAACACCGTTACACCCTTATGGCATTTCAATATTTGGTGCTTCAAAAATTATAATTGACGGTGCAAATTCGCCTTATCCACAAAGAAACTTAAAACTCAATGTGAGTGGTGCTTATGGTAAAAAAGGGATCTTCATTGGAGGAACATTTAATTCAAATGCAGATAGTAATATCATACGCAATTTAATTATACGAATAGGTGCGGATTCACTGAATAACTCTGGAGAATTTATCGGTATTTTACTCTCGGGTTATAATTATAATTACAAAGATATAGGAAACAAAATTATAAATTGCGATATATCAAATCATGGCTTTGCTGGAATTGCTGCACAGTGGCAGGAGGGAATGCTTATAGAAAAAAACTATATTCACGACTGGAATCAGCTTGCTGGAGAAAATGATGTATATGGTATTCTCCTTGATGATGGAGTAACCAACTCGATAATTCAAAAAAACAAAATTGGAAATTTAAAGAATTACACTAACTATTACTGGGCATATGGAATAGAAATCAATTCAGGGATTGGCTCCAATAATTTAATTGCAAATAATATGATTTATAATATTCTTGCTTCAGGTAATGGAACATTACCTAACATCACCAGAGCAATTTATAGTAGCAACTTATCGAATACTGGAGATAAATATTATTATAACTCCATATATCTTTCTGGAACAGACAATTCTTCGTCAACTCAAAGTAGAATCACAGGATTTGAATTTATTGGAGGTTCAAATATTGAGTTAAAAAACAATATAGTAATGAACGAAACAAATCTTCCAAACTCAAGCGGTAAAGCTTATTGTATATATTTATCTTCATTACCAAACAATTTCTCATCAAATTATAACAATCTATATACATCAGGTACAAGCGGTGCAATAGGTTTTTATCAATCAAATAAAATTACCCTTGATGAATGGAAAGATGCATTCACTCCGAAGCAGGACAGTTTGAGTATAAGTGTAAATCCATTTTTCGTATCACCCGCACTTGGTGATCTTCATATTGAAATCACATCAAATTCTCAGATAAACAATATGGGAATACCATTAGCTCTAATTCAAGACGATATCGATGATGCTCCAAGGAACTCACAATCTCCAGATATTGGTGCTGATGAATTTACACCAGCTAATAAAGCCGTGAATGTTACATATAATCCATCATGGAATTTAGTATCTGTTCCATTATTAGTTTCCGATTATCAGAAAAACGCCGTATTCCCAACAGCAATTTCTAATGCATATTCATTTAATGGAAATTACATCTCAAATTCAATACTTACAAATGGCAAAGGTTACTGGTTAAAATTCCCTCAAAACACAACACAAACTATTGGAGGTGACCCATTACCTGAGACAAATGTGACACTCACTCGGGGATGGAACCTTATTGGCTCGATCGACCACACAATCCCGATTCCAATAAATCAAATCTTTGATCCAATAATTTACGGATATAATCAAGGATATGAAATTGTTGATTCAATTCAACCGGGTAAAGCTTATTGGTTGAAAAGTTACAAAGATACAACAATCACTTTAGGTAGTACACTACAACATAAACCTTTTTCAATTAAAAATAAAATAGAAGAAAGATTTAACAAAATTAAAATTTCAAATGAGCTGGGTTATGAACAGGTCCTCTATTTTGGAGAACCAACAGATGAAATAAATAAACCTATTGAAATGCCACCTATACCTTCAGAAGCAACATTCGATGTACGCTTCGAATCCAACAATTTTCTGGAAATTATTGACAGTAGTATTCCAATCCAATACTTACCCAAAATCAACATAAGAAATGATGCGCAAAGCATAAAAATATGCTGGAATATTTTAGAGAGTAAGAATTTAAAATATGAAATTATAATTGAGGATTCTACAAAGATTCAAAATTTAGAAACTGAAAATTTTAATTGTGCAAACATAAATACCCCGCTAAAAAATATTACCATAAAAGTAACCTTCAATAATGCAAACCTTCCAGATGTTTACAGAATCGAACAAAACTATCCAAATCCGTTTAATTCAAATACAATTATAAAATTCCAATTACCGGATAGGAGCAAAACAAAGATTTCACTTTACAATATACTCGGTCAAGAAATTTACAAACTCATTGAGCGAACATTAGAAGCAGGTTATCATCAAATACAAATTGGGAACAACATAACAAGTTCATTAGGAAGTGGTGTCTACTTTTATCAAATCGTTGCAACATCTGAAATAAGTCATAAAACATTCAATGATGTTAAAAAACTATTATTAGTAAAATGAAAGCATTAATAAAATTATTTGTAATTACATTCCTATTCAATTTATCATTTTCACAAAATGCATCAGATTATTTCCCCACAAACTCAGGGTTTAAATGGGTCTATAAATTAACACCAATTGATACATCAGGTATGCCAATTACTGGAATTTCTACCACTCGCATTGACTCTTTTTCAAATACGCTAATATATCAAAATAAAAATGCGCATATAATACAATCAAAGATTGAAAACAATCTAACATACGATACAAATTACATCCATTTTGAAACTACAAACGGATGGGTTTACACCAAATTATTTCCGGGAATTGACACAATTACCGTGCTTGATTCGCTTGGTTTGATAAAATTCTTTAAGAATTTTGTTGGCTGGAACTCATATTACAGATTTGCTCAAAATACTGCTATTGAATATCTCATCAAATCAAAAGATACCAGCATAATTATCAACAATCAAACATACCCAATTCGAGTAAAAATTTCAGGACAGAGATTTACAGATGAACAGGTAAATTTAGGGATAGGAGTTTTTAATTGTAAAAAGTTTGTAATTAAATACTCGATAAACTATTTAGTCATAATTCTGGGAAATACATTTGAAATACCGATAATAGCAATACCGGAAACAAGCTGGATTGCACCATCATTATGGACTATAAAAAAATTTACACCACCAGTTAAAATAGATTTAACTATTATTAACCTTGGAAAATTTTTTATAAATGGTTTGCTTACAGAATTGATTGACTACAAACCTCTCAGTATAAACTTATCGTCTCAAGAACAATACTTTCCAGAAATTTATCAAAACTATCCAAATCCATTCAATACTTCGACGACCATTAAGTTTGACATTCCAGTCCCAGGTAGTGTTGAGATAAAAATTTATAACATTTTAGGATACGAAGTTACCACATTATTAAACCAATTAATGCAACCAGGACAATATTTCATAAATTGGAATGTTTCCAACTTACCCAGCGGGGTTTACATTTATAAATTAAATTTTAACGGATTTACAAAAATTAAAAAGATGATCCTGAACAAATAAAAGGAGGAAATATGAAGCATTTAAAATTTTTAACAGTACTTTTATTAATTACAACTCTCAGTATTTATTCATATCCAGGAAAAGTTTTAAAGAGTTTTAAAATTCCGTATAACTACCCAACCGGACTCGTCTATGACGGGAAATATTTATGGTTTGCTGATCATAAAGTTGATAAACTTATTTGCATTGACCCTTCGGATGGAAAAATAATCCGTGAAATAAATTCACCCGGTTTCTGGCCTATGGGTTTGGCATACGATGGAAAATATTTATGGAATGTAGATGAAAAACAGAAAAAAATCTATAAACTGGATCCAAAAGATGGAACGATATTGAATACAATAGATGCACCAAGTGATAATCCCTGTGGTTTAGCATGGGATGGCTATACACTCTGGACCACAGATTATAGAGAGAAAAAAATTATGAAAATTGATTTAAGTGATGGCACCGCAGTTCAATCATTCCCCGCTCCAGCAAATTATCCTCAGGATTTAGTATATGATGGGAAATATCTCTGGTGTTCTGATCGTATGGCTGATGAAATATATATGATTGAACCCAAATCTGGAGATGTAATTATAATAATCAAATCGCCAGGACCCTATCCAAGAGGTTTAGCTTTTGATGGAAAATATTTATGGAATGTAGATTACCAAAATGATGAAATCTATCAATTGGTCAGAGAAGATGATGAACTATTTAAATTGGAAAACGAGCGACAGGCAATTATTACATTTACACATCAAGTTAAAATTTACGGCCAGGGCGAATTAAAAGATTTAAATGTCTATATTGCAACACCAGAAAATTTGCCTCAACAACAAATACTCAATATCGAATTTTCTCCAGGAAATTACTCTTTAATAAAAGATAGATTCAAACAACAATTTGCATTTTTTAATTACAAAAACATAAAAAATGAGACTACATTAAACACAATAATGAAAGTTAAAGCCAAAATTTCTGAAATAACATATTTTATTTTTCCTGATAAATGTGGAAAATTAACTGATATCCCAAAGGAAATAATTAAAACATATACAACTAACGAATCAAAGTATTTGATTGATGATGAATATATAAAAGATTTAGTAAAAAAAGTTGTTGGAACGGAACAAAACCCATACTGGATTGCAAGGAAAATCTTTGATTATGTTCGAAACACACTGGAATATAAACTCGAAGGCGGCTGGAATGCTGCACCATTCGTATTGAAAAGAGGAACTGGCTCATGTTCAGAATATACATTCAGTTTTATTGCTTTATGTCGTGCTGCTGGATTGCCTGCTCGTTATGTAGGTAGTATTGTTGTGCGTGGCGATGATGCAAGTCTGGATGATGTTTTCCACCGCTGGCCAGAAATTTACTTACCAAACTATGGCTGGATACCAATCGATCCTCAAGCTGGTGATAAACCACTTCCACGAGATCAAGCAATAAATATCGGACATCTTCCAAATAGATTTCTAATCACTACACAAAGCGGTGGTAACTCTGAATATTTAGGCTGGTATTATAACTCGTTTGAAAATTATGTGATTGATCCTCAAATTCAAATAAATATAGAAACATACGGAGACTGGGAACCAATTAAGTAATTAATTTAATAATTTTAAAGTTCTTTCAGTTCTATAACGCAACCAGCGCTCGTTTAAATAATTACTATGGTTTAATACATCAATAAAATAATTTTTAGCAACATATTGATTTCCAGATTTTAGGTTGATCTGACCAAGATAAAATTTTGACCAAGGTATTAACCAACTGGATTGTTCAGGTTTTTTATCTATAATTTTTATAAAATTCATTTTTGCATCGTCATACATCTTTGCATCATAACAACATTCACCATATCTGAATAATATTTCATTTTCTTGCGTATCGCCAATATTACCCCTTTTAAGCAAAGAATTATAAATTGCTAAAGCTTGTAAATATTTACCAGATTTATGATAATTTCGTGCAACAATTATCAGGCTATCTACTTCTCCAATTCTGTTTTTAATAAAATTATTTGCCATATGCTTAGCATAGAGATCATCCCCATATTTCGATTTTGATTTGGTAGCCCGGTTATAGTATTGTAAAGCCTCTTCCCTTTTATTTGTAAATTCTAAGGCAATACCCAAATTGAGGAACGCTTGTGTGATATATATTTCCTCATTATAAGATTTTAAAAATTCCTTATAGTAATCGATAGCGAGATTATATTTCCCCAATTTAAAATTACATTCTCCCAACCTAAACAAAGTAAATTCAAACAACTTCGGAATTGGATAGTATTTTTGATTTTTAATTTTCAGAAAATCATTCATTGCACTATCGACATAATTGAGATTAATATTAAATACACCGCTTGTATATAAGAATATCTGATTTTCGGGATATTGTTGCAACAAGTTGTTGATTATGATTTTAGCTCTATCAAATTCACCTGTATGCCAGGGATAGAATTGAGTCAGGTAAAATTCTGCTTCAACCTTCTGAAAATTTCCTTTCTCAGCAGCTAACTCAATTTCTTTTAATCCTTTTTCAATATTACCTTCAAAACCAAGTAACGAAATAATCCATTTCAATGCCTTAGGAAGCGAACCAATAGAATAATGGTAAATACCAAGACCAAGATAGGCATCATAATAATTCGGATTAATTCTCACTGCTTCATTAAACGCACTATAACTTTTTCTAAGATCAAATACCATTCCCAAATAATTTTCGTTTCTCAATTTGATAAATACTCTGTTACCATAAGCTATTCCTAAACTGGTAAGAGCATGAGGATCTTTTTTGTTTTTTTCAGCAAATGCTTCGGATACCTGAATAGCTTTATCAACGAGTTTAATTGCTTCAGAGTAATCTTCAGAAGATTTACCAAACAAGAATTTCCACATTGGAAGCGCCGATTTACTGATGTAGGCTTGTGGATAATCAGGATAATTTTTTATGACCTCATCGAAGATTTCGTTTGCCTTTCCAAATTCGAAATTTAACAAATGGGAAATTCCTATTTTCGTCAAACTCTTCGCCTTTTCGTAGTCCTTTGATGTGTTTTCTCCAAGTGCTATAGTAAAACAAAGTATGGATACCAATATTACGATTGTATTCTTCATCGTGATACTATTTCTTTTTTATGTTACTAAAATTCATTGCTGCTTTAACAAAATCTCTGAAAAGGGGGTGAGGATTTGTAGCGCGAGATTTTAATTCTGGATGAAATTGAACACCAACAAACCAGGGATGATTCTGCAATTCAACTATTTCTACTAAATTGTTTTGTGGACATACTCCGCTTACTATTAATCCACATTCCTTTAACTTATCGATAAATGCATTATTCACTTCATATCGATGTCGATGGCGTTCATGTATCAACTCTTTTTTATACGCATTATGTGCTTTTGTGTTTGGTTTTAATTTGCAAGGGAACGAACCAAGACGCATAGTTCCACCATATTCTTTCACTTTCTTTTGTTCTAACATCAAATCAATAACATTTTGATTTGTATTCTCAAATTCTGTACTGTTTGCATTTTTGAGTCCACATACATTGCGAGCAAACTCTATCACAGCACATTGCATACCAAGGCAAATACCAAAAAACGGGATTTTCATTTCACGAACATATTTAACAGCAAGTATCTTTCCTTCAATACCGCGTTCACCAAATCCTGGGGCTACCAGTAAACCTGAAATATCACTTAAATATTTATCAACATTATTCTTTTCAATCTTCTCTGCAGATATCCACTTCAGATTTACCTTCATATTATTCGCTGCACCAGCATGTATAAACGCTTCCACTATACTTTTATAAGCATCATGATGCTCTGTATATTTCCCACAAATTCCTATTGTCACCATGCCAGATGGATTTTTTATTCTATGAACCATTTTCTTCCAGCTTTTTAAATCCGGTTGTGGACAGGTTAAATCAAGTTTTTCTAACACCAGATCGTCCAGCTCCTGCTCTTCAAATATAAGAGGTACCTCATAAATTGTTTCCATATCTGGTGCGCTTATCACGAGCTCAGGGTCAACATTGGTAAACAAAGCAATTTTTGCTCTAACATCATCAGGCAATAGTCTATCAGAACGACAAATTAATATATCAGGTTGGATTCCGATTTCGCGCAAAGTACTAACACTGTGTTGAGTTGGTTTTGTCTTGATTTCTCCAGCTGAAGATATATATGGAACAAGAGTTACATGAATGCTAATAGCGTTTTTTCTGCCAACCCGATTCATAAATTGTCTCATCGCTTCCAGGAAAGGTAAACTTTCAATATCACCCACAGTACCACCAATTTCAGTTATTATTACATCATAATTTCCACTTAAGCCTAAAATTTCAAATCTTCTCATAATCTCATCTGTGATATGAGGAATTACCTGTACAGTGCCACCCAGATAATCTCCTCTCCTTTCCCGGGTAATCACTTCATAATACACCTGACCTGTTGTTGCGTTGTTTTGTTTGGTTGTGTTAATATCAAGAAACCTTTCATAATGACCCAGGTCAAGATCAGTTTCAGCACCATCCTCCGTTACATAAACCTCACCATGCTGATAGGGATTCATCGTACCTGGATCCACATTTAGATACGGATCAAATTTCTGAATTGTAACTCTCAAGCCCCTTGCTTTAAGTAATAATCCAAGCGAAGCTGCAGCAATTCCTTTACCCAAAGATGATACTACGCCTCCAGTTACAAATATGTACTTTATTGGATTTTTTCTAACCATAAATTCACCAGATTACTTTATTTAATTTTAATTTCATTCTTTGAAACTACCCCACCAGAAAGGACAAGTTTTAATCCTTCCTCAATTGTTAAGTTTAAAACTTTTATTTGATCACGAGGTACAAAGATTACAACTCCAGAAGTCGGATTAGGTGGATGAGGAAAATATACTGACACAAGATTTGTATTATTTTGCCCATCTATGTTCATAAGCACTTCATTTGTTGCAAATCCAACAGAATAAAGGCCAACCCTTGGATACTCAACCATAACCACATTTTTAAATGTTTTACTTTTAGCACTAATTGCAAACGCATCGATTAAATCTCTAATTGCACTATAAATTGTCCGTGCAAGCGGAAGAGTTGATATCAATTTATCGAAAAATTTTATTACAAACCTTCCTATTAAATTACGCGACATTAAACCAACTATTAAAATTAACAACAACATTGTTATGAAACCAACACCCGGTATATGATAACCAAGTAATTCGTCAGTCAATGGTGAGATGATTCCATCAATTGCTTCAAACAATGTTCTTAATACTAAAATTGTTATCACAATTGGAACAATAATAGCAATTCCCCGCATAAAAGAATTTCGAAATATTGTAAGTATACCTTTTTTATCTGCTTCCATAGCTCCTTTTTTCCCTGGTTAATAATTCTTTTATTTTCTCAAAATCTTCCATTGTATCTACTGAAAAATTTTCATAATCTGTTATTATGGTTTTAATTTTGTATCCATTTTCAATTATACGAAGCTGTTCTAATTTTTCAACTTTTTCCAGTTCAGATTCTTCCATATCACTAAATTTAATTAAAAATTCTCTCCGAAAAACATATATCCCTATATGTTTAAAATACATGTTTGATTTAATAATCCACTCATCTAATCCCTTTGCATCTCTACAGTAAGGAATCATAGATCTGGAAAAATAAATTGCATTGGCGAATTTATCAACTACAACCTTAACAACATTCGGGTTTATTAAATCCTGACCATTCGTAATCCTTTTTATCGGTGTTGCTACCAGAACTGTTTGATCATCAAGTAAAAGATTGGTTGTGTTATCAATTACCTCATTTGATATTAGTGGTTCATCTCCCTGAACATTTACAATTATTTCAGCATTCTCAAGATTACGAGCCACATATGCAATCCGATCACTTCCACTTTTCATTTCGGATGGTGTTAAAATTGCCTTACCCCCAAACAATTCGACTGCATCAACAACTTTCTGGTTATCTGTTGCAACAATAATATCCCCTATCAATTTTGATTTACTTACGCTTTCATAAACATATTGAATTAGGGGTTTACCATTAATTTCCAGCAGCACCTTTCCTGGTAATCTCGTAGAAGCAAATCTGGCTGGAATAATAGCAACGATATTTGCAGAACTTTCAGGTAACAATTTTTGAGCTTTCGTAATTTATTGTTCAATATAATTATTTGAAATTACTTTATAAACTTCATCCATCAAACGAATTTCTTCTTGTTTTCCACCATCAATTTTAACATCGATAGGTTTTCCTAAAACAAGTGTTATCTGACCCGGAAGAATCCTGAATTTTTTTTTGGGTAAAATTTTAAAACTGCCATTTATTGTGAGTGGAATAACTGGAACTCCAGATTTCACAGCAAGATTAAATGCCCCTCTCTTAAAGGGTTGAAGTTTTCCATCTTTTGTACGAGTACCTTCAGCAAACAACAAGACAGATGCACCACTTTTCATTTTTTCAGCTGCTTCATCCAGACTTTTAATTGCATCCGCACCGCTTGAACGATCGATGGGAATATATGTTCTATTATATTTTAATGCCCAACCCCAAATAGGTATTTTGCCTAACTCCTTTTTGTAGACAATTCGGATTTGATCTGGAATTCCTGCAATCACCGCCGGTATATCAAAACCACTTGCATGATTTGATACATAAATATAACTCTTACCGGATTGTAAATTTTCAACACCCACTGTTCTTACTTTTACACCACTTACCAACAATATTCCTTTAGCATATAATCTGGCAAGATAGTGAAAAACTTTTCCGTTCTTGTTAAAAGGAATAGTAATTAAAGCAGCTATACCTGATAGTACACTTATTATAAAAATCAAAATTATTTTTATTATTGAAATAATCATAATAAAATTAAAATTTTTCAGCAAAAGCAATGCGTTTACTTAATGATGGATGATCATAAAACAAAAATTCAATTACAGGATTGGGGTTTGTATCAGATGCGTTAATCTCACCTAACTTTTTTAATGCACTGATAAAATCTGTTTTATTTTCTATCACGGATAATGCAAATTTGTCAGCTTCGTATTCATATTTTCTAGAAATCAAATTACTTATTGGCAAAGTCAAAATTCCATATACATACAAGATAATAAAAAGCATCGGTAAAGCAGCAAGCTGTGATACCGATTGAAAACCAAATTTTAAAACAAGATGATCATAAACAATAGCTGATACCCATAGTCCAAAGAATACCAAAATAAAATTGATTATCATAAGCTTCCACAAATGTTTCAATTTATAATGACCTAATTCATGAGCAAATATACTAATAATTTCATCCTTATTAAAATTTTGAAGAAGTGTGTCGGAAATGATTATTCTTTTAGATTTACCAATTCCAGCAAACCCGGCATTTGCTTTTTTTGTCTTTTTGCTCATATCAAACTTAAAAACCCCTTCTATATCGAAGTTGTATTTCTGGCACAAAACGATTAAGTCATCTTTCAAATCGGAATCTTCCACAGGAATAAATTTGTAAAAAATCGGAAATATAACTGTAGGTGCAATCCGAGCTAATAAGGTTGAAAACAAGAACAAAAGTATTCCAACAGGCACCCACCACATCTTCCCAAACTCCAGCAATACGAAATAAAACACAATTAAAATAGGAAATGTAATCAAAGTGCTTACAATTAGTGCTTTAATCTTATCAATTATCCAATTCCCGATTGATTGATTGGAAAAATTATATTTCTTTTCAAGTGTATAATCTACATAGTATGAGATTGGAAAATCAAACAAAGAACCAGTTATACTAAAAATTAAAACAAATAAGAGAAATGCAAAGGTATCATTTTGTGTTAAACTATAAACAAAATTTTCCAGATATATAGAAACATCAAATTTAACGACTAAAATCATCATAAAAAAGAAAAAAAGCGATTCTAATAAAGGAACCCACAACTTTAATCTATGATAGTGTTTAATGTCTTTATTTTCCATAACATTTTAATCTTACAAAAAACAAGATTTAAATGCAATTTTGGAAAAACACTTGAATTTTATTAAAAAATTAGATATACTTAATATGAAAAATTTTGATAGATGGGTATGAATAATTTAAAAAATAGGAGATAACATATGCCAACTTACATTCTTGCAACAAAGCTTTCATCAGAATTAACAAAGAATCCTGCGCTAAGAGAAGACATTGGAAAGGAATGGAAAGCCAAAATAAAAAGCAAATGTCCTAAGGTAAAATGGCTGGCACATTATGCACTCCTTGGACCTTATGATTTTCTGGATATATACGAAGCCCCAAATGAAGAAGAAGCCGCTAAGGTTTCAATGATCACACTTGCATCAGGAGCTTCGGTTGCAGAAAGCTGGACAGCTATTCCATATAAAAGGTTTCTTGATATCGTAAAAGAGATTTAGAACTTTTTCAAGAAATTACTTGATTTCCAGAGATAAATTTTACATATTATTAAAGAAAACAGATGTATTTGAAAATCCTTAAACAAAAAGGATGATTGAAATTGTCAGGATACGATTATTATAGGTTGCAAGAATTTTATGACAGAATTTTAAGCAAGTGGAAAGGCAAAATTCAAACACTCGAAAAGTGTTGTGAAGATTCCAGAAGATTACTTAATACCAACACACAGGCAAAACTTTTATCTCAACTCGAGAACTTAAAATCATATTTTTATTCTGCAAAGTATTATGCAACTACTCAGGAAGAAAACAAAATAAAAGTATTAAAGGAAATAATAGCAGAGATGAAAAAGCTCGAGTTTGAGATTAAAAGTGAACTTAAAAAAAGTAATTAAGTTTAAGAAGAAACAATTCTACTTCTTGTCCTATTCCACCAGGGATATATATACTTTGCACTCCAGATTGTGATTACCATAAAAATTCCACCCGCTATCAAATCTATAACATAATGATATCTTAAATATACAGTACCAAAAATTAACAGTATCCCAATAATCCATAAAAAATAACGGGTTTTCATTTTATACACTGATGATAAATACATCAACACAAGGGTCAATTGGGTATGTCCACTTGGAAAAACATCTCTCTGCACAATTTTAGCAGCATCTGGATGAGTTGATGTAATAGATTCTCCGAAATTAACAAAATCCCTCAGGAAATTTGTAAATATTAAACCTGGTAATTCTTCATTGATTGCATAAAAATTATGAAGTGTAAATCGAGGACCTATTGCTGGTAATAAAAAATAACCTATATAAGAAAGGTAAAATCCGTAAACTACAACGAAGGCAGCATATTGAAATTTCTCATAATCTTTATTTTTAAAAAGTTCATAACCTGCAACTATAAAAAGAAAATAAAAACTTGAATACGCTATTTGAACTATTTCTGTAAGAAGTGGAGAAGCAAATTTGGACATCCATACCGTAGGATCAACACCAAAAATCATTCTATCAAGATTTATCAATATCTCATCATAATCTTTGCCATGTATTGGGGTAATCATATAATACAACATCTTAAATGTTAAAAGCACAACCAGAACAATGTACCAATTCCGAATTATATGAATCGTTTTTATTTTATATTTATTATCAATGTAGGTAACAACCAATACAAAAAATATCAAAAATAAATTAATAAAAATTAACATTAACCAGTGTCCGATTTTTTCACTGAAGATAATATTCATTAAAATTAAGAACAAGGCAAATAAAACCACTACCAGGTCATGTGGGAATAAATTTGATAATAAATATTTAATCTTTTTCATCACTATGCGGAAATAAATTTTGCAAAATCGATAAAATCATCAACAGTTAACTCCTCTGCTCGTTTATCAAGGGAAAACTTTTTAAAGTTTTTAAGTCGTTGCGATATTTCATCATAAAAAGGTAAATATTTTAAAGAATTGTTAAGAGTTTTTCGCCTCTTACCAAATGCAGTTCTTACCAATGTTCTAAACAATTCATCTTCAACTTTGTGCTGATAAGTCTGAATAAAATCTATTTTTATTACAGCTGATGTAACCTTTGGTTTTGGAAAGAAACAATTAGGCGATACTTTAAACAATATTTCAGGTTTACCATAATATTGAGTGATAACAGATAAAATACCGTAATCTTTTGTTTTAGATTTTGCAATGATTCTCTGTGCAACCTCTTTTTGGACCATAAATGTACAATTTTCCAGGTATGCTCGATTATCAATGGCTTTGAACAAAATTTGACTTGTTATATTATACGGAATGTTTCCTATAAGTTTTATTTTTCTTTTCTCCTTTTCGAAAATCTTTTGAATGTCCAATTCTAAAAAATCCTCGTTTATAAAGATTACATTTTTTTGTGGAAAATTTTCTTTTAGAATATCAATAACACGCTTATCTATTTCAATAGCATACAATCTCTTAGTATTTTCCACTATATATTTTGTTAAAGCCCCCTGACCAGGTCCTATTTCAATTACTATATCTTTCGATGATAAATTTGCCGAATTCACTATCTTACGAGCAATATTTTCATCTATTAAAAAATTTTGCCCCAATGCTCGTTTTGCTTTTATTAATATTCTTCCTGTGTTTACCTTCAATGGGGAATGCATATTCGAAGATCTGTTTAAGGTTTCCGGAATAATTTTTTCAAAGCATCTTCGGTTTTTTTCTTTAATTCCTCAACACCTTTTTGTTTTACAGTATCTAACAATTTCTCCGCTTCCTGAGTTACCTTTTCTTTTACTTCCTCTTTTCTTTTATCAATCTCCTGTTGTATCTGCGCTTCAATTTGTTTCTGTTGTTGTTTTGTATTCAAACTTATGGTTGGTGTTTTATAATAACCAGACACTATTAGTGGAACAACAACTCGACCATCCTTATCTTTAAAGAAGTTTACTATTTGACCAACCGTTCCACCTATTTTAAGCTTGTTAGAAAGCTCTGATGACAATTTCAGATCCAAATTCATTTGTACATTTCCATTAAAACTTTGTGAACCGTTTGAAATAAGCTCACTATTGAGAGCACTAATTCTCAAATCCTTAAACAAAATTTTCCCATCAGTAATCGTAAATGAATTAATCCACTCTTTAAAATATAATTCCCTTAGTTCATTTATTCCAGTATATTCAGCTATTTTTTGTATTAAAGGATAACCAATCAATTTTCCATCGAAAAGTTTTACATTTCCAAAACCAGACAATAATTGTGGCTTTAAACCAAGTGTATCATCAACACTTCCACTCAATGTTGTATTCAAATTTAACTTACCGAATATGTTGCTCCCAAAAGTTGTAAACTTTGAAAGAAAGGAATTAGCTTGAATATCCTTAATATCTAATTTTAAAGAAAATCTTTTATCATTAATATCTTTAAGATCAATCTTACCTTCTGTATTAACACTTCCATCAAATATGTTAAAAGTGAGATATTTTAAATTGAGGAGTGTGTTTGCAACATTAATTTCTCCTTTTAAATTTGATAAAACAAACTTTTCCATTTCGAATTGCCTGACATTCAACCTGATAGTAGCATCAACATCAGGTAAAATTAATGCTGTAGACTTGTTTTCGGATTTTTCACTTTTAACCTGTTCCTGCTCTTTGAATATATCCTCTGTCCGTAAGAGATTAGAATTTAAATCAATACTCAAGAGAGGTTTTGCTTTTGCTTTTTCGTCAATCAAACTCATATAATTCTTAAGGTCAAACGATGTTTCTAAATCAGATTTTCCCAACTGTATTTTAAGCGAGTTAGAATTTATACGTTCATTATTAAAAGCTATTTCACCCGATATATTATGGATTTCATTTTCTTTTGTCACCACAGCAACTTCTTTCAAAGTCACTTTTCCCTGTGCTTTCACTTTATCTGGCTTTTGCACTTCTCCTGATATTTTTATATTTCCATTTATACTTCCATACAATTTAGTCCCAACTGCTAAAGGATAGTAATCCTTTACTTCAGTTAAATTTAACAATCCTTGAAGATTAAGATTAACAAATGGATTATCAAAGTTTTTTACATTTACATTACCCGAAATTGTATTACTACCAATTCGGAAAGAAAACTTTTTTATGTCAATGAATGAATTCGTAGTCGACTTTTCAAAATCTCCGTTGAGAATAATGTCAGTTATGGATTTTGGCAATTTTGAATATTTGATTAATCCATTGTCCAAATTGAAATTGCCCTTAATTGCTGGAATAGTTGTATCAGTTACAACACCAACAACATCCAATTCAATTTTATAGTTTGCTTTACTTTCGAAATCCTTTTTCTGTTGCAAAAATTTTTCCGGCAGAAGAGAAAGCAGACTGTTCAGTTCGTTTCCACTGGATTTGAAATGCAAATCGAAGTTCATTTCTCCCATTAAGCCAGAAATTTTACCTGTGCAGTTAGCAATAAGTTGTTTAACCTTTATTGAGCAGCTATCAAAATTTAATTCATCTTTATTAATGAAATAAGAAAGTGCATGTGTACTAATTAACGGTAAATCTTGAATCAAATAGGATGATGTATCACCGTAACTTAAACTGGAAATATCTATTTCGTTTAAAATTCTAATCACATCTTCGTTTAATAGTGATTGCACTTTTGTAGTTTGATTATAGCCTGAAATTACAAAGTGAGTTCCGTCTAATAAATTCAGATATTCGACTTTTGCATCACTTATTTGAAAATTGTTCAGCAGTAAGGAAGCCTGCTTCGATATCTCAATTTTAACAGTTGTACTTTTCGCAGTATCTTTCGATGATTCCCCAAAAGAATAATTATCATTTCCCTGCTGATTTACTTCAAGATATAATTCCGGTTTTTTAATCAATACTTGTTTAATTTCAATTTGATTTTTAAACAAAGGTAATAATTTGACGCTAAACAAAATTCTTTCGGCTCTGAAGAAATTTTTCTTCTTGAAATTAATCGAATCTGGATTAGAGATTACAAGCTCTTTTAAATCGATTCCAAAAGATGGGAAAATAGAAAAACTTACATCCGCCACTTCTATACTGCGATTAATTGATGTTTCAAGTTTGGGAATAACAAGGGCTTTCAATTTCTCGCTGGTAAAATAAAGTTTTAGAAAAATTACAAATCCAATTATAAGTATTAACGGAATGCCTACTAAAATTAACCAGAATTTTGATTTCTTATTTGCCATTTTTATTTTTCTTATATTTTTACGATTATTCATAAAAAATATAACTAATTAATATGCAAATGTCAATTGATTTTCTTTATAAATAATCGTATCTTGTTCAATAAATAAAAGAGAATTTAGATGGACGAACAAAAAACAAATAATAATTCTGAGGTAACCAAGCAAGGTGAAGTTAAACCTCAGCAAAAATTTAAGCCAAAACACCGATATCATAAAGTACAGCATACAGAAAAACAAGCAAGTACTCCGATACCTAAACAAGAATATTTTCTTTCCATCATAATTCCAGCTTACAATGAAGCTGAGTCGTTCAAAGAGCTATACGAAAAAATTAGAACAGCAATTACACCTCTCAATTGCAAATATGAAATTATTATTGTTGATGATGGAAGTACGGATAATACAATAAAAGTTTTAAAAGAAATCAGAGCACATGATAATCGTGTAAAGATTATTTCTTTCAGAAGGAATTACGGAAAATCAGCTGCATTATCTGTTGGCTTTGAAAAGGCAAAAGGCGACATCATAATCACAATGGACGCTGACCTACAGGATGATCCATCAGAAATTCCAAACCTAATCAATGAGCTTCAAAAGGGAAAAGATATGGTCTCAGGATGGAAGAAAAAACGATTTGATCCGATTACAAAAACAATTCCATCTAAATTCTTCAATTTCGTCACATCAAAATTGACTGGAATACCATTACACGATTTTAATTGTGGCTTAAAAGCTTATCGTAAAGAAGTAATTAAGGAGATAGAGTTATATGGTGAATTACACAGATATATTCCAGTTTTAGCCAATTGGAAAGGTTTTTCTGTTGGAGAAATTGTAGTTCAACACCATCCAAGAAAATACGGAAAAACTAAATTTGGATTCGGTAGATTCTGGAAAGGTTTTTTAGATTTGTTGACCATACTTTTCACAACAAGATATTTACAAAGACCGCTACATTTGTTTGGATTCTGGGGATTGATATTTGCATTGGCTGGCTTCATAATTGATGGATACCTTGTGATTGAATGGTTTTTAGGATTAACAGCATTAAGCCAGAGACCACTCTTTCTAGCTGGAGTTCTTTTAATAATTATTGGTGTCCAATTTATTTCTATAGGCCTTATAGGCGAAATGATTACAAAAACTCGTGAAACAAGAAAAGAATACTCAATCAAAGAAATTATAAAATGAAAGCACTTAAAGACATAAAAACGGATTGTAAATATTTCAGAGGCGATATACCCTGTACACCACACAAAAAATATGGAGTTCATTGTTACGATAGAAGCAAAAAATTATGTAAATATTATGAACCAAGGAAAGGCAAAATCCTGATCATCAAATTAGGTGCAATTGGAGATGTGATCCGCACAACTCCAATACTACATAGAATCAAAAAAATTAAACCAGAAGCTGAAATCTGGTGGCTTACATACTCTCCAGAAGTCGTTCCTTCAACCGTTGATTATGTTCTACAATTCAATTTACAAAACATTCTTTTTCTCCAATCTGTAAATTTTGATATTATATATAATTTTGATAAAGACAAAGAAGCATGCAGCTTAACTCAACAACTCAAATCAAAAATTAAAAAAGGTTATACATTAAAAAACGGGAAATGTTCACCTATTAACGAAGCCGCAGTCCACAAGTTTTTAACAGGAATATTTGATGATTACAACAAAGTAAATAAGAAAAGCTACTTGGAAGAAATATTTGAAATTGCTGGATTCAAGTTTAATGGTGAAAAATATATATTGGAGAAACCATTTAATAATTATCACTGGAATTTACCAAAGAATAAAAAAATAATCGGTTTGAATACAGGTTGTGGTGGGCGCTGGACTTCAAGACTCTGGCCTGAAGAAAACTGGATTGCGCTTGCAAAGAAACTCAATTCATCTGGCTATATGCCAATTCTTTTAGGTGGCGAGCAAGAGCATCAAAAGAATCTAAGAATAGCCAATAAAAGCGGTGCAAAGTATTTTGGCCATTTTCCTCTTAAACAATTCATCAGCGAAGTTGATCAATGTGACCTGGTTGTAACAGCTGTAACTATGGCTTTACATATCGCAATTGGATTAGAGAAGAAAATCGTACTTTTCAATAATATATTCAACAAATACGAATTCGAACTTTATGGATTAGGCGAAATACTTGAACCGGAAATCGAATGCGATTGTTTTTTTTCTCCAACATGCGAAAAAAATTGTATGCAATACATCCGGGTTGATACAGTGTTTAAAACTATAAAAAAACTTCTTAACTAAAGCGGATAATGAAGATAATTATTGTAGGTACTGCATATCCCTTCCGTGGTGGAATTGCACATTTCAACGCACTATTAGCAAACTATTTAGCATTAAAGCATCAGGTAGAAATTATAACATTTACCCGACAATACCCTAAGCTTTTATTCCCGGGAAAATCACAGATAGAACGAGCTGCATCACAACCAGATGTACCAATCTATCAAATGATTGATTCTATAAATCCTCTGAGCTGGTATAAAACAGCAAATATAATAAAACAAAAACAACCAGATTTGCTAATTTTCAAATATTGGATTCCTTTTTTCGCCCCATGTTTTGGAACAATTGCACAAAATTCAAAAAAAAATACAAACACAAAAGTATTGATCATATGCGATAATGTTATACCTCATGAAAAAAGAATTGGCGATAAAACTTTAACTAAATACTTCTTTCGCCAGGCTGATTACTTTATTGTTCAATCAAAATCGGTTGAAAAAGATTTAATAAACCTGATACCGGATGCAAAATACCTACTTGCACCACATCCTATATATGAAATTTTTGGGAAAAAAATCGATAAATCGACTGCAAGGACAACATTGAATTTGAATTTTGAGCAAATTATTCTTTTTTTTGGATACATTCGTAAATACAAAGGTTTACATATCCTACTTGAAGCAATTAACTTGATTGCAAAAAAAACACAACCACCACACTTATTGGTTGCAGGTGAATTTTATGATGACGAAAACACATATCGTAATTATGTCAGACAAAACAATTTAGAAAAATATGTTACTTTTATATCGGATTACATTCCTATTGAAAAAGTAAACCTTTATTTTTCAGCCGCTGATGTAGTTGTCTTACCGTATATTTCAGCTACACAGAGTGGTATCGTACAAATTGCATATAATTTCGATAAACCTGTAATTGTTACTGATGTTGGTGGATTAAGCGAAGTCGTAAAAAATAATTTAACTGGTTATGTTGTTCAACCAGAAAATCCTGAAAATTTAGCTTCAGCGATAATGAAGTTTTATAACGAGAACAAAGAACCTGTCTTCACGGAAAATGTTATAAAAGAAAAAGTTAAATATAGCTGGCAATATTTCATCTCTGAGTTAGAAAGATTAATTGAAGTACGATGACAATAGAAATTTCTGAACAAGATAGAAAGTACTGGCAGTACGAATACGATGTTGTAGCAAAATACCTCTTACCTTTGTTAAAGAAATGGGGTTTTGAAAGCAGGAACCAGACATTATTGGATGTTGGTTGTGGAGATGGCGGAGGAGTTGCCGCATTTTATGACGCCGGCTTCGACTGTAAAGGATTCGACATAGAAATCAGACGCGTTCAATTGGCAAATCTTCTTAAAGGTGAACGTAAATATGAAATGGTAACAGGAAACATTTACGATGATAATTTTCCATACTCAAATGAAATCTTCGACCTCATAGTGCTACACGATGTTATTGAACATCTCGAAAATAAAACAGATGTATTAATTAAATTAAAAAAATGTTTATCTGAATCCGGAAAGATTTTAATTACCTTCCCCCCATATTATTCAGCTTTCGGTGCACACCAGCAACTTTTAAACAGCACCATACTAAAACTTCCATATATGCATCTGTTTCCTTTTTATAAAAATATACTTTTAACAAAAAACAACGAAAACCAAACTTTTGTCAAAGAAATTATTAAACTGATGAATTTAAAAATGGGAATAAAAAAATTTGAGGATTTGCTTGATAAATGTAACTTAAAAATTGATAAAAAGATAAATTACATTATTGGACCAAACCATATTCGATTTGGGTTAAAACCCTTAAGTTTGGGAATCTTTGGAAATATCCCATTAATAAACGAAATTATAACCAATGGTATTGTTTATTTACTGAGAAAATAAAATTATGAAAATAGCAATTGTATTTGGCACACGTCCCGAAGCCATTAAAATGGCACCATTAGTTAAAGAATGCGAAAAAAGGAATCTTGATTTCATAACAATAGTAACTGCACAGCACAGAGAAATGTTAGATCAGAAACTTGAGGTATTTAATATAAAACCGCATTATGATTTAGATATTATGCAAGCAAATCAGGATTTGTTTTATGTTACATCGAGTGTAATAAACGAAATTAAACCTATTTTATTAAAAGAAAAACCGAATATTTTACTTGTTCAGGGTGATACTACAACTACATTTGCGGCAAGCTTATCTGCTTTTTATTTGAAAATTCCTGTTGGTCATGTAGAAGCTGGATTGAGAACCTGGAATAAATATAACCCTTTCCCTGAAGAAATCAACCGACAACTTACAACGCGATTGACTGAATTCCATTTTGCTCCCACAGAATGGGCAAAGAACAATTTAATTCAGGAAGGAATTAATCCATTATCAATATATGTAACGGGTAATACAGTGATCGATGCTTTGCTTATGATTGTCGATCAAAATTATATTTTTGAAGACGGCTTTTTGAACAAGATTGATTATAAAAATAAGAAGGTCATTCTACTTACATCTCACCGTCGTGAAAATTTTGGTGAACCAATGCGTGAAGTTTTTCTTGCCTGCAAACAAATTATAGAATCCCACCCAGATGTCGAACTAATTTATCCAGTTCATCCAAATCCAAATGTTCAAAAAACTGCATACGAGATTCTGAATGGCGTCGAACGAGTTCATTTGATTGAGCCACTTGACTACAGACCATTCGTACAACTTATGAATAAGTGTTATATGATAATGACAGATTCAGGAGGGATACAGGAAGAAGCACCTTCACTTGGTAAACCAGTACTAGTGTTGAGGAAAACAACCGAACGTCCAGAGGCAATAGAAGCTGGAACTGCTAAACTTGTGGGTACCGACAAAAACAAGATAATTCAAAATGCAGAACTTTTACTTACTGATAAAAATGAGTATAAAAAAATGTCGTCTATTGCAAATCCTTATGGAGATGGAAAAGCGGCAAGCAGAATTCTTGATATTGTACTTGAAAAATTAGGTTAGAGGATGCAAAATAAACCACTAGTATACATTATAATCCTGACCTGGAATGGGAAGCAGGATACACTTGAATGTCTGGAGTCGTTAAGAAAAATTAATTATCAGAATTACAAAATTCTAATTGTGGATAATGCATCAACAGATGGTACGGAAAAAATTGTCAAATCAAAATTTCCGAATATAGATTACATTTACAATCCAGAAAATTTACGATATGCTGGCGGTAATAATATTGGAATTGATTACGCAATTAAACAAAATGCAGATTATATTCTTTTATTAAATAACGACACTATCGTTGAACCAAATTTCTTGGAACACTTAATTATTACTGCAGAAAGTGAACCTTCCATAGGGATTGTGGGACCAAAAATATTTTATTATGACAGACCAGATTTAATTTGGTATGCCGGTGGAAGAATAGAGTGGTGGAAAGGATGGATTTACCATGAGGGAATTAGAAAAAATGATATGGAATATTTTAATTATAAAAAAGAAACTGATTTTGTAACAGGATGTTGTTTGCTAATCAAAAAAGAAGTTATCAAAAAAATCGGCAAACTTGATGAAACATATTTTATTTATGGTGAAGATGTGGATTTTTGTATAAGGGCAAAAAAAGCAAATTTTAAAGTGATCTTTGAACCTCAAGCAAAAATCTGGCATAAAATTTCAGTCTCAACCGGTGGACATCTATCCTGGTTTAAAAATTGGAATAAATTGAAAAGCCAGTTAAAGATTTTTTTGAGATATGCATACCCTTTTCAGTGGCTGACCATTCCATTTGGTTTGCTAATTTATATAATACTTAGTGTATTAAAAATCAGAACTGATTAGATGTTATGGAATTGGGCAAATATTTAGCTAAAGGCATTTGGGGCTTTGCCGATAAAACGCTTCCGTTGGTTTATGGTTTGGGTTTTATTTTTTTAGTCGTACGCGTCTTACCACCTAACGAATATGGAACTTTCGTTATAATCCAATCTATAACAATAATTGTTTTTACTCTTGGTTTTAGTTTTGTTTTACAACCAGTAATTAAGTACGCATCAGAAACGGACAAATATGAAACTTACTTTTCAACTGGGTTATTGATTTATTCCGCATTTTTATTTATTTGCACCTTGTTAATATTTATTTTCTCTGAATTCATTATTCGGTATATAAATATTTCCATAAATGATTCGTTCATAAGTACTTTGTATTACATACCATTATATTTTATTACTGCAATCCCACGAAATTTAATCCTTGCAATTTTTCAGGCAAAATTTGAAGTTAAAAAAATATTCTGGATAGATTTCTTTTATTTTATCGGTAGTTTAATTTTAATTTTCTTTGCACAATCAATATCAGTCTTAAACACAGCAATTGATTTATTAATTATAATTTCTATAGCGAATTTTATTTCCTCAATATCAGCGATAATATTTTACATGAAAACAAATTCTTTAAAGATTCAGTTTGCAAAGGAGGCGTATTACAAGATCTGGAAGCTCGGGAAATACTCTCTTGGAAGTTCGATAAACTATTCACTTCACTCTCAGTTGGATACATTTTTTGTAGCTTACTTTTCGGGGGTTAATGGTGCCGCATTATATGGTGCTGTAAAAATTATTACAAGAATTTATGATATATACGCTCAGGTAATTCAGATGTTCATTCTTCCTGCAAGTTCACTTTTGGATAGTAAAAGAGAAAATACTAAATTAACAGAGCTTCTTGAAAAATCAACTTGTTTTTCTATAATCAGCATATTACCAGTTGTAATTTTTCTGTTTATTACGAGTGATTTTTTGGTTAGTTTATTTTATAATACAAAATATCCAGAAGCAAAAAACTTATTAAAATTATTAGCTTTAACTGGTTTATTTATACCCTGGATATCAGTTGCATCAAGTATATTGTTTGGTTTAGGTAAGACCAATATTATTTTTAAATTAACGCTCTGGAATTTAGTACTTGATTTATTATTTTATTATTCAGGTGGTATAATAGCTTCTTTGGAAGGCATCGTATATGCAATTCTATTCATTCAATTTGTAATGAGCATGTTATGGTTGGCTTATTCAAAAAAATTCATAAAATTTTCGTTAACTTCAACTATTGGAAGAACTAAGGATATAAAAAACTTCATATTAAAAAAGATGACTATTTTGTAGAATGGGAAGAAAAGAAGTAATCGATAACTGGAAAAAATACTGGTTGAACGAAAATAATTTGGCAGGTAAACACACCGGTTTATCACCAATTTTTATTGAACTAAAAAATATACTTGGTGATTTCAATGGTAAAAAATTTTTAGAGTGTGGAAGCGGCGTAAGTGAGATTTCTATTGACATTGCTAAGAATGGTGGGCAAGTTTATTTGCTGGACATATCAATGGAAGCTTTAAAAATAAGCAAAAGTTATTTTAATAGAAACCATTTAATGGCAAATCATATATGTGCTTCAATGTTTCAAATCCCATTTGCAAATGCATCATTCGATGTTGTTTGGAATGCTGGAGTTCTTGAACATTATCACTTTGAAGACCAGGTTTTAGGATTAAAAGAAATGAGTAGAGTATGCAAGAAAAATGGGATAATAATTACTTTTAATCCATATAAATATGGAGTATTTTACCGATTAGGAAAATTCTTTGCGGAAAAGAAGAAAGAATGGGTTTTCGGAGAAGAACATCCAGTAATAAGTTTAAAAGAGCACGCAGTCAAATTAAATCTTAAGTTAGTTGATGAATATTATTTCAATTTTGAGCACCAGATAACTTTTTTAAAATATTTGAATAAGTTAATATTTTATATCGTTAAAAGTTTATATTTAATTACTCCACAACTTCTTAAAAATCTATGGCTAAAAATATTCAAAGGTTACTTATTGGTATCTATATTTAAAAAAATTGAATAAAATATATGATAATATTTTTCTTTAGTGATGTATCATGGGAAGGGTTGTATCAAAGACCACATCATATAGCCAAAAGGCTATCAAAAAACAATATAGTTATTTGGATAGAACCGTTAACCTTTTCTCATAAACCTAATTTCAAGCTAAAACATATCGAAAATAATTTATATACAATTACAATTCCTGCCATACCTTATAACGCCCGCAACAAAATATTAAAAAGACTAACCCTAACACTCAGTTCTCTTAATATTTTTAGACTATTAATTCAAAAAACACAGATTAAGTTTATTAATAAAATTTTCTTTGAATTAAAAATAAAAATCAATGATGAATATATATTTTTCTTTGAAAATTACCAGCTATCGGATGTAATCACAAATTTTAAACCCACCTTAATAATATATGACTATATTGACAATGCACTGGGCTTTACTAAATTACCAAAACATGTTATAGAAACTTGGAACAAATTAATAAAAAATTCTAATTTTATTTTCGCAACCTCTAATTATTTAATTAACCAAATACAAAAATATAGAAAAAATGATATTTATTTAGTGACAAATGGCGTTGAGTATGAATTCTTTTCATCATATCAAACTAGCACCAATCCAACAGATTTACCTGTGGAGAAAAAAATAGTTGGATACATTGGTGCAATATATCCATGGCTAGATTATGACTTAATCGAATACCTTTGTTCAAATTTGCCAGATATCAATTTCACATTCATTGGTAAAACACACCCAGACATAAAACCTTATTTAGAAAATCTTCAGAAACACAAAAATTTCTTTTATTTAGGATTTAAAAATTATTCGATCATACCCTCATATTTGTCTAAATTTAGTGTGGGTATCATTCCGTTTAAAAGAACCGAATTAACAGAAGGTGTTAATCCAGTAAAACTTTTTGAATATTCAGCAATGGGCATTCCAACTGTTTGTACCAACTTTTCTGACGATTTAGAAGAATATAAAAACTTAATATTTATCTCCTCAACAAAAGAAGATTTTGTACAAAATATATTATCAGCTATAAGAAAATCTACTGAATCTGAATTTATCATTAAACTAAAGAATTTTGCAAAACAAAATGATTGGGATGAGAAATACCAAACTATAATGAATGTTATACAATCATACTATTGAATAAATTGGAGAATAAAGATCATTTATTTATATTTCATCAGTCAATAATTTAACAGACAAAATATATGAAGAAAACCAGAAAACAATTTCCACAAACATCGAAGCCCAATAAACCAAACTGGTATGATAACTTAAGCAACTTTAAAAAAGAAATAATTTCTATAGTTGTAATCTTCATACTTGTTCTTTTCCTCTTTAACGAAATTATTTTCAAGAATATGCTCTTCTCTGACGCTGGGGATACTGCAGCTGCAGGAGCCTGGGCTAAAGCTGGTGAATACCTCGAAAAAACCGAAGGACAAAAACCTCTCTGGTTTCCATACATTTTCAGCGGTATGCCCGGATTTGGCTCACTTGCGTATATCCCTTATAATGTAAGTTATGTACAATCTATCATATACTTTTTTGGGACTTTACTCTTTTTAAAAGCTCAAGAAGCATGGTTCGTTTTACACTATTTCCTTGCAGGCATTTTTATGTATATGCTAGCAAGACAAATGAAGTTTAAACAGTTACCAGCACTACTTGCAGCACTTGTATTTACATTGTCACCTTACGCGGTTGGACTTTCGATCCATGGTCATGGTTCTAAAATGATGGCTTTAAGTTACATACCCATTTTGCTTCTGCTTACAAACTATTTGTTTGAAAAAAGTAACTTGCTCGCTCTTGGATTGTTTTCCATAGCAATCGGAACCGCATTACTTACAAATCATGTACAAATGGTTTATTACGGATTTATGTTGATAGGTCTATTCTTCATTTACATAATCATAACAAATAAAACCGAGTGGAAATCTTCTGTCAAATTCACAATTATGTTTGCTGCTGCATTTATTATTGGATTCGGAATTTCTTCATATGTGTATCTCTCGGTACACGAGTATGCACAATATTCAATTCGTGGAGGTGGTGAACCAGGTGTTACTGGCGGTTTAAATTATGATTATGCCACTAATTGGTCGTTTCACCCATTAGAAACTTTAAACTTGCTTATTCCGTCTTTCTTTGGCTTCTCCACACCGTATTACTGGGGCTGGATGCCATTTACAGATACAACTATTTATTTTGGTATTATACCAATAATTCTTGCCATCATTGCACTGATATACAATCGAGGCAGAATGATCATCTTTTTTATATTATTCACAATACTAATTCTTTTAATTTCATTCGGGAAGCATTTCAATATCTTTTATTCTTTATTATTCAACTATCTCCCTTATTTCAATAAATTTAGAGCACCTTCAATGATACTTCACCTGCTACCATTAACTTTCGGAATTATGGCAGCATATGGATTAACATTTCTTTTAGAATTAAAAGAAAAATTAGATTTCCAAAAATTCAAAAAAAATTTATACATTATCGGTGGCATTATTGGTGGAATTTTGATTCTCGGTTTTATCGCAAAGGATACTATTTACAATCAACTTTCTGGCTTTATGTTCGTAAAAGATGGAGAACTTCAACAATTCCAGCAACAATACGGAGCACAAGCCAATCAAGCTTTAAATCAGCTGAAATCAATCCGATTTGATATGCTATGGAGCGATTATATAAAATTTGCAATAATTTCTCTTGCTGCACTTGGAGCTATCTTAATTTATCTCAACGGTAAGATTTCCAAATTCGCCTTTAGCACTTTATTGATACTTATTCTAACAATCGACTTATTAATAATCGATAGAAAATTTATAGATCCCAAACCAAACAATGCTCTTGAGCAACGCCATCTTCCTGATCAAACTGTTAAGTTTTTAAAGCAGGATAAATCATATTTTAGAATCTTCCCTATTGGACAACTTTTTATGGACAATACATGGATGTATCATACTATCGAATCAGTAGGTGGTTATAGTCCAGCAAAAATAAAAATTTATCAAGAAATACTGGACTCGTGTCTTTATAAAGGTTCAGATCCTGCTTTTCCGTTGAATATGAACATCGTGAATATGTTAAACACTAAATACATCATTGCTCAGGGGAGATTACCCGAAGATAGATTTCAAATCGTGGCATATGATCAACAAAAAGGATTTGTGACACATTTAAATCCTGAATATCAACCAAGAGCATTTTTTGTAGATAATATACTTGTGGCAAAGAACAAAAATGAAGTTTTTAGTATTTTGAATTCTGCCACATTTAACAGCAAAAAAACTGCAGTTCTGGAAAAAGAGCCAGCAGCCCCAGTCAAAAAACCTGATTCTTCTTACATTAAATTTTTAACATACAAATCGAATCATATTGAAATTGAAGCATTCTCAGATGTCGAAAATGCTCTTTTAGTATTTAGTGAAGTATATTATCCAGCTGGATGGAAAGCATTTATCGATGGAAAGGAGACAGAAATATATAAAACCAACTATATTTTAAGATCCATCTTAGTTCCTTCAGGTAAACATAAGATTGAATTGAAGTTTGACCCGGAAATTTACAAAATCGGTTACAATTTAACGCATATAAGCTGGTTAATTGCAGTAATTTTAATCGTTTTCGGTATCTACCAGAATAGGGACAAAATAAGTTTCATACTGAAAAAATATATCAAAAAAAGTTGACATTATGCTCCCAAATGCTTATATTCGTAGAAAATAAATCAAGTATGTTTAACATAATTTGGAGTTTTTAAATGGCAGATATTTCATTAGATGCATTAGGAATGGTTGAAACCAAAGGATTAGTTGGCTCAATTGAGGCAGCTGATGCAATGGTAAAGGCGGCAAAAGTAACACTAATTGGTAAAGAAGTTATTGGTGGCGGTTATGTAACTGTGATGGTTAGAGGAGATGTTGGAGCAGTAAAAGCAGCAACCGATGCCGGCGCAGCAGCAGCTCAAAGAGTTGGCGAATTAGTATCCGTACATGTAATTCCAAGACCACATGTAGACGTCGAATTAATATTACCAAAGCGTCCTGAAGGTAAATAAAACCTAAAAGGTTAAAAAAATGAAAATGTTAGATTATGCTCTCGGTCTAATTGAGACACGAGGTTTGATTGGAGCAATTGAAGCTGCAGATGCTGCAACCAAAGCTGCAGAAGTAAAACTTGTAGGTAAAGAAAAAATCCGTGGTGGTTTTGTAACAATTAAAGTTGTGGGTGATGTAGCGGCAGTAAAAGCAGCTGTGGATGCTGGCGCTGCAGCTGCCGCACGCGTAGGAGAACTAATATCAACCCATGTTATCCCCCGACCGATTGGTGAACTTGAGGATTTGATATACACAAAACAAGAAATGCCACCAATACCACCTTTCTCACAGGGTGAATCCGTGGTGCAAACATCCAAACCTGCAGAAGAAGTAAAACCTGTAAGAAAAAGAGGGCGAAAACCAAAATCAATTACAACAGAGGTTGCCCCTCAGGTTGAAATAACACAACAAGCTCCTGCTGAAATTTCTTTTGAAGATCTCGAAAAAATAACAGATGAAAATGAATATCTAAAAGCACTTGAATCAATGAGTGTTCATCAACTGCGTAGATATGCCAGAAAAGTTGAAGGACTTAGCATTTTTGGTAGGCAAATTTCAATTGCAAACAAAGAAAAACTTATTTCCGAATTGATGAATGCGAAATTTCCCAAGTGATCCATCTTTAAATAATTAACTCCATTTCTCCCCAAGAAATGGAGTTTTTTATTCTATTAAAATATGGAAAACAAAAATTATCAAATTATAATACTCTCAATCTTTTTTGCTATACTTCTTTGGTTTTTAATTAATATGAATTATGAATATGTTACAGCTGAAGAAGTCAAGATAAATTTGATATCCAATCAGAAAATAGCACTGAAACAGCCAATACCGAATTCCTTCACAGCAAAAATTAAGGGACGTGGATGGGACCTAATTTCATTTCAGCTTACAAAAAATCCAGAATTTAATTTGGATCTATCAAATGCAAAATCTGGAACCTGGAATCTGATAAAGAAAGATATTCTTGAAGGAATTTCTCTACCACAAAGTCTAACCGCTTTAGATGCCTCAATAGATTTTTTAAATCTTTATACTGACATATATGATTCAACAAAGTTACCTGTTATGTTAGATGCCGAGATTAGATTTAAAGAAGGATACGCTTCAATTGGTGAGTATCGAATAACACCCGAAAGTATATGGGTCAAAGGGGCAAAAAGTATAATTGATACATTAAAATTTTGGAAAACAAAAAGGGTTCAGATTAAAGATGTATCCGAACAGGTGAAAGTCAAAATTCCACTGGCTGATATGCCTGAATATGTTCTTGAATCAGATTTCAAAGAAGTAGAGTTAATATTAAATGTAGAACCATTTGCAGATAAAACTTTTTCCGGAATCAACATCACAATCAATTCACAACCAGCGAACAAAGAAGTTATTCTTATTCCTCCAAAAATTGATATAATAGTACGAGGAAGCATCAGTAAACTGACAGAAATCAGTTCAGATAGAATACAGGTTTATATCGATTATATGGAATTATTAAACGACACAACAGGATACATTCAACCAAGATTTTCGATTCCCGATGGATTAAAAATTCTTAAGAGCAATCCAGATAAATTTCAATATATCATAAGAAAAAGATTAATGTAAATTTTAGGAGAAAATATGAAATTAACTGTGAACATTGATCATATTGCCACATTAAGAAATGCAAGAGGTGAATTCGAACCAGATCCAGTTCATGCTGCATTGATTGCTGAAAAAGCTGGAGCAGATGGTATAGTTTGCCATTTAAGGGAAGATAGACGACACATTAAAGACGAAGATGTATTCAAATTAAGAGAATCAATCTCTACAAAGCTTGACCTCGAAATGGCTGCTGTTCCGAAAATAATTAACATTGCCCGTAAAGTAAAACCTGAGCTTGCAACAATTGTTCCCGAAAGAAGGAAAGAACTAACAACTGAAGGTGGACTTGACCTTCAAAAAAACAAAAATTCATTAAAGAGAGCTATCGAACTTTTACACGAAAAGGAGATAAAAGTAAGTTTATTCGTTGATCCAGTTAAATATAATGTAGAGATTGCTAAAGAAATAAATGCTGATATGATTGAAATCCATACAGGCAAATATGCAGAAGCTAAATCAAAAAAGGAAAAATTGAAGCATTTACATATGATCAGAGAAACTGCCAAGTATGGTAAAGAAATTGGCCTTGGTGTAAATGCAGGCCATGGATTAAATTATACAAATATATTTCCAATCGTTAGAGTTAAAGATATTGATGAAGTAAGCATTGGTTATGCAATTATTGTACGAGCAGTTTATGTAGGTCTTGAAAACGCTGTTAGAGAAATGAAAAATATCATCAAACGCAAACTTAAATAATTTATTTGTTTTTCAAACTAATAAGCAGTTCTGCTGCTTCTCTCCTAAATCTATCATCATCTTCGTCTTGAGTTGGCAATGTTTCAATAGCAGTTAGATGTTGCCTGGCTCGTTGATAGTCACCTAATTCTATATATGCTCTTGCTGCATCAAGGCGATACATAATAAAATCTGGACGCAGAGATATAGCTTTCTCATAATTTTTAATTGCGTCATCCATATTTGCCCAACCAAGCCCTAAAGGCCATCTTATTATTTTGCTTTTTTCACTCACTTTAGAATGAGTTCTTCCCAAAACATAATATGCTGTTGCATTTGTAGGATCCAATTCTATAGCTTTATCCAGGTCCGATTTTGTTTGTTTTACCAAACTGACATTGTCCCATATTCCTTTAAAGAGCGCAATTCTTCCGTTAGCAATTGCGCGTCTTGTATATCCCATTGAACCTTTTGAATTGACCTTAACAGCGCTATCTGCATACAAATAAGCTTTTTTATATATTGCTTCTTGTTTATTTTTTTCTTCCTGGGTGTTAGCCGGTAGGTGTTCTCCTATGTCAACATAGCATCTACTTATTCTCCAATATAATTCATAATTTTTTGGGGATAACTTGATTGCTTCCAGGTATTTTTCAAGAGCTTTTTCGTTTTCAAAAGTTTTTTCGGCAAAATAATCGCCTTCGGAAATCAATTGTTCCAGTTTTGTATTGTTATTCTGTGTATAGCAATATGAGAAAAACACAAACAAAAGGAAAAAATAAACAATCAATCTTTTTGTATTCAAGTTAACCTCCAAATTATTAATGGTCGCTTAGTTCAATTTTTCTTATAGCATCCCTTATCCGTGCAGCTGTTTCATAATCTTCTCTTTCAACTGCTTCTTTCAACTGCTTACGCAGAAATTCGAGCTTACTTTCCTTATCATCTACCTGTCGGCTACTCGGTCTAAAACTTTCACCTTCCTCCTCTTCGGGTTCAGGTAAAAATGCGGCTTCCTGCATTACTTTTTCAGAAACATAGATTGGAATTCCACATCTAACTGCCAGAGCAATGGCATCGCTTGGTCGCGAATCTATTTGCTGTCCATCGACAGTAATTGTTGCATAAAATGTACCTTCTCTTAAATCATTAATTACTACATCTGTAACTTCAAGCCCGAGTGCATCAATGATATTTTTAATTAGGTCGTGTGTAAGGGGTCTTGGTGGTTTAATACCTTCCATTTCAAGAGCTATAGATTGTGCTTCAAACTGACCAATAATAATTGGTAGTTGTCTTTCACCATCAATTTCTTTTAACAATAACGCATAAGCTCCACCGCTTGCGGGGCTGGTTGTTAAACCTATTATATCTACTTGTACTCTTTCTTCATCCATTTAATTATTTTCCCAAAATCATTTTAATTTCTTTTGTTAATTCGGGTAGAATTTCCAGAGCGTCACCTACTATTCCATAATCTGCAATTTGAAAAATTGGTGCATCTTTGTCCTTATTAATTGCCACTATACATTTTGAAGATGACATTCCAGCCAGATGTTGTATGGCACCGGAAATACCGCAGGCAATATACAGATTTGGTGAAACAGTTTTACCTGTTTGTCCAACCTGTTCATCATGTGGTCGCCATCCTGCATCCACAGCAGCTCTTGATGCACCAACACCAGCGCCCAAAACATCAGCCAGTTCTTCAATTAATTTAAAATTCTCAGGTGCTTTCATCCCTCTTCCGCCAGAAACTATTATACTTGCTTCCGTAACATCTGGTCTACCAACACCAACTTTTGTTTCTACAACCCTTGCAATGAAGTCGCCCTCCGACAAGTTAATTGTTACATTTTCTACTTGAGCTTTTTGCCCATTATTAGAACCAGCCGTAAATACATTTGGTCTGAGTGTAAAAACTTTGATGTTGCTCTTTATAATTACATCACTAATAATTTTACCAGCAAAGATTGGCCGTGTTGCAACGATATTGCCATTCTCGACTTTCAGTGCAGTACAATCAGATGCTAAACCTGCATCAAGTTTTATTGCAACTCTTGGAGCCAAATCTTTTCCCATCTGTGATGCTGCAAATAGCAGCACTTCTGCTTTTTCTCTGGATGCAATCTCAGCAACAATTTTTGTATAAGCAGTTGTAGAATAATATTCTAAATCATCTCTATCAACAGCTATTACTCTATTTACTCCAAAACCACCAATATCTGATGCTATTCCTGAAACATTCTTTCCAATTACCAATGCAAAAACCTCTGCTCCTAACTGATTACTTAATTCAATTGCGGCTGTTACGACTTCATACGCAGTTTTTTTGAATTTTCCTTCTCTCTGTTCTGCAAATGCTAAAATTTTCATATTTCAGCTCCTTAAATTACTTTTGCTTCTTCGTGAAGTAACCGTACTAATTCCTTTACGGCAGAAACATCCGTTCCAACAATTTTTCCCGCCGACTTTGATGGTGGTAGACGAAGAGCAACTATTTCAACTTTGTGTTCTGGTAAGTTATAATTTTTTTCCTCAATAGGTTTTGATTTTGAAGCCATAATTCCTTTCAGTGTTGGATACCTCGGTTCACATAATCCCTTTTGAACACTTATTATAATAGGCAATTGACTTACAACTTTCTCATGTCCACCTTCTATCTCGCGTTCACAGATAATTTGATTATTTTCAAAATCCATTTTAACAACAGTGGTAACAGATGGAAGATTCAACATTTCTGCAACCAATGAGGGTACTTGAGCATTATCGTAATCTATAGATTGCTTACCGAACAAAACAATATCAGGATTGATTTCCTTCAGATAATTTTTTAATGCCTCTGCGACAACAAATGAATCACAAAGATTATTAGTTTTAATTAACACTGCTTTATCGGCGCCCATTGCAAGTGCTTTGCGTAAAGTTTCTTTGTTAGCATCTGGACCGACAGAAACAGCTACCACCTCACCACCAAACTTTTCCTTTAACCTTAAACCTTGCTCCACTGCAATTTCATCATATGGACTAAGAATAAAATTTAAACCACTGGTATCCACTGATTTCCCGTCTGATGCAATTTTAATTTTTGCTTCAGTATCCGGAACATGATTCACACAGGTTACAATTTTCATATTTGTTCCTTTGAAAATTTTTGATTTATAAACTTTTTTACAATATATAGATAAAAGAAAAAAAAGGCAAAAATTTTTATTTAAAATCTACAACCAGAACTTCGTTATTAAGATAAAAATAAATAGAATACAAAACAATTAAAATTTAATTCATCGAGATATAATTTTTCTCTAAATATTATGAAAATGTTTGAATTTCACAAATATTTTTATTAATGAAATTTATCATAAATTATTGCAAATTAAAGAAATGTTTTATAAATTAGATGTAAATTTATACATTTCTATTAATAAACATTTAAGATGTTATGCTTATCAGCACAAAATTTATGACCTTGGAGCGTTTTATACGCCAACAGGAGGAGAAATTTCCTCAAGCTACGGGAGAATTTACAAATGTTTTATTTGCTTTAACACTAGCTGCTAAACTCGTCTGGAGAGAAGTAAGCAAAGCAGGCCTTGTGAATATCCTTGGAACTACAGAACAAATAAACGTCAGTGGAGATATATTAAAAAAGTTAGATTTGTTTGCTGATGAAACAATCAGGCGTACAATGTTTTACACTGGACATCTCTGTGCTATGGCATCCGAAGAAAGCAATGGCTTGATCGAAATGCCAACCAAATACAACAGCGGAAAATATGTACTTATATATGATCCATTAGATGGGTCATCAAACATAGATGCAAACATTACAATTGGAACAATTTTTAGTATTTTCAAAAGAGTAACCTCTTTTGGACAGGGGAATTTAGATGATTGTCTGCAACCAGGATACAAACAGGTAGCAGCAGGTTATATTATTTATGGTACGAGTACTATGTTTGTGTATACAACAGGACAGGGGGTTCATGGTTTTACACTTGATCCAAGCGTAGGTGAGTTTCTGCTTTCGAACGAAAATATAAAAATCCCTCCAAAGGGAAAATTTTATAGTATCAATGAAGGAAATTACAATCTCTGGGATCCTAAATTTCAAAAATATATAAACTACTTAAAAGAAATAGACAAACAATCAGGACGACCATACTCACTTCGATACATTGGAACGATGGTTGGTGACATACACCGAACTCTATTATATGGTGGTATATTTATGTATCCAGCCGACAAGAAAAATCCGAACGGTAAATTGAGATTGATGTACGAATGTAACCCTATGTCGTACATTGTTGAACAAGCAGGTGGTAGAGCAATAAATGGTGAAAAACGTATCCTCGAAATACAACCAGATTCTCTTCATCAACAAACACCTATATTCATAGGGAGTACAGAAGAAGTAACACTCTGTGAAAAATTTTTAAAAGAAGAAAACTGAATGCTTTCCATAGAAGTAGATAAAATAAACTTCAGCTATCAACTACACAAGAACGAAAAAGTTACATTTAAACTTGAAGATATATCATTCTCATTAAACAAAGGCACTTTTTTAAGTATTTTAGGCCCAAATGGGTCAGGTAAATCTACTTTATTAAAAATAATTGATAAAATATTACACCCTATTTCAGGTAATATAACAATACTAGGGAAAGATTTTAACAAAATTTCCAAAAAAGAACTCTCCAGATACATAGCGTTTGTTCCTCAAAGCACACCGCCAAATTTTCCTTACACAGTTTACGAAACTGTACTTATGGGTCGAGCCCCTTATTTGGGTGGAATTGGTTTTGAAAACGAAAAAGATAGAGATGTTGCTATAAGATCAATGGAAAAAACTGATATAATAAATCTTGCCAATAGAAATATTCAAAATCTTTCTGGCGGTGAAATACAGAGAGTATACCTGGCAAGAGCCCTAACTCAACAGGCACCAATTCTTCTGCTAGATGAACCAAACACTCACTTAGATTTAACTCATCAGATTGATATACTTACCCTTATAAAGAAACTAACAATAGAAAATAAATTTACAGTCATTTCAGTTTTCCATGATATTAACCTTGCATCATTATTTAGTGATATGATATTAATTTTACACGAAGGTAGGGTTTTTGAATTTGGAAAACCAGAATATGTATTGAATGAAAAAAATCTTAAAACGGTTTTTGGAACTGAAACAATTATTGATAAACATCCTATAAAAGGAATACCAAGAGTAACATTAAATCCAAATTAACAAAAAACAGAAAAGGAGAAAAAATATGGCAGTATTTGATGAAATAAGTAAAAAAGATCATGAACAGGTAATATTTTGTTATAACAAAGAGGCAAATCTAAGAGCTATAATTGGGATTCACAACACCACATTAGGACCAGCACTTGGAGGAACTCGTATGTGGATGTATGCATCAGAGAACGATGCATTAGTTGATGTATTGCGCCTCTCAAGAGGTATGACTTACAAAGCTGCTGTCGCTGGACTTAATTTGGGTGGAGGAAAAGCTGTCATAATCGGTGATCCTCACAAAGACAAAACTGAATCAATGTTTCGCGCATTTGGAAGATTTGTAGATGGATTAGCAGGAAGGTATATCACAGCAGAAGATGTCGGTACCTCAGTTGAAGATATGGAATTTGTAAGGATGGAAACTAAATATGTTACTGGAATTGATAAAGCACTCGGTGGAAGTGGCGACCCATCGCCATTTACGGCATACGGCGTTTATGTAGGTATGAAAGCATGTATGAAAGAACTTACTGGCAGCGACTCATTGGTCGGGAAAAAAGTTGCTGTACAAGGTGCAGGACATGTTGCTAAATATGTTTGTGAACATCTGGCAAAAGAAGGTGCAAAAATTTATGTAACGGACATTTATGAAGATAAAGCAAAAGCTATTTTATCTGAATATAAAGGCGAATTTGTACATCCCGATAAAATATATGATGTTGACGCAGATGTATTTTGTCCCTGTGCTCTCGGTGCAATCATTAACGATGAGACAATTCCAAGAATGAAATTTAAGATAATTGCCGGTGGTGCAAATAATCAGCTTGCAGATGAAAACAAACACGGCAGAATTTTAATGGAGAAAGGAATTATATACGCTCCTGATTATGCAATTAATGCCGGTGGATTAATAAATGTTGCAAATGAATTAGAAGGTTATCACCCAGAAAGAGCAATGAAACAAGCAGGCCAAATCTATGACACAATAAGAACAATTCTATCAATTGCAAAAGAACACAAAATACCAACTCACGAAGCTTCAAACAAACTTGCCGAAGATAGAATTAAAACAATTGGTAAAATCCGACAAATCTACTCTGGAGAATCTAAATTCAGCGGAAGATTAGGAGAAATCTACAAGTAAAAAAATTAAACAACGGCGGTTATTAAATTAACCGCCTCTAATTAAGGAGTTTATGGTAACATTTAAAAGAAGAACAATAAGGGAAAAGGTACTTCAAGTACTTTATGCCCATACAATCTCACAAGAACCAATTACATCAATAATTGACTATATATTGGTTGATTTAAAAAACAAAAAATACGAATTCGATTTTGCTAAACAACTAATCTATAAAGTAATTCAGACCCAAGAAGAACTGGATGAATATATCAAATCAAAAGTTACAAATTGGGAATTTAGCCGAATTGCTGTGATTGATAAATTGCTTTTAAGAATGGGAATATGTGAGTTGTTATATTTTGAAGATATACCTCCTAAAGTTACAATTAACGAAGCAATTGAGATTGCTAAACTCTATAGTACAGAAAAAAGCAGTAAATTTATAAACGGTGTATTAGATGCTGTGTATGATCAATTAAAAGAAGAAAAAAAACTAAAAAAATCCGGCAGAGGACTAATATCAGAATCTACCACCAAACACAATGAGAACACAAAAGAATAATTTACTACTTATCATAAAGTCAAACTCGAATGCTAAATCAAGTATCTGCATCAGATAAAAAAATTCAAATTTTCGTCTGGACTTTATTTGATTTAGCAAATACAGCTTTTTATGTTATTATATTGACTGTTGGATATCCACTCTATTTTAAAGAAATAATCAACAACGGTAATAGAAATGGGGATTTTTTATGGGGGCTTGCTTTTAGCATTTCAATGCTAATTGTCGCAATAATCTCTCCATTCTTAGGTGCAATAGCAGATTATACATCAAATAAGAAAAAATTTCTATTGATATTAACATTACTCTGTATCTTTGCGACATCAATTCTTTTCTATACTGGTCCTGGAACTATATTACTTGGAATGATATTACTGATTTTAGCAAACATCGGATTCGAGGGTGGATTGGTTTTCTACGATGCTTTCCTCCCGGAAATTACAACCGAAAGAAGTTACGGAAGAGTTTCAGGATATGGATTTGCAATGGGATACATTGGTTCGTTAATAACCCTACTTATTGTTCTTCCACTTTATTCCAAAGGCTTTGTGGCTGACAATTTACAAAATATCAGAATAACTTTTCTAATAGCAGCATCCTTTTTCCTTATCTTTGCACTTCCTTTGTTTCTTTTTTTAAAAGAAAAAAAAGGTAATATACATTTAAATTTCAATTTAATGAAAATCGGATACCAGAGAGTTACTACAACATTCAAGCAATTCAATAAGTACAAAAACATCGGTAAATTTTTATTATCATACTTTCTATATATTGATGCGATAAATACGATTATAATTTTTTCATCTATTTTTGCAAGAGAATCATTGAATTTTGAACTTACAGAAATCATCATTCTTTTTTCGATTGTGCAGTCATCTGCTATAATAGGTTCTATATTATTTGGAGTACTTTCCGACCACGCAGGACAGAAAAAAACCTTAACTATAACACTTATATTGTGGTTATTAATTATAATGCTTTCATACTTCGTCCAAAGCAAGGATTTCTTCTATCTAATTGGCGGGCTTGCTGGTTTAGCATTAGGTTCTTCTCAATCCACGAGTCGTAGTTTAATGTCTAAAATAACTCCGGAAGATAAGAAAACAGAATTTTTCGGATTTTATTCATTTTTTGGGAAAGCATCAGCGATCATCGGACCGCTAATTTTTGGATTTGTTTCTTCTGCCATAAGTCAAAGAACCGCAATACTTACTATCGGATTAATAATACTGGCAGGATTGTTTTTATTACAAAGGGTTGAAGAGAAACGATTTTAGTGCTATTGCAAATACACTACATACCTAAATTTTCTTGTTAAATGTCTTTAAATGAAAATATTTTGTCATAAATGCAATAACATTTTACGATTTGTTTTTTCCAATAAATTTTCGTAAAAATAGTAAAAATGAGAACGATTATTAAAATAATATCAGCATTTCTAATCCTTTTAACATTACCCATTACATCAGTTACAGAAGATGAGGAAGAATATGTTCAAGTTTCCTATTTTATAAAACCGGATATCCTTAAACCCAACAGTGAAGCTAAGTTGTATCTGAATTTTTTCCCAAAAGCAGGAATCCATATCAATATTGATCCACCCATTGAGCTACAATTAGATAATAAAATTGCTACTTTAAAGAAACTTGAATTATCAAAATCAAAAAACAGTGAATATCTTGACCATAACAAACCTATAGTACAATCCATCAAGTTAAACAAAAATTTAAAACCCGGTAAAATTAAACTGACTGGAAATCTTACATATTTTTACTGCTCTGAAAAAGATGGTTGGTGTAGTAAAGCAGAGCAATCAATTGAACTAAACATCACCATTAAAAAATAAAATGTCAAAGATTTACTTTATATCAGATGCACACTTAGGTTTAGCTGATAAAAATACTGAAGAAAAAAAAGAGCAGATGCTTATCAATTTTTTTAATATGGCTGCTCTTGATGCATCATCAATATATATATTAGGTGATTTATTTGATGCATGGTTTGAATATAAAACTGTTATTCCGAAGGGTTTTCATCGCACTATTGCAAAACTTGATGATTTAGTTAAAAAAAATGTTAAAATACATTACCTCACAGGTAATCATGATTTTTGGATGAATAATTTTTTCCAAGAAGAAATTGGAATCAATGTTCATTTTGATTCATATTCGTTCACTCACGAAGGCAAGAAAATATTCCTTCATCATGGAGATGGACTATCGAAAAAAGATATAGGCTATAGAATTCTCAAGAAAATATTGCGAAATTCATTTAACATAAAATTATATAAATTATTACATCCAGATTTAGGAATATCCCTCGCTAAGAAATTTTCCCATATGAGTCGAAAACATTCATCAGACAAAAAATATATTGAAATGGATGAATTAAATGACATCGTGGAAAAAATTATTAATCAAGGTTACGATGTTGTTATTATGGGACACTTACATCAACCAATGCAGAAAAAAATTGGCAAAGGTGAATTCATAAATTTAGGTGACTGGATTTCTCATTTTACATACGCTGTAATGCAAAATGGAGTAATAGAGTTAAAAAATTGGATAGAAGAAAAGGATTGATTATGACAAAAAGTAAATCCTCTTCAAAAAGTAAATATAAAAAAATTGCGCTAACACTACTGATTCTTTTTGTAATTTTTTTAATCTTCTACATCCCTTATATCATTTCCGGCCTTCCCTCACTTGAAGATTTAGAAAATCCAAAAGCAGAATTGGCAACCAAAGTTTACTCTATTGATGGTGAAATAATTGATAAATATTATATAAAGAATCGAACAAGTGTAGATTTAAGAGAATTACCACCTCATTTAATAAACGCATTAATAGCAACAGAAGATAAAAATTTCAGAAAGCATTGGGGTGTGGATTTGCCGCGACTTTTTCGCGCAATCATTAAAAACATTTTATCATTTCAACTCAGAGAGGGTGCAAGTACAATCACACAACAACTATCTCGAAACCTTTACGATTTAAAAGTTGAAAAGAAAAAACTTCATGATAAAATCACCAGAAAGTTTAGAGAATTTATAACCGCATTTCAGATTGAATCAAACTATACCAAAGACGAAATTTTAGAGATGTACTTAAATGTAACTTACTTCGGAAGAAGTGCCTATGGAATATCCTCTGCTGCACAGATATATTTCAATAAATCTCCTGCTGATTTGACGGTATCAGAGAGTGCTTTACTTATTGGATTATTAAAAGGACCAGCTACATATGATCCACTCAATCATCCCGAACGTGCAAAAGCTCGCAGAAACACGGTTATAGAACAGATGGTGAAATATGGTTTTCTATCAGAAGCTGATGCAAACAAAGCAAAGTCTGATGAAATTCAACTCAAAATCGGAACCGATGATGGAAAAGCAGGTATTGCTCCACATTTCGTTGAGTATATTCGACAACAACTTTCAAAAAAAGCTGAAGAGTATGGATTCGATATATACAGAGATGGTTTAAGTGTGTACACAACACTGAACGCTCGCATGCAACGACATGCAAATCGTGCAGTTGAAGAACATCTCAAAGATTATCAGATTGCTTTCAGAAAAGCCTGGGACTGGAAAAAATATAAAGATATTCTTGATATTGCAGTTGTTCACATAATACGAACATCTGATCAATACCGAAAGGCAAAGACACAAGTTGAACGCGACAGCATAATGAAAAGTTTAAGGTACAATTCTCACTTCATCGACTCAGTAAAAAACATCTCAACACAGATAGAGGTCGGTTTCGTTGCTATTGATAATCAATCTGGCGGAATAGTCGCAATGGTGGGAGGCTCAAATTTTAAAAACTTTAAATATGGCTTAAACCATGTAACACAAATTTACAGGCAACCTGGTTCAACATTTAAACCATTCATTTACACGGTAGCAATCGACAATGGTTACCCTCCGTGTTATGAAATTTTAAATCAACCAGTAACTCTTGTTATGGCTGATGGAAAACGATGGACTCCTCAAAACTTTGATGGCACTTTTGGAGGAAAGAATACAATTAGAGAAGGAATTAGATATTCTATAAATCTACTTGCCGTAAGAGCGATTATGGAAATAGCTCCAATTCAGCAGGTGATTGAATATGCACATCGAATGGGAATAAAGTCGAATCTCCCTCCATACGAATCTCTATCAATGGGTACGGGTGAAGTTTCGCCACTTGAAATAACAGCTGCTTTCTCTGTATTCCCGAACGAAGGTGTTTATATTGAGCCATTCTCGATTATCAGAATTGAAGACAAAGATGGGAACATTATTGAAGAAAATCAAACCGAAAAAAGAGAGGTTCTCAGCAAGGAAACCGCTTATATAATGACTAATATGCTGGAAGATGCTGTGAATAATGGTACAGGTGCAAGAATCAGAAATTTTTTTCATTTACCAGCTGCTGGAAAAACCGGAACCACACAGGAATATGCTGATGCCTGGTTTATCGGTTTCACACCTCGCATAACTGCTGGTGTTTGGGTTGGGTTTGATAATAAAAGTGTCCATTTCACAAGTGCTGATGGTCAGGGAGGTAGAGCAGCTGCTCCAATCTGGGGTAGGTTTATGAGTTATGTTTATAACGACAAAGAAATAAATTTACCTGTTGAGTTCTTTCAACAACCTGAAGGTGTGGTAAAAGATATGATATGTTCAGAAACCAAACAGTTGGCAACACCTTATTGTCCAAATGTAGAAGAAGAAATCTTTAATCAAAAATACTTGCCCAATTCCTGCCCAGTACACACTTCCCCACACTGGGATACGAACAGAAGAAATCCTACAACTTATTGATATTACTCAAGTTCGGATGCAAAAATATTATCTTCATCAAATTCTTCAGGTGTCTTTGGTTCTTCCTGTATTACATATTTTGTAATAAAATAAACAGGAATAGCAATCAGGAGTGCTACACCTAACCATTTTAAAAATGAAAAATTATTGTTATCTTTATCCATATATAATACAAAAAAACTTTTTGAATTTTTTACAAATATAATAACAAATAAGAGAAAATCAAAAAATATGAAATTAGAATTTTACGGTGCTGCTCAAAGTGTTACAGGTTCCATGCACTTAATTTCTACTAATGGGAAAAAAATCTTATTAGATTGCGGACTTTTTCAGGGACATAGAAACGAGACAATTTCAAGAAATAAAAACTTTCCCTTTAACCCGGCAGAGATTGACGCAGTTGTGCTATCGCATGCTCACATTGATCACAGTGGTAATCTCCCAAATCTTGTTAAAAGTGGGTTTCAGGGAACAATTTATTCAACATTTGCTACAAGAGATTTATGTAGCATAATGTTACTTGACAGTGCCTATATACAGGAAAAAGATGCAGAGTTTCTAAATAAAAAACACAAAAAGAATAACACTCCACTTATTGAACCATTATATAAACCTCAAGATGTGTTAAATACACTGGGATTTTTTCAAAGCTTCCCTTACCGAAAAAAAATTAATATTTTTGATGATATTGTAATAGAATTTGTAGATGCAGGCCATATCCTCGGTTCTGCAGGAATTCATCTAACAATAAAAGAAAACGGCAGCTATAAGAAAATCGGATTTTCTGGAGACATTGGAAGATGGAATTTACCAATACTAAAAGACCCTGAATTTATGGGTAATGTAGATTATCTAATCTGTGAAAGTACTTACGGTGGGATTAAACACGATTTACCTGAAGAAATGGATAATCAACTCTACGAAGTAATTAAACGTACATTAGAAAGAAACGGTAAAATTATTGTGCCAGCTTTTAGTGTTGGTAGAACTCAGGATCTGATTTATTCACTCTACCGTCTTCACGAATCAGGAAAATTACCAAAGATACCAATTTATATTGATAGTCCTTTAGCAACAAACATTACAGAGATATATCGACTTCATCCGGAATGCTTTGACAAAGAAACAGCAGAAATTATTTTACACCATCATGATCCCTTTGGATTCAATCAAATTAAATACATTAGGTCCTCAGAGGAATCTAAAGCACTAAATGACTATAAGGAAACCTGCGTTATAATCTCTGCATCAGGTATGTGTGAAGCTGGACGCATACTCCATCATCTGGCTAACAATATTGAAAATCCGAAAAACACAATACTCTTTGTTGGATACACCGCAGAACACACACTTGGTAGAAAAATATCAGATAAACTTCCTGAAGTAAAAATTTTCAACAATTTCTATAAGGTTAATGCTGAGGTTGTAGTACTTCACTCTTTCAGTGCTCACGCTGATGGTGAAGAACTTATAAAGTACTTATCCTTCTTTGATAATTATACTCTGAAGAAATTGTTTTTAGTACACGGTGAAATTGACAAATCAGAAGCATTAAAATCAGCAATAGACCAAAAATTCAAAGAAGTGCATATTCCAAAAAAAGGAGATGTATTCGAGTTATGAACACAGGATTACACGGTAAAACCGCAATAGTTACAGGATCAAGCAAAGGTATAGGTAAAGCAATTGCTTTAGCTTTTGCCAATGAAGGTGTTCGCTTAACATTATGTGCAAGAAATGAGAATCTATTAACACAAACTGAAAATGAGATTAAAGATAGATTTCATACTGAGGTAATATCTATTAAAGCAAATGTTGCAAAATTAAACGATATCAAACGCACAGTAAACAAAACATTAAACAAATTCAAGAGAATCGATATACTTGTTAACAATGCTGGAAGCCTGGCATATGGTGGAATTGACGAGTTTGACGATAAATTATTTGAAGAGCACTTATTTACTCGCCTGCTATCTGCTATAAGATTTGCTAAAGAAGTGATACCTATTATGAAGCGACAGGGTGGTGGAAAAATTATCAATATAGCTGGAATCAATGGTGTATTCCCGGAGCAAAAGTTTTTAATCAATAGTATGATCAACGGTGCGATATTAAATTTTACAAGAGCACTGGCACTTGAATTAGCATCAGATAAGATCAATGTAAATGCAGTAAATCCTTTTTATACAAACACAGAACAAACAATACAAATTTTTAACTCGCTTGCAGTTAAAGAAAACATTCCATATGAAGAAATAATCAATCGATTTTCGAAAATCGTTCCGATGTCCCGTTTTGCATCTCCTGATGACGTCGCTTTCGCAGTTGTTTATCTGGCATCCGATTCAGCGAACTTTTTAACTGGAATTTCGATAAATGTAAATGGCGGTATAATAAGTGGCACACTTTAATGTCCAATTACATCAAGATATTTTGCCTTCTCGCATTTATTATCGACTATTCAATTGCACAATTCGACTCATCACTAATTGTATCAAATAAATCCCTTAACGAATTAAGAACTGGTTTTGAAAAGAACCTTAATACATTTAAATGGATGGGTATTGTATCTTATTACAAGAATTTCGATAAATTTGAATTTAATCTTTCTGAGAACTTTATTTCAAACCTAATCAAAACTACAAAAAAATTATTTAGAGATGAGCAACTTCTGGAAATATCAGGCAACTATAAAGTAAATCAGAAGTTAAAATTATCAAATCGATTCAGCTCATTCCTCGTTTCAGATAATCTTGAAACTGGTATGAGCAATATTAATTCCAATTCTTTCTTTTCCGGTATTGAATACACACCTTTTGATTTCATAACTATTGAACCCGCCCTGGGATTCCGTACAGATAAACAAATGGGAGAATATGATTCAGGAATTTCATATTATTTTAAATTCGCTATACCGGACTTTGAAATTCAAGGTTACAATAATCAACTCAATGCTTTTTATCAAAGGGATAATTTAAGTCCAAGAAAATTAGAAACAAGATATATCTACTTTTTAAATAAAAAGATGTTCGCCGAAAACACATATAACATATTAAATATTTCATATAAAAATTTCAGAAGGGACTTTTATTTTTCTTCTGATAGTACATTGCAAGCTCAATATTTGATTAGGAATAACATCGAAAATCGAAGAGAAAATTTAATAACATTAAATGATTCACTTAATTACAATTTAGGCAACAAGATTTACTTTTCAACTGCAGGCAACATAATTTACAGAATAGTCGATAAATCAATTAAATATAAATCAGCACGCGATTTTGATAACCAAATTAAGGACTTAAAAATATTTGGTTCAACAAATGTTTCATTTTACATATCGAGAATTTTATCAGGGAATGTAGAAATTTCGTATGGAGAGCGAAATGTAACTCACACATTAAGTTATGAAGAAGGACGCGATATATTGATTTATGACAAACTTAAAAACATAGAAATTCAGAAAAACAATTACACCCGCCGAACAACAATCTCAGGAAATCTTTTCATTACTATAAACAAGTCAAACAAACTCTTTCTTTCTTCATCGAACTCAATTTTGAGATACGACACACCAAGCAAATTAAATGATGATGATCGGGATGAGTTATGGACATCCCATAGCATTACAACATATCATCGATTAAATAAATATCTTAATCTACAGTTTAACATTGATGCAAATTTAGTTCATATTGTTTATCTGTTCAACACAAGAAGTGCCAACAATAATTGGAACAGGATCTTAAAATTTTCCCCTAAAATTGAATACAGCTTAGAAGATAAATTTATTTCAACCAATATTGCCGAGGTAATTGCAAATTACACAACATTTGATTTCGAAAGTGCTGATATTCCCTTAAAAAGTTATCTATTCCGGCAATTTGCATTTATCGATTCCTCACGATTAAAAGTAACTGATAAACTGAATATAACATTTTTCAACAAGATAATTTTGTATGAAAGAGGTCAATTGAACTGGAGAGCATTCAAAAGTAAACCTTCAAACTTCAACTATGATGGAACATTCATTTATCAAATTCAGCAAAGATACAATACAAATTTGCTTTTATCACTTGGTATTCGTTATTTTATTCAAAAACGTTACAAATATGTTGGTAGAGATAGACATCTGGAAAATTTACTCACAAGTGTAGGACCGATTGCATCCATAGATTATGTATTGAGTCCTGATTTTTCGTTAGCTATAAATGGTTGGTCAGAAAATATAAAATACACAAATACAAAACCTCAATTCAACACAAATATTTTATTAAATTTAAACAGAAGATTTTAGATGTTAAAAGCAGAAAAAAAAGTTTTCAAATTGCATTTAAAGAGTTCTCCACAAGAGATTTCCAGAGTCGAACCATTTTTAAAAAAAATGAACAAATATGCTCATTTCAACAAAAAACAATTCCACAGTATACTTATAGCAACTACTGAAGCAGTGAATAACAGCATAGTCCACGGTAATCTCCGCAATCCAGAAAAATATGTAGATATTATTTGCATCTTAACACCATCAACAATTGAGATTCATATTTTAGATGAAGGCAAGGGAGTAAAGAAAAGCGACATTCCAAATCCACTTGACGAAAACAATATTTTCAAAGAAAGCGGGAGGGGAATTTTTATTATGAAACATTTTATGGATAGCGTAACTTTTAAAAAAAGAAAAGGAGGTGGCGAGGTAATACTCAAACTAAAAAAGAAGCCACTTTGTACCAAAAACTACAAGACCTAACCTTCCCAGCCAATTTCCATTAGTTTCGCCTGGATTAACATTAAAACTCTATTAAAATCTCCTTTCTCATGTACAAAATCCACTTCATCGGAAGGGATTATAAGAAGTGGTCCAAGTTTATAATTGCCAATCCATTCTTTATAATGTACATCAAGCTGTTCTAAATAATCTCTTGGAATACTCTGTTCATACTCTCTTCCACGTTTAGCAATTTGTTTTAGAAGAGTATCTATTTTTGCATCCAGATAAATTAACAAATCCGGTGGTTGTAGATATTCCATCATCACCTTGTAAAGCTCAACATAATTTGTGTAATCACGATCATCCATTTTGCCAATCTTGTTCAAATTTTTTGCGAATATCTCAGCGTCTTCATAAATGGACCGATCCTGAATCACAGACCTATCCGATTCCACGATTTTCTTATGATCCCTGAATCTTTTGGAGAGAAAATATACTTGAAGATTGAAAGACCATCGATGCATATCTTTATAAAAATCACTCAAATATGGGTTATCATCAACCGATTCATAATAAGCATCCCATCCATATTCTTTTGCCAGAAGTCTGGTAAGAGACGATTTTCCTGAACCTATATTCCCTGCTACCGCTGCAAAAATTTTCTTTTTCATTTCATTCTCTCAATTGAATTGATTTCTTTTAGTAAATCCTTCTTTGTAAATTTTTGCTTACTCATTATGGTTGTTACAAAACTCTCCATCTTTTCACGAGTTTGATCATCTATCTCCATAGAAGTTAAAATTATAATTGGAATATTTTTCGTCTCAGGATTCTGCCGCATTTGATATGCAATATTGAAACCTGAAATCTCCGGCATTATTAAATCTAATATTACAAGGTCTGGTTTTTCTTTAAGAATTAAATCAATGCCTTCTCTACCATCATAAGTTTTAATCACTTCGTAACCTTCTGTTTCAAGTATTAGTTCAATTAATTCAACTGAAGTAGGATCATCATCAATTACCATTATTTTGGGATGACTTCTCTCAGTAGGTTTCTTAAGTGGTATTCGTTTAAGTGTGGCGAGAAGTTCTTCTTTGTTGACAGGTTTTACGAAATAATCGACTGCTCCTAAACTAAAGCCAAGTTTTTTCTCATCTGTGATAGAAATTATTATAACTGGAATGTTCTTACAGATTGGATGACTTTTCAGATCCTTCATCACCTGCCAGCCATTTTTCTTAGGCAACAATAGATCCAGAGTTATTATATCCGGTTTTAATTTTTTTGCTTTTTCAATTCCTTCCACACCGTCGCGTGCGACTTCGGTTCTGTAACCGGCATCATTTAAATACATCTCCAGCAACTGAATTGCCTGCTGATTATCCTCGATAATCAGGACTAATGGTTTTTCTTTTCGCTTTGTTTGATCTTCAATTTCTTCAGTCAGATTTTCTAAATCTTTCCGGTTTTCTTCAGACATAAGGGCATTTTCAATGCCCAGCACCATTGGAATTCGAATAGTAAATGTTGTGCCTTTATTAGGTTCACTATCAACTCTAATTTCACCACCATGTAATTCTACAAGTCGTTTTGTAATTGCCAATCCTAAGCCAGTTCCCTCCTTCATAGTTGCAGATCTGGTTTGCTGAAACGGTTTGAACAATTTTGGTAAATCCTCAGGTTTAATACCAACACCCTCATCTTTAACATAAATTTCAATTTCATTCTCAACACGTTTTATCCCAACTTCAACCTTACCTTCAGGATGACTATATTTAATAGCATTCGAAATCAGGTTGACAAGAATTTGTTTAAATCTCGTTTGGTCTACATACAATTGATCAATTTCTGATGAAATATTATACACAAGATTTATCTTTTTCTGATCGATATCTTTTTGCAGGACTCTGGTTATACTTTCAGTGAAATAATTGACAGGAAAACCTTCAATTTGCAATTCCATTTTACCAGCTTCAATCTTTGAAAGATCCAGTATATCGTTAATGAGTTGTTGTAAATGTTGGCCACTGGTATGAATATTTTTCATAAAATCTTTTATTTTATCTCGTGGCAGGTTCTCAAAATCTGTGGAGAGCAATTCTGAAAATCCAATTATATTATTGAGTGGCGAACGAAGTTCATGACTGAAAATTGCAAGAAATTTTTTTAATGCTTCATTAGCTTCTTCCGTTTTAGCTTTTTCATTCTCCAACTCGATATTCTTTATGCTAATTTCATCCATCAGGCGTTTACGGCTAAGTCCGATCGACAACTCATCCGCAATAACTTTTAGAAGGTCCAGTTCACTGCCAATATAATCCGAATCGCGCTTGGACATTACTTCCAGTACGCCCTGCAAATCGCCCTGTACTATTAACGGAATTGAGATAAGAGATTTTAGTTGATTACTATTAATTTCTGTGAAGAAGAAATCTGCAAGTGTACTACGAGATAGTTCATCAGTAACAATTGGTTTACAGGTAATTGCTGTTCGAACAGCAATAGTAGTATTTTTTTCATCAACTATCTGATGTTCAATATCAGGTGGAACATTTATAGTTGCGAATGACGGTGCCATTAAATGTAAAAGATTAGTTCTTGGTTCAAATCTATAAATGCAAACAAACTTTTCAGGAACATCTAAAAACTTGGCAATTTTACTTGCTGCTTCAAGACACATATCATCAACATGTTGAGCCGAAATGATTACTTGAGAAATCTCAAGCAACATTTCTTTTTGTCTCTCCTGCTGTTTCTGTTCGGTTATATCCTGAAAAAATACAGAAATACCGCTTTCTGTAGGATAAATTCTGATATCATACCACTTTTCAAAACGATCATCTTTATATGAAGAAACCACAGATTGGAACGTACCGGTTTCCATAGCAAGTTTATATTTTATTCCAATTTCAGCATCCTTAGCATTGGGGAAAATATCAAAAACATTTTTACCAAGCACTTCTTCCCTATTCAGTCCAGTACCTTCTTCTGCTGCTTTGTTCCAGTAAGTAAATCTATACAATTTATCGAGTGCAAAAAAACCAGCTGATATGTTCTCAAGGATTTGAATTAGTTCATTTGATTGTTCCATAATAATTCCATTTTCTTTTATTATTTCGTAATAGATTACATAAAATTTTCTTAAGATGCAAAATTTTTAACTTAATTCTTTTTTGAGTTGTTAAGAATATTTTCTAACTCATCAGATAAATAAGCCCAATCTTCATATAACTTTTCAAGCTCGTTAGTCAGTTTTTTATATTCATTATTTGTCGTGATCACTCTTTGTTTATCCGAAAAGAAATCCGGTTGCAACATCACTACCTCACATTGCTGTTTCAATTTTTCCTTCTCCTTTATCTGATTCTCAATATCAGCAAGTTTATCCTTTATTGGCTTCGTTAACTTATATAATTTTTGTCTCTCCTCTGCTTCAATTCTTTTTTTAATCTTTAAATCATTAACTGGCTTATTAGATTGTGTTATCGTAGTTTGAACTTTTTCTTTTTCACTTTCAAGCTTCTGGATATAATCACTTATATTACCTAAATAAGTTTTAATTTTGCCGTCTTTTATTTCAATTACTTTATTAATAATTGGATCCAGAAAATGTCTATCGTGAGATACTATCAGGTATGTTCCATTAAAATTACTTAGTGCGTCCTGCAAAACTTTTTTTGATTTCATATCAAGATGATTTGTTGGCTCATCCATTACCAGGAAATTTGCTGGTTTTAGCAACATTTTGACTAAAGCCAATCTGCTTTTTTCTCCACCCGAAAGGACTTTAACTTTTTTGAAGACATCGTCTCCTTTAAAAAGGAAGCATCCGAGTAATGTTCTTAGCTGTGCTTGCGTTTGTCCGCTTGCTTCAGCTTCTGCAACCTGGATAACTTCCATATCATTATGCAACTCATCCACCTGACTTTGAGCAAAATAACTTATGAGAACATTATGACCAAATTTAATTATTCCAGATGTTGGTTGTTCTATACCACTCAGAATTTTTGTCAATGTAGATTTTCCTGATCCATTTACCCCTACGAGAGCGATCCTATCGCCACGTTCGATGCGGAAGTTTAAATCAGAAAACACTAATTTTTCTAGATCCCTACTCGAAAAGCCACTTTTGCTTGTAAAATAACTTTTTGTAAGATTAATGGCTTCAGCTACAATCGCACCTGAGGGTTTAGTTTCTGGAAAACTAAAAGTTATTTCTTCATCCTCAGGTTCCACCTCAATTAATTCTATTTTTTCAAGTTGTTTAATTCTGCTTTGAACCTGACGAGCTTTGGTAGCTTTGTATCGAAAACGTTCAATGAATCTTTGCGTTTGCTTTATCTTTTGTTGTTGATTCCGAATTGAATTTATAAGATTTTCCCTTCGAATGCGACTTTCCCTTTCATAAAAACTATAATTACCATGATAAATCTCTAACTTACCATTAACAATTGCGAATATCTTCTTCGTCATATTATCAAGGAAAGCTCGATCGTGCGAAACTATTATTACAGCACCTTTATATGAATTAAGATATTCTTCCAGCCATCTTAAAGAATCCAGATCGAGATGGTTTGTGGGTTCATCCAGCATAAGCAGTGAAGGATTACTCAATAATAGTTTTGCTAAAGCGATTCGCATTTGCCAACCGCCGCTAAATTCACGCACTGGTCTTTCAAAATCTTCTATGTAAAATCCCAAACCCATAAGTACTTTTTCAATCTGCGACTTAATCAAATGTGCATTAGAACATTCTAATTTAAATTGAATTTCAGATTGTATCTCTAATAATTCCTGATATTCTTCAGTGTCCACATTCTTATAATTCAGAATTTGATTGTTAATTTCATCTAATTGATTTTGTAATATGTTAATATCTTCGAATGCAGATTTTGCTTCCTCATAAAGAGTTCTATCGCTGAAATTTATAGTATCCTGTGGAAGGTAACCGATGGATACATAGTTAGCTTTTTGCACAATACCTGAATCCGCCTGAGTGATGCCAGATAATATTTTTAAAAGTGTTGTTTTACCCACTCCGTTCGGACCAATCAAACCTATGCGGTCGTTAGGTGAAATCTGGAAATTTAAATTTTCAAATAAATATTTCCCACCAAATTGAATAGATATGTTCTGAACACTTATCATTGCTTTTGAATATACAAAATTTAAGGCTATCAGAAAAATATTTTTTTAGTATTACCTCAAATCAGAATATAGCATCAATGCTGTTATACTCCGACTTTTTGCTCGAAGTGAATAAGGATAGAGTGGTTATAATTCGATTAAGTTAGGACTTTAAGCTAATTTTGAAATCGCCAATTAACTGTCTTTGGTTTGTGATAGATTTTTTTTCGATATCTTTTATGGTTCATAGCCAGGCTCAATTCCATTGTGAGATTTCTTATTAAAAAGATTATAATTTCAAATTTAATATGTACGCTGTTGATTTGGAGATTTACCCTGAAATTTCTAATGGACTATGGAACTATTACAATTTTGAGAATCTTAAATTTATAATCAACCCTGTCGCAAGACGGATGATTGAAGAATATGACTGTGAGTAGTCAGATCCTTCACTTCGTTCAGGATGACAGTGACCGTGTTGTCAGATGTTTCGCTGCGCACAGAGGTTAAAGTCAGATGCTTCGCTGGCGCTCAGCATGACCTGCCGACTGTCTTTCTGAGTGAGTCCGTTGGTAAACGGACGAACGAAGAATCTGACTGAGTGTAGTCAGATCCTTCACTACGTTCAGGATGACAATGGCCGTCTAGTCAGATCCTTCACTTCGTTCAGGATGACAGTGACCATGTAGTCAGATCCCTCGCTATGCTCAGGATAACACTAGAAGCGAAGCGGAGGACAATGACCGTGTTGTCAGATGTTTCGCTTCGCTCAACATGACTGGAAACAAAAAGCCGATTCCTTCCAGCGGGAAAGAATCGGCTTGAATCTTAAATCGTAAATCGAAAATCGAAAATTACTTCATCAGCAACATCTTCTTCACTGATGTAAAAGAACCTGCAGTTATTTTATAGAAATAAACTCCACTTGGCAACGGACTCGCATCAAAACTGATTTCATAATACCCTGCTTCCTGTACTTCATTAATTAATGTTCTGACTTCCTGTCCTAATAAATTATACACTCTCAACTCCACAAACTCATCCTTCGGCAACTGATAAGAGATCATAGTTACAGGGTTAAATGGATTTGGATAGTTTTGTGCAAGTCCAAATTCCTTCGGAATTAACTTTTCGGCATTCATCTTTAACACAACTTTTACATCAGGATTATCCACAATAACAGAACCTGAGTTTTCAACAACAACTTCTTTACCACCAATATAAATTTTAGCATTTAACTGGTCACCAGCATTCCAGGAAATCGTCACTGGATAAACTGCTGAAGAAATTTTTATAATGTTTTCTTCCTTATCAGCGTACATATTATTTGTTGCATATCTCACATCAAAAACACCTTCAGGTGGTAGAGGCGGCATCTCACTCATTTTCTTTAACACATTATCAGCTTTACCAAAATACAACTTTTGAGAATTTCCAGCAGCATCTTTTATCAATAACTCGTTTTCAAATTTAGATGCTGTTGTTTTTGAATAAATTCCACCTGAATTCATTACCAGTTGCCCTGGTTCTGCAACTTTTATCCAGTAAGCTTTACCTGGATGTATTGTGTCGGCAATCTGGTATCCATTGTTGTATCCATAATAGAATGAGCGTGTATTGTTTTCTGGAATTTGAGAGATACTATTGACACTTATCGAACTTCCAATCGAACCAATCATATTCCAACCACTCACAACATTGATTGAATAATTTGTCAAAGGTGTTCCGATTAATTCAATATTTTGAGCCGATGGAAACTTTAACCAATAACCAACTCCATTCTGAAGGATATCTCTTACCACATAACCATTTTCGAAAGCAAAAGCACTTGATATTGCAGTTGGGAATAGAGCAGTTTTACTAAAATCTGGTGCATTAACTGGAACCGAAACCATATTCCAACCAGTCATCACAGCAAAGCTTAGCATATCAACTATTTCATCACGATCAAAATATTCGATCGGTAGTATTACATCATTTAATTCAATCAAATAACTTCTTTCAGGATCGGATTCCCAGCTCTGGCCATTTCGCTCTGTCTTCCAGAACTTATAATAAATTGTCTGATTACCAGGTATCGGGATAGTTTTGACATAGATACTATCGCCATCTAAATCAATAAGGGTATCTGGGTTGTTAGTTGAGTTACCCCAATCATTGAATGAACCACGCACAGTCACAATATCACCTTCAGTTGGTCTAAAGTTACCTTCGATCATCTTAATTTTCATATTTACCTGGAAAGTTACATTCACATCAGGATATTCGTTACTGAAATAAACCAGGGGTGTAGTTGTATCGTTCATACCAACATAAAATTCCCGATCTCCCCAGAATGTTTCCCAATCTACACCATTTCTCCAGGTCTTCCAGTATTTGTAATAAATGGTTTGTTCACGGGAGATTGGGATCGTTTTAGTGTATATACTATCGTTATTATTATCTGTTAGTGTGTCGATGATTCCCCAACCATTAAAAGTTCCTCGTACAAGAACCTGGTCACCTGCTTCTGGTTTGAAATTACCTTTTTGCATCTGAACTTTCATATTTACATTGAAGGTCACCATAACTGGTTCAATCTCATTATTAAAATAAACCAGTGGTGTTGTGGTGTCGCTTGTTCCAATTGTAAATTGTCGATTATCTATAGCTGATTCCCATTCTAAATTACCTCTGGGCGATTTCCAGTATTTATATTCAATTGTTTGTTCAGCTTTTAACAGAATAGTTTTTGTATAAATACTATCGTTATCAAGATCTTTGAGTGTATCTGGATTGTTTGTAGAATTTCCCCAGTCGTTAAATGTGCCCCGGACGGTAACAACATCACCAAGGTCAGGTCTGAACCTGCCAATTTTCATCTGAGATTTCATATTCACATTAAATGTGACATTTACTTTCAAAGTAAATATCGCATGAATTGTATGATTTGCAGTCACATTTATAAATTTGTAACTCGACACCGGTCCTACAGAACTTCCATCAACCAACACATCATCAATAAAGTAACCAGGATTAGGTGTAATTGTAAATTCTATACTATCACCGTGGTTCACTGTAACATTTCCAGAAGGATTTATCGAACCGTTCGGTCCCGCTGTTGCGGTAATTGTGTATGTTGGTGACAGAACTGAATAGACATAATTTGCCTTGTTATTATTGTCTACACGAATGGTGTACATATCAAAATCCGATGTAGGATTTGCTACAGTGGTGGAGAAAGCATAATATCTTACAATTGTTCCACCAGGCTGACCAGGAATAACTGCGGTACCAACATTACCTGTGAAATTCACCTGAAGTAAATCCGATGTAATCCAGTTATTGGTTGTATATCTCACATAAACAATTTCCTCAGGAGATTTAACTGCACTGGTAACTACTGTAACAGTTACTGGATTGTTTGGATAGACACTTCCGGGTGCAGGATTTTGATAAACGGATACGAGAGCAACTGGAGCAGCGGATGTCGGCATCCATATTGCTTTTGTACTTTGATATCCAATATCAAGCCAGTTAACAGTATAGTAAGTATTATCATTAAGAGTAACTGTGTTGTTTGTACCTCCTTGAAACACATATGTTTGTAAAGTATTCATTGAAACCAGAACACTTGCCCATTTATTTTGATAATAATTACCTGGAGGTCCACTCGTAAACAACCATTCATATGTGCCAGGTGCACAATCTCCTCCAGAAAGTGTAGAAACATAAATTAGAGTTTGATACCTTCTTGTGGCAAGAGATGTATCAAGTAAGAGCTTTCCCTGTGGATGTTGAATGCCTGCAAAAGCTGGAATAGTTGGAGGATTAGTCCAGCCATTGAAAGCACCAGGCATATTCAAGCCCTCAGGTGGCCAGATTTGCGCATTAAGCAAAAAAGGTAAAAATACAATGCAAATCATAGCAATTAAGAAAGAAAATAACTTTTTCATAGCTTCACTCCTTTATTTGTTTTTGATTTTTAAGTTGTGAATTTAAAATTAAGATTCCTGTTTGGTTTACTTTGACCCAATAAGATTTTCCTGATTCAATAATCTCACTACGGCTATAACCATTTTCATATTTATAAAAGTATGATTCGATAATATTTTCTGGAACCTGTATTATATTGTTAATTGATAAATCTTCTGAAATGCTTCCTATCATATTCCATCCTTGATGGACATAAAATGTATCAACTAAGATTGGTGTGCCTAAAATAGGAATGGTATCTCTTAATGGAAATTTTAACCAGTATCCAATTCTGGTTTCAAGTGTATCTACAGAAGTATAACCTGTCTGTGTGTATTTGAATGCACTTGATATAGAAGTGGGAAATAAATTCATCCTGTAAAAATTGTTAGATGAAACTGGAACAGAAATCATATTCCAGCCTGAAAGTGTAAACACAGATTTCAAAATTTCATATTTAGTTGTAAACCTTCTGATTACAGAAAACTGACTCAAGCCATAATTATTTTTTGCACGAACCCTCCAATAAAGATCTTTTGACGACGGAAGATTCTCTACATAGCGAGAATTTGTTGTTATGGTTGAATCTTCAAAAATTATACTTGTAAAATTGGTATCCATTGCAATCTGTAGGTTATAATAAGTTGCCGATGGTGAAATTGTCCACACGAAATTTGTATTAATGGAAATATCTGTTGCATCTGCTTCAGGTGAAATCAGCTGTGGTGTTACTGGTGGGCCCAAAATTGTAAGTGTCCCTGAAACGATTGTTGTTCCATTCCAGAAACCACCTCCATTTGTACTATATCCACCAAATAAATATTCACCACCATTATATTGATAGCGAACAGCGTAATAATAAATACCTGTATTCAAATTGTTTCCAAAGTTCAATCTATACTCATCATGATTGTTTATGTCCTGGTAATAGTTCATTTCAGTCCAGTTTATCCAGGATTGTGGATTTGTATTGCTCTGATTGTAACCAATCCAGACAGAAAGACCTTGTGTAGGTCCCAAAGTATCTGTTAATCCCAATCCAAATGCTCTGCTATAGACCATCGCAGATTGTCCCTGATAAATTGTTGCTGAACCAGGCGATTGTAAATTACAAAATGTTATCTGTTTCGTCCCACGGTAAGCATAATATTTAAGTCGAGTAATTACACCCGTCCAGGCTGTTGTGTTTTCGTCGTTAGGACATGCATCAAAAGTTGCATTTGAGTTGGAATTTCCTGTTATATAAAATTGGACTGCGATAGTTTGTGGATTTCCTAATGCAGATTTAAGAATTCTACACTCAACCCATCCATTGCTTAGTGTGTCAGAAATGATACTTTCAGCAAACTCGCTGCTATTTAATGCAGAACCAACACCTGACCAGAATGAACCTGTCCAGGTATGAAACTCAGCATAGTTATTGAAATTCCCCCTAAGAATAAAATCAGGAAGGTTAGAATGTGAGTAAATTATGCTTCTTCCCCAACTTTCGCTTGATGAGCCACCTGGTTTTGTATTTATTAAAAATGCCCAGTTCATCGATTGATATGCCCGAATATTAGCTCCGAAATAATAATAGTTTTGATCTTCGGAGATATAAATATTTTTTGCCATTGCACCAGCCCAACCTGCTAAAGTATCTGCAATTGCAACTGGATTTCCCCAAACACCCTCACCATCGAAAAGACCATCAACAACAGGATGAGCGAATACTATGAGGTTAAATGTATCGCTTACACTCAATCCCCAGTGGTCTGTTGCTGTTACGACCAAATTAACAATGCCTGTGTCTGCTAAAACTGGTGTCCCTGAAAGTAAACCTGTATTAGAGATACTCAACCATTGTGGATTATTTATGATTGAAATTTGAACTGAATCAAGATTAGGATCTCCGTAAGAAACCTGATATGAAAAATAACTATTTATATATGCTTTCAAATCTGGAATTTTTTGAATGAACGGTGGGTGATTTATTTTTTTAGTTGTGTCCGGAATATAAATTGCATATCCTCTTGGTGGAGCCCATAGTTCTACTCTTCCATCAGCAGCTGACTGTTTATCAATTGCAACACCGGTGTAATCTCTAAAAATTTGATTTGGGTGGTTGGAATTTACCCAAACACCACGCCATTCATTTGGATTATCATTTATAACTATAAACGCTTGAGGTTTTCCATTTCCACCGTTTCTTCGAGCAACATAAATGTCACGTGATTGCTCTATCTGAGGAATTGCAGCACCAACATACCAGGGATTTAAACCATCACGTTTGGTTGTTGTACCCCAGAGATAATTTTGTCGAATCCATATCAATGTATCAATCTTTCCTGCAAGTCCATATGCAAAATAATCCTTGAACCAAACCGATGGTCTACCTTCAGAAAAAATAATATAAGCATAAGCCATATGTTTATCATTTACTATTGGGCTATGACCTATGTCAATACTACCATCCCAACCAATTCTATCAAAGTCGTGGTTATCAACGAATGTTGCAACATCAAATCCTGAGATTCCAAAATTCACCAACCCAGCCCCATCAAGATAATTCATATCAAAACTACCAGATGTATTATCGCACATATCTTTGAGTGTAAATCTCAAGGGAAAATCGAAAACCGAAACATCGCCGCCAAAAACATTTTGTGTATAATGTAGCCAGGTGGCTATTTCATTTGTACCACCATAGTATTCAGCAACAGCATAACCACCGGAATTTGCATACTGCAGCCATGGACCAACAAAAATTGGGTCCATATGCTTAGCTGCATCAAGTCGAAAACCATCGAAGCCAAGTACATTTCTTAAGTATTGTCCCCATACGATTAAACTATCTTTGACATTTTGTTTATCATGTGCAAGCCAGACGCCAAATTGAAATACAGGATCGCCATGGTAAGGAGGATTAACATCACAGGTTTGAAGATTAGGATAAAAATGTGAAGCATTTTTTCGAAACCTTCCAGAACCATTCGGATAATTAAAAAGCATATATTCAGAATCTGGAAATGATGGATAGGGCTTACATTCGTATGCTAACTTCTGCTCTCCACCATTCATATGATTCATTACGGCATCTGCCCATACCTCAATACCGACTCGATGGTAAATATTGATGGCATTAATCAATTCCTGCCTGCTACCAAATCTTGTTTCAATTGAACCCTTTTGATTGTATTCCCCAAAGTCGTAGTGGTCATAAGGATCATAACCCATGGAATAAGGTCCTGCCATACCTTTAACAGGTGATGGAAACCAGATTGCTCCGAAACCTGCAGATGCAAGTCGCGGTGCAAGCTTAGCAAGTGAATCATACCATATTCCACCGGGAGTTGAATTCCAGTAAAATCCCTGTATAAAAACATCAGATTTAGGTAAAGATTTTAAAAATGAAAAATCTATTTCCTGCGAATAAATTAAATTAGAAAAGAAAAATATTAATAAAGAAAGCTTCTTAAATAAGGACATTCAAGCTACTCGAATATGGTTACTCACTTCTTTTAACTACGTTATAATATATTAATTACTAAAAACTAATGCAAAAAATCTTGTAAAATTGATAAAAATCTAACCCGATGAACCTACTATTTTTGTTTAGTTCTCACTATTTTGCTTACGTCATAACCAAAAGATTTTATTTTATTTAGCAAATTTTCATACAATTCAGCATTCATCTGGGGTTTTCTGGAAAGGATCCAGAGATATTTTCTATTTGGCTCACCAACCACAGCATAACTATAATCCTCAGCAAGTTCAATTATCCAGTAATCTCCCCACACAAAAGGCAAAAAGGATAGAATTGCAGGTGCAAAACGAACCTTAAGTTTTGTATTAGGACCATTCTTATCAGCTAATTTCGCAACACCTTCAGCTTCTATAGTTGATCCATCTTCTCTCACACAACGATTGATAACATTAATTTTTCCATCCTCCTGGAGTTTATAGCTTGCTGTTACATTTCCAGCACATTTATTCTGGAATTTATTTGGTAACCTTGCAATTTCATACCACAGGCCGGAGTATTTTTCTAAATCCACATAAGGTACTACATTTAGTCCTTTATTTTTCTCGTCCTGTGGCGAATTAAAGATTATCAACAATGCGATTAATGAAAATATATTCATAATTTATCCTCTATTACTTTGGGACACGAATTAAAACATAAATTCCTGCTAATAGGAAAATTAAATTTGCAAGCCAGGCAGTAAAAAGCGGATTTAAATCGCCATTGTAGCCGAACGCCTGACTGATTTTTAAGAAAATCATGTAAAGAAAACTAATTCCAACTGCGATACCAAACTCAACACCGACACCGCTTCTTCTTTTAATTGAAGAAAATGGAACACCAAAAAGCACAACTATTAAACTTGCAAATGGGAAAGAAATCTTACTATAAAAATCCACTTCCCATCGTGAAACATCCTGACCTGCACGTTTTTGGTTTTCTATAAATTCTTTCATCTCTTCATACGACATCTCATCAGGTCTTTGTTGCTTCTTCTTAACATCATCAGGTTTGAAGTTCAACCTGCCAATATTAAGGATAGTAAATGTTTTATAATCTTCCTGCTCTCCTTTAAAGATTCTTACATTCCCATTCATCAGGTTCCAGCTTTGAGTATAATCGTCCCACTGCATTTGTTTTGCACTATAAGTTGCTTTGACGACCGTTAAATCATCTTCCGAGAAATCCTCAATCGTTACATTTGTAGCCAACCCTCTTGATTCATCAAAATAACCAATTGAGACTATTCTATTTTCCGTATCCTGAATAAATATATTCGATTTTGAAATGTAACTAAGATATTTGTGTAAATAAGTTCGAGCAAGAGAATATTTTTGTTTGTTTGTATATGGCACAACCCATCCGTTGAAATAAATTGAAAACACACTTACTAAAAAAGCCACTATCAATAGAGGAATCATATAACGATACAAACTCAATCCAGCGGCTTTCATAGCAGTAAGCTCGTTTAATGCAGATAACCTCCCAGTCGTAAAAAGTGCAGAGAGTAACATTGCAACCGGTATCATAAGCTTGATAATTTCAGGCATAAAATAGATATAATATTGTACAACGAGAAAAACATCGGCATTACCATCTATAAAATCATCTAAGTTTTCCATTAAATCAATTATTACAAAAATTATAACGATGGCAAAGATGGCAAAAAGAGTTGTAATTAAAAATTGTTTTACAATATACCGGTCAAATATTTTCATCTATTCAAATCTTCTGATTGTTCTTCTATTCTATAAGTTTTAGGAACAAATTTTCTGAAAAATTTCCAATTAATTGCAGGTGTTTCTCTTCCCATTCGAATTGTTAGATAAATACCTGCAAGTCCGATGATTATATTTGCAGCCCACATTCCTATAAAAGGTGAAATTATATCCCTGTCTGCCAATTTTTCGCCTGCTATTAAACTTGCCCAGTAAAGCACAAAAAATCCTAAACTCAATGTTGCTGCAATCCCAAATCCACCCCTTCTCGAAATAATGCCGAGCGGTGCACCAATTAATATAAAAACAATACAGGCAAATGGAATCGAATATTTTTTATGAATTTCTACCAGATACTCATCTATCCTACTAATGTTGTAATTGATCATCATCAATTGATTATCTACATAATTCTTTTTATATCTTGCTTCTTCGAGCAGATTTTCAATAACCTGTTTTTTATCAAGTTTCAAGTTTTGTAGTATCCTTTTTTCAAGATTCTGCATATCGAAGTCAAACTTCGTTGATTGGATGTAGTTATTTATAATTAAGTTATTTTGTGCTTTTAAGCTGTCCACAATTTTGAGCATTGTTTGTGCACTTAATTCACGATCTCCTCTCTGAAATGTTCCTTCTGCAGAGCGCTCAAGTGCAAATTCACGAGCATCCATCAGTATTCGATGTTTTGTAAATCTCAATCTTCTGTAATCATTTTCCTGATTAAAATTTTTCTGGTGAATTTCACCTTCCTCAAGATCCATAATCAACTTTTTATAATCTGGAGTGAAAGAAACTCTACCTTTTTTTGCTGTTATCACTACCATCGAAGCAGGATCCGTATAATCATAAATAGTGACGCCTTCAAGGTCATTGGAATGTTGAAATGTTTTTCTCACCAGAATGCTATAACCGGAAACATCCTGAGAAAACAATCCTGGATTAAGCATAAGGGTTGGCTTCTTTTTTCGGATATCAATCATCAATGTTTTAGCTTTATGATTTGCTTCAGGTAAAACTTTGTTGTTAAATTCGACAGTTAAGTAAGTGAGCAAAAAAGAAGCAAGTAGTGGAGCAAGCATCATTTTATATAAACTAATTCCGCTGGCTTTCATTGCTGTGATTTCATTCTGGGAGGACATACCACCAAAAGCCATAAGAACTGCAATTAAAACCGACATTGGTACAGCCAGTACAACCATCCAGGCAAGATTTAGAGTTATGAGTTCAAGAATTATCCATAAACTCAAACCTTTTCCAACAAAATCATCGATATACTTCATTATAAATTGTAGTAAGAAAATGAAAAGAATTGTAAACAAAGAGAAGAAGAATGGTGCGATATGAGCACGAAGTATATAGCGATAAATAATCATAATTGTTTAAAATATACATTCATATATGGAGATTTACAAAAATTGATTGGTCGGGTGTGTTAGGGGAAAATAACTATGTATGCTAAGTAATTAATCACAAAATATACATAAGTATGTATGGAATTATGGGGTAATGCTTATTAGTTGGTGTTAGATGTTTCGCTTCTCACAGAGTTTAAAGTCAGATGCTTCGCTAACGCTCAGCATGACAATGACCGCGAAGTCAGATCCTTCTCCGCCAGAGGCGGATCAGGATGACAATTCGGCTTTGTCATTCTGAACGAGTCCGTTGGTAAACGGACGAGTGAAGAATCTGACTTAATATTGTCAGATGTTTCGCTTCGCTCAACATGACAGGAAAGCCGATTCGATTCTTGTTTTTCTCGCAAAGATCGCAAAGGAAATCAACAAATATGTCAGATGCTTCGCTGGTGCTCACGAATTTTAGTCAGATGCTTCGCTAACGCTCAACATGACAATGACCGCGAAGTCAGATCCTTCTCCGCCAGAGGCGGATCAGGATGACAATTCGGCTTTGTTATTCTGAACGAGTCCGTTGGTAAACGGACGAGTGAAGAATCTGACTTAATATTGTCAGATGTTTCGCTTCGCTCAACATAACAGAAAAGCCGATTCGATTCTTGTTTTTCTCGCAAAGATCGCAAAGGAAATCAACAAATATGTCAGATGCTTCGCTGGTGCTCACGAATTTTAGTCAGATGCTTCGCTAACGCTCAGCATTACCTG
>QOQV01000001.1 GCA_003327435.1 Ignavibacteriota bacterium
AAGAAAAACAATACAAACAATGTTTTTTTTCATTAGAATCTCATTTGTTTTGACTTTACTTCCTCTAAATATATATCAAAGAACTATTTACAGCTATTTCAGCCACACTTTTTGACTATTATACCCAATACGAATGAAAGATCCCATAGGTTTAAAACATAATAAAATTGTATATAAGGATCAGGAACTACCAATCTGGTTTATTGATACCGGAGCACCTCATACGGTAATTTTTTGGGAAAATATTTCATCAGAAAAAAGTTTTAGCGAGTTTGATATAATTGAATTTGGTAGAAATATCAGATTTCATGAACTATATAAACCTGATGGGACAAATGTAAATTTAGTATATTTACTGGGTAATAATGGGATTAAAATTAGAACTTATGAAAGAGGTGTTGAAAACGAAACACTATCCTGTGGAACTGGTTCAATAGCATCAGCAATAATCTCAACATTAAAATTTAATCTTTCTCCACCAATTAAGGTTATACCACTTAGTAATGATGAATTGGTTGTTGATTTTTCATATGATAAAGGAAAAATTTCGAATGTAACTCTGGAAGGTTCGGTGAATATTGTATTTAGAGGTGAATTAATATATAATGAAAACGAGAAGAAAATTATCTTTAAGTTATGAAGTATCATTTTATTTTAAATCCTGTTGCTGGAAGGGGTAAGGCATATCGAGCAATAAAGTATATAAGAAATTTACTTCGAGAGAAAGATTTAAATCATGAATTTTCCATAACAAATGCTCCCGGAGATGCTACAAAATTAGCTTATGAATCTAAAAATTTTTTTGACACAATCGTAGCAATTGGAGGTGATGGCACGGTCAATGAGGTTATGAATGGTTTGGTTAACTCAAATACAAAACTGGGTGTAATACCACTCGGTTCTGGTAATGATTTTGCCCGGTCTCTGAAAGTATCAAATAAAATAGATAAAGCAATTGATATAATACTAAATGAAAAAATAATTTATTGTGATGTTGGTAAAGTAAAAACTAAAAACATAAATACTCAAGATAAACCTATATCCGAAAGATTTTTTATAAATGGTATTGGAATCGGTTTTGATGCAACTGTGGCTCTGGAAAGTCAAAAGATCAAACTAATCAGAGGTATTCCATTATATATGGTTGCTGTGATGAAAGCATTATTAAAATATAGAACTCCAAAATTTTATTTAAAATTAGATAATTTCATTACTAAAAGTAAGTATTTTTTAATAGCAATTGGAAATGGACAAAGTTCAGGTGGTGGGTTCAAACTAACACCGGAAGCAAAGTTGAATGATTCAAAGTTTGATGTATGTTATGTTGAGGATATTGGTTTATTAAAAATATTTAAAATGTTACCAAGTTCGATTAAAGGAACACATAAAAGATTTAAGGAAGTTCATTATACAAAAGCGGAAAATATTGAAGTTACATCACAAAATAATTTTGTGGTACATGTAGACGGTGAGATAATCGGAACGCAAGTTAATAGCATTGAAATTTCATTGATACCAAAGAAATTGAAAGTAATATATTCTTCAGAGTATTAATAAATACAACTATTACTAATAATCAATATTATGTAAACTAATATTGAGGATTTTTAAATTATATATTCCCTATATCAAATCATCTAAAGTTGAAAAGTAATATTCTGCTAAATCATTTACTTGAATTCTTATTTGTTCATTTATATTTAAATAATTTCCTCCAACTGTTCCTAATACTTTATAAAATACACCTGAGTTTGATAAAAATATTTTAACATCATCCAACTTACTTTCATCACATGTAACCACAATTTTAGATTGGTTTTCATTGAATAAAGCAAAATCTAAACGCTGATGGTAATCTATATTTATTTTGCAACCGATATTTCCTGCAATGCAACTCTCTGCCAATGTAATAGCAATGCCACCATCACTTACATCATGTGCTGATTTTATTAATTTTAATCTTATTAATTGCTGTACAGCATTTTGAACTTTTTTCTCTTCGTATAAGTCAAGTAATGGAGCATCTCCAATAATTTTATTAGTGAGCAATTTTAAATATTCACTTCCGTCGAGATTTTCTGGATTAAGACCAATTAAAACGATGACATCAGATTCCTGCTTAAATCCCTGTTCTGTAATCAAATCAAGATTTTCGATTAAACCTAACATTCCTACTACAGGTGTTGGGAAAACTGTATAGTTTAAGCTTTCATTGTAAAAGCTTACATTTCCGCCAGTAACAGGTGTGTTTAATATCGAACAGGCATTTCCTAAACCTTTCACACTTTCAGAAAATTGCCAATACATTTCAGGATCATAAGGATTCCCAAAATTCAAGCAATTTGTTATTGCAATAGGTATACCTCCTTGACAAACAATGTTTCTCGCCGATTCAGCTACAGCAATTTCTGCGCCTTTCCGTGGATTTAAATATGTGTATCTTCCATTCCCATCGGTTTTAAGCACTAAGGCTTTATTCTTGCCTTTTATTCTAACTATACCTGCATCCGACATATGTATGGGTATTGTGTTAGTTCCCACCATTGAGTCATATTGAGAAAATACCCACTTTTTTGAGCATATATTGGGAAACGAAATTAATTTAATTAATATTTCTCCTAAATCTGATGGAGCAGGTATAGTTTTATAATCTATGTTTCTTATTTTATTTATATATTCTGGAACTTTTGTTTCTCGATTATACACCGGTGCTCCGTGACCGAGAACCAGTGCTTTTGCTGGTATGTTAGCTTTTAAATCGCCATTAAAATAAACTTTTAAATATTCGGTGTCATCAACTTCACCTATTATGCTATATTTTAATTCCCATTTTTGCAAAATTTTTGCTATTTCACTTTCCTTCCCTTTTTGAATGATATATAGCATTCTTTCCTGAGATTCTGATAACATAATTTCATATGCCGTCATATCTCTCTCGCGTACGGGAACATTTTCTAAATTTATAGTCATACCAGAATTTCCTCTTGCACTCATTTCTGATGTTGAGCATGTAATACCTGCTGCACCCATATCCTGAACACCAATTAGATAACCACTTTTAATTGCTTCAAGTGTTGCCTCAAGAAGAAGCTTTTCTGTAAATGGATCTCCAACCTGAACCGAAGGTCTTTTATTTTCCGATTCTTCATCGAGTTCCTGGGATGCAAAGGTTGCACCGTGTATTCCATCTCTACCGGTAGAGGAACCAACTATCATAACTGAATTTCCCTTTCCTTTAGCAACAGCTTTCATTATATGGCTGTGTTCGACAATACCAACAGCCATAACATTGACAATGGGATTTTCTGTATAACATTCTTCGAAGTATATTTCACCTGCAATTGTTGGGACTCCGAAACAATTGCCATAGTCACTTATACCTTTTACTACATTTTTAAACAAATATTTGACTCTTGGATTTTTTAAGTTACCAAATCTAAGGGAATTTAAAACTGCAATTGGTCTTGCTCCCATAGTAAAAATATCTCTAAGAATTCCACCAACTCCAGTTGCTGCACCTTGATACGGTTCCACAGCAGACGGATGATTATGGCTTTCAATTTTAAATGCTACGGCAAGTCCATCTCCGATATCAATTAATCCAGCGTTTTCCTCTCCTGCCTGTACAAGGACCCTTTCACCTTTTCTTGGTAGAGTTTTTAACAATGCAATTGAATTTTTATATGAGCAATGTTCACTCCACATTACACTAAAGATACCAAGCTCAGTATAGGTAGGAGTTCTACCAAGAATATCAATAATTTTTTGATATTCATCTTCATTTAAGCCGTGCTCAAGTGCAAGTTGTAAATTTACTTCTGGTTCTTTCATTTTTTTTATTTTATAAAATAAAAATTCCCACCTTTTTAACGCTCAAGGTGGGAATTTGATTTTACCATGATCTCTGAATTAAATTAAAAATTATATCCTATATTCAGACCAAATAAATGGGCATTACTTTTATATGTGCCAGGAAATAAATTTGTTGGACTTGTAACTGTTCTTTCATTAAACATTATGAATTGATATGCAAAGTTGACACATAAATTTTCACTAACTCGATATCCGAGACCGAATGTGATTTCGTGTCTATCAGCATCAGGTAGCATTGGTTCGAGTGATTTATCAGGTTGAGGAGTTTTATCAAAGATATATCCAGCTCTGAATGCAAACTTATCCATTCTGTATTCTCCACCGATGCGAATTAAGAACGAATTTTCCCAATCCTTAGCGGTTTTTATGCTTTTTTGTAAAACACCAAGAGGTGAAGCTGGACCTTCTGCAATCTGAACATCTAATGTATCATACGATTTCCAACCCACATATTGGAATCCTGCTTCAATTGTTAATTCTGGCATAAAATTGTAAGCTATACCAAATAAAATATTGTAAGGTAATGTAATAGTTGTTTTTCCATCGCCACCTGGAAAAAATGTTTGTAGTGCTTGCATATCTGTAAATGTAGCAGTTCCCTCTAATTCAAGTTCTGTGGTATGTCGATAGGATAGTCCAAGAGATAAATCGTCTATTGGTTTATACAAAACTCCGACATTAAAATTAAATCCATTTCCGTCAGCATCAAGCTCAGCTGTGCCATCAGTGGTGGATGGGGTTGGTGGCAATAAACTGGAATAAGTCGGTACTCTAAATTTTAAATTTACATTAGCAAGTACATAACTGACCCCTAAGCCTACAGAAAATTGATCACTTATTTTATAGGCTAATGATGGATTTATAAAAAATGTTTGTAAATCTGTCTTAACACTTAATCTTCTTCCAACCCAATCTTTGTCCCATTCCGTGCCAAGACCAAAAGGATTAAACACACCAATACCAAATGTTAAACCATTTTCCATTCCATATGTACCATATAAATTAATTGGATAAAATATTTGACTCTTCATTTTGTTTTCTGCGGTAGAAGGTGAGGGTCCAACAAATTTTGTTGAAGGAAAGATTAAAGTAGTACCTAACATTAAATTCATCCCTTTTTGGAACCCTAAACCAGCTGGGTTAAAAAAAATAGCGGAGGGATCACTCGCTTGTGCAGTGAATGCACCACCCATCCCCATTGCTTTGGCTCCATGTTCATTAATTTGGAATCCTCCTGCCATTAAATTACCAAATAAAATAATTGATAAAATAAACAAACCTAAAATGAATTTTGTAAATAGTTTCATTTTAACTCCTTTAATTGTTAATGATTTTATTTAGAACAACAACTATGACAAACAATTTTAAAAAATATTTATATGAAATGCAAATCTATTCTATGACAATTAAAATATCTCCTTTTTCGACAGCTGTTTTTTCTTTTACTAATATTTCTTTTACAATTCCTGCATTATTGGTTTTAATTTCATTTTCCATCTTCATAGCTTCAAGTATTAAAAGACTACTTCCCTTCTCAACTTTCTGACCTACGTTAACTAAAATTTTTAATACCAGTCCAGGCATTGGTGCACGTACTATTACTTGTTTTGCTTTTACATCTTTATTTTTGGTAAATTTCTCAGACAATTGGACTATCCTGTCCTTAACCTCAACCTCATAAATATCATTATTAATGGAAACTACAACAAAAGATTCACTTTGACTTAAAACTGTAGCTTCGAAAGATTTATTTTTATAGGTCAGATAACATTCCTCATCTTTGAATTTTAAATCAAACTGAATTTCTTTATCATTAATTTTAATCTTATTTGTGTTTATAAGGTCAACTGAAATAATATTATCTTCTATTTTTACCAGGTAATCTGCCATATTTTACCTAAAATACTCTAATTTTTTTGATTTCCATTTAGATACATCTTTGTTTTTTATGGTATGATCATAACTTGCTTTTTGATTATTCAAATAGATTGTTGATATAATTGCAATTGCTTCTATTATTTCATCTCTTTTATTTTTTATAATTTCAGGATTGTAGTAGTTTTCTATAAAGTGTGTATCAAAATCGCCTTCTACAAATTTTTTGTGGTTAAGTATCCATTTACAAGCGTTGATGTTAGTTTTTATACCAGCTAATTTATATTCCTCAAGAGCTCGCTGCATCCGCTTTAAGGCAATATCTCGAGTTTCTCCCCATGCAATTAATTTTGATATCATTGGATCATAATAGACAGATATTTCATTACCTTCATCTACTCCCCTATCTTCTCTAATGAATGCTCCAGCAGCCGACTTTAATTTCTTAATTTTACCAATGGATGGCAAAAAATTGTTTTCATAATCTTCTGCATATATTCTGCATTCTATAGCATGCCCTCTAAAATTGATTTGGCTCTGAGAATAACTTAGAGGATTCCCTTCTGCAATGTTTATTTGTTCTTTAACAATATCGATCTGTGTCACCATTTCAGTTACTGGATGCTCAACCTGAAGGCGTGTATTCATTTCAAGGAAATAGAAATTACTTTGTTTGTCTACTAAAAATTCAATAGTTCCAGCATTTCTATAATTTGCACTTAAAGCCGCTTTTACAGCTGCTCTTCCCATTTTATCTCGTAGTTCAGGGGTCATAATGACGGAAGGCGATTCTTCAATTATTTTTTGGTGCCGTCTTTGGATTGAGCATTCTCTTTCACCAAGATGAATACCATTACCGTAACTGTCGCAAAGAATTTGAAATTCTATATGTCGTGGATTTTCAAGATATTTTTCTATATAAATCCTATTATCGCCGAAAGCCGTCTGAGCTTCTGATTGTGCACTTCTAAGTGCTGAGGTAAGTTCAGATTCCATTTTAACTATACGCATTCCCTTTCCACCACCACCACCAGCCGCTTTTAAAAGGATTGGGTATCCGTACTTTCTTCCAAATTCAATGGCTTGGTTTAAATCCATAACCGGAGCATCTGTTCCAGGAACAACGGGTATTGATGCTGCACTTACAAGTCGACGAGCTGATATCTTATCACCCATTTTTTCGATAGCTTCAGGAGGCGGACCTATAAATATAATTCCTGCGTCCTGTACCATTTTCGAAAATTCTGAATTCTCTGAAAGAAAACCGTAACCCGGATGAATCGCATCAACCTGGGCTTTTAATGCAATATCGATGATTTTCTGTTTGTTGAGATAGCTTTCTGCTGGTGTAGCTCTGCCGATGCAGTAGGCTTCGTCAGCTAATCTGACATGTGGCAAGTTTTGATCTATTTCAGAATAGACGGATACAGTTCTTATACCGAGATCTTTGCAGGTTCTAATAACTCTAACTGCAATCTCTCCTCTATTTGCTATCAGTATTTTTTTTATCTTTTTCATTATTTTAGCTCAACAACTGTAACTCCATATCCACCTTCGTTCCATTCACCAAGTCTGAAATTTTTAACTAAAGGATGTGATTTTAAATATTGTGAGACCTTTTTTTGTAATGCTCCAGTTCCCTTCCCATGAATAATATCTATTCTGTTATAACCTTTTAGAATTGCTTTATCAATGAATTTATCCAATAATGGGATCGCTTCATCTCCCATTAATCCACGAATGTCAATTTCGTTTTTAATTTCGTCTGCAGCAAATTCATATTTAATTTTTTGTTGATAGTTTTTCTTTTCGTTAAATTCTGCTTTAAGTAAATTGCTCTTATTTACTTTAATTTTGTAATTTCCAAACAATACATTAAAGTTGTTTTCTTTAAGTATTTCGATAATTTCCCCTACCTCGTTGGAAGATTTTAGACGTACAATATCACCAACATTGAAGCAGATATCTGTTTCTTTATCTTCTGTTGGTACCTCCAACGATTTTAATGTATCAGTAAAATGTTCTGATGTAGCTTTAATATTTTGTTGAGATTGTTTAATAACACCACGATTAGCATTACTTTCACGTATTTCTTTAATTGTTTTTTCTATTAATGAATTAGCTTTGGAAACAATTTCTTTGGCTTCCTGTAAAGCATTAACTTTTATTTCTTTTAATTCTTTCTCAAGTTTTTTAATTTTTTGATTATAATCAATTATTAGAGTTTCAAGCTTTCTTCTTTCATTTTGAACTTCAGAAATTTCTTTAACAAGGGCTTGGTTTTTCTGTTCAAGATTAGCAAGCAAATTTTCGAGGGTTTGTTGGTTTGTGGACCTGTACTGGTTGGCAATGGCAATAAATTGCTCAGATAAGCCAATTCTTTTTGCCATTTCAATAGCATAACTGCTTCCAGGAATGCCAATAATTAATCTATATGTGGGTTTTAGTGTATTATGATCGAATTCCATAGCAGCATTTTCAATACCAGCTGTTTCATGTGCAAAGGCTTTTAGTGTCCCGTGATGTGTAGTTACAAGGCAGTGAGTTGAACGCCTGTTCAATTCCAACAATAATGCCTGAGCAATTGCACTTCCTTCAATTGGGTCCGTTCCAGCTCCAATTTCATCGATAATCACTAAACTCTTTTCATCAGAATATTGGAGCATAGTCTTAAGATTTTCAAGGTGGGAGCTAAATGTGCTAAGATCCGCTTCAATTGATTGCTCGTCACCAATATCTACAAATAATTTTTCATAGATTCCCATCGTGGAGTCTGGAGAAACTGGAATGTGAAGTCCTGATTGCACCATAATTACCAGAAGGCCAAATGTTTTTATTGCCACACTTTTTCCACCAGCGTTTGGACCTGTAATCACAATCGATTTTATATCTTTTCCAAGTGTTATATTTAGTGGAACAACCTCATCCCTTCGATGTTTCATCAAAAGTATAGGATGTCTTCCATTTATGATGTTAAAATAATTTTCTGAGTTTATTTCAGGAGCATTACCCAATATTTCAATTGAATAATTTGCTGCCGCCTGTAAATAATCCAATTCTCCCAGTATCTCAATATTACTTCTTAACTCATTTATATTTTCTCGTATTTGTGTTGTAATTTCTTTTAATATTCGCTCAATTTCCCTTACCTCCTGAAATTGAAGTGAACGTATTTCATTGTTCATTTCAAGTGTTTCAGCAGGTTCTATAAATACCGTTGCACCGCTAGAAGATATACTATGAACAAATCCGGGTATTTTGTTTTTGTTTTCAATTTTGATTGGAATAACCATTCTACCATCTCTGGTGGTAATGATATCCTCCTGTGTCCAACCAAGTGAAGCTACATTTTTCAAAATGTTTTCCATTTTTCTTCTTAAGCTTTCCGACTTATCATTAATCTCTCTTCGTATCTTTCTTAGCTCACTCGATGCATCATCCCGGATAAGTCCATTTTCATCAATTATTTTATCGATGTTATATTCTAGAATTTTGTTTACATATAATTGGTTAATTAATTGGTTTAAAAAAGGATATGTGTTTTTTCTTCGACTGAAATATTGGGAAATATTTCTGACTACCTTTAAAACATTAAAAATTAATAGTAATTCATTTGATTGTAAAATACTATCCTGAATTGCTGCTTTTGATAAAATATTTCTTGTATCAGTAAATCCATAAATTGGCAGAGGATCATCTATTTCTAACAGCTTTTTCATTTCTGATAAAAGACTCAACCTGTACTGGATTTCTGAGGCATCACTGGATGGGGTTAATTTCTCAAGTCTCTCCCTAGCTAATTCAGAGATCGCATATCTTTTAATATAATTTTTAACTTTATTAAATTCTAATTTTTCAAAGGAATTTAAGAATTCTTTCATCAATTATTAAAGCTCATCTTTATATTTTTCAAGATGCTTTTGAACTTCCTCAAAAAAGCTTTTTGATTCAGGAACGACTCCTAAAAAGAAATCAAATACTTTTGGTGTAACATTAACAATATCTTTATAAAGTAGAGAATCATTTCTGGTTTCTTCTGAAGGTATATCTCCAAATTTTAACACAAGGAGCACCAAACTTGCAATTAAAATACCTTGAACTGCTCCCAATATTGCACCTGCAAATCTGTTTATTAACTTTAAAATTGTGGATTTTGTGCTTAACCATTTATACAATAATGTGAATATAACAACGACAAAAAGAAGAATTGCAAAAAAGGCTGTTAGATACGAAAAAAGCGGAGAAAAATCGAACCAATCAATTATTAGCTTTCCTAATACCCCCATAAACTTTGTAGCAGCGATAAATCCAATAATTAGAGAAAGTATACTAAATATCTTTCTAAAAAATCCATCCTTAAAACCTAATAGTGTAAAAATTATGACTGTTAATAGTATTAGTATATCGACATATGTAATCACTTTTCAACCCAACAATTTTTTAACATATTCAGATAGTGTTTTACCATCGACCTTACCTTTTAATTCTTTGGATGCGACAGACATTACTTTACCAAAATCTTTGGGAGAATTTGCATTCATCGTAAGGATTATATTTTTCAAAATTGGTATTAATTCTGATTCACTTAACTGCTTGGGTAAAAATTCTTCAATAATTCTTAATTCAGCTTTTTCTTTTTCGGCAAGATCACTCCGACCACCTTTCTCAAACAATTCAATTGATTCTTTTCTTCTTTTTGCAGCGTTCGTAAGTACATTAAGTTCATCGTCTTCCGTAAGTTTATCTGGTCTCTTGGCTATCTCTTTTTCCTGTAGAGCTGCTCTTAAACTTCTGATTGTTTCAAGTCGCACCTTATCGCCACTTTTCATCGCCTTCGATATTTCTTGACTCAGAATATCTTTTAATGCCATATTAGTTATTCACAGTTTCTGATTTGATATTGGGGTCTGCATCATATTTGGATGGACACTTTGTCAGAATTTCTGTAGCATGAAAATGCCCATCAGAATATTTGCCTTTTACGACTATACTATTTGCAATTTCAAAGTTATTTGGTTTTGCACCTTCGTAAATGACTTTCAGTTTTTTCCCATCAGCGTCTATCATATAAAAATTAAACTGACCTTTTTCCATATCAAATGTAGCTGGATCTTCTTTAACCCAGTGGCCATTAACCTGAATCTTTTTTCCAGTCGATATCGCATCAGAGAAAGTACCATATTCAATGTTGCTCTGAAGGAAAGACATAGAGCCAAAAATTAACGCGACTATTATGATTAAACCTGCAATTATATATTTTATTTTCATATTATTTCCTTAATTGTTTTTGATATCCTTTTCAAGCTTTTTAATTTTTTTATCAAGATTTAAAAGATAGATAAAAATTCCTAACCAGCAAATAATTGTAATAATGAGGACGATATATAGAGAATTATTTTGTAAGAATTCCATTATTCTTGCTCTTTCATTTTTTTTGAATAATTTAAAATTGAAAACTTAACTTTTAAGGTAAACATCCAAATATAAATACCTGTAAATCCAATCAATGAAAGAAGAAATATAATCAACATTGTTGGATTCATATGTATTTTAGCTTGGGGATTAATGATTGGATCTGGATGTAAACTTGCAACTATTCTTGGCATAATGAAGATAAAAAATGGAACAGTTAAACCAGCAATTATCGAATAAACAGCCGATAATGTTGCTTTTTTTTCTTCATTTTCGATGGAAGAGCGTAATGCAAAATACGCTCCGTAAATTAATAAAAGAATAAATATTGAAGTTTGCCTTGGATCCCAATTCCAATACGTTCCCCAGCTGAATTTTGCCCAAATAGCACCAGTTATTGTTGCAAGAATACAAAAAAGAAACCCTAAACTTGCTGCTGTAACTGATTTTATATCGTTAGTATATTCACTATTGCGGAGGTATTTAATTCCAAAGTATAAAGAAGAAATAAAAGCAATTACACTAACCCACGCTGTCGGAACATGAAAAAATATTATACGAGCTTTATCTTCCAACCCAGGAACAATTGGCATTTCGTACCAAAATCTTGGTATTTCAACCATCGGAAAGCTTAATCCAGCTATAATTGTGATGGTTAAACCTATTCCTAAAATTATTTTATAGACCATAATATTGTGATAATTTGTTAGAAAAAATACAAAAAAGATTTGTCATTGGCAAACTCATAATCAATCTTTCCAAATATAATCAAATAATAGATAAGAACCAGCTGTAATTACTACAAAATACGCTAACATAACCTGAAAATCTGGTAATGCTTTTGAAAATATTTCACCTTCCAGGGCTAATTTTGTGGCTTTTATCACCACCAATAACAAAGGTAATAAAATAGGAAATGATAGAACAGGATATAAAGTCCCTTTTGTGTTTGATTTAGCGATTATTGCGGCGATTATTGTTGAAGTACTGGCTAAACCGAAAGTTCCGAGTGCTAATGTAACTATGAAAATATCAGGGCTTTTAATTTCAAAATTTGGCATTAACAACATATATAGTATTATCGAAAAGGAATTTATTACGATTAATAAAATAAGATTAAATAAAAATTTGCCAAAGTAAACAGTAACTGGTGTTGTGATAGTGTGTAAAGTCATAACAGTGTTTTTTTCCTCTTCACTAACAAATGTTCTCGCCATGCCCGACATCGCAGAGAAGAAGATGATAATCCACAAAATACCAGCTAAGATTTCGTAAGATGGTGTCTCATTTGCAATGGCAAATAAGATTATTGAAATTGTAGTAACGACAAACATTGCTAATGCATTCAATGCATATCTGGTCCTGAGCTCTGATTTAAAATCCTTTTGAAAGATTGCAAATATTGGAATAATGTATTTTCTCATATTAATGTCATTTGGGTATTCTATTTAAATCGATGATATTGTTACAGAGCTGAATATCTTCTAAATCGTTGGTTGCAATTATGATACTTCCCTTCTCTTTATGCTCCTGGATAATATCATATACAATCCTTATTCCATCGCTATCCAAATTTGATCGTGGTTCATCCAATATCAATAAGTCAGGTTTATGATATAATGCAGCAGCATATTTTAATCTTTGCTTCATGCCAGATGAATATTCCCTAACATAATCGTCTTTTCTGTCAAGTAAACCAAATCGTTCTAACAGGCTAAGTATTCTGTTTTCATCAATCATAATATTTCTTATTTTTGAAATCAGTTCAAGGTTCTCAAATGCTGAAAATTCTTCATATAACTGTAAATAAGGAGAAACAAATCCGTAATATTTATATATTTCTGGTTGTTCGATATGTTTTTGATCAATAAAATACTTTACTTCTCCATTGGTTGCAGAAATTATTCCAGCAATAATCTTCACCAATGTCGATTTTCCACTTCCGTTTTTACCTGTTATTCCTAGGACATTTTTCGAATCCAATGTAAAATTTATATTCGAAAATATTTTTCGGTTTCCAAAGTTCTTTTTAATGTTTATTGCTTCAACTCTTAGCATTATTACTTTTGAATTATTGCCAATTTACCTATAAAATCTTTTGTTTTTGTGCTTATAACAAAGATATAAATTCCACTACTAACAAATTCACCATTGTTATTTTTTGCATTCCATTCTATGTATTTCGTGTAAGGTGTTAATATATATTGATTTTTATAAATCAGATTCATATCTGAATTGTATATCAGTAAGTCTACATCTGTATTATTTTCTGGTATAATGAATTTTACAGTGCCACCTTCACCAATTAAAAATGGATTTGGGTATGCAAATACATTTGCTGTAATGGTTTGGTCCAGGCTTCCAAAATTCCAATTCTCAATATCGTTAGTTATCAATTTAGCATATAAATTGGGTAATACTTGTTTGTAGTTGGCATTACCCGTTGATGTAAGGTTGAGAGTAAATTTGAAATATTTTTGATTCCCCAACAATGTAGCCTCATAATTTAAATTATTTATTATAATTGTAGATGTTGCATTATTATACTTTATAGGTTGGTAAATAGTCGAAAGATTTTGTAAGCTGTCGATGATTGTTCTACCTGAATTTGGTACTTCAAGTTGGGTTTTTGATTTTATTAAAGGATAAAATTTTGCCTCTTTATAGGTTCCCAATTCTTTAGCTCTTTCTCCAGTAAAATAATTCCATTCTGCAAATTCTACGAAAGCTAATCTTAGGGATGAGTTTTCCCTAATTAACGCTTGATTAAGAGCATAAATACTTGCCACTTTAAATGGAATTTGACTTTTAAATAAATCCCAGGTGTTTTTCATAACCGATGGTGAGAATTTTTCTTGTAAGAATTTACCTAAAATAGCCCTGCTATACTCAATTAAACCGTCAGTGGATATCAAGGAAATCTCAGGAGTGGCAAAGTGACCTCGCGGTGTATTCTGTGGGGTTTTTATATACTGATAATAATCATTCACTTCATCGAATATTAGATCTTCAACCCATGTGCTGGTGATTTCATAAAAATATCTATCAAATTCTCGATAACCATAACTTCCAAGTTGTACCGCATGGTGAAATTCGTGAGCAGCTGTAACTTTTAATCCGGCTATTCCCCTACTTGTTGGATATACAGATATAAAATCGTTATCGATTTCTATGTATGTATAATACCTATATGGAGGTTGACCTGGATTTATTGGATTGATGGATGGGATTGTCTGACCATATAATCCACTCCCTAACTCAGTAATATATAAATTATACTTAGTGTAACCTGGTTCAAATGGTGGGGGGAGATATTGATAAACATTTACTACCTGATTCCATACAAGGTTGAAATAATACAAAACCGAATCAACATAACTTTCAATAACAAGCATAGAATCCTGATGGGTTTTAACAACATTTGTGTCACCAAGCATTCTTTTAAATTGTGATGTTAGAAGTGATGGAGTATGATAACCAATGGTATCATAATGTACAGTAAAATTTCCTGAACTACGGAATTTTTGCCTTAATGGAGGTTCAAGTAATTCAGATAGATAATTTTTTTCTATTTTATTCAAAAATTGAGAATGTTTGATGATATCAAAAATTAATCCCATTGCACACTTAGGTTGATTTTCAAAATGGAAATGACTTATATGTCCATCTTGCCTCCACAACTTAACATTCTCAAGAAATTTGGATGTAGTCGAGTGTGCCTCTATTTGTTGAGGATATAATTCATTTTTGATTAATATGAAAATAAGAAATATTATAATTATAAGAAATATTTTTTTCAATTTACTTCTGTCCATAAATTATTTTTAGAAATCCATCTTTATAAACTAGGGCAATATCAATTAAAGAATCATAATTAAAATCGTTTGCTAAGAAACTGTTTATTTCATAAATACCCATTATTGTCTCAGGTGATGAAAATTTACCGTCTCCATGATTAAAATATACCTGAAGTGTCTGAGTATATAAATTTCCTATTATCAGATCAATTTTATCATTTAAATCGAAATCACAAAATTGTAAACCATTAGTAGAACTTAGTTTGATATTATCAAATTTCTGATGTGGTTTAGTATATAGACTGTCGATTGGATTATATAATGATAAGGATAATTCTAATTTATCCGGAGAGTAAAAAATTAAATCCTGATAATTGTCGTTGTTCAAGTCCTTTTTAATAAGTAGGTATCTTGTTGAAGATGTGTCTTGAATTTCAAAATATTTTTTATTTCTAATAATATTATAATTTGAATCTAAGATTGAACCAATTAAGGCTATTGTGTTTTTATAGTTTCGCTTTAAATACAAATAATCAGGATAATCGTCATCATTCAAATCAATCATTGTTATTCCCACTATATTTCCACCAAATGAGTTTATACTTTTTTCAAAAAATTTGTACTTTTCCAGTTGTTTATAATAGTAGAGATTAACATATCTTGAATCATTTTCGTAGGATGATAAGAAGAATTCAATTCCTCCATCAGTTCTAGTTTTAATGTATTGCAATTCCGGGTTAGGTATACCAGAAACTGGATAATAAACAGATGTTAAATCATTCGGATTTAAAATTGATAGATTTACAGATGGAACTGAGTTGTGAGTTGTAATTGCATAGTATTTATTATCGATATATTTACTGAAAAACAAACTATTTATATTTTTTGGGAAACCTTTTAAATTTATCATCCCTGAGAATCTTCCTTGGCTGTTATTAGTATATAAACTACTATAATAATCACCATTTGAGGATAAGATGATATCTGTGTATCCATCGTTATTCAAATTATATGAAAATATATTATCTGGAAAAGGCATTGTTAGATATTTTGTTTGTGGAGTAATATTATAAGAAATTAGAGCATTTTGGAGAAGATATAACTTTTTGTTTTTTTCACTTGATACTACAATGTGAAAAGTGTCTGAATTGATTGGTTGATATAAATCAAAATCAGTGGCATCTGCGCCAATACTATAAACAACTTCTTCCTTAAACTTAGATGAATTATTTTTAGTCAAAACTGCAAACAAATTGTTTTGTTTATTAAACACAATTAAGGAATTATTCAATAATTGATTTGCATCTGTTAAAAAATATTTATCAATCTTGAATGGTAATGATAATTTATCTTTAAATATAAAATTTCCCAGGTTGTCTCCCAGGTAAGTCATAATTGTTTGCCGGTCTTCCAATAATATTATTATATCGATAAAGTCGTCGTCATTTAAATAGAATGTTTTAAATGAAACTGGTTCGTTATTAAAAGAAATAATAGATGGAGATAAATATTTCATAGGAGCATAAGATGTAAAGTAAAGAAGTTTATTATCTATCCAACTAACAGCAAAAATATCCGGTATATCATCTTCGGAACAATTACATAGCAGAACATCGCTAAAAAAATAATCCTGTAAAATATTTTGTGGATATCTAAATGTTCCATCACCCCTGCCAGTTAGTACTGTCAAGCCTAAATTTTTTTTACCGAATAAAATAATATCCTTTTTCCCATCATTGTTAATATCCGCAGTAATAATTTTTGAATAAGAATCCTCCAGTTTATACCTCCATTTATTAATTATAGTATCATTTCGTGAACCGAGGTATACTCGAAGTTGTTTTAAAGTCGGATCAAGATACAATATATCTGTAATATCATCTGAATTTATATCATCAACAGTAGCAATAAAATTCTTGCTATCGGTTTCAATATATTTAATTTTCCATTCTAAATTTTCGGAATTATATATTATAGAAATAATACCATTTCCATAAGAACAAACATCCTGAAATCCGTCACCGTTGAAATCTCCAACAAGTAAATTTTGATTTCCTCTATAAATTGGTATTTCGGATATAGTGGAAAAATACGGTGTTATTCTCTGGGCTTGTGCAAGAGACAATTCAAGGATATTTAGAAATAATAAAGTTGTAAAAAGCCGGAAAGAATTTTTAAATGTTTTAAGGAATATTTTGACATATTTAACCATTAACTAAAACTGTTATCTTGAAAGTTTATCAAGTTCTAATCTCCTTTTTCTGCGAATTAGTGCTTCTTTATACCTTCTTTTCTCTTCTTTTGTTTGAGGAATAATGGGGCATACTTCTACTTTGTTGTGATTTTCATCTAAAGCGACAAATGTAAAATAGGCTCTATTAGCGATTTTGGCTTCACCTGTTAATTGATTTTCTGCAATTACTTTTACTCCAACTTCAAGTGAGGTATTAAATGCTCTATTAACCGATGCTTTTAACCTGACTATTTCACCGAGTTTGATTGGATGATGAAATGATAATTGGTCAACTGCCGCTGTAACACATATACGATTTGTGTGTCTCTGTGCAGCGACTGCGGCAGCGATATCCATCCAATGCATTAATCTACCTCCTAACAAATTACCCAACTGATTTGTATCGTTTGGTAAAACCAATTCTGTCATTTCGATTTGAGAATCTTTCACATATTTACATCCTTTTTTCATATTGTACCCCTATAATTGATTCTACCTTCTGTTTAAATTTTGATTGAGGATATTTTTTTAAGAATATTTCCGTTTCAGATTTTGCTTCATCAATTTTATTTCGCTTAATTAAAGCTTCGATTTTTCCAACATAGGCAAGTTCAGAATATTTTGTATCATGGTATAAATCAATCACTTTATCAAAGTAATAGGTTGCAGCTTTAAAATATTCCATGTTCATATAAAGGATAGCTGTCTCGTAATCTTTTTTAGCAAGTTTTTCTCTTAATTCACTTATTTTTGCTTCGGCATCTATTACTAGTGAATCCTCAGGAAAGTATTCAATAAAAGTTTGGAATTCTTCTATTGCTTTCCAAGAATAAGTTTGATCAAGTGATGATTTGGGAGATAGCATATAATAGCATAGTGCAATTTTATATTGTGCTTTTGGAACAAGTGGGCTCGCCGGCATATTTCGCTTTAATGTCTCATATTCATAAGATGCTAAGAGATATTCCTCTCTCTTAAAACGGCACTCTCCCAGATAATATTGTGCATCGTCTGAAACTGCACTTCCAGGATATTGCATTGTTATAATATTAAACTCATCAATCGCTTCTAAATAATTACCCTTCTCATACTCTTTCATACCTAATTCAAACCTTTCCTCTGCAGTCAATATCTTTTCTACATCGGATGATTTGCAAGAATATAAGACAATTGTAAGTATAATAATAATAATAAATCCTGAAATAAACCTACTTTTTAGCATAATTTACTTTCTAATTGTAAAGAATAAATATACAATAATTGACAATGTCGATATTGTTATAATTGGTATAGTGTATTTTTCAATAAATGAGTCTTCTGGAATTTTTGCCATAGTTAATGGTAACAATTTATTTTCTATAACTTCAAGAGAATTATAATTTACCGTATCCGTATAATTAACAGTGATTGGTTTAACATCTACTTGACCATCATTCTGAATAAATTTGAAAGAATATTCGATAGTAACATTTCTATTAATCCTTTTTTCTCCTAAAAACTTATCTCTATATGGTTTTGAATAGTTTATTTCTAATTTATTTATTAAATATTCCAGATAATTTCCGTCTATATTTTCAGTGATTTTTAAATTATATTTTTTTTTGTTTTTAAGATAATCAATTAGAAAATCATACAGAAACTGTACATTATTATTATAAACATATCTGATTCCAATTGTATCGGATTCATTTAACTGGATATTTTGAATATATGATTCAAGTGCCTGTGCGGATAATTCTTTTAAAATTAACTCATTTGATTTGATTGATTCCTGTGATAATAAAATGGAATAGATGAAATTAACAACTATTAGAATATAAATTGTTTTCTTTTTATTGATTTTTAACACTTAATGTAGAAAATTTTGAATTTTTGATTGAATTTACAAAAATTTTAACCTATATACAAAACTCCTGAACTATGTTAATTTAATCATCTTTATCCCTTTTATATATGTTACAGTTTCATCCTGATTAAGTTCTTTAATTTTTTCAAATTTTGTCAGAATTCTCTGATAATTATCATTAATTATTCTAATATAATTTGAAAGAGATTCTTCCTTAACAGAGGAATTTAATTTTTGGATATTTTCACCTAAGACATTTAAGGGTTCGGATATATTTTTTACAACCTGTGAGACAATTTTCTGTAGAGTTTCGATTCTTTTCTGTCTGACCTCCAGATCTAAAAGTTGCTTTTTCATTTCCCTTTTTTGTAATATTTCGATTATGGTTTTTGGGAGGACTGGTGAAATTATTTCTTCTTTAACAAGATAATCTTCTACATTGTGTCTAAGCACTTCAAGTGCTAAATCAAAATCTTTATTAACTGTCAGGAATACAATTGGGATATTGATTTTTTTCTCCATTAATGCTTTGGTTATTTCAAGACCATTCATTCCCGGTAAAAAATAATCCATTAAAATTAGATCAATATCTTGCTGATTTTCAGCTTCTTTTAAAGCCGTTGTTCCATTTTCACATTTTATAATTAAAAATTTGTCTTTTTCGTACTTCTGTAAATATACTTCAACTAATCGCGCGAAATCTTTGTTGTCTTCGACAAGTAAGATTACAATTTTATTGTCCCTCATAATCTTTTACTCCTGATTTTTGTATTTTTGAAGAGTAAAATAAAATGTTGAACCTTCGCCAGGTTTTGACTCTACCCATATTTTACCTTTATGAATTTCAATAATTTTCTTTACAATTGCTAATCCTGCACCAGTTCCCTCGTATTCTTCTCTCGAATGCAATCTCTGAAAGATTATAAATATTTTTTCAAAATATTTTTCTTCAATTCCAATACCATTATCACGAACAAAACAAAGATAATAATCATCGTCGTAATCTTTGCAGCCAATTTCAATGAATGGGTCTGGTTTATCAGAAAATTTAATGGAATTAGATACCAAATTTCTAAAAACCATTTTTAATTGAGTTTCGTTGCCATATAACACAGGCAAAAGATTTGGTTTAATTAGACGAATTTTTTTTGAGTTTAGTGCATAGGATAGGTCTGTTTCTACTTCCTTTATAATTGATTCAAGTGTTACAGCTTTAAAGGATTCTGATATGCGACTTATACGGGAGAGTGTTAAAAGGTCATCAATTAAATTTTTCATTCTGCCAGTTGCTTTGACTATCGATTCAATATATTCAGCTGGTTCACCATTAAATAATTCCTTAAACTCCTCGCGTAATATCTGACTATAACCTTCTATACTTATTAGAGGTTCTTTCAAATCATGTGATACAACATATGTAAAATCATCCAATTCTTTATTTCGTCTTTGTATTTCATTTGATTTCTGAACAGTTTCTTCATACAACTTTGTTTTTTCGATAGCGATAGAAACAAGACTGCACACATTTTCAATCATTGCAATTTCTGCTTCACCATAATATGTATAATCCTTAGGTTTCAAAATTAGAGTTCCAATTATGTTATTTTTGGATGCTAACGGAAAATAGAAAAAGATTTGACCAGAAGAATTTTCATATTTTATTGTTTTCATCTCATTTATAATTTCCCAGATAGGTGAGTTTATCTGAATCTGTACAGATTGCATAATTCTTGGTATATATATTTTTTCGTTACCAATGGATTTAACATGGAACATTGTTGTTTCATGAAGTTTTATCTCATCAATAAATTTAACCATCATTTCATCGAAATCTACAATTTTAACTAATTGAGAATGAATAATTTCAAACATTTGATCAATATCAAGGGTTGCAGTAAGTTGTTGACTTAATTCATATAGAATACTTAATCTGTTCAGTTGAGATTGAAGCGTAGAATAGAGTTGAGCATTATCCATTGCTGTACCTAACTGATTGCCAATCATAGAAATCAGCTGATCCTGTTGCAGTCCAAAACTGTGTTCATTTTTATAATAAATCTGGAATACACCCAACACTTTGTCCACTGATTTTATTGGTACTGATGCAAGTGCAGCTATTTTTAAATCAAATTTCTCTATCAGTATTTCTTTCAAGCTATTCGGTATATCAAGCCAGGTAGAAGCATAAGTTGGTATTCTGTAATCCCAATTTTGAATATTAATCTTAATATTACAAAGTTCTAACGAATTGTCCTGTGCATTATACTTACTCTTTAAAATCAGTTCCTGAGGATCCTCTGGATTGGTAAACCAAATGAAAAGATAATCTGCTGATAATAACCTTGTAATTCTTGGTAATGCAGTTTCAAAGATTTTATTTATATCAAATGAAGAAGAGATATGAGTTGAAATATCATTTAAATCTATGAGTTGCTTGTTTAATATTTTTAGAGCGTTTTCTGTCCGTTTTAAATCGGTTATATCTGTAAGAGTAAAAACTTCACCGGTAACTTTACCTTCTATTATCATTGGATTAATTGTCAGAAGATAATCATAGGTTGTATCCTGATTTAATTTAATTTCAAACTCGAGAGAGGCATAATTTCTTTTGTTTTCTAATATTGCCTTTGCAGTCTGAAATATTTCTGTACCCAGTATATTTTCAGGCAATTCATCAAACAAATATTTTCCAACATAGCTGGTTTTTGGCTTTAGATATAATCTTTCAATAAAACGATACCAGGCTTTGTTTACTTCTCTCAATTTAAACTCATCGTCAACAGTAAAGACAATTTTATCTATTGAATTAAGAAGATTATGAATATATGTAGCATCATTTGTAACTTTTCTAAAGAGCAAAATGCGATCAATTATTGCTCCCATCTGCTCGATGAATGGTTTTAGTTTGTCGATTAATTCTTCTTCAAATGAATTAGCTTCTTTTGAGTATATATTTATTGTTCCAAGAATTTCTCCCTCTGAGTATATAGGAAATGATATGATAGATAGATACTGGTCTTCTAAAATCTTGTGTATTATTAATCTTTCATCTTCATTTGAATCTGATATTAGTACAGGTTTTTTTGTAATTTTCGTTATTTTTGAAATATGATTATCGATGTCTTGTGCGATTCCCGATTCAAAACTATTATATTCTTTAATGATAGAACCCAATATTTCAATTCTCTGATTTTGAAAAATTGTGGCATCGATTTTATCAAACTGAACGATATTGAAGATGTTGTCAGCAAATACGCGAAATATTTTTTCAAAATCTGTTGTTTGATTTGCGGTTTGAATAATGCTATTGATGGATTCGATAAGTTTATTTCTTTCTTCTAAATCCTTAGCTAATTTTTTGCGTTCAGTTATATTTCTGGCAAGATTTAGCATTGCAATTGGTTCACCTAAGGAATTTCTAAGCAATGTCGTATTCAAACTTATTGATATTCTCTTCCCATCCTTTGTTTGCCAGGTCATATCAAAATCATGTAAATAGTTCTTCGATCTCAAGTTTGATACCCAGATAACGAACCTGCTCATTTCCTCTTCAATTAACCACGGATATGGAAATTCCTGTCCTATTGCTTCTGAACGGTCATAGCCGAGTGTATTTATAAATTCTTTGTTAACCTGTAAAACTTTCCCTGTCAAATCCGTTAATACGAAGAAGTCACCAATAGTATCAATTACATTCCGCTGTAATTGTTCGGAATATTTGATTTCTTCTTCTAATTTTTTTCTTTTTGTAATATCAGAGATTATTGCAACTATTCCAACAATACTGTTTTTATTATCCCTGAGCGGGGCGAATTTTCCCCAGAAATATCCTTCTTTGCCAGTAAAAGGTATTTTGTATTGTATATCTTCGGTACTAACCACTTGACCAGCAAGTGCTTGTTCTAAATAGTATGTTAAGTTTTTTCCAAAAATATCTGTTATTTCAAAGATGTTCCTGCCTAAAATTTCCGCCCGTGGTAATCCAGTTATTTTTTCCATTGCATCGTTCCAATCCAAGAAGTTATACTCATTATCAAGTACGATAACACCTTCTCTAATTCCGGCAAGAATACCGGATTTGAATTGCTCAGTGTTCCTCAGTGTGACTTCAAGATTTTTCTTTTCAGTTATATCCGACAAAATTCCATATACTGTTTCAACAACACCTGCTTCATTTTTAATCACATTAATTGAATCTCTAACCCAAATATATTCTGCTTTTCCACGAGGCAGTAACCTATATTCAATTACATCATTTTCCTTAATATCATTTATATTAGCAATTCTTGAAAGTAATATTTTTCTATCATCCGGATGGATTATACTCAAAAGTATAGATTTGTTTCTTTGGAAATCTTTAACTGTATATCCTGTTAATGATTCTACATTGGGGCTTATAAAGCTGAACATATTACTTGGATTACCATAATAAATTACATCTGATATTGATGAGAGTAATTTTTCATATTTATACAATAAATTGCTGACTTCATTTAATTTAATCGAATTATGTAGTGCATTACCAATATGAGCACCAATTGATGTGAGCAAGCTCTCTGAATTAATATCCATTGGTACTTGCCCTGTGGATGCAAGTAAAATAAACCCGTTTGCGGTGTTTTTATGAACAGTTGGTATAAGAGCGATTGTGTTAAATTTATGTTTTTCAAAGTTCCTTTTATGAGGAAGATAGGTTGGATAATTTTTGGTTTTAAAAATATGAGGTTTTTGGGTTTTACTTACCAAACCACCAATACCTTCATATATGTCTAGTTTTGAAATTTGTTGTGTTAAATCTAATGGTATTCCACTATGCGTAACCAGATTAAAATCTTTGTCGTTTTTAACATAGAATCCTCCACATTCCCATTTAAGGTATGATATGACTTTCTCTAATGTGTTAATTGTAAGCTTCTCTATCTGAATGTCTTCATTTGTTATCTGGATAATTTTATTTATAAACTCATTTTCTTTTATCTTTTGATTCAGTTCATATTCTAATTTTATTTCGTTAGTAACATCACGATAGAATTCTAACTCACAGTTTGCACCTTCATAAATTATGGGGATCGAAGAGACCTCAATAAAGATTTCTGAATCGTCTTCCTTTTTTAATTTGAATCTTTTGACGGAAATTGTTGATTTTTTCTTTTTACTGGACTCATAAATTATTTCATTTTCTTCAATTCCAATAAAGGATTTCCCTTTTCCAATAATTTCTTCGAGTGAGGATATTTCAAAAAAGTTTAAGAACGCTTTATTGCAATTTTTATATATCCCATCCCCATAGATAGCCAATGCGTTATTTGAAACTTCAAAAATTTGTTTATACTGGTTGGTTGTATCCTTTAATGTTTCAATCAGTTTTATACGCGAAGTTACATCATAAATCGTTAGTTGTAAGAGTTGCTGTGTACCTAAATGGAATTTTGTAATGATAATATCACAAATTCTACTTTTCTGTGTTTTAGTTTCTATATGAACTTCAGGATAAAAATATTTTTCATCGTTTGAAAGTTTATTTACAATGGCACGGATTTTACGATATTGGTTTTTATCAAATAGGTTATTTAGATTAAATTGCTCAATAATATCTTGAGCTGATACACCAATGAATTCATAGAAACTACTGTTAGCATAAACACAGGTTTTATCCTTAAAAATAATCACTGGTAAAGCCACAGAATCCAGGTACTTTAGATACTTTCGGGTTTCCGCTGTAAGTTTTTTTTCAACTTGCAATTCTTCACTTATGCTTCTTACACTTGCGAGATAAAATTTGTTTTTTATTTCATTGATGTTTACTTCAACAGGAATGTTCATTGATGATTTTACTTGTATGTTCAGTTTAAAAATTATTGATTTTTTCTCTTTAAGTTGTGCCAGATTTCTAAGAACTTTAAACTTTTCTGTTTGATTTACCAAATTAAAAATATTGAGTATGTTAAATTCCTCTGAATCCAGACCTGTTAGTGACAGAATTTTTTTATTTGGTTTAATGAAATCACCATTCCATTCGAAAATAAACATTGGAATGTTTGAATTCAGGAAGGATTGTTGATACAATTCGGTGTTAATAAATTCAATAGGTATTTGTCTTTCTAATGAATCAAGTTTAATCTCTTTATAATCAGCTATTAATTGAGTAGAATCCACTTTAGAAGTTTTAAGTTTCAATGGGAAAATGTTTTCTGGAATATATTGGTTTTTTAGATTAATAACATTTACGAAATAGTCATCGCCTAATTTAAAAACACCTAATGTTGCTGTATATAAATCTTTGATTAAACCAATTTCAAAATTAGAGAATTTAGAGTATTGTAGAGTCGATAAAAGAACCCATTTTTTCCTTTGAGTATAATTACTGATGTTTTGATAAACTTTTATAATTTTTTTTGTATGATATCCATAATTTTTGATATTCGAGATATCATCAATAAATACAACAAAATTTTTGGTCTTATGAACATACTTTTTGATGGAATTTGCAAAAGAATTGAAATTTATATCTTCAAATCTCAGAAAAACGACATTTTTACTTTTGAGATAAGCAAAATCAGATAAATTACGTGTTGTGATAATGATAATACTATAATTATTTTCTATGAAATGAATTAATAAGGGTGAAACCGCAAAATTAAGGTTATTTACCTCTGAGGCAATAAATAAAATGGAGTCGCCTTTTTTTAGACCTCCAATACGACTGATTAGTTTATCTATAGTATATGATATTTTCATAATAGTTTAGAAATAATGTAATAAAAAAAAGCATCTTATTCAAATAAAAAAGGCATCCTGTATTGGGGCAGGATGCCTTGATGAGAGAGCGATCACATAAATTAGAAGTAGGCAGCTAATTTAAATGATACTGTATTGAAGCCCAGCGACATTTGGGAAGGAAGGTCTTGTGTAGTAGTAGGTAAAGCTTGGCGAGTAATTTCATATGTTCCACTGCCAAATACGATACCGAATTGATATTCAGCGCCAAGGCTAATCCTGTTATAAATGAAATAATCAAATCCTAACAAACCACCGATACCAAAATTTGTAACGCTTGCATAATATTTTGTTGCAGTTCCAGCTGGTGGTGGATTGGCAACGGATGGTTCATATGTTCCTGATAGAAGTGCAAAACCTGCGAGAGCACCAAGATAACCCACGAAGGATCCGCTTTTAACAAAATCTGATTGGATACCTAATTCCAATCCAATTCCAAAACTCGACTCTTTTTGGTCTGAAAATCCACCAGAACCTGATTTTACTGTTTCCGAATTATAACCCAATAATAATGCACCTCTTCCTGCAAAACCATCTGAAAAATAATATTTCATACCTATTGCTTGAAACGACGGAAAATCAACTGAACCAATGGACATTGAATTTGTCGACATAAAAGAGCCTGCACTTAAGTTTGATAATCCGTTAAAATGGAATAATACTGCTTTGTCTCCTGCTGAATTCATCACATCTCCACCAGAAAATGCAGAATAGGAAAGAATTAGAATCAAACATAAAGCTGAAAATAATTTTTTCATAAAACCCTCATAATTGTTAAACATAAATTTTTATTGGTTTAAAAATTAAACCATAGTAAATATACAATAAAATAAGATAATTGTCAAGTCCTTTTAACTTTTTTCTTTAAGTAAATGATGAAATCCCTTATTTTTCGCAAAAATTCTCAAAGTTTTAGGTTTTTAAAATATTGCGAGAAATGACAATTCTCTGGACTTCCGAAGTACCCTCATATATTTCAGTTATTTTAGCATCTCTTAAATATCTTTCCACTGGATAATCTTTTATATATCCATATCCACCGTGAATTTGTATAGCTTCAAGAGCTGAATCAACAGCAACCTTGGATGCATAAAGTTTTGCCATAGAAGATGCCATACCATAAGGTTCATTAGCATCTTTTAATGCCGCTGCTTTTAGAGTCAGAAGTCTAGCGGCTTCAATCTTAGTTGCCATATCTGCAAGCTTAAATTGAATTGCTTGAAATTCAGCTATCAACTGTCCAAAAGCTTTTCGTTCCTTTGAATATTTCAATGAAGCTTCAAATGCAGCTTGAGCAATTCCAAGTGCTTGCGCTGCTATTCCGATTCTACCACCATCAAGTGTTTTCATTGCAAATTTAAATCCAAATCCCTCTTCACCAATTCTATTTTCTTCTGGAACACGACAATCGGTAAAAGATAAGGATACTGTATCAGAACTTCTTATTCCTAATTTTTTTTCTTTTTTTGCAACTTCAAAACCCTGCGTTCCTTTTTCAACTATGAAAGCACTTATACCATGAGCACCTTTTGATTTATCTGTTGCAGCCATAACTAAAACTACATCAGCATTTGCACCATTTGTTATAAAATTTTTAGTTCCATTTAATACGTAATGATTACCATCTTTTATTGCAACAGTTTTTTGATTTGATGCATCACTTCCAGCTTCAGGTTCCGATAAGGCAAAGGCACCGAGCATTTTGCCGGTAGCGAGTTGTTTCAAATACTTTTCCTTTTGATATTCACTACCCCATTCCTGTATTCCATAACATACTAAAGAATTATTTACTGACATTATTACTCCAGCTGCTGCATCAATTTTTGAAATTTCTTCCATTGCTAATACATAACTAACTGTGTCAAGTCCTGCACCATTGTATTTTTCAGAAACCATCATCCCAAGCAAACCCAATTCGCCCATTTGTTTAACGGCTTCATAGGGGAATTCTTCTTTTTCATCTCTTTCGTTGGCTGAAGGAGCTAAAACATCCTGGGCAAATTTTTTTGCCATTTCTTTAATCATTAACTGTGTTTCAGTGAATTTAAATTCCATTTTTATACCTTATTTGTTTTGTGAATAATCATAAAAACCCTTACCTGTTTTTCTACCAAGATTACCAGATGCTACCATTTTTTTAAGTAATGGGCAAGGGCGATATTTGGGATCACCAAGACCTTCATACATAACATTCATTATTGATAAACATACATCCAAGCCGATAAAATCTGCTAATTGTAGTGGTCCCATTGGGTGATTTGCGCCTAATTTCATTACTGTATCCACAGCTTCAACACTTGCAACCCCTTCCATTACACAATATATTGCTTCGTTGATCATTGGCATAAGAATCCTGTTTGCAACAAATCCTGGATAGTCATTTACTTCCACAGGAGTTTTTTCTAACTTCTCGGCTACTGTTTTTACGATATTGTATGTTTGGTTTGATGTTGATAGACCTCTTATAACTTCCACGAGTTTCATGATCGGAACAGGATTCATAAAGTGCATTCCGATTACCTTATCGGGTCGTTTTGTTACAGCTGCAATTTCTGTGATTGAGATTGATGAGGTGTTCGTTGCTAAAATTGTATCCGGTAAAGTATTTTCGTCAAGTGTTTTGAATATTTTCAATTTCAACTCTTTATCTTCTGTTGCAGCTTCAACTACTAAGTGGGAATATTTAACTCCCTCGATTAAATTTAACTCAGGTTTAATATTCGATAAGATAGAATTTTTTTGTTCTTCGGTGAGAATACCTTTTTTGATTTGTCTATCAATATTGGATGAAATAGTTTTTATGGCACGATCAAGAAATTCCTGTTTGATATCATTTAGAGTTACTGAAAATCCATACTGTGCAAAAACATGAGCTATTCCATTTCCCATTGTTCCTGCACCAACGACTGTCACATTTTTAATTTCCATAATTATTCTCCTGATTTTTTATCTTTCTATGATTATTGCACTTGCTTCCCCACCGCCAATACATGCAGTTGCAAGCCCGCGTTTTGCATTTATTCTTTGCATTGCATGTAATAATGTCACTAAAATTCTCGTTCCGCTTGCACCAATTGGGTGACCCAATGCTACTGCACCACCATGAATGTTAACTTTATTAATATCAAGATTCAAAATTTTATTAACAGCTAATGTTACAACGGCAAATGCCTCGTTAATTTCGAATAAATCAATATCATTTAATTTTAAATCTGCTTTTGTCAAAACTTTTTTTATAGCATCTGCCGGTGCAGTTGTGAACCATTCAGGTTTCTTTGCATAAGATGCATATGCTACAATCTTTGCAAGTGGTTTTAATCCAAGTTTTTCTGCTTTTTCTTTTGACATTACAACAACAGCCGCAGCACCATCATTAATTTTTGATGCATTTGCTGCTGTTACAGTCCCATCTTTTTGAAATGCAGGTTTTAGAGCTGGAATTTTATCAAATTTTACCTTCTTTGGTTCTTCATCTTCTGAGACAACGATTGGTTCACCGGATTTTTGTTCGATTTTGACTGGAACTATCTCATTTTCGAAATATTTCTTTTCCTGTGCTTCAAGTGCCCTTTTATAGCTGGCAATAGCAAATTCATCTTGTTCCTGTCTTGATATGTTCATTTCTTTTGCACAAATTTCGCCTGCATTTCCCATATGAAAATTATTATAAACATCCCATAAACCGTCATATATCATTAAGTCGATCAACTGGCCGTGTCCCATACGGTAACCGTTACGAGCTTTATCAAGCATATATGGTACATTCGACATACTTTCCATACCACCAGCAACAATAATTTCAGCATCACCAAGCATAATAGCTTGAGTTGCTAACATAACCGATTTTAATCCAGAACCGCAAACTTTGTTTATTGTCATACATTCGACCGATTCTGGTAATCCAGCAAATAGAGCAGCTTGGCGAGCAGGAGCCTGCCCCATTCCAGCTGTCAGGACTGAGCCCATAATAACTTCATCTACAATTTCAACAGGAATTTTTACACGTTTTAAAGCCTCGCTAATTACTAATGCACCAAGTTTCGTTGCTGGAAGTTGGCTAAGTGAACCTTGAAATGAGCCTATTGGTGTCCTAACAGCACTAACAATTACAGCTTCTTTCATAAATCCTCCTGATGTTATTTGATTCTCAAGAATTCTATTCTGCGATTTTTTGCTCTTCCTTCTGCGGTTTTATTATCAGCGATTGGTCTATCAAAACCATATCCAACTGTTTTTATTCTATCTGGATTTATTCCTTTGCTCACCAAATATTGTTTCACGGATTCTGCTCTGGCAAGAGATAACTTTTTATTTGCAGCAACACTGCCAATATTATCAGTGTGACCACTAATTTCGATATGAATTTCTGGATTGGCAATTAAACCAGCTACTACGACATCCAGTGTATCTTTTGATTCGGGTGTTAACCTCGCACTATTGAATTCAAAATTTACACCTCTTAAAATGATTTTTTGTCCTACATCTGGTATAAATGCAATATCATCTTTTGGATCGTTTGGATCTTTACCTTTAGAAACTTCAACTCCATCTGGAACACCACCTTTATCGGTATCTACTATCAATGGATTAGTCAAGTATGTTAGTACTTCTTCACCATCCAACAATCCGTCGCCATCTGTATCTGGATTCAAAGGATTAGTTGAATATTTCAATACTTCCTCACCATCATACAATTTATCCCCATCAGTATCTTTTAACAGTGGATCAGTTTTATATTTTTTAACTTCTTCACCATCTTTTAGTCCGTCACCATCAGTATCAGGATTTAGTGGGTTTGTTTTATAATTTAAAATTTCTTCACCATCATATAATCCGTCCCCATCAGTGTCAGGATTTAGTGGATTTGTTTTATAGACAAATATTTCCTCGTAGTCGTTAAGTCCATCATGATCTGTATCTTTATCTAATGGGTTTGTGCTATAAATGAAAACTTCTTCACCATCTTTTAGTCCATCACCATCAGTATCAGGATTGTATGGATCTGTCCCAAATTTTTTTTCATCTTTGTTTTTAAGATTATCTTTATCCGGATCTGCATCACCTGACTCAAATATTGCCATTACATTTATACCAATAAATAAGTATCCATCGTTATTATTGTTATATTTCCAGTCGTCAAGATAATCTTTTGTACCTACGTTATATGTTGCAGTTAGTTCAACAATTGAATTTCTTGTGATATAATATTGAACACTTGCACCGATTGGTATTACTCCCATCCAGTGAGTATATTCTCCTCTTGCATTTCTGGGTAAGGGTTTTTCATTTTCATCCACTGGATTGAAGTTCATTATACTTATACCGCTGAAAGCATATGGTCTGATGCGACCAGTTGAAATAGGAGATATTATCAATCTAAAATCGAACGGAATGATTTTGGACATAAAGAAGCCAAACTTTTTTCCTTCAAGCATTCCGAATCCAAACCCACCTTCAAATCCGAACGAAGCTGTTGGATAATATCTTGTAAATATTCTAGAGATAGGTTTAAAAATGCTTCCGCCAACATCGGTTTGTGCCATAGCTGTTCCAAAACTTAGTCCCAACCCAAACGTCTTATCAGTTATCTGGCTTGAAGTTGAATTATTAATTATCAATAAAGCTATGGAAAAAATTAAAATTTTTAATAGTTTACTCATTAACGAAATGGCTTTTATTGACCTAATTTAATATATAACTATGAGAAAGTCAAGAGTTTAAGGAGAAAAAAGTATTTAAAAAAAAAGCCCTTAAAAAAGGGCTTAAAAAAAAGCAAAATTTAAGGGATTTAGCTATTCATTGATCTCAGAAATTCTTTATTATTCTTGGTTCCCCGCATTTTTTCCAATAAAAATTCCATTGCTTCTACTGTCGAGAAATCACTCAATAATTTTCTTAATATCCAGATGCGATTCAAATCGTCTGGATCAAGCAGCATTTCTTCTTTTCTGGTTCCTGAACGATTAACATCAAATGCCGGGAATATTCTTCTGTCACTAAGTTTTCTATCCAGAATGATTTCCATATTTCCCGTTCCTTTAAATTCTTCAAAAATTACTTCATCCATTCTACTCCCTGTTTCGATCAAGGCTGTTGCAATAATAGTTAGGCTTCCACCTTCTTCAATATTTCTTGCAGCTCCAAAAAACCGTTTTGGTCTTTGTAAAGCATTTGCATCCACACCACCGGAAAGAATTTTTCCACTATGTGGTACAACAGTATTATGTGCACGAGCCAATCGAGTTATACTATCAAGCAGGATAACTACATCTTTCTTTGCTTCGACCAATCTTTTAGCTTTTTCTAGAACCATATCAGCTACCTGAACATGTCTATCTGCAGGTTCATCAAATGTTGAGCTAATTACCTCTGCCTGGACGGAACGTTCCATATCAGTCACTTCTTCAGGTCTTTCATCAATAAGCAGAACGATCAGGTACACTTCTGGATGATTACGTTTGATACTGTTGGCAATTTTTTGAAGCAATATAGTTTTACCCGCTTTAGGAGGAGAAACTATCATACCACGTTGACCTTTCCCTATTGGCGCAAGTAAATCCATTATGCGCATGGAGTATTCTCCAGGTGAGGTTTCTAACTTTAATTTTTCGAGCGGATAAATTGGTGTTAAGTTATCAAATAAAACTCTATCTCTGATTGCTTCTGGATTCTCTTCGTTAACAGCTTCAACTTTTAACAAAGCGAAAAATCTTTCACCTTCCTTTGGTGGCCTTACCTGACCACTAACTGTATCACCAGTGCGTAAGCCAAATTTTTTTATCTGAGATGGTGAAACATATATATCATCTGGTGAGGGTAAGTAGTTATAATCTGCAGAGCGTAGAAAACCATATCCATCCGGTAAAACTTCCAGTACACCTTTACTGAAACCTACGCCATCTTTAGCAGATTGTACCTCCAGGATTTTAAAAATTAAGTCTTGTTTACGCATATCGCTATAACCGGTAATATCAAGTTCTTTAGCGATTTTTGTTAACTCGGCAATCTTTTTAGATTTGAGTTCAGCAATGTCCATAGGCATTATAACATCTCATAATTTGTTATTAAAATGTTTGATAATTAAAATATTTGATAATTTTGAATATCTGATTTCATATATATCACCATAAAATATTCTTTGGTTGGAATCAATTGTCATAGAAAAGTTTTAAATCAACGGATAGAAATCAGATAAGTTTTGCTCTTAATATTAATTTCAATAAAAATATACATATATTTCTTACAAAAGTCAAACTTTTAAAACCTTTAAAGCTTCACCGAGAATATAATGTGAGCCTGTTATTACGATTATATCCCCAGTCTTATATAATTTTTTTGCAATCTTTAATGAATTTTCAACATCTTTACTATCAATACAGGGAAACCGTAAATTATGGAAAAATGGCTTAATTTGCCAGCTCTTAAAAGCTCTATCAGTATTAGCGCCAGTTACAATCACCAACTTAGAAAATTTTGTAAGGTGTGGTAAAATATTTTCAATATCTTTATCATTCATTAAGCCAAAAATTGTCGTGGCATTATTAATACCTAATCTTAATAAACTCTGCGATAAGTATTGAAATGCTTCCGGGTTGTGTGCAACATCTCCTACAATAATTGGATCTTCTGATATTTTTTCAAGACGCCCTCTTATACCAGTAAGCTGCTTTATATTCCTTAAGCCAGAATAAATTTTTTTATCATTTATTCGAGAATAATTAAATTTTTCTTTCAACACCTTAACGCAAGAGAGGGCTAATAATATGTTGTTCTTTTGATATGAGCCAGGTAAACCTATTTCAAGATTATTATATATTTTATCTTCAAATTTTACATTTACAAAATTACTATGAATTTGATTTCTTAAAAATTCTAATTTTACTGATTTTGACACCTCCCGTATTTGTGTATTTTTACTTTTTGCAACCTGTCTAAATATTCTTAATAACTTCTTATCATCGACTGCAGTAAGGCACGGGGTAGATTCTTTTATAATTCCAGCTTTTTCAAAAGCAATTTGCTCCAATGTATTACCCAAATACTGAGTATGTTCTTTACTGATGGAAGTTATAATGCTTATTAATGGTTTAATAACATTAGTTGCGTCAAGTCGGCCACCCATTCCGGTTTCTATTACTGCAATGTCAACCATATTATCTTCAAAATATTTAAAAGCAATGGCAGTTGTAGCTTCAAAAAATGTAGGTTTTATGGTTTTAAAATTTTTAAGATTTTCTTTTATATACTCTTTGAGTTTTACATTTGATATTGGTATTCCATCTATTCTTATTCTTTCGTTAAAACTTACAAGATGTGGTGAAGTGTATAAACCAGTTTTATAACCTGAAGCAGTTAGAATTGATGCAACCATTGCGGAAGTAGAACCCTTACCATTGGAACCAGCAATATGAATAGTTGGAAATTTTTTATGTGGATTTCCCATTTTCTCAAGAAGCCTGTTGATGTTCTCGAGACCCATTTTAATTCCAAATCTTTGTAAACTGTAAAGGTATTTTAATGTATTATTGTAACTTACCAATTCACATTTAAATGTTTATTGAAACACTATCTGAAAGGTCGATAGAGCCGATTATATCCTCAAAATTTTTTATTCCGTTTGCCTCACAATATTTTTCAAGTTCTGTGAGAATGTCAACTGATATATGTGGATTAATAAAATTAGCTGTCCCAATTTGAATGGCTTTTGCTCCTGCAATAAAAAATTCTAAAGCATCGTTTAAGTTTGTAATACCACCAATACCAATGACCGGGATTTTAACTGTACGCACTGTTTCAAAGACTTTTGCAAGTGCAACTGGTTTTATTGCCGGACCAGACAATCCGCCTGTAATTGTAGAGAGTTTTGGTTTTCTTGTTTTTACATCTATTGCCATTCCAACTAATGTATTAATCAATGAAACAGCATCTGCACCTTCAGATTCAGCAGCCTTGGCAAAATCTGAAATTCTAGTAACATTCGGTGTTAATTTTACAATAATAGGTTTTTTAGTTAGTGTTCGAGTAAGTTTAGTAATTTCAGCAACAGTTTTCAAATTAGTTCCTAAACTCAATCCACCCTCTTTCACATTTGGGCAGGATAAATTTAATTCGAACGCTTTAATTTCAGGCTTGTCGTTCATCAGATCGACTAACTGTCCATATTCTTCAATGGTATTTCCGGCAATGTTTACTATAATTGCGGTTTTAAGACTTGATAATTGAGGGAGTTTTTCTTCTAAAAATTCCTTTAATCCAATATTTGCCAAACCGATCGAATTTAACAGGCCACTTGGTGTCTCAACTATACGATTAGGTGGGTTGCCGACTCTTGGTTTTAGTGTAATAGATTTAGTTATTATTGCGCCTATTTTATTTACATCTACCAATTGTGGAATCTCAAGCCCATAACCAAAAGTACCTGAAGCAGTAAAAATCCTATTTTTAAACTCCACATCTCGAATTTTTAGGGAAAAATTTATCATACTATAATTCTATGTCGTTTGCATTAAAAATTGGACCATCCACACAGGATAAAGCATACTTTTTTGTTGAATTTTTATATTTAACGGCACATCCCTGGCAAATTCCAATTCCACAAGCCATCATTGTTTCCAACGATACCTCGCATTTTACCTTGTATTTATTTGCAACTTTTATTAATTCAATTAACATCTGTGTTGGCCCACATGCGTAAATCTTATAATTTTTTTTTGGAGATTTTGATAAATAATTTTCTAAAAGGGTTACAATATTTCCTTTATAACCTTCGCTGCCATCATCGGTTGAGATATATGAAGCTTGCAGATAATTTTTTAAAAGATAATTCTTATTTCTTGCTCCCAAGAAAATAACAGTTTGTTTATTTTTTTGCTGTAAACTTCTATATAGCATCGGCAGAGGAGCTGCACCAAGCCCCCCTCCGACGAGAATTGATATATCTTCACCATCATCGAGATTAAAAGGTTTACCTAATGGACCAATTACATCAAGTGTATCACCAACTTGTTTATGATTAAGTTTATTTGTCCCCATACCCATAATACCAAAGACAATTTCAACTTCCTTGTCGGTGGTGTAATATATACTAAAAGGGCGGCGTAGTAACGGAACGGATGTTTCATCTATACGAATATTTACAAATTGTCCTTCTTTAGCTGAATTTGCAATAAATTGAGATTGAAACTTAATTTTAGTAATGGTAGGATTTACTGCTTCAATTTTTGTGATTAAACAAACTTCGTGGATCATAGATTATTCAGGTGGTTCTTCTTCATCAATTTCTGGTTCTTCTATATCTGGTTCTTCATAATCTTCTTCCCTAATATCTCTATTTCTTATATCCCTCTGCTGTTGTTGAATAGAAGTCCTTTTAGTATCGCGCTGTTCTGTCTGAACATATTTAGGTGATGGCGGTGGCGGTGGTACTATTTCTTTTAACTTAATCACCTGTGAAAGTTTACTTGTATCTTCTGCTACAGCAACTTTACCAACTATTTCCTGTGTGTATAATGATTGTGGATATTTATCAATCAATATTCTATAATAGAATTTTGCACTGTCATTATTTTTTAAAATATTCTCGTATAACCAGCCCATAGTGTAGATAGATTTAATATTATATCGTGAACTTGTATCTGCAAGAACAATTTTCCTCAATATTTTTATAGCTTCTGATGTTTTATTGTTTTCTATTGATTGTAATGCTTTTTCATACAATTGTTCAGAATCAGATTCAATATAATTATTGTTTTCCCCTCGAATTTTTTGTACATATTGACTATACTCAGATTTTGGGTACTCATTTACCAGAATATTATAAAACGAATCAGCTTTTTGATCGTATCCCATTAATTTATAAATCTCAATTAATGAATAATAAGCTTTGGGTGCAAAATTATCTCTATATTTCGAACTTAATGCTTGTAAAAACCAGTATTCTGCAGAATCAAGCAAATTAAGATCCAGGAAAAAAATTGTTGCAAGCTCCATTTGATTTTTTGTTTTTAAGAAGAGTAAACTATCGGGATTAATATTTATTGTTTGAACTTTAGTAATTTCTTGTTTTAGATTACTTTGATCTGTAGTTTCATCAGCTATTGGTTCAAGCAGTAAATCTTCTTCTAATGAATCTATTTTTTCGGAAAGCAGTGTATCAGCTATTGAAGTAGCGTTTGCATCAGTAGTCGTTTCTAACCCCCTTAATGTGTCAGCTACACTATTCGAATCTATTTTAACTTTACTGGTGTCTGTAACATTTAGATAAAGGCTATCATATTTCAGAATTTCGCTTCTGTATTGTAGAAGTTTAGAAAATATTTCAGATTTTTTCTGTGCTATTTCAGTTATTTCTGATTGTGGAAATTCTGCTTTTGCTTTATCATAATAAAATTTTGCTTCATTAAAGTCATAGACCTGTTCATACATTAAGCCGCGATAATAAAAACTTTTAGCTGATGCATCAGTTTTTTTATAGAGCGAGTCCACCATTTCATATTTAGTTAACGCTGTTTCTAATTCTCCCATTTTTTCATGAGTGCGAGCAATTTCCAGATCTATATATGATAGATTTTCCTGAGAAATTTCATCTTTACGCATTTTTAAGAAGTAATCGAGTGCTTTTTGATATTCTCCAACCTCTCTGAGCATTCTTGCATAGCTAAGCTTGGATTTAAATTCTAAATTCTTATCAGGATCAAAATTTAAAACACTCGAATATGCTAATTTTGCTTCATTATAATTTTGAGTGACTTCGTTTATTCTTCCTTTGAGATATGCTGCAACTGCAAGTAAATACTCATCGCCATCAATTATTAATGCTTCATCCAGGGATTTTATTGATTTTTCATATTGCTTTTGTTCGTATAATATTTGAGCTTTAAGAAGAGTTAATTCTATAGCAATATCTTCATTATTAATAGTAGCCTCGGGAAAAATTTTATCTATGTATGTTAATGCCCTTTCGTAAGATTCGTTATAATATAAAGTTCGTGCATACAGTGAGTGTGCCCTCCATATATGCTTGCTTCTGGGAAAATTATCTATTAGCTCTTCAAACTTTTTGATTGCAAGCTCCCCTTCATCCTGATAATAGTAAATTTCCCCTATCATCATTAATGCATCATCAAACCACTTACTCTTTGGATAAAATTGGAGAATTTTTGAAGCTTTTTCAAGAACAAGATTAAATTTAGTTTTAACACTCTGATTTGCAATATATTGAGCAAAATAATTGGTGTCCAGATCCTTTGGGGGATTTTTCTTTAGTTCTGTGATAGCATCATCAAATGCTTTTTTTGCATTATAATATGTGTTGAAATATCCCATTACATTTTGATACCTCACAGAGAAAAACTCACCCACAGGTCCAGAACATCCATTTATTAAAATGATTGAGGATATAAATAAAATTGAAATATATCTGTACACTATTTTTACCTTCATTTTGTAATAAATATTAAGTAATATTTTTAGAAAAAGCAAAATTATTGGAATTAAGCTAACTGTCCTTTAATTTCAATTATTATTTCTATTGGGAGCAATGTGTAGGCATTATTTATCCTGAGTATAACAAAACCTTTATCATATCTCGAACGAAGTATCAGCTTATTGGATGAAATTTCTATTATCTTAACTTTTTCATTTCCTTCAACAATTTCGAAGTTTACATTAACATTCTTAAAGGGAATTATCATTCCGAACCTGTTTAACGGCTTAACACAAATTGTTATGGTTGAGTTTCCATCTGGGAATAAATAATCCGGTTCTTTGCTCACTTCTAATTTATGTATTGTAAACATTAAATTATAACCGAATAAAAAGAACAAAATCAATAAAAATGTTAAAATTATGCTTTTCTGATTTTTCATATAAATAGATTAAACTATTATAAACTTTTTTCGTCAATAGTATTGTAATAAATATTAATTATAAAACAAAATGAGGTTAAAATTATGAAAAACAAAAATATTTTACTTTTATCTTTCATATTCTTATTAATACTTTCATTAACAACATATGGACAGATAAAAAAGGAAGTTAAAATATTTAAAGGCGAAGGACCAGAGATGGAGATCATTGAAGATGAAGACATATTGCTCCCTCCATTAGGAAGAATTATCGACCGGCTGGATTTAACCGAATCACAGGAAAAGGAATTCAGAAAATTGAATTATGATTTGCAGAAGAAACAAACTGATTTGCGAGCTAAGATCAGAACTGCACAGATTGAGCTAAGAGAATTGCTGGATTCGGAAAAAATTGATCGGACTGCCATCGAAAAAAAGATTAAGGACATCGCAGATTTAAAGTTAAAGTTGCAAATGAATCGACTTGATCACTGGTTCGCAGTTAACAAGATTCTTGACGAAAAACAGCAAAAAATCTGGAAAGAGCATTTTAAAAAATCTGGTCCTGAATTCATGCGTGAGTTTAAAAAATTTGGAAGGGGTGAAAGATTTAGAGATAGAATTAGATGCTGGTAATTTAATTATAAAATTTTAACTCCTCCCTCTTGAAACCGCATCCAATCATCATTTGATGGGTGCGGTATTTTTATTTAATTGGATTTGTTGGACGAACATCAATTTCACTCACCATCACGTTTCTTGGCATAAGTAAAGCGTCAATAACGACTCTGGCGATATCTTCTGGTTGGGGGATAGAGATTCTATTTTGTCCGGAATCCGAAAATGTTGTATTTACAGATCCAGGACATACTGTAATAACTCTTATATTATGTTTTCTTACTTCAAGCATTAAACTTCGAGAAAAACCAATTACAGCCCATTTTGTTGCAGCATAAACTGCTCCACCCTCAATGGCATTACGACCTGCTAACGAAGAAATGTTTACAATATCACCGTTGTTCTTTCGGATCATTGCAGGAAGAAAAGTTTTTGTTATTAAAAACAATCCCCTCATATTTATATCAAACATCTCATCATATTCCTTCACATCCATTTCAATAACATTTTTCTTAAAGTAACCTACACCAGCGTTGTTAACCAAAATATCAATATCGCCAAATTTATCTATTACTTTTTTGTGAATGAGATTGACATCAGATTCTTTTGATATATCCCCTTTTATACATTCGATTCGTAAATTCTTGTTATTAATTAGTGATGCAGTTTCTTCGAGTTGAGAAATAGTTCTTGAAATTAAAACCAAATTACAACCCTCACTACCAAGAGCAAGTGCAATAGCTCTGCCAATACCTCTCCCTGCTCCAGTTACAACTGCTGTTAAACCAGAAAGTTGATTCATTCTAAATCTCCTCCGATAGGTCTCATAATTATTTCCTCAACCATCGCATCTTTTGGTGCTAATCTGTAGAGAGATACTATAATTTCTGCAACTGATTCAGGACTCATCATTCTTGTTCGAAATCGTTCTAATTTATCTCCCCAAATTGGAGTTGCTGTAGCTCCGGGAAAAACAGATAACACTTTTATGTTATGACCTCTGATTTCTTCTCGAAGGACATTCGTCAACCCTTTCAAACCCATTTTAGAAGCTGTATAAGCTGCTGAGTTTTTAAAAATTTTTATTGCAGTAACTGATAGAATATTAATTATCCATCCATCATTATTCTGAATCATTTTTGGTAAAACATTTTTTATCAGTACAAATGGTGCTACTAAATTAATGTCTAAAATAGTTTTAAAATCTTTAGTACTAGTTTCCTGAAAATTTTTGAAAGATGTGATTCCAGCATTATTTACCAATACATCTACAGGTCCAAATTTATGCTCAATCTTTCGATATACCAGATTTATTTTCTTAATATCAGAGAGATTTAATGGTTCTATATATGCTTCACCACCAAGTTTGTTAATAATTTTTTTTGTCTTTTTTAGCTTAGTAACTGAACGTGCCGAAAGGATCACATTACATCCAATAATCGAAAATTGAATTGCTAATTGTTGACCTATCCCACTATCAGCTCCAGTAATCCAGACTACAGCTTGAGATGGCTTTTTTTTCATATTACAATAATTTTGTTGAAATTATCTTTAAAAACTCATTTCTTGTTTTTTCGTCTTCTCGGAATGAGCCCAACATAGCACTTGTAGTAGCTACGGAATTTTGCTTTTCAACTCCACGCATCATCATACACAGATGTCGAGCTTCGATTACGACTCCAACGCCATCTGGTTCCAATATTTCAAAAAGTGAATCTGCTATTTCCTGAGTCATTCTTTCCTGAACTTGAAGTCGACGGCTAAAAACTTCAACTAAACGAGGGATTTTACTTAACCCGATAATTTTGCCGTCAGGTATATATGCCACATGTGCTTTACCATAGAATGGCAGCAGATGATGTTCGCACATACTAAAGAAATCAATATCTTTTACAACCACCATTTCATTATATTTTTCTTTAAAAACAGCACTAGATAAAATTTCTTTAGCATCAATATGGTGACCGCTCATGAACAATTCCCATGCTTTTGCAACTCTTGAAGGGGTTTTTAGTAATCCCTCTCTGTTTATATCCTCACCAAGAATTTCAAGCATTTTTCTGACATTTTCCTCAAGTGCATTTTTGTCGATTTTTTTAATTGCCATATATTTTATCCCTTAAATTCAGTCATATTTTTTTCAGTTTCGGAAATTTTAATCGAATAAAGCTTGCCTTGAGTAATTTTAGGCTCTAATATTTTCCAGAAAACTATTGCTAAATTTTCCGTTGTTGGGATTATACCTTTCAGGAAATCCACATCTACATTCAAATTTTTATGGTCGACCTTATCAATAATCTCTCTTTTAATAATATCAGATAATTTTTTCAAGTCCATAATCATACCGGTTTCTGGGTCTGGTTCACCGACAATAGTTACAATGAGTTCGTAATTATGACCATGACCAGCTGGATTCGAACATTTACCAAAGACCTCCATATTTTTCTGGTCATCGTATTTTTCATTAAACAAACGGTGGGATGCGCAAAAATATTCTTTACGACTTAAGTATATCATGCTTTATCCTGTCCTAGTTTATAAATAATTCAACACTTCTTCAGTGTGCCCGTTCACTTTTACCTTTCTGAATATAGCAAGTATTTTACCTTTTTCATCGATGATAAAAGTTGATCTCTCGATTCCCATAAACTTTTTACCAAGAAATGATTTCTGTTTCCACACTCCATAGAGTTTAGAAACTTCTTTTGTCTCATCACTAAGAAGGTCAAATGGTAATTTAAATTTTTCTCTGAACTTTCTATGACTATCAACTGAATCAGCACTTATTCCTAACACAATTGCACCTTTAGCCATTATACTTTCATAATTGTCTCTAAATGAACATGCTTCCTTTGTGCATCCAGGTGTCATATCCTTCGGGTAAAAGTATAATACAACTTTCTTACCCCTAAAATTTTTAAGGGATATCTTTTTTCCATCCTGTGAATTAAGATTAAAATCGGGAGCGAGGTCTCCGACCTTTAATTCTTTTTCCATATGTTTTATCCTTCTTAAATTTCAGAAATGACTTTTCTAATCTCATCATATGGAGGTTCTTTGCCAGGATCTTCAGATATCCAGATATATTTTACTATTTGATTTTGATCTAATACAAATACTGCACGTTTTGAAGCTGTGTAACCTTTTAGTCCGGCAAAGTCCTCATGTAAGCCACAGTAAGTTTTGGCAACATCCCTTGTATAATCGCTTAAGATTGGGAAAGTCAATTGATTCTGAATTGCAAATGCTTTGTTCGCAAATGGTGAATCCACACTTATCGCAACTACCTGGGCATTTAAGGAATTGAATTCAGACATCATATCTCGCATTGTACACAATTCCTTTGTACAAACGCCAGTAAATGCTCCCGGAAAAAAAGCGAGAACTAATTTCTTTCCAATAAAGTCATTTAAGGACACTTCTTGTCGCTCAGTATTAAATAGTTTAAAATTTATAGCTTTATTATTTAGTTGTATATTCATTCTACTTTTCCTTTCTTGTTTTTTTAAGAAATTTAGAAAAAAAATCCAATAGAAACAAATGATTAAAAATCAATTCTTAGTGTCATTCCAAAATCGTGATAAAAAGTTTTATTGCTTAGATCTTTAAATTTAGATTCAAATCTTTTATATCTAAAATCTAAATAGAATTCATTAATAAATTCATATGTTGTAAAGAATTGAATAATTTGAGTATGACATATTTTCCCATCAAGAAATTTTGTAGGAATTTGATCAATATTCATTCTCAAAGGTATTCGAAAATCACCGCCAACATTTCTGATTAAAATTCCATTGGAATCATACTCATTTTCACCCGATCTCTGTAATTCATATGAAGCAGATATTGTTAAACGATTAGTTATGTATGAATTTATTTTAAAATACCAGCTCAGTGCATTCGGACCAATTTGAGTGCCTAATAGAACATCATCATTTGCAAAACTGTTTTCAAGTGATCTGTTGTGTGAGAACATATATGGATCAACCTGTGTATATTCGAACATAAAATCTAAATTTTTAAAAAATAGTGGATCTACTGCAAACAAACCAATCTGAAATGCATATTTATTATCCCATCTGTTTTTACCCAACATTGGAATTTCAATGTCATCGAAAAACATATCGGCGTGTAATTCAAGATTCTTAAATGGTTGAATTTTTATATCGAATCCTAAAAAACCATTATCTCTTTCGCCTCTTGCTCTCTGAACAGATTCAAAAAAAGAGATAGGATTTAAATATCCAAGATCAACTGAGCGATTACTATATATTTCAAATTCCTGAATTCCAAATTGTAGATATTTAGTAAAGGCAATATCAAGTCGATGTGCTGCGACGAATTTGTCTACCGCAACAGGTTCATAGTTATTATATTCAGGAATGTAACTATAACTTTTTCTACCATTCAGCCAACCATGCAAAAATGTGTACTTTAGAAATTTATATTCAAAATCGGTGCGTATTGCGTCAAATATTCGAGCATAATCAGAAATTAATAACTTATCACCATAGCTTCTGCCCCAGAGAATTCTTTCTCTACCAATTTGTAATGAAATAGGTCCGGTTTGATATTTTGCATATCCCTCAAGGAAATCAAAATTTTTTGTTTCTAATGTCGAAAGAGCAAAACTTTGTTTGATCCTTTTATCCATTTTCAGGACATCACGGCTACCCCAAAACTGAGCGTTCGTCAATAGAAGGTAATATCCAACTTTATTATATATGCTACCTCTAAATCTAAAACCACCTTCAATAAATGAGGCATTATCAGTCAACTGGCTCCCTGTAAATCTTCTGAAGTCAAAATTTAAAAGTCCATCAAAAAAAAGATTTATATTGTTGTCTCTAAAAACATATAGATGCTTTTCCCTATCCTGAAAAGTTCCTCTTACCAATCCAGAAACTACATCATAATTCCTCCCAAATAAATTGAAAGAATTTTGAGTAGTTGATTTTAAATCATATTCAAATTCTATTAAAAGATCATCGAGAATTTTACTTTCAACTTTTGTTAGTTCGTTTCTATTTTCAGAAATAACACTGATAAAGTTTGCAATTTGCTTTCTTGAGAGTGGTAACACACCATCATAATAATTTTCAATGATTCCTTTTAACTCCATTCTTTTCAGAAATGAATAAACACTATGAGTTGCTGGGACATTTTCAATTTGTGCAAATAATATTTGTATGGTTATTAAATTCGAAATTAAGACAAATGAAAATTTTTTTATTATTTTCATATTTCCCTCAAAAATATATACCAAACCAAACTATTTTAGGTGATATTTGTACTGCTGGTGTAGGAAATTTGATATAATTTAAACCTTCACTTAAATTTATCAAGAAATCAGAATTTTGGGGAATAATTTTTTTAAAATCCAGATCAAGACCAATTAACCATACACCATATTGATTTGAAATATTATCAATATTCCTGACACTATATCCAACGGCAAAATTTAGGAAGCTCAGAAATTCTAATTCTTTGGGATATAGTTTGCTTATTTTTAAGCCTAACCAGAAAGTCTGCCCTTCATAATCATCTATTATTGTATGTTTTTGTCCTGGAATACCACCTGGTTTTCCAAGTTTACGGGGCGAGTAACTTGCTTTTATCTCAAAGTATTGTAATATCGGTAGATGATATTGAGCGAGAGGATAAAAACCTCCAATAACATCACAGGCAGCATCTACTCTATCAAATCCCCATTGTGAAAAACCATCCTGAAATTCCACAAGCAATTGGAATATACTGCCTCCCACAGCTCCAATCCAGAGCGAATTATTTCGTTTAATACCGGACCATTCATAGGAACGAGAGATTATAAATGATGTGAAAGCAGCACCCCAGGCATGACCAACTTTGTCAACAGATTTTCCATATACTAGATCCTCTTGAAAATGAAATGGCCTTCTCCAATCTTTCCACCAGGAATTGTATTGATATATTTGAATAGCTGTTGCGGTCAATATTATGCTTCCAGTTACAATAGAAAATTTATTGTAATCTATTTGTGGTTCGTTATGATTGATATTTTGATTTTCGAGATTTGTAAAATTATTTTGTGATAAAAGGTTTTGAAATATTAAAAAAATAAATATACTATTTAAAAATACTGCCCTGTGCACTAGTTAATATTTAGTTTCTTTTTAAAATATTCCATTGTCTTTACTAAACCATCGTATCTTGATACTTTAGGATTCCAGTTTAGTAACAATTTCGCCTTTGTAATATCTGGTTGACGAATTTTTGGATCATCTTCTGGAAGCTCTTTATATACGATTTTACTTTTGCTGTTAGTCAGCTGAATTATCTCTTTTGCAAGTTCTTCAATTGTAATTTCTTCCGGGTTACCGATATTTACTGGCTCATTAATATTTGAATGTAGTAATTTAATAATACCATCAATCAAATCATCCACGTAGCAAACACTTCTGGTCTGTTTACCATCTCCGAAAACTGTTACATCTTCATTTTTTAGAGCTTGCGTCATAAATGCAGGTATTGCTCTTCCGTCGTTCAGTCGCATTCGTGGTCCGAATGTGTTAAATATTCTCACAATTCTGGTATCAAGGCCATGATATCTGTGATATGCCATTGTTAGGGCTTCTGCAAATCGTTTGGCTTCATCATAAACACCTCTAACTCCAATTGGGTTTACATTACCCCAATATGCTTCATCCTGGGGATGAACGAGAGGATCACCATACACTTCGGAAGTAGATGCTAATAGAAATCTTGCATTCTTTGCTTTAGCAAGCCCGAGAGTTTTATGAGTTCCGAGTGAACCGACTTTCAATGTTTGAATAGGATATTTAATATAGTCGAGAGGACTTGCAGGAGAAGCGAAATGTAAAATATTATGAACAGGTCCAGAAATAAATATATATTCAGTAACATCATACTTATAAAACTTGAAATTTTCATTCCCCAGCAAGTGTGCAATATTATCAATATTGCCTGTAATTAAGTTATCCAGGCAAATGACGAAATGTCCTTCTTCTATGAGTCGATCACAGAGGTGAGAACCTAAGAATCCGGCACCACCCGTTACAACACTCACAATCTTACTTGTCATTTACAACCTTTCTACCAATTGGATAATATGTAATACCTGTTTCTTTCATCATTTCCGGTTCGTAGATATTTCTGCCATCAAATATTACACAATTTTTCATAAGTTTTTTTATTCTATCGAAATCTGGTCTTCTGAATTCACCCCATTCTGTTACTATAGCAAGTGCATGAGCACCTTTCAATGCATCATAATTGTTTTTAAAATATTTTATTTTTTTACCGAATATTTTTTTTGCTTCATTAATTGCCACAGGGTCGTGTGCTTGAATTTTTGCCCCATTTTTCAAGAGCTCATTAATTATTGTAATAGATGGTGCTTCTCTCATATCATCAGTATTTGGTTTAAATGAAAGTCCCCAGATTGCAATCGTTTTACCTTTTAATTTATTATGAAAGTATTTTAGAATTTTTTTTACCAACAATTTCTTTTGTTCGGCATTTACATTTTGGACAGCTTTCAGAATTTGAAAATCATAGCCATAATCTGAAGAGGTTTTAACAAGAGCTGCTATATCCTTTGGAAAACAAGAACCACCAAATCCAACTCCGGGAAATAGGAATTGTGGGCCAATTCTTTCATCACTTCCGACACCCAATCGTACATATTTCACATCTGCACCAACTCGTTCGCATATGTTTGCAATTTCATTCATAAAAGTTACTTTAGTAGCCAGCAAAGCATTTGCAGCATATTTAGTTAGTTCTGCACTTAACTCGTCCATAAATAGTATAGGTTTTCCTGTTCTTACAAAAGGTGCATATAGATCACCCATAATTTTTCTGGCTTTTTCACTTGTTGTTCCAATTACGACACGATCCGGTTTTAAAAAATCATTAATTGCCGCACCTTCTTTTAAAAACTCTGGGTTGGATACAACATCAAATTCGTATTTTGTATGTTTTTTGATTATATCCCTAACTTTAAATGCTGTACCTACTGGAACAGTGCTTTTATTTACGATTATTTTGTATCCGTTAATATATTTACCTATTTGCTCGGCAACAGATAAAACATGTTTCAAGTCCGCTGAACCATCCTCAGATTGAGGAGTTGGTAAAGCCAAAAATATTATTTCCGAATGCTTTACAGCTTTTTCAAGATCATTAGTAAATTTTAACCTTTTCTCTTTAATATTTTTCTTCAGGAGTTCTTCAAGACCTGGTTCATATATTGGAGTTTGACCTTTGCGTAGAACCCGAATCTTATTTATATCATTATCCACGCAAATTACATCGTTGCCACTTTCGGCAAAGCAGGTACCAGCCACTAATCCAACATATCCGCTTCCAATAACGCTTATTTTCATATGTTTTCCTTATTTTGTTAAATTTCGTTTAAGTATATAAAATATTTTACACTTTTTCAAGAAATTTCAATGTCATTAATAAATACATATAATTTTTTTGGTCCGTGAACCCCTGTTACCAAAACCTTTTCTATATCCGCAGTTCGGCTCGGACCAGTTATCACAGTTACCCAGTTTTCGATGCTTAGAAAATCTACTGCATCTTCTAATCTTTCGATAATCTGTTCTGATGTTGATATCACAATATGAGATTCCGGTAGTAAGGACAATAAACGAGGTTCATCAGTGGAACTTTTCAAAATAACACTACCTGTTTCTGCAACAAGAAAATCAGCACAACTGATTCCGAGATCAATATTTTTTAGATTGTCTTTAAGTATCGAATTCGTTTTATTTAATTCTTCAACTGATTCGATAGTTACAGATGAATCTTTTTTCAATTCATCAAATATGGATTTTGCAATATCAGTTTTTGTACTTATTGCTATATTTTTGATCTTTTCTTTTGCAATTATACTTTTTAATTCTTTTAGAGCTTCACTTAAATTTTTAAATACAAAGCAATCTCCGTTTACTTTTATTAATTCACTCTTGAATTTCTCAATCAAAATTTTTTTAGACATTATTGATTCTTTCTTTTATCTTTACTTCTTTCTGCCACCAACTATGAAAAGAAATCTCAGCAGGTGCAGGAAAGTATTTATATTTTGACCAGAATGGAATTTTTAAACCTGATTCCTGAAATAATGGACTCAAAAAATTAAGAAATTTAGATAACAATGTAAATAGTTTGAAATTTTTCATTGAAAGTAGCCATAACTTAAAAATTACTCTTTCAATTAATGGTGAGTATTTATTTTCGATACTTAATTTTCTAATCCCAAGTAGTTGGTTATGGATATCAATTTTTACAGGACAAACCTGACTACAAGCTCCACAAAGGGTTGAACCATATGCTAAATCTTTAGATTCATTTAATGTATTAATCCATGGAGTTAATATTGAACCAATTGGACCAGGATATACAGATCCATAAGCATGTCCACCAACTGATTGATATATCGGGCAATTATTCATACATGCTCCACATTTGATACAATATAATATGCTCCGAGATTTATCATTTTTCAACAATTTACTTCTACCATTATCAAGGATAATTACCACAATCTTTTGGCTATTTTCAGAACCTATACTCTGCAATGGTTTTTTAATAAATGAAACATAGCTTGTAATCTTTTGACCAGTGGAACTAACCGGAAGGAGTTTCAAAAGCATTAAAGCATCACTTAAAGTTGGAACAATTTTTTCAATACTTGTGATAACAATATGTAATTTAGGCAATGTAATTGATAAGCGAGCATTTCCCTCATTTTCTACAATAATGATTGTACCTGTTTCAGCAACTAAAAAGTTTGCACCAGATATCCCTGCATCTGCATTAAGAAATTTTTGGCGTAATATTAAACGGGCAAATTCCGTTAATTTTTCGGGAGCATCAGTGTAATCGATATTGAATTTTTCACTAAATAACTCACCTATTTCCTGCCTTGATTTATGTAAAGCTGGAGCAGTTATATGAGATGGCTTCTCATTTGCAAGTTGTATTATATATTCGCCGAGATCCGTTTCAGTAACTTCAAATCCATTTCGTTCAAGATACTCATTTAATCCAATTTCTTCAGTTACCATAGATTTTGATTTTACAACTTTCTTAACTCCAAAACTGAAAAGCAGGGTTTTTACAATACTGCAAGCATCCGAAGAATTATTTGCATAAAAGAATTCTATACCATTTTCTCTAAATTTCTTAAGAAGTTGTTCAAAGTAAAACTCCCAATTTTGCATTGTTTTACTTCTTATAAAATTAGCTCTATCGCGAAGTTGCTCCCATTCTGGTATGTAATTGTTTATTGTTTCAATTCTTTTACTGATGCTATGAGATGTTGCTTTCTTAACAATATTTCTTAATTTTTTATCTGATAATTTTTCTCTAATCAGAGCTTTAAAATGTTTCGTGTTAGAATTAGGCATTTTCTATCCCCATTGCAAGCAATTCAGCTAAATGTAAGGTTTTAATTCGACTATTCTTATTTTTCAAAATGCCCTGAATGTTCAATAAACAACTTACATCATTGGCGACAACATAATCAGCACCGCTCAGTTCGATGTTTCTTACTTTATCTTCTGTAATGATGGTGGATAATTCAGGGAATTTTACTGAAAATGTGCCACCAAATCCACAACATCTATCACTTTCATTAAGATCTATTAGTTCAATGCCTTTGATACTCCCAATGAGTTTTCTGGGCTCGTTTAAGATATTCAGTTCTCTTAATAGATGGCAGGAGTCGTGATATGTGACTTTAGCTTTAAAATTTGCATTTAAATCCTCAACTTTTAAAACATTTACAAGAAAATCTGATAATTCAAAAATCTTGATTTTCAAATCGTTATAAATTGATTTTGCTTCTGGATTAAGTTCAAGTTCTTGATAAAAATTTTTTACCATTGCCACACAGGAGCCGGATGGGGAAACAATATAATCTGAGTTTGCAAATATTTTTAAGAATCTCTCGGCGCAGATTCTGGCTTCATAATGATAACCGGTATTAAATGCTGGTTGCCCGCAACAAGTTTGTTCAAATGGATAATCTACATTACATCCTAACTTTTTTAGTATTTTATAAGTACTAATTGCGACCTTAGGGGCAAATTGATCAACGATACAGGGTATAAACAAATTGATTTTCATATTAAAAATTTTTCTAAATATAGAAATATTGCGATAAAAACACAAAAAGCCGATTCCTTCCAGCAGGAAAGAATCGGCTTAAACTTAGGATCGCATTTCTAAAATTAACGCATCAGTAGCATTTTTTTCACCGAGGTGAAGTTACCTGCCTGTAACTTGTAGAAGTAAACTCCACTTGGTTGTGAACTTGCATCCCAGCTGATATCATAGTTGCCAGCTTCTTTGAACTCATTCACAAGCTCTGCCACTTCGTTACCAATCACATTATATACCTTTAAAATAACTTTCCCATCTTTCGGGATAGAATAAGTAATCTTTGTAACAGGATTAAAAGGATTGGGATAATTTTGGGACAATGAATACTCCAGGGGGATTCGATTGGATTGTAGAGAAACTAATTTCATTGATAACCGATTATCAGATATTGTGTTTATAGTATAGTTTCCGTTTCCAATTAACGAGATATTCAAATTACCTTTACTATTTAAAATGTAAGTACTACCATCTCTTATTTCCCAACTTAGAGTGATTGGATATTCGATAGCTTGGATGTCGATATACTTTTGTGAATGTGTGTTAAAATTAAAATTCTCCACCAGTTTGTTTGTTGAAAATCGAATGTCGAATGCATCACCTGGTGGCAACGGTGGAAGTTCAAAAGCTTTATTTTTCAAATCATTTATAGTAAAATATAAAACCTGTTCGTTACCTAATTTATCAACAATTTTTAAGCAATTGAAATGATCCAATATTATTTTTGAAGCGACAGGCCTGGAAGTTTTCATTGTACTTTGTAAATATAACATACCATTTTCGCTGACTTTGACCCAGTAAGCTTTCCCGGGATAAATAGAGTCGGCTATTGAATATTTATCAGAATACCCATAAATGAACCCATCAATTATTGAAGGTGGATCTGTTGTGATTGAATTTATGTCAATTGGAATACTCAGAGCTCCAACTAAATTCCAACCTTTACTCAGATATAAAGAATCTTCTAAATTTAATACACCTATGAAACTTTCTTCTACTTCCGATGGATATTTTAACCAATAGCCTTTCATTCGCTCCAATTCGTTTTTCAATTCATATCCTGTTCCAGGAATGTAACCAAATGCATTCGAACTGGCTGAAGGAAATAGATTTGATTTTCTGTTTTCAGAAGTTTTAACAGGTATTGAAACTAAATTCCATCTTGGGTTAAAAGAAAAATTGTAAACATTCCCAATAGTAAAGTATCCATCAGTAGTTCCTATTAGTTCTGGTGGGTTTGAATTGGAAATTTTCATAATAGCTTTGTCAGTCGCAGGACCTGTTACAGTCCAGAATTCAGAGCCATCATTTGGAATAGATGAAAACAGTGTTTCATAAGTTAATCCACCATCACGAGAGAGTTCGATATTAACATAATCATCAGCTCGATAAGAATTCCACTTTATTTCGATCGTGCTATCGATAATCATAGATGTTTTGTCTTCAGGATAACTTACCATAATAAATGGTGCAGAAATTGTAAAATTATTAGCACTTATCACTTGTAAAGTTGGTATATAGATACTGGATATTTTAACACGCGCATTTTTAGTACCTGGAGGTGTTACTATCCAATTTTCATTCCCATCATTATCGGTGCTATCAAAGATTGTTTCATATGTTGAACCGTCATTGCGTGAAAGTTCTATTTTTATTTTACCTGGTAAATTTGAGGAATTCCAGCTGATTGTCATAATACTATCTGTTTCAAAAACTTCTCCACCATTTGGACTGATCAATGAAAGCGAAGCCTGAGATATTGTAAAGAAATTAGAATTAAAATCATTTGTATTTGGTAAGTTTAGATCTGTAATCTTTATTCTAGCAGTTGATGATATTGGTCCGGTGACTATCCAGTTTTCACTTCCGTCGTTAGGAGTACTTTCAAACAGTGTTTCATATGTTGCTCCAGCATTTCTGGATAATTCGATTTTCACATTTCCAGTAAAATCTGAAGAATGCCATCTTATAGTTTGCGTTGAGCCTATATGCCAATTCTCACCTCCATTTGGATAAGCCAGGACTAAATTTTGTGCACCTGATATGATCAACGAGAAAATCTGACTTCCTCCAGTGAGGTTACCTTTATGTTTAACTTTTAGAGTATAAAGATTTTTTTGAGGCGATTGAATGTATATTTGTTCAACATTATCGCGGTAATTGTCGCCTGTACTCGCAGCTGCACCTGGATTTGATGGATCCAGTACCCAGGGGTAAAAGATTGTATCAGTTCTAATAAGTCTCATATCAAGATCGTTAACAAGCATCAGATTTGGTGGATCAAGTGAAACCGGTGGAGGTGTACCTGCTGGATCAGTCCAGCATATTGTCGCTTTGAATGGTTGATTTCCCTTAATTGGGATAGATAGTAATATACTATCATTTTGATTGAGTGTTAACTCCCTTATAAAAAAACTATTACCTGAATTTTTGTTTGTAGACATTAATTGTACAGCTTTTAATGTATTCATCAATCCCCACCCATACACATAATCTGGACCTGTGTATTGACCGGCTTCATCGGCTGTGTGTATCACCAAACCTTTCACGGTAGAGGATCTCAAAGGTATATTCTCCCATAAGTTCTTCTGATGTTGTAGTATTAAACCTATTGAACCTGAAATATTTGGTGTTGACATAGAAGTTCCACTATATGTATCATATGCATTATCTGAGGTTGCGATACATGAATAAAGATTTACTCCGGCTCCCACCACATCTGGTTTTATTCTACCGTCGTCAGTTGGGCCCCATCCACTGAAGGAGGACATAACTACAGAACCTGGAACGGAATAACCAGATGGTATTAAATTTACAGCTCCTACAGTCAATATATTTTTTGCCCCACTTTTTGTGGATATACAATCATATCCTGATGCGCCACCATCGCGATCTCTAGCTGATGTGACCAGAGTCCAACTTCCACCAATCCTGACCCAATGTTCAACCGAACCTGACGGTCCTTCACCACGATCGTTACCAGCAGATTTAACTATTAGATAATATGGAGCATTACGCATTATATTATCCCACTGGGCTGCTTCTGAATTATAGTACCCAAATTTATAATCCTCCAATTCACTAACTGATGGTTCACCAAACCATGCCCATTTATTATCTCCAAAATAATTCCAGTACCAACCTGTTATAGTGCCGTAAGAGTGATTCGATACTCTCAAGCCATTAGCAGCCGCAGAAGCCATTTCCGATTCTGCATTGTTCCAATCATATGCTCTTAATCGAGCCTCATATGACATTCCCTTAGCGTTTGTAGATACACCTGTCGCAATCATTGTCCCTGCTACATGTGTAGAATGGTCGCTAAAAGAACTTGCAGCATCACCAAATATTACTCTACCTGTAAGTTCCTGATGTGTTCCTCGAACCTTTCCACCATCCCAGATTCCTAATGTATCAGTTACACCTGTTAGTGAAAAACCACCCGAACCACCGGGCCAAACCTTATCTGTTGATACAGTTCTAGCAGCATTTAGATTACTTTCTGTCATATAATATATTGGTATATCATTCTCAAATCTCTGCAATTCAATTATTTTCCCATCAGGATATTCTTTCCTGATTGGCATTCCCTGTTTCAACGCAATGGATTCTGCAATAGCTCTTTGCTGTTTATAAATTATCTCAGATTCATTAGCAAATTTTAATAGCCATTCTCTTTGCTCTTTATCCTGTGAGAATAAACTATTAACTAAAAGAAGCAATATTGATAGGTATATAATTTTTTTCATAGCTCACCTCTCTACTATTACTTTATAAGTAATGCTTTTTTAGTTATTGTTGAATTCATTGTTTTTAATTGGTAATAATATACTCCATTGGGTAAATTATTATCGTTTTCAAAAACAACTTCATAATTTCCAGCTTTCTGATAACCGTTAACGAGAGCTTTTATTTCATTACCGAGTAAATTGTATACCTTTAAGCTAACAAATCCATCTTCAGGTAAACCATATTTGATAAGAGTGGATGGATTAAACGGATTGGGATAGTTTTGCGATAGAAAATATTCTTTTGGAATATTGTTTTCCTTATGTTCATTTAGCTTTAATATCAAATCCGCATTCGGTTGATCCAGAATAATAAAATCTTTCATTTCCGAAATATTATGTTCAATTCCATTTACTGATAAAATTATATCAATTCTTTCCTTAAAATCAAAAGTGATTTTCAACGGATAATATACACCCTGTAATTTTATCCTGAATTCATTATTTTGCTCATCATAATATGATATTAATTCATCATTATTAAAACGAATATCAAATGCTGTGGATGGTGGTAGTGGGGGTAATTTATAGGATTCCTGAATTTGATATTGATTATTGTTTCTCATCAAAAATAAGTTTTGTGTATTGCCATTATCATCAACAAACTTTAAAATATTTGCGTGCATAGGTAAGGAAGGTTGTATATAACTATTGGTTGCTTTTGAGATACCGGATAATACAATAATTCCATTTTGATTTGACTTTACCCATACAGATTTACCCGGTTCGAGAGTATCCAAAAGTTTATAACCTTTATTGTAACCATATATCATCGAAGATAATAAATTGGGTGGATCTGTCACGATACTTGAAGTTGGTATTGGTAAACTAATACTTCCTATTAGATTCCATCCGGCAACGACAGAAATTGTATCTTGATATCTGGGTGCAGATACAACTCTGCTGATACCTTCTTCATTGAATTTCAACCAGTAACCCTCACCATATTTCAATGTATCCACTGCATCATATCCAAAACTATATCTAAATGCATTTGATGTAGCTGAAGGATACAGAAATGTTTTCGCTTTGTTTCCTGTATAACCTTTTAGAGAAATTAAATTCCAACCTGATGAAAATTCCAGCGTGTCATAATTTCCAATTATAAAATGATCTGATAAACCGAACAAATCTGGAAAATTAACATCAGAAATTTTAATTATCGTTTGATGTGATGCTGGACCGCTCACAGTCCATATTTCCTCGCCATCATCTGGAGTATTGGGAATGATTGTTTCGTAAGTTTGTCCGTTATCCCGTGATAACTCGATTTTTACATTGCCTGAAGTCCCAAACGACTGCCAGTAAATATTGTATGAACTGTCGATTAGCCAACAGTTCTCCAGTGACGGAACCTCCAGTGATATATAATTTTGCGGGTATATATTAAATAAATTATCGCTAATATCAAATATTTGATTATTGTTAAGTGAAACAATTTTTATTTGCGCATTTGTTGTTTGGGGACCTGTAACATTCCAGAGTTCTTCGCCATCGTCAATCGTCGAGTCAATAATAGTTTCATAATTCTCACCACCATCGCGGGAGAGCAAAATTTTAACCTTCCCGAACATATTATTACTTATCCATCGAATTGTATCAATAGTTCCATATCTAATAATTTCTCCACCATTGGGATATATCAACGATATGCTGGCAGTTCTGATGGAAAAGTTTGCTCTACTTATATCAAAAATAGCTGGACTATTAACACTTGAAATTTTTATTTTTGCCTGTTCTGTAACTGGTTCTGTTACTAACCATGGTTCGTTTCCATCGTTGTCTGTACTGGCAAAAATCGTTTCATAAGTATTACCATCGTCTCGTGATAACTCAATTTTTACATTTCCTGTAACATTTAACGAATTCCATTCTATATTCTTTGTAAATCCAACAGGATAAACTTCGCTGATATCTGGAGATATAATCGAAATATACGGTGTATACATTATTTTAAATACATTATTACTCATATCAGCCAAATTTATATCACTTTTGCTGGTAATTTTTACTCTTGCCTGTGTTGTTGGAGTCGCCGGCACGAACCAGTTATAAGATCCCACTGATGCCGGTACGCTCTGAGCTATCATCAACCATGAACCTACGTTATCAGTGGTGTATTCAATTTTTATACTATCTATCCCGCTTGATGTCCAACTAATTGTACACAGGCTATCGATGTAAAGCTCCTCGCCTCCATTGGGATAATTTACAGTTGGCAAGAGGCGCATATTTGCTGTATAAGAATAACTCAAGTTAGTTCCTGAAGTAGCAACATTAGCAGGTATAAATACGGCACGGGTTTTATTATTGAAATTTAATAAATCAATTATACCTGATCCCGTCGATAGATCAACATCATATGATTTGAACCTATTGGAACTATCAATAACAACCTTCCCTTCCCAAGATGAAGAAGATATCTGATTAAATCCTAATCGTAAGTTTGATGGTGTCGTAATTGGATTAAAGTGATAATAAAAAGTTGCCAGAAATTCTAAACCCGCAGGAGCATTTGCTGATACTGGATATGAAGAATAAGTTGATGCAATATTAATTTGTGGGAAATAAGCAGCCTCACTGTAGGTCGGATGCGTACCATTAGCTCTTGAACCTGTTAGATAGTTCCAAACTGTGAATCCTGCAAAAACGTCTGAACGATTTGTACCTATTTCGTTAAGTGCATTTTGAATAGCATTCAATGCTATATTCGATCCAGCGTTTACAGTGTAATCCCATATTCTTTTAATCCTATCATTACCAAAATTCTCTGAAATATAATGACCGAATATACAACTCGCATATTCATGAGCACCATCAAATTTTGTCAAGCTTACCTGCGGGGAATTAAAAAAAGTTGGAAGATAATATCTATAATCGTTTATATTATCATAAACAATATCTTCTATCCATGTCGAACTTATTTCCATAAACCAGCTACCAGCATTAGCATTATATGCAAATTGTATAGCATGAAAATATTCATGTGCAGCAGTAACTTTTAATGGTAGAGTTCTATCAGTATAACCAAATCCTGTATAAGTTGGATCACAATAAATGTAACTTTTGTAAGCTGTTCTGGGTGGATTGCCATAATTATTAACTGTGCCATCAGTAAAAGTAACTCCGTAAGCACCAGAATAGCTATGCAAATAGACATCATATTGATCAACTCCTCCTCCAGCGGTACCATCAGGTGGTGGTGGAGTGTATCCCATCTGTGTAATTTCAATATCGTATACATAATCAAAAATTTCAGCGCATCTGTTCACATAATCAGGATGACCATCTGCTGGATTTACATCCACAGTTGGTTGATAAACTGCGTGTGTACCAGAAGTATCATATTGTATTCTGAATCTCCCACTTGGTGATACTAAAAATTTTTGCTTTGTGGGACGGGCAAGAATACCGTTTATTGCATCTTGAGGAATGTCATTTTTGGATTGTTTATCTAAATATTCTTTTATTTCAAGAACATTTGTTGTTGCGCATTTCTCGATTATCTGTATATCAGTTTTAAATTTTGTATCCAATAACTCTGGATTAGTTAAAGCATAAATGCGGTTTTTCATCATCGTTGCATAATCTATTTCACCAGTTTCGTATGCTTTGATAATTTTATTTAAAACGGAATTTTCTGCTCGGGATTCAATTCCCTGTGCAAAATGTACTTCATTAAACAATATTGAAAGAACTATGATTAAGATTATACTAAAATACTTCATTTTAAACTCATTTTTGTTAATATTTTTCGATTATTGTAAAATAATAAGAATTTTTCATAAAATCAATAGACAACAGCATGGCTGGATAAATGGTTTTTTTATTTATCGAAATATTAGAATAAAAGTTTGATATTATTTTATAATTCTTGCAATTTTATGTATTTTTTCAACAAAATAAAATACTAAAAGACCGAGTAAAATCCCTGTTATACTATCCATAGCATAATGATATCTCCCATAAACTGTGGAAAAATAGAGCAACACAATGATTGGTAACAAAAAATAGAAAATTAGTTTATTGTACTTCCAGAGCATGGTTAGCATAATTGTTCCAGCAGCACAATGAGGACTGGGCAAATTCCCACCAGGGTAATGAGCATTCTGGCGAATCCATTCCCCAAAATAAGTAAAGATCCATCCTGACAATTGATTGTTATAAATTTCCGGTTGATAAAATAGTGGACCTGCAATAGGATAAATTAAAAACCCTAAATACGATAAAAAATAAGTTAATGTTAAACGAAAAAAATAATCCTCTCCAGCTAATTTACCAGATTTTACATAACAAAAAATACCAACAAAAACTATAAGAGGAACATATATTGTGTAAGCGAACATCATCATCTCTGTTAACACAGGAGTTGTAATCTTATCAAATGCAACAGTAAGTTCGATACCAAATATCTTATTATCAAAATCTATTAGTGACTGATCTAACCAACCATTTACAAAAATATGTTGCAAATGTTGAATCTCTGTAAAAATCAATCCATTGAATACTGCAATCAAAATCCCTCTTGTAAATAATTGGATAAAATCCTTTTTGATTAATTGTAATAATCTCGACAGGAGTATATAAATAATGCCAATTAAGAAAAAATTTAATGCGACGCCCATCCAATTTTGAATCTTATCCGAAAATATGATTGTTACTAAAAATAAAAATCCAGTGAAAACAATGAACAATAAATCAATAGACTTCGAATAACTATATTCGTTTATGTCCTGGTTCAAATTATTCATCAATTTGTAAGATACACAAGTAAACTTGTTGAAAAACCTATTAACCAATGTAATAAAAATGGGTATAAAATAGACTTTGTCCTCACTGCAATAATACCAAACATGATTCCAGCAGGTATCGACATTATAATTTCTCCTGTAGGATAACCGATATGCCATAAGCAGGATGGAATAGTTTGAATTAAAATCGCAAGCCAATCACCTACATATTGCCTTAGACTGAAAATCATGAACCCTCTGAAAAAAAATTCCCACGCTGAATAGTAGATAATTCCTCTTAAAATTTCTATATTTATTAAAGTAGTCAAATCATTTAAAGCAGGTCTGAATAGCGGATAAAATTCCTTAATTTCTTTTTGATACGCTGCGGGCAATAAAAAAAATATCAAAATGATCGGAAACAATATCAGTATGGATTTTATACCCAATTTCCAGTCACCGATCACCAATCCATAATCGGATAATTTTTCTTTGAAAAGTAATTTTATAAACAGAGCTGGAACAATTCCCATTAAAATCATCGCGGAAACAAAGAGATATATTACAGAGAAATAATCCTGAAAATATGGATTTTCTATCAAATGGCTAAAATTTTTAGTAAAGAATGCTTTTGATCCAAAATATACATGAAATGTGGGTATGATTGCCGACAGAATTAACGCATAGAAAGGTTTATTGAAAACTCCATGTATAAAAAAATTATCAGGATTTTCTTTACCAAAGATTAATTCTCTTAATTTCAAATTTTTACTCCACACTTATTATTTAACCAATCGATTGTAATTTTTAAAGCGGTTTTTAGTGGTGTGATTTTATATCCAAGTTCTTTTTCTGCTTTTTTACAACTGTATGACCAGTCCAGTTTAAAGGTTCTTACCCATTCAGGCGTGATCAATGGATATGAATTAAACAATTTTGCTCTTATTTTCTCAATACCAGCAAAACTAAGTGCCACGATATAGGGAATTTTAAACTGATAAAATCTTTTATTTGCAACTTCCGATAGTATGTCGAAAAATTGATTATAAGTTACATTTTCACCACCCAATATATATTTTTCACCTATTCTACCTTTTTCCATAGCAAGAATGTGACCTTCCACAACATCATCAACAAATCCATAATTTCCTATTGCATTACCATCCCCAAGTATGGTTCGCATCTTCCCTTTTAGATACATATCTATCATAATTGTCACGGAGTTGCTTTCATTTAATAAACCGGGTCCAAATACTCTTGTTGGATTTACAATTATGGCATTCAAACCTTTCTGAATGAAATTATCAACAATTTTTTCCCCTAAATACTTTGAATGTTCGTAGGTGGTATAAAAAATATTATTATTTCTACTTGTAGTTTCATCCTGAGGTTGTTTGCCTGTCGGACCAAAGGTAACAACTGTAGAAGTAAAAACAATTTTTTTTACATTATTTTTTAAAGCAGCTGTACAAACATTTTCAGTACCGCTAACATTTATTTTGTAATACAAATCTTTATCTTTGGCGTATCCTCTTGCATAAGCTGCAAGATGATATGCAGAATCACATTCTTTAATTGCTTTAAACACACTTTCAATGTCAGTAATGTCACCGTAGAATATTCTGATATTCTGATGTGAAAGAGTGCGTATATCCGCTGACTTTCTACATAGAGCATGAACAATCTCACCTCTATCAGCAAGATTCTTTGCAAGCTTATTACCTATTAATCCAGTCGCACCTGTAATAAATGTCGGCATTTTTTTTATTTTTTTTGAAAATAGCCAAAAATGTTTAAAAATGCAAGCTTAAAATATTAGAAAAATTTGATTTTAGAAAATTTTTATTTTATTTTATCCAAGTAAATTATTTATTATTATGAATGCAACCATCATAGCAATAATTGGAGTTATCTGGTTTATATTTGCATACAAATGGTATGGAAGTAAGATAGAAAGTAAAATTGTAAAACCAGATGATCAAATTCCCACACCTGCTAATCAAGTTAATGATGGGATAGATTTTGTACCAACTAAAACACCCATTTTATTTGGTCATCATTTTTCATCCATAGCTGGTGCTGGTCCGATTATAGGTCCTATTTTTGCTTTTTCCCTTTTTGGATGGTTACCAACAATTTTATGGATAATGCTTGGAACGGTTTTTATGGGAGCAGTACATGATTACACAAGTATGATGGCGTCGGTAAGAAATAAAGGAGTATCAATAACTGAAATAGCTGATAAAAGCGTATCACCGACAGCCAGATGGATTTTTTCTATCTTCGTCTGGTTATCACTCGCTTTAGTTCAAGCTGTCTTTGCAGTATTAACTGCCCAAACACTTGAACAAAAACCAGAAATAGTTATTCCAACCTTAGGACTTATGATATTAGCACTTGCTTTTGGTTACTTTGTATATAGAAAAAAAGTGAATCTTCTCTTAAGCACCATTCTGGCAATACTTTTTCTTTTTTCTCTTATTGTGATTGGAGATTATTACCCAATATATGCTTCATATGATTTCTGGCTGTTATTTTGTATTCTTTATGCTTTCATAGCAGCAACCCTCCCGGTATGGCTACTTTTGCAACCCAGAGATTACCTCTCGATGTATCTTTTACTTGCTGGTTTGATTTTGGGTTTTATTGGCTTAATTTTAAAGAGCCCTACGATAAACGCACCTGCGTTTATAAGTTTCAATAGTAATAATGGTCCAATCTGGCCAATACTTTTCATCACTGTTGCCTGTGGAGCAATATCTGGATTTCACTCTTTAGTAGGCAGTGGAACATCTTCAAAACAACTTATTAAAGAAACAGATGGGAAAAAAATCTCTTTTGGTGGTATGTTAACTGAAGGCGCACTGGCATTACTTGTTGTATTACTAATTAGTAGTGTACTTTACTGGGGAAAAGCTGATTCTCCATCCAATAATGATTTAGTATTTCAAAATTTACTACAAAAAAGTGCCAACATTACATTTGGTACTGCACTTGGTAATGTACTTACATCTCTGGGTATCCCTCTCTTTATGGGCATTTCGCTTGGTGTTTTAATGTTAAATGCTTTTATATTAACAACTCTGGATACCACAGTTAGATTGGCAAGATACATTGTCGAAGAATCTGTAGGTATAAAATTTAGAATTTTTAAAAATAGGTACATCGCAGCAGCAATGGGTTTGGTTTTAGCTTACATCTTAACACAGAATAACAGCTGGAAAATTATATGGCCAGTTTTCGGAGCTTCAAATCAACTAGTAGCCGCTCTTGCTTTGTTTGTTGTAACGGCATACTGGTTTGGGTTTGGAAGACCAAAAGGCTATACATTATTACCTGCGATTTTTATGCTTCTCACAACAGAAGCTGCGTTAATTTATCAAACAATATGGCAATATATACCTCAGGGAAATATTTTACTAATAGTTATTTCAAGCTTGTTGATTATTTTAGGATTAATAGTAGCTTTTGAAGTATATAAAAAAATCTGGATAAAAGATGGGCAGCAATAAATGAAAAGTGCAAGAACAAGAGCTTCATTTTTTGGTTTTTTCTCAAATCTTTTCTTATTTATAATCAAATTAATAGTTGGTTTGTCTGTTGGAAGTATCGCTCTCATTTCAGATGCATTTAATTCACTGATGGATATTATCGCCTCAATGGCGACAATATACAGTGTTCGCATTAGTCAACAAAAAGCTGACTCAAATCATCAGTTTGGTCATCAGGCAGCAGAACCGATAGCAGGACTTTTATATGCCATCCTTGCAGGTGTAGTTGGTTTTAATTTTATCAAAGAATCCATAATCAGAATTTTCTCGCCCACAGTGGAAAATATTAATTGGTTACCATTCTCAATAATAATAATCACGATGTTATTGAAAAGTTATATGACAATACATTTCAAAAAAGTTGGTAAACAGCATCAAAGCCCGGTTATTCTTGCAAGTTCAGTAGATAGTTTTAATGATGTAATTGCTTCTTCTTTTGCACTTATTGCGATAGGAATGAGTTATTTTGGGTTACCAATCTTTGACGGGATAGGAGGAATTTTTATATCAGCAATAATAATCAAAGGTGGATACGAAATTGCTCGTGATAATATAAAATATTTAATGGCACACGCAGCAGATGAAAAACTCCTTGCAGAACTCGTTCAGAGAGCGTTAAAAATCCCTAATGTAAAAGGTGTAAATGATCTCCGTTCTCATTATGTAGGTAACCTCTTCCATATAGAAATTCATATCGAAGTGGATAAATCACTTGACACGAAAACTTCCCACGACATTGGTAAAGCAGTTCAAAAAGAGTTAGAATCTGTTAGCTCAATCAATAAAGTATTCGTTCACATAGATCCTGTTTAAATTATGAATCTTACAATTCCCAAAAACTATCAACCAAAATTAGATATTACAAAAATTGAGATAGCAATTAAACTCATTAAAGACAATTTTGAGAGAGACCTCGCATCCGAATTAAGGTTATATCGCGTTACTGCACCTTTATTCGTGCTTAAAGGAATGGGAATTAACGATGACCTGAGTGGCATCGAAAAACCTGTAACCTTCCAGATTAAAGATTATAATGGATACTCCGCTGAAATTGTTCAATCCCTTGCTAAGTGGAAACGTATTGCACTTGCGGATTATGGAATAAAACCAGGTTACGGTATTTATACTGATATGAACGCAATTCGACCAGATGAAACTATCGATAATATTCACTCAATATACGTTGATCAATGGGACTGGGAAAGAGTTATAACGCCAGAAGAAAGAAATATTAATTTTTTAAAGGAAATCGTTAACAAAATATATTCTGTAATTAAAAGAATTGAATTTATTGTATATGAACATTACCCTCAAATAAATCCAATCCTACCTGAACAAATTAAATTTATTCATAGTCAGGATTTGCTAAACTTATATCCTGACTTAATACCGCAGGAAAGAGAAAATAGAATTGCGGAAGAATTTGGAGCGGTATTTATAATTGGTATCGGTGCAGAACTATCGGATGGAAAACCACATGATAAAAGAGCTCCTGATTATGACGACTGGACAACTGAAACTGAAAATGGATATCAAGGTTTGAATGGGGATATAATTGTCTGGAATCCGATACTTGAAAGAGCATTTGAAATATCCTCTATGGGAATTAGAGTTGATAAAACAGCACTTCTGAGACAATTAACAATAACAAAAACAGAAGAGAGAAAATATTTATATTTTCATAAAAGATTGTTAAATGACGAGTTACCTCTTTCTATTGGAGGAGGAATAGGACAATCACGTCTTTGCATGTTTTATTTAAGAACCGCACACATTGGTGAGGTTCAAGTTAGTATCTGGCCAGATGATATGAAATATGTCTGCAGGAATAACAATATATTCCTCTTGTAACCCTGTATAAACTCCTAAAATAAAGTTGTTCTATCAATGAATTCTTTTTTTATATTGATTGAGATTTTTTTGATTTCTTTTCTTTTTCTCGTATTCCCTAATAGAAAGTATTGGTTGTTCTGAAAAAGCTCCCTTTTGCAACTTCATAAATTCTTTTAATTGAAATTGCAACTCTAATTGTTTTTGTTGTTTCTTTTTATATTTGTGTTTTTTCTTAAAAGAACTGTTTCCATTTCTTCTCTTAAATTGTTTTTGCATTTCTTTTCCTTTTACTCGTTAGTTATATTGAAACTAAAATATAGAATTCTTTTGCAGTGATTTTATAATAAAATCTTAAACCCGTTTTAAAACGTTTACACTTTGGATAATTGTTCTATCATATAATAATGAAACTTATGTTCATTTGCAACTTTTCATTTATTAAAATACCTTAAGAATTCCATTTTAGCTTTTTCTGAGTATCTATTGAATTTTAACATATCTTCCAATAATTCTTCGGAATCTTTTAACAACAAATTAAATATTTTTATGGCTTTATCATAATTTGTGGTGGTTGAATAATATTCGCGACGCATAATATTATGGAAACTCCTCGCTGTGAGATGTAACAAAGTTTGTGTATATGCCATTATTTTATCATGTTTTTGAGGAGTCATCTCAATAATTTCCAACCCAAACTTGAATAATTCCTTTTTTATAATATTGTAATACTCTTGTTTAATCCTGATAGGATAGAGGATAATTTTATTATTTCGTGAACCTTGTTTAAATGAGTCTGGTCCAAATAACGGATGGGTACCTAATAAATTTACATTTTTGGGTAAATATTTTTTCATCAATCTTACAGGGTATTCTTTTACTGAACAAACGTCAATAATTATGCTATCTTCTCTCAGAAATTGTTTTATTGATATTAATACATCTTTAAAATTTCTAATACTTACTGATATGATTACAATATTTTTTGAAGCTGCGCTGCTCAAATTACATACTGTAACTCCTGGTAAAGGTTTAATTTTTTTTATATCATAAGCAAACACATCAAAGTAATTCTTCATATGTTTACTTAAAAACCTACCAAATCTACCATAACCAATTATACCGACAGTCATTTTGCCCTCTGTATTTTTCTTGAATATATGAAAATTGTTCTATAAATATTTTGCACCATTTTACCATCCAAACAATATTTTTTTGCTTGTTTGAGTTGTTTATTTATTATAGAATTTTCTCGATGATAACTAATAATTTTTATACCATTTGCCCTTTTATATTCTCCAATTTGTTCAATTAATTTTTGTCGTTTATTTAAAAGATACAACAATTTTTCATCAATTTTATCAATTTTATTTCGCAATATCTGTAAGTTATTATTCTTAATACTATTGTTTTTCATAATTAAATTCCAATTAATCTAAATTGATATTAAGTGATCGATCCACCACTTCGGCTAATTTCCGAAGTTTTAAGAGTAGATGCTTAAATCTTTCGGGTTTTAGAGATTGATATCCATCTGAAAGGGCAGATTCAGGATTCTGATGTACTTCAATGATCAAACCATCTGCACCTCCAGCAATTGCTGCCATAGACATTGATGCAACACCATCCCATATACCGATTCCATGGCTTGGGTCTACAACTATTGGTAAATGAGAAAGTCGTTTTATAATAGGTATTGCATTTAAATCAAGAGTGTTCCTTGTATATGTCTCAAAAGTTCTGATTCCCCTTTCACATAATATTACCTCGTAATTTCCGTTACTTACAATATATTCTGCTGCCATAAGAAGTTCTTCAATTGTTGCAGAAATTCCTCTCTTCAATAAAACCGGTTTTTTGATACTTCCTGCTGCTTCAAGGAGGGCAAAATTTTGCATGTTACGAGCCCCGATCTGAATAACATCAACTGCTTTTGCAACTAATTGTAATGTAGATACATCTTTAACTTCAGTAACTATTTTCATACCTGTCCTTTCTCTAACTTCCATCAGATACAACAAAGCTTCTTCTTTTAATCCTTGAAACGAATATGGCGAGGTTCGAGGTTTATAGGCACCACCACGCATAAACTTGATTCCAAAACTTGAGAGTATCTCACCAATTTCAATTATTTGTTCTCGACTTTCTACAGAACAAGGACCTGCAATTATCGCAAGCTCTTTACCACCAATCATATGGTTACCTAACTTAATTATTGTGTTTTCCTGTTTTACTTCACGACTAACTAATTTAAATGGCTTTGAAATTGATATTGCCTCTAATACACCCGACATATTCAAAAATAATTCAGGGTTAACGGGGGATTTATTTCCCGTAATTACTATGCCGATTCGATTAACACCGGGTACTTCATTTGCTTTAAATCCAAGCGCACAAATTTTTTCTTTAACTGCTTCAACATCACTTTTAGTAGCGTCTGTTTTCATTATTACAATCATCTTGCTTCTCCTTATTGAATATTACTATTTATTAAAATAAAAAACCCTACTTACTGTTCGCAAGTAGGGTTCATAAAAGCTTTTATTTATTAGAAAATAAATTTATAAACACCTAATTGCGAACCGAAAAATTGATAATAATAATAGGAATAATATTCATAACGATGACAGATGGAATTTTTCGTATTTTCGGTGGTCATATTTATTTTCTAAATTTAATAAATTTTAAGTTTATCTGGTCAGAATCATCTTCTTAACATCAACAAAATTATTTGCTATAATTTTGTAAAAGTATACACCACTTGTAAATTGTGATGCATCAAAATCAACTGAATAAGTTCCTGCTTCCATTTGATCGTTAACTAAGGTTGCCACTTCCTGTCCAAGAATATTAATAATAGATAATTTTACAAAACCAGAATTTGGAAGACTGAAGTTAATTGTGGTTTTTGGATTAAATGGATTGGGATAATTTTGAGAAAGTTCATATTTCTGTGGAATTTTATTTGATTCCCTGACAGAATTTGGATTCAGCATAATTGGACCATAATATGTAACCAACCCGTCGTTGTCAATTTGTTTTAGTCGATATATTGGTGAAATTTCATTTACATTTTCATCAAGCCATGAATATTTTTGTGGTTGTAAAGAATAACCAGCACCAGGTTGGAAACTTTCCTCAATTGTTATGTAGTCATTAACTTGTTTGTTGAATTTTTCCACATAAAATCCATAGTTGTTAATTTCAGAAACGGTTTCCCACTCCAACAATATAGAATTATTTCCAACATAACTTGCCATCATCATCCCAAGTTGAATTGGAAGTGGTGCATCCGACCAATTTTTCGCAACCCTGATACCATCAATATAAGCGTTTGGTGAAATCATGCCAAAATCACGATTCTGTACAATTCCAATACTTGATAAAGAACTGATCAGATCTAACGTATCTGATACCTGAGATACTGTTGGAGCCGGTGGAGTTGGAGTTAACTCAGGATTAATCCACAATGCAGCGATATCATTTGAATCACCATCGACAAATGTATAACTAAACACAATTAAGTATGTTTGATTGATGTTAAGATTTGCATAATACCATTCAACTTGTGGATGGTGTTCATTTACCTGAATACCCAATCTATATGTAGTATCTGTCGAACCACGTCGTATACATATTAAAGGGTAATACTTTCCAGACGAATAAAATCCAGTAAAGTATTGACCCAGGGCGCTAGTACTACCAGGAATATATTCTGTGTTGATGACTTTTAAAAGAAAGGAACAATATATAGTTCCAGAATTTTGTGAAGGGAAAGCTCGATAATAATCCATAGAGGATGATGTGCTTGCTACAATTCGAATCATCCGCCCGATATTTGATGATGGATAACCTGGATAATTTAAATTACTATCAATAACCTGAACAGGATTAAAATCACCATCGTATTTAACCCAGGAAAAATTACTTACTGTATCAAGGCTACCGGCATTATATTCAAAATTTTCTTCCAATAATGTTTGCCCAACTGTAATTGAGTACAGCACACAAATATTAATAATGAAAAGTTGTAAAATTTTTTTATGCATAATATAACCCTTTGTTTGTTATTAATTAACACCAATAATTTAACCAATTCCTATGATAAAGTCAATATCCATATAAAATTATTCTTAAAAAATGGTTAATTTTTTAAAAATTTCATATTCACACTTGATTTGCATCACGAATTTAACCCTAATTTTAAATGAATAAAATTATATTACTATCAAAAACAATTTATTCGTAATATATATTGTAGAAATTTCAATAATATTATTAACAAAGTTATAATTTATTGTTTTAATTTTCCCTTAATCAGATTTTCTCTCCAATAAAAATTTCAATTTTTACATCATATTTTCAGACCTCATATAAACTAACTTAAAATTATTTTTGTCTGGCACTTCAATTGAATGAAATAATAAAAGAATATGAAAAGGTTAGCAATAAAAATATTTTTTATCAGCATTCTCTCCATAACACTTGTAAAATCACAAAATTATATAAATGAACGCATAGATGATTATTCGGATGTGTTAGTAATTATAAATCAAAATAGTTCAATATCCGATAGTATAGGTAAATACTTTGCACAGGTCAGAAATATCCCAGAAATAAATTTAGTAAGGATCAATGCACCAACATACGAAGAAATTGATAGTGCAACATTTAATTCAATAAGGACACAAATAGAAAATTATATCCTTGAAAACGGTTTATTAAATCAAATCAATTATATTGTGACTACAAAAGGGGTTCCACTTAAGATAAATCGCGGCAATACAACATCAACATCATCGCCATCTGCATCTGTGGAAAGCGAGCTGACACTTATATTAAGTTCTTATGCAGATAAGATTGGGAAAAGCGGATATATTGTATCACCTTATTTTTTAAAAAATGAAAAATTCTCAAAAGCTAAATTCGATATATTTTTGGTGACAAGACTTGATGGTTATAATTTTACGGATATAAAGAACTTAATTGATAAATCTAAATATTATGTATGGGTAGATACCACAATGCAATTTGTATTTGATCAGGATCCGACATGGAATACTACAATTCCATATTTAAATAATTCAATGGCTTACGCGCATTCCCTTTTAAATAATAAAGGATTAAATTCATATTTAGACAATACAACAAATTTTATAACAAACCGGACAAATATAATCGGATATACAAGCTTTGGGAGCAATGATTATAATGCCTATTTATATACTGAAAATGCAAAACCAAATTTCAGTTGGGCTCCTGGTGCAATTGCAGAAACATATGTTTCAACTTCTGGAAGAACCTTCACAAAACCTGTAGTTTATGGTCAATCACTTATAGCTGATTTAATTGAAGAAGGAATTACTGGTGCGAAAGGATATGTTTATGAACCATACAGTAATGCAATAGCAATTGTTTGGTATTTGTTCGAAATGTACACTGAAGGATTTAATCTTGCCGAAAGTTTTTATTCTGCTTCAAGAGCTCTGTCATGGATGGATGTTATTGTTGGTGATCCAAAAATGAGAATATTTACACCAAGAACAAAATTAAATAAATTCTTTGCTAATCGAATCGCAAATTCATTAAATATTGAAATCTTTTGGTCTACATCTGTGGAATATAAAAATGCTTACTTTATTATTGAAAGACGCCTGGATGTACCAAATACCGAACAATTCGAATGGAAACAAATTGCAAAAGTAAAAGGCAATGGAACAACTGTTTTTCCAAAGAATTATTCTTACATAGATAAAAAAGTAAAAAATGGAAATTATTTATATAGATTAATCATTGTTGATTCATTGGGAAATGAAATATTAACTAATCCGATTTCCCTTGATGTTTTTAGAACACCAGGTGTAATTTATGAACCTGAATTACTTATGGACAACAGACCTCAAAAGTTAGAGAAAACGAAATTTATTAAAGACTATCTCACCAATTACCCAAATCCATTTAATCCATCTACAGATATTACATTCAGTATTGAAGAAGCTGGAAATGTAAAAGTGACAATTTACAATTCTTTAGGACAGGTTATCAGAACTTTAATAGATGGATATTACACAGAAGGTTCATATAACATAAATTTCAATGCATCTGGTTTGGCAAGTGGAATTTATTATTGTACACTCGAGACTAAAGAAAAATCAGTTACTAATAAAATGATATTCTTAAAGTAAAATGTAATGGAATCCGATGTCTTAAAATATAATTCCGAGTACAATGTTGTAGAAAAGTCAACACAAAACACTGTTTTTCATCCTCGCCTTGCATGGATGATATATTATAAACAGGTGCATAGTATCAAAATGGTTTGTGAAAAATTCGGGATAAGCCGAAAAACATTCTACAAATGGTGGATGCGATATTTTAAGTCCGGATATAAAGTTGAAAGTTTATTTGACTTATCCAAAAAACCACATAATTCACCTTATACAACACCTATCGAAATTATACAAAAAATATTGGAAGCAAGAGAATCCACAGGCTATGGAGTAAGGAAACTTAAAAACTACCTTTTGAAAAATTATAATATTCGAATTTCTGAACATACAATCTGGAAGATATTAAAGAAATATAAATTCAACGAAAAAGAAATTACCCCTAATTAGTGTCTGCATTTTTGTATTTCTTAATTTTTATCTAAACAATTATTTATTTTTATTGAACAAATTTGTTTGTTTGTAATTTAAAGGGATTTTCAGTATGGGAATATCATCTGAAATTTCGGATATTAATAACCCAATCAATATAATTCCCCCACCAAAAACTCCAGCAATTCCAATATTCTCTTTCAAAAATATATATGCTAATATTGCAGCAATGACCGGCTCGACAGTGAAAATTACTGCAGCTTTTGTAGGCGTTGTTTCTTTCTGCCATTTCATCTGAAGAAACAGTGTTAATACTGTTGCCAATAACGATAAATATAGTAATGAAAACAACAAATTATAATTCATCTTAAACACAATTGTTTCAAATATCAGAGCAAAGATTAAACTTAGTACACCATTTATTAGAATTTGAAAAAAAGTGATTCTGATAGGATTACTTTCCTGTGCGGCAATATCTACATATACTATATACAATGCAAAAACAATTGCACAGGATATGGTTAATCCATCACCAAAATTGAATTCGCTACCTTTTGGAGATGTAAGCAGATACAGGCCCAATGTTACAACAATTACACCCACAACATTACCAAGTAAAGGGGCTTTCCGCTCTATGATGAACTGAAACAAAGGAGTAAAAATAACAGTCATACCAGTTAAAAAAGCTGATTTCGAAGCAGTCGTATACTGAAGTCCAATAGTTTGAGCAGCAAATCCTAAAAAAAGCAAGATTCCTAAAATACTTGCATGTTGTAATTCTGAAAAATTAAAATTTTTAATTTGCTTGTAAAATAAAAGTAATAAAACTATTGAAGCGAAAATAAATCTGACGGCGATAAAGAAAAGTGGTGAAATATAATCAAGCGAGCTTTTTACTATTGTGAATGTAGCACCCCAAATTAGAGTTATTGATAATAAAATTAGTTCTGCTTTTCTTTGTCTGGTCAAGATTCCACAGGTATTTTTACATTTGAGAGTATTTCTGGAAAAGATTTCCCCACTCAGTTTCTTTTTTCCACTTTTCAAAAACTTTTTTATCCACAAAAGGCCATCTGTAATAGTCGTGGTAAATCTCAGACCCTAATACAAACAGGTGGACCAGGGGTGTATGGAAAAATAGTTTTTGTATCCCGCGGAGGGGACCAAACCAAATAAATTTGCCGAAAAAGCTTACAGCATTATTTCCCACAGAAAAACCCCACGATTCGTTTGATATATCGTCACCAACAATTTCTATATCTCTTGGATCTCCAATACCAAGTTTTTCTTCGTGTGCAATTTTGATATAAGGAATACTCATGGGATCAAAGCCCATCATTTTAGCTGAAATTGCATCAATTGCCACCTGATCTCCACTTGCAAGAATGAAATTTTTAATTTCTGGTTTCATGGTTCTTGGACCAGGACCGTTACCGGCAGTTGTACCATCCATAATTGCAAAGATTCCTGTGTGAATTTCTTTCTGAATCGCAAGTAAATCCACCAAAGTCTCATGTATCCAGCTATGTGTATAATGTCTTTTTGTATTTAATAATCCTCCAAAAGCGTTTTTCATAGCTCCAGTAGTTGTTGTATAAATGTGACATTTGACGGTCGGGAGATGAATAATATTTTTCCCTAAAAAATACTCAGGAATATATATTCCATGTTTATAAATCTTATCCAGAACATGCATTTTTGCTTTCGGTTGAATTTTAATCCATTTCATATCCGAATCTTTGAAATTGTAAAGTACCGGAATATTATATTTTTTAAATATCGGTACATAATGGTTCAGATCTTCACCCTTAAAAGCATTTGTAACAACTGTTTTATTTTGCACACACACAATATCTCGATAACCAGCTTCCTTCAGCCCAAGGATTGTTCCCTCCATTTGCCAGGGCGTGGTATTTGCACCTGGGAATGGGAAATGCCAGGAAATGTTATCTTTAAGTATGGTAACGCTATTCTTATCAAGATATTTTTCAAATTCTGCATTATGCATAATTTTTTTTATGTCTTCCAATACCGCTTCGGGTTTTGTTCTTACAACTGCTACTTTTGATTTCATATCTTTATTTCACATAAATTATTATACTTACAGTTAAAATCCATAACAACAAATTTATTATTATCGGTTTATCTTTGATCAAGGTTAGTGTTGGGTTTCCTCCTTTATCAAGTTTGTGTACTAAATATAAATATCTAAATATACCATACAAAACAAATGGAACCGTATATATCAGGTTTTTAGTACCAAATTTTGTTATAGTTTCTTCAGAAATTGTATATAACGCATACGACATAACAGTGGATGCTGTTACGATGCTTATCATTTGATCCAGAAAATGTGGGCTATAGTGACTCAAAACGGAACGATGTATATTTGCATTTAAATCAAGGGTAACTAATTCAGAACGTCTTTTACTAAACCCCAAAAACAAAGCGATCAATATTGTACACAATATTAACCATTCTGATACAGGAACATTTATTAGAGTTGCACCTGCATAAATTCTTAATACAAAACCGGCTGATATTGCCATTATATCAAGTACAACCACATTTTTTAAGATTAGTGTGTAAAGGATATTTAGTAAAATGTACCCCATAAGGAAAAACAAAAAATAATAATTTAATAAATAACCTGACAGCATAGATACAACTGCTAACGACAACGAAGCGATAATAGCAACCTTTATTGATAATTTTCCACTTGGCAATGGTCTTTGTGATTTCTCTGGATGCAGTTTATCTTTTTCAATATCAATAATATCATTAAAGATATATACAGCGCTTGTAATCAATGAAAAAATAAAAAAGCCAAGAATTGTATCAATTAAATCTTGAATTTGAAAAAGGTGTCCTGAAAATAACAAAGCAGCAAATATGAAAAAATTTTTAACCCATTGATGCAAACGCATCGACTGGATTATATATTTTAGTTCTTTGAACATATATCAGAATACAGCCTGTTCTTCATATACACCAAAGACTTCTGCAAGTTTGTTGCATATTTCACCTAATGTAACATATGCTCTGGTACATTCAAGAAGATATGGCATTAAGTTTCTGCCTTCAGATGCAGCATTTTTTAAATTATTTAAAGCTATTTCAACTTTTTGATTATCTCTTGATGCTCTCACTTCAGCGAGTCGTTGCCTTTGTCTCACTTCAACCTCTGGAGATATTTCGAGTATGGGAATTTCTATCTTTTCATCTTCTTCTATATATTCGTTAACACCAACGATAATTTTTTCTTTTCTATCCAATTCCATTTGATATCTGTATGCAGCTTCTGCGATTTCTTTTTGAAAGAATCCAGCTTCAATTGCGGGGATAACACCACCTAATGAATCTATTTTCTGGAAATACTCTTCAGCCTGTTTTTCCATCTTATCAGTTAATGCTTCTACGAAATAGCTCCCTGCAAGTGGATCGATTGTATTAGCAACACCAATTTCGTGAGCAATAATTTGTTGAGTACGAAGAGCAATTTTGACTGCTTTTTCGGATGGTAAAGCGAGTGTCTCGTCCATTGAGTTTGTGTGTAGTGATTGTGTACCACCCAAAACGCCAGCCAAGGCTTCGAATGCGGTACGAACGATATTATTTTCAGGTTGTTGTGCTGTTAATGAACACCCGGCAGTTTGTGTATGAAATCTCAGCATCCAGGATCTTGGATTTTTTGCTTTGTATTTATTTCTCATTCGTTTCGCCCATATTCTTCGTGCTGCCCGGAATTTTGCAATCTCTTCAAAAAAGTCGAGATGTGAGTTGAAAAAGAACGAAATCCTTGGAGCAAATTCATCAACATCAAGACCACGTGCGATGCCCGCCTCAACATAAGCAAAACCGTCAGCGAGCGTGAAAGCAAGCTCCTGAACAGCAGTAGAACCAGCTTCTCTTATATGATAACCACTAACAGATATAGGATTCCACTGGGGTACTTCCCTATTTAGATATTCAAACATATCAATAATAATTCTCATTGAAGGATTCGGCGGGAATATCCATTCTTTCTGTGCAATATACTCTTTTAAAATATCGGCCTGAACAGTTCCCCTGAGATCTTTAAAGTTTGCACCCTGCTTTTCAGCAACAACAAGATAAAATGCCATTAAAACTGCTGCTGGTGCATTAATTGTCATTGATGTAGATATTTTGTCAAGAGGTATTCCTTTAAATAGGACTTCCATATCCGCAAGTGAGGATACTGAAACTCCACATATACCAACTTCTCCTTCAGATTGTGGATCATCAGCATCGCGACCCATAAGTGTAGGTAAATCAAAAGCAACTGATAAACCAGTTTGGCCATGTTGTAATAGATAATGGTATCTTTTGTTTGAATCTTCCGGTGTTCCGAATCCTGCAAACTGGCGCATAGTCCATAGCCTTCCACGATACATTGTTGGATGGATGCCACGAGTATATGGATATTCGCCAGGAAATCCAATGTCCGATAAATAATTTATATGTGATATATCGTCTGGTGTGTACAGTGGTTCTATATGCTCTCCAGAAATAGTTGTAAATTTTACGGGTCTTTTGGGTTCCGATTGGGCAAACTTCTTCTTCCAATCGTTTTTTGCTTTTTTTATATCCTCTATATTACTCATATCCAAATAACTCTTTTAATTGATTATTTTTCTTAAAAGATAATACATAATTCCGATTAATTCAAAAATTTTTTATAAGTTCAGATTTCTTACATTTGCTCTAAAAATTATGGTCTACCGAATCTACGAGCTAATTCCTCAAGAGATATTTTAATGATTACAGGTCTACCATGTGGACAAACATAAGGAACTCTCGTCATAAATAGTTGCTCAATCAATGATCGCATTTCTGTTTGATTTAATGTATCACCAAATTTAATTGCTGATTTACAGGCAAAAGATTTTGCAAGGTTTTCCCTTGGTTCCAATTTCTGTTCATACTCGTTTTCCTTATATAAATCAACAATTTCTTGAAGAATTGTTAGTTCATTGCCGGGTTTAATATCTACTGGTACACCTTCAAGAACTACAGTATTTCTTCCAAATATTTTAATTTCAAATCCCAATTTTTTTAAATCGTCCTGTAATATTTGTATGATTGCAAAATCACCAGCTGAAAATTCAATTGTGTGTGGAAATAAGAGTTGCTGGGAAACATTATTTTTTATTGAAAAACTTACCAAAGCTTTTTCAAAAAGAATCCTCTCGTGAGCAGCATGTTGATCAATTATCATCATACCTTCTTCGATTGGAACAATTATAAATTGATTATGAAGCTGATAACAAACTGGCGGTGTAAAAGAGAATCCAGATAATGAAATGTTGCTTTTATCAGCCTCATCCTCAGTTATATTACCCTCCTCAGAAAATATTGGTTTTATTTTCTCGATTAGATCAACCTGTATATCAGTTGACTTTCCGTCAACAAATATTTTATCAAGTTCAACATTTTTGTTTGATGAAAATTCAGGAACTTTTTTAAATATCTGTTGAAACTTAATTTTGATATTATCATTCAAAGATTCGAACTTAACTGAAGGTATAAGATTATTTTCAGAAAGTGTTTTTCTAACAGAAGAGTTAATTAAATGATATATGTTTCGTTCATCTTTAAACTTTACTTCTAGCTTAGATGGATGAACATTTACATCTACTCGCCGTGGATCAATTTTAATAAAAAGGATAAAAAAAGGATAGTTATTTTTCTCGAGCATATTTTCGTATGCTTGAAAAACAGCGTGGTTCAAACTTCTATTTATAATATATCTTCTATTTAAGAATAAAAATTGTTCACTTCTACTTTTTTTAGAGAAATCCGGTTTGCTTATATATCCACTGACAGACAAACCTATTCTTTCATACCCTTCAGGATCATTTTCAATTAACATTAAAGCTTCTTGCAGATTTTTACCGAATATATCTACTATTCGTTCATCAAGCTGTTGAGGTCTTAAATCAAGAACTGTTTCCCCATCACTTATAAATTTCATTTCCAACTCTGAATAGGAAAGGGCTATTCTAACAAACACATCAAAAATATGTTTAAACTCCACATTATTACTTTTTAAAAACTCTCTTCTGGCTGGAGTATTAAAAAACAGGTTTTTCACACTGATGGATGTACCTTTCTCGAAACTCGTTTTGGTTACTTCTTTAATAACAATACCTTCAACTGATACTTTTGTTGCAATTTCATCTTCCTCCGTTTTTGTTATCATATCAACTTGGGAAACAGCCGCTATAGAAGCCAATGCTTCGCCCCTGAAACCTAAAGTTGTAATTTGTTCAAGATCTTCCAATGTTTGAATCTTACTGGTTGAATGTCGTTGGAAAGCAATAACAGCATCGTCTTCGCTCATTCCACATCCATTATCAACAATCTGAATTAGCTTTTTACCAGCATCTTTTATTATAAGTGTAATTTTTGTAGCACCTGCATCAATGGAATTTTCGAGCAATTCTTTCACAACTGATGCTGGTCGCTGAATTACTTCGCCAGCAGCAATTTTACTTGCAAGATTTTCAGGTAAAATATTTATCTTATTTCTCAATTTTCATTACTCCTATTCCAGGTTCGTTTATGAGTTTTAATTCTCCTTCTTTGCAAATAACACCTGTATATGGATCATTGTTTATTAAAAGATTTCCATCGAGATCAATGTAATCAACCATAGAAGCAAGTTGTGCAGCTGCCGATATACCAATTGAACTCTCAATCATACATCCCAACATAATCTTAAGATTTAGATAGCGTGCTACCTGAATCATCAAATATGCATTAAAAATTCCACCACATTTGGATAGTTTAATATTTATCCCGTCAAAATAATCTTTTACCAAAATCAAATCTTCAAAAGTTTTACAATTTTCATCTGCAAAAATTGGAATTGTTGTTTGTTCTCTTAATCTGTTATTTTCATACAACATTTCTGATGGTAAAGGTTGCTCTATAAGTTCTATATTGTTATCTTCTAAATATTTTATAAGTTCGATAGCTTTATTTAAATTTTTCCAGCCTTCGTTAACATCAATGCGTAAGGGCTTATCGGTATATCTACGAATAGTTTGTATAATTTTTATATCATCCTCACAACCTAATTTAATTTTTAATACTTTGAATTCGTGTGCCTCATCAAGTTTTCTCTCAATATTTTCAGTTGTATCGATTCCTATTGTAAAAGAAGTATTAATTATTTTATCCGATGTTAGTCCGAAGTATTGCCACAAAGGAAGATTTAATTTTTTTGTGTGAAGGTCATAAAGAGCGATATCGACTGCTGATTTTGCTGAATAGTTTCCGTTCAAATTATTTAACATTTGTAATGTGGTATATAAACTCATATTTTCAGAAATCAACTTATTAAATTCATTTAAAAAATTTTTTACAGTTTCGACCGATTCGCTGTACCTTGGACTTGGTGCTGCTTCTCCTAAACCGTAAAATCCATCATCTTCAAGCTTCACAATTACTCTTTTAACATTTTTCTTACTTTCTCGAGCTGTTACAAAAGTGTGTCTCAAATATAATTCTATTTCTTCCCAGGAAATATTCATGGTAATATTTATGTCTCATTTTTTTCAAATAGAGCATTTACAAAGGCTTTTTTGTCAAAGGGTTGCAAATCGTCTATTTGTTCACCGACACCTATGAATTTTACAGGTACATTAAGTTCGTTACTTATGGCTATCACAATTCCACCTTTTGCAGTACCATCCAGTTTTGTTACAATTAGACCAGTAATTCCAACTGCTGAAGAAAATTGTTTCGCCTGTTGAATTGCATTCTGTCCTGTGGAAGCGTCCAGTACGAGCAAAATTTCGTGTGGTATATCCGGAGATTGTTTCTGCAAAACTCTTTTAATTTTTTTGAGTTCTTCCATCAAATTAATCTTTGTGTGCAGGCGTCCTGCTGTATCAATAAGCAGAACATCAACATTACGAGCTTTAGCTGCTTGATAAGCATCGAATGCTACGGCTGCCGGATCAGCTCCCTGAATTTGCTGAATAATTTCTACACCAGCACGTTCAGCCCAAATTTCAAGTTGTTCATTTGCCGCTGCTCGAAATGTATCCGCCGCTGCAATCAAGACCTTCTTCCCACTACTCTTATAATTAAATGCAAGTTTACCAATTGTCGTTGTTTTTCCAACTCCGTTCACCCCAACGACCATTATCACATATGGCTTTTTGCTGGATTTTATATCAAAAACATTTTCACCTTCGGATTTATCATCAAGTAATAGCTTTTCTATCTCTTCCCTAAGAAGATGATCTATATCTGCAGAATTTTCATATTTATCTTTTTTTACACGAATTTTTATGTTTTCTATAATTTTAGTTGTGGTTAAATATCCCACATCACCTAATATCAAAATTTCTTCAAGGTTCTCAAGCAATTCATCATCAATTTTTGATTTACTTGTGATAAGAGTTTTGACTTTTGCAATTATGTTTTCGCGGGTTTTAGTTAAACCCTCTTTTAATTTGTTAAACTTGAATTTGTCGAAGAATCCCATTTTAAGCCTTTGAATTCAAAATTCGAAAAAATCTAATTGAATATAGAACAAAAGAAATTATTATTAAAAAGCTACCAATTAATAAAAAAACTGTTCTGAGTACATACATTTCTGGATAAAAAAGAATAGATATTAACAGATAAAATGCAATAACAGCCGCAGTCACCTTACCAAGTACATTAGATTGTGGTACTATTCTTTTCTTGTTTTTGAGATATAATCCACCCATCAAAATTAGTAAATCTCTTGTAATTAATACTACAAAAAACCATAATGGCACAAAATCTTTAATAACACATATCAGCCCAACTGATGCAATTAATATCTTGTCTGCCAATGGATCAACAATTTTACCAAAATCAGTTACCTGATTATATCTTCTCGCAAAATATCCGTCCAATCCATCTGATACGATAGCAACTATACCAATTAAAACAGCAAATAATCTTTCAATATTTGTAGAACCCATCAATAATATAGATATTGGAACAACAAGTGCAAGTCTAAACAAACTCAAAAAATTTGATATAAAAAAGATCTCTTTTTTAAATTGCGAACTCATATTTCAAATTCATCTTTTTGATTCTTGTCCTGAATTGGTATTGGATACTCTCCCGTAAAACACGCAGTACAATACCATTGATTATTATCTTTTGGTACTGACTTTAACAAACCTTCGAGGGAGAGGTAAGCTAAACTATCAACATCGAGTTCTTTTTTAATTTTTTCAATATTTCCTTCACATTGGTTAGCAATAAGTTCGTTGGGTTCAGGGAAATCCATACCATAATAACAGGGATATCGTATCGGTGGAGAAGCAACTCTGAAATGAATTTCTTTAGGTTCTGCTTCACGTATTAATTTCACAAGTTGCTTTGAGGTTGTACCCCTAACTATCGAGTCATCTACTATAACTACAACTTTGTCTTTAAGAACACCTCGTACTTTATTAAATTTCGTTTTTACCTGTATTTCGCGATTGTTTTGTTCAGGTTGTATAAATGTTCTTCCGATATAGTGACTTCTAATTAAGCCAATTTCATATTTTGATGGATTTCCTAATTTATTATTTCGACTTACAAATCCAAGTGTTGCTGTATTACTGGAATCAGGAACATTAATCACTATAACTTTTTCCTGTTCATTGATACTTTTTACTGGATTTTCTTCTGCTAAAATTTTCCCAAGTCGTCTTCTAATTTTATCTACGCTTTCACCAAATATATAGCTATCAGGTCTCGAAAAATAGATATATTCAAAAATACAATGAAAAGGTTTGGAAAATTTATTCTTCAGGTAATACGATTTAATATTTCCTGTTTGGAGCACTTCATCATCAATTACAATGATTTCTCCAGGTAAAACTTCTCTAATGTATTCAGCACCAATAATATCGAATGCACAGGTTTCTGAGGCAACTACATATGCGCCATCGAACTTACCAATATTCAATGGCCTCCACCCAGCTGGATCTCGAGCAGCAATCAACATATTATCAGTTAAAAAGACAAACGAGAAAGCCCCCTCTATTTGATTCAAGGCATCTAAAATCTGCATAACCTGTTCTTTTTCTTTACTACGAGCAATTAGATGTAAAACCAGTTCCGTATCTGATGTAGTTTGAAATATCGTTCCTTCTTCGATTAGGTAGTTTCTAATTGATTTATAGTTCACAAGATTGCCATTATGGGAAATTGCAAGATTACCGTTTTTGTAATGAACAGTTAAAGGTTGAATATTTTGTTTATTAAATGCAGAGCCTGCGGTAGAATAACGAACATGTCCGATCGCAGAATTTCCTCTTAAAACATTTTTCAATATGTTTTCATCTTTAAAAACATCATTAACGAGGCCAAAATCTTTATAAATATGGAAAAAATTCCTGTTTTTGGTCTCAACAAATTCAGATGTTACAATTCCACAACCTTCCTGACCTCTATGTTGTAAAGCTTGTAAACCATAATAGGTCATTACAGCAGCATCTGGATGTTTATAAATCCCAAAAACACCACATTTATCGATAGGTTTATCAATCATAAGCTAACTCGCTATTGAGCAAAATATTTTTGCTAAAATGGATAAAAAGACCATAAGTATTAATGATCCCATATCGAAATTATTGTATCTTTTTTCCAATTTACATCATCTTTTTCAGGATAATCTGTAGTGAAATGTAAACCTCTGCTTTCTTTTCGGGAAATAGCACTTTTGGAAATCAATATAGCAACTAGAGCAAGATTTCTCAATTCTATTAGTGGTTCTGTTATTTTTGTTTTCTTATAGAAATTTTCGACTTCATCGCTGATAAAATTCAATCTTTTTATAGCTCTTTCTAATCTTAGATCGGAGCGGACTATTCCGACATAATCCCACATAATTTCTTGAATTTCTCTACGGTCGTGAGAGATTAAGATCCATTCCTCTGCATTAAATGTTCCAGAGTCGTCCCAATCGGGAATTTTAGGTATATCATTTTTATTTTTTGAACAAATTTCAATTGATTTTCTTGCAGCGCGTTCTGAAAAAACAATAGCTTCCAAGAGCGAATTACTTGCAAGTCGATTAGCTCCGTGAACACCAGTCATCGCTACCTCGCCACAGGCAAAAAGATTTTTTATGTTTGTTCTTCCTACAAGATCAGTTTTTACACCCCCACATGCGTAATGTGCAGCTGGAACAACCGGAATAAGCTCTCTGGTAATATCGATTTTATATTTTTCAAGACAGGTTTGATAGATATTTGGAAATTTCTCTTTTACAGCATCAGAAGGTAAATGTCTTAAATCCAGATAAACATAATTATCACCTCTTCGTTTCAACTCAGTATCAATTGCACGAGCTACAATATCTCTTGGAGCCAGTTCTAAAGACGGATGATATTTTGACATAAATCTTTCACCGTCAATGGTTTTTAAATATGCTCCAAATCCCCGGACAGCTTCAGAAATCAAAAAGGCTGGTGAGCCTGAATTATAGAGTGTAGTTGGGTGAAATTGGATAAATTCCATGTTTGCAATTGTGGCACCAGCCCTATAAGCCATTGCAATTCCATCGCCAGTAGCAATTAACGGATTTGTAGTATGTAAATATACATGCCCCAGCCCACCCGTCGATAGCATTGTGATATTTGATAGAAATTTTTTTACAATGCCTTTTTCCACATCTAAAACATAAGCTCCCCAACAGTGAATGTCACTAAATTTGTTCAACTTAATACCAAGGTGATGTTCGGTTAAGAGATCAATAGCAACATGATTTTCATATATTTTGATGTTTGGATGAGAGGAAATTTTTTGCAAGAGAGCCCTCTCAATTTCTTTACCAGTTAAATCCTGAGCATGAACTATTCTATTTCGCGAATGTCCCCCTTCTCTTCCAAGATCAAGTTTACCATATCTGGTGGTAAATTTTACACCAATTTCTATTAATTCTTTCAATCTTTCTGGACCTTCATATACCAGCGTTTCAACAGCATCTATATGACATAATCCATCACCAGCTGTGAGTGTATCTTTTATATGTAGTTCAAAAGAATCATCATCAGATATAACTGCAGCAATTCCACCTTGGGCTAAATTCGTGTTTGAATCAGCTTTTTCTTTTTTCGTAATGATCGAAACTGAGCCATATTCAGCGACACGTAGCGCATACGATAATCCAGCAATACCACTTCCAATAATTAAAAAATCGGATCTAATTTCCATTTATTAATCCTTGAGATTTTTCAGAACATATTCAAATTTTTCAAGTGCAAAATCAATTTCTTCTTTGTTAATAATTAATGGCGGTAATAATCGTATAACATTTTCATTAGTACAATTGACAAGAACATTATTTTGTAACATATAAGCGACGATATTTTCACATTTGAAACTCATTTCGATTCCGATCATTAAACCTTTGCCCCGAATAATTCTTATTAAATTAGGAAATTTATTCTGGAGCATTTTTAATCCTTCTTGGAAATAATCCCCCATCTGTTTAGCATTATCTACCAAATTTTTTTCTTTAATCTGATTTATTAGCGCTTCGCCTGCGGCACATGCAACAGGATTTCCTCCAAACGTAGTACCATGAACTCCATATGTGAATACATTTGCAACTTTTTCATTGCCGAGTAAAGCACCAAGAGGAAGCCCACCACCAATTGGTTTAGCTATTACACATATATCTGGTTTAAAATTATAATGTTCGAATGCAAAAAATTTTCCGGTTCTGCCAATACCCGATTGAATTTCATCAGCAATTACAAGAAAATTGTATTTATCCCTTAAATTTGCGATAGTTTTTAGAAAATTCGAATCAACTTCAACTATTCCACCTTCACCCTGAATAAACTCAAGTACAATTGCCAGTGTACTTTCATCAACTTTTTTTATAAGCTCATCTGGATCGTTGAATTTTGATTGGATACAATTTGGTAAAAATGGTTCATAACCTTTTCTATATTTTTCTCTTCCAGTTATTGAGAGTGAGCCAAGTGTTCGACCGTGGAATGAGTTATCAAAAGAAATTATATTAAACTTATTTTTTTCAGCACCCCATTTTCGAGCTAACTTAATAGCACCTTCCATTGCTTCTGTACCACTATTTGAAAAAAATATTTTATTAAACCCGGACACTTGGATTAACAACTGTGCAAGTTTTATTTGTGGTTCTTGCAAAAAGTAATTGGAAAGGTGTGTATATTTTCTAATTTGCTCTTCTATGGCTTTTGTAATAGCAGGATGATTGTATCCAAGTGCATTAACTGCCAACCCGCCAAAAAGATCCAGATATTTTTCTCCCGATTTTGTTATTAACCAGCATCCTTCACCCCTTTCGATTAATAAATCAAGACGTTTATATGTTTTGAAAAAATATTTTTCCTCAAGTTCCTTTAGTTCCATAATTCTTTTCTGCAATTTTTAATAATAGTTTATAAATGAAATGAACATTCTTTTTTAATTCATCAATTGTTGAATTATTGTGAATCACAAAATCGGCGAGTTTAATTTTTTCCTTCTGCTCAACTTGAAATTTTATACGGTTCAGAACATCATCTCTACTCACCTTATCTCTTTTCATTACTCTTGCGATACAGGTTTCAATATCCGAATCTACAACAATTGTATAGTTGAGGTTTTCATTGAATCCTGTTTCGAAAATGAGGGCTGCTTCCACAAAAACTACAGTTTTATCTTTTTTTTCTTCAATTTCCTGAAATGCTTTTAAGATGAAATTAATGACTACAGGATGGACAATACTTTCGAGTTGTCTTTTGAGATTGCTGTCTAAAAATATTTTTTTTGCTAATAATTTTCTATCAATCCTATCGTTTTGATCGTATATTTCGTTTCCAAATATTTTTTTTACCTGTGATTTTACTGATTTATCTGAATCCAATAAATTTTTAGCTATGGAATCGGCATATAGAACAGTGGCACCAGATTCCTCAAGAATTTTACAAACTTCCGATTTTCCTGTACCTATACCACCAGTAATTCCAATTTTCAGCATATGATTGAAAAATTATTTTGCATAGGCAGTTGCACGATGTTCTCGTATTATCGTAATTTTTATTTGTCCTGGGTATTCTAATTCCTGTTCAATTTTTTTCGCTATGTCGTTAGCAAGTTGATCAGCTCTTGCATCGTCAATTTTATCTGGTTCAACTATTACTCTGATTTCTCTTCCGGCTTGAATGGCATAAGTTTTGGCAACACCATCAAACGACTGTGCAAGGGCTTCAAGTTTCTCTAATCGTTTTATGTAACCCTCTACTGATTCTCTTCTTGCGCCTGGGCGGGCGCCGCTGATTGCATCAGCTGCCTGGACCAGTGCAGCAATTGGGGTTTCCATTGGCATATCTTCATGATGTGAACCTATTACATTCAAAACTACAGGATGTTCGTTATATTTTTTTGCGAATTCGTAACCAATTAAAGCGTGAGGACCATCTACAGTTTTATCAACTGTTTTGCCTATGTCGTGTAATAATGCAGCTCTGCGTGCAAGTGTTATATCAAATCCAAGTTCTGCTGCCATAAGACCAGTAATATGAGCTACTTCAAGGCTATGAGCTAACAAATTCTGGCCATATGAAGAGCGATATTTCATTTTGCCGATACACTTAATTATTTCAGGATGTGCATTATTTAGTCCAAGTTCCATTAGTGCATTTTCACCAACTTTAAAAATTTCTTCTTCAATTTCGTTTTTCACTTTTTCTACGACTTCTTCTATTCTACTTGGGTGTATTCGACCATCGCTCATTAATTTTTCTAGTGCAATCTTCGCAACTTCCCTTCTTATAGGATCAAACGCCGAGAGTATGACTGCCTCAGGGGTATCGTCTACGATAACATCTACTCCAGTAGAAGCTTCAAAAGCTCGAATGTTACGACCTTCTCTACCGATGATTCTGCCTTTCATTTCATCATTTTGTATGTTAAGGACACTTACAGTTGATTCAACAGTATAATCCGCTGCAAATCTTTGAATTGCCTGAACGATAATTTTCTGGGCTTCTTTTTTTGCTTCCTGTTTTGCCTGATCTCTTATACTCTTAAGTTGAGCCGCTGCTTCATTTTTCGTTTCCTGAATTAAATTATCAAGTAAAATCTTTTTGGCTTCCTCAGTGGATAGACCGGCAATTTTTTCAAGCTTTCTGTTTTCTTCCTCAATTAAGCGTTCCAATTCTTGGGTTTTATTTTGTATTAATTTTGCTTTAGTCTCGAGTTCCTTTTTGAGCTGGTTTAATTCCTGTTCTTTTTTGGTTACCAGTTCAACTTTTTTATCGAAATTTTCTTCACGCTGATTTAATTGTTTCTCGAAAGCAAGTAATTTGTTACGCTTATTGTTTACTTCATTATCGAATTCCTGCTTTTTTCTATACCATTCATCTTTAACTTCAAGCAGTTTTTCTTTTTTAAGGTTATTTGCTTCTTTTTCGGCATTAGATATTATTTGTTTAGCTCTTTCTTCAGCCGACATTATTTTGTTTTTTCCGCTTTTATTACTCAAATACCATCCAAGGAGGAAAGATATTGTTGTTAATAAAAATGCGGCAATTAATAATATATATATTTCATTCATATTTCACCTCATGCACTTATTATTCATAAAAAAAGCCACACGCGCAACGATAGACAAGGTTATTTTAGAACCTCATTCTAACACAGTGGGTACCTGCCAGTTAGTTTCTTACTTCCACCGCGGCGTTTATGTTATTTCTAACTCTGCCGATCTCATAATATTGAGATTGAGGCCTGTAATAATACTAACTTGAGCCAGGTTCCCTATTAAATTAACTTGTCAGGTTCTTTAATATGTGTTGACTACGGTTGACGGTGTGGCTTGTAAATTATATTTTATTTAAAGAACATTTAACAAAAGTCAAAGGACTATTCAAGAATTTTATCCAGATAATCATTCATTTTACTGATCTCTGAATGGGCAAAACTGATCATTTTGCCATTTCTTTCTCTCTCTTTGAACAAATCTTCAGTAATGTTTAAAGCTGATAAAACTGCAACAGTTAGAGGAGGTTGTTCAGGTATTTTATTGTGTATTGTATTTATCATTTCATCAACATAATTAGCTACTTTCTTAGTCAGTTCATCACTTTCACCTCTAAGCGGATATTCAGTACCAAATATTTTTACTCTTATACTTTTTCCTTCTGTTGGCATATTTTTTCCTTTAACTTTTGTTATTTCACCGAAGTTTTATTATAACTTCGTCCGTACTCGTAGTCATTCTATAAATGTGAATTAATTTTTGCAATAAGTTCGTGAATTCTTTTTCGCAGGGCTTCTTTTTCCTGCGGTGTAAAAACATCACCAGCAGCAGAATTCATTACCCTCGCGTATTCAGCTTTAATTTTACCAATTTCTTGCTCTTTGTTAGTAAGTTTTTCTTTCAATTCTTCAAGTTTTTGCACCAGAGAACTATTTTGCTCTTTAAGTTGCTGATTTTCTTCTCGAAGCAGAAATATTAACTCTGATGCTTTCTTGATTTTATCCCAGAGATTATTAATCTCCGCTTCAAGTTCTTTCTGTTCAACTGCAACTTTTATTTCAGCACCTGTTTGTTGATAATCCAATTAGTTATCTCCTGATTAAATTTGGATTTATTTTCTTAAAGTTGCATTATATTTTTCATTCATTACTTTAATTATATTCTCAACAACCTGTGTCACTTCTTCATCAGTCAGGGTTTTTTCTTCCGACTGGAATTGAAGCGTGAAAGCACAACTTTTTTTATCTGGTGCAATTCTTTCACCTGTGTAAACATCAAACAAATTTATATCTTTCAACAATTCACCAGCACTAAGTTTAATCGTCTCAAGCAATTTCTCAACTGAGATTCCTTTGTCAACTATAAAAGCAAGATCCCTTATAACCATTGGATATAAGGGCAAAGGAACATATTTTCGCTTATAATTTACAAAACTTTTTAATATATCCAAATTTATATCACTCACATATACATCTTGTTCAATATCAAAAAGTTCTAATATTTCCTTCTTAACTTTTCCAATATATCCAATTTCAACATTTTGATACATAATATTTAAATTCATTTCAGTTAAAGTTCTATCAATAGTATATGAAATAAATTTATATTTGTCAAGTGAGAGCATCACAAACAGGTCCTCAACCTCACCTTTTAAATCAAAAATATCACTTTCCCGTTCATCCCGCGACCAGTGAGGGCATTCAGAAATGCCTGTTTTAGCCAGTATTATTCGTTTTTCCTCCCTATAATTTGGAGTTGTATAAGGTCCTCTTGGAACTGAAGAATCCTTAAAATACACTTTTCCAATTTCGAATAAATTCAAGTTTTTCGATTGATGATATATATTATTTTTGATTACACTTAAAATTGATGGGAGCATCGATGTACGCATCGTAGCCATATCCCGACTTATGGGATTGAGTATTTCAACATATTCATCTTTTGATAAACTTGCCATTTCCTTACTCAATAAACTATTTGTTATAATTTCATCATAACCACGACCAAAAAAGTAATTTTTGATTTCATCCTCAAAATCCCTAAAATTAGCTTGTTCAGAGAACAATATCGGCGAGCGCATCTTGATTTCAATATTATCATATCCATATAACCTGGCAATCTCTTCAATCAAATCAATATCTCTTTCGAGATCCGGTCTAAATGTCGGAACCTCAAACCACAACCCTATCTTGTTTCTTTTTAAGAATTTTATATCAATTTTTTGAAGTAAATTTTTAATCGGATAGTAGGTTAAATTAGTTCCTAATGTCCTATTTACTTTTTGTGTGTTTAAAAATATCTTTTTGGGTTGAATTGGTTTTGGATATATATCAATATAACCCAATAAAACTTTCGCATTTGTTAGTCGTTGTATAAGCTCAGCTGCACGGTTGATTGCATATTTAGTAATATTTGGATCAGCTCCTCTTTCAAATCTCTGTGAGGCATCTGTCGATAATCCAAGTAATTTTGAAGTTCTTCTAATACTTTGTGGCAAAAAATATGCACTTTCCAATAAAATATTTTTTGTTGTCTCAGTAATTTCGGAATTTACACCTCCCATAACACCAGCTATAGCCACTGGTTTTTCATCATCACATATCAGAAGTATTCCCTCTTTCAGTTCTCTACCTTTACCATCGAGTGTAACGAAATGTTCACCATCTTTAGCAGTACGAACTTTAATGGTGTTATTTTTTAATCTATCATAATCAAATGCATGAAGTGGATGGCCTATCTCCATTAATACATAGTTAGTTACATCAACAATATTATTGATTGGTCGAATACCAACAGCGTTCAAATAATTTTGTAACCATTGTGGAGATGGTTCAACTTTTACATTTCTTAGAACTCTTGCAGTGTATCGAGGACATTTATCTATATCATCGATGTATACTTTTGCTGCAAAAGTGACTAATTCTTTTGATTCTTTAATCTTTATCTTTGGTTTTTTGAGTTTTACATGAAAAATAGCAGCAATTTCTCTAGCAATTCCCAAATGACTTAAACAATCCGGTCTATTTGGTGTAATACCAATTTCGAATACCACATCGTTTAGTCCAAGATAGTCACTTAATTTAGTTCCCGCTTTAAGTTTCTCATCTTTTAGTATCAAAATTCCTGATTTATCTTCACCCAAATCAAGTTCGTATTCAGAACAAATCATTCCATTCGACTCGATTCCCCTAATGTTTGCTCTTTTCAAGGTAAAGGGTTTAGAATCGGTATCATGCTGGTTTCTTGGAATTGTTGCTCCGACTAATCCCACCACAACTAACTTATTTTCTGCAACATTTGGTGCTCCACAAACAATATCAATAATTTCAGAACCTATATCAACTTTGCAGACAGTTAACTTGTCAGCATTTGGGTGCTTATCAACCTTGAGAATTTTTCCAACAAGAAATTTATCATATTTCTTTCCCAGATAATCTATACTTTCCACTTCCAAACCCACGTTTGTGAGTTTTTCAGCCAGTACTTCCGGGGAAACGTCAATATTCACATAATTTTTAAGCCAATTTAATGAAATTCTCATATCAATCTTAAAATTGTTTTAAAAATCTTATGTCATTATCAAAGAGTAATCTTATGTCATCAATACCATATCTCAACATCGTAATTCTTTCGATTCCCATACCAAATGCATAACCTGTATATTTTTCAGCATCATAGTTTACATATTTATAAACATTTGGATCAACCATACCACAACCTAAAATTTCGAGCCAGCCAGTTTGTTTGCATACTCTACAACCTTTTCCATTACATAAGAAGCAAGTTATATCCATTTCGGCACTTGGTTCTGTAAATGGGAAAAAACTTGGACGAAATCTATATTTCAGATTACTACCAAAAAATTGCTTAGCAAAGGCAACCAGTGTACCCTTCAATTCGCTGAATGTGACACCTTCATCAACATATAAACCTTCAACTTGATGGAACAGGCAATAACTTCGAGCACTGATTGCTTCATTCCGATAAACTCTACCAGGAATTATAACTCGTACTGGTGGAGTTGTTCTTTCCATTACTCTGATCTGAACTGGTGATGTGTGAGTTCTGAGCAAAATTTTATCAGATATAAAAAATGTATCTTGCATATCCCGTGCCGGGTGTTCTGGTGGGAAATTTAAAGCTTCAAAATTATAATAATCTTCTTCGATTTCTGGACCATCGGCAATATCAAATCCCATTTTTTGAAAAATAAATTTAATCTCTTTTAGAGTTTTTGTTAGTGGATGGAGTGATCCTACCCATCTTCTTCGACCGGGCAAAGTTAGATCAATCTGTTCGGTTATTATATTTGATAAATTTTCAATTTCCTGTTTTTTATTATCAAAAACTTGCTGACAATATATTTTGAGTTCGTTGATTGCTTTACCAACTGAAGGTCGATCATCCTGTGGGATTGATTTAATTAAATCATATAATTCAGATATAATTCCCTTTCTTGATAAATATTTTACTCTAAAGTTTTCTAAGTCGTTGGAGTTTTTAATGTTAACAATATCTTGTTCGATTTGATGTTTAATTTCATTAATTTTTTCTAACATATTAACTCCTTAAATAAAAAAATTCCCACTTTTACTTTGGGAAGAAGGTAAAAGTGGGAATATAACATTAGGCATTAACATATTTTACGATTTCCGAGAAAGCATCTGGATTATTTGCTGCAATATCAGCTAGTACTTTGCGGTTTATATCAATGTTTTTCTTTCTCATTGCATCGATTAATCTGGAATAAGTGGTACCGTTTAATCTTGCTGCAGCATTAATTCGTGCAATCCAGAGCTGTCGGAATTCTCTTTTCTTAAGTCTACGATCTCGATATGCATGTTGCAGTGCTTTTTCAACATGATGTTTTGCAATCGTAAGGACTTTACTTCTTGCACCCCAGTAGCCTTTCGCTTGAGCCAGCAGGCGTTTGCGACGGCGGTGGGAGGCAACTTTATTCTGCGATCTGGGCATAGTTGCTCTTTTCTCCTTTCTTTACTTTAAATTTGAAGTATCATTTTAATTCTTTTTTCGTCTGATTTAGCAACAAGAGTAGATTGACGAAGTTTTCGCTTTCGTTTCCGACTCTTAGATGTTAAAATATGACTTTTATATGCTTTGTGTCTTTTAATTTTACCTGAAGCAGTAATTTTAAAACGTTTCTTCGCTCCAGAATCAGATTTCATCTTCGGCATATTATATCCTTTTTATTTTTCTTGATCTTTAATTTTATTTGTAGTTTTTTTCTTAGAACTTTTATCAGCACTTAAAATCATTGACATCCATTTACCTTCCATTTTAGGTGGTTGTTCAACTTTAGCGATATCCGACAATGATTCTGCTAACTTTTTTAATAATTCTTCCCCCTGTTCTTTATATGTAATTTCTCTACCTTTGAATATCACAGTTGCCTTAACTTTATTGCCAGCTTCTATGAAAGCACGAGCATGTCGAGCTTTAAATTCATAATCGTGAACATCGGTGTTAGGATGGAATCTAATTTCCTTTAAAACTACAACCTGTTGATGTTTACGCTGAAGTTTCTCCTTTTTTGTTAATTCATATTTGTATTTACCTAAATTCATCAACTTGCAAACAGGAGGATTTGCATTTGGAACAATTTCGATCAAATCCAAACCTCTTTCATTTGCATATTTCATTCCTTCCTGGGGCGACATAATTCCAAGTTGTTGTCCATTTTCATCAATAAGACGAATTTTTGGAACTTTTATTTGTTCATTAACTCTTGGGTTCTGTTGATCTTTAATAGTTACTCTCCTAATTTGTTATTAGTTTCTGTTTGATTTCTGTTTGAATATTTGATAAAAATTCATTAATAGAAAAACTTCCCAAATCACCCTTTCTATGACGGCGTACTGAAATTGTTCCATTACTTTTTTCTTTTTCCCCTAAAATTATCATATATGGTGTTTTCTTTGTTTCCCAATCACGTATTTTATAATTAACTTTTTCGTTTCTGTTATCCAATTCTACTCTAATATTAGACTCCTTTAAGATGTCGTATACTTTCATAGCATAATCATATTGAGAATCTGTGATTGGGATTACTACAACCTGCAGTGGGGATAACCATAATGGAAATTCTCCAGCATAATGCTCGATCAATACTCCAATAAACCTTTCAAGACTTCCAAATGGTGCTCGGTGAATAACAACAGGACTATGCTTTTGTCCATCACTACCTACATATTCAAGATTAAATCTTTCAGGCATTACATAATCGATTTGAACTGTACCAAGTTGCCAGTTGCGGCCAAGTGCATCTTTCACAATAAAATCTATTTTAGGACCATAGAAAGCTGCTTCCCCTTTAGCAATCTTATAATCTAATTTCATCTCGTTTGCAACTTCAAGAATTTCTCTCTCTGCTCTTTCCCAGAGTTGATCAGCTCCACCATATTTTTCCTTATTCATTGGATCTCTAAAAGATAATCTTGTGGTGAAATTTTTAAACCCTAATGTATTGAAAACAAGTTGAATTAAATCAATAACACCGCAAACTTCTTCTTTAAGTTGATCTTCACGAACGAACATATGCGAATCGTCAACAGTAAAACTTCTAACGCGTGTCAAGCCATTCAGTTCACCTGATTGTTCGTATCTATAAACTGTTCCAAATTCTGCCAATCTAATCGGCAAATCACGATAGCTATGAGGTTTTGAAGCATATATTTGAAAGTGATGAGGGCAATTCATAGGTTTTAACAAATACTCTTCATCTTCAACTTTTATTGGGCTAAATTGACTATCTTTATAATATGGATAGTGTCCACTTGTTTTATATAAATTTATGTTACCTATGTGTGGGGTTACAACAGGGAGATAACCTCTTTTTTTCTGTTCTTCTTTTAGGAAGTTTTCCAATGTTTCTCGTATAACAGTTCCTTTTGGTAACCAGATCGGAAGACCTTGACCTACTTTTGGAGTCAAGAGAAAAATTTCCAATTCAGTACCCAACTTTCTATGGTCACGTTTTTTAGCTTCTTCTAACTGAAAAAGGAATTGCTCTAATTCTGATTTTGTTGGAAATGTTATTCCATAAATTCTCTGTAGCATTTTATTTTTTTCGCTACCACGCCAATAAGCACCTGCAACATTTAAGAGCTTTATGTATTTTATTCTTCCTGTTGATGGTATATGTGGACCATAACAAAGGTCTGTGAATTTACCTACATGATAGAGTGAAATTTTCTCATTTTTAAATTCTTCAAGTAGCTCTAATTTATAATTATCACCTTTTTGTAAGAAAAAATTATAAGCATCCTGCCATGACTTTTCTTCTCTAATGAATGGAAAATCCTGTTTCACATATTCATACATTTTTTCCTCGATACGAGTTAAATCATCGTTACTCAATTTATGTTCATCAATATCTATGTCGTAATAAAAGCCGTTTTCAATTGGAGGTCCGATGCCAAATTTTGTTCCGGGAAATAATTCCTCAATAGCGTAAGCCATTAGATGAGCAGAACTGTGCCAGTAGGTATATTTACCTCCATCGTCAGTCCATTTAAGAATTTTAATATTTGCGTCGGAAGTAATTGGCCTTGATAGGTCGTATATTTCACCATTAACTTCAATAGCAAGTGCATCTTTAGCTAAGTTATGACTGATTTGTTCAGCGATTTCATAACCTGTAATACCTGAATCAAATTCCTTGACGCTATTATCTGGAAATGTTATTTTAATTTTACTCATTCAATAAATATTAACTGATTAAAATTGGTTTAAAAGTGTGTGGGCTCTACAGGATTCGAACCTGTGGCCTCTACCATGTCAAGGTAGCGCTCTAACCAACTGAGCTAAGAGCCCAAGTTAGTGCCGGGGATCGGAATCGAACCGACACGGACCTTGCGGTCCACAGGATTTTAAGTCCTGTGCGTCTACCAGTTCCGCCACCCCGGCACTTTTATTGAGGCGCCGGGCGGATTCGAACCGCCGAATAAAGGTTTTGCAGACCTCTCCCTTACCACTTGGGTACAGCGCCATATTTCAACCTCAAATAAAAGCCCCGCCACCTGGTGGGATTGGGGGCGGCGGGGTAACTTTTCTTGGAGGTCAATTAAATCGATCGCTTTGAGCGACCAAGGTTGCATTCTCGCAACCTCGAGCGGGAAACGGGATTCGAACCCGCGACATTCACCTTGGCAAGGTGACGCTCTACCAACTGAGCTATTCCCGCATTTTTCTGTCCTAATATACAAAACTTATAAACTTATTGCAAATATTTACGATATAATATATCTTATTTAATTTTAAAAAACAAAAATCCATCAGTCAAATATACTCCTATATCAAATCAATATATGATTCCCTGTAAATCTTTTTAATATGTGGTAAAAAAAGTTCTTGTAAAGAATTTACAAAATCGTCAGATTTTTCATCTCCTGGTTCTTTTATATACTCAAATTCTAGAAATTGACCCAAATTAGCCACTTCATCTATATGAATTCTGCAATTATTCAACATATAAACTTCTCTGATCTTCCTAACCACCCCTTTAACACCTAATGAATTTTTTAGAATATCTTTCAACTTTTCCACATCAGATATCTCACAAATCTGATATTCACTCAATCTAAATTTTTTCGTCTCATCCCTATTATAGTATATCAATTGATAGATGGAATCGTTGATCTCTCTAATTTTTAATCTTCCATACTTTATGTAAAAGTAAGTATCGGCTTGTTTTATGGTCTCAATATATTTCGCACCAATGCGATTTAAAATATTTTTTATATCTTCACATGAATTAATACTTGCTTTAAACTCTAAGTTGGTTGGCATAATTATCTTGAAATATCAAGAATTTCATATTCCAGAAATCCTGCTGGTACTTTAATCTGAACAACATCACCTATTTTTTTCCCCAATAATCCTTTTCCAATTGGTGAAGTAATAGAAATTTTATTTTCCTCATAATTTGCTTCTTCTGGAGATACAAGAATATAAGTCACTTCCTCGTTATTTTTCTTATTCTTAAGTTTCACTTTTGATAAAATATAAATTTTATCGTTTGGTAATTCATTACTTTCGATAATTCGTGCACGAGCAAGTGTGTCTTCAATTTTTTTTATCTTAAGTTCAAGATGTTCTTGTGCTTCTTTAGCAGCATCATACTCTGCATTTTCACTGAGATCTCCGTATCCTCTTGCTTCGGCAATTTTAGCTGCAATTTCAGAACGGCCCTTTATTTTTAATTGGCGAAGTTCATTCTCAAGTTCAATGATTCTTTCTTTTGTTAAGTATACTACGTCGTTTTTCTTATTATTCATATTTTACCAATCATTATATTTGTTATTACTAAAAATAAAAATATATAACCGCACTTTTTGAAAAATGCGGTTATATATTTTTATTGACTTAAATTTAATACTTTATTATTTAAAAATCAAAATTTGATGTTACTTTTTATCCATTAGTATCAAGTGACCAAGTTTGTCACGCTTTGTTTTCAAATATTTTTCATTATGCGGTTGAGGTTTAACTTCCAGAGGGATTCTTTCAACAATTTCTAATCCATAGCCCTCAAGGCCAACAATTTTTTTAGGGTTGTTAGTAAGCAATCTAATTTTCCGTACACCTAAATCTAAAAGAATTTGTGCACCAATACCATAATCTCTTAAATCGGCTCTAAATCCCAATTTTTCGTTGGCTTCTACAGTATCAAGTCCTTCATCTTGTAACCTGTAAGCTCGAATTTTTCCACTCAATCCAATTCCTCTGCCCTCCTGTCGCATATAGAGAACAACACCAGAGCCAGCTTCATTAATTATTTTGAGTGCACTCTGTAATTGATCATTACAATCACAACGCAATGACCCGAAAACATCTCCTGTTAAGCATTCAGAGTGAACTCTCACGAGTGTTGGTTTATCAGGAGATATTTCCCCTTTAACCAGTGCTACATGATCCTTTGAATCGGTTTCACTGTGATACAATATAATTTTAAAATCTCCGAATTTAGTTGGCAAAAAAGCATTGCTAACTGGATGAACCAATTTTTCGCTTTGTAAGCGATATTGTATTAAATCTTTAATTGTTATGATGCTTAAATTAAATTCCTCAGCAATTTTTATTAATTGAGGAACGCGAGCCATCGTTCCATCCTCATTTAAAATTTCACAAATAACACCAGCCGGGTAAAGATTTGCAAGTTTACATAAATCGATTACAGCTTCGGTATGGCCTGCCCTTCGGAGAACACCACCTTCCATTGCTCGGAGTGGGAAAATATGTCCCGGTCTTGCTAAATCGCTTGGTTTTGTTTTTGGATCTATTAATGCTTTAATAGTTGCTGCCCTATCATAGGCTGATACACCTGTTGTTGTTCCATGAATATAATCAACAGATATTGTAAAGGGTGTTTCATGGAGAGAAGTATTGTTCTGCACCATAAAATTTAAACCTAATTCCTCAGCTCTTTTATTAGTTATCGGTGCACAGATAATACCTCTTCCGTGTTTTGCCATAAAGTTTATGAATTCAGGAGTACATTTTTCAGCAGGAATTGTAAAATCCCCTTCATCTTCACGATCTTCATCATCAACGATTATCACAATTTTACCATTGCGATAATCTTCAATCGCATCTTCGATCCTATCAAATTTATGTTTTTTGCTATCCATTAGAAAAATTATTCACCTAATTTTGGTGCATCAGTTTCAGTTTGACCTGCTTTAGTTGAAATTGCAGATTTTTCAAACTTAACTTTTACATTATCTGCGATCTGTATTAAAACGGTTTTTTCATCCATTCCAACAACCGTACCATGAACGCCACCAATAGTTATTACTTTGTCGCCTTTTTGTATAGAATCTAACATCTTTTGTCTTTCTTTCTGGCGTTTTTGTTGTGGTCTAATTATCATAAAATAGAATATTGCAATAATTGCTGCAAACATTATTAGGGTAGATGCTATTCCGCCACCACTACCCTGACCTTGAGGTGCCATTGCTATTAAATTTAATATTTCCAAGTTATTCTCCTTTGTTTGTTATTCTTGTATTGATTTGATTTAATAAACTTCTTTTCCATTCTTGAAAATTCTTATTTAATATCGCTTTTCTGGCTTCTCTTGTCAACCAGTGGTAAAAAGCTAAATTATGTATTGTTGCCAGTTGTAAAGCAAGTATCTCTTTAACCATAAAAAGATGACGAATATATGCTCTCGAAAAGTTTTTACATGTATAGCATTCACAATTTGAATCAATGGAAGTTTCATCTTCTTTAAAAATTGAATTCCTTATCGAAAGAGTTCCTTTTCTTGTGAAGAACATTGCATTCCGTCCGTTTCGAGTTGGCATTACACAATCAAACATATCTACGCCTGATTCTATTCCTTCAAGAATATCTTCAGGTGTACCTACACCCATTAAGTATCTGGGTTTCTCAAATGGTAATTTCTCAGTACAAATTTTAGTCATTTCGTACATTAAATCTTTTGGTTCACCAACTGATAATCCACCAATTGCATAACCGTCGAAATCAACTTCAATCAACTCGTTTACAGATTTTCTTCTTAAATCAGGATAAACACTACCCTGTACTATTCCAAAAATTGCTTGAGTATGAGAATACAAAGTTGATGTTTTTTTAAATTGATTTTTACATCTAATTGCCCAGTCGGTAGTGAGTTCCTGTGACTTACTCGCATATTCGTAGCTTGCTGGATACGGTACACATTCGTCCAATACCAACATAATATCTGAACCAAGATATCTTTGTATATCAATCACAGTCTCCGGTGTAAAAAAATGTTTTGAACCATCAATGTGAGATTGAAAATATACACCATCTTTAGATATTTTATTTAAATCTGCCAAGCTGAATATCTGGTATCCACCACTATCAGTAAGAATACTCTGATTCCATCCAATAAATTTATGCAGTCCACCGAATCGATGTATCAGCTCAACTCCAGGTCTAAGATAAATGTGATATGTGTTACCTAAAATTATCTTTGTATCTATTTCAAGAAGTTCTCTATGTTCAATAGCTTTAACCGCGCCCTGAGTACCAACTGGCATAAAAACTGGTGTTTCTATTTTACTATGATCAGTTTCAATTACACCGGCTCGCGCATTATTATCGATATTTATAAGAATAAATTTCAAATTCTAACTAAATTTAATGAAATTTAATGGAATAAACAAACCCATCATTTTTCAATTTTTAATTCAACTAACTCAATACGTGTTTTACTGGCTTTCAATATTTTGAATTTGAATTTATTTACTTTGACAATTTCTCCTACCTTTGGAATTTTCCCAGTTTTTTCAGTAATAAACCCGCCTAAAGTGACGGCTTCATCAGAATAAATATCTAAATTATACTTTTCATTTAGTAAATCTAATTCAATTCTACCACTGAAAATATATGTGTTATTATCTAACTTTTTATTAAAAGAACTCCAATAATCCTTTCCTTCAGCAATATCACCAATTATTTCCTCCAAAAGCTTTCGATATGTTATCAGACCTGCTGTTCCTCCAAACTCGTCTACAACAACTGATATATATTTGCGTTCGTATTGAAATTTTATTAATAGATCTGAACACTTCAACGATTCTGGAATATAAATGACCGGTTTAATTATTTTATCTATACTTACCTGCTCTTCCAGTAAGTCTTTTATTTCAATATAGCCCAAAATATTGTCTATATTATTTTCATAAATGATAACTTTATCTTCCTGATATTTACTCATAATATCAATAATGTCTTTCATTTCAGCATTCTTATTCACACCGATAATTTCTGTTCTTGGGATCATAATTTCTTTTACAACCCTATCCATTAGTTCAAGAGACTTTATAAAATATGAGGTTTCATCCGTTTCCTCTTGAAGTTTTTCACTTGATCTTACAAGGTTATAAAAATCCTCTCGAGTATAACTCAATCTATCCGAAGTATCAACGACTTTAACAATTTGGATCAATTTATTAACGATGTAATTTAATACTGCAATAATAGGGAAAAAAATTATTTTACTTATTATTAAAAATATTGTGAAAGGATAAATAAATTTATCTGCATTTTCACGAAAAAAAACCTTGGGTATTATCTCACTAAAAACTAACAATAAAAATGCAGTTATCAGCATAACATATACTGGTTCTAAAGAAAATAATTTATTTATAATTATGGCAAAGGTAGAAGAAAATGCAATGTCAAAAATATTTGTACCAACGAGTGATATAATTAAAAAATCTTTAGGATTGTTAAGATAGTTGAGAGCAACCTTCGCAGTAAATTCACCTTTTTGGGTTTTAAGTTCCACCTTTAATTTACTGACCACAACAAAAACAATCTCAGAACCAGCATATAATGCAGCAAGAATAATTAGGAGTATTAAAATTATAATTTCAACTAACATAATGTAAATAATTAAACTTTATCTTCCCTAACATATTTTAATTTTTTCTGAAATACTATTGATAGAATTCCTCCAATTAAATCAGCAACGAAATCAAAAAAATCTGTTGTACGTCCAGGAATTAATCCTTGATACAACTCATCTATAACACCAAATATGGCTACGATTATAATTACATAAGTTGCAATTTTTTTAAAACTATAACTTACTCCTTTTGAGTGATTGATTGATCTAAAAACCAGGTAACCGAAAACAAAAAAAGCAAAAATATGAACAATCTTATCAATTCCAAAAATTTGTATATTTGGAATTTTATCAGAAGGTATTGATGAGACTATAAAAATTATTAATCCCCAAATAAACGGTGGGAGATGGTATCTTGAGAAAGAATTCAGCAATTATATTTTCCCCTTTCAATCAGTTTAATAGCATCGGGTATATATTTTTGTATATCAGTTGCTGTTAAACTTTTTATGCCTAAATTTAATTTTGCAATGTCTCCAGCCAAGCCATGTAAGTATACACCTGCTATAGATGCATCCTCTGCGTTCAAACCCTGAGCGAACAAACCTGATATTATTCCAGATAAAACATCACCTGAGCCTGCAGTTGCCATACCTGGATTTCCTGTGGAGTTTATATAGACACGATTATCTGGTGTTACAGTAATGGTTGGAGCACCTTTTAAAACCAAAACAAGATTAAATTTTTTTGCAAACTCTCTTGAAACTGCGAATTTATTTTTTTCGATTTCTTCAACTGTAGATCTGGTTAATCTTGAAAATTCTCCCATATGAGGTGTTATAATAAGTTGTTTCGATTTTCTTCGTTTCAAAATCTTCAGTTCATTAGAAAGAATTGTTATTGCATCAGCATCTATTACTATTTTTTTACCAAATTCATAGATGATTTTTATTACTAATTCTGCTGTTTCATCATTTGTGGAAATTCCGGGTCCGATAGCTAATACATCAGCCCATTTAAGATGTTTTTGAATTTTTTCGTATGAATTCAAGGATAATGATCCGTTTTTAGTGGAATCAAGTGGAAATACCATCACTTCAGTTAGTTTGCGCGCTAATATCGGATATACTTTATCAGGTGTACCTAATATTACTGCTCCTGCTCCAGTTTTAATTGCTGAGAGTGATGTCAATGCTGATGCTCCCGTATAACCTACTGAACCAGCTAAAACCAAAACTTTTCCAACGCTGTACTTATGAGCTGTTTTTTCCCGAACAGGAAATATGTTACGAATATCGGAAAGTGTTACTTCATATGTCTTGAACTTAAATTTTTTCGATAGAAATCTCGGTATAGAGATATCAACAAGCTTTAAATCTTCTATATAATTTACTGAATTACCAATAAGTAAGCCTGTTTTTTTAAATCCCATTGTTACTGTCAAATTTGACTTTACTGCATCATTTTCAACAGAGCCAGTTGTACCATTAACGCCTGAGGGTATATCAATAGATATTACTGGTATTGATTGTGAATTAATCCATTTTACGATTTTCAGAAAAAAATCATCTAAGGTTCCAGTAAAACCTGTACCAAAAATTGCATCAACTATGAAATCAAATTTTGGGAATTTATGGAGCATATTAAAATTCTTAAATCCCAAAACTTTTAAATTTTGCCGTGCTTCCCTGTTTTTTAAAATATTAATAAGTATATCAAAATTAATCTTTGCATCTCCTGTAATTTGTTCTTTTTTTGTCAATAAGAGAACCGTAACATTTGCACCTAAATTATATAGATATCTTGCAACGACAAATCCATCACCTCCATTATTCCCTTTTCCGCAAATAACTAAAAAATTTTTTTTATCGATTGCTCCGTATTTTTTAATAATATGTGCGACAATTCCCCTGCCAGCATTTTCCATCAGAACACATCCAGGAATACCAATAGAATCAATAGTGATTCTATCAATATTTCTCATTTCCTCGGGTGTTAAGACCGGATTCATATTTAGAATAACCGCTCAATGATTTGCATTAACAAAGATGGGAAAATTCCGAATACAAACAAACCGAGAGCACTCAAAAAAATAATTGAGTTATTGATTGGGTTAAATGCTGTCGATATAGTGGTTTCGGCTTCTCTAAAATACATCAATACAACCAATCTCAGATAATAATAAGCTGAGACGACCGACATCAACACACCTAAGACAGCAAGCCATGTTAAGTTAGCGTTTACAGCTGCTGCAAAAATATAATACTTTCCAAAAAATCCCGCAAAGGGTGGTATTCCTGTTAATGAAAACATAAATATTGCCATTAGAGCAGAATGAAAAGGAAATTTTGTTGATAATCCAATGTAATCATCGAAGGTAAGATACTTTTCTTCATCTTTTTCGAATATAGAAAGAATTCCAAATGCGCCAATATTCATAAGGACATAAGCCGATAAATAAAATAATATACCATTTTTACCGCCAGGGTTAGCGGATGCTAAACCAATCAACATATATCCTGCATGTGCAATACTTGAATATGCTAACATCCTTTTGATATTGTTTTGAGATATTGCGATTATATTACCAACAATCATCGATGCAGAAGCAAGTATAGCAAGAATCAGTTGAATTTTTGAATCAGCCAAAAGATTATCAGGAAAGATCAATATTAATGCTGAAAATGCTGCCGCTTTGGCACCTGTAGACATAAATGCGGTTATAGTAGTGGGAGCGCCTTCATAAACATCAGGTACCCACATATGAAATGGCACTGAGGCAACTTTAAAAGCTAAGCCAATAAGAACTAAACCGACTCCAATCCAGAACATTGTTGGCAGTGACGAGTTCGTCGAATAATATTCAATAATTTTAGCAATATTAGTTGTATTTGTAGTTCCATATATCAATGCTATTCCGTACAGCAGAAAGCCGGTCATAAAAGCACTAAGTAAAAAATATTTTAGTGCTGCTTCATTGGATTTCAATCGTTTACGCATAAAGCCGGCAAGGATATAAAGACAAATGGACATAAGTTCGATACCAAGAAATATGATGATTAAATCTGCAGCATTCGCCATCAATATCATTCCGACCGTAGCAAATAATATTATTGCATAATATTCTCCATAATGTGTTCCAAGCTTATCAAGATAGTCTCTCGATAGGAAAATAGTGAAAAGAGCTGATACCATAAATAACACACTAAAATAATTACCATAAGCCGAAAGGCGAAACATCTCAAAGAAACTTATTGTGGAGTCCTGAAAAATATCTATGGTCATTATTATCGAAACAACAATCCCAATAATTGATATCCAATAACTTAAAGTTGAACTTTTTCTTATTAAAGCTTCAATAATAACCACAACAAATGCAGTAATTAATAATCCAAATATTGGTGTTAATGAATTTAAATCTTGTAAAGGAAATTGCATTGAAATAACCTTTATTTTTTGCTAAAAATAAGAAATTTGTTATTAATATTCAAAAACCTAATTTTTTTAACTTTTCGAGTGTAATCTTGCTTTCTGGTTTATTTTGTAAAAGACCATTTAAATAATTAACTATATATTTTCCTATAATATCAAATTCAACATTAACTTTAGAACCAGGTTTTTTATTTTTTAGAATAGTATGCATCATTGTATACGGGATTATCGACACATCAAAACAGTTATCTGTAACATCTGATATGGTTAAACTAATCCCATCGATTGCAATAGAACCAACTTTGACTATATTAACCTTATTTTCATCGGGAATTTGGATATTTATAATCCAGCTTTTAGTTAATTTCTTTAGAGATTTTATAGTACCTACGCAATCAACATGCCCCTGAACAATATGGCCATTTAAGCGATCACTTACTGTTAGTGCCAATTCCAGATTTACTTCTTCACCTTGTTCCAAATATTTAAAAGTTGTTTTTTTGATTGTTTCTTCAACAGCTTCTACTTCGAATTGGTTTTTTATTTTATTAATAACTGTCAGACAAACTCCATTGACTGCAATACTCTCGCCAAGTTTTAGTTGATTTACAACTTCAGGTGACTTGATTTTAATTACTGTTGCATTACCAATTTTTTTTATTGAAGAGACAATTCCGATATTTGTAATTATTCCTGTAAACATAATTATCCCACTAGTATTTTATTTTTCCCTGAATCAAGATGTCATTAGAAATTTGTTCTATTTTGAGGTTTGATAATTCTAAAGGATTATTTATCGAACGTAATAAATTGTTTGAAACACTACTCAATCCATTCCCTAATATTTTGGGTGCGATGAATATATAAGCACGATCTGCAAGTTTCTTTTTTAAGAATTCTGTAAACAAGGTCTGTCCACCCTCAACAAGTACTGAAGATATATTATATGCATAAAGTTTTTTGAGGATTTTTTTTAATGGAATTTTTTTGTTTTTACCTCTAACAGGGATGACCTTCACATCCTTCGATTGAAATAATTTCACCTTCTGTTTTTTTGAACTATATTCTAATTGATCTACAAATAAAAATGTTGGTACCTTTTTAGCATCTATAAAAATATTATAGGATGGGCTTAATTGAAATCTTCCATCAAGTATAACTCTTATTGGATTTTTACCATTAACTAACCTTACTGTAAGTTGCGGATTATCAATCAGAACAGTATTAGCTCCAATCATCACTGCATCATATTGGGAGCGTAAAATATGAACCCTTTTTCTTGATATGGAACTTGTAATCCATCTTGCTCGACTTTTTGAATCTGCTATTTTTGCATCAATTGTTTGTGCAATCTTTAAAGCAACGAAAGGTAATCTTTTCTGTATAAATTTAAAGAATGCTTCATTTAACTCAATTGCTTCACTTTTAAGAACATTTTCTATGACTTCAATTTTAGCTTCTTTTAATTTTCGAATTCCTGTTCCATTTACCAATGGATTTGGATCACGAGTGGCGATTATAACGCGTTTAATTTTTTTCTTGATAATCAAATCGACACACGGGGGTGTTTTCCCATAATGGCTACAGGGTTCAAGATTGACATAAAGGTCTGCTCCATTTGCCTGTGTTCCTGCGGAATTAATGGCATTTACCTCTGCATGAGCACCTCCAAAATATCGGTGGTAACCCTTCCCCACGATTTTTCCATTTTTTACGAGTACTGCACCTACCATAGGATTTGGACTTACATAACCAGCACCTTTGAGAGCAAGGTCAAAACACATTTTCATATATTTTTCGTGTTCTGAATCCTTCATCTCAAAACAACTTTAATTTTTGTACCAATTTTTACTTTATAAATTTTTGCAGCATTTTGATTTCGCATAGCTAATTCTAATAAATTACTGCTACCAACCAATCCGAATATCTTAGAATTTCTCGCTTCTGAATAATATTTATAAAAATGATTTACATGAGTTTTTCCAATTTCAATGTATTGAATATCATCAATGTACTTATTATTTTCTATCAAAATATTAGTGATTATATTTCCGAATCTGTCTATATATAAAATTTTCCCATTAATTGATTTATTCTTAACACTGGCTAAAGATAAAAAATACTCTGGTCTGGTCAAAGGTGTAGTTTCTGTTCCAAAGTTTTTTAGTGGGATACCTTTTGATATATATGCAGCAACAGGAGAAAATATATCCCTGCCATGAAATGTATTACTAATATTTTTTAAAAAATATTCCTTGTTCTCTAAATTGTAAATTTTTAATACTTCCTGATATGCAAAAATGTATTTCAATATACCATTATCAGGTGCAAGAAAGATATAATTTTTAGTTTTCACCATTAATATTTTTCTATTACTTCCAACACCTGGATCCACTACTGTAACAAATATAGTGGATTTCGGAAAATATTTATAGGAAGTCCAGAGTACATAAGCAGCTTCATCAATATTTTGAGGACTAATATCGTGTGTAATATCTATTATATCAGTATTAGGTGCAATTGACTTTATAACTCCCTTCATTACAGCAATGTAACCATCTTTTAAACCGAAATCTGTAAGAAGTGCGATAATTTTTCCCATAAAATTTTATTTTATTACTATTTCTTTTTTCGACTTTGCTGACTTATAAACTGCTTCAACAACTTTCATTCTTTTAATTGCTTCATCTATAGTTGATATCAAAGGGTGTAAGTCCCTTACCGAACCGATAAAATGCTTTAATTCATTCTCATAACTTTTCTTTGCTATATTTTGTGGCGATTCTAATTTAGTTGGAAACACATTTACGACATCTGTACCGTAATTTTTAAAAATTTTCAAGGGATTTATCTGGGCGGTACCCTTAGTTCCATATATATCACAATAAAACTGATCAGTAACTGTCTGGAACGACCAGCTTGTTTCAAGTGTAAGTACAGCATTGTCTTTCGTCTCGAAATATGCAATACAGGTATCTTCGACATTTTTAGTAGTATTGTAAAATGTAAAAGCAGAAACTCTTTTTATCTCTGTAAAATTAACAGTCCATAGTAATGTATCAAGAGCAGCAAGACCAAGATCAATAAATACTCCACCACCTGATTTATCTATTTGAATCATCCATTTTTTATCAGTAGATATTTTCTTAATCCATCCAGTTTTAACATACATAATTTTTCCTAACTCATTACTTTCAATTATACTTTTTAGTAGCATCATATCTGGTCGAAATCGGTTATTCATTCCAACCATTAACTTAATCTTCTTTTCATTTACTGCTTCTGCAATATCGACAGCTTCCTGGTGATAGCGTGCTACAGGTCTTTCAACAAAAATATTTAAATTCCTTTTTGTTGCCTCCAAAATGATAGCTTTATGTGTATCAGTTGGGGTACAAATGTCGACAGCATTGATGTCTTCGTGTTCAAACATATCGATATAATTTGTGTAATACTTTCTAATTCCGAATTTTTCAGCTACTACCTGACATTTAGTTTTGTCGATATCGCATATTGCTACGATTTCAACATCAGATAATTTTTTAAGGATAGGTAAATGAAATACCTGCGATACCCAACCCAACCCAACTATTCCAATTTTAACCGTTTTCATAAATTATTTTGATTGTTTTTTATGAGTTCAACTATTTGCTGAGCAATACCTTCAGGATCAAGTCGCAAAAGCTTATATAGCTCTTCTGGAGTTCCGTGCGGAACAAATTCGTCAGGGATACCAAGATTTAAAATTTTTGATTTATAGATACCTTTCTGAATTACAAATTCATTTACAGCTGATCCAAATCCACCATATAATATACCATCTTCAACAGTAACAATCACATCATAATTTTTTATAACATTAGAGATTAGTTCTTGATCCAATGGCTTTACAAAACGCATATTTGCTATCATCGGATCAAATCCATAAGATTTAAGTATTTTAGCTGCAGAAATAGAATGAGATACCATTTTACCAATTGCAAGAATCGCGATTTTATTTCCTTCTTTTACTATCTCCGCTTTACCAATTTTTAGATTTTGTAATTTATCATCCATTTTAGCGCCTTCACCTTCTCCACGAGGGTAACGAATAGCCACAGGACCATTAGTATAATTTACAGCTGTATAAATCATATGTCGCAATTCATTCTCATCTTTTGGAGCCATAATCACTAAATTTGGAATAATACGTAAATATGCTAGATCAAAGACTCCGTGGTGAGTTGGTCCATCAGCTCCAACAATACCACCCCTATCAATTGCAAAGACTACATGTAATTTTTGCAATGCTACATCGTGTATTATTTGGTCAAAAGCCCGCTGTAAAAATGTGGAATATATAGCTGCGATTGGAATATATCCTTGAGTCGCAAGTCCAGCCGCAAATGTAACAGCATGTTGCTCGGCAATTCCAACATCAAAAAATCTATCAGGAAATTCTTTTTGAAGTTGATCCAATCCTGTTCCGTCTGGCATTGCGGCAGTTATACCAACAACTTTATCATTTTGTTTAGCAAGTTCAACAAAAGTACTTCCTGCAACTTTGGTATAGCTTGGTGCTTTAATTTTAACATCTTCACTACATTTTTCAGATATTATACTTGGTGGTGAAATACCATGTAGTTTTTGTGAATCTTCTTCAGCTGGGGGATATCCTTTACCTTTTTCTGTCATTACATGAACCAATATCGGACCATTGAGATCTTTTATTTGATTTAAAATCTTTATCAATTTTTGTATATTGTGACCGTTTAATGGTCCAAAATATCGGAACCCAAGAGCTTCAAAAAGCATACCTGGAGTAATTACTACTTTAATTCCTTCTTCAAGCCGAACAGCAATTTTTCTTAATCTATCTCCGAGAGAATCCAATTTTCCTGTTAAGTCCCACACACCTGCTTTTAATTTATTATATTCGGGCCTTGAAATTAACTCAGTGAAATAATTTGTGATTGCAGAAACATTTGGTGCTATGGACATATTGTTGTCATTTAGAATAATTATTAAATTTCTTTTTTGCAATCCGGCATTATTCATAGCTTCGAAAGCCATTCCACCAGTCATAGATCCATCGCCAACAATTGCAACAACCCGATATTTTTCTTTTTTAAGATCTCTTGCTACAGCCATACCAAGTGCACCTGATATTGCCGTACTTGCATGACCTGCTCCAAAAGTATCATATTCACTTTCTGTGATTTTCAAAAATCCACTAATTCCACCAAACTGCCTAAGAGTATGAAAAACATCTCGCCTTCCGGTTATAATTTTATGTACATATGCTTGATGTCCAACATCCCATACAAGCTTATCATAAGGCGTGTTGAATACGTAATGAAGCGCTAATGTCAGTTCAACGGCACCCAGACTTGAACCTAAATGTCCACCAGTTTTCGAAACAATCTCAACTAAAAATTCTCTTATCTCATCAGAAAGAAATTTCAACTCATTAATTGATAGTTTTCGTAAATCTTCAGGTGTGTTTATCCTGTATAACAGCTTATATTTTTCATTTATCATTTTTTCATTCATCTAAATCAAAATCCTCGAATATAATTTTTCCATTTATTTCTTTACTGAGCTTTTTTATTTTTAATTCGGCATCACTTAATTTTTCCATACAAATTTTTGCCAGTCCAATGCCTTCTTCATATAACTTTATAGATTCTTCAAGTGAAACAGAGCCCTCTTCCAAAATACTTACAATTTTCTCTAATCTTTTGAAGCAATCTTCAAATTTAAGTGATTTTAAATCTTTTTGATTTTCAATTGTAAAAATTGAATCCTTAGATTTTTTTTTCATTCTTTTTTATCCTCTGTAATAGTAGCGTTAAGTTTTTTGTCTTTAAATTTTATTCCGACTTCGTCACCTGAATTTAGTTTATAAGCTCTATCAATGATGTGAGAATTTTTATAAACAATTGCATAACCTCTATTTAATACTGATTCTGGATTAAGCGATGATATTCTCTGTTCAAAATTTTTGATATGTATTTTCTTTTCATTCAGTGAACGCTCAATTAACAATTTTATAATTCTATCAAACTCATCAATTCTTTGCATTGATTGTTTTACTTTATTCATTGGTAAATTAAAATAATAATTTGAAATCAGACTATTGATACTATCTTTGTAAAATGAAATATTATCAGAAACATTTTCTTTCATAGTATAAACAAAATTCTTTACATTTTCAATAATATCCGTGACATTCGGCACAACCAACTCTGCAGCAGCTGAAGGAGTTGGAGCCCTTAAATCAGCTACAAAATCAGATATAGTAAAATCTGTCTCATGGCCAACTGCACTTATTATCGGAATTTCAGAATTAAATATTGCTCGCGCTACAATTTCCTCGTTAAATGCCCAGAGATCTTCAAGTGAACCACCTCCTCGACAAATAATCATCACATCAATATTTTTATACTTATTAAACTGACTAATTGCGTTAGCAATTTCTTCTGCAGCCCCAGCTCCCTGAACAATAACGGGATAAAGTAATAATTCTACAATTGGAAACCTACGGGCTATTATATTCGCAATATCCCTAATTACGGCTCCGGTAGGTGAAGTTACAATACCTATCCTTTGTGGAAATTCTGGTAGAGGTTTTTTATATCTTGGATCAAACAAACCTTCCGCCGCTAATTTCTTTTTTAATTCTTCAAACGCTATCTGTAATTCACCAATACCCAAGGGTTTCAAATAAGAAACATCAAGCTGGTAAGTTCCTCTAATTTCGTAAACGCTTATTGAGCCACGGGCAATAACCTTCATACCATCCTGTGGTGTAAAGAAAAGATTTGCTACCCTATTTCTCCACATAACTGCATTGATTGAAGCATTTTCATCTTTTAATGTAAAATACAGATGACCTGAGGTATGTTTTTTAAAATTTGATATTTCACCCAAAACCGTTACGTCAAAAAATGTTTGTTCTAAAACATTTCGAATTTGTTTAGTTAACTGGGTAACTGTATAATAATTCTCATTCATTTGATAAAATATATTCAAACTTGATAAGATATACAAAAATAGTTTTTGCTATATTTAAAAAAATTATGTATATTTAAATTCAAAATTTACAAAATTTTGCTTGTTTGGAGTATTTTACCCAAAAATAAGCCTAAAAAATTAAAACAAATTATGTCGAATCTTAAAATATTCTCTGGAAGATCAAATCCAGAGCTTGCAAAAGCAATAAGTTTAAAGCTTGGAAAAAAACTTGGTAAACGAGAATTAAAGAATTTCAGTGACGGTGAAATTTGGGTAAAATACAACGAGAATATCAGAGGTTCGGATGTTTTTATTGTGCAGTCCACAAATCCACCTGCTGATAATTTGATGGAGCTCTTGATAATGCTGGATGCAGCCAGGAGAGCTTCTGCAAAACGAATTACTGCAGTAATTCCGTATTTTGGTTATGCCCGTCAGGACAGAAAAGATCAGCCAAGAGTTTCAATAACAGCAAAGTTAGTTGCAAATTTACTTGTATCAGCTGGTGCTGATAGGATCATAACAATGGATCTGCATGCTGCACAAATTCAAGGATTTTTTGATATTCCTGTGGATCATTTATATTCTTCAGCAATTTTTGCTCCATATTTCAAGCAACACAGGATAAAAAATTTAGCAGTTGTTTCACCTGATGTTGGCAGTATTAAACTTGCACGCTCTTATGCTAAACGATTAGGTGCCGAATTAATATTGATTGACAAACGCAGGCCAAAGCCAAATCAAACAGAAGTTATGAATATTATCGGAAATGCTACTAATAAAAATATTTTGATTGTTGACGACCTAATTGATACAGGCAATACATTCATAAATGCAGTAGAAGCACTTAAAAATGCTGGTGCAAAAGATATTTATGGTGCTTGCACTCATCCAATTTTATCCGGTGATGCTGCAGAAAAAATTGCTAAATCGGATATTAAACTGCTTTATATCACTGATTCTGTAAAAATAGAAAAATCAATTATGAAGATTAAAAAAATTAAATGTTTATCAGCAGCCGGATTATTCGCTGAAGCTATTTATAGATGTTATAAAAACAAATCCATAAGTTCATTATTTGATGTATACAAAGGTTAATTAAATTTAAACAAAGGAAAAACAATGGCAGAAGTTACATTACAAGGTGAAATTCGAAATATTAAAGGCAAGAAAGTTAATACATTACGCCGTCAGGGTAAAATACCTGGAATTTTCTACTTACATGGTGAGAAAAATCTCAGTATCGCAATTCCAGAAAAAAGTATAGTTAAATTAATTAACTCGACTGAGACAAATATAATTAACTTAAAATTAGATGATGGTACCGAACAAAAGTGCATTCTTAAAGCTTGGCAATTAGATCCAGTTACTGATAGGCCAATACACATCGATTTACAAGGAATAAAATTAGATGAAAAGATAACTATTGATGTTCCTGTTGTACTAACCGGTGGTATTCCTCAAGGTGTAAAGGATGGCGGAATGTTACAACATATTATACATAAGCTTAAAATATCCTGTTTACCCAAAGATATACCACAACATATTGAAATTAATGTAGAAAACCTGCTAATAAACCAATCAATACATGTGAAAGATCTGCAAACCGGAAATTATACCATTTTAGAAAACGAGAATACTACTATAGTTGCAGTACTACCACCATTGGTAGAAAAAGCAGCTGCTGAAGTTGCACCAGTTACTGAGGAAGTTACTGAGCCTGAAGTTGTTGCAAAAGGTAAGAAAGCAGCTGAGGGCGAAGAGGAAGAAAAATCTGAATAGTTATTTTATTTCAAAATTAAAAGTATCTACGCCGTGTATTTCATAGTAGGTTTAGGAAATCCTGGTTCAGAATATGAAGGGACCAGACACAATATTGGATTTCGAGTGATTGACGCTTTAGCTGATCGCCTCGGAGTAAAATTATTACCTGGAAGAGGAGATTATCTCATTAGCTTTACCACTTATCAGGGGAAAAAAGTTGGACTTGTGAAGCCCACTACATATATGAATAACAGTGGCATCGCGGTCTTGGATATAATCGAAAGATTTAAAGCAATTCCTGAAAACATTCTCGTTGTTTGTGATGATTTTCAGCTTCCACTTGGTAGTATAAGATTACGGCAACGGGGTAGTGATGGTGGGCATAATGGTTTATACTCAATAATATTTCACACCCAAATTCAAAACTTTCCAAGATTGCGTTGTGGTATAGCGGGTACAACATTTCCCAGAAGCAAAACTGAACGTTCACATTATGTTCTTTCAACTTTTAACCCCGATGAAGTCCCGATAGTTGAAGAGATGGTTTTAAGAGCCCGAAGTGCTGCTTTAACATATCTGAGTGAGGGGATATCTTCGGCAATGAATAAATATAATCCAAAAACTATCAAGGAGTCATAATATATGTTCTTACTTTCTAATGTTTCTATATTTATTGGAATCTTTGGTCTTTTTGTTGCATTGCTAATATACTTAATAGTTAAGAAGCATTCTGCTGGTAATGAAAAAATGCAGGACATTGCCAACCAAATACAAATTGGTGCAATGGCATTCTTGCGGAGAGAATATTCTGTATTGGTATTTTTCATTCTCATTGTATTTTTGTTATTAGGATATTTTTTAAGCTGGTTAACAGCAGTTGCTTTTATTAGTGGTGCAACCTGTTCTATACTTGCAGGATTTTTTGGAATGCGAGCTGCTACAAAAGCAAATGTAAGAACCGCACAGGCAGCAAAAGAGTCTGGACAGGGTTCAGCTTTATTAGTTGCTTTTAATGGTGGTGCAGTTATGGGTGTTAGTGTTGCAAGCTTGGGTTTGATTGGAGTCGGTATTTTCTTCTACTTTTTCGGTAAACCAGAAACGGCAAATATCATAAATGGTTTTGCTATGGGTGCAAGTTCTATTGCTCTATTTGCTCGCGTTGGTGGTGGAATTTACACAAAAGCAGCCGATGTTGGTAGCGATTTAGTTGGAAAAGTTGAAGCAGGAATTCCAGAAGATGACCCACGAAATCCAGGCGTAATTGCTGATAATGTTGGCGATAATGTTGGTGATGTCGCAGGTATGGGTGCTGATATTTTTGAATCGTATGTTGGTTCAATAGTTGCAACCATTGCAATTGCTGCAACTTTACTACCGGAAAAATTATCTCAGTTAAAAGCAATTCCCGAAGTACCTGATTTCGACATAAAATCAATTTTAATGGCACTTCCAATTGTTTTAGCAGCGATTGGTTTATTAGCTTCATTTATCGGAATAATTTCAATGAGGGCACTTAAGAAGCTCTCACCTGCTGGTGCATTACGGTATGCAACATTTATTGCTGCTGGATTATTCTTAATCGGAAGTTTAATTTTGACCCAAACTTTTGATGTTAGTAACAATGTATTTTGGGCAATATTCTTTGGAACAATTGCTGGTATTGCCATTGGATTAATTACTGAATACTATACTTCATCGAAACCAGTTATTAGAATCAGTAATGCGAGTAAAACTGGCGCAGCAACAAATATTATACATGGATTGGCAGTAGGACTCGAATCTGTTGCTCTACCAGTTATCGCTATTTGTATTGCCATCTTTGTTTCAAACGAAGTTGCTGGTTTATATGGAATCGGAATTGCAGCGGTTGGTATGTTAGCAACAGTCGGAATTACGATGTCTGTTGATGCATATGGACCAATAGCTGATAATGCTGGTGGAATTTCAGAGATGTCAGGTTTGGGTCCTGAAGTCAGAAAAATAACCGATGGTTTAGATGCGTTAGGAAATACAACAGCTGCTATGGGTAAAGGTTTTGCTATAGGATCAGCAGCATTGACTGCATTAGCTCTCTTTGCTGCTTTTTCACAAGCTGTCAACTCGACAATTGTTACGAAGTTAGATGAGATGAAATCATCTGGTATAGAGTTAACTGGTAACTGGAAAATCTATGATATCCTACTTTCACATGGTGAAAGTCCACTTCAAATTATTGTAACAGATCCCCTTGTGGTAATTGGACTTTTTATTGGTGGAATACTTCCCTTCTTTATTGCTGCATTAACTATGACATCAGTTGGAAAAGCTGCAGGTAAAATGGTAGACGAAATTCGAAGGCAGTTTAGGGAAATTCCCGGATTATTGGCTGGCGATAAAAATGCCAAGCCCGATACTGCAAGATGCGTCGATATATCCACTGCAGCGGCATTAAAGGAAATGATTTTACCAGGTATTACAGCAGTAATTGCACCAGTAATAATTGGTTTTGTATTAGGTCCGGCTGCCTTAGGCGGCATGCTGGCAGGTGCTACAGTTTCTGGAGTACTGTTAGCTTTAATGATGGCAAATGCTGGTGGCGCCTGGGATAACGCCAAAAAAGCAATTGAAAAAGGTGAAATCCCCGGTGAAAAAAAAGGCACAGATGCTCATAAAGCAGCAGTTGTAGGTGATACAGTTGGAGACCCATTTAAAGATACAGCTGGTCCTTCAATGAATATTTTGATAAAACTAATGTCTGTTGTATCTTTAGTTATAGCACCTTTATTATTAAGATAAATTTTAATTAACCCTGCTTTTCGCAATTAGCGATAAGCCAGATAAAACAATAACAAACTGTCCAAAGGGCAAATATATGGAAAAAACAAAAAAAACATACGAAACAACTTTCATTGTTAACGCATCACTGGATGATCCAATAATTGATGCAATAATTGCAAAAGTACAGGAACAAATAGTTAGATATGGTGGTGAAATAATTACCATCAGTAAGTGGGGCCGAAAGCGATTAGCTTATCCAATAAAAAAGAAGAACAACGGTTATTATACCGTAATAGAATTCAAAGCTTTTGGTTCTACAATTCAACAACTTGAAAAATATTACAAGTTAGATGAAAACATCTTGCGTTACCTAACAATTCAGTTAGATAAAAAAGCTCTACAAGCTAAGAGAGAAATACCAACTGAATTGCCCGAATTAGAAGAGTTTCCAGAACCTTTTGAAATTGAAGAGCGTGAACCGCTTTTCGATGATGAAGAAGAAAATCAATAAAAAAAATATATGTTTAACCAAACGATGAGTATGGAGGATGTATTATTATGGCAGAATTGAAATTACCTGAACTTAACAATGTTATGATAGTCGGAAATTTAACCCGTGATCCAGTATTTAGAAAAACGACTAATAACACACCTGTTGTGAACTTCTCAATTGCTTCAAATAGACGCTACAGAGATAGTAGCAATAAGTGGCAGGAAGAAGTATGTTTTGTCGGTGTTGTTGCCTGGAACAAGTTAGCTGAGAGCTGTATGAACAGGTTGAAAAAAGGAAGTGCAGTATTCGTTGAAGGTGAATTACAAAGTCGTACACTTAAAAACGGGGAAAATAATGTTCGACATATTGTGGAAATTAAAGCTCGTAGAATTCAATTTCTCAACAAAAAAGGAAAAACTACAGAAATTGAGACACTCAACGGAAGTGCATTTGATCAAGAAGATAAATTAGAAGTTCCCGAAGACGATACATTTGATAAATTTCTAACAAACGAAGAATCACAATTATTAAAGGATAACAAAAATGAATAGAGCTGAACTTAAAAAATTAGACACGACTGCTTTAAGGAAGAGGCGTGTATGCAAATTCTGCGAAAATAAGGAAACTTATATAGATTATAAAGACGACAAAAAACTTCAACGCTTTGTAAACGAACAAGGGAAAATTATACCCAAGCGAATTACCGGTACCTGTGCCAAACACCAAAGGCAACTGGTTACCGCAATAAAGCGAGCCAGACACCTTGCACTTCTTCCATTTGTTTCCGATACGATAAGATAAAATTAAGAGGATTAGAAAATGAAAATAATATTGAGAAAAGATTTCGAAAAATTAGGTAAAATTGGCGATGTGGTTGAAGTTAAAGACGGATATGCCAGAAACTACCTTATCCCTAAAAACATTGCATATCAGGCTACTGAAGGCAATATGCGTGCACTTGAAGAAGAAAAGAAACAGCATGCATATCGACAACAAAAAGAAGAGAGAAACGCTCAAAAAGTAGCCTCAAAAATCGAAAGCTTATCAGTTACTATTAAAGCCAAAGTTGGTGAGGATGAAAAACTTTTTGGTTCCGTAACCTCACAATCAATTGCTGAAGCGCTTACTGAACAAGGCATAACAATTGATAAAAGAAGCATCGAATTGGAAGAACCATTGAAAGCTTTAGGTATTTATACGGTGCCAATTAAACTTCATCCTAAAGTTACTGCCAAACTTAAGGTATGGATTGTTAGAGAATAGTAAATCTCGAATGGTGGGTATTGTGGCCCACCATTCAAAATTACTTTTATCAAATTTTCAGTTCTTTTAAAAAACTAACAACGGAATTTAATTATGAATAAAACCATAAAATCTTTGGAAGAAGTAACCATTCGATTTGCTGGTGATTCTGGTGATGGAATGCAACTTACAGGAGGACAGTTTACAACTACAACTGCATTTGTTGGAAACGATTTAGCAACCCTTCCTGATTATCCAGCAGAGATTCGTGCACCTGCCGGTACACTCGCAGGTGTAAGCAGTTTTCAAATCCACTTCGGCGCTAAAGAAATTAGAACTCCAGGAGATCAGTGTGATTGCCTTGTTGTGATGAACCCGGCTGCTTTGAGAGCATACCTGAAATGTCTCAAGGATGGAGGAACAATTATAGCCAATTCTGACAATTTTATAGAAAAGAATTTGAAACTTGCAGGATATGAATCAAACCCACTCGAAGATGGTTCCCTCGGAAGATATCAGTGTTACCCGGTCGAAATATCAAAACTTACACAAAACGCTTTAAGTGATATGAATTTATCTCCAAAACTCGTAGATAAAACAAAAAATTTCTTTGCATTGGGGATAACATATTGGATGTATAACAGACCAATAGAACCAACTTTAAAGTGGATAAAAGAAAAATTTTCTAACCAACCAGAGATTATTGAAGCAAATACCCGAGTGCTGAAAGCAGGTTATGCATATGGAGAAACAACAGAAATATTTACAACTCGCTATGAAGTTGAACCAGCTCAACTACCACCGGGAAAATACAGAAGCATAACAGGCAATGAAGCTACTGCATGGGGATTAATGGCTGCAGCAAAAAAAGCAAATCTTGAATTATTCTTGGGGTCGTATCCAATTACACCAGCGAGCGAAATATTACATGAATTATCGAAGTATAAAAATTACGGTGTTAAAACATTACAGGCAGAAGATGAAATCGCTGGCATAACAAGTGCAATAGGTGCTGCTTATGGAGGAGCACTTGCAGCTACCACAACAAGCGGACCAGGTATGGCATTAAAAACAGAAGCTTTAGGTCTGGCAGTTATGCTTGAACTCCCACTTGTAGTTGTTGATGTACAACGCGGTGGACCAAGTACAGGTTTACCCACAAAAACCGAACAGGCAGATCTTTTACAGGCAATTTTCGGGAGAAACAGCGAAGCACCCATACCAGTACTTGCTGCATCTTCCCCTACTGACTGCTTTGATGTAACATTTGAAGCCGCAAGAATTGCGATAAAATATATGACACCTGTGATAGTTTTAACCGATGGTTATATTGCAAATGGCGCCGAACCCTGGCTTATCCCAAAATTAAATGAATTACCCGTTATATCCCCAAAATTTGCAACTGATCCAACAACATTCCAACCATACGCAAGAGATGAAATAACATTATCCAGACCCTGGGCAATTCCTGGTACACCTGGACTCGAACATAGAATCGGTGGACTCGAGAAATCGCATATTTACGGTAACATTAGTTACGATCCAGAAAATCATGATTTTATGGTAAAGCTTAGAGCAAAAAAAATTGCAAATATAGCAAACGATATTCCCAATGCAACAATATTTGGCGATAATTCAGGGGAACTTCTATTAGTAAGCTGGGGCAGTACTTTTGGTGCAATTCGCTCTGCTGTCGAAAATAAACGCCTTCAGGGAAAATCTGTCTCTCATTTACACCTTCGATATCTAAATCCCTTACCAAATAATGTTGGCGATATATTAATAAAATTCAAAAAAATACTCGTACCAGAAATCAATTTAGGACAATTAATAAAAATCTTAAGAGAAAAATATTTAGTTGACGCAATTGGCTACAATATGGTTCGTGGTTTGCCCTTTAGAGCAATTGAAATCGAAAACAAAGTAGATGAAATTTTAAAGTGAGGTAGATATGAATTTAGTAAATGAAATATTGAGTCAAATAAATCCAGTTTCAACACAAAAATATACATTCAAAGATTTCCAATCGGATCAGGAGGTAAGATGGTGCCCTGGTTGCGGTGATTATTCAATACTTGCTCAGGTTCAAAGAACTTTTCCTGAACTTGGGATACCTAAAGAAAAAGTTGTATTTGTTTCCGGTATCGGATGTTCAAGCCGCTTCCCATATTATATGAATACTTACGGGTTTCATGGAATTCATGGACGTGCGACTGCAATTGCTACCGGACTAAAGATTGCAAGACCAGACCTTTCCGTCTGGGTTGCAACAGGTGATGGCGACGGTATGAGTATCGGTGGTAACCATTTTATTCATGCATGTAGGAGAAACATTGATATTAAAATTCTTCTTTTTAATAATCAGATTTATGGACTTACTAAAGGACAATTCTCACCTACTTCAATACAGGGTCAAATTACAAAATCTTCACCATATGGAAACATTGATCAACCATTCAATCCATTAACATTAGCACTCGGTTCTCAGGCTACATTTGTCGCCCGTTCACTCGATAGAGATCCTAAACATCTACAATCAATGATAAAGAGAGTAGCAGAACATAAAGGAACAGCTTTCTTAGAAATTTACCAAAACTGTAATGTATTCAACGACGGTGCTTTTGAACTATATACTGAAAAAGATACAAAAGATGATAATGTTGTTGTTTTAGAAAACGGTAAACCTTTAATATTTGGTAAACAAAAAGACAAAGGAATTCGCCTGAATGGCTTTACTCCCGAGGTAGTGTCCTTACAAGATGGAAAATTTTCAGCTGATGATTTAATTGTTCACGACGAAAAAGATAGTATGCTCGCATTTATCATCGCAAATATGTCTAACTTCCCTAACCTACCCAGGCCTATAGGTGTCTTATATGCTGTTGATAGACCAAGTTATAATGAACTCCTTGAAAACCAGATTAAAGAAATTATAAATAAAAAAGGAATCGGTGACCTGGAAAAATTATTTAACAGCGGTGAAACCTGGGAAATAAAATGAATGATGAAAGTTTTGAAAAAATCGCAAAGCAAATAAAACAACATAATTCATTCATCATCACTTCGCATGTTAATCCCGATGGTGATAGTTTGGGTTGTGAACTTGCATTAGCGCGGTTTTTAAAGAAACTAAACAAGATTGTCCACATCATAAACCATAATGAAACTCCAAAATTTTATGAATTTTTAGACAAAAATAATGAGATACAAAAATATTTTCCAGAGAAACACAATGAACTTATAAAAAATTCGGATGTAATTTTCATACTCGACACAAACCAACCTAATCGACTTCGAAGTTTAGAAGAACCCGTTCTTAAAAGTCCAGCAATAAAAATTGTCATTGACCATCACCTTGAAGCTGATAATTTTGCAGATTATTACCTTATAGATGAGCAGGCTACATCAACAGCCGAAATACTCTACAAGTTACTTCTTTTTATGAACAACAACCTGCTGGACTATGACATTGCTCATCCACTCTACACTGCAATAATGACCGATACTGGATCCTTTCGGTTTCCACGCACCGATGTAGAAACACATCAGATAATTGCGCATCTGCTTCATTTTGGTGTAGACCCCACTGAAGTATATTCTAAAGTTTATGAAACCTGGACACCAGGTCGAATACAACTACTTGCAAAGTCCTTATCTACACTAAAACTTGAGTACGATGGGAAATTGGCTTATATGATTTGCACCATTAAAATGTTTGAATCTACTGGAACAACTGAAGTCGAAACGGATAACTTTACTAACTACCCTATGAGCATTGAAGGTGTACAGATTGGTTTATTATTTAATGAATTAGATGATGGAGTTAAAATTAGTTTTCGTTCAAAGGGTGATATACCTGTCAATGAATTAGCAAAAGAATTAGGTGGAGGTGGGCACAAAAACGCAGCTGGAGCGAGATTATTTAATGTTAACTTGCAGGATACAATCATAACAACGATTCAAAAAGCAAAAAAATATCTAATATAACGAGTTATGCAAATATTCACATCTTATTTTTCAGACATTAAAGATATCAATTCTGATTTGATCACAATATTTTTATACGGCAATAACAGGTTATTTAACAAACAAATTTTGGAAATTAAGAAATTATTACCCGAGGAAATTGATCGCATACTAAAACTCGAAAAATTTAGGGCTGAATCAGAATCTTCAATTTTAATTTATACAAATAAAAGTTTCAAATCACCACGAATACAATTATTTGGTTTAGGTGCAAAAGAAAAACTTAATTACGAATCTTTCCGAAAAGCTTCAGCACTGTCTTGTTTAAATGCAAATAAATTAAAAATTCACAATATTACATTTCTTTTACCTGACCTACCTGATGGATTAAATCTTAAGTATTTAACTCAATCAATATTTGAAGGCGCTTTCCTTTCGCAGTATAAATTTGATAAATTCTTAACATCAACCCAAAAAACTAATAGATTAAAAAAAATTACATTAGCTTACAATTCAAAAAAACTGAAAGACGAAATAAACTCTGTAAAAGTTAAGACTCAAATTTTATGTGATGCTGTTTTGCTTGCAAGAGATTTATCAAATATGCCTGCAAATCAATTAAATCCGGATTTGCTTGCAAAATATGCGAAGAAATCAGCAAAATCTTTTAATTATAAAGCGGAAGTATGGGATGAGAATAAGATTAAGAAAACAGGTTTTGGTGGCTTAGTTGCAGTTGGTTCTGGAAGTAATCATCCTCCGCGTTTCATAATACTTAAATATTACGGTAACAAAAATAAAAAAATGAATATTGTATTAGTCGGAAAGGGTATCACATTTGATTCAGGTGGATTATCTTTGAAATCAGCTGAGAATATGGCTGAAATGAAAATGGATATGAGTGGAGCTGCAGTGGTTCTGGCTACGGTTCAATGTGCAGCACGAATGAAACTTCCAGTAAACTTAATTGGATTGATACCTGCCTGTGAAAATATGCCAGGCGGTTCAGCCCTAAAACCTGGTGATATCATCAAACACTATGGAGGTAAAACATCGGAAGTTGCTAACACAGACGCCGAAGGTAGGTTGATTCTTGCAGATGCCCTTGCATATGCTCATAAACTCAAACCTGAACTTGTAATCGATATAGCAACATTAACCGGTGCTGTAATTTCAGCACTCGGTCATCATGTAGCTGCAATCCTGGGAAACGACAGAACAGATATTGATAAAATAAAAAATGCAGGGGATGTCACATATGAACGTGTTTGGGAGCTTCCTTTATATGACGAGTATAAAAAACAAATTAAAAGCGAAGTTGCGGATGTAAGGAATCTTGGTACACGCGGTGCTGGAGTGATTACAGCAGCAATGTTTCTTAAAAGTTTTATAAGTGACAAAAATAAAAAAGAATATAAATGGATACACATAGATATTGCGGGAACAGCTATCATAGATGAAGGAGCTTATTATATTCAATCAGGGGCAAGTGGATTTGGAGTCAGATTATTAATAGAATTCTTAAGAACAAACTTCAAATAACCATACTAAAAGAGTCCAATTAAATAATATGCTTGCTTATAAACAAACATATTAGTAAATTACTTTGTGATGAAAAAAATTATATATATTTTTACATTTTTGATTCAATTTGGTATTGCCCAGATTCAGGAAAATTTTCCACCAGGGATACATTTAGAACCCATTCAAAATATTTTTCTAACTAGAACAGTTTTCCCAATATTTGAAACCGAATCGAGTAGAGTAGATTTTCAATATATCATTCCCCAAAATTTCTTAATATACACAAGGTATACAGATACTTCATACAAAGCACAATGCGAAATCACATTGGAGATTAAAAGTAAAAACACCAATAGAACTGAGGTAAGGAAAATTCAAATAAGAGAATTTTTTTTAAACGAACCACCAAAAGATGAAAATTCTTATTTCAAAGGCATATTCTCTTTCAATTTAAAAAATGGCAAATATCAGATCATATTTGAAGTAAGAGATAAAGAATCATCAAGGATATTTGTTGATAACAAAAAGGAATTCGAAATTCCGGAAGTGAATAATAACATTTCAGACTTATTCTTTCTTCAATATTGTGATACATTGTCATTAATATCATCTAGAATCTACAATATGGCATATGGTGAGGCCATACCGTTTAATAGTTCTTTTATTGCTTATGTTGAATTAAATTCTAATTATTTTCAGAATTTAAATCTAGTAATTGAACTATTTGAAATAATTGAAAATCAAAAAAATAAAATTATTACTGATCAACATTTTAAATTGGTGAAATCTTATAAACTCGTTCCGTTAGTTGATAGTCTTTATTACTCATTTGAAAGGGACGAAAAATACACTGGGTTGTTAATTTTCTTTCCTTATAAAAGTTTAAGAATTGGAGATTATGAACTTGTTCTGAAATTTCAGCAAGATAAAGAACCGATCAAAAGGAATTTTCAGATAAAATGGATTAATATGCCTAAATCTTTAAAAAATTTTAGATTGGCGATTGACTTACTTGAGTACATTGCTACTCCTGAAGAAATAAGAGAGATGAAGGTATTAAATCCGAAATCTGTCAAAGAAAAATTTGAAACATTTTGGAAGAAACTTGATCCGACACCTGAAACAGTGTATAATGAAGCTATGGCTGAATATTATAAACGAGCTGATTATGCAAATGAACAATTTGGTACACTAAAAGGTGATTTAGGAGCTAAAACCGATAGGGGAAAAATCTATATTCTTTATGGTGAGCCAGCTAATATTGAAAGAATAATCCTACCACGGACTACACCAAAAGAAATCTGGACATATAAAAATTTATCAAAGAAATTTATTTTTGAAGATAAAAATTTTGATGGTAGCTATAAACTAATCAGGATAGAAACATTATGAAACCTAAAATCGGAATAACAATGGGCGATTTTAACGGAATAGGACCTGAAATTGTCCTGAAAGCAGTTTTATCACCTCAAATAAAAAAAATATGTGTTCCAATATTAATTGGTTCGACTGATGTATTTGAGTACTACGCAAAATTATTAAAACTAAAGCTCACACTTAAAGAAGTTGAATATATTCCTGAGACCAATTCAGAAGCAATACCAATTATTCCTGTAAGGAAATTCAGAATACCTAAAATTTTACCGGGGAAATTATCATTTGAAGCCGGTCGATTGGCAGCCGAATCCGTTATTGCAGCAGCGGTTTTATCATTAAACAAAGAGATTGATGGTATGGTAACTGCCCCGTTAGCAAAAGAATCAATCCATTTCGATGGTATCCCATTTATTGGACAAACTGAGATGCTGGCGGCTATTACGAAGACTGAGAATTATGCAATGCTTTTAACACACGATAAGATGAAAGTTGCACTCGCTACAATTCACATCCCAATAAAAAAGGTTTCTGAAGAATTAAGTGCTCGAGTTATAACGGAGAAACTTAAAGTTCTGGATATATCTTTAAGAAAAGATTTTGCAATTAAAGCACCTAAAATTGCAGTTCTCGGATTAAATCCACACTCTGGAGAAAATGGTAAAATAGGAAAAGAAGAAATCGAGACAATTATACCAGCAATTAAACAAGCCAAAAACAGGAAGATAAATGTAACCGGTCCATTCCCTGCAGATGGATTCTTTGGTTCAGGACTCTATAAACATTTCGATGCAATACTTGCAATGTATCATGATCAGGGTTTAATCCCTCTCAAATTATTAGGATTTGAAACTGGAGTGAACTTTACGGCAGGTTTACCTATTGTTAGAACATCACCTGATCATGGAACTGCTTTCGAAATTGCTGGTAAAGGAATTGCAAACCCTTCAAGTATAATTTCAGCGATTAAAGAAGCAGTTAAAATTATTAAAAACCGTAAATTTGTAAAATGATAGATTTCAAAAATGTATCAATAAGTTTCAAGAACCAACCAATTTTACAAAATATTAATCTTCATATAAATCAGGGTGAGTTTGTTTCCTTAGTTGGTGAATCAGGAATTGGAAAAACAACATTATTAAGATTAATCTATATGGATCTTTTTCCTGATAGTGGTATTGTAAGTGTTGGCAAATTTAATTCTTTGACCATTCAAAAAAAAGAAATACCGCTATTAAGAAGAACGCTTGGTATAGTGTTTCAAGATTTTAAATTATTAGAAGACAGAAATATATTTGAAAATGTTGCCTTCGCACTTCAGGTAACAAATGTTAAGAGAAAAGATATTCAAAAAAGGGTATTACGAGTGCTTGCAGATGTTGGCTTGAGTCATAAAAGAAGTAATATGCCTGATGAGTTATCTGGAGGTGAGCAACAGAGAGTTGTAATAGCGCGAGCCCTCGTAAACGAACCTTTAGCACTCCTTGCTGATGAACCCACAGGTAATCTTGATCCAAATACATCTTTTGAGATATTAGATTTATTGAAAGATATAAATCGAAAAGGAACCGCAATTGTACTGGCAACTCACAATTATGAACTAGTTCGCCGATCAGAAAGTAGAATATTGCAAATTAAGGACGCCAATATTACAGAATTAGAATCCATTTGAAAATGAGAATTAAATACTTCTTTTATTATTTTTTAATTTCTTCACTTTTAATACCAACAAGCAACACTCAAGAAAAAAGATTATTAAAATTTAAAATTGAATCTTTTCTTCCCTCACATAACTATAATAAATCTTTTCTACCATCATTTAAGATTCATATTAATGCTATTGAAAATTTAAAAGGAAAATTATTAATAAAATTAAAAAGGATAAACGAAAATAATTTCCGGGATGTGTATATAAAGAAAACAAAAGTAATAAAGGGAGAAAATGTATTTCAAATTTCAGAAAATGAATTTCAATTTAGTAACTTAAGCACTGAGTTTTATGAAATTTACTCACAATTTTTAACAAGTGATACTAAATATACATCAGATACTTTAACTTTTGTTATTAATATTGATTCATTACGGTATCCACGTTTTAAGCCACCGGATTTTGATTCTTTCTGGAGTAATACTTTTTCCAAGCTTGATTCAATAGAACCAAATTACAAAATCGATACTTTATGTGACAAATGGACGGAACAAATCTCAATTTACAAAGTTTCATTTTCAGGTCTGGATTCAATGACGATAAAAGCTTGGTATTGTATTCCTAAAGGAGTTAATAAAGTACCTGCAGTATTAGTATTACCAAGTTACGGTAATGGGCCAATTACTATACCCTACAATTTTTGTGAGCAGGGTTATGCAGCACTTGCATTACAGATACATGGAAAAGATGTTGAAAGCGACACATATCCTGTTGGAGATGATCCATCGGCAGGTTTGAATCTTAATAATCCTGAGAAATATTACCTCAAGCATGCTGTAGCTCATATAAAAAGAGCCATAGATTTTCTATACTCTATTCCGGAAATAGATACAAATCGCATTGGAGTTGCTGGAACAAGTCAAGGGGGTGGTTTAGCCTTATTAATCACTGGTCTTGATAGGAGAATAAAAGCAACAGCTGCTACAATTCCCACCTTGATCTGTTATACTCAAGCATTAGAAAGTGGTGCTTACTGGAGAATTAAAAGAGCAATAAAAAATGGACTGGTTGATGAAAAGACAGCACTTCATACACTTTCCTATTTCGACGCCAGCAATCTAACTGAAAAATTTAATCAGCCAGTGATGCTATCAGCTCATTACAAAGATAGAATATCTCCGCCAAATACTATTATTTCTTTTTATAATCAGTTACAAATTAATAATAAACAACTTTTAACTCAACCAGAATTGGGGCATCAGTTTCCTGAGCATCATTGGGATATTACAACAGAATGGTTAAAAGTGATTTTTAAGATGTGATCTATAAAGCTACATCTAAAAACATCATTACGACAAAGCCAATCATTACACCAAAAGTTGCTTCGGTTTCAAATCCTTTTCTATGAGATTCCGGAATTATTTCATCGCTAATCACAAAAAGCATTGCGCCAGCAGCAAATGATAATCCCCATGGCAAAAACGGTTTCGATATACTGACAATTCCAACACCTATCAATCCTCCAATTGGCTCGACCATACCTGTAAGAAATGAAATCCAAAGTGCTTGTCCAACAGGATATTTTTCACTGATTAATGCAAGTGCAACTACCAATCCTTCAGGAATATTCTGTAATCCAATACCAATAGCGAGCGTGATGCCATTTTCAATATTTCCACCACCAAAACCAACACCAACCGCTAAACCTTCAGGAAAATTATGGAGTGTAATAGCAATAATAAATAGCCAGATCCTTCTTAAATTTTTTCTACTTGCTCCTTCGGGTCCCTTAATAAAATGTTCATGTGGAGAATACTTATCACTTAAATAAAGAAAAACTGCACCCAGCATCATTCCCACAACAACAACAATAGCTGCAAATACTCCTCCCCCGCCAGCTTCAATCGCAGGCACAATAAGTGAAAAACTGGTAGCAGCAAGCATCACACCAGCTCCAAAACCCATCATAATATCCTGTAATTTTTGTGATATCTGTTTAAAAAACAGTATAGGAATTGCACCCAAAAAAGTTGCACTACCAGCTAAAAAACTTGCACCTAATCCTAAAAACAATATTGGTAAATTAGCGAGATATTCAATCATCTTAACTACTTTAACGTATTAAATTTAATTATGTACGACTAAAGATGACTTACCAAAAGATTTTTTTAACATCCAGATTACTGTTATCAATCCACCCAATAACAACAAAACAAATATCGTAATAACTCCCCACTGCGGTTCAACCTGAACTTTTTCCCAGTCTATATAGGGTTTAAGATATGCTTCTCTCAGTTCGTGTCTCATCAAAACCATCATTACAACTGTTAATAATAAAAATACTTTACCAAACATAATTTTCATGACGGGTTTAACAGCATTGAGTGCAATAAACATAAATATTAAGCTTGCAAACATAGTGACGAGTGCAATCAAAAAGTATATGGTTGCATATATATTTTCTCCCATAAAAAGCATCAACAAATTTTTCGGTAATGAAATTAAAAACCATAAACCGACAACTATATTAACAAGAGTAGGAATTATAAACCATAGCAATCCATATCTGATTCCCCATTTACCAAGCTGCTCGTTTGACTTAATATTTTTAAGTCCCCACATTACTACTAACAATCCAGCCACAGCAAGTGCAGCTACCATAAAATGTAGATATCTGGGTATTACTGTTGGATCTGAAATATTTAAATTAGTTCCATGTGGATTATTAAAATAAATCTCTTTCCATTTTTCGGGTGTTAGCATCAGAACTATATTTTGTGTGTAGATTAGTCCAATAATTGCTAAGAGAATTGCGCTTATTAAAACGACAGCGAATCTTTTACCATTAAGTTTTTCCCATCTAAAAGAGTACAAATAATAACCATAATAGGCTAAGATAAATATTACAATAATCGAAAGCCAGGGCCATGCAATCAATATTGTTGAAGTGTAAAAGAAATTTCCGTACAATACTTGTAAGAACAATAATGGTGCAACGCCAAGAGTTATTGTAAACGCAGTAAATGGTGGAAGCATTTTGGAAATACTTCTGCTGAGTTCGAGGTGGTTTTGACTGTTTCTTTTCTTTCCTAAAAATTCTGTAATAGCTGCAATAAAGCCACCTCCAACTGCTACATTCATTGCAAGAATATGCAGTGTAAAAGTTAACAATAATAAGACTTTAAGTAACCATAGTGGTGCCGGTACTGGGATTGGATCGATATCCGGGATAATAACTTGACTTTCCATTTTATTGCTCCTTTCTATTTTCTTTATTAAACTGATATAACCATTTAGCAATTGCTTCAGCTTCAGCTTCATTGCCGGCAAATTTTGGCATATAGCCTCGATAATTTTCTAAATCATTAATAATCATCGCAATTGTTTCTTCATCCAAATCAGAAATTAATGGTTTCACATCATTGTAACCATTAATAATATGACAACTTGCGCAGTATAGTTTAAACCCGACTTCGCCAGCTTGAAGTTTGTTTTCATCAGTGATTTCTTTAATCTTAGACCATTTTGAGGTTTTTAAAATTCCCTGTTCTTTGATTGAATCAAACTGGTTAATTAATAAACCGTTAGAGTACATATAATCATAAATCACATATGGTTTTCTTATTGACTCCCTAACTCTCTCACCAGCAAACATTATTGTTAATCCAAGAATCAATATTATTGTAGCAACGAATTTATTGAATAATCTGGTATTGAAATATCCCATAATCAAAACGAGCAAGAATATTAAAAAACCAGCAACAATTCCAATTATAGCAGTATTTGACACAAACGATATTCCACCTAACACTATCTCCTTTGGAATATCGGGTAATGTATAATAATACCAGAGGCTGGCAATTGGAAGTATTAGCATAAATGGTATGACCCATTTACTTGAATATTTAATAATTTGCTGCCTATTTTCTTTTTCCACTAAGAAAGTTGCTGTAAACAAGCCATAAATTCCTGCCATTACAATTGCTGTAACAATCCGTACCACAAGAGATGAGAAGTATGTTGGATTAAAAAATCCATCCCAGAAGTTTTTTGTTTCGATCCATTTTCCAGGTGTAAGCATAAAAGATAATATACCATTAATGATTACCATACTAAGTAGTGCAGCAATAAAATAAATCCAACCAATTGCGAGGTGTGTTCTACGATCTACTTTTTCCCAGCTGTAATAATAAATCATAACAGCTGCAATTTCTACGAAGAAAAATACCCATTCTATCGCCCATCCCCATACAAAAATATGTATCAATGCTGAAGTGGCTTGCGGACTTACAAGACCAATTGTGAACCATATTGCCACACCTGATAATGCGCCAAAAACAATTGTTAAGAGCAAGAAGAATTTAGAGTGTTTTTTTACATAATTTAAAATTACATTATTGTTAGTTTTATATGCTTTAATTTCAGAAAGCACAAGAAACAAACCACCCCCTACGGCAAAATGGGAAACAAACACATGAAGAATGGCAACTATTCCGATTAACCAGCCACCACCGACAAGGGGCACTTCCCAGAAAGGATAATTCATAGACTTGCTCCTTGATTTATTAATAGGATCTATTTAATTCATAAAGCCATTTAGCAAGAGCTTTTCTTTCCATTTCCGAACCCATAAATGGAGGCATAAATCCTTTGAGTTGATTTAAGTGTTGAAGTTGTGCGTCTATAAATGGTTCTTGCCAACCTTTAACAAGGATTTTTACTCCATTATAACCTTCTACGGTATGGCAACTCTGACATTGAAGTTTAAAAACCTGTTCACCAATTTTCAATGTATCAGTTTCAGTTTTGGTATCAATTATAGTCCATTTTGCGGATGCTAATACACCTGTCTGCTTAACATTCTCTTCATTGACTTTTAAAACATTATTTGAATACATATAATCATATATGATATATGGTTTTCTAATAGCTTCACGTACCCACTCACTTACTGCTGTTACTGTTAAACCCATGAGTAGAAATAGAGCAGATAATGCCACAGGAAATCTTTCAGGATGACGGTATGGAAGAAAATAAGCAAATCCGAAGATCAAGATCGAGAAGAAAATACTTGCAACAGCAAATAAAGTTACAGCTGGTGCACCACCGCTAATAATATCAAATGCCATTTCTGGAATCACCGAAACATACCATAAACCTCCAAGTGGTAAAATGAAGAAAGGCACGATTAACCATTTTGCTGAATATTTTACCATTAATTTTCTTAAATCTTCATTTTTTAAGTTAGAGGAAGTCAATAATGCATATAGACCAGCAAGTGCTAATGAAACAGCTGTTCTCATAATTAAAGATGGAAGCATTGTTGGATTGAAAAAAGCCGACCAGAAACTTCTATTCTCAATCCATGCTCCTGGAGTTAACATAAAGGATAAAATTCCGTTAATAACAAACAAGCTCATCCAGGCAGCTATAAAATATATCCAGCCAATTGTCAGATGAGTTTTTCTATTTATCTTATCCCAGGTGTGATAATAAATCATTGCAGCAGCAATTTCGATGAAGAAAAAAATCCATTCTATTGCCCAACCCCAGACAAAGATGTGTATCAGAGCAGAGGTTGCAGTAGGTGTAACAAGTCCAATTGTAAACCAAATTCCAACACCAGTTAATGCTCCGAATACTAAAGTTACCAGGATAAAAAATCGTGAATGTATTTTAAGATAATCTATTATACCTGAATTGTTTTCTTTATATGCTTTTATTTCAGTAAGCACTAGAAACAAGCCGCCACCAATTGCAAATTGGGATACAAATGTATGTATTATTGCTACCAATCCAATTAAAATTCCACCACCAATAAATGGAATATCCCAGAATGGATAATTCATAATTTTTACCTTTCCAGACTTGTTTTTAAAATTTTTTTTAATTAACCAATTCTACACGTCTTACAGATGGTACAGCATTTAATATGGTTCTTTCTATACCACCTCTTAAAGTCATAAGAGATAAAGGACACATTTTACAAGTACCATGATATCGTATTCTGACAGTTCCATCATTTTCAATGTCAATCAATTCCACATCGCCACCATCTTGATTTAAAAATTGACGACAGGTTTCCAGAGCATCTTCAACTTTCTTTTTGATATCAGGATTATTTTCCAGTATACTAAGCATTTAACTTGATATCAATTTTTTTTATAGTTTGAGCATTAAAGGAATTTATACTCAATTGAGCCACCATATTACGTGCAATGTTCTTAATTGCTATTCCTTGAGGAGATTCAGGAGCTGAAACAACTATAGGAGTTCCTATATCTCCACCAACTCTTATACTAGTATCAATAGGAATTTCGCCAAGGAAATTTGTTCCTAATTTCTCAGCTTCTTTTTTACCGCCACCATAGGCAAAAATTTCCTCTCTATGCCCGCATTTGGGGCACAGGTAATAACTCATATTTTCAATTATACCCAAAACTGGAACATTTAATTTTTCAAACATTGCAAATCCTTTACGGGCATCAGCAAGAGATATATCTTGAGGAGTGGTTACAATAACAGCTCCAGATAGTGGAATTGTTTGAACAAGAGTTAATTGTATATCTCCAGTACCAGGTGGTAAATCAAAAATAAGATAATCTAATTCACCCCAATCCACATCCGTCATAAACTGTCTTACAGCACCACTTGCCATAGGTCCACGCCATATTACTGCATCCATTGGGTTTACCAGAAATCCAATTGACATAACTTTAACACCATGCGCAACAAGAGGAACAAGTTTCTGATTCTTTATATCTGGTCGCCTGTTGATACCCATCATTAACGGTATACTTGGTCCATAAACATCGCTATCAATAAGTCCAACATTGGCACCATCCTGAGCAAGGGAAACTGCAAGGTTTACTGCAACTGTAGATTTTCCTACACCGCCTTTTCCACTGGCTACAGCTATAGTATTTTTAACATTGGTTAGGATATTATTTAAATTTTGTTGTGGTGCTTTTCGAACATTACTGGTCATCTCTATTTTGATTTCACCAACATCTGGTACAGCAGATTTTATAGCTTCAATTGCAGCAATTTTAAATTGGTCTCTTACCGGACATGCAGGCGTTGTTAGTTCTATTTTAAAACTGATGTCTTTATTATTGATCTTTAAATCTTTAATAAATCCCAAAGTAACGATATCTTTTCTCAGGTCTGGATCAATCACTTTTTTTAGAGCACTCAAAATAATTTTTTCGTTTATTTCCATTTAATTTCCTTTTTGAATTTTTTAAAAGATACTGATTAAGCCCAAATATTGCAAATATATTTAATTTCGACCTTTTCGAATATACAAGATCACTTTCCAAATTTCTTCATCCGACATATAAGCACCAAGAGCGGGTGAAAATTTACCCCCATAATAAATATGAGAATAAAATTCTGAATCTGGTTTTGTTTTTACACTCAGTAAATTTAAATCGGTTGGTGGAACAGGAAATCCATATCCAACAGGAGTATTACCTTTCCAATCAGCACCATGGCAATGATAACAAAATTGTCTATATACTTTAGCTCCCATAATTAAATTTGTATCTGTTGACAAATATGGGTTTATTGTTAAAACTTTCCCTTTATTCATTATAGATGATTTTACAATATTTTTAGGTATTTTTTGTTGAACAATTTTTGATGGTCTTGGATTTGGTTGATCATACATTCTGCCATATTCACATCCAACCAAGAAAATTATTGTTAATACAAATATGTATTTATTTTTCATAATTAATCACCTCATTTACGAATAGAATCTTTTTTAACAATTTGTAACGGTGGTTGTTTTATGTCAAATTTCTCTATCGCATGGTTAGAAGAACTCGGTACAAATGGAGTTGTTCCAAAATCCCAATCTTCTGACGGAGCATCCTTTAAATAAATAAAGGTATATAAAAAATATCCAACAATAAAGACGACTGTAGCCAGAATTAATAACCAGCCTTTTATTAAATCTTTCTTATTATCCATTTTAAATCCTTTCTAAAAATTGAATCCCCAAATTGCTACTGCACCAACATAAATAATTGCCCATAGAAAATATGCAATATAAAGTATTATTAAAAATAGGGGAATAGGTTTGTTGCCTTCTTTAATCCCTTCTGGAAATTCAGCAAGGTGTTCATCTCTTTTCTGATTTATTGTTCTAAATGTGTTAATCGCAATATAAAAAAATGTAACCAATATTATTCCGCCGAATATAGCCAGAATAACATATTGTGTTTGTAACAATTCATATGGTGGCATATTATTTCTTCCTTCTATAAATTATGAAATACGACAAATAACATACGGATAATCGTTGCAAGCGACAGGAAAACAACTACCATTAAAGCGATTAATTCGATGGACCAAACAAATTTTATTTTTTTATTATCTACACCGTGATTTTTTATATTCATTGGTGGATTAGAAAATGGTAAATATTTTGCCCTTTCTTGTTCTTCAAACTGGCCTCTTTTCACAGCCCAATAGAATATCCACATGGATAGGGTCAGACCTACAATCATAAATAATATCCAGAATTGTAAAAACATAAATCATTCTCCTTTATATTTTTTAATTTCTATCGAATCGACTGGTTCATAAGATGCATCTATTCCACGGGGCTCAAGATTAGCATCTTTTTTTCCTACGAAATTTATCATTATATAATTGGATACATCCCAGATTTTTTCTGACTCTAATTCCCTTTTGAAATAGGGCATTGCTGTACCTGTGATTCCATTCATAATTTGATAATAGAAGATTCCGCTTGAAGCACCCGTTCTTTTCAGTAAAGTAAAATTTAGTGGTGGGGGATTTAAATATTTTGCTGCAGGACCCTGTCCATCTCCTACTGGTCCATGGCATCCTATGCAAAAGGATTGGTAAATCCTTTCGCCTCGTTTTAGAGACGCTTCAGTAGCTGGATAAGGGTTAGGCATATTAATCCACATTTCTGGAACATTTCGATGAAGTATCGCAACATTAGAATCCGGACCTTTATTATAAGCGTCAACAAGTATTTTATTCCAATATTTTTGTCGAGCAACTCGAGCATCTGCTTCCTTACCACCCAAACTCTGAATATAACTGGTTAAGGCACGGATTTTTTTATCACCTAAAAATTCAAAAGGGGGCATAATTGATTCTGGTCTTGTATATCTGGGATTTACAAAATGTGCATAGTGCCAATCATCAGGATGTTCACCACCGGCATTTGACAAATCAGGCCCAGTACGAATTGAACCCAATAAAATTGGTTCATCATTTACATAATCACCTTCCTGGGCAATACGGTCTGCACCAAGGTCCCAATCCTGTGGACGGATATACTGAGAATGACAATAAGTACAACCGTTTTCTATGTAGATTTTTCGACCTTCCTCTTCAATTTGGGTTCGCTTACGTACAATATCTGATGGTGTTATTTGAGCTTGATATGTTGGAATTATCACCACAATCACAAATATAATTATAAAAATCAGCAATGTACCCACTAAAAGGACACTAGTCGTCATTTTCATACAGATCTAATCTCCTTTCCTTTTACTAAAGTCATTATTACATTATAAAATCCGATGATAAAACCTGCAACTATTAGAACACCAAGTAGAGCTCTTATAGTAAAGTATGGTACCATTTCAGGTAGTACCCTGTATATTGTTTCACCATGAAGCCAAGAACTCCCCTGGACAAGTCCTACAGCAGTGAGTACCAGGAAAAATCCATTAACACCAATCATCAATAACCAATATTGAAAATTTGCCAGGGTTTTGGAATAAATTTCCCGACCGGAAACTTTTGGAAGAAAATAATACATTGCTCCTACTGCAATAAAACCAGCAAATCCTAATAAAGCTAAATGTGCGTGAGCCACGACCCAATTGTTAAAATGCGTTATTCTTTGAACTGATGGTAACGACTGCAACGGCCCTTGAATACAAACGATAAAATAGAAGAATGTACCCGCAAAAACATACTTCCCTGCAATTTCTTTATAAAAAGTACTAAATCTTTCTTTTAAAGGTAACCATACATTAGTTAGAAAAGTCATAACAGGAACAAGCATACCAATTGAATCAACGATAGAAATAACTTTTAACCATTGTGGAACTGGAGCTTGAATAAGGTGGTGCGTACCAATATGTGTATACATAACAAGTAACATCCAGAAACCAATTAATGAAAGTGTATGACTGTAGATTGGTGCACCCGTGACTCGAGGAATAATATAATATGCAGCAGCAACCGCTAATGGTGTAAGTAGAAGGCCAAATATATTATGACCATAAAACCATAGCCATATTGCGTCTGTCGTACCTTTTAAGGCACCTGTTTCTGGATTCCAGACAACATTACCAAGTGTATATAAAACAGATGTCCATATAAATGCACCTGCTATATACCAGAGTGATACAAACATAAGATTTTCTTTTCTATTAAGAATGGTCTTTACAACAACAAAAGTTAGTATCAAAAAACTGATTATGACCAAAATATCTATAGGCCAGATCAATTCTGCATATTCTCTGCCTTGAGTTTTTCCTCCAGATAGAGTAAATACAGCTGCGGCAGTAAAAATATTCCAGATTATCATTGCTATATTTGCTAATCTCTCACTGTAAAGTTTAGTTTGTGTAAGAAGAGGTACCAAATATAGAGCTGTTCCAATTAAAGAAGGGGTTAGAAATCCAAAAAGGACGAGATTTATATGTATTGGTCGAATTCGTCCGAAAAGTAATTCGGGAATATTAGCAAAAATATCGGGAGCCACTAACTCAACGGCAGCGGTTAGACCATACAAAGTTGCTACACAAACCCAAAATGCAGAGCTGATATAAAAATTTTTGGCAGCACTATTTGGTTTATCTAAAAATTTCACAATACATTCTCCTAAATTTTTTAATGATGACAGACATAACATTCTACTGATGCATTATTTTGCCGATGACAGGTTACACAAAATTCCATTTTAGTTTGAAATGATTGAGTTACACGATCCATTTGTTCAATATTTCCATGGCATGTTTTACATTCTACACCAAGAACAATATGTCTTTTATGATTAAAGAATACGAAATCCGGTTGAAAGAATATGCGCTTCCATTGTATAGGTTTCTTCTCATCGTAATATCTATGTAACTTTTGTATTTCAGGATGTTGAGGAATAATATATTTATGACAACTGATACACAATTCTACTGGTGGCATTCCTGGATAGGGCGATCTATCCACATAACTATGACAATATTTACAATCTATCTCTTTATCAGTTACATGCAATCTATGACTGAAAGGAATCGGCTGCATTGCTCCAATTCTTTTCTCAGGATATATATAAACCAGATACAACATAATTAAGGTTGTCGCAAAAACAAATATAATTAAAAACCACTTGTATAATGGTTTAAAAGGTTTTTCGCTTGTATTGATATCGTTCATTTTTCTCCTTCTAAAGAATGTTTTAAAAGCGGATCACCAAAAGCTATCATTGGGTATTTATTCCAGAAATAATTAATAGATGACATAAAGATACCCAAAAATCCAATCGTTATTGCAATTTGTATAAAATTAATAGTAAAAACTTCTGTATTAGAAACCGCTGGTGCAATTAACAAATTTCTTTCAAGCCAGTATCCCAGAAGAATACCTGCTGATATTAGCTTCATAGCATTTGGGTTCATTTTAATTTTTTTCCTTAACAAAATTATAAATGGTGCAACAAATGAAAGTATCAAAACTATATATGCTATAGTAATCCAGGGTTGATGTTGTGTTCTTTCAATGATGTAATGTGTTTCTTCCGGTAAATTCCCATACCATATAACAAGAAATTGTGAATAGAAAAAGTCACCATTCACAATTGCGAAACCAAAAAGTAGTTTTCCCAAATCATGTAAGTGATTTGGTTGAATTATTTTACCCTCTGGTCGTTTTTGAAATAATGTAACTAATATTATTGTCAATGCAATACCCATATAGAAACATCCAATAAAATAATATGCACCGAAAAGTGTACTTACCCAGTGTGGATCCAATGACATAACCACATCTATAGCAAAAAGAGAGTATAGCACAGCATATAAAATTGCAATTATAGTGCTCATTCGATAGAGTTTGTTGTATTCGTTTTCTTCATTTAGTGTTTTATCTATTTTTACTAAGCTTTGAAATCTTTTTGGAATATTTGCAGGTTCATAAATTTTTAGTAGATCAAGCCGTATTGAACTGCGTACATAAATATAACTTAGAATTGTCAACACAATCAGGTAAAATGCTACTCTAGATAACATAAATGTAGGATTTAGATAAGCCGCTTTGTGGACAATTGGTTCATTAAACCAGCTGTACAAATAATCTGCTCCAAATACTAAAATTATAAAAAGAACCAATGATATAGGAAGGAAATAAATTGTACTTTCGGCTATTCTGATTATTGGTCTTCCCCACTTAGCATTGGTTAGTCTTAGAACTACAGATAAAATTATAGAACCCTGCGCAAGTCCAGTCCAGAATACAAAATTAATCAAAAATGCTTGATAAGTATGTTTCACATTGCCTAAAATCAAGCCATAAGCAAAAGCTAAAATTCCTATCATTAGAAATACAATAGTATAACTTGTAAAGAGTTTCTTCTCTTCTGAATTAAGTGAATTTACCAAAATATTTTTTAGATCCTGTCTATTCATAATAGATGTCCTTTGCTCCTAGGGAACTTAATTTTTCCTTCAAAGAATTGACTTCATTTTCTTTTATTTCTATAGATATACCGAACTTATCGATTGTAAAATCAGGTTTGTAACCTGGAAATTTTTTATACGATGGAAATTTTCCCTTTATAATCAATCCAAGCAATGTAGCTAATGCTCCAAAAAGAATTGTGAATTCGAAGCCAATTACCAGAAATGGTATTAATGTAACAGGAGGTTTACCTCCCAAGGTTAAGTTCCACTGTGCTGAAGTATAGATAGCCAAACCAAAACCGGTTACCAATCCAATTATTGCTCCTGTAAGTGTGAACCATCCAACCTTGCTTGATTTTAAATTTAATGCTTTTTCTATTTCATGATTTGGGACAGGCGAATACAAAGAAAATTTTATGTGTTCGGAATTTAAATATTTGATCGCATTTATAAGTTTATTAACATCCGAGAATGATGCCGTTAAAAATATATTGCTATTCATGGTCGACTTCCTTTTTGTTTAAAGGGATTAGTTCTTTCACCTCAGTAATTGAAATAGATGGAAGAAATTTTGCAAAAAGGAAAAATAGCGTCAGGAAGAAACCCCAACTACCAAGAGAAATACCAATTTCAACCCAGGTTGGTGCATAATTGCCCCAGGCTGCTGGTAAAAAGTCGTGAGCTAATGATGTGACTATTATAACATATCTTTCAAACCACATTCCAACATTTATAAGAATAGAAATTACAAGCAACCATGTTAAGTTAGTTCTAAATTTTTTAATAAAAAAGAGTAAGGGGAATACAGAATTACAGAGGACCATAATCCAGAATGCCAGAGCATAATCGCCGCTCGCTCTCCATTTAAATATCGCTAATTCATATGGATTTCCGCTATACCAGGCAATGAAGTATTCAATTGCATATGCATATCCCACAATTAATCCTGTTAGTAGAATTACCTTAGCCATATTTTCAAAATTGTTAATTGTAATTAGTTTTTCTACTTTAAAAATTTTTCTGAGTGGAATAAGCAATGTTATTACGAGTGCGAGACCAGAATGTATTGCACCAGCAACAAAATAAGGTGCGAATATTGTACTGTGCCAACCTGGTACTATAGACAAGGCAAAATCCCATGATACCACGCTATGTACAGAAATTACAAGCGGTGTAGCAAGGGCTGCAAAGAATAAATATGCTCTACTGTAATGAAGCCATTGTTCCTGTGTACCGTGCCAACCAAATGATAATATCGTGTAAAATTTTTTCCTCCACCCAGTCGATTTTTCTCTTGCAGCGGCAATATCAGGTACAAGACCAATTAAAAAGAAAGTTGCACTTACAGTTAAATATGTAGTAATTGCAATCACATCCATCACAAGGGGTGATTTAAAATTTGGCCAGAGCAACATTTCGTTTGGATATGGAAAAATCCAGTAAGCCACCCAGACTCTTCCAAGATGAATTAGAGGATACATTCCAGCTGTAGCCACAGCGAATACCGTCATTGCTTCTGCACTTCTATAGATGGACATTCTCCATTCAGCTCTGAATAGATATAAAATTGCTGAGATTAACGTACCGGAATGTGCAATACCAACCCAGAAAACAAAATTTGTAATAAAAACCCCCCACATAACTGGATGTCGGATACCTGCAACTCCAAGTCCAGATAAAATCATATAAAGCCATATACTCATCCCTGCTGCAAAAACAAGTGCAAAAAAACCAACAATAACATAATAATATTTCTTAGGCGGAGTTAGTGTCGAAAGTACCAGTTCGTTCACATCTTTATAGCTTAAGTTTTCCATAGTCAATCTTTCTATCCTCTCATTTTATTTTTTAATAAATTCATCTTTAATAACCCTTTTTAAATAAGTAATTGCTGAACGAGTGTTATATTCCTCAAGCACCCTGTAAGCTCTTGGATTGTTTTTTAATCGACTTACTTGAGAATTTTCATCTAACAAATTACCAAATACAAGTGCATTTGTTGGACAGGTTTGCACGCATGCTGGTTGTATTTCACCATCAACAATCTCACGAAATTCATCTTTTGCTTTATTTTTGGCTTCAATTATCCTCTGAACACAGAATGTACATTTTTCCATGACTCCCTTGTCCCTTACAGTAACATCAGGATTCAACTGCAAATATGTAGGATAGGGATGTTCATAACTGAACCAATTAAAACGCCTGACTTTATAAGGACAGTTATTTGAACAATATCTCGTACCGATACAACGATTATAAACCTGAACATTTAAACCATCTTTGCTATGGTAAGCTGCATAGACTGGACAGACAGGTTCACAAGGAGCATTTTCACAGTGCTGACACATCATAGGTATGAACCGATTGCCATAATCGAAAAATTCTTCTTCCAGATATCTTTCAATTCTAATCCAATGCATTTCTCTTCCCTTCGAGACCAATTCTTTACCAACTGTTGGTATGTTATTTTCAGCGAAACAAGCTACTACACATGCCCCACATCCTATACATTTATCAAGATCAACAGCCATTCCCCACCTATAATTTTCATGTTTAACTTCAGGATACATATTTATTTCTTCAATATCCTCTTTCTTTTTTCCAACCTCTGAAGCTAAAATGCTTCTGGCTATATTTCTTCGATATTGCAAGTCGGTATCACTTGGAGATACCAGTTTTATCCATTTCCCCGTTTTATTAACACTTATGTTTACTGCTTCCCAAATTCGTTTATTCAATAAAGGAATAGGTGAATATCCAATATTTGTAGCATTTCGACCAAAGTTTTGATGGCCAAGACCGAAAACAATCAACCCAGTGTGGTATTCAACATCTCTGGAGACTCGAACTGGTACTTCCAATTTACCGTTTGAATTGCTTAACTCGATAACATCATAATTTTTAATATTCTGGTGTTCAGCAAACTTGTCATTAAGAATTAAATAATTATCCCAAACGATTGAATTATACGCATCAGGTAATTCGTTCAACAATGTACTATTCGCACCTCTACCATCATAGTATTTATAAGAAGGAACTGATATTAATTTTAGATTTTCAAAGTCATCCTGGTATGATGGTTTATGTACTGAGCTCGCGGTCAATTTAATTTCAATTGGTTTCTCTCTTCCTTTGAGTTCAAAACCCTTACCAAATGCTTTTTCTAAAATCCCTTTATCGGATTTAAATTCTTGATAGATATACTCATATAAATCGTTTACATTTTTCAATTTTGAACCAAATATTTGCTCATAAAATTTTAGGATATAATCTCCAGTAGTTGAAACACCAAACACACTTTCCATAACAGGTTGCATAAAGTTTCTCGTCAGGTTATCTGGTTCATAAGATCCCCATTCTTCGTAAGATGTATTGATTGGTAAGACATACTTTGCGTATTGAGTTGTTTCATTCATTACAGGAGAAAACGCAACGATGGTTTTTATATTTTTTAAAGCTTCAATAAATTTTGTTTTGTTCGACAGTGTGAAAATCGGATTTGTATTTATCAAAAATAATACATCGTATTTGTGATTAATTGCATCGTCAGTAAATTTATCAATTTCATCATCTGTCGATATGTATGAATATGATAGTGGAATATCCAAGAAAATATTTTTACCAATTGCGCCGATTAAATAATTAATTAACATCAGGGCAATCTGTGTATCCTCGTCACATGAAATTCCACCAAGAACTACAGGATTGTTGCTTTTCAAAATTTTATTTGCAACTAATTTTATATCATCTTCTTTTATGAAAATTTTCGTTGCAACATTTTCTGAAGTAAATCCGTCACAGAATTGTTTTGCAAGTGGATTTGGTATTGATTTCGTAATTTCATTCAATAGAGCTAATGCAAAAAGTTTTTCACCTCCAGGAGGTATTTTTATCCACATATCAGCCATATTACCTGTAATTCCAAGATATGGACTTATGTGTATAAAAAGGTTAGTCCGTCCAAGGTTGGGATCTGAGCTTTCATACAACTGTCTGGAAAATTCAACAGGAGATATATATGTTTCCAGAATATCAGCCGATAATGAAATTATCAAATCCGCATTTTCAAGAGATATTTTTGGAACAACAGATTTATTAAACAATTTCTTGCAAGCATTTCTAATCGAGGTATAATTGACTGCTTCATATACCAATTTTGTATTTGAACCAATCGCACTTATAAAATCATCTATGCACCTGGATAAAGCACCGGTATTTAGCTCGGTAATGACAGCAATTCTTTCACCTTTTTTATCTTTCAATAACACTTTTATTTGTTCAGCAATATCGCTTACTATTAATTCAACATCAATTGGAACAAAGTTTCCGTTATCAGATTTTAATTGAGCTTGAATTAATCTATCGGGATTATATAGTTCCTGTAGTCCCGCCTGACCTCTTGCACAAAGTTTACCCTTGTTAATTGGATGTTCTGGATTACCCTCAATTTTAACAGCTCTACCTTCTCTACATTTAATCAATATACCACATCCAGCCGGACATTGTCTACAAGTTGAAGCATACCAATCAGCTACACCCGGTACGATGTCTTCAGGTGGTATTACATATGGTACTATTAATCTCTGTGTTTCTGTTTTACACCCGGCGAATATACCGGCTCCGGTCAATCCAAGTATCTGTAAGAAAGTTTTTCTATTCATAATTTATTCCATAATAAATTTGCATTTTAGAACTTTAATAATCTTAATGAATTTAATACAACCGTAATACTGCTAAGCATCATCATCACCGCAGCAATAAGTGGATTTAATAATCCAGAGATTGCGAGCGAAATACCAACAATGTTGTATATTATTGCCCAGATAAAATTCTGCATTGTTATCGTCTTCATTTTCGCAGAATATTTAAATAATCCGGGTAGTTTATCTAAATAATTTTTAAAAATTATCATTGAAGCCGACAACTTTGCAAGATCTGTTCCGCTACTTAGTGCTACTCCAATATCGGCTTCTGTCATAGATGCCGCATCGTTTATACCATCCCCGATCATCATTACTTTTTTATTGTTATTCCTAAGAGTCTTCACATAATTGATTTTGTCGTATGGTGTTTGTTCACCCAACCATAAATCAATACCTACAGATTTCGCAAAACTTTTTGTAGTTTCGATTTTATCACCTGATAACAAATGGATATTAAGATTTTTATTTTTCAATGTATCCACCAATTCCTTTATATTGTCTCTTGATTGATCTCCTATACTGAAGTAGCCTTCAATTACAGAATTTTTGCCAAAAAAAACAGTGGTATTTCCGTATTCCATCTTCTCTTTTGCATCTATTTTTAAATTATGAGGATCATTATTAAACATTTTGTCGTTGCCAACTGCCCAAACTTCAGAATCAAATGATCCTCTAATTCCATAATCATATAAATTAACCGTGTTTATATCAATTTTTGTATCAGTTGTATCATCAATTTTATTTGTAAGATAATTTTTAATTGCTTCAGCTGCTGGATGTGAAGAAAAGGATTCGAGGATGAATAATTTGTTCAAAAGCTCATTGTCTTTGCCAACAGATACAAATTTATTTACTTCATATTTTCCAAAAGTTAAAGTACCGGTTTTGTCAAAAATAACATCAGTAATTTTATTTAATAATTCAAGTGAATCAGGATTTCTTATTAAAATACCATTTTTTGCAAGCGTTCCGTATGCAGTCACAAGACTGATGGGTACAGCAAGGGCTAATGCACAAGGGCAAGCAATTACCAGAACTGTCAGAGCCCTTAAGAAACTACTCTCAAACGGAAATCCAATAGAGTGCATAACTACAAACACTATAGCAGAAATCATAATAATAATTGGTATAAAGTATCTTGCAACTCTATCACTAAAATTCTGAAGATTTGATTTCTTCTTTAATGCATTTTCAATAATTTTAACAATAGACGAAAGAGCTGAATCTTTTACAGTTGTGGTCGCACGAACCTGAATAAAACCGTTTTTCAGAACGCAACCCGAAATAACTCTGCTTTGTGCTCTTTTTAAAACCCCTCTTGCCTCACCGGTAAATATAGATTCGTCTACGAGTGCTTGGCCGTTTATCACGACTCCATCTGCAGGGATTATTTCGCCCGCATGGACTTCAAATAAATCGTGAATTTTTAATTCATCTGCGGGTATCCATTTAACGTTGTGCATTATATCACGAATACGTACCTTCCGGGGTAATACATAATTAAGCTTATTGACCTCCTGTGATGCCTTATATCTAAAATGATTCTCAATAAATTTGCCAAATAAAATAATTACTACCAAAGTTGAAGATGTATCATAATAAAGATGTGGATTTTCAGCAAAGATTAATTCAATAGTACTATAGATGAACGCAGCTAATGCTCCAATTCCTATTAAGGTTTCCATTCCTGGATAGCCTTTAAACATGCTAACAGCTGCTCTCTTTAATATTCCCCAACCATTAATAAACAATACAGGAATACATAAAATGAACATTAGCCAACCAAATAAATTGACAATATTTACTTCGATAACCTCAAAATAATTCCAGTAAACTGGAATGGTTAACATCATTATATTCATAGCCAGAAATGTTGCAATACCAAAATTAATTAGAGTGGATCTCTGACTTCTATAAAATTCCTCCACTCCAAATGAATCATTTACTGAATAACCAAGGTCCTTTATGCTTTTAGCTATGGTCTTTTTTGAAATCTTTGTCGGATCATATTCAACTTTGCAACTATCAGTAGCATAATTTACTGAGCAATTTGATACTCCATCCAATTTTTTAATTGTATCTGAGATAATGGAGGCACAGGAAGCACATCTCATCCCTTCAATATGAAAGGTAATTTCATTACTTACAGGATATTCCAATTTTTCTTTTAAAACCTCAGGCATTCCCTATAAACCTGGTGGTCCAAACAAACAATTATAGTATCCAAAATGTATAATTGCCCTGTAAATGCAAAGGATATTTATAATAAAAAATAAGAACAATCTAACTCCTATGATGATTGCAATTTTTATAAAAAATTATTTTAAAATTTTTTCTATCTAATTAACTTGATGTTTGATAAAACTTGCTTAAAAATCAACGGTATTGTCTTAAAAATTCCAACCTATCCTTTAATGTTTCTTTTGGCATCAATAATTTATCTTTGCCAAAGATTGCTTCTTCCTGGCTAAAAAATGTTAATTCATATTCTTTACTCATTACAATTGCTTCTTCAGGACAAGCTTCTTCACAAAGTCCACAGAAGATACATCTGAGCATATTAATTTCAAATTTTACGGGGTAGCGTTCTTTACTTAATTCTGTCTCAGAAGCCTGTACTTCAATTGCGAGTGCAGGACACACCCTTGAGCATAATCCACAGGCAACGCATCTTTCCTTGCCATTTTCTTCAACAAGTACTGGCCTTCCTCTAAATGAGGCTGGAGGATTCCATTTTTCTTCCGGGTACTGTCGTGTAAACTTGGGAAGGAACATCTGCTTTATTGTAATTTTCATACCTTTTATGATTTCAGGTATGTAAAGTTTTTGCCAGAAATTTAAATCTTCTGTTCGAATTACTTTTCTATTTACTTTATTCATATTTTACTCGACCAAATATATTACTAAAGCAGTTACTATAACATTTGCCAACGATAATGGTAACATCCATTTCCAACCTAAATTCATCAACTGATCATATCGAAACCTCGGAACAGTCCAGCGAATAACAATCATAAACATTATAACTATAAGAACTTTGCTGATAAAAGTCAAGATTTGAATTACACTCACCCAGAAATCTGGTATACCAAAAGTATTGATGTAAGGAAATTGCCAACCACCAAGGTAAAGTGTAGTAACCACTGCGCTGGCTGTTATCATATTAGCGTATTCTGCGAGAAAAAACAACCCAAATTTTAACCCAGTATATTCTGTATGATAACCACCGACTAATTCTGGCTCAGCTTCAGGTAAATCGAATGGTAACCGGTTTGTTTCTGCAAATACAGATACAAAGAAAGTAATAAAACCAACTGGTTGTAAAAATATAAACCATCTCCAGCCTGACTGAGCTTCTACGATTTTGTCTAATTCGAGGGTACCTGCAATTAATATTACACCTATAATTGATAAACCCATCGAAAGCTCATAGCTAATTATTTGAGCTGAGGATCTCAATCCACCCAACAAAGAATATTTATTATTTGATGCCCAACCAGCTAATGCGATTCCATAAACACCTAATGAAGTAAGTGCAAGAATGTAAAGTATACCAACATTAACACTTGCTATCTGTAATTTAATTTCCTTTCCGAAAAGAACAATCTTATCACCAAATGGTACAACTGCGAAAGTCGATAAAGCTACCACAATTGATATAATAGGTGCCAGTCGATGTAACGGTTTGTAAGCCAATTTTGGGACAATATCTTCTTTAATCATTAATTTTAAAATATCTGCTACAGGCTGCAAGAGGCCTTTATAACCGACCCTGTTAGGACCGATTCTATTTTGAATAAATGCAGATACTCTTCTTTCAACAAGTACCAGATAAGCAACTGTAAATAATAAGATACCGAGATACACAACAATTTTAATAAAGGAAATTAGAATATCCATATTACACCGTTACAGGTTTTTGATATTTAATTTTGTTCATATTTAGTAATGCACCCTTTTTCCCGATTATAAGATAATTTAAATTCCTGAATGCCTCAACACTTGAAGCAATTTCATTAAAAATTTCCTCAGCTGAATTATATTTTAATTTATGATTCATTGCATTGGCAATTGCCACAAGAATTCTCCAGGTAGGGCGAGCATCAATCTTTGTACCTTTTGTCCATCTATCGTTTGGTGCACCAAATTTATCGAGCCGACTTTGACTCAAACCATCTAAAGCTCTATCAACTTCCGCAGTAGCAATAGCTGGCCTAATCCTCTGTACTCTACCCTGGAAGTTTGTAAATGTCCCATCCTTTTCTGCATATGTAGCACTTGGGAAAACAATATCAGCTATTGCAGTTAAATTATTCTTAACTGGTGAATTGACTATTAAGCAATCTATTTTTGATAAGGCATTTATTATGTCATCAGAAATTGCTATATCATCGCATAAAACATAGAGGCATTTTATTGTTTCTGATTTTATAGCTTCTAATATTTGTTCAAAATTCATTCCTTTTTCACCTGGAGAAACACCCACAGCAAAAGCACCCAATGAGTTCGGAGTTTTGTCCGCACGAATTAACAAATCATCATCTTTTCCTATAATATGTCTCATAAAATCGATATTTGGAGAACCCAAAACTTGCTTCACAAACTTTGCAAAAATATAATTATCTTCATTCGTAGCAAATGCAGACCCAATTCCTGCTATTTCACTTTTCTTAAAGTTTTTTAATTTAAATGCGGCATTTGCAATTGCCTCTTCCCAACTTACTTCGACTAACTCACCTTCTTTATTAATCATTGGAGATTTGATTCGCTCATTTGAATTAACATATTTAAATGTATTCAGCCGTCCAAAATCACACATCCAGTAATCATTAACTTCAGGATTATACCTTGGAGTGAGTCTAAGTATTTCATTGTTTCTCACCCAGATATTGATATTACATCCACGAGCACAACCTCTGCATACACTTTCAGTTGCCGACATTTCCCATACCCTTGCTTTAAATCGAAAATCCCTGCTTGTTAAAGCACCAACAGGACACAATTCAATAACATTCATAGAATAAGGATTGTCCAAAATTTCTCCCGGAGCCGTTGTTAATTCCACATGATCTCCTCTTTTTGTGAACACCAGCTGAGGTGTTTTAGCTATTTCATCACAAAATCGTATGCACCTTGAACACATAATACATCTCTCCACATCAAGCATTACATTGGGTCCAAGTGCAACTCGTTTTGGTTTTCGTACTTTTTCTTCTTCAAATCTTGAATAACCTTTGCTGTACTTATAGGCATAATCCTGCAGTTTACATTCGCCTGCCTCATCACATATAGGGCAATCTAAAGGATGGTTAATGAGCAAAAATTCCATTATGGCTTCACGAGCTTTAATTACTCGTTCATTGGTAGTATGGACAACCATTCCATCAGCAACTCTTGTAGCACAAGCGATTACAAGTTTCGGAGCTTTTTCGACTTCAACAAGACACATTCGACAATTACCCGAAACTGACAATCTTGGATGCCAGCAAAAATGAGGAATGTGTATTCCATTTTCTCGTGCTACTTCGATTATTGTTTTTGATGGATCTGCTAAATATTCTTTTCCATCTATTTGAATTTTTACCATAAATCAACTCTTCATTTAACGGTTCTTGTATTTTTCAAGTGCAAGTTTAATGATTTCAAGGGCTCTTATTAATTCTTCAATTTTAATAGTAAATGCAAGTCGAACCTCATTTATACCTTTATCAGGAGTTGCATAAAAGCCCTGAGCAGGAGCAATTAAAACAGTTTCTTTATTATGTTCAAAATCTTCTATTAACCATTTACAAAAATCCTCAGAATCTTTTACGGGTAAACCAATCACAATATAAAAAGCACCTTCTGGCTTGTAATATGTTATATTTGGGATAGTTTTTAAATACTCATATACTGCATCGCGTCGTTTTCGAAATTCATCAACTATAGGATTTATATATTCATCTGGGTTATTCAATAACGGTATAATGGCAAGTTGTTCGATTGTCGCAACGCTTAGCCGAGCCATAGCAAATTTAAAAGCGCTGTTTATGATATCTTTATTATGGCTTGCTAATGCTCCAATTCGTGCACCACATACATTAAATCTTTTTGAACAACTATCAAGTAATATTGTTTGATTTTTCACTTCATCGAAATTCATTATGCTATAAAATTCTGAGTCATAATTAAACTCGCGATATACTTCATCAGCAAGAAGATATAAATTGTGCTTCTGCGCAATAGTAACCAGTCGCCTGAGCTCATCCTTTGTATAGACTGTACCTGTTGGATTTGAAGGGTTCGTAAAGAGGATACCTTTAGTTCTTTTATTGATATGTTTTTCTATTTCTGAAATGTCTGGCAAATGAAATCCGTTACTGATTGATAACGGTACCGGGTGTAATTTCACATTAGCAATGGTTGCAAAACCGTTATAATTTGTGTAGAAGGGTTCAAAAACAATTATTTCATCCTCCGCATCACAAATTGCACACATTGCAAATATAATAGCTTCGGAACCACCAGAGGTCACAATAATTTCACTTTCGTCAAAATCAATTCCTACATGTTTGAAATAATTTTTCCACGCAGTAATTGTTTGATTAATTCCAGCTGAGGGTGCATATGCTAAAGTAGGTTTGCCAAGCTTATAGATTGTTTCATAAACAATAGTGGCGGTTGGTAAATCAGGTTGGCCAATGTTCAAATGATAAACTTTGACACCCTGTTTTTTTCTGACTTCAGCAGTTGCAGCAAGTTTGCGCAGTGGTGATGCTTGCATCACCCTTGCCCTATTAGATATTTTAACATTCTGTTGAAGGGAATTTTTCAGTATTTCTGGCATATATTTCCTTATTAGGTGTTAGGTATAAAAATAACTGTTGTAAAATCTTCTATCTCAAGTATCTTATTTGCAACCTTCTGAATATCATCAATTGAAACTGATTCTATCTTATTAATTAATGATTCGATACTAATGTAATCATTAAAATAAATTTCATTAGTAGCAAGGCGCATCATTCGTGTAGACATATTCTCAAGACTAAGCATCATCGTTCCTTTTACTTGAGCTTTTACCCTATTAAGTTCATTATTTGATAATGGGATTTTTTTAATTTTTTCTAATTCCTTATTTATCAACTCAAGCGAAATCTCAATGTGTTTTTTATCAGTTCCGGTATAAACTCCAAAACTACCAGTATCTTCAAAAAAATTCAGGAATGAACCAATCGAGTACGAAAATCCATATTTTTCTCTGATATTTTGAAACAATCTTGAACTCATTCCCTCACCGAGCAAAGTGTTCATAAGAGTCAAAGTATATCTGTATTTACTTTTTATGCCATAACTCTTGATTCCTGTACAAATATGAGCCTGCTGAATTGGTTTTTCTACTTTAATACAGTTTTTAGTATTTTTTTGTGGAGTTATCCTTTGATTTTTTAAATTATTTTTCGGAAACCCTTTCTTCCCGAAACTTTTTTCTATTAAATCCACAAATTTCTTATGATCTATGTTTCCTGCAGCTGCGATTACCATATTTTCAGGAGAATAAAACTTTGTCATATGATTTAATAAGTCCTGACGGGTAAACTTCTTTATGTTAACGCTATTGCCAATAACAGGATAACCAATCGAGTTGTTATGAAATAAATTTTTATCAAATACATCATGAATTAAATCTTCTGGATCATCTTCGATATTTTTTATCTCTTCAATTACAACAAATTTTTCTTTTTCAATATCGTTTTCTTTTAACAAAGGATAAAGTACCAGTTGGCATAAAACATCAACTGCTCTTGTAAGTTGCTCATCCAGTATTTTAACATAATAACAAGTTGTTTCTTTTCCGGTAAAGGCATTTATATATCCTCCAAATCCCTCTATTTGTAATGCAATTTGTTTAGCTGAGTAATCCTTAGTCCCTTTAAAGACCATATGTTCCAGAAAGTGAGAAATACCATTTGTATCCTCCGATTCATCACGTGAACCAACATTAATCCAGAAGCCGATAGAAATCGATTTGATATGAGTTAATGACTCGGTTACAATCCTTAAACCACTATCAAGAACTGTTTTATTATAACTGGTTTTAGGAAATGTATGTATATCTATAACAGTATCTGATGTTTTGTTCATTAAATTATTGGTTAAAAAATTATTCAAAATATACTCAATTTACCAAATATAGTCAAGAAAAATCACCAGTAAACACATCGGCATGTCGTATCATTTCTTTGATTTTTGTTGCGACCATATCAATTGCTACTTCATTTTCTCCACCTTTTGGAATTATTACATCTGCCCATCTCTTGCTGGGTTCAACAAATTCTAAATGCATAGGTTTTACAGTTGAATTATACTGTGCTATTATCGATTCTATGCTTCGACCACGCTCTATTAAATCTCTTTTTATTCTTCTCAACAAACGTTCGTCTGCATCCGTATCCACATATATCTTGATATCCATTAAATCTCTCAGCTCTTTTTCAACAAAAATAAGAATCCCTTCAATTATTATAATATTTTTTGGTTGAATTAGCACTGTTTCTTTTGATCTTGTATAGCTTTTAAAATCATAAATTGGTAATTGAATGGATTTCCATTCTTTTAATCTTTTAATGTGTTCTATAAGCAAAGATGTTTCCAGAGCATCAGGATGATCAAAATTTATTTCTGATGGTTTTAAGCCATTAAAAACCGATATGTCTTTATAGTAAGCATCATGTTGAATAACAACAACTTTGTTAATATCGAGTCGTTCCAATATTTTATATGTTACCGTTGTTTTACCGGAGCCAGTGCCACCAGCAATACCAATTATTAAAGGTTGATTCATATAAAAACCTTTTTTATATTTATTTTACGAAAATATAATAGAATCTTACTGTATAAGCAAAATTATCTTCATAAATGATGCTTGAAAACCTTATATATACTTTCACAATCTTTTATACCATAGAATTTCTCATATTCTTATTTGGACTATTAAAAGCCGCAAAACCATATAATAATATAGTTCATTACCCATCAGTTTCAATCATCGTAGCTGCTCGCAATGAGGAAGAAAATATCCTTAAATGCTTAATATCCCTTTCACAGCTTGATTATCCTAAGGAGAAATTAGATATAATTATCGTGAATGATCAATCAACAGATCATACAAAAGAAATTGTGGAGAATTTTATTAAAGATAAAAGTCATTTTAAACTTTTAAACTCAATAAAATCGACCTCTCAACATTTAAGAGGCAAAGCAAATGCCGTTGCACAAGGCATTGAAAATTCCACTGGAGAATTTCTACTATTTACGGATGCTGATTGCACTGTTCCAAAAGATTGGGTTAAAGAAATTGTTGCGAACTTCAAGCAAAATATTGGTATTGTGGGTGGGTATACAATTCTCAAAGCAAATAGTATTTTTGAAGGAATTCAAACGCTTGACTGGATATACCTGTTTAATATTGCTGCTTCATCAGCAACACTGGGCTTTCCACTTACCGGAATTGGAAACAATCTTGCTATTAGAAAAAAGTGTTATGATGAAGTCGGAGGATATTATAACATCAGATTTAGTGTCACAGAGGACTATGCACTAACAAGAGCAATTCTTAATAAAACAAAGTATAAAATGGCATTTCCTTTAAATAAAAAGTCGATTGTTAATAGCTTACCTTGTAAAAACTTTACTGAATTATATCACCAGAAAAAAAGATGGGGTGTAGGCGGTTTAGATATGATCCCATTAGGATTTCTGGTATTCTCGATCCCATTTATATTCAATATGCTTATAATGATCGGTTTATATTACTTAAATATCTGCGTGTTAATAGTTCCAATTATCATAAAAATATTTATGGACTTTATGCTCTTATTTTATTCTTTAAAGCAACTTAAATATTTGCGTTATATAAAGTACTTTCTTTTTTTTGAAATTTACCTATTTATATATGTAATTATTCTCCCGATAATTGTAGTTATTAATAAAAAAGTTCTTTGGAAAGAGCGTCAATTATAAGAAAAGCCACCTCAAATTATCAGGTGGCTTTTCTTATTTCAAACCGATATTAAAATATTATTTAGGTTTCACTACAGGTATACCTAATCTTTTAAGTTTATAACGAAGGGTTTGCTCAGACATACCTAAGAAGTGTGCTGCCCTTGTTTGATTAAACCCAAACTTTTCCAGAGCCCTTTTGATAATACCTTTTTCTATGAGGTCAAGGGAATTTTCAAGTACGAACTCCTGATCCGTTTCGAGATTGTTTATCATCTTAACAACTTCAGTCTTTTCATCAACAAGCTCTTGTGGCAATGTAAATTTACCACCGGTTGAGAAAAGTACGGACCTATCGATAACTGCTTTCAATTCTCGAATATTTTCTTTCCAGGTTTGTTTAACTAACACTTCAATTGCATTAATATCAATTACTAATTCACCAATACCGAGCTCTTTACAAATTTCAGATGTATAATATTTTACTAGAACAGGGATATCTTCAGGTCTTTCACGTAACGGTGGAACATAGACACTTTCAAATTCGGAAAACTTGTTATATAAACTTTCAAGTAATTTATGTCTTTCAAATAGTTCTTTCGGAGTTGCCTTCATAGTTATGATTAAACGTACATCTACTTTCTCAGCTTCAGAGCTTCCTAATCTTCTGATTGTTCTTTCGTTTAAGAAAGAAAGAATTTTCATTTGATTTCTGAAGCTTGCTTCCTCAATTTCCTCTATAAGCACGGTACCACGGTTTGCAATTTCAAATAGACCACGTTTTGTTGTAGAAGCTGAAACACCGGTAGCACCAAACTCAAATCCAAACAGAATTGATTCTAGTTCTTTATCATCAATAACCGATAAATTGAGAGAAGCAAAGGGTAAATCTTCTCCAGTTTCTTGTTTGCTGAGAGCGTGGATGTTTTTAGCAATTGCGCCCTTACCGACCCCAGCTTCACCGATAATAACAATATCTCTTCTTGTTTTTGCCAGACGAGAAATTTGTTTTAAAAGCTGTTCAACAGCTTTGCTCTTTCCAATAATCGGATACTCCATCTTTTCGGAGTTTTTCTCCTCTTGCTGAGTTTTTGTTGTGTTATTCTCCTGTTCCATATTGCCTTCTATAATTAATTTTTGTTACTGTTTTGCTCTTTGTTCAAATAATCTACCTTTTAAGTCCCGAGGATTTGTAAAATGATTCAAAATAAACCTATCGATACCGTCTATCCATCGAGTAATACCTTCTGGATTTGTTTGTAATTCAACTTCATAAAATTCACCAACAACTGATTTTATAAACTTCAAACGAGCATAGAAAAATATTACTAAACCACCATATGCAGCAATAGAAAAATACTGACCTATATCAAACAAACTCATATATTCACTATATTCCACATTTTTTATAAATGCCCACTGATGCAAACTGTCCAATGAAACAATAAATAACATTACATACATTATTTTATCGATATATGCACCCTGAGGTGGATCCTTCGCATATTGATAGCCAAAATATAAGAAAATAAATAATAATATAAAAACATTCATATAAAGTAAATTATAATGTAATGGCTGGTAAAGCAAAACTATCCAGGAATTAGATTCAATATACAGCATTATATTTTTTATCTTCGCAAGTTTTGCCTCTTTATTTAAAATTCCTACATTAAGATTATCTTTTAAAATATTTAATTCAACTTTGTCAAGTATCTCATTAGGCAACGGTTCTCTATTATTCTCAGCCCTATAATCTTCTATTGCTTTACTTACTGCTTTATAATAGGATATATTTTCTGTGTTATATAAATAATCTGGAGAAGTAAAGAAATTAATAAAATAATATGTTCCTAATGTAAATATTATGGCAAATGCAATTAAATATTTCTTTAAAACGCCAATATTCCTAAAAAGGAAGTCCACCACAAGATAAACGATCGCAAAAGCTAATGTCATCTGGAAAAAAATATAAAAATATTGATAAGCAAAAACAGATGCGTATTTTGATTTTAAAAATAAATGATATAAACCAAAATTATAAACTAATTGTAAAAATACATTACTAAAAAACAAGCTGAAATTTAAAAATACAAATCTATTTTTGATTGTAGGTTCACTGATAAAAATCATTAACGACAGATAAAATAGTAACAGCTGAACAATATTACCTAATATTACGATAAAGCTTGGCAATTCTGGCTTATATATGATATAAGCAAAACCGAACAACATTAAATTGCTCAGCCATAAAAGTACTGTTATTTTAACCTGTTTCATAACTTTTTACTCAATTTCTTGATTTAATATAATAATAAAAAAATAATTTGTCAAGTTTTTTCGCAATTTTTTTTAAATAATAAATTTTAATGTGATGCATATCACAATAAAACTAGTGAATTTTTACGAATTAAATTTTTAAAAATTTTTGCGTTTTTTTGTTAATTTTTCTACATTTTGTTTGAAATTATTAAAATAATTCACTAATAATTAACAAAAGGAGCTCAAAATGTTAAGTAACTTAACAAAATCTCAAAATTTTAAGCGAGCACGCGCACTCGTCTTAACTTTAATTCTTGGTTTTTCAATCAATTCTGCCATATCTTTCGCCAGTGGTGATAATCAAAGAACTGCAGCAACTTACATGTATCCAAAGGATACTCCTAAACCAAAAACTGCAGCAACTTACATGTATCCAAAGGATACTCCCAAACCAAAAACTGCAGCAACTTACATGTATCCAAAGGACACTCCTAAACCGTAAAGAACATTAAAATTTTGGTTTTATAATTTCCGGGCTTTGAGAATATCCCTCAAAGCCCTTTTTATTTTTATAAAAATTTTGTTATAATTTTAAAAAAATATTTTTAAAAAGCAAATGTTTATCACAAAAAAAAATTCTTCCTATATACTCCATACCTCCCTTTTTATACTTACTTTCTTAACTACAACTCTTGCGGGAGTAATGTGGTTAAATAAAAATCCATTTGAGCTTGAAAATTTTCATCTCGGTTTTCCTTACTCAATATCCTTATTGATTATTTTATTAGCGCATGAACTTGGACATTATTTTGCAGCCAAGTATCATAATGTTAATGCAACATTACCATATTTTATTCCGATTCCACCGTTTTTATTCAATCCATTCGGAACAATGGGTGCGCTGATAAAAATCAAATCACCTATCCCGACGAAAAGAGCCCTTTTTGATATTGGGATTGCTGGACCGCTCTCGGGTCTGTTTTTTACATTAATTATTCTAATATATGGTTTGGCCACTCTACCCCCACTCTCATATGTTTATGATATACATCCTGAGTATAAACAATTAAGTGAAATACCTTCAACCGGCCTTGCCTTTGGTCACTCATTATTAACATACATAATAAAATTACTTCACGGAAATCCTTCTAACTTTCCTCCAATGAATGAAATTTACCATTACCCTTATCTCTGCGTTGCCTGGTTTGGATTATTCGTTACAACATTAAATCTAATTCCCGTTGGTCAATTAGATGGTGGACATATTTTATACGCACTGATTGGTAAAAAACAAGGAGTTGTTGCAAGAATATTTTTCTTTTTCATTATAGGAATTGGACTTTCAAGCTTTCTACCCCTCCCAAATCTTGGTTTTCACCCAGGCACAATTGGTTGGCTTTTGTTTGCAGTATTAATTTACTTCTTTATCAAATTGGATCATCCTGAAATCTATGATTTATACGAACTTGACCCAGTAAGAAAAATTTTAGGTTGGTTTGCACTCTTTATTTTTATAATTGCATTCCCACCTGTCCCTTTCTTTGAACTTCTCCCAACTTAAACTCAAAAACATTCTCCTACATTAATTTTGAAATATCATTTTGTTTTGTTAGTTTAAACTAAAATTTATAATCAATATTCTATAATGAAAAATTATTCTGAAATTATAACATTAAAAAATTTATTTATCCTATTCGTCTTTATATTTACATCATGCGAAAATAGTAAATTTTCACCATTCGATGTTGATGTTGATGTACCATATATCCAAAATTTAAAATTATCTGACCATATTATTGATACTGATACAATTAGATATAATAATCAATTCTCAATAGAAGATACTATAATAATCAATAACCAAATGATTGTTAATGTTAGAAACAATGGTTCAGATCAAATCAAATCAGTGATATTTTCAGTAACAAGGGAAACTGATAATACAATTATTGAAAACGGCCTACTATCATATAGACGAACATTTATTGAGAATGGGATAAACTATAACGAATATACTGGTAGTACAAATTTTCTGATTCAGAGAAAAGTAGTAGGAATATTCACAGTAAGAGTTGTAGCGATTGATAAAGATGGGAATAATAGCAATGTGTTATTTGCTTCTTTCGAAATTATACGATCTGGAAAACCACCAGTAATATATGATTTAAGTGCACCTGATACAGTATATCTACCCTCCTCTGGTCAGAAGGTTATCCTGATTACAATTAAAGCAACAGATCCCAATAATGATATTAAAGAGGTCTATTTTCGGAGTTTGGATTCTTCTGACCCAAACAGAAAATTTTTCTTGTATGATAATGGCAACATTTCAGTAAACGGAGATTCAACCGCAAACGATGGCATTTATTCAATCCTTATATCATTGCCATACAATATGACTCCCAAGGCATATAGATTTGAATTCGAGGCAAAAGATTATACTGAGTTACTCAGTAATAAAATATTACATACATTAAATGTGATTAAATGACAATGAAGATAATTGGTTTATTAATAAGTATTTTTATTCTTGATTTTACTGTGTTTTGTCAAACATATTACCCAAAATATTTCAAACTCGAATCTTCAGCTACAGAGGAAACGATAATTCCAAGTAATAGCATCTCACAATTAAAGATAGAGCTTGATAAGATCTGGATTGGTACAAGTAATGGTCTGGCAAAATCTGAAGATAGTGCAAAAACCTGGATAAGCTACTCGAATGTTCCAGAATTTGTCAATCCAGGAATATATGGATTGGATGTCTCTAAAGATACTATCTGGGTTTCGACAGGTTATATTAAAAAGAAAGATAATGAGAACATCTCAACCGGTAGTGGCTATACATATTCATATGATGGTGGTAGCTCCTGGAAACACATTAGCCAAACATTAGATTCAAGAGCAGATACAATTATTGAATACGGTATGAACAAAATTAAAGCCTTACCTGTCATAGTCCCAGAACAAAATGTAACATACGATATATCAATCTCAGCCGGTAGATTATGGATTGCAAGCTGGGCAAGTGGTTTACGATACACTAAAATGGATACTATTAAATGGGTGAGGGTAATTTTACCACCTGATAATCTTTCATCAATAAAACCAACAGATACACTGAATTTTTACTTTGATCCACGCAGAAATAACAACTTCTTGGCTTTTTCAGTGCTTGCACTGGATAATGATACAATATGGTGTGGAACCGCTGGCGGGATAAATAAATCGACAGATGGCGGAATTAGCTGGAAAAAATTCAACCGTCAAAATCAAGATAAACCTATTTTAGGAAACTGGGTTATTACAATTAAAGCTCAGACAACTGGATACAAAAAAATTATATGGACTACAAATTGGAAAGCAGATTCTCCCGATGAAGAGTATGGTGTAAGTTACACTACAGACGGTGGTGGAACCTGGAATAACTTATTAAAAGGCATTAAAGCATATGATTTTGCATTTAAAGATTCTATAGTCTACATTGCAACAGATGAAGGACTATTTAAAACCGCCGATTTCGGTAGAACCTTCTCTCGCACTGGATTGATAATAGATGAAGAATCAAGGAACATTATTACATCTTCAGCAATTTATACTGTCGGAGTTATTGGGGACTATGTTATAGTCGGTACTGGCGATGGATTAGCTATTACAACGGATAATGAGTACTTTACATTTGGCAGTAAATGGAAAATTCTAAGGAAATATGAACAAATTGGGAATCAACCTAAAACTTACAATTATCCCAATCCATTTTCTCCGAAAAACGAATACACCAGAATTCATTATGCAATAACAGAGATAAAATCCAATGTTAGAATAGAAATTTTCGACTTTGGAATGAATCGTGTTAAAACAGTAATTCAAGAAGCTCCGCGCTCAGGTTATGCTGAATATGATGAACTATGGGACGGGCGTGATGATGATGGTAACGAAGTCGCAAATGGTGTCTATTTCTATAAAGTCACAATTGACAATTCAGAACCACTATGGGGAAAAATAATTGTACTCAAATAAGGTATAAAAAATGTTTACTCGCTTCAAATACATAATGCTAATTGTTTTGCTTCTATTTAATTATTCACTTTCGCAAATAGGAGGAAAAGCCGGAGCATTTTCAAGATTGGGATTTGGTTCAAGAGGTATGGGAATGGGAAATGCAATGTCAGCAATTACTTCTGGTAACATTTCAACATATTATAATCCAGCCCTAATACCTTTTACAGAAAATAGAACCATTAACATAACCTACTCATTCTTATCGCTTGATAGATATTTAAATTTTCTCAGCTACGGTCAATCTATAAAACCGAGTGCTGGTGTTTCATTTGGATTGATAAACTCCGGTGTCAGAAACATTGAAGAAAGAGATTCAGACGGCAATATATTAGGCAAACTAAATACATCAGAAAATTTATTTTTTCTTTCATTCGGTAACCAATTAAACAAAAACTTATCGATAGGAATTACATTTAAGTTATTTTACTATAAGCTATATTCAGGTATATCATCCACAACTGTTGGTTTTGATTTAGGTTTTCTTACAAAATTGACAAGCAGTTCAACAATTGCACTGACTATAAAAGATATTAATTCAAAATACCAGTGGAACACAACCTCAATTTACGGTCGAGCTGGAACCTCAACAAAAGACCAGTTCCCACGATTATTAATATTGTCGTTTTCTTACAAACTACCTTATGAATTAGGACTGGCATCTATTGAGTTCGAAAACTCCACTGCCAAGACAAATCAACTAAGAATTGGAAGCGAGATATTATTACATAAAAATTTTATTATAAGAGCTGGTATCGACAGATTTGTTTATAGTAACAGCTATTCTGGAATCAAACCAACATTTGGTTATTCTCTTAATTTCGATATTGATAAAATTTCAACATCACTCGATTATGCTTATGTAATTGAATCTTTTTCTCCTGGAAATATTCATATAATAACATTATCATTTATTTTTTAGTCATGAAACCGATTAAACTCATTTTTACTTTTTTAATATTAATTATATTTTTATCTTTACAATCATTGGAAGCGGCTACAACCGGATTCTCGTTTCTCAAGACAGGTATAAGTCCGCGTGCAATTAGTATGGGCGATTCATATGCAATGAACAAATTTGAACCATCTTCAACATTCTACAACCCTGCTCTACTTGGATTATCAACAAATCTTGAGTTGCAAATTGTACACAAAGAATGGTTCCAAGATTCAAAAACTGAATATCTTGGCTTTGCTACTCATATAAACAATTTAAAGTTGGGAATTGGGATAAATTCCTTCTCAATTCAGAACATTGAATTAAGAACTATTCCTGGTCCCCCAGAAGGTACCTTTACCGCACGAAATTTAGTATTATCACTTGCAGGAGCTTATCAATTTAAAAACATAACTGCCGGTTTATCAGGAAAATTTCTTTATGAAAAAATTCATATACATGAAGCATCTGGATATGCTTTCGACTTAGGTGCTCTTTACTCATACTCAGATTACCTTCAAATATCTCTTTCGATTAATAATATCGGTAAAATGAATCCACTTTATATTCAATCAAGCAAATTGCCTATCAACTTAAGATTTGGACTTTCCTCATCACTGAAATTGGGTGCTACAAAATTAAACGCCAATCCTGCATTACAATTATTGACAATATTCAGCGAAAAAAAGAATCACATTCACGGTGGATTAGAAATTGGCTATGATAATTTAGTGTTCTTTAGATTGGGTGCTCAATCGGGCTATTCTACACATAATTTTTCTACAGGATTTGGAATTAGTTATAAATTTTTCACTTTTGATTATGCGTATTTACCACTAAAATATGAATTAGGTAATTCACATTCATTTTCAATCAAAGTAACTTTTTAATTTATAGAGGATATTATGAATAAAAAATACATATATATAATAATTCTTTTAGTATTTATTGCGTTTGGATTCTATACATTTTACACAGATAATACAATTAAATTTAAATGGTATGATTTTAATGATGGTTTAAATTTAGCTAAAAAAGAAAACAAAAAAATTCTTATAAATGTATATGCAGATTGGTGCAAATGGTGTAAGAAGATGGAAAGTGAAGTTTATCCAAATACTGATATTAAATCATACATTGAAAAAACATTTATACCAATCAAGTTTAATGGTGAAGCCCAGAATAAAATAAATTATGATGGGCAAATATATTCACATTCTGAGTTCATTGAAGCCTTTGGTATTAATGGTTTTCCTGCAACAATTTTTATGACTTCTGAAACAGAACCAATTACAGTTCTACCAGGTTATCATGATGCAAAATCTTATCTTAATATTCTAAAATTCATCGGTGAAGATTTTTATTTAAAGATGACATACGACGAATATCTGAATTCCCTGAAGTAACTAATCTACCTTTTGTTCAATATTAAATCAGCACATAAAAATCCACTTGTTACAGCACTTTCTATAGTCGCGGGTAAGCCAGTATTAGTCCAATCACCTGCAATATAAAAATTTTCAATCTCGGTTTCCTGGTTAGGTCGATATTTCTCAGCTTCAGGTGATGCGGAAAATGTAGCCCTACGTTCCTTTATAACACTGTAATGAATTAATTTAGATTTTTCAATTTTAGAAAAATTAGTTCTTAATTCTTCCATTGCTAAAGATATAATTTGATCCTTTTTCTTTTCCAATATTGACCTGGCATTACTTATAACCGCTGTTAAATGATTTAATCGATTATTATTTTCCTTTAATATTCTGTTACGATTGAATAACCACTGGACATTTGTATTTATTAAACCGACAAACTGGTCATCCATGATTTCTTGATCAAACCACAAGTTTATTGAGATTATTGGAGAAGAATTGAAATTTTTAATTCCATAGAACTGATTGATATTATGATATTTTTCGGATAGCAGATTTAAAATATTAAAATTTTCGACTGCACTTATTACATATTTAGATTCTATCAATTTCTCTTTAATATAGACACCCTTAACCTTACTGCCTTCGATTAGTAATTTATCAACTCTTTGATTCATAACAATTTTAGATTTATGCACCTTGATAAACTCGACAGCTTTATCAACATACAATTCGCTCTGACCCACAGATGGTAGCCAGATTCTATTATTTTCATCTTTAGATAAATATGTATTATTAAGTACTTTAGCAAACAATAAAGCAGATGCGATATCTGGTGATTCATTCATAACAGATATTACCAGAGGATTCCAGAAATATTTTTTAACATTTTCACTCTGCTCATAACTATTTAGAAAATTTTCTATGCTTTTTTCTTTAATATTTTCTGCAAAATCTCGACCCCACCTTTTAATATCCTTTACAATTTTTATCAGATTTATTTTATCATTCATTGAGAGGGGGTATAATGCTAAAAATCCAAAAAATAAATTAAATGGAGGAGGAAGAATATCACACGTATGAATTTTATAGCAATATTTACCATTCTCAATAAAATTTAATGATTTCGGATTCTTTGGACTTAGTAAGTCCCTTGTTCCTATCATTTCCAAATACTTAAATGTATTTTTATAAGCGCCAACAAGAATATGTTGACCATTATCTACGACACTATTTGTATTTTTGTCTCTGAATGAATAAGTTCGTCCACCGAGGTGATTATTTTTTTCAATGATCAATACATTAGCACCTGCTTGAACCAATTTAATAGATGCTGAAAGACCTGCTAATCCTCCACCTATAATGATAATATCAGGACTCATGCCATTTTTAATATTTTAATTTTAACGAAATATTTAATCGCAATTAGCATTTTCATAAAAATCGAAAGTCGTATTGTTTTATCGAAAACCTTGTAATTATTCTTTTTTATTTTCTTTAATGTACGAAAATATATTCTTTCCATAATTTTTGGAGCAAGTAATTTGATTTTATCTTCTGGCTTTAAAATGTTTCTTGCTCTTTCATAATATTCTTCAGCTCTTTTTGTTTCGTACTCCATTAAACTAAAAAAATTATCATTATAAATCCCTTGAATTAAATCTGCCTCGGTATAATTAAATTTCTGTAAATCCTCAACTGGAACATATATCCTGTTTAACTTAGCATCTAATTTTATATCTCTTAATATATTTGTTAATTGCAAAGCAATTCCAAGATTTTCTGCATACTTTATAATGCGTTCGTTTTCTTCGGTGAAAATCTTAATTACCATCAATCCTACCGATGAAGCTACAAGTCGACAATATTCCTCTAATTCCTGAAAATTTTTATATCTATTCTTATATAAATCCATTTCCACACCTCTAATCAGGTCATAGAAATGTTGTACGGGAATATTAAATTTCTTTGCGGTTTCTGTAAGTTTATTTAGAAGTGCATACTTTGATTCACCCTTCAGAGCTTTACCTAATTCTATTCTCCAATGTCTAATGTATAAAACTTTTTTATTTTGTTCTAAATCCCCATCGACAATGTCATCTGTTGCTCTGCAAAAATCATAAATAGTCATAATTGCCTGCCGTTGGACTTTGGGTAAAACTAAAAACGATAGTTTAAAACTTGAGCTATATCCCTGATCAAGTATGTTAGTTAATTCAAATCCCATAAACTCTTTTTCTTATATAAACTAACATTGTTATAAAAAAGTCCTCTCAGAAATATCATAATTTTATTCCCCAAACTTAATTTTACATTATCTTCAAATACATTATACTTTTTTTTGATGATCTTATTTAAAACAGACATACCACCAAACCATACTAAGCGTAATTCCAATTGCAAATCCTTATCAACCAGATTTATTAATTCTGCTCCCTTGTAAAAAAGTTGTCGTGCTCTTTCAATCTGGAATTGCATCAATTTAATAAAATTCTGATTATAAACTTTGGCAAACAACTCTTCATAAGAATAGCCATATGATATAATTTCATCTTCAGGAAGATAAACTCTATTTTTTAACAAATCAACAGAGACATCCTGAGCAAAATTCGTAAGCTGAAGTGCTGTACATATACAATCTGATAAATGGAATAATTTATCATCTTTGTAACCAAAAATCATTAGAACCAATCTACCTACAGGGTTTGCAGAATGTTTACAATATGTTAGAAGTTCCTCTGAACTTTTATACCTGTTTTTCTGAACATCCATTTTAAAGGCGTATATTAAATTCGCAAGAGGTTCAATAGGTATACTTAGTTTACTAACAGTTTCCGACAAAGCAATGAAGACAGGGTGTTGAGCTTCACCCTTATAACACATCTTTAGTTGCTCTTCCCAATCATCTAATAATTTTATTCGTTCAATAGGAGAGAGATTAGATTCATCTGCAAAATCATCAGCTAACCTTGCAAATGCATATATACTCTGGATGTAAGGTCTTTTTTCATAAGGGATGAGTAAAGAAGCTACAGGAAAGTTTTCATAGTGATCCCGAGTGATTTTCGCACAATACTCAAATGCTTTATCGACGCTATTTTTCTGTAAAATATCCATAATTACTCTTTTTAAAAGATAAAAAAGTAATATAAGAAAGGCAATTTTTAAAAATTCTTTGCATTTTTTGCAAAATTATCATATATTTTGATGTAAAGATGGCGGGATAGCTCAGCTGGTTAGAGCGTCGGAATCATAATCCGTAGGTCGTGGGTTCGAGTCCCTCTCCCGCTACTCAATTTAAATAACCACCTTTCAGTCGCTTCTTTGTTGAAAATGTGGGCTGAAAGGTTTTTTTTAAGATACGAAAATATGCAATTTAGCAATAAATTTTTAGAATCACTCAACCAATTTCTCAGTGAAAACCAGTTAATCAAAACTGGTGATAAGGTAATAGTTGCCCTAAGCGGAGGTATAGATTCGATGGTTCTGCTGGATTCTCTATATAAACTTCAAAAAAACTGGAATCTCTCAATTGCAATTGCACATTTGAATCATATGCTTCGCGATAGAGAATCAGATGAAGATGAAGAATTTGTGAAACAAATTTCAAAGAAATATTCCTTAGATTGCTACATTGAACGTGTTAATACTTCGCTGGTAGCTGAAAGCAAGAAACTTTCGATTCAGGAAGCAGCAAGAATTCTTAGATACGATTTTCTGAACAAAATCAGAACATCTACAGGTTTTACTAAAATCGCAACTGGACATAACGCTGATGATAATACCGAAACAATTCTGTTAAACATTTTTCGGGGTTCTGGAATTCATGGTTTGACTGGAATACCTGTTTTCAGATACGACATACCTACGATCAGACCTCTTTTATTTGCTACAAGATTAGATATAGAAATGTATGCCTTAGAGAACAAAATCCCTTACCGTGTTGATTCAACAAATTTAAAAACCGATTACCTGAGAAATTTAATTAGACATGAAATTCTGCCGATAATAAAAGAAAAAATTAATCCAAATATTTCTACTACCTTCAACCGTTCTGCAAAGTTATTCAATGAACTTGAACACTACCTAGATGAAGAAATCAAAAAAATAACACCACAGGTAATTATCGCAAAGGGTACTGATGAATTAATTATAGACATAAAAAAACTATTTAGATACCCTGAATTTATTCAGGAATATTTTTTACTTAAAAGCGCAAGAGATTTTACAAAACACGATATATCATATTCTACAGCTCGTTCGATATATAAAACATCTAAATCCGAACCAGGCACAAGTTGTTCAGTTAAGCTTGATATTATTTTTTACAAAGATAGAGACAAATGCATATTTAAATCAATTACTCCTCCAAAACCTTTTAAATATAATATTATACCGGATAAAGAATATGAATTTGAACATTTTTATTTTAAATCAAAATTCGTCGAGAGAGCTGATTTTAACAACAATTTAAGCATTGAATATATCGATGCTGGTTTAATAGGTAAAAATCTGGTACTTCGAAATTGGAAGGAAGGAGATTGGTTTTTCCCATTGGGATTAGATGGAAAAAAGAAAGTAAGCGATTTTTTTATAGACCAAAAGATTCCTATATTTAAGAAGCATTTAATCCCAATTTTGGAAACCGATGGAAAAATTGTCTGGATCTGCGGTTTAAAAATAGATGATAGGTTTAAAATTACTGAAAATACAAAAGAAATTTTAGAAATTTCATTTAAAATGAAAGAATAAGATGAAAAGAAATTTCACAATAAATGGAGATAAATTCACCTTATTTATATCGGAAGCTAAGATCAGGAAAAGAATATGCCAACTGGCAAAAAAGATAAGCAGGGATTATAATGGTAGTATACCAATTTTTATCGGAGTACTGAATGGTTCTTTTATATTCTTTTCGGATCTAATCAGAGAAATTAGCATAGATTGTGAAGTAGATTTCATAAAACTATCGAGTTACGGTGATGCAAAGATTAGTTCTGGTAACATACGCTTACTTAAAGAACTCAACTGTCAGATAGAAGGTAGAGATATAATAATTGTTGAGGATATAGTTGATTCAGGTTTATCTATTGAGTTCATAAAAAATCTTATTATGAAACAAAATCCAAAATCTTTAAAAGTAGTAACATTATTATTGAAAAAAGAAGTAGTGAAAATAAATTTCCCTATTGATTATGTGGGATTTGAAATACCAACCTACTTTGTTGTCGGTTACGGATTGGATTATGCACAAAGAATCAGGCATTTGAAATCAATCTACAGATTAGTTGAAAAATAAAATAAATTAAATACATGGAAAAGAAACAAAAGAAAAGCGAACAAAATAAACCCAATAAAGGATACGGCAAACCTCCGAAGAACGACGAAGAATTTAACTGGATGAAATTAGGACGGGTAGTAGTATCCTGGCTTGGTATTCTTATTGGAATATTTTTATTGATGGCAATTTTTAAAACTGCTGGCGTTAAAGAATTTGAAATCACATATCCAGATTATTTAAAATTGCTCAATCGACGGGAAATTGCTAAAATTACGATTGTAAAATCTGATTTAAACACATTCACATTACACGGAGAGTTAAAATCAGATAGACATATGGAACTTGCAAATGGGCACACAGCAGTTGTAAAGAACTTTTATACAATTTTACCATATGTCGATAAAGAACTGATTGATACTCTAAACGCGGCAGGTATACCATTCAAAATTGAGAAAGAAGATAACACATGGCTAAATGCTTTAATTTCTGTGCTACCCTGGCTATTAATTTTGCTGGTCTGGCTCTTCTTTATGAGAAGAATGCAAGTTGGGGGAACTAAAGGTATTTTTAACTTTGGAAAAAGTAAAGCAAAATTACTGACAAGTGAGCAAGGAAGAGTTACTTTTGCAGATGTTGCAGGAGCCGATGAAGCCAAGGTTGAACTCCAAGAAATTATAGAATTTCTCAAGGAACCTACAAAATTCCAACGCCTTGGTGGTAAGATACCAAGAGGCGTGCTATTATTAGGACCACCTGGAACTGGAAAAACACTGCTCGCTCGAGCAGTTGCTGGTGAAGCTGGTGTACCGTTCTTTTCTATCTCAGGTGCGGATTTTGTCGAAATGTTCGTTGGTGTTGGAGCAAGTCGTGTCAGAGATTTATTTGAAACAGGAAAAAAGAACGCACCATGTATAATTTTTATTGATGAAATAGATGCTGTGGGCAGACATCGCGGAGCAGGATTGGGTGGAGGTCACGACGAAAGAGAACAAACCCTGAATCAACTGCTTGTTGAAATGGATGGTTTTGAGCAAAACAGCGGTGTCATAATTATTGCAGCAACAAATCGTCCTGATGTACTGGATCCAGCACTTTTAAGGCCGGGAAGGTTTGATCGTCAGGTTGTAGTTGATAGACCAGATGTAAAAGGTCGTGAGGGTATTCTTAAAGTGCATACACGTAATATTCCACTCGCTGATGATGTTAGATTGGATATTCTTGCTAAGGGTACACCCGGTTTAGCTGGTGCTGAATTAGCAAACCTCGTAAACGAAGCTGCGCTTTTAGCAGCCCGTCAAAATTCTAAAGTCGTTACAATGCGTCACTTTGAAGAAGCCAAAGACAAAGTAATGATGGGTGTTGAAAGAAAGAGTTTAATAATAAGTGAAGAAGAAAAGAAGATTACTGCATATCATGAATCAGGACATGTTTTGGTATCTAAAATGGTTCCTGAATCTGATCCAGTTCATAAAGTAACAATCATTCCTCGTGGCAGAGCTCTTGGTTTAACTACATACTTACCTATCGATGAAAAACACACATATTCAAAAGATTACCTTTTAGCGATGATAACATATGCATTGGGTGGAAGAGCTGCAGAAAAAATTGTATTTAATAAGTTGACCACTGGTGCTGGAAACGATATCGAAAGAGCCACCGCATTAGCCCGAAAAATGGTATGTGAATGGGGTATGAGCGAAACTCTTGGACCTCTGAACTATGGACAGAAGGAAGAAGAAATATTCCTGGGTCGTGAGATTACAAGAACCAAAAATTATTCCGAAGCTACTGCGGTTGCAATTGATCAAGAAATTAAGAAAATTGTAGATTCGTGTATGCAACGAGCAGAAAATATTATACATACTCATATAGACAAACTTCATGCATTAGCAACTGCACTTTTAGAGCGTGAAATACTTGATGGGAATGAAATTGATATGATTATAAGAGGTGAACCTTTACCACCAATCAAGCCATATTCTAATAGTGAACCAAAAACGCAAAATCAATTAGAGCAACCCGAGCAATCAACCACTTCTGAAGAAAGCTCGAAAAATGTTTGAAAAAATTGAGAACATAGAAGTAAATTATAAGATTGAATACATAAGGAAAGCAATTCACTTCTGTTCCCTCTCAATTCCTGTAATTTATTTTTTTATCGATAAATCTACTGCCCTATCTATATTAATACCTATTACGAGCTTATTTGTTATTTCTGATTTAGCCCGCTACTATTCAAAAACTGCAGCAAAACTATTTTATAAATATTTTGGCTGGTTACTTAGAAATTATGAAATAGACCACGAACGAAAAAGATTAAATGGAGCTTCTAACATATTAATTTCTGCAATAATATGCATTATTGTTTTCCCAAAACTTCTAACAGTAACTGCATTCGCGGTGTTAATTATATCCGACTCGATGGCTGCTCTTATTGGCAGAAAATACGGAAAACACAGATTTTTCAAGAAAAGTCTTGAAGGCACACTCGCTTTTATTGCTGGTGGTATTATTGTAATTCTTTTTACACCAAAGGTAAACTCTGTATTCACTGAATATATTATTGCCTCATTTGGTGTTGTGGTGGGCGGGATTTTCGAAGCTCTCTCTATAACTATTGACGATAACATAACCATTCCTATAAGTATTGCAATAACTATTTGGCTTTTATATACAATATTTTTACCTGATTATAATTTGTACATTTATGGTTAAACCAATTAAAGTTTATCTATCTGGCGGCATGGAATATGCCTATGCCGAAGGCGTACACTGGAGAAAAGATATTGAATCCTGGTTAAAAACTCATTTAGGTCACGAAACATTTAATCCCAATGATGAAAGCGATAAGTTCTTTAAAAATCATTATCCCAATGTAAACTTCAGAGAAATTAAAAACCATAATATAAAGCTTTACAAAGAAATTGCTGAAAAACTTGTAGAAATTGATACCAATGAAATCGCTAAAAATTCTGACTATGTCATCTGTTATTGGGATGACGGTGCTGCTAAAGGAGCTGGTACAAAGGGAGAAATAACTATGGCAAAATATTTTAATAAACCTGTATACCTTGTAACTTCACATTCTTTTTCATCCATACCAGGTTGGGTAATTGGATGTGCAACACACATATTCAATAATTTCGATGAACTTAAAAATTTTTTATTGAACACCTACAAAAAATAATTATATTCAATCAATTTTTTTATCTTTTAAAATCAAAACGACTGTTACTACCATAAGTGGAATAAGCGGTACCGAATATCTGCCCCATCCTATAACAAATGCATGCACTATTGAGTAATATGTTATGATGAGTATTAATATCCAGCCAAATTCATAACTTCTGATGAGTTTTTTAATACCTATAACGATTACTAACAACAAGGGAATTTGTGCAATGATAAAAAAGATTGATTTTATTGGAGATTCACTAAGATACCAGAATGTTATAAAATTGATAAAAGTTCGATATGCAAAAAATTCTGGATTTTTAAACACAGAATTTAAATAAGTTCTTATTAATAATTTCTCGTTATCAACCTGATAGTTATCAAAATCAAAATTGTTTATTATTGATTGAATTTTTGTGTATCCTTTTTCCCATGCATCCAGATTATTAAATGGATTTTGTGTCCAATTTTCTGCCAATGCGTTGCCTAAAATCAAATTTTGCCCTAAACCTATGTTTACAGGTACAAAGGAATTTGATACCTTGTAATTCCTTATGACCCACGGTAGCAAAATTACAGATGCAACAACTATTATTATTAAAACTGATTTAAATCCCTTAATCCCTTTTGTAAAATAAAAAAAGAATAACAAAAATATTGGGAAGAATAGCAGAACTGATTTAGTTAATATAGTTACACCTGTCATTAGTCCAGAAACAATCGAATTACTTAACTTTAAAGAATTAAACAATCTGAGATAAGACAGGCAAGTCGCAACAAATATCAATATATAAAAAGATTCAATCCAGATTCTGGGAGTATACCAGATCAGAATTGGATGTAGAGCAAGCGTTAGTTGTGTAATAGCAGCTGTTTTTCCATCAACTACATTCCGAATAAAAAAGAAAATCAATAAAGTTGTGAGAGAATGGAATAAAGCTTGAAAAATTTGAACAATATAATAATTAACTCCATTAGTTAGATGAAATAACAATGCAAGCAAATATGGATAAACTGGTGGTTTATCAATTATTTCCGCTGTTGAATTAGAATATTTGAAACCAGATTCAGTATATATATTGTGGGCAACTTCCCAATACCGGTCTGGATCTATACCTAAGTTGAGTGGTATCTGAATTTTAGGATAGACAATCAATGAAAATATTAAAGCTGCAGCAAATCCTACAATCGCAATGAAAAAATGAATTTTCATTTAACTCTTAATAAATTAATTTATCAAAGCATCAGCAACTATTTCAGCAATATCTTTCACCGCAATTTCATCGGATTTTTGTCTATCCTTTACACCATCAGAGAGCATTGTAAGGCAAAATGGACATGCTGTTCCAATCATACCTACATTTAAGGCAAGAGCTTCGTCTGTTCTTTCATGATTTATTCGTTTACCTTCTGTTTCTTCCATAAACATCCGAGCACCTCCAGCACCGCAACAGAAACCCTTATCTTTATTTCGCTTCATCTCAACGATTTGATTAACAGAAACCGTTTTTAATATTTTTCGTGGTTGATTATAGATACCATTATATCTTCCCAGATAACAGGAATCATGATAAACAGTTTTAGTATTTAGAGATTTAGATAATATTATTTTACCATCTGAGATAAGATTCTCTATAAATTCACTATGATGGATAACTTCATATCTACCACCAAATGCAGGATATTCATTTTTAAGTGTATTATAGCAATGAGGACAGGTTGTTAATATTCTTTTTATTTTATATTTATTTAGTGTAGAGATATTTTCATTAATGAGCATTTGTGCGAGATATTCATTTCCACTTCTCCGTGCAAAATCACCGGTACATTTTTCTTCATTTCCTAAAATTGCAAATTTTATATTTGCCTTATGTAATATTTTGACCATTGCCCGACTAACTTTCTTAGCTCTATCGTCAAATGCTCCAGCGCAGCCAACCCAGAACAACAAATCCACACCTTCTGAATTTGAAACAATTGGAACATTTAAATCGCTTGCCCAATCTTCTCTCGCGGAAGAGCTAAAGGACCAGGGATTATAATTTCTTTCGAGATTTTGAAATGCTATCTGCAATTCTTTTGGAAATCTTGATTCATTTAACACCAGGAAACGTCGCATATCAACTATGTGATCCACATGCTCAATCATTACCGGGCATTCATTCACACAAGCTAAACACGTAGTGCATGCCCACAATTCTTCCTCAGTTATATATTTATCGACAAGATTTTTGTTTATTATCTCATCCCGATTGTGAGAATTGCCTTGTTCACTTAATATTATTGGAGCTTTTTCAATCAATCTTTTTCTGATGTTAATAATAATTTCCCTTGGAGAAAGCAATTTGCCAGTAATATTTGCTGGACAGGAAGCAGTACATCTGCCACATTCTGTACAGGTATAACCGTCAAACAATTGTTTCCAGGTTAAATCTTCAACATCTGATACACCATATTTCTGCAAATTCTCATCATTCAAATTTAATGTACGCAATTCACCGTATGAATTTAGTCGAGCAAAAAATACATTCGGAATAGATGTTATGATATGAAAATGCTTCGAAAATGGTAGTAGATTCAAGAATACGAATACTAACCCTATATGAATCCACCAGAAGATATGATATAGAACATTATTATATTCAAAATTGGTAAAAATATGTTGTAATGAACTGGCAATAACTCTATAATTGGAATATTCATCAGGACGAATTAATATTTTAACACTGTTTTGTAAATACATTGAGAGCATGATCATTAAAATCATAAACAGAATCAGATATGCTTCAGCAGAAGAGTGGCTTTTAAGTCTTTTCGGTTTACCCGTAATTCTTCTAAACAATGCAAATATAACTGATAGAATAACAAAAAGAGCAATAAATTCCTGTAAAATAATGAGTGGTATGTAGATGTCTCCGATAAAACTCAAGGAAAAATTAGAATTAAACCCTTCTCCGATGGATTCAAATATGGCAGAGAGTAAAATCAAAAAACCCCAGAATATAAAAAAGTGCATTAATCCTGCTGCTGGTTCTCTTAATAATTTTGTTTGTCCAAAAGCAACAGTTAGAACTTTCCACAATCTGGATAAAGGTTTATCTGTTCTAATCTCTTTTTTACCAATTTTCAGATAGCTAAAAAATTTTGTAATGTTAAAAGCAAAAATTGCTATGGTGATTGAAAATACAAATACAAAAATGATATTGTTTAAATTCATATTGATTTATTATATTTGTGGGATGATAATTTCGGTTTTAAAAATTGTAACAGCATTACCCCCAATTTTCACAACTTTTGGTTTATTATTTTCGACTTCTAATTTAACCTGTACCCTACCCTTCCTACCGATACTATCTCCTTGTTCAGCTATATATTCGAATTGTCCATCCTTAACCTCGAGCATTCCATTTTCAAAAAGATAAGCAGCTAAAGGGCTATGAACAGAACCTGTCACCGGATCTTCCGATATACCTTCATTTGGTGCAAAAAATCGAACATGGATGAATGATTCTTTTTCAATTGTTTCAAATGTGAAAACACATAACCCATGTAAATTTCTTTGATTCATAAAATTTGTTAATGCAAATAGGTTTGGTTTAAGAGCATATAAAACATGCAACCTTCTAATTGGGACAAAAACAAAATCGTTTCGCATAATGGGGGGCTTTGAATCAACATCACTAATATTAATGTTCAGTATTCGAACCAGATCCAGTTTATATTGTGAAAACCTTTCATACCTGTTTGGTGGAGTAATTCCAAGATTTATTTTTATCTCATTATTTTCTTTTATTACTTCAGAGAAAAGAATACCGGATTTGGTTTCAATATTAAAGTTGTACTTACCATTATTCATCATACCATACAAACCATCTTCAGCCAAAGAATGAAGTGCAGCAATAGTTGCATGCCCACATAAAGGAACTTCACAAACTGGAGTGAACCACCTAATTCTCATATCTGCCTCAGGCATACGAGGGGGTAAAATAAAGGCGGTTTCGGATAAATTCATTTCCTTTGCGATTAGTTGCATTTGAAGATCATTTAAATAACTTGCCTCGTTCACAACACCAGCAGGATTTCCCTGATAAGGGATTCGAGTGAACGCATCTACCTGTTTAATTGGTATTTTCTTCATTGGTGTATCATTCTCCAATAATCTTAAAGATTATTTTTCTTTCTCTAGGTCTGTTATCGAAATCGATAAGCACTGGTTGTTGCCAGGTACCAAATTCCGCCCTACCATCATCTACTGGTACACTCAAGGAAGTTCCAATTAATGAAGATCTAATATGTGCATACCCATTTCCATCCTGCCATGTATTATCGTGATGATATATCCTGTCTCTTGGTGCTATTTTTTCCATTATTTCCGGGAAATCTTTTTTTAATCCAGGTTCATATTCAATTGTTGTTAATCCTACCGTGGAACCCACCACAAATATTGTCAGGATGCCATCCTTTATTTTTGAGTTCCTTAAAACTTTTAAAATGTGATCAGTGATATCGATTATATCATTATTTCCTTTTGTAGGTATAGAAATATATTCAGTATATATTTTCATTGAAGCATTATTGCATTTAATATAAATTTGTTTTTAATATAAATTAAAAAACCATTATCCATATAAAATCGTGGTGAAACAACTTGATTCCCATTTGTGAATAATTTATCTATATAGAGTTGCTTTGCTTCAAGATCAATAATACTAATATAATCATCGAATAAAGCTTTTCCGTTAACATACTGCTCTACACTAAATCCAATAATGTTTAATTGATTACTTTGTAATATATCGACTACTTTAAAAATATTTTTATTTAGATTAGAAAAATACCGAATAATGTTATCTATTCTAATCTCTTCTATATCCAATGAATCAGGAAAGTACAAATTTCTACTGTTCTCGATAATTTGTGAAGTAATCAATTTCATTTCTTCGTACGAAAGATTTTTAATGATATCACCTGATTTTATATTTATCTGATAAAATATTTGCTGTTCTATATTACTTGATGTAGCAAAAACAAAATCAACAGTAGCGCTTACGAATTTTACATCTTTTAATTGCCACAGGACTGAATGGTTAAATAGATCAACCGCGATTATACTTTTGTGAATTGGGAAATCTGGTCTCTCATATTCGTGAAAAAGAATCACATCTCCATATACTCCTTCAACACCCATCCACCAATTATTATCCAGAAAATAATTCTGCCATATAAATTTGCCCGTATTCAGATCTATTGAATGGTATTTTGTGATTTTATTTTCTATATCTCTTGTTTCACATAAGATGATGTTTTGAGAAGATGGGAATATTTTCCATATAGGATACTCAAAATTTTGTTTCCAGTTTATTTTGAAAATATTTTTCGATAAAAAATTAAACATCCAATATTCGTTAATAATTTAATATAAGATAATAATAATGAAACAGATTTTCAAATTTTGTTAAAAAAATGAACAATAAAAGGTTTTATTTTATTCAATGCTTGTGCCCGATGACTAATCTTATTTTTAAGTTCCTGTGGCATCTCGGCGAATGTTAAATTAAAACCATCTGGAATAAATAATGGATCATAACCAAACCCACCAGTTCCTCGCAATTGTTCAATAATTTTACCCGAACAGATGCCTTCGGCAATTTCCTCTTTTTCTTCTGTTTTAAAAACAACTACACATCTAAATCGAGCCTTGCGAGACACATCCGGTACATTTTCTAACAATTTTAATAACTTCGCATTGTTATTCGCAAAATTCGTAGGTTCACCAGCAAATCGTGCGGATAGAACTCCTGGCTGATTATTTAAAAATTCTACCTCCAAACCTGAGTCGTCGCTAAGTACTGGCAATTTCAAAATTCCATACACTTCTCTTGCTTTTTTGAGAGCATTTGCCTCAAATGTTTCCCCATCTTCGTAAATTTCTGGAATATCCTTGAAATTATTTAAATCAATTATATCTACATTTAAATCTGAAAATATTGCTTTGATTTCCTTAACCTTTCCCTTATTACGGGTTGCAATTACCAATGTTCTCATTGTCTATACCAATATTCTTTCAAAAGCTTCAGAAACGGTATCTACGCCTATCAATTCAATATCCGACCTTTTTGTTATATTTCTTTTATTTGCACTTGGTAGAACAATACGTTTAAAACCTAATTTCGCAGCTTCCTGTATTCTTTTTTCTGGTTGACTAACAGTTCTAATCTCTCCAGCAAGACCTACTTCTCCAATAACCACAGTTTTAGGTTCAACAGGAATTTCTTTTAAACTCGACATTATAGATGTAGCAATCCCTAAATCAATTGCAGGTTCATCAATTTTTAATCCTCCAGCAATATTTACAAAAACATCATAACTTGATATTTGAACACCAACCCGTTTTTCAAGTACAGCAATTAATAGAGCTAATCTTCGATAATCAAATCCAGTTGTATTTCTCTGCGGCATACCATATTTACTCTGTGTTACCAGAGCTTGCACTTCCACAAGAATTGGTCTACTTCCCTCCATACTTGCGACGACACTTGAGCCATTAGTCCCTGGTATTCTTTCGGAAAGGAATACTTCAGACGGATTTTTTACTTCCCTTAAACCGTTTTCATACATCTCAAAAATACCAACTTCATTTGTAGAACCAAAACGGTTTTTCAAACATCTTAAAATTCTATATGCATGATGCTGTTCTCCTTCGAATTGAAGAACAGTATCTACCATATGCTCTATAATTTTTGGTCCTGCTATGATACCTTCTTTTGTGATATGTCCGACAATAAATACTGGTATGTTATTTTCCTTAGCAATCCGCGTTAAGATCGAGGTTGATTCTCTTATCTGATTTATGCTACCAGGTAAGTTTTCGAGACTTGACCTATATATCGTTTGGATAGAATCTACAATTACTACATCTGGCAATTTCTCTTTTATAATTGGTATTAATAAATCCAGATCTGTTTCAGAAACTAATAGTATCTTTCTATCATCTTTAATATTTAACCTTTCAGCTCGCAGTTTTAATTGACGAAGTGATTCTTCTCCGGTAATATAAAGAGAGATTTTTTCGTTTAAATTATCTAACATCTGGAGCATAAGTGTGGACTTGCCAATGCCTGGATCACCTCCAATTAGAATTACTGAGCCTTTTACAATTCCACCTCCAAGAACACGATTTAGTTCGTTTAAATTTGTATTTATTCTTGGTTCTTCCTGTGGATCTACTTCAGCAAGCGGAATTGTTTTTGTATTAGATTTCGGTGCTCCCTTTTTTGTTCTTGGTTCGGAAATCTCTTCCAGGAAAGAATTCCATTGCTCACAATTAGGGCACTTACCCAACCATCCGGGGGATTCGTAACCACAAAACTGACAAACATATTTTACATTAAGCTTTTTCATTTTTCCTGACGAACATCTTTACCCCATAGCAATTTAGCACGTAAAAGTTCAAAATATGTAGATTTTTTTTGTTTTATTAGCTTCACTGAATATTTTGCTTTTTTAATTATAATTTCACATGGAGATTTTAAAAACAATTCATCCTGACCATCAGCAGTCAAATGAATATTTACTCCTGTAAGAGATTTTACCTTGATTATACTATTATCCGGAATAATTAATGGGCGTGCAGTTAAGGTATGTGCTGCAATTGGATTAATCATAATTACATCTGTTCCTGGTGCTACAACAGGACCTCCAACAGCAAGTGAATAGGCAGTCGAACCCGTTGGAGTTGTAACTATTAATCCATCAGCTGCATAATTAACGAGATATTGATTATTTACATATGTTTCCAATTCTATTACTCTTTTATATGATCCCCTATCAATAACAATATCGTTTAATCCATAAAATTTTTTCTTACTATTTAACACTCTTGCTTCGAGCACCATTCTATCTTCGATAATATAATTATGTTGAATTATATCATTAATACAACGCTTCATATCTTCTACACTAACTTCTGCTAAAAATCCCAATTTCCCTAAATTAATACCTAAAATAGGTACTTGTATACGACCTATCATCCTTGCAATACTAAGTATTGTACCATCTCCACCAAGTGCAATTATAATATCTGATTTCTTTATCAGACTTTTATTATCCAGAATCTTTTTTTCAGGGAGTGTAATTTTCAACTTTTGTTTTAATAACTTCGCAGAACCATTTTCTAAATGGTAATCAACTTTTATATTATCAAAATAAGCCAGCAGTTCTCTTAAAACCTCTAACAATGCTGGTTTTCGGGTATTCCCTATTATTCCAAATTTCATATTAAATCAAATTCAATTTGTTTTTTGTTCTTTTGAGACCTCATCAACATAATTCAATTTTAATTCTTTCAAAACATCAATGAACAGTTTCTCTTCATTTTCTGAGAGATTACCTTTCATCTTTTGGTGTAACATATCAAGTATATCTATCGATGTTTGAGCCATCTCAAGATTTTTTTCAATTTTATCAGTTAATGGATTTTTTAATTTACCCATCTGCTGTAATGCTGTTGTCTGAAACATCAGAATCAATTGCATAAGAAGAAACTCATTTTTTTCAGATTGATCCATAACTAATTCTCCTTATTATTTATAGATTTTTCCCATAATTTTGCATATTTAGTAAATACATAAAATGAGGATAATGTACAAAGTATCAAACCATGAATTCCATCTAAAAAGCCTAATTTCAAAAAGTACATCTTAAAAAAAGTAAAAATTGGATTTATAAGCAAATTTTTGTATGAAAATTTTTGCTTCGAATTTAATAAATCTTCAACAGCCAGACTTGTATAAGTGTTAAATTTGTTAAAATAATGGAATAGATTTTTATCTGTAAAATGAATCAAATCATTTTTAAGCATACCTACTTTTCCGTCAACAATGAGCTGCTCGTGTACATTAAGATTATTATATCTGCCATATTCTTTTTGAAAAAGTCGGGTCACATAATTTGGATACCAGCCACAATGTTTTATCCATTTTCCCAGGAAATATGAACGTCGAGCAACCATATATCCACAATATTCATTATTTTCTAAAGAAATTAACTGATTAATTTCATCCTTTAACTCCTTAGTTATCCGTTCATCTGCGTCAATGGAGAAGACCCATTTATTAGTAACAAACTGCAATGCATAATTTTTAGCATTTGCAAATCCCTGCCATTCTCTAACATAGATTTTATCTGTATAATTTTTTGCTATTTCAACTGTTCCATCAATACTATAGGCATCAACAATAATTATCTCATTTGCCCACTTTACACTTTCAAGGCAATCCTTGATATTTTCTTGTTCGTTTTTGGTTATTATAATTACTGAAAGTTTATTATTCATTTGAGATTTGAATTTCTACTGGAAATATAAACAAAATTAGCTGATAATGCCAACCCAACAGTAATCCATAGAAACATAATTACTTCTGTATCTCCGAAATTCCATTCAAATAATCCATTTACCTGAAAAGCTATAAATGCAGCCACAGCACCTAAGCTAACTGAATTTGTTAACCAATCATTTAGAGTTAAGACAGCATTTTTTAATTCTATAATAAATATCTTTACAAAAAGCAATAAAATTGAGATAAAGCCAACTATACCTAACTTTACCAATAAAGTTATGAAATTATTATGTAAATGTCCCACAGGATTAGCTCCTGGTGGGCCATATATTTTATAAATTTCTTCAGTTCCAATATCACCAATACCCACAATTGGGTGATCTATGAATATTTTTAATCCAGTTGACCACATTTGAATTCTTTCTACATTATTCGGATGTTTTGGATCAACTATACTATAAATCCTATCTTTAATTTCTACAGGTGATATTAAAACGATGAACACTATTAAAAATATAATTATGGCAAAAAAGATTTTTGATCTCTGGAAGGATATTAAAATTGATCCAAGCAGAAAACCCAACCAGGAACCACGAGTAAAGGTGAATATTAAACACACTGTACTAAATAATAAAGTTATTCCGGAAAATATCTTAAAATGTCGGGGTGTATCTTTATGAGTCACAAACGCAAGGAGAATTAAACTTGAGACCATCATTAATCCCCCTGCCGTCATATAAAATGTGGTAAGATTCAGTCTTCTTTCAAAATGTAAATACTTTTCCAGGTTAGCAATTATATCAAATGTACCAAAAAGAGATACCAATAAGATCGAGCTAAATAATACAACAATTGATGTTTTCAATCTTTCAGGAGTTCTAATCCACGAATAAATAAGATAAATTATCGGAATTATTATTACTCTCTTATGTAGATAAAATAAAGATTGTGCAAAATCTTTTGAAAATATTGTTGCAATAATTTCTGCAATGATGAATAATATAAAATACAAATCCAGAGGAGTTGAATAATAAATTGATTTATGGGTTCTAAATATTATTATCAACCAAAAGAATAAAGCAATAAAATAGGATATCTGCGTTAGAGCTATAGAAAAAGTGGAGGAAAATAAAAAAAGAAAAAGAAAAATTAATAATAGTTTTTCGTACTTATCTGTAGCATTATTTATTACTTGTTTTACAAAATTAATTTGTTTAATCATTATAATTTAAAGATTCTTTAATACCAAATTTTGCTTTGAATCTTTTTTCCATTTTTATTGACTCAAATAAAATTCGATTGTTAGGGCTTTCGATGGTTTTAGGATGATAAAGGTGATATAATATTGCTAAATTACGAACAGATTTAAATTTAACATTGAGCAAACTAAGCCGATATTCAAGATCTGAATCTTCACCCAAACCAGGTGCCTCATATTCCTCGTTAAACCCATTAACTTCAAATAACAAAGGTTTCTCAATCGAAAAATTCGACCCCAATAATCTAACATTCCTATTTTTCAAAATTTTTCTAATTATTTTATTTTTTATATAGATAGCTTCTTCGATTCTTGAAGCTTGTCTTAAAAATGACTCAAATAATAAAGACATATTAAAATTCTCAAAAACTCCATTTGTAATATCTATAAGTTTAAGATTATCTGAAAAATTTTTACTTAATAGTACCCTACTTCCACAAAGGACTGTATTTGATTCCCTATTGTAAATATGCTCTTCAACAAATTTGTGATGAGGTATACAATCACCGTCAATAAATATTAGATAATCTGTTGAAGAATGAATTATTGATTTATTTAAGATTTTATTCTTTCTAAACCCATCATCAGGTTGCCATATATGTGAGATAAATAAGCTATTTTTATTCCTGTAAAAATCAACAACATCTTTAATTTCATTCTTGGAACCATCATCTGCAATAATGATTTCAAAATTTTTAAATGATTGTCGTTCAAGCGCAGCTAAAACAAAATTTAGTTCCCTTACTTTATTATACACCGAGATGATTAATGATGCATCAAATTTCATTTATTTTATTACTATATTTAGCAATTTGTTTTTAATAAATATAATTTTTGTAATTTCCTTTCCCTCAATATACTTTTTAACTGACTCTTGTTTCATAGCTAAATCCTTAACCAAATCCTCTGTTGAGTCTAATGGGATTTGTAGTTTTGCTCTTACTTTACCACTAACCTGTATTACCATTTCAATCATATCTTCTTTAGTTTTTTCTTCATCATATTCAGGCCAGGGTTCAAAAACTATACTTTGCGAATTTCCTAATCTACTCCATATTTCTTCAGCCAGATGAGGAGCAAAAGGAGAAAGTATTTTGATAAAAATCTTCATTGCTGAAAGTGGTTTTACATCAAGATTAATGAATGAATTTACAAAAATCATCATCTGGGAAATTGCAGTATTGAAGTTTAGAGTTTCTATATCGTTTGTAACTTTTTTGATTGTCTGATGAAGAATCCTTTCTTGTTCTACTGATAGTGGTATATCTTTGAGGCTTGCATTTATTTTACCGTTTTCATCAATAAACATTCTCCACACACGATTTAAAAATCTAAATACACCTTCTACACCTTTTGTAGACCACGGCTTGGTATCTTCAAGTGGTCCCATAAACATTTCAAACAGACGAAGTGAATCAGCACCATAATTTTCCACCACCTCATCAGGATTAATAACATTACCCAGAGATTTGGACATTTTCTGTCCGTCCTCGCCAAGTATTAGTCCCTGGTTTACCAGTTTTATAAAGGGTTCCTTAGTTGATACATATCCTAAATCGTATAGAACTTTGTGCCAGAATCTTGAATATAAAAGATGTAATACTGCATGTTCTGCTCCACCTACATAAAGATCCACAGGCATCCAGTATTTTTCTTTTTCTGAGTCACAAAATTTATTCGGATTATTGGGATCAAGATATCTTAAATAATACCAACAGGAGCCAGCCCATTGGGGCATTGTGTGTGTTTCTCGGCGATAAATCTTATTGGTTTTCTTATCAACATAATTCACCCAATTCTCGATTGTTGCTAATGGTGACTCACCGGTACCACTGGGTTTATAAGATTCCACATCAGGGAGCAATATTGGAAGTTCTTCTTCTGGTAAGTCAATTACTCTTCCGTTTTCGTCATAGACCAACGGAAATGGTTCCCCCCAATATCTTTGCCTTGAAAACAACCAATCGCGTAATTTATAATTAATCATTCGTTTGCCTATCATCTTCTCTTGAAGCCAATTAATTATTTTTTCTTTGGCTTCTTTTGTTGGTAAGCCATTCAGCGAAACTTCATCATTAGCCGAATTTACTGCTATTCCATCTCCTGTGAAAGCAGCTGTTTCTATATTCCCTCCTGAAACTACCTCAACAATTTCAAGGTTGTATTTTTTTGCAAATTCATAATCTCTTTCGTCGTGACCTGGAACTGCCATAATAGCGCCGGTACCATAAGAAAGTAACACATAATCAGCGATCCATATTGGTATTTCTTTTTTTGTCGCAGGATTAATAGCATATGCTCCAGTAAAAACACCAGTTTTATTTTTATCAAGTGATGTACGTTCAAGTTCGCTTTTTAACGAAGATTGCTCTTTATATTTTAATACATTATGCATATAATCTGAAGTTGTTATTTTCTCAACGAGCTTATGTTCTGGAGCCAAAACCATATAGGTTGCTCCGAAAAGTGTGTCAGGTCTTGTTGTAAATACTTTTATTGTATCGATATGGTTTTTAACTTGGAATTCAACTTCAGCACCTTCTGATCTACCGATCCAATTTCTTTGCATATCTTTAATATTCTCGGGCCAATCAAGCTCATCTAAGTCTGATTCAAGTCGATCAGCGTATGCAGTAATTCTTAGCATCCATTGGCGCATCATTTTTCTTTCAACTTTATACCCTTTTTCAATCCATTCATCAACTTCTTCATTTGCTAAGACAGTTCCTAATTCTTCACACCAATTAACAGGCATTTCAGCAAGATATGCAAGTCGTTGATTTGCTATATATTCATATTTTTCTTGTTCGTTTAAGTTATTCGGTATTGGTAATTCGTTAATAGGTCGGGCTTTGTTGAGTTCTTTATCATACCATGAATTATAGATTTTTAAGAATATCCATTGCGTCCATTTGTAATAATTTGGATCCGTAGTATCAATTTCTCTTGACCAATCGTATGATAATCCCAGCATTTTAATTTGTCTTCTGAAATTAGAGATATTTTGCTGAGTTGTTATTTTGGGATGTATACCTGTTTGCATCGCATATCTTTCTGCAGGTAGTCCAAATGCATCCCATCCCATTGGATGCAAAACATTATATCCTTTCATTCTTTTATATCTGGCTATAATATCTGTCGCAGTGTAACCTTCTGGATGTCCTACATGTAATCCTGCACCAGATGGATAAGGAAACATATCAAGTATATAATACTTTGGTTTTGATGGATCCTCTACTACTTTGAATGTCTGGTTCTTATCCCAGTATTCCTGCCATTTTTTTTCAATTTCTAAAAAAGGATAGGTCATATTGTTAAAATAGTTTTTTAATTTTTGTTATAAACAACTCTTCCATCAACTATTGTGAATAAAACTTCTGTAGATAAAATTTCATTTTCTGGAATTTCAAGAATATTCTTGGATAATATTGTAAAATCCGCATACTTACCAATTTCAATAGTGCCCTTCTTCTTTTCACGAAATGCCGAATAAGCAGCCCATATTGTATAAGCTCTTAGTGCTTCTTCACGATTCATACATTGTTCGGGATACCATGACTTAATGTCCGACTTAGATGGATCCGAACGAGTTATAGCAGAATAAAATCCTACAATAGGATCAAGTATATCATTCGGTGAATCTGAGCCTGCTGCTATGATCGAACCATTATCAAGTAGAGAACGCCATGCATAGGCACCTTTAATTCTAATTTTTCCTAATCTTTCCTCTGCCCAATCCATATCGGAGACACAATGTACTGGTTGCATACTCGGAATGACTCTCAGTTTTGCAAATCTTGGAATATCTTCTGGGGCTATGACCTGGGCATGTTCAATTCTGAATCTATAATCTGATTCACCATACCTAGCAATAATTTTTTCAAACAAATTCAATACTATGTGGTTTGCTCTATCTCCAATAGCATGAACACAAATTTGAAATCCATTATTAATCGCGCTCTGAGCAACTCCTTCCATTATACTATCACTCAATAGTGTTAAACCACGATTTCCTGGATCATCGGAATACTCTTCTATTAATGCCGCACCTCTTGATCCTAATGCACCATCGGCATACATTTTTACTGCTTTAACTTTTAACATATCTCCAGGAAAATCAACTTGTTTGGGATTTTGTGCCACTTCTTCCCAATCCTCACCTGGGGCATCTATTGCTCCGTATATCCTGATTAGCAATTTCTTATCTTTGATTAACTTCTCATATACACGTATCAATTGTTTATCTAATCCCATATCATGCACTTCAGTTATACCATACTTTACACACTCGTCGATAGCCTTAATCAAATAATTTTCTATTTCTGCATCTGTAGGAGGTGGAATTATTTTTTCAATTAATTCTGTGGCTTTATCAATCAAAACGCCGGTTGGATTTCCATTATTATCTCTTATAATTTTACCACCTTCAGGATCTGGTGTATTTTTATCAATTGCGGCAAGTTCAAGAGCTCTTTGATTTACCCAAATAGCATGACCATCGATTCTACCTAATATTACTGGATTATTTGGAGATACGGAATCAAGCAAATTTTTATAAGGAAATTCTTTATTCTGCCAGAGTGTTTGATCCCAACCGCGTCCATAGATCCATTCACCTGGTTTTTGCTTTTTAACTTCCTCCGCAACTAATTTTACAATTTCTTCAGACGATTTAAGACCACTTAAATTTATGCTTGATAACAGCATTCCCAATCCGTACATATGAGCATGTGAGTCAATAAATCCGGGATATACATTTGCACCCTGTAAATCTATTATTTTTTTAGGAGAATATTTTTCTAACAAATCACTTGATTTACCTATATCGATTATAATTCCATCAGATATAGCAATAGCATCATCATCAAAGTGAGCTCCCGTAAGCGTGTGAAGCACACTGTTGATTAATATTGTATCAATAGATTTTCTATGTATCATTGTGAGATAAAATACAAGACCAATTAATGCGATAATGATTGAAACAAAAATTATTTTTCTTTTCATAGTACTTGTTAATATAAAAAGATTTGGCAAGAAATGCTAAAATTAAAAGAAGAATTAATTTGAAATTTCACCAACAATTTTTTCTAAGAATGATAATAATTCCTTTTTCTCAAATGGCTTTGGGAAATATTCATCAAATCCTGCTTTAATAAACCTATCCTTATCATCCTTTAAGATAATGGAAGTAAATGCAACAACCTTGGTATTGCCGTAATCAAAATTCTTTTTGATATCTTCCAGTATTCCAAAACCGTCTTTACCTGGTAAGTTAATATCCATCAATATTACATGTGGTTCGTTATTTGATAACCATTTAAGAGCAGCATCAGCAGAAGACACACAGTGAGTTACAAATTTAGTTTTCGATAACATAACAGAAACTAATCGCAAGATATGTACATCATCATCAACCACCAAAACTGTGGTAGATTTTTCTTCTTTCATGATTTATGCTTTCTTTTTGTTAAACCTAAACCATATTTATATAAATCAGGAATTATATATTCCTGTGCAGTATCTATAGATTTATTATTTATTGTTTTCAATAAACCCGCATCATAGAAAGCTCTTAATGCATCAATTCCAGATGGGTTACAATCTTCAAATAATTTAAATAGCTCTTCCTTTTTTATACGATCAAACCCAAATTCGCTTAATTTATTAAAATGTTTTGTAAGGTGTGGGAACTCAGCGAAAAGATAAGTTTCGCATCTATATTTTGAAACTAATTTGAAAGCCGACTTTACAGCTTTTTCACTAATCAGGTATTCACCGTTGGGTTGCATTTTTTTATATATGGCTCTTTGTTCAGCAATAGCCAAATTTGCTAAGTGAATAAATTCTCTTGGATAAATTTTTCCCAAACCATCTGTAAGTTTTTTAATTATCCATTGATGTAATTTTGTATTATTATTAAAAGCTTTTTCCTGGAATATTGTATAAAACACCTTTAATAAAAACTGATTATTGCCTGTAACAACTCTATTAATATCAACAGTTTCTTTAATCTTTTCTTCACAGAATTGTTTTACATCACGATCATAAATAGCCCTTGCAAGTATCATTCGTAATATTAAATCCTCATTCCAAACTAATTCAATACTATTGGATATAAGATGCGACTTGTTGACAATCTTAAGTTCTTTGTAAATATCGGTTCTTAAAAAAATCTTAAAATTTATATTCGTGAATCTATTGCTATACTCTATCATCAATTGAATCAAAGCTGTTATTGCTTTGTTTCGTTTATCTAAATTATCTAAATACAATAAATCAATTTGATCAACCAGTATCCAGACAAATGAATTTGTTTCTTTAAGGATTTTATCAATTTTTTCAAGTATTAGATTTACATTTAAATTGGTTTTGGATGAATAATTAACAGTTGATGGTATTTTATATGTTTGCAGGATATTTTTAATTTTTTCAAGGATGTTTTTAGATTTCTGTTCCTGTTTTTTCAACAAGCCTATATCACTTAATAAATCTCGGAGAAACTGATGATTTGACTTTAAATTTAACGAACCCGATTTATTAATAAATGAATTTAAGTAATTAGAATTTACAATAGAGTAGGATGTTTTAAGACAAAAATACAATTGCCAGAAGTATTTAAAATCATCTATAGTTTGAGGATTTAAATCTTTTATCTCAGCATAAGTTAAATATTCATCACTGTTTAATCCATACGCAGGTATACGAAATAATTCTCTAAAAGAGATGTTGATTATAGGACTCAAACGTTCTGCTTCTTGACTCAAGATTCTAAAGATAGCACTTTTCCCTGAACCTTTACCTCCGAGCAATAAAGTATGTTGCGGGGCGAGGGCATATTTTAACAAATCAGTACCAATAAAACAATTTATTAATTTATCATCAGTTTCAGCATCAACCCTCCCAAATGAAAAATTTGATAGTATTTTCAAGTAATCCATTTAATTACAAATAATTACTAATTAAAATCAGACAAGGGCATTACGAAGTTTATTGTAAGTATCTCTCATATCTTCTGAAATAAGTTTGGTATCAGCCAATACAGGCATAAAATTAGTATCTCCATTCCATCTTGGGACTATATGGAAGTGTATATGTTCATCAATACCTGCTCCTGCGCTCCTTCCAATGTTGCTTCCGATATTAAAACCATCTGGTTTCATTGTCTTATACAAAATTTCAGTTGTAAGTTTTAAATATTTAAATATTTCTAAGATTTCTTCGTTTGATAAATCTGTAAGATTACCGGTATGTCGGAAAGGAACAACCATAAGATGACCGCTATTATATGGATAGAGATTCATTATTATATAAGAGTATGTACCTCTTAATAAAATCAGATTTTTTTCATCGTCATTCTCAGCCGGAGCTTTGCAAAGAATGCACTCACCACTTGAAGGTTCTGAAAATGAGTTGATATACTTTGAGCGCCAGGGTGAATACATTCTTTGCATAAGTATTTACTCTTCCTCTTCAGTTTTGCTTTTTTCGTAATCAGCTATAATCTTATCCATTATTTCTTTAGGAACTTCTTCATAATAAGCGAATTTTTGCTTATGAATTCCTCTTCCCTGCGTCATAGAACGAAGTGTGGTAGAATAACGATATAATTCTTTAAGTGGTACAAGTGCTTTTATTACCTGATTATGAGAATGTGCTTCCATACCAAGAATTTTACCCCTCCTACTTGAAATATCCCCCATTACATCACCCATATATTCTTCTGGTACGGTAACTTCAATTTCGTATATAGGTTCAAGGATTATAGGTTTGGCTTCCTTGAAACCTTTCTTGAATCCCATTCTACCAGCAATCTTAAACGAATTTTCATCAGAATCTACCGGATGAGCTGATCCATCAAACAAAGTAACTTTCACATCTACAACCTTGTATCCAGCAATAACACCACCTTCCATAGCTTCAATAATTCCTTTTTCAACGGCAGGCACAAATCTTCCTGGTACTACACCGCCTACAATTGCATCAACAAACTCAAAACCTTCACCTCTTGGTTTAGGTTCAATCTTAAGAAATACGTGTCCATATTGCCCACGACCACCACTTTGCTTTTTATGTTTATACTCAGCTTCCTTGCAGACACCTTTGATTGTTTCCCTGTATGGTATCTTCGGTTCTACAAGCTCAACATCTACACCAAATCGTGATTTTAATTTGTTTGCGATGATTGTTAAATGTAATTCACCCTGACCACTAACAACCGTCTGCCTTAATTCTGGATCAACTTTTACAATAAAAGTCTGATCTTCTGCATGCAATGTATGTAAACCATTAGCAACCTTATCTTCATCACCTTTAGATTTTGAAACTATTGCCATACTAATTACTGGTTCGGGAAAAACAATTTCTGGTATTATAACTGATAATGCTTTGGAACTTAATGTATTGTTCGTGTGACTGTCTTTTAATTTTACTGCAGCTCCTAAATCACCAGCCATTATTTTTCCGATCTCCTTCCTCTCCCTTCCATTGAGAAGGTATATCTGGCTTAACCTTTCTGACTTGCTATTGAACTGATTGATTAAGTCAAGTCCAGATGTTATAGTACCCGAATAAACCTTAAAGAAAGATAATTCACCAAGATGAGATTCTGCAAGTGTTTTAAAAATAAACATTACTGGTTGCTCATTGGGATCGAATTTAAGTTGAACATTATTCGTAGAATTTGCTAATTTTACTGTTGTCTCCCCAATATCAGCAGGACTTGGACAATAGTCAGTAATAAAATCCAAAACAGAACTGATGCCAATCAAATGAGTTGCTGAGGCACATAAAATAGGAAAAATCTTCCTTTGTTTTAATGCAGTTTTCAAACCAATCTGAATTTCTGATTCACTTAATGTACCATTTTCAAAAAATTTGTTAATTAAATTTTCATCTGACTCAGCAATTTTTTCAATCAATTGTGTGTGAAGTTCTTCAGCTTTTGATTTCAGTTCTGAAGGGATATCAGCTTCTATGTATTTACCCCTACTTTCTGGTGAAAATTTTAGTACTTTCATTTTTAAAACATCCACTATCGAATCAAATCCAATACCTTCTTTCACAGGAAATTGAATCGGCATAACATCATAACCAAATCTTTCTTTAGCTGAATTAACGGTTTTTTCAAAATCAGAATTTTCATTATCTAATTTATTAATAATGAAAAAAACTGCGTTATTGTATTCCTTTGTATACTCCCAGACTATTTCAGTACCGACTTCCACACCTTCAGCAGCTTTTAAAAAAATAACACCAGTTTCAGATACCTTTAATGCACATTTAACTTCACCTGTAAAATCTGAATAACCAGGTGTATCCAAAATATTGACTTTATTACCTTTCCATTCGCAATGAAGTAAGGATGTACTTATTGATATTTTTCTTTCAATTTCATCAGGTTGAAAATCAGATATTGTATTTGAATCTTCAACCCTTCCAAGTCGATTTGTAGTACCAGTGGTATAAAGTAATGCTTCAGCAAAAGAGGTTTTGCCGGAATTACCGTGACCTATCAAAGAAATATTTCGAATATTTTCCGGGCTAAATTCTTTCATAATTTATTTTGTTTCTCCTTTTTATTTTTTAATTATTTTAAGATTTCATTTTCATGATAAATGTTTTAATACCTTTTATAATACCACTAAAGAATGATATAGAATCCAATAAAGGTTCCTCAACTTTTTGTTTTATCTTTGTCTCTAACTCGACTACATCATCAGCTATTTTCTTTAGTGAACGAATAGAATACATTATACCATCAATTTCTCTCTGAATATTTTCAGAAAGCTCATCAACTCTGCGCATTGTATTAGAGGCATTTTCTAAGACGGGTATCGTTTTTTGTGTAATTAGGTTAATATCCTGTTGAATATTATTGATAGATTTCAGCAGTCGGTTTATAGCAGTCATTAAATAAATTGCTAATACTGATAAACACAAAAAAAATACTATCTGCACCAATGTCAGTATCGTATCCACTTTTGAATCTCCTTATTTAATTTTAATTATTTATGAGGAGCGTTCTTGTTTATATGCATCAATACCCGCCTGTACTGCTTCCTTTACTTTCTTTCCTTCTTCGATGGTTTTTTCTTTTACCTGTGTTATAATTTTTTCAGCGTCTCCAAGAATTTCTTCAGCTTTCTTTTTTGCATCAGTCAAAATTTCCTCAGATTGTTTTTTGCCCTCTTGAATAATTTGAACAGCTTTATCTTTTGCATATTTTAGGTATTCTTCCGCATCTTTCTTTAAATTTGCTGCTTTCTGTTTAATATCAGAGCGAAGTTCTTTTCCAGGTTTTGGAGCGTATAGCAGAGCTATTACTGCTCCGATCAAACTTCCTGCTAAAAAGCCCATAAGAAAGCCTTTTGCCATTTTGTTGTCTTCATTATTTGCCATAATTTCTCCTATATTTTAATTATTGTTAAATTTATTTAAAATTACGAACTAAATGCTAAAAAAGCAAAATTTTTAACTATTTATTTCAAATAGAAAAAGCTTATTTATTTTATTCTAATTGAACAATTTGATTATTATGAAAATTTGATGTATAATTATTGAAATTTTTAAGAACAAATTATTACTTTGAATATGTGGAAAACTGAAGATGGTTCAACAGGTCGTTTAATCCAACTCTGCATTGGATATTTTTTCTTCTATTTAATTTTTGGTGTCGCTGTAAAGTATTTCACTGAATATCTTGTAAATCAGATTGCAACACCAGAGCTATTTAAGAGTATGCAAATTAAAATGAATATGGAATTTTTAATTTACAGTACCATCGGAGGAAATCTTCTCGCTTTATCAATTGCAATTGGCCTTAAGTGGTATAAATTAAAATCAAATCTTTATAAGAATGTTTTAGGTTTAAATATTCCAACAGAGTTGATTTATATCATACCATCAGGTATATGTACAGCTGTGGTAATTCCAACCACAACTTTGATGTACACATTACCGATATCTGTTATGGTAGCAATGGTTATTATGCGTGGTAGCATAATTGTAATATCCAGGCTGGTAGATGCAATCCAGATTAAACAGAAGATATTGAAGAAAAGAGTTTACAAAGAAGAAGAGTTTGCTGTAATTTTTGCAATTGCAGCAGTCAGTGTTCATCTATTTTTTGATAAAGGCGGAGGTTTTGAATTTTTAAAAAACACAACTGCAGTGATTATTTTAACAAGCTATATAACCGCCTATGCTTTAAGATTATATATAATGAATTATTTTAAAAACACTAGAGGTAAAGGGGTTCCTCAAGATAACAAGGGATTCTTTGCAATTGAACAAATTTCGGCGACACTCACCATTTTAACAGTGGGAATAGTACTTTTCTCGATAGATAATCCAAAATCATATCAGGTCATTTTATTTCAAGAAGTATTGAAGCAACCATCAGAATATTGGAAATGGGAAATAATTGCCGGGATAAGTTTTGGAGTTGTCGCATTCTTTTCTGTATTCCTTTTTATGTTTAAAGGTCGAACAGCAACTTTTGCAGGTCTGGTAAATAGATTAACATCATTAATTGCAGGAACTGCTGCAACTCTTACATCCTTCTTCTTATTCGGTGGGAAATTCCCTAAACTATCAGATTGGATCTCATTAGGATTTATCCTGATTGCTGTTATGTTTCTTTCTGTCGCTGAAAAGAAAAGAACTGCAGAAATGAAATTAGAAAAAGCAATGTAAAATTATTAATTAGCCACTGTTTCTAATAAAAACAGTGGCTTAATTATAATATCATTTTGCTATTGTTTTCCAGAGTTTGTTGGTTACACGTTCGAGTTCTTCTCCAATCAATTTTGGATCTAAAGTTTTTTCAGGCTCATTCTCAAAAACTGCATAAGGGATCTTATAACCTTTTACATCAATATACGTTGGGTCTTTAGCTTCAAGTTTATCCCAATCATTAATTTTATAGTAATACTCCATTTTTTCATCAGGTAAAGAATGGTATAATATTGAATCCTCCATTCCCTTTCTCGCACGCCTTCTATTCTTACGCACCGATTCCTCATAGGAAACTCTTATATACATTAATACTGCTTTCTTTAAAATATCTTCGTGCAGATAACTTAGAGCTTCATAAATTCCGTTTTCTCCACCACGAGCAAATTCAATCAACACGGTTTTGTTCTTGTGATAATCTGGATTGCGAGCAATTTTTTTTCTGTATTCTAAGTTCATTCGCTCTATATACAAATTCCATATAAAATGTTCCTTAAACCAGTATTTCTCATCAGTCCAAATTCTTGGATGTCCATGTTTAGTCAATATATCATCGATTTCAAATGTTTCCCATACATAAACAAAATCATCAATTTCCTCGAAATCAGCAATGTGAAACCGATTTAACCTTTCTGTAGGATCACAATTTTTTAAAAAATCTATTACTTCTGATTTACCTGCAGCTGGCCTACCAGTAATTATTAAAATAGGAAAATGCTTATCCATAAATATTACCTCTTTTTAATTGTTAATAATTCTTATTTCAAATATTGATTACAAATAAAAAACTTAAAATACCTCTTCTAACCTGTTTTCTTTTTGTGAATTTACTTTTTTTACTTTCTTTAAATATTTTTCTACTTCTTCATATAATGTCATATTTAAATAATTAGCAACTGGAATTTCTATACCCAGATATCTTTTAGCTTCTCCGAGCATGTAATCGTTAACTGTACATATGTACGATTTTTCCTCATCTAAAGGTTTTCCTTGAATTTCAAATTTTATAAACTCTATTCTTTCACCTTGTTTCTTATATTGGCATTTTATACCCGAGGTTTGAACAGGACTTTTTGTTGAAATTATATACTCAACTATCGATTTAATTTGCTTACCAGTCAATTGAAAAGTAGTTAAAACATTCCTAAACGGCAGTACATTAAACAAATCCATTCTGGTAACAGGTCCGCGAGAAAGATCTTTTCTGATACCATGATTATTCATAAATGCGACATCAGCATGTACAGCTATCCTCTGAGCATCTGTAATAAAGTTTCCGATATTACTTTCTCCATTCTCCCTTTTCCAATCAGTTTCAAGTTCTGCAATCACCTTATTATAATCTTTATCAACTACTCGTTTAATAGAATCGACAAACTTAGCTAATTTTATATTTTTTACTTTCCTATCAGGTCTGTGCCATAACTGAATTAGTTTACCATTAAAATTGATGACTTTATCATTCTCAACTTCTATATAAAGTTCACCAAGATTTTCACAATCAGAACCAGCTTGTGCAACGATTACACCATTAATTAACTTTGGATTTCTAATGCGTGTATGGGAATGACTACCAATAATTATATCCAAACCTGTAATATTTGTTGCCAAAATAGAGTCCTCTACAAATCCTTGATGTGTTAGAGCTATAATTAAATCTGTTTTATCATCAATTTTATTTATAATATTTTGAAGTGTTTCAAGCGGAGATAATACTTTAATTCCCTTCAAATTATTTTGATTAACAAGGCTATATAATTGTTGCGATATAATGCCAATAATGCCAATCTTTATACCTGCTCTTTCGATGATAACATAATCTTTATTATTCAGATGGCGTTTATTTTTCTTATTAACTAAATTAGCACTTATTGTAGGGAACTTTGCGACTTTAGTGAGTTTAACAAAGTTATCCTGCGAAATATCAAAATCATGATTACCAGGACACCAGGCATCGTAACCTATCATATTCATCATCTCAAACAAAGCTCCACCGTAAGCACCTTTGTATTTATATTCAGTTATTGGATTACCTGTCATTACATCACCGGCATCAAGTAACAAAACATTCTTAACATTTTTGATACTATCGACTGTAGCACTTAATTCAATAAAACCTCCAACCAGTGGTTTAACAGAATCTCGAACCCAAAAAGCTTCATGTGGAATAAAAGCAGCATGCATATCGTTGGTATGCAATATAGTCAAAGATTTTGGTTGACTGTAGGTAGAAGAATATAGTATGATTAGTAATAAAAATTTAAATAATCTTTTCATAATTAATTAACTTTTAAAAATTTAGGAATACTATGCCTCGTTTCAATAACGAGGCATAGATTTTAGATATTATCTGATCTTCTTTTTGTGACGCATTTTTCGTAAGCGTTTCTTACGCTTATGAGTTGCCATCTTATGGCGTTTTCTCTTTCTACCACAAGGCATTTTTTCTTCCTTTTTTTATTTTACTGGACTTGTAATATGTTGTTGTAATATTTCCATTGCTTTTTGCGCAATTTGACTGTTTGGGTTTATAGATATACATTCTTTGAACCACTTTCGAGCTTTTTCCATATTTCCATTCTGAAGATTCACAATTCCCAAATTAAAATGTCCTAATTGATGCTTTGGTTCGTATTTTAATGCAGTCTCCATTTCAGTTATAGCATCTGTAAATAATTGGTTTTTTCTTGATTCATCTTCAAAAGCTAATTGGTAATAACTAACACCCAAATCAATCCTGGCATCCGCATTATCAGGAAATTTTTCAAGATATTGTTTATATTTTACAATTGATTCTTCCAATTGTCCTGTATCTTGATAAAGATGAGCCAACTTTAAAATAGATTCATAATCCTGTGGATTTTCCTTTACAAGTTTTTCAAGATTTTCAATTTCTTTTAATTCATTAGAAAAATCCATTTGTTGAGTTGTTGCATCAGCATGTTGATGCTGTTCAACCTTATTATTTTTTCTTACTAAAAGTACAATTATTATTACAATGAGAATTAGAATGAGAACATATAAAAAGTGATTTGATTTTTTTGGTTCCATAAAATTATTTTAATTATTTTCGGTAAGATTTGAACTTTCAATATCGAATTGAGTTCTTTTCAAATTTTCATTTACAATGTTTTTCAATTCCCTTGATGCTTTAAATAAAGGAACAAAGTGATCATCAACTTTCACCTGTTCACCTGTTCGAGGATTCCTGGCAATTCTGGATTTTCGTTTTTTTACTTTAAAGCTTCCAAATCCCCGAATTTCGATATATTTTCCTTCTTTTAATGCGTTAATTACAGTGGATATAAATCCATCCACCACAGCTTCGGTTTCGACTTTTGTTAAACCTGTAGCGGTCGCAATTACATCAACAATATCTGACTTTCTCAACTTGATTCTCCTTCCATTTAATTTAACTTATGGATTATATAATTTATATTGTAAAATAGGATGGCTAAATATTTCATCTTTCAAGCCAATGATACTATCAAACTTTGTTTCCCCTAACAACCTTTCAATAAAGGTTTTTCTTTTCACTTCTCGAACTATCGATGGCTCACCTTTGATATTTGCAAGCTCTGCTGTAATCCTAACCGCATCCTCAAAGGTCCCTAATGTATCAACAAGTTTTAACTTATATGCTTCTTCACCAGTAAATACTCTTCCATCAGCAATTTTGATAATTTCATTATGTTCAATATTCCTTTCCTTAGATACAATATCAATGAACTGTTTATGAACATCATCCATTAAATTTTGAAAATACTTCTTATCTTCTTCCGTCATCCCTCTGAATGGTGTTCCAGCATCTTTGAATTTTCCACTTTTTATTGTATTCATTTCGATTCCAACTTTGGCAAGCATAGGATCAAGTCGTAAAAACTGTGAGATTACCCCGATACTTCCTGTTAGTGTGCCAGGATTTGCAACAATTTTATTTGCGCCACAGGAAACATAATAACCACCGCTTGCAGCAACAGAAGCCATTGAAACCACAACAGGTTTACCAAACTCACGTGTCTTCCTAACTTCATCATATATTTCATGGCTTGCCACAACACCACCACCAGGTGAATCGATCCTGAATAATATAGCTTTTATAGAACGATCATTTCTATATTTTTTAAATTGTTTAACAATTTTTTCTGACTCCAGTATTACCCCTTTTAATTCAATAACCGCAATCTTTTCACCTTTTCCGGTTATGGTCTCTACATCATCATCGTCGCCCGATACGATAATCATCGTAAAAAATAAAAATATACCAAGCGCAAAAATAACCAACAACGAAATAATCAAAATAAACACTTTTGTAGACGACTTCATGTTCATAACCTATTGATTTTTTATATAATTATACGAAAATTATCATCGAAAGTCAATTATTCCATTTTTGTATGCTTCAAACTATCTTATAGACTCACAGGAATATTTTTAATATATCTTCCTCAGTGAGCATACCTGATACACCACCATGTTCATCTATAACTACTGCAACTGGTACTGATGACTTTTTCATTTCTGATAAAACATCCTGCACCTTTTTCGTTTCCGGGATGTAGAGTGGTTTCTCTAAAAGTTCTTCTAATAAAGTAGAAGCATCCTTTTTTACTTTAATATAAGTATTCAGATATCTTTTAAGCGATATTACTCCTACGATATTATCCATATTTTTTTCATAAACCGGTATATATAGTGATTTTGTTTTTTTAAATAGAGAATGTAGGATACTTAACGAAGAATTAATTTCAATAGCGTTAAGCTTAACCCTTGGAGTTTGGATATCCTTAGCGATTAAATTTGCAAACTCGTTTATCCTTTTTAAAAAATATTTAGTGTGTAAATCTATATCACTCTTGCTGTCGATTAGATCAATTATGTATTTTAGCTCTGTCTGTGGTATTTTGTTTTTATTGGTATCTTTAAAAATAAAATTCACTGATGAAGTAATAAATTCAAATAATTTAGATATTGGGAGGAAAATTACATACAATAAAAAAATAGGAAAAGCTGCATATTGAGAAAACTGTAATGGATATTTCCTTGCAAGTATTTTTGGTGAAATCTCACCAAACAATAAAAGTATAACTGTCACCAGTATTATTTCGATAAATACCGATAAAATTTCGTTAGCAGAGGTAAATTGGATAATATCAATTGTGATAAATACAGCAACTATTGCGATAGAAACATTAACAATTGTATTACAAATAAGAATAGTAACCAGAAGTTTTGAAGGATTTTTGAGTAAATAAGAAATAATTTTATGTGTTAACTTATATTTGTTCGCTATTATATTTAGATAATTATCTTTTAAAGAAAAGAAAGCTATCTCACTTCCAGAAAAAAAAGCGGATAAAAATAATAAGAATGTAAAAGTGATAAAATATGTTAGTATGCTTGCATCCAACTATTAGAATGGGTTATAACCCTGATCTGGTTGAATAATAACTATTTTAAGAATTTTGTTGCCTACATCAGGAATTTCGATATGTGCAATATAAATGCCGCTGGCTACATAGATTCCTAAATCGTTTTTAAGATCCCACTTTACAAAAGGATTGTTCAAATTATATCCTTCGTTTGAAATTGTTCTAATTAAATCACCTGCAAGAGAAAAAATACGAATTTTGAAATCGGATGGCAAATTCGAAAATGAAATAAATCTTTCAGTATTAGATTTTTCCGCTTTATTATACCCAAAATATGGATTTGGAAAAACCTTTATACGATTTAGTTGGGATTGCATTAATAATTTATCATCAAATATTTGTTTTTTTGCCACAAATTCATAGACTCTTCTGGTACTTAATGGATAGTTTGGATAAATTGTTAATACATCACCCTCGTTCCATCGGACTGTATCAAGTCCTGCTTTTCTAAGCCATAGGACATACATAACATCTGCATATTCATAAAAAGAAAGATTCAAATTTTTGTAAAATTCTTGTGCAGTATCAGAATATGTACTTTTGAATATGAAGAGTAATTCTGAACCACCAAGTGTTGCAACAGTTGGATCCCATTTCCCATCTACCCTACCCCTACCTCGATAAAAAACCTCCCCACCTAATCTTTGTTTTGACCATAAAGAGTCATTCTTTTCAACAATTGCAACATTCAACTGTCGTGGTATATAATCACCATCAGTTGAATCAACTTCCCATACTGTAAATGGTACTACAGGTCCCAAATCTGGATTTTCAAATGTTGTATCAGGTTTCGGAGCTGGATATTTATTATAATCTTGATAAATCCAACCACCGCCACGATATTTTATATAAGGTTCGAAACTTGAATCTGCTAAATAATTTGGTGGAAAAATTGGAACATTGGCTATGTAACGATAAGCCCTCTGGGTATTTTTATTGCTAAACCTGATTTCGACTTTTAATAATGAATCTGGTGGTACTTTAGACGGTCTTAACATAAAATTAGTTTCAGTTGGGTATGTTAATCCAGCAGCATCAATTGCGTCCATTTGTATTGTTGTATTACCCTGTCCCTTAAACCATGTCAAATTTGTTGCAGTGGAAGTTGTGACTTTGCCAGCAACAGCATTATAATATGACCAGCCGGGTGGTATCTGTGTATCTTTTCGAACTCCAGATCTGGGTTTAACAACTTTTACCTGAAATCCATTATGTATGGGTGAATTATCATCCCCACTAAAATTTGTACAAGATCTTATTATTGTATCGCCACTTTCCTTCTGAATTAAATTCCACGAAGTAACATTCATACCGTCTCCATTAAAGGTCACCTGATAGGTTTTTCCATCAAGTAAAGTAGGTAGAAGAACAATAGGTTGAACAGCATCATCACCGGTTCTATTGTGTGGTAATATACTTTTATATTCAGTAGGTATTAAAGACCCAACTGGAGTTGAATGTGGAATTACTTTTATCGCTTGTTTATAATTTTCAAGCATAGCTGGTTTGATTCCGATTGAAGAACTATCTTTATTATATGCGTAAGATGTTACTGCAAAAAAATATTCCTTTCCATTTACTAATTTTGTATCGGTAAAATAATCACTCGTAATTTTTAGATTTCTTTTTAGCCCGGAGTCTGTTCCTATGATTATTGGTGCCCAGATTTTTAAGCCAGTTTCCGGGTCAATTTGCCAATCATAAATTTCTCTTATTCCGTCTTTGACATCATAGGTTGAGATTTTTTTCCAAGGTCCATATTCTGATTGCCCCTGATAAACATTATATCCTTGAAATTTGTAACCAAATTGTTCATATTGTTCCGTTGAATCATTATTAGACCAATCAAGAATAACCTCATTTGAAAGTTCTGAAAATTTTACATTCGGTTGTGGCGGAGGGCCTGGAATTTTAAAATTCATACGATAAGCTTCTTCTACTATTTCATCATATGCTCTTAAGAGCTTGATACTATTTATTCTATCCGTACCCTGTGCTATCAAAAAGGCACAAATAACTTCTTGAGTATCATTAGCGGCAAACTCAAATGGACCTGAAGAAAGTAATATTTTTATATTCTGAGGATTTAATACTGGTCGATTATTTCGTGGTAACCATCCTTTATCTGAAATTGGATCTCCACTTAATGGAAATTTTGAAGGTAATCGGGTTAACGGATTTATATATGCTGTATCAAACCAACCTCTCATTCCACTGAGATATCCATAAGCAACTTTGGCATAATTCGATTTACTTAACGGTGGCTCAGGATCAACTCCTGTTTGTGTCCCAAAATAAGCAAACGATGTTAAAGTAAGATTCTTTCTACCTTTCCTCCATATATCGTTAATAAGTGCGCTATCTTTTTCTGATTCTGTTCTAACAATTGCCCCCTGTAATAAATCAATTCCTACTGCCGGTGGTAAATTACCATAACCATTAAGTCCAACATCTTCCGGGCTACCATTATATACATAACCCATTTTGAGAACTGTATCGCATGCAGGAAAATCATCTTTGGCAAAACCAAGATCCACATCAGAATAAATTGCCAGATATGCACTGGAGAGAGTTGTATCACTTTTGTTAATTATTTGCCATTTACAAAAGATTGTATTACCAAGTGCCCCTTGTTGATTATAACCCCAAAGAAGAACCCTCACCTCAATACCAATTGGTAAAGTTTGGCTATTATTTATATGTCCTGAATAATTGACATCATTGAATACCCAAAAAAGTTGTTGATCCCCATAAAATTTCGGTTTATCACCTTTCTTCAAATTATATTTACCATCTCCATCGACATCAATCCAGGGTGCACCTTGTGTAACTGGCCATGCACTCCAGGCATCATAAGATCCATCTTTTGCCGCAGAAGAATCGGATTTAATAATTTTATAAATTCGGAATTGCTCACTCATAGGATTTGCTGCAACTGATACATTGTCAATCTTCGTGTCATATACGCCCTGAATATTACCCGGTTGATATTCAGTTTGATTGCTTTGAACAACTGATAGCCTAATTCTACCATTTCGATCCTTACCGCCAATCCAGAGTCCGGTACTGTTGATTGCTGTTTTTAACGAATTCCTTGGATAAATAAATGCAGCACTCTTATTTCCCCGATCATAAAATAGTTCACCATCATTATTTATAAACGCTTTAATCTGGTTTCCATCGAATTCCCTCGTATCAAGGTTATTAAGTTTAATTAGTTGCTGTGCACAAAGGTTTAATGTTAAAAAAAATAATATTATTATACTTATCAATAAAATGAAAAAACGCATTATTACTAACTCCAAAGTAATTAATTTGATTAAATGTAAAATTTATAAGTGGAACTCAAAACGGAAGATCATCCTCAGGTTGAGTATCAATTTCTGGCTTTGGTTCAGAAACAACATTTGTATCGGTTGCGCTTTCTTCCACTCCTTTACCAGCACTTAGCATTATTAAATCATTAGCAAAGATTTCTGTAACATATCTCTTAATTCCGTTTTTATCATCGTAACTGCGAGTCCTAATACTGCCTTCAATGTAAACTTTCTGTCCTTTTTTTAAATAATCATTACATATTTGTGCAAGCTTTCCAAACGCTATCACATTGTGCCATTCAGTTCTTTCCTGTAAATTACCATCCACATCCTTAGTTGATTCGTTTGTCGCTATAGAAAATGATGCAACTGCCAGACCATTAGCACTGTATCTTAATTCCGGATCTTTACCAAGATTTCCGATTAACATGACTTTATTTAAACTTTTGCCTGCCATAAACATTAACTCCTTTCGTTAAAAATTTATTTGAACATTTATAATTGAATTAGAACCAAAATATTTGATTGGACGATAAGCATAGTCAATCGCAAATTCAATTCCACTTATACTATACTTAAGGCCAAAACCGTATGTGTACTGATAAATGTATACCAATTCTTCTGGAACAAGGATATAACCGACTCTCAAAAATAGATTATCGTTATAAGAATATTCCAATCCTGCTTTATACAAATCATTGCCATAATTATTATTTTCAAAAGCACCACTTAAAATAATATTATTCGAATTTGTGATACTCTTTTGATATGCAAATCCAAGTTCCAAAGATGAGGGTAAATCAAAAGGATTAGATTTCACAACTACAGTTCTTGTTGTCGGATGTATTGTAGATATTTGAATCTCTCTTTCTAAATCAGTACCTTCAAATTTCATTGCTGGACCGATGTTTTTCAGTACTATACCGAATATTAGTCCAGTGTTACCAGCAAAATATTGTATACCAGCATCGAACCCAATCCCATAAGCGGAAGTTCTAAAAATTTTTTCTTGTATAAATTTTACAGTAAAACCAGTATTCAATCTATCCGTAATTCTACGAGCATATGATAAACCTACATTAAAAAACACTGGAGAGAAATAATTTCCTGTTCCTTCAGGATAATCTTCAGTTGTTTCTTCGATACTTCCTAAATCTAATGATCTTATATTTAATGCGATGCTACCAAACCCGTTAATATTAGCAGAGATTGCAGCATTATTTAATGATATATCTGCAATGTAATTGTTTCTTGCGAAGTATAACTCTATATTGTTTTGAGTATTAACAATTCCAGAAGGATTCCAACTTACCGCTTCAATACCTTTTGCATAGGAAATTGTGGAATTTCCGAGTGCTGCACCTCGAGCACCAACAGGAATTAGTAATTCAAGAGCGCCCGCTGTTCCTTTTTTACTCTCTTTCCCGGCAAAAGCAATATTGGTTAATCCTAATAATAATATTAATATAAAATATATCTTGTGTTTGACTATGTAAATCATTCTTGATGATACTTTCTATTTATAATACAACATTTTAATTTTCTTTCCAATTTAAAATATCTTCCATTTTGATTTTTAGTATAAATTTGGAAGATAAAATATAAATATTTCTATTATGATAAACCAGATCCACTATTTTATATTGTGTGATATCAGGAATTATTGATGATAATTTAAAGTGATTCAACAATTTTCCATTCGTATCGCAGTGGTTGAGATCAGTTCCTGATAAAACAAACAAATCATTATCATACAGCGTAAAATTAGTTATATCAATATCAAATTTCAACTCTTTCAATAAAAAACCCCAATTGGAGTAGATAAGAATTCTTTTTCTATCTGAAGTAATAATATTATTTTTTGAATCGAATAATATTTTAAATGGTAAACCAGAAGATGATAACTCTAATTCTCCAAATGTTCGTTCAAGTTTTTTATCATTAGTATATTTAAAGAATCTTTTTGTTTCAAGATCATAAACAATTACATTATAAAATTTATCTACTCCGATGAGATAAGGGTACTTAATTTTTATTTCATCATAGGATAAGCTTCCTAAATATTCTAAATTCCTATTAAATCTTTGAATTCTATTGTTATAACAATCTGTTATATAAAAATTTAAATCGTCTGGAGAGTAAAAAGAAGTGGGATTATCAAAATTTAAATTTCCCCATCCTTTTCCTCCAATCATTTTATTTACTGAACCATCAGGATTAAATTTTACGAAAAGATTATCGCTACTACTTAATAAATAAATAAATCCGTCCTTTGAGAGTAAAATATTGTCTGGATTATTTGTTATTGAATCTATCCTTATCGAGCTATAAATGGTTTGAGAGATGGTTATATTTAGAGTTAAACCAAAATTAAGTACACCGTATAAGAAGATAAGAAAAACAAAAGGGTTGCCCATAATATTTGGGCAACCCAGACACATTGATGAAAATTTTAAAATCCTAAGCGAACGGTGAACCATTGATTTGCATTGAAGAATTTAGCAGGTCGGTAGGCATAGTCCACAGCCATTTCGATACCGCTTATATGATATTGTATACCTGCGCCAAAAGTGAAATCAAAAATACCCTCTAAAGTCCCCGGGATATCGGGTGAAACAAGGTATCCACCTCGTAAAAAGATAATATTATTATAGGAATATTCTACACCGAATCTATACTGGTCGTTTGAATAGTTGTTATTAACGAAAGTAGTATTTAGCGATAATAAGTGTTCAGTTGCCAAAGCATAATTATATGATAATCCCAATTCAAGGGTAGTTGGAAGATCAAATGCTGCTGTACGGATCACATATGGTTGAGGTGGAAATCCAATGGGTTGATTTGGATCATTAACAAATCTCTCAAAATCCGGCCCATCGAATCTAATTTTGGTACCGAGGTTTTTAAGTGCAATACCAAAATTGAAACCTGTTTCACCTGCTTTGTATTGTAGCCCAAAATCAAAAGCAAATGCAGACGCTTCTACTCTTTGTATAGATTCATACACCAATTTAACATTTGTACCAAAGAATATTCTATCAGTCATTCTTCTGGCATAAGTTAAACCGATAGTCATATATGTTGGTGAGTATGTTACACCGGTACCTTCAGGTTTATCGATTGTTGTCACTTCGATATCACCGAATGAAAGCGTTTTTAAACTTGCAGCAATATAACCAAAGTCTCCTAAATTCCCAGAAACCGCAAAGTAATTTACACCGATATCTGCGATGTACTGCAAGTTAGAAAACATTACTTCTGAAGTCAAAGTACTTCGAGCTAAACCTGCAGGATTCCAGAATAGAGCATCTAATCCATGCGCTTTTGCGAGCGTTGAACCATTCAATCCGACACCGGCAGAACCGATTGGAATGAGTAACTCAGTTGCAGCGGCAGTTCCTCTTCTATTTGGTGAACCCGCATGTAAATCAAAATATAAACCGAGTATAAGTATTATGATTAATCCTATGTTTATAATTTTCCAGTTTTTCATATTCTTTCTCCTTCAATAAATTTTCATTATTAGAATGTATCTAATCGTTCTTCTTGAATGAAGATAGCGAATTTGACTACTTTCTCGCCTATACCTTCAGCTTCGATATGTGCTATATACATACCACTGGCAACAGGAATTCCTGCATGGTTTTTCAAATCCCACCTCGTTGAGCTATTGTCAATAATTCCGTTGTTATCATGTTCGATTGTCCTGATCATATCACCAGCAAGGTTGAAAATTCTGATTTTACATTTTGCTGGAAGATTAGTAAATGTTACATAACTATCAAATGGATCTTGTTGAAGCTGATGTGAGGCATAGTAGGGATTCGGTACTACTTTGATTTTATTCATTTCATTACGCATACGGGCAAGATCCAAGTTACCCAAGACTGGTGCTTTTACTTCGAATTCAAAGACTTTATCAGCAGATAAATAATAATTTGGTCTAATGTAGAATATATCACCATTACGGAATGTAGTATCCGGAGTTAGTCGTTTCATCCATACAACATACATTACTGGTAAATTTTCAAAATCGTTCAATAAATTAAAATGGGGCCTATAACTATCTGTAGTTCCACCGGTGTACATTGCTTTTGGTGTATCTGAATAGGTGGTACCAAAAATTATTAACACTTCATCACCCGATTTTTGAGCATTCGGGGTTGTTGGTAAAGCTGGATTGGGATAATAGAAATGTGTTGGAGACCATCTTCCATCAACTTTTCCATAATTCACATAAATAGTGGTATCTACAAGTGTTGAATCAGGTCGCATAACTTTCACTGACTTATAGAGTGTATCATTTCTTTCAACGATAGCAACATCAAGCTGGCGCTCAGTCCCATGAATTGTATCAACTTCCCAAACTGTGAATGGAACAACATATCCACTATCTGGAATTCCAAGTCGGTATAATTCATAATCCTGATAAAGGAAACCACTACCAATACTATCTTTAACAAACGGCCTAAATTCTGGATGTTTTACTCTCCTCAATACAGGTGGGAATGGGGCAAAACCTGAAATATATCGATATGCTTTTTGTGTATTTGTTGCACTAAATCTTATTTCAACCCTTCTCAAACTATCAGGTCGCAATTTACTAGGTTTACCCTCAAAATTATCCAACCTTGGATAGGCTACTAAGCCATATCGAGTTGATGTACCATAATCGTCCATTGTACTATTATATGCACCATTAAACCAACGGCGACCTTTATAAGACCATCCACGAGGGTTTTGTGTAGCTCGTCGTACTCCAACAGGATGCTTTATAACCTTTGGCATTACATTAGAAACAATTGGATAATCATCGTCACCAGAAAAGTTGGTACTGACATAAACCAAGCTATCAGTAGTTTGGTTTATCACTTTCCACAGTTTCCAAGCTGTAACATTCGTGTCGACCCCATCAAAAGTAATTTTATATTTAGCGTTTTCAGTACGCCATGGATCAATAACTGAAATTTGAACAGCATCATCATAGTGATTTTTTGATACCCATCTATTATGTGCTACCAGGTCACCATAATTAGCGCCAGATGGAAATTCCGAACCCTGAACCGGATTTTTAGGAACAATTGTTATTGGGATCTTGGGAGATTCAAGCACTAATAATCCGCTAATTGTTTTTAATTTAGCAGTATCAGTATCTTCGTATTGAGCCAGTGCTGTGGCGGTTAGCATGAAATAATAAGGTTTGCCTGGGACAAATGGTTTGAGAGTAATTCTATCTTCTGTTAACAAAATATTATTAACAATTCCTTCAGTTCCTCCTTCCCAGATTTTCATTCGGACTGGATCATCAACATTAGGTACTGAAACCCAGTCGTACACTTTATTTCTTCCACCCTTAATATACCAATTCCCAATTTTTTCAATTTTTGCACCTGGTCGAAGTAAAGGGTCGTTGGTTTGGTATAAATCATATGCGTGGAATTTCCAGGTTGTTGAATCAAATTTAGGATCAAAATTTACAAAACTTTCGGCTCTTTTATCCCAGGTTAATAACAAATTTCCGTTTACAAAACTATATTCAAGCTTGGGCATTGGTGGCGGAGGAGGCAAGCGGAAATTGTTATTGAACAGAGTTTGTGAGAGATCTGCATAATTTCGTAAAACCGTTATACTGTTCAACTCACTTGAACCTCTGGCTACAATTACACCTACAACAACCTGTTGCGTGTCCCCGGGCATCATTCTAAATGGTCCAGCAGGCATAGTAAATCTTATATCTGAAGGGGCAACATAATCTTTATTTAAAAATCCAACACCAGCTACTGGATCACCGGCAAAAACAAAATTTACTGTGTCACCGGTGTGCGGATCTACCCAGGGTTTATCGGTCCGTGTCCTTCCTTTCATTATATTGTAGGCTTGTTCATATAGACTTGGATCATACCAATCCGGGTTAGTACAACCTCCTTGACCTGGATTACAATAAAAATTAAATCCTGATTGGTTTAAATTAATATAATTAGGGATTCTTAAGCCAGACCATTTTGCAGTATCTTCGATGTTACCAGTAAATATTCTTGGACCTTGGAAATATTTATAGCCAACAGCCGGTGGAGCAGAACCATAACCAGGTGGTCCATCATTATTATCTCCATTATAGCAGAAGCCCAAATTCCTCTTTTCATATACCACACCTCGAGAAGTAACAGTTGAATCAAATATTGTAGTATCGACACCGCAATAATCATCAAAAGCATCACCCAAATCAGGGTCAGACCAAACTACAAGATAGGTTGAATCCCAAATATTGCTACTTTTATTTATAATTTCAAATCTCATAAATATCATCTGACCAAAAGGACCTGATCTATTATAAGCCCAACTTAATTGGCGTACTTCTGCACCTAAAGGTAGACTTCTACCCCAAATCCAGCTATGATATGCAGGATCAGCATCATTGTAAACAGCAAACATCATCATATCTGGATAAACAACTTGATCACCCCATACTAACGCAGGCTTATCAACATATGGATTGTATACACCATCCCCATCGATATCGTGAAAAGTTGCACCTTGATCTACAGGCCATTCTAACCAATCGGGATTCATAGGAGAATCTTCATTGGGTCTGACTTTATAATATCGATATTTTGACTTTGTGAAATCATCTGGGGTTCCATCTGGAAGAATTATTCCTGGTCTCAATTCAGAACCAAAGTGACCGACAGTTGCAACTCTAATCGTTTTCTTATTAGTATCAGTTGCTGCTGTATCACGTACTTTTGCACCTATCCACATTGATGATGAAAAAATAGCATAGACACCACCACCTTTGGGCCACTCAAATCCAGGACCTGTTGTACTATGATCACTAAAAAACTCACCGTCGTTACGATACCAGGCACTGATACTATTCACATCCATTAATTTTCTTTCAATGATTGTGGGTTTAAAACTTGGTAGAACATTTTTAAAATCACGGTCAACAGCAAATAAAGCTGATGAACAAATAAAACTTATTGCAACCAATAAAATGATAATTTTCTTCATATTTTTATGCTCCTGATGAATTTGTTTTTAAAATTCTAACATTAAACCAAACCTGATTTGGCGTGGTGGACCTACATAACCGGGTTGTGCTTCGAACATATTGTATAATCCAACAAAAACCGGTATTTCATCAGCACGTCCCTGCTGTACCAATCTGTTAAATGTTTCTTTTGCATCGTCAGAGGATAAGTATCCAGTCGCATCTGGTAATCCAGAACCAGACCATACATAAGCTGTATTTTTACGATTCAGCAAATTCAAAATAAGTACATAAGCATTTAATCTTAGATTATAAGGGAGATCAAAAGTTTTATCCACTCTGAAGTCAAATCTGAAATTCCAACCACTATAGTTCTCGTTTATACCTGATTGAGGACGAATTCGAGAATCCGTCGGTGGTATATTTGGATCATTTAGTGTATAAGGTCTTCCACTATTAGCTCTGAATAATAAATTCATACCAAACTGATCCAACCATGGATTATCAATCTTACCGAATCTATAATCAAGATTAGCAGATATTGTATGTCTTTGATCAAAATCTAACGGATTTTCAAATTTAGGTGCTCGAGCATTTAACCAAACAATTACACCCAAGGTGCCTGGATCAGATCCTGTACCAGTCGCATATGATAGTGTATAATTTACTGATGCTGCGAAATTATTCCATCTCCTCAAATCGAAAGTTACATCAAGTCCACGTATTGTCGAATAATCACCATTTTGATAAGTCGAAAATGTGGTTTTGTTAAAATTAGAATTAATAAATCCTAATTGAATTAATCCAGTTACTTCTTTGTAATATGCTGACAAATTAATACTTGCTAAATCACCAATTTGTTGGCGAATTCCAACTTCATATTGTGTAGTCTTCTCTGGTTTAAGTCGAGGATTGTTAATTGTTATATATCCTGGTTGTTTATACCATTCTATTAACCTATCCTGACTACTGTATAGCAAGGACAATCTTGGCATTTGTGCAAATGTACCATATTGAGCAAAAAATACTGTTCTATCAGAAACAGGGAAAGAAAATCCTAATCTTGGACTTAAAACTACATATGGTTTAGATTTTTCAAAACTATCATCATCAAGTGTATTGGGATTGCCCCAGCCATCACTTGGAACAGGTTTACCTGGATTCTTCAATATAAAGTTTTCCTTAGTTCCCCATAATTGAGTGTTCATACTATTCGATACATCATACAAATTTTTTAATACATTTGTATTGGCATCCCAATAATCTAAGCGCAATCCAGCATTCAAAACAAAATCTTCGAGCTCCATTTTATCCTGCAAATACCAGGCAGCAAAAATTGGTTCTTTTGGACCTTCTGCTCTTTTAGCTTTATTGTACCCATCATAATTTACTTCCCTTCCAAAATAATCGTAACCATAGGTGTTAACGCCCCTCGAAGCATATTCTTTGTATACATAAGCTAATTGTGCGCTATCCAGTAAATCAGGATTGACTTTGATAATATTTTTTATTGAATCAGGCAATAGGGCTAAGCTGAGTGGACCGATTGCATAATTTCTTAGCTGATGTAATTTATATTCACCACCTGTTTTGATTTCGTGATTTCCAATTTGATGTGTTAAGTTTGCATTGAATTGCCAAAACGTTGTCTTATCATAACCATAGTAGTTATATACTCTGCCCGGGAAAGCAAATTGTCCTAAATAACTGTCCATTGGAATTCTTTGACCCATTTGAGGTGGTTGTTGATAATTTCTGAATAATGGATTTTTCGCGGTGTCTCCATAATCAAAAACACGATCTCTATGAACTGGGTCCATCAAATTGTTGTATGTATACAAATAACTTGCCTGTACTTCAAGGAAGGTTTTTGGTTGTGGTGTCCATGTACCTCTAAATGTAAATTGATGATTCTTTGAAACTCCAATTGGGTTATGAAAGGCATTCATTAATGCATAGCTTGCAACTCTACTTCTTGCTTCAGTCCATGACGAAATACCACTTATGTTAAGTCTGAAATCACCTAAATTAAAAGTAAGTTTTTCATTCCAGGCATAACGTAATCTTGCACCATCAGGAAGCTGACCGGGCCGTGCCTTATTCCAGCTTGGTTGGTCTAGCAACAATTCTTTCACCCTCTCTTGATATGCAGGACTTCCTATTTCTTCTGGAGTAAATGTTGGACGTCTGGATATTAATTGAATATAATTTAATGAGACAAATTGAAATTTTGGCCAGATATTATTTGCAATATCCCGTAATCTTTCTGATACATAACTTGGGTTAGGATCACGATCGAATTGATACTCAAAAGAACCAAAGAATTGCAATAAATTTCTATTTGATGGTATCACAGGTCCACCCAATGAAAAATTCATTAACTCATGACCAGTACTACGCAATCCCTTAAAGCCATCACCTATTATATTGTCAGTTACATATTCCAAACTACCAAAGTAATTTGGCTTACCGGATCTTGTAGAGACATTCACGATACCACTCATAACATTACCATACTCAGCACTATATCCACCAGTCATAACGATCATTTCTTGTATTGCACGCTGACTTACAAATGCTGTAGAACCTCCAGTAAGTGGATTGTTTGTCCAAACTCCATCTATGATATATCCTGTTTCCTCATCCCGTCCACCTCGGACATTTAGGGCACCACCTCTTTCATCTTGAACAACACCAGCGCTTGTAGCTGCAATTTCACGGAAACCTCTAACTGGCATTAGTTGAATTTGTTCGTTTGTAACAACTCTAACCGTACCAGTTTGGTCTTTTGGAATAATTGGACGTTCAGCTGAAATTACAACTTCCTGTAATTCCACTGCCTCCTGACTCATTTCCACATTTTGAGTTGTAGTAAATCCAACAAGAACCTTTAAATTTTTAACCATTACTTCTCTGTAACCAACATGTCGCACAATGAGATTGTATGTTCCAACTGGAACATTTAATATTAGATAATTACCTTCTAAATCCGTTGTAGTACCAATCGTTGTGCCCTCCAACAATATGTTAGCACCAATTAATGGTTCTCGTGTTTCCTTATCAATTACTCGTCCACTAATTTTACCAGTAGTTGATTGAGCCAAAACGATTGATACAGATATAACAAAAAGAATAAAAACAGCAAAAAACTTTTTAAAGATGTTCATAACTCCTCCTTTGCAAGGAAATATTAGACATATTATTAAATAAATTTATGCTTGTTAAATGATTTGATAATTACGATACTAATTCTTAGATAACGGCTGACAAAAATAGAACATTATATATTTCAATTTAATATATGAAATTGAAAATAATAAAACAAATCAATTTGTTTTTAAGATAAAAAAAACGGCACAATTTAGCAAATATTGCTAAATTGTGCCGTAATAGTCCACATCACTAAACATTCAACTTAGAACGAAAACTGAATTGTAAACCACTGATTGGCATCAAATAGGTCTGTTACACGGTAGGCATAATCGAAAGCTAACCGGAAGTCACCAAATGGAATGTTTAAGCCCAAACCAAATGTAGGACCAAAAATATAATCGGTTTTAAACTGCGACATCGCGTATCCACCCCTCAAATAGAGCATATTATCATAATCATATTCCAAACCAAACCTATATTCATCTGCATCGAAATTAGCATTCTGGAAATTAGCCATCACAGAAACCTTGTTTCTATCATTTATTACATAAGGATATGCTATGCCAATTTCCAATGTAGTTGGGAATTCGAAACCAGCAGATACTATTCTTAAAGGTCTTTGACGACTACCTGGTTCAACATTTGGTAAATTCACAAATCTTTCCAGGTCTGGACCATCATATTTCATTCCACCACCGATATTTTTTAAGGTGACACCAAGATTGATACCAGTTTCTCCGGACCGATATTGAACACCAAAATCAAATGCTAAACCTGATGCAGTTGATCTCATTATCTTTTCAGATACCAATTTGACTGTTGCACCACCATATATACGGTCAGTAAATGCTCTTGAATATGTTAAACCAAAAGTGAGGTAAGTTGGTGTGAATGTACCGCCTGTACCTTCGGGTTGAAATACAGTAGTTATTGGAATATCGCCAAAGCTGAGATTTCTTAACGATACTGCAAATGTTCCAACATCACCAAAGTTTGAGCTAACAGCAAAGTATTGGACACCGATATCAGCAATATAAGAAAGATGTGAGAACATTGCTTCTACCCCAGTTCTTCTTGCGACACCAGCAGGATTCCAATAAATTGCGTCTACTCCAGTCGCATATGCATTCATTGCACCGCTTAATGCTGTGCCTCTTGAACCGACTGGTATAAGAAGTTCAGTGGCACCAGCAGTTCCCATTCTATTTTTTGATCCAGCGTACAATTGATCAACACCAGCAGCAAATATTAAGGCTGCTATTATTACTATTAAAACTGATTTTTTCGTCATCATATTTGTCTCTCCTAAATTTATTTTAGAGAATTTTTTAAACTTTATTAATTCATAGGTTCGGCCTTTTTAAAGACCGAACCATATTTTATATTAGAAGTTATCAAGTCGTTCTTCAGCCATTATAACAGCAACTTTTAGAATCTTTGTACCGATATCAGGCATATCAATATGAACTATGTACATACCACTGGCAACTGGTAAGCCGTTATTATTTTGTAAGTCCCAATCAGTTGTAGTACTTTGATCATCCTTATCAATTCTTCTAATCATAGTACCCTGTAAATTGAAAATCCTGATTGTACATTTTGGAGGTAAATTAGTAAATCTCATTATCCTACCAAATTGATTCCTTTCATATTCACTAGCTCCAAAATATGGATTGGGGACTGCCATAATCTTATCTATATCCTGTTTTGCAATTTCAACTGAAGATGTCGGTACATAGTTAGCGCTATTAAAGAAGAATGTGTCTTTTGGAGCGTTAACAAAATTTGGTGTAATGGTTAATTTACCTACTGATTCGTTTAATGAGTGACCTGATCTCAGTTGTGGCCATAACACAAACAATACATCAAATTCATCAGCATTGTTTAGTAAATCTCTCGAAGTATAATAAGGATCCGGAGTTTCAGAATAATCACTCTTCAAAATAAATGTATATTCCCTACCGCCAGCAGATGAATTATCTGGATCCCAGATACCATTTCCAGCTGCAGGATTTCTATCAGACCAAGCAATATTTAACTGTCGAGGTGGATCTGATGTAATATCCCAAGCAGTAAAAGGAACATTAACATAGTCCTGATACAGATATCTTGTTGGAGAAGTTAACCTAATATACCTATATGCTTTTTGAGGATTAGCAGCATCGAATCGTAATTCCACCTTTACTAAATCACCGGCACCTAAGTTTGAATCAAAGAAGTGGTTACCAACAAAAATTCCATCACCATCATTATCACCACCTGCTCCTGGTAAATCCCTTAACCAGAAATCTGTTTCAGGTGTCCAATAAGTTTCATCAACATTTATACCAGCTGGAGGGCTAATCACTTTAACAAGTATACCGTCTACAATTGGATATAAATCATTCCCTGACTGATTAGTCATATTAGAAACCTTTGGTTGGCCGGTTGTTGTATTTATTAAGCTCCAGACGAAGTCGTGTGTAACGGCATCAATTGAAAACACAACCTTATAAGAATCACCAGTTATTTTTCTTGGATCAATAACGATTGGGATTACTTTACCATCACTTAAAAATGTTTCAGAGCGATGTTCAACACCTTTAATCGTATCTCCATAGCTCGCTGCATATCGTGTTCCTGGTTGTTTAGTTGGTCGAATTCTAATTATATTTTTAGAACTTTCAAGGGTTTTGGGGACACTTTCCTTATTATAAGTATAAGCTGTAACCGCAAAATAGTAGTCTTTACCGTTAACTATAGGATTATTTGTCAGAAAATCTTTAGTTATCGATATGCTTCTTTTTAATCCATTATCACTTCCAAATTTTACGGGTCTATTAACAAAGGCACCTAAATTTGGATCAAAGACATCGTCATATATTATCATCACATTATTTTTAATGTCATAGGTTGCAACAATTTTTTCATCACTTCCAGAAATGTTTGAATATTGATAAACCACATAACCTTCAAAAACATAATACGGGTCAGGATCTCCAGCAGCATCAGCAAGTGGATCAAAAGTTCTGGTTTCTTCTATTGTAGACGCATACTCGTGATCAATCCCCCAATTTAATACAATTTGATTATCGAGGGCTATTGCTTCAACTTTAGGAGATGCTGGTGGAGCTGCAAGTTTGAAATTTAAATCATACGCAGTTTGTGCAACTAAATCAGCCTGTTTAAGTGCATTGACACTTTGCAAATAATCTGAACCGAGGGCAATTAGATTTCCTGCAACAATTTCTTGTGTATCTCCAGGTGCCATTGTAAATGGACCTGAACTCATTAAAAATCTTCTGTCACCACCAGGTCCCTGTTCTAACCAGTTAGTTGCTGGATCATATGGTTTTGTTGGATCACCTGGGAACATAAAATTAGCGGGATTACCGAGTGGATCTGTGATTCTGACACCATTTCTATCATATGCGCGCATATAATTATACACTTCTGCACCAGTCTGTGGATTTCCAAGTGGCGAAGTGTCATTATTGTACTTCACAAATGATGTCATCTTTAAATTTTTATAATCAGGTATTAATTTACCAGACACATATGCTGTATCTCCAGGAGATGGTACAATTGGTCCCTGGAAGAAATCGAAACCTGTTGCAGGTGGTACTCCGTACACTCCATCAACAGCATCGTAGTTATATGTATAACCCAATCCTAATGTCGTATCGCAACCATCATAATCATCACCTGAATCACCAAGATCAATATCTGTCCAAATTGTTATATATGCATCTTTCAGTGTTTTACCACCTTTGTTTATAATCTTCCACTTATAGAAGATAGTATTTCCAAGAGCATCTGAGCGAGCATATGCAAATGCAGTTAATTGTACCTCAATTCCAAGCGGAGGAGTTAACATATTTGTATGAACAGCTGGATCATTATCATTAAAAACGCACCAAACGGTTTGATCTCCAAGAAGTTCAGGAGTATCTATACCAGGATCCCAAACTCCATTACCATTTACATCAACCCAGGGTGCTCCATCTTCAACAGGCCAGTTAGCATAATCTGGATTATTTTCGGCGTTATCACCTCTGGATATTTTATACATTTTCCATCTATCATCGGCTGGGTTAATGCCTACACCAATTGGACCAGCAATATATTCATAGGAATATTCTGCAACGGCAACACAGACCTGTCCAGTAGCATTGTCAATAGCACCAACCCATATTCCTGAAGCATAATTTGCGGTATTTCCGCTTCCCTTTGGCCATTCAAAACCGGCATTTCCTGTGCCGGGATCGCGATTAAATGAACCGTTGTTACGAATAAATGTGGATATATTATTAATATCCATTTTGATATAATCGCCAACAACACCAGGTTTCTGTTGTTTCTGACCTGATTTATCAGCAGAGGCAAGGTTGTTATTTACGATGAATAACAAAATTGCCAGGCTTAAAAATATTGTTGTTAGATAATTAATTTTCTTTCTCATATTTTTTCTCCTTCAAGAAATTTTTATCTTGATTCATTTATTTAGTAATACAATCTTATTCCAAATCTCATTTGTGCTGGTAAACCATAATTTGCAGGATTATTTTCTCTTGCTCTGAATATATCCACAGCTTCCTGTCCATATAATTGCGCCCACTCTTGGCCTTCACGAGTAGAGAGCCATCCTGAGTTATTTGGTTCACCAGTTCCTCTATAAACACTAAACACATTCTTTGCATCCAATACATTTATCCACCATAAGTATATATTTGCTGAAACATTTTTGAAATTAAATGTTCTATCTATTTTTAAATCCAAACGGAAATTCCATGGTGTATAAGCTTGATTAATTGCACCTGTTGGACGAATTTCAGTTACACCACCAAAGAATGGGTTGTAAATTATAGATTGTGTATATGGAACACCGCTGTTGAATGCAAATAGTGCATTGATTCCAAATTTTTCGAGTGGATAGATATCTCCAACTTTGGGTCCTTCATTTGCTCCTAATCTATAATCTAAGTTAATACTACCATTATGCCTACGATCAAAATCAAGTGGTGCAATTAATTTTGGATTTTCAGTCTGTATCCATGCTATCCTTGATTGGGTAAGCGGATCTGATCCAGTACCCATTGCATAAGAGAGTGTGTAATTAACTGTAGCTGCAAAATTTTTAGTTCTCCTTAATTCAAAAATTATATCAAAACCTTTTATTGTTCCATAATCAGTATTGATATAGGATTCATATCCATTAGGATAGCCTGGTTGAATATTACGAGATTGAATAAGATCTTTTACTTCTTTATAAAAAGCAGTTATACTTATTGCTGCTTGATCAGTTATCATTTGACGGAATCCGAATTCATACGCAACTGTCTTTTCAGGTTTTAAATTCGGATTTGGAATTTTTGTTGAAAATGGTGCATCTACGATCATGCGATTTAACCAGGTTTTGCTTGCCAGCACGTATTGCAATGGTGGTTGTGCGAGGAATATACCATATTGTGCATGGAAAACGGCTCTATCTGTGATCGGGAATGAAAATCCTAATCTTGGACTTACTGTAACAGTAGCTTTTGAATCTTCAATATCACCAGGATCGAAAACACCACCGCCTGGAGTTCCTCTTTCACCGTATGGATTATAAGGATCCTTAAAAACTTTTTCATTAGCATCGAAATAGTCCAAACGTGCACCTAAATTTAGCACAAGATCACTATATTCAATTTTATCCTGTACATAGAATGCACCATACACTGGATGTTTTGGACCTTCTTTTTTATCATTACCATCCACAAAGAAATTATCATCACCAGAAACCTCATAAGATCCATCATAAGTATAACCATAATATTCCACATTATTTGCTCTATACAATCTCCATAGAGCATCAGGTGCTGTTGAAGTTGTTCCAATTGCTAATCCCATTGGATTTACTGTAAATCTCCTTATAATATAATATCTATATTCACCACCAAGTTTGAGGAGATGATTTCCTTGCTGACTAGTTATATCTCCATTAAATCCAATGTACTCTGATTTGGATTTTGTGAAGCGATCAAGTACATGACCTTTTGGGGCTATAGTACTATAAACAGCACCAGGATTTGTTGCCTGTGATGTTAAGAATGGATTGATTGCCGTGTCACCATAAGCCAGCAAATTATCGAACCACCTTCCATCACCAGATTTAAGATCCTCTCTGAAATAAGAAACTTGTGCTGTGTAGAATGTTTTTGGATCAATATTTTGTGTGAATTTAAAATATCCTGAATATGTAGTGTTATCAAATCTTTGATGATTTTCCCAGGCACGGAATCTTCTGAAATTATCCCAGTTATTACCTTCACGCCCATAATAATATCCACCTAACAACATTTGAATCTCAGGGATAGGTTTAGCGCTTAGCTTACCATTAACATTCCAGCTTGAAAGGGAGCTATTTGGTTTTATCCCGCCAATAGCACGGGGATCATTATCTCTTAAAAACTGTCTCTCCACAGCGAGGAATATCGTCAGCATATCTTTGCCGGGGATAATTGGACCACCAAATGTGGCATTATAAACATTATAACCAAATGAGGTGTAGGGTCCGAAGAATTTATCGCCAGGTTTTATGAGATTATCGGTAATAGCTTCAACAGATCCAAAATAATTTGCTCTTGCTTGTCGTGTGGTTAAACTAACTAAACCTGACATAGCAGAACCATATTCAGCATTAAATCCACCAGTTTGAACCTGTAATTCTTCGATTGAATTTGTATTTAAATTTGCAAAAGACGCGCTACCTGTACCAGCAAGTGGATTGTTAACGGCAACACCGTCAACAAAATATGCAACTTCATTTGGTCTGCCACCTCTAATATACAAATTGTTTGAACCTTCATCCTGAACCACAGATGCTTGAACACCAACCACATTAACTGCACCTCTTATTGGAAGATTTGCAATTTCCTCATAGGTTTGTGTTCTAACGGTATTAGTATAGTCCTTCTGGATAAGTGGTCTTTCTGCAATTATTTGTACTTCTCTGAGTTCAATAGATTCCTCAATCAGAGCAAAATTAATTTCTGTTGTAAAATCTGCTGATACCTTTACATTAGAAATGGTTACTTCTCGATAACCAACATAGGATGCTCTCAGCGTATAAGTTCCCGGAGGAACATTCAATATGAAATAGCTTCCATCAACGCCCGAAGCTGCACCCATCGAAGTACCGACAATTAGTATATTAACTCCAACAAGTGGCTCTCCACTTGTCTTATCTGTCACTTTACCTGCAATCTTACCGGGACCAGCAAAAACTAGGCTTGAAAGCGTAAATAAGAGCAGACTAAATAATAACAATTTACGTATCATATAAACCTCCATTGATTTGTTAAAAGGTTAATTTTATTTTGATTAGAAAAATTGTGTTTGCTGAAATCGTTTTTACCTCCAACGATTTTAGCATGTTTTTTGTAAGAGTGTATAATTAATAACTGTATCAAAATACTATATCTATATCCTGTATTGTTTCACTATTTATTTCAATGAAAATATAATAAATAATTTTGACTATGTCAAGTGTTTCATTAAAAAAAAGTTAGATTTGATTGTATTTTAATAGATATAATAACATTTTAACCACTTAAAATTTTTAAAAATTTGCTTATTTTATGAGGATTTATGGATTTTTCGTATTTTTTAGCAATTTTATAAAAAATGAAGACAAATCTTTTTTCCCAACCCCCGTCCTTGCTGAAAATGGTAAAATTTTACAACTTTCTATACCTAATGCTTGTATATATCCCTTAATTTGCTGATTTATTTCTTGATTATTAATTGTATCACATTTATTTAATAAGATGTAAAATTCCCTATTTATCTGCTTAATATATTCAAACATCATCATATCCAAATCAACCCACTTTCTCCTTATATCAAATATCAGAACAACAAGTTTGATATTATTATGATTGGTAAAAAATCTTTCGATGAGATATTTCCATTTAGCAATTAACTGTTTACTGACTTTTGCATACCCATAACCTGGTAGGTCAACAAAATAAAACTTTGAATTTACCAGATAATAATTTATTTGTTTTGTTTTGCCTGGCTTTTTACTTACGAAAGCTATTTTTTTCCCAACAAGAGAATTTATAACAGATGATTTACCGACATTAGAACGACCAGCAAATACGATCATTGGTTGATAAATTTCTGGAAATTTATAATTAAGAGTTGAATCAGTTAATGCAATTGAGTATTGTAATTTTATATCTTGAATTTTCTCGATCATTGTACAAATAAAAAAGGCACAAAGAAAATTCTTTGTGCCTTAATTTTAAAATAAAATTTATTCTTTTATTTCAGCTTCGCTCTTTTCAGAAACTTTCTCTTTTTTTTGCCAGCCCTTCTTTTCCTTTTTTGTTTTTGTTTCTGATTTAGCTTTTTCCTTTACAACATTAAAATCAACAAGCTCAAGAATTGCCAGAGGGGCTGCATCACCGAGTCGTTGTCCAAGTTTTATAATTCTTGTATATCCACCTGGACGCTGTGCAACTTTGGGTGCAATTTCCGTGAATAATTCTTGAACCACCTCTCTATCCTTTATATATCTTGAAATTAATCTACGTGCATGTACATCTTTTTGACCATTTTCATTTTCTTTTGTAAGAGCATTTTTTGCACGGGTTATGAGTTTTTCGACAAAAGGTCTTGTTTCTTTTGCTTTTGCCAGTGTAGTTTGAATTTTCTTATGTCTGAGTAACTCAGTTGCAAGTGTATTTAAGAGTGCTTTACGATGACTGGCTGTTCTTTTAAGTTTTCTACCGGATTTCCTATGTCGCATAATTTATCCTGTTTTTATTGCTTTATTCGTTTAAATATTTATCTACATCCATTCCGAATGTTAGTCCATATTCTTCGACTATTTCGGTAAGTTCTGATAATGATTTTCTACCAAAGTTTTTAAATTTCATCAGTTCAGATATATCTAATCTTACAAGATCCCCAAGTGTTTGTATATTACCAGAACGTAATACATTGTGCGAACGAACTGAAAGTTCCAACTCTTCGATTGGAGTTTTTAAGATTGCCCTAATTCTTGCTATATCAGCATCACTTTCACCTAGAACAGATTCACTCTGCAAACGGGTAAAATAATCGATATGGCTTTTAAGTATTTGCGCTGCTTGCACTACTGCATCATCTGGAGTTATTGAACCATCTGTTTGAACCTCAAGAATTAATTTTTCAAAGTCAGTTTGCTGACCTACTCTTGTTGGTTCGATTGTAAATTTCACATTTACAATTGGCGAATATATCGCGTCTATTGGAATAAGACCGACAGTTTGCTCAGGTTGAGGATACTCTTCTGCCGGCACAAATCCTCTGCCATGTCCAATATATAAATCCATTTTTAATGTTGCATCTTCTTCTAAAGTAGCAAAATGTTGTTCTGGATTTAAAATTTCAATATCATCTGTGAATTTCTGTAAATCGCCTGCTGTATAGCTCTTTGGCCCTTCAAGCGATATTGATATCTTATTGGTTTTCCTGTTGATTACTTTTATTCTAATTGCTTTAATATTTAGAATCAATTCAGTAACATCTTCCTTAACTCCTGAGACAGTAGAAAATTCGTGAAGAACACCTTTAATGTGTATGGCATTGAATGCTGAACCTGATAGCGACGACAGTAATACCCTACGCAAAGAGTTTCCTATTGTAACCCCAAAGCCTTTTTCGAGTGGTTGTAAAATAAATTTTCCATACTTATTTGTGTAAGTATTTGTATCAATCTCCAACTTATCTGGCATATGCAAATTAATTGTAGTCTTATCCATATCAATCTCCTAATTTTATATTATTTTGAATACAATTCAACAATGAGTTGAGGATTTGCATTCAATGGAACATCAGCAAGTTCTGGTATATTCAAGAAGGTACCACTCATATTTGCCTTATCAAGGCTTAGCCAGGGTAAAATTGCATTATCACGCATTCTTTTCAATGAAGAATGAATGATATCGAGTTGTTTACTTTTTTCTCTAACCTGAATAACATCCCCCGGATTCAGTAAATAAGATGGGATGTTAACTACTTTGTTATTAATCATAAAATGACGATGAGCTATTAACTGTCGTGCAGTTTTTCGAGATGGTGCAAATCCCAACCTGTATACAACATTGTCAAAACGCCTTTCTAACAACTTAATTAATGTTTCACTTGTTCTTCCAGTTTGTTTTAATGCTTTTAAGAAGTAATTATGGAACTGAGTTTCCATCAATCCATACATTCTTCTAACTTTTTGTTTTTCTCTTAATTGAATTCCGTACTCGGAAATTTTCAATCTCCTTGATTGTCCATGTTGACCAGGTGGATAATTACGTTTTTCAACTGGACATTTTTCAGTGAAACATTTTGTTCCTTTTAAGAACAATTTTTGACGTTCTCTTCTACATAATCTACAGCTTGATTCAATATATCTTGCCATTCTTTTTTATACCTTTTTAATTTTTATTAAACTCTTCTTCTTTTTGGTGGACGACATCCATTATGAGGAATTGGAGTAATATCTCTAATAGATGTTATTTCCAGTCCAACTGTTTGTAGTGATCTTATTGCTGCTTCTCTTCCCGCCCCAGGTCCTTTTACATAAACATCAACTTTTCTTAGACCAAGATCGTAAGCTTCTTTTGCAGCAGCTTCAGCTGTTACCTGAGCCGCAAATGGTGTATTCTTTCGAGAACCTTTGAAACCATTTTTACCAGCAGAAGACCAGCTTATTGTATTACCATAAACATCTGTGATTGTGACTATCACATTATTGAAAGTCGCTTTGATATACACTTTTCCACTAACATCGACCTGAATACGTTTTTTCTTTTTTCCAGTTTGTTGGGTATTAGCCATTTATAACTCCAGTTATTATTTTCATTGTTTATTTCTTTGCAGTAGCTTTCTTCTTGCCAGCAACTGTCTTACGTTTACCTTTTCGGGTTCTGGCATTTGTACGAGTTCTCTGGCCACGAACAGGTAATCCTTTGCGATGTCTTATTCCTCGATAACATCCAATATCCATCAGGCGTTTAATATTCATCTGGACTTCACTTCGGAGGGCGCCTTCTACTTTATAATCCGATGTAATAATTGAACGTATCTTGGCAATTTCTTCATCAGTGAGTTCACCTATACGTTTGTTGAAATCAACACCAGCTGCTGAAAGAATTTTTTGAGCACTTGTTCTACCTATACCATAAATATAAGTCAAGCCGATTTCGGCTCTCTTATTTTTTGGTAAATCAATTCCAGCTATTCTTGCCACTTATTATTCCTTTCTATTTTAATTAATTATCCTTGACGTTGTTTGTGTTTTGGATTTTTCTTACAAATTACATAAACCGTACCTTTACGTCTTACGATTTTGCAATTTTCACAAATTTTCTTGACCGATGAACGAACTTTCATATTCTTCTCCGTTATTTATACCTATATGTTATTCTCCCCTTTGTTAAGTCATAAGGGGAGAGTTCAACTGTGACTTTATCACCAACTAATATTTTAATATAATTCATTCTCATTTTACCAGATACGTGGGCAATTATCTCGTGTCCATTTTCCAGACGGACTCTAAACATAGCATTTGGCAATGTTTCAATAATTGTTCCGTCAATTTTTATTGGACCTTGTTTTGCCATATTTACTTAGTTAATATTTCAGGTTCCGATTCTGTTATACATATTGTATGTTCAAAATGTGCAGATGGTTTTCCATCAGCTGTTGTAACAGTCCAACCATCTGAATAAAATTTTACCTTGTATGAACCCATATTGACCATTGGTTCAATTGCCAGAGTCATTCCAGGCTTTAATAATATTCCTGTTCCTGTTTCTCCATAATTTGGTATCTGTGGATCTTCGTGAAGGTTTCTTCCAATACCATGTCCAACTAAATCACGAACGACTGAAAATCCAGCATTTTCAACATGCTTCTGAACTGCTGCTGAGATATCGTGAACCCGATTTCCTGCACGAGCTTTTTCTATACCTTTATATAGCGATTCTTCAGTAACTTTTAACAATCTCATCTTCTCTTCTGAAACTTTTCCTACGGGAAAAGATTTTGCTGCATCACCATAAAAATTATTTTTTTTTACACCTACATCAATAGATATTATTTGTCCTTCTTCCAGTCGTCGGTTATCTGGAATTCCATGAACAACTTCATCATCTATTGAAGTACACAGAGTTGCCGGATACAAGTTTTTCTTATCATTTCCATATCCTTTAAAGGCTGGTTCAGCATTTTGTGATCTGATATAATTCTCAGCTAACTCGTCCAGCTCCTTTGTTGTTATTCCAGGTTTAATATATGTTACAAGCAATTTCAACACTTCAGCAACAATCCTACAACTTTCCTTCATCAATATTATTTCTTCCCTGGTCTTAATATTAATCATCTCGTCCAAGAATCGGGAAATCAATATCTTCTACCTTTTAGATGACCACTTTTCAGGAAGCCATCATAATGACGCATTACAAGATGCGACTCTATTTGTTGTAGTGTATCCAGACCAACACCAACAACAATAAGTAGACTTGTTCCACCGAAGAAACTTGCGAATGAACCAGTCACACCTAACTTCATCATAAATGTGGGTAATATTGCAATTATTGCAAGGAATATCGAACCTGGTAAAGTTATTTTTGTAAGAATGTTATCAATAAAATCTGAAGTATTTTTACCGGGGCGAATTCCAGGTATAAATCCACCTTGTTTTTGCATTGTTTCTGCAACATCTTTTGGATTAAAAGCTATTGCAGTATAAAAATATGTAAAGAACACGATCATAATTCCATAAATAAAGGAATAAACAAACGAAGTATGATCAAAATATTTTGATATACTTGCCATAAATTCGCTTTCAGGAAAGAATGTAAGAATTGTGCTCGGAATAAACATTATCGACTGAGCGAATATAATTGGCATAACACCCGCTGTATTCACACGCATTGGGATATATTGCGTAACGCCACCATATACTTTGCGGCCAATTACTCTCTTAGCATATTGGACCGGTATTCTTCTTGTACCTTGAGTAACCATAATCACACCAGCAACAATAAGAACCATCGCAGCAATTATCACCAATTCTATTATAATACTTCTTGCGCCCGAACTAACAAGCTGGAATTCATCCAATACTGCATGAGGAAAACGGGCAATAATGCCTATAAAAATAATCAAAGAAATTCCGTTCCCGATACCTCGTTCAGTTATTTGTTCACCAAGCCACATCATAAAAATTGTTCCGCTTGTAAGTACAATTATAGTACTTATGAAGAACCCAATTCCTTGAACCTCAGCTGGAACAATAGAAACACCAGCAGCTTGCATATTCACCAGGCGGACACTTACGCCCCAAGCCTGCAGAGCCGAAACCAGAACAGTTCCGTACCTCGTAAGTTGAGTAATTTTTTTTCTGCCTTCTTCACCTTCTTTTGAAAGTTTCTGAAAATAAGGTACAACCGCACCCAACAGCTGAATAATAATGGATGCACTGATATAAGGCATTATGCCCAATGCAAATATTGCTGCGTTGTGAAATGCACCACCAACGAATAAGTCGTAAAGACCAAACAAAGTGTTAGATGCCTGGCTTCTAACTGCTTCAGCAAGAGCTGACGCATCCACACCTGGTAGAGTAATATGGGCACCGATACGCACAACAATTAAAAGAGCGGCAGTGAAGATAATTCGCTGCCTGAGCTCTTGAATTTTTAGGATATTTCTAAAACTTTCACTTAATTTTGCCATTTTAATTCATTTAAGATATAATTTTTGTTTTACCGCCAACAGCTTCAATTTTTTGTATTGCAGAGTTACTGAATGCATGAGCTGTGACTTCAAGTTTTGTTTTTAATTCACCGTTTCCTAAAATTTTTACAGGAACTGATTTTTTTGAAACGGCACCAATTTGATATAAAATTTCCGGATTTACGATACCATCAGGAAACTTTCCTGAATTAGCTAGATTTTCTAATCTATTTACATTTACTACTTGATATTCAGTTTTAAAAATATTATTAAATCCAAATTTTGGAACTCTCCGAACAAGAGGCATCTGTCCACCCTCAAACCAAGGTCTATAACTCACACCAGATCGAGAACCCTGTCCTTTGTGTCCGCGTGTGGCTGTACCACCGTGGCCAGAGCCCTGACCTCTACCGATTCTTTTCCTTTTTTTCTTTGAACCTTCTTTATATTTTAAATTTGATAATAATGCTTTTTCCATTTTCAACCTTCTAATAAAATTATTCTTCTATTTCTTCGACCTTAACCAGGTGTTTAACTTTTTCAATCATTCCACGAATTTGTGGAGTATCTTTCTTTATTACCGAATAATTAGGTCTTCCAAGTCCTAAAGCCTTAATTGTTCTTTTGTGTTTTTCAAGTGTATCAATGATACTGTAAATTTGAGTTATTTTTAATTTTTTTTCAGCCATTTTTTTCCCTAACTAACTTTAATATCATTTTTCTTTTCAAAAAGTTCGTTAAGAGACATACCACGACGCATAGCGATTTCTTTTGGATCACTCATACTTAACAATCCACGCAAAGTAGCTTTTACAACATTATGTGGATTTGTAGAACCAAGTGATTTAGTTAATACATCCTTAACGCCAGCAAGTTCCAGAACTGCACGAACACCACCACCGGCAATCAAACCTGTACCTGGAGAAGCTGGTTTTAATAAAACCTTGGCAGCACCGTATTTTGAAATTACCGGATGTGGAATTGTACCTTTATAAATACTAACTTCCACGATGTTCTTTTTTGCGTCATCGATGCCTTTAGCAATCGCATCACTTACTTCGTTGGCTTTACCCAATCCAACACCAACATGACCGTTTAAGTCGCCAACAACCACAATTGTATTAAAGCTAAATCTTCTTCCACCTTTTACGACTTTAGCAACGCGATTGATATGAACAATTTTTTCTTTTAATTCTAATTCACTTGCTTTAACTTTTGTCAAATTTCATCTCCATAAATTTTTAATAAACAAAACTGACTGCTGCCGGGGGAGGATTCGAACCTCCTCATACGGCTCCAAAGGCCGCTGTCCTGCCATTAGACGACCCGGCAAAATATTTTTAAAATTGCAGACCACCTTCTCGTGCACCCTCTGCAATTGCTTTTACTTTGCCGTGGTATCTATATCCACTTCTGTCAAACACAACTTTTGTAATATTTTTCTTAAGTGCCAATTCTGCCAGATGTTTACCAACAATTTTAGCTTTTTCTATCTTAGATTTTACACCCGACAATTCATCCTTTAAATCTTTAGACTTTGTGGATGCAAAAGCTAATGTGTGACCCTTGGTATCATCAATAATTTGTGCATATATGTGTTTCAGGCTTCTGTACACTGAAAGCCTTGGCCTTTCAGGCGTACCGAAAATCTTTTTTCTTATGTGCTTTTTTATTCGATCTCTTTTTTTAAATTTGGATTTATTAATCATTTTTAATTCCAGTTGTTTTTATTTTGCTCCAGCTGATGCAGCAGCTTTTCCTGCTTTACGTCTAACATATTCACCTTCATATCTAATTCCTTTACCTTTATATGGCTCGGGAGGTCTGAAGGATCTTATTTTCGCTGCAACTAATCCAACTAAATGTTTATCAATTCCAGAAATACTTATGCTTGTTGGAGAAGGTACTTCAATTTTTATTCCTTCCGGTGGAGAGAAATAAATAGGATGCGAATATCCTAATGCAAGCTGAATTCCTTTGCCTTTAGCTTCAGCTTTATATCCCACTCCAACAATCTCTAATTTTTTCTGAAATCCTTGTGAAACACCAGTAATCATATTTGCAATTAGTGCTCTCCATAATCCGTGCAGTGCTTTCACACGTTTTTCATCCGATGCACGTTTCAGAACGATTTCCTGACCGTTTATTTCGATATCAATTTCATTCACTTTTTCAGCTTTCAATGTTCCTTTCGGTCCATTTACAGTTATTATATTTCCCTGGATGTTGACTTTAACATCCTTTGGAATTGGTATTGGTTTTCTTCCTATTCTTGACACTTTTAATACTCCTTATATTACCATATATGACAGATTACTTCACCACCGACTTTTTCCTGGCGAGCTTGCTGGTCGGTCATAATTCCTTTTGGTGTGGAAATAATTGCAATACCCAGACCGCCCAATACTCTTGGCAATTCGTCTGCACCGACATATACTCTAAGACCAGGTTTGCTAATTCTTTTCAAACCGCTAATTACACTTTTTCCTGAATTATATTTTAAGAGAATCACCAGGACTCCTGATTTGTTATCAGGTTTCTCAATATAATCGGTTATATATTTTTTTTCTTTTAATATTCGAGTTATTTCCCTTTTCAGATGTGAGGAGGGAATTTCAACTCTTTTTTGATTTGCTCTTATTGCATTTCTAATTCTTGTTAGATAGTCTGCTATTGGATCTGTTACGCTCATAATTTTCCAATTATTAATTTATTTTTGACATTTTGGAATACTACCAACTTGCTTTTCGAACACCGGGAATTTTCCCGTCGAGTGCCATTTGACGGAAACACAATCTACATATTCCGTATTTCCTGATATATGCTCTTGGTCGTCCACATATGTTACACCTATTATGTTTACGAACCGGATATTTGGGTGTTTTCTTTGCTTTCACCCGCATTGCTAATCTTGCCAAGTAATACTCCTTTTTAAGTTTGTGGTTTTACAAAAGGCATTCCAAATGCTTTTAATAATTCGTATGCCTCTTGATCTGTTTTAGCTGTTGTTACGAATGTAATATCCATTCCAAAAATTTTTGTTACTTTATCAACATCAATTTCTGGAAATATTATTTGTTCTTTAATACCAACTGTATAATTGCCCCTACCGTCAAATGATTTATCAGATAAACCTCTGAAATCGCGTATTCGGGGCATCGCAATGTTAATTAACCTATCAAAAAACTCATACATCCTTTGCTTGCGCAGAGTAACACGAATTCCTATTGGCATTCCAGCTCTGAGTTTAAAATTTGAGATTGCCTGCTTAGATCTGGTGACTACTACTTTTTGACCGACTATCATTTCAAGATCCTTTGCGATAACTTCAATTATTTTTGGATCTTGTGTTGCCTGTCCAACTCCAACATTAATACAGATTTTTTCAAGTTTTGGTACCTGTGCTGGACTTTTATAATTAAATTTTTCTTTTAATTTAGGTACAATCTCATTTTTGTATAACTCGAACAATCGAGGTGGAACACCTTTTTCTACGATTGTTTCGGCTACAGCAGTAGTTTTTTGTTCTTTTACAGTTTTTTCAGATTTCTCTTTTTTTGCCATAATATTTTCTTAGTTATTAGAACATTTCGTTACAACTTTTGCAGATGCGCATAAATTGCTTTTTATTTGTCATTGCATCTTTAATTCTTTTTCTGCCAATACGTGAGGGTTCATTACATTTTGGGCAAATGACCATTACATTAGAAACATGTATTGGAGCTTCTTTTTGCACAATTCCACCTTGTGGATTTTTTTGTGAAGGACGAGTATGCCTTTTGGTTATATTTACGCCTTCAACAATAACTCTGGATTTTTCTGGAAATACTTTTAAAACTTTTCCAGTTTTACCTTTTGCGTTGCCGCTAATTACTAATACATTGTCGTTTTTGTGAACTTTCATTTTTCTTCCTTTATAACACTTCTGGAGCTAATGAGATAATTTTCATAAAATTCTTTTCACGTAATTCACGTGCAACAGGTCCAAAAATTCTTGTGCCTCGGGGTTCACCCTGTGCATTAAGTAATACTGCCGCATTTTCATCGAATCTTATATACGAGCCATCATTTCTTCGAATCTCTTTTGTAGTTCGGACGATAACTGCACGGGATACTTCACCTTTTTTTACTGCTGCACCGGGTATAGCACTTTTAATAGATACAACAATCAGATCTCCAACTGTTGCATAGCGTTTATCATGTCCGCCTAACACACGGATACAGCGGACTTTCTTTGCGCCTGAATTATCTGCTACAACCAGATTTGTTTCTTCCTGAATCATGACTATATTTCCTTTTTCAATTACTTAGCTTTTTCAATAATTTCAACCAATCGCCAGCATTTGTTTTTACTTAATGGTCTTGTTTCCATTATTTTTACGACATCACCAATATTAGCTTCCTGTTTTTCATCGTGAGCCATCAATTTTGTAGTTCTTGTGAAATATTTTTTATATAACGGATGAGGTACTTTCCTTTCGATTGCAACTACAATACTTTTTTGCATTTTATTACTGACAACTTTTCCAATTCTTACTTTTCTCATAGTTTTTCTTTGAGTCATATCTTTATACCTTTGAATTTTGTGCTTGTTTCTGTTTTTCGACCAATATAGTTTTTAACCTTGCAATATTACGACGCACGAGTCTGACCTGTATAGGGCTTGATAATTGTCGTGTTGCAAGTTGAAACTTAAGATGACTCAAATTAATTTCCTCATCTTGAATTCGCTTTTTAATTTCCTCAATAGATAATTGTCTTATTTCGTGTGCTTTCATTTTCATATTTTATCCACCTTCATAACCTGGTCTGATTACCATTTTACTTTTAATTGGAAGTTTTCGACTTGCTATATACATTGCTTCTTCAGCCAATTCTTTTTTTATACCACCAAGTTCGAACATGATAGTGCCTGGTTTCACAACTGCGACCCAGAATTCAGGTGCGCCTTTTCCGCTTCCCATTCTGGTTTCAGCAGGTTTTTTGGTAACGGATTTATCAGGGAATATACGTATCCATACTTTCCCCTCACGTTTCATAAGTCGTGTTAATGCAACGCGAGCAGCTTCGATTTGTCTTTGTGTAATCCAACCTGGTTGAAGAGCTTTCAAGCCAAAATCTCCAAAAGCAATTGTTGCACCACGAGTAGCTTTACCTTTCATTCTACCACGTTGCGATTTTCTATATTTGACTCTCTTTGGTATTAACATTTTACTATCACCATTATTTAGATTTCCATACCACTTAAAATTTCACCTTTACAAACCCATACTTTTACACCAATTGCGCCATAGATAGTTTGTGCAGTTGCAGTAGCATAATCAATATCTGCACGGAGAGTGTGTAAAGGAATTCTTCCTTCTTTATATTGTTCCGTTCTTGCAATTTCTGCACCACCGAGGCGACCTGAACACATTACACGAACCCCTTCTGCACCCATACGCATTGCTGCAGTGATTGCACTTTTCATTGCACGGCGGAACGAAATTCTTCCTTCTATTTGTGTTGCAATTGTTTCAGCAAGTAAATATGCATCTAACTCAGGTCGTTTAATTTCACTAATTAGCAATTTTACATCTTTATTTGTAATTGTTTTTAATTCTTCTTCAAGCTTAGTTATTTCCTGACCACTTCTACCGATAACAACACCAGGTCGAGATGTATGTATTGTAATTTTTGCCTGTTTTGCAGTTCTTTCAATAAATATTTTTGATATTCCAGCTTTCTTCAATCTTGTCCGAATATAGTTACGGATTTTGATATCTTCTAATAATTTTGTACTGCTGTTCTTTGGTTCAAACCAATTAGAATCCCAGCTTTTGTTAATTCCTAATCTAAGTCCTATTGGATTTGTTTTTTGACCCATATTACTCCTTTTCAGCTTTCTCGGTCTTTTGAGTTATCGGTTTAGTTTCCTGTTCACGTTCGGCTACAACTATTGTAAGATGATTTGATCTTTTTAGAATTCGATAAGCTCGCCCCATTGGTGCAGGTAAAATTCGTTTCATTGAGGGACCACCATCTACAAAAGCACTTTTAACATAAATATTTTGTGTTTCGATGCGCTTACCTTCAGCTTTATTCTGTAAATTCGAAATTGCTGAACGCAATACCTTTTCAACCACTTTTGATGCATGTTTGGGAGAAAAATGTAATATCGAAAGGGCTTCTTCCACATTTTTCCCTCTAATTAAATCTACAACCAGACGCATCTTCCTGGGTGAAGAAGGAATATATCTATTTATTGCTTTAGCTTCCATGAAATTCTCCATTTTTTAATCTGCTTATCCTGTTGTAGCCTCTGTTTTCAGACCAGGATGACCACGGAAAATACGAGTAGGTGCAAATTCTCCTAATTTATGTCCTACCATTCCTTCATGTACATATACCGGAATAAATTTATTGCCGTTGTGAACTGTAAAAGTTAGACCGACAAATTCCGGAGTAATCGTAGATGAACGTGCATAAGTTTTAATAACGGATTTTTTACCGGATTTCTGCATTTCCTGGACTTTTTTTAGAAGCTTAGGATCTACATATGGACCTTTTTTGATTGAACGACTCATAAGTTTAACTTAATTATTTTTTTGATCTTCTTTTTATTATATATTTGTTAGATAGCTTTCTGACTTTACGAGTTTTCTTTCCTTTTGTATGCCAGCCCCAAGGTGATACAGGATGAGGATTACCTTGAGGAGCTTTTCCTTCACCACCACCGTGTGGATGATCAACGGGATTTTGAACAACACCACGCGATTGCGGGCGAATGCCTAACCAGCGTGAGCGACCTGCTTTTCCAATGCTAATATTCTCATGCTCGAGATTACTTACAAAACCAATGGTAGCATAACATTTAGCATGAATTTTTCGGATCTCACCCGAGGGCATTCTAACTGTAACAAAATCACCCTCTTTCGCCATAATTTGAATCGACACTCCTGCACTTCTTGCAAGTTGTCCACCTTTTCCTGGTTTCAACTCTACATTATGGACAAATTCACCAACTGGAACATTTGCCAGAGGCATTGAATTTCCAACTTTTATTTCAGCTTCTGGACCAGACATCAGTGTTTCACCCACCTTCAAACCATTGGGTGCCAGGATATAACGTTTTTCGCCGTCTTTATAAGTTAAAAGTGCGATACGGGCAGATCTATTTGGGTCGTATTCGATGGCAGTCACTTTTGCTTCGATACCAATTTTATCTCTTTTGAAATCAATAATTCGGTATAGGCGCTTATGACCACCGCCTCTATGACGCGAAGTAATACGACCTGTATTGTTTCGACCGCCGGATTTCTTTAAAGGTTCGATTAAAGATTTTTCTGGAGTTGTTTTTGTAATCTCTTCGAACCCTGGGACTGTCATCCAGCGAGTTCCAGGTGTAATCGGTTTTAATTTTCTTATAGCCATATCTATTTATTCCTTGGTCAGATAATATGAGTATTTAGTTACTCTTCTCCTGACCCGCTAAGAATGGATTATATATTTTCGAAGAATTCTATCTTATCACCTTCTTTTAGTGTTACGATAGCTTTTTTCCATTGTGCGGTCCTGCCTGTAAAGCGGCCGCGGCGGGTCAATTGAGTTTTCTGTTTTCCTTTATAATTAATTGTTCTAACACTTAATACTTTTACATTAAACTTTTTTTCAATCGCTTTCTGTATCTCAATCTTGTTAGCTTTCCTATCAACCTCAAAAGCATATTGCCTTTTTGATTCAAGCTCAGTCATCTTCTCAGTAACAATTGGTCTGAATATTATCGTCGTATTCATAAAATTCTCTTTAGATTAAAAAGTTTTTTGCAATTCTTCTACTGCACTTTTTTGAAATAACAATACTTTATTATTCATAACATCATATGTCGACACTTTATTTGCTTCAATTATCTGCAAGTTAGGAATATTCCTCGATGCCAGATATAGATGTCTATCTGTTCGTGGAACCACAAATAAAGTTTTAGTACTTTCAAGCTTTAAAGCTTTTAATACTGTAAACATACTTTTTGTTTTTGGTTCTTCAAAAGTAAAATCTTCAACAATTTTTATATCAGATTCCTTTGCTCTATAACTAAGAGCAGATTTTCTGGCTAATTTTTTAACTTTTTCTGGTAGAGACATTGAATAATCTCGGGGAACAGGTCCAAAGATTGTTCCTCCACCTTTCCAGAGTGGAGACCTAAAACTACCCACACGAGCTCTACCGGTGTGTTTTTGCCGCCATGGTTTTTTTCCGGTACCACTTACTTCTGCTCTGGTTTTTGTTTTATGCGTACCCTGTCTCTGATTTGCAAGATAAGCACGCACAGCTAAATAAATAGCATGATCATTCGGTTCAATCCCAAAGATATCTGGGTTGAGTGTGATTTTCTCACCGCTTGGTGTACCGTCTTTTTTATAAACTTCGAGTTCCATTTTTATTTTGATTCTTTATGAATTTCTAAGTAACAGTTAATATGACCGGGAACAGAACCTTTAACAAGCAATAGATTAGATTCTGGGATTATCTGGACCACCTTTAAATTTTTGATGGTTGTTCTTTTATTACCCATTCGTCCAGCCATGCGTTGACCTTTAAATACTCTTGAAGGATAAGAGCTTCCACCAATTGAACCCGGTGCTCTAACGCGATCGCTTTGACCATGAGTAACTGAACCGCCACCAAAATGATGTCTTTTTACAACACCTTGAAAACCACGCCCTTTGGAATTGCCTGAAACCGAGACGATATCTCCCTTGGAGAAAATATTTTCCACTTTAATAACATCACCCAATTTAAAGTTGGAGACATCAAAACCCTTAAATTCACGCAAAACCTTCTTTGGTGGTATTCCGGCTCTTTCAAAATGTCCCAATAAAGGTTTTGTAACTCGTGTTGGTTTTTTATCTTCGAATCCTAATTGAATTGCATCGTATCCGTCGTTTTCTTTTGTTTTAATCTGAGTTACAAAACAAGGTCCAGCTTCGATGATAGTGCATGGAATAACTTCACCATGTTCATCGAAGATACTTGTCATTCCTATTTTTTTTCCTAATATTCCAGTCATTTTTCGTTAAGCAAATTAATTTATGAATTTTAAATCTTAAGAATTACACTTTTATTTCTACATCAACTCCAGCTGGTAGTTCAAGCTTCATCAGGGATTCAACTGTTCTTGAAGTCGAACTCAAGATATCGATTAAACGTTTATGAACGCGAGTTTCGAATTGCTCACGGGATTTTTTATCCACATGAGGCGACCGTAGTACGGTTATTACGGTCCTTTTAGTTGGTAAAGGAATCGGACCTGAAACAATTGCTCCAGTCTGTTTAACCGTCTTGATTATCTTTTCAGCTGATTTATCAATCAGATTATGATCGTAAGATTTTAATTTTATTCTAATTTTTTCACCAGGCACGTGTAACTCCTAAAACATTAATTAGTTTATTCAATAATTTTTGTTACAACACCAGCACCTACAGTCCTGCCACCTTCACGGATAGCGAAACGTAATCCTTCTTCCATTGCAATTGTAGTAATCAATTCTATCTCAAGATTGTCTACATTATCACCAGGCATAATCATTTCAACTCCTGCTGGAAGGTGTGCTATACCTGTAACATCGGTTGTTCTGAAATAGAATTGTGGCCTGTAACCTGAGAAGAATGGTGTATGTCTGCCGCCTTCTTCTTTCTTGAGAACATAAACCTGTGCATTGAATTTTTTGTGTGGTGTAATTGAGCCAGGTTTAGCAAGTACCATTCCACGTTCCAATTCGTTTTTTTCAACACCACGTAGCAATACACCGATATTATCACCGGCGATACCTTCGTCGAGTTCTTTTCGGAACATTTCGACACCGGTTACAACTGCTTTCTTATGCTGGTTCAATCCAATGATTTCTATTTCGTCACCAACACGAACACGTCCGCGTTCTACTCTTCCGGTACCGACAGTTCCGCGACCAGTAATCGAAAATACATCTTCTACGGGCATTAAGAATGGTTTATCAACATCTCTTTGTGGAACTGGAATGTAACTATCAACTGCATCCATTAATTTGTAGATGCATTCAAAAGCTGGATCATCAACTTTTGAGTCTGGTTTCATTGCCTGTTCCATTGCTTTAAGTGCAGAACCACGAATGATTGGTATTTCATCTCCAGGAAACTCATATTGTTTTAACAAGTCGCGTAGTTCAAGTTCCACAAGCTCAAGAAGTTCCGGATCATCTACCATATCAACTTTATTAAGAAATACAACTATTCTTGGAACACCAACCTGTCGAGCAAGTAGAATATGTTCACGTGTTTGTGGCATTGGACCATCATTTGCTGCAACAACAAGTATTGCACCATCCATCTGAGCTGCGCCAGTGATCATATTTTTAATGTAGTCAGCATGACCTGGGCAGTCGACATGCGCATAGTGTCGCTTTTCAGTTGAATATTCCACGTGCGCTGTTGCAATTGTAATACCGCGTTCTCGCTCTTCTGGTGCATTATCGATAGAATCAAAGGTTCTAACTTGAGCAAGACCGCGTTTATTCAATACCATCGTGATCGCGGCTGTAAGAGTGGTTTTACCATGATCAATATGACCGATTGTACCGACATTAACATGGGGTTTGTCGCGTGTAAATTTTTCTTTTGCCATATTTTTTCTCCTATTTAAATTGGGTGATTTAAATTTATTTTATTTAACATAATTAAGCTACTAATGTTTTTTTTCCAGTCAAATTTTCAATGATCTGATCAGAGATATTTACCGGGACCAGATCATAATGTGAAAACTGCATAGTATAAAGCGCTCTACCCTGTGTAAGTGAGCGTAATCTGGTTGCATATCCAAACATTTCTGATAGTGGTACAAATCCTTTTATTACCTGAGCATCTTTACGAGACGACATACCTTCTATCTTACCTCTTCTGGAAGTCAGGTCACCTAAAACATCTCCTATGTAATCTTCAGGACATACAACTTCTACATTCATTATTGGTTCAAGTATTACAGGTTTTGCTTTTCTTGCAGCTTCTCTGAATGCTAAAGAACCTGCAATCTTAAAGGACATTTCATCTGAGTCTACTTCATGATACGAACCATAGAAGAGACGGACTTTTACATCTACAACCGGATATCCTGCTATGACACCATTTTTCATCTGCTCAATTATTCCAGCTTCTACAGCAGGAATGTATTCTTTTGGAATAACACCGCCTTTGATATCATCAATAAACTCGAATCCTTTACCCTTCTCATTGGGTGAAACTTCAATTTCCACATGAGCATATTGACCACGACCACCGGTCTGTTTTACATGTTTATATACTTGAGTTACGGTATCGGTGATTGTTTCTTTATACGCCACCTGTGGTTTTCCAATATTAGCTTCGACGCGGAATTCTCTCTTCATTCGATCAACAATAATTTCAAGATGCAATTCGCCCATTCCACTTATAATCGTCTGACCAGTTTCCTCATTTGTTGAAACCCTGAATGTTGGATCTTCTTCCGACAATTTCGCCAGGGATTCACTTAAACGATCAGAATCCGCTTTTGTCTTAGGTTCGATGGCAATTGATATCACAGGTTCTGGGAATTCCATTCTTTCAAGTATTATTGGATCTTTCTCATCTGTGAGTGTATCACCTGTACGTGTAAATTTTAAACCGACTGCAGCTACAATATCGCCAGCAAATGCCTCATCAATATCCTCGCGATGATTAGCATGCATTCTCAAAATTCGGGCTATTCTTTCTTTTCTATCACTAACAGAGTTATATATATATGAACCCGATTTCAAAGTACCTGAATAAATCCTAAAATATGTTAACTTACCTACATAAGGATCTGTCATAATTTTAAATGCTAATGCAGTAAATTTTTCATTATCAGATACTTTTCTTATAACTTTATCATTTTTGTTAGGATGATGCCCTACTACATCACCGATATCAAGTGGTGATGGAAGAAAATCTATAACTGCATCAAGTAGATTTTGAACACCTTTGTTTTTGAATGAAGAACCACAGAGTACAGGGACAATGCTAACTTTCAAACAAGCTCTTCGTAAAACAGCTTTAATTTCATCCGGTGATATTTCTTTTCCATCTATATATTTTTCAAGTAATGTATCATCTTCATCAGAAATCGCTTCCAGCATTTTTGTACGATATAGTTGAGCTTTCTTTTTTAAATCTGCTGGTATATCAATGTCCTCATAAGTTGTGCCCAGCGTAGTCTCATTAAATATACGCGCTTTCATTGTTATCAAATCGACAATTCCAGCAAACATTTCCCCTTCGCCTACTGGAATTTGTATTGGAACTGCATTAGCGCCCAAACGTTCGTGCATCATTTTTATAACATTCTGGAAATCAGCACCTACACGATCCATTTTGTTCACTAAAGCTATTCTTGGCACACCATATTTATCTGCCTGTCGCCACACTGTTTCTGACTGTGGTTCAACTCCACCTACTGCACAAAACAAAGCTATAGCACCATCCAGAACTCTTAATGAACGCTCTACTTCCACTGTAAAATCAACATGACCGGGTGTATCGATTATGTTAATTCTGTGGTCTTTCCAGAAACAGGTTGTGGCTGCACTGGTAATTGTTATACCACGTTCTTTTTCCTGTTCCATCCAGTCCATAGTTGCGGCACCTTCGTGTACTTCACCCATACGATGCACGCGGCCAGTATAGAAGAGAATTCTCTCCGTGGTAGTTGTTTTACCGGCATCTATATGTGCCATTATACCGATATTTCTGGTTTTATTTAATGGATATTGTCTGGGCATTTTATTACCATTTAAAATGTGCAAAAGCTTTATTGGCTTCAGCCATTTTATGTGTGTCTTCTTTCTTTTTTATTGACGCCCCTTCATTATTTGCAGCCGCTATTAGTTCTGCCGCAAGTTTCTGGGACATTGATTTATCTTTTCTTTCATGAGCATAATTGATTAACCATCTGATTGCAAGAGCGATACTACGATCTTCACGCACCTCAGTTGGGACTTGATATGTTGCACCACCAACACGGCGGGCTCGAATTTCTAACAGAGGTTTTACATTATTGATTGCCTTATGGAATATTTCCAAGCCATTCGACTTTGTCTTGTTTTCAATAATTTCAATAGCATCATACACAATTTTCCGAGCAAGATGCTTTTTTCCTTTTTTCAAAACAGAATTTATAAATCTTGACACCAAAACATCATTATATTTTGGATCAGGAGTAATTGGTCTTTTTTCAGCTCTTCTTTTTCTCATTTTTTACTACTCAAGCTTGTTGAGGTTTAGGTTTTTTTGCACCATATTTTGAACGACCCTGCTTTCTATCAGCTACACCAGCAGTGTCTAATGTACCTCTGATAATGTGGTATCTAACGCCTGGAAGATCTTTAACTCTACCACCTCGAATCATAACTATCGAGTGTTCCTGCAAATTATGACCTTCACCAGGAATATATGCAGTTACTTCAATTCCGTTTGTTAAACGGACACGAGCCACCTTTCTCAATGCTGAATTTGGTTTTTTGGGTGTAGTAGTATAAACACGAGTACACACACCCCTGCGCTGAGGACATCTCTGAAGCGCTGGAGCTTTGCTTTTCCATGTTACTTTTTCGCGACTTTTTCTAACAAGCTGATTAATAGTCGGCAATCTTTATCTCCAATTATTTGAATTAATACTTAAATTTGATTGAATTAATTATATTTAAGAGCACTAATATAAGAAAAATTTTTATTATAGTCAAGAATTATCATTTTGAGGTTTTTTTAACTCTTTTACGCGTCTTCTTCTTTACCTCTTTTTCTGGTTCTGGCTGTTCAACTACTTCCTGTGGAGTTTCGATAATTGGTTCAGGTATCTTAAATGGCTCCTTAGGAGTAACAAGTATATTTTGGAATTTCTTTAAGCCGGTTCCAGCTGGTATTAAATGACCAACAATAACATTTTCTTTTAAACCTAACAAATAATCAACTTTTGCTGCAATTGCGGCATCAGTTAAAACTTTAGTTGTTTCTTGGAATGAAGCCGCTGAAATGAAACTCTCAGTTGAAAGCGACGCCTGTGTAATTCCGAGCAATATTGGTTCAGAAGTTGCTGGTTCGGCATCTCGATATTCAATGAGCTTCTTACCCTTCTTTTTCAATTCGTTATTTATTTCACGAACTTTTTTCTTAGGTACTAACTGTCCATTCTTAAACTTCGAATCACCTTTACTTATAATATATAAAAGATCTTTCAAGGATTCGTTTTCTTTTGCTAGGGATAATTTATCAACGATATCACCTTCGATAAATCGAGTATCTCCAGAGTCGATAACTCTGACCTTTTGCATCATTTGTCTGACAATTATCTCAATATGTTTGTCGTTAATCCTTACACCCTGCATTCTATAAACTTCTTGGATCTCATTTACAAGATATGCTTGAACATCCTTTGGCCCTTTTATTCGTAGAATATCATGTGGATCAATTGCACCATCAGTTAATCTTTCACCTGCTTTAATATGATCTCCATCCTGCACCAGAATATGCTTGCCAAGTGGAATCAAGTATTCTCTTCGGTCTTTGCCATCGTGCGTTTCGATTATTACCTCTCTCGATCCACGTTTCTGTGCACCAAATTTTACCACACCATCCAAATCTGCAACAAGAGCAGGGTTCGATGGTGTACGGGCTTCAAAGAGTTCTGTTACTCGAGGTAACCCACCAGTAATATCTCGAGTTTTACCAATTGCTCTTGGTATTTTTGCAATAATTGTACCAGCACTTATTATTTCCCCATTATCAACCACAATATGCGAGCGAGTCGGAAGGTTATAAACTCCAACTTTTTCACCAGCTTCATTCTTTATGATAATCATCGGGTTAATTTTTTTATCTTTGGATTCAATCACAACAGTTTGAATATGACCGGTTTGCTCATCTGGTTCCTGTCGATATGTTACATTTTCCTTCAGTCCAGCATATTCTACTTTACCTGAAGTTTCAGAAATAATTACAGCATTATAAGGATCCCATTCATACAACATATCACCTTTTTGTATGAAAGTACCTTCTTTAACCTGCAATATCGCACCATATGGTACATCATACTTTGTCAACAACCTGTTTTCGTCATCATAGATCATTACACTACCACTTCTGCCTGTTACAATATGTTTATCTGATTCTTCATCAAGTTTTATAGATTTAATACCTTCGTATCTAACAATTCCACTGAACTTTGAAACAATCTGGCTTTGCGCTGCAATTAAACTTGCAGTACCACCAGTGTGGAAAGTACGGAGTGTAAGCTGTGTACCGGGTTCACCTATTGATTGAGCAGCTATAATTCCTACCGCTTCACCAACTTGAACTAATTTACCAGTTGTTAAATTACGGCCATAGCATTTAGCACAAACACCACGTGGTGCTTCACAGGTCAATACCGAACGAATATTGACTTCTTCAATTGAAGTTTCAGAAATTCTTTGTGCAATTTCTTCAGTTATTTCTTCACCTGCACTAACGATTAATTCTTCAGTTAACGGATCATAAATATCATCCACCGCTACCCGTCCGAGTATTCTTTCATAAAGAGGTTCTTTAATATCTTCACCTTCTTTGAGAGCACCAATAGGTAACCCTAAAATTGTACCACAATCTTCCATAGTAATTATGGCATCTTGTGCGACATCCACCAATCTCCTTGTCAAATAGCCAGCATCTGCTGTTTTTAGTGCAGTATCAGCAAGACCTTTTCGAGCTCCATGGGTAGATATAAAGTACTCGAGAACTGACAAGCCTTCACGGAAATTGGCAATTATTGGGTTTTCAATCAATTCGCCAGTGGAGCCAGACAAACTTTTTTGCGGTTTTGCCATCAAACCGCGCATACCGGCTAATTGTCGAATTTGCTCTTTTGAACCTCTCGCTCCCGAATCTACCATCATAAACAATGAATTAAATCCATCATTGGAGTGTTGTAGAGCTTCAAATAATCTATCAGCTACACGTGTTGTAGCACGTGTCCAGGTATCGATCACTTTATTGTATCTTTCACCTTGAGTTATGAATCCATTGTAATATTGATTTTCAATATTATCAACATCTCTCTGAGCTTTTGCAATGATTTCTTCCTTTTCCTTTGGAATAATAACATCACCGACACTAACCGATAATCCACCCTGCGTTGCATACTTAAATCCTATTGATTTTAATTCATCCAAAAACTCAGCAGTTTTCAGGTTACCGAATTTTCTATAAACCTGACCCACAAGTTGAGTTAACCGATTTTTATTTAGCAATTCATTAATAAATCCCATTCCTTTGGGAATAATCTGATTAAACAAAACCCTTCCAGTTGTTGTATCATACATCTGTCCATCAACTCTAACTTTAATTTTTGCATGAAGTCCCAACTTTCCAGAGTTGTATGCAACAATAACTTCTTCAGGTGAGGAGAACACCTTACCTTCGCCTTTATCTCCAGGTTTTGATTTTGTAAGATAATAACATCCCAAGACCTGATCCTGTGTAGGATGTACTATTGGCGAGCCATTGGCTGGCGATAATATATTATGACTTGAGAGCATCAAAATTCTCGCTTCAAGTTGTGCATGATAGGATAATGGAACATGAACAGCCATCTGGTCTCCATCGAAATCAGCATTAAAAGCTGTACAAACCATAGGATGTATTCTAATGGCTCTACCTTCAACTAATACGGGCTGGAATGCCTGAATACCAAGACGATGTAAAGTAGGTGCACGATTTAATAACACTGGATGCCCATCGATAATATTTTCAAGTACTTCCCATACTTCTGGAACTTTTTTCTCAACTTGTTTCTTGGCACTTTTTACTGTCTTTACAAGACCTCTTTCGATAAGTTTTCTTATGATAAACGGTTTGAAAAGTTCTACAGCCATTTCTTTTGGCAAGCCACATTCGTGTAATTTCAATTCAGGACCGACTACAATTACTGATCGACCTGAATAATCTACTCTTTTTCCCAATAAGTTTTGGCGAAATCTCCCCTGCTTACCTTTTAACATATCGGCAAGGGATTTTAATGCACGATTATTTTCTGATTTTACTGCTGTAGATTTTCTTGAATTATCCAGAAGAGAATCAACTGCTTCCTGAAGCATTCTTTTTTCATTTCTTAATATAACTTCAGGTGCTTTGATATCAATTAATCTTCTCAATCTATTGTTTCTGATGATTACGCGACGATATAAATCGTTCAAATCAGAAGTTGCAAATCGCCCACCATCGAGTGGTACAAGTGGTCTTAATTCTGGAGGAATAACTGGAATAACATCTAATATCATCCATTCAGGTTTATTAACTACTCCATCACCGCGGTCACGGAATGCATCAAGTACGCGCAGGCGTTTAAGCATTTCCATCTTCTTTTGAGAAGCAGTTTCCTCTTTGAGTGCTACTCTAAGCTGTGCTATTTCAGCTTCCACATCTATTTTCTTTAATAATGTTTTAAGAGCTGGGGCACCTATATCCGCAATAAATTTTCTTTCATCATTATCATCCAGCTCCTGATTATCTTCAGGTAAATTGGAGAGAATTTCAAGATATTGATCTTCAGAAATTAAATCAAGTGGTTTTAGTCCAGTAGGACCCGGTTGTATCACAATATAAGATTCATAATAGACCACCTTTTCAACATCTTTCATCGATAAACCAAGGACATAACCAATTTTAGACGGGGCAGATTTTACATACCATATGTGTGCGACCGGAACTGCAAGATATATATGTCCCATCCTTTCGCGACGAACACTCTTTTGTGTAACTTCAACACCACAACGATCACAGACTATTCCTTTATACCTTATTCTTTTATATTTTCCACAATGGCATTCCCAATCGCGTACAGGTCCAAAGATTTTTTCACAGAATAGACCATCCTTCTCAGGTCTGAACGAACGATAATTTATTGTCTCTGGCTTTGTTACTTCACCTCTGGATCGCTCAAGAATTAAATCAGGTGATGCCAGACTTATTCTTATTTTTGAAAATGTTTTTCTTGTTTGTGTTTCTGATTGTATCATATTTATATGCTCCAAATTCTTTTTTTCAACTATTCAATTTTAACATCTAAACCAAGCCCCATAAGTTCTCTCACGAGAACATTGAACGATTCGGGAATACTGGATTCTGGAAGGTTTTCTCCTTTAACAATTGCTTCATAAACTTTAGCTCTTCCAGGAACATCATCGCTTTTCACAGTTAGAATTTCCTGTAAAACATGGGCAGCGCCGTATGCTTCAAGAGCCCATACTTCCATTTCACCAAATCTTTGACCACCAAACTGGGCTTTACCACCTAAAGGTTGTTGTGTAATAAGTGAGTATGGACCGATAGATCTTGCATGCATTTTATCATCCACCAGATGAGAAAGTTTCATCATATACAGATAGCCGACGGTTACTTTTTGGTCAAACGGTTCGCCTGTGGTTCCATCAATTAGTATCGATTTGGAATTTTCATCCAGACCTGCTTTGCGCAATTCTTCCTGTACCTGTTCCCAGCTGGCACCGTCAAATATTGGTGACGCATATTTTTTATTCAAAGTGTAACCAGCCCATCCAAGTGCTGTTTCAAAAAGCTGACCTAAATTCATTCTTGAAGGCACACCCAAAGGATTCAACACTATATCCACTGGAGTACCATCAGGGAGAAATGGCATATCTTCAACTGGCACAACTTTCGAGACAACACCCTTGTTGCCATGCCTGCCTGCCATTTTATCACCAACTGAAAGCTTCCTTTTTTTGGCAACATACACTTTGGCAAGCTGAACTATACCTGGTTGTAATTCGTCACCAGTTTGAAGTTTGTTTTTCTCATGCTTATAATAATTTTCAATATCGTCAAGTTTTTCGAAATAAGCTTCATAAAGTTTAGTAACACACGAGTTCTTCTTTTTATTTTCAACCCATTCTTTTTCATAATCAAGATTTTCAACATCATCAATAGATTCAAATGTGTTTTCTTTTATTGTAAATCCACTTTTTAGAACAAGATTACCGTTTTTATCATATATTCCAACACTGGTTTCATCTTTAAGTAATAAACCTAACTTTTGTATGAGTTTCTGTTTTGTTTCTTTTATAGCTTTATTTTTTTCTCTATCGAGCTGTTCTGATCTTTTTTTGTCAGCTTTCTTAACTTCAGAATCTTTTTTCTTTCGACTGAAAAGTTTTGTAGCAACAACCACCCCTTTCATACCTGGCGGGGCTTTCAAAGATGCATCCTTAACATCACCTGCTTTTTCACCGAATATTGCTTTTAATAATTTTTCCTCAGGAGTTGGATCTGTTTCACCTTTAGGAGTTATCTTACCTATCAGGATATCTCCTTCTTTAACAATTGCACCAACGCGGATAACACCATTTTCATCCAGATCCTTAACTGCTTCTTCACTTACATTAGGAATTTCGCGAGTTAATTCTTCATCTCCTCGCTTAGTATCCCTAACCTGTAACTCAAATTCTTCGATATGAATTGATGTATATACATCATCAGAAACCAGACGTTCACTAACAATAATAGCATCCTCAAAATTGTATCCTTTCCAGGGCATAAATGCTACAAGTACATTTCGTCCAAGTGCTAACTCTCCGTTTTGAGTTGCACTACCATCTGCCAGAACCTGTCCCTTTTTAAATCTCTGTCCCTTCGATACAATCGGGATTTGATTAATACAGGTATCCTGGTTTGTTCGGAAAAATTTTGTCAATTGATATTCAACACGACTTTTATCATCAAACGAAAGTATGGACTCAATGCTATTTTCGTCTATGTCGTATTTAACAATAATTTTATCAGCATCCACATACTCAACAACTCCGGATCTTTCAGCAATAATCATTGTTCTTGAGTCATAAGCAATTTTCTTTTCAAAACCTGTACCAACAATCGGAGCTTCCGGTTTGAGAAGCGGGACTGCCTGGCGTTGCATATTTGAACCCATCAATGCACGATTAGCATCATCATGTTCCAAGAATGGAATCAATGCTGCTGCTGCACTTACTATTTGACTTGGTGCCACATCCATATATTGAACTTCATCAGGCTTAACTACTGGATAATCACTCTGAAATCTGGCTTTCACTCTTTGATCAATAAAATTACCCTTTTCATCTACTTTTACATTTGCCTGAGCAATTGTATAAATATCTTCTTTTTCCGCTGTTAGGAATTCTATCTCATCTGTAATTTTTCCATTTTTTACTTTACGATATGGTGTTTCGATAAATCCAAAATCGTTAACGCGAGAATATATACAGAGAGAAGAGATCAATCCGATGTTCGGACCTTCGGGTGTTTCAATCGGGCATAACCTTCCATAATGTGTATAGTGCACATCACGCACTTCAAATCCTGCTCTTTCTCTGGTCAATCCACCTGGACCTAAAGCAGACATTCTTCTTTTGTGTGTTATTTCAGCAAGTGGGTTAGTTTGATCCATAAACTGTGAAAGCTGATTAGTGCCAAAGAAGGAATTAATTACGCTTGTTATCGTGCGTGCATTGATCAGATCCTGTGGAGTTAGGTTTTCGTTATCGCGTAAATTCATACGCTCGCGAATTGTGCGAGCCATTCGTGCCATACCTATATTAAATTGTTGAGCGATTTGCTCTCCAACCGTACGAACTCTTCTGTTCCCTAAATGATCAATATCATCAACTGTTCGTTTTCCCTGTTGTAAATCAAGTAAATAATTTATAATTGCCAGAATATCTTCGCGGGTTAATGTTGTTGTAGTAAGTGGAATGTCAAGGCCAAGTTTGGCGTTCATTCTGTTTCTTCCAACATCGCCCAGATCATATCGCTTTTCATTGAAGAACAATCTATCAATCAAATTTTTTGCCGTGTCCAGATCAGGAGCCTCGCCAGAGCGGAGTTGTCTGTAAATTGCTTCGAGTGCATCCTGTTCTGTTCGTGCTGCATCCTTCTGAATTGTATTTGCAATAATTGAACGTTCCTCTGAACCTTCTATTTTTAGAAATTTAATATTTTTAATATCTAATTTCTTTATCTTCTTAATTAAATCTTCGGTTAGAGGCGAATCTTTATTTACTATTATCTCTCCCGTTTTCTTATCTATAACATCACTACAAACTATTCTTCCAACATATTCTTTTAAATTGCCATCTTTAATTTCTACAGTTTCAACCAAGTTAAATAATTTTAGTATTTCATCATCTGAGGAATAACCAATCGCGCGGAGCAAGGTTGTTACAGGAAATTTTTTCTTTCTATCGATATATACATACATTACATTACTTATATCCGTGGAAAATTCGATCCAGGAACCTCTGAAGGGAATAATTCGTGCTGAATAAATTGGTGTTCCATTTGGATGAACTGATTCGCTAAAAAATACTCCTGGTGAACGATGTAATTGACTTACTACCACTCGTTCTGCACCATTAATAATAAAAGTCCCTCTATCGGTCATAGTTGGTAGATTCCCGAGGTATACTTCCTGTTCTATTGTATCTACAAATTTTTCTCCATCTTCGCTTTTCTTAGAAAGCTTTAATTTTGCTTTAAGTGGAACAGCATATGTTAATCCTCTTTCCTGACACTCTCTTACAGTATATTTTGGTTTTTCAATTGAGTACTCAACAAATTCCAATAAAAAGTTTTCTCTTGTATCACTAATTGGAAAATTTATCAAGAATATTTGTTGGAGTCCTTTAGGCTTTCTTTTATGTGGTGGAATATTCGCCTGCAAGAAATTTTCCCAGGACTCTTTTTGGACATTCAGTAAATCTGGTTGTTCGAGAACAGGTGGAATTTTTGAAAAAGAAATTCTTTCACTCGGGTTATTTATTGGGCGTTTCACTTTAATCAACTCCTTAAGTTATATAAAATCATTTAAAAAGATAAAAGTATCAAGCCGATAATTTTAATCTATCACATGGATAGCAAATTATCGGCTGATTTTTTCGAATCTGATGATAGAAATAATTCAAATTTGTAGAAAAATATCTTACTTTAATTCTACAGTAGCGCCGGCTTCTTCCAGTTCTTTTTTTAGTTTTTCGGCTTCTTCCTTACTGAGAGCTTCTTTAACTACTTTTGGGGCTCCATCAACTAAATCTTTAGCTTCTTTTAAACCAAGACCAGTTGCAGCGCGAACAACTTTAATTACATTAATTTTTTGTGCACCAGCATTCACAAGAACAACATTAAATTCTGTTTTCTCTTCTGCTGCTGGAGCTGCTGCTCCTGCTGCTGGCATTGGTCCTGCCATCATAACTGGTGCTGCAGCTGTTACTCCAAATTTTTCTTCTAAAGCTTTCTTAAGTTCTGCAGCTTCAAGTAATGTTAATTTTTCTATTTTTTCGACTATTTCTTGTACTACTGACATTATTATTCTCCTTTTTTAATTTTCGTTTTTGTTAATTTTATGCTGCTTTTTTCTTTTCAATTGCATCCAGGACATTTACAAGATCTCTCATAACTGCATTAATAGCACCAACAAGTCCAGAAATCGGGGCTTGTATACTACCTATAATTGAAGATATCATTTCAGGTCTTGATGGCATATTTGCAATATTACTTAACTCTGAACCATCGTATACTTGATTTTCAATTACACAAGCTTTTACCTTTAACACATTATTCTTTTCGCTAAATTTCTTTAGCATTTTTGCAGCTATGATAGGATCATCATATCCAAATGCAATTGCTGTAGGTCCGACTAATTTGTCGTACATCTTTTCGTATCCGGATAAGGATTCAAGAGCTTTCTTCAGAAGGGTATTTTTAACCACACGGTATTCTATCCCAGCCTTGTAGAGTTCTTTTCTTAGCTCATTCACTTGCTGAACAGTAATACCAGTGAAGTCGGCAAGATACATACCACTTGCTTTCGAAACCTTCTCCTTCAACTCTTCGATTATTTTACTTTTTTCGTTTCTTTGCATTTGTTCCTCTTGATAATTTATTTTTTACTGAGAAGCCCGGATTTGTTATATCCGGCAGTAAAAATATTTTATATGTTTTTAAAGAGTGCGTAATTTCTATTTTAAATTCAATACTACATTTTTATCAATCGCAATTCCAGGACCCATTGTGCTTGATAAAGATATACCTTTTATGTATTGACCTTTAGCAGTTGCTGGTCTTAATCTCAATACTGTTGATAAAAATGCATTAATGTTATCAATTAATTTTTGATTTTCGAAGTTTGCTTTTCCAATAGATGCGTGAACGATTCCAGCTTTATCCACTCTAAATTCTATTTTACCTGCTTTAACTTCTTTTACTGCCTTGGCTATTTCGTTTGTTACAGTTCCACTTTTTGGATTTGGCATCAAACCTCTTGGTCCAAGAATCTTTCCTAATTTACCAAGTTCACCCATTACATCTGGAGTTGCAATAATCACATCCACATCAGCCCAGCCTTGTTGAATCTTTTGGATATAATCCATATATCCTGCGTGATCTGCTCCTGCTGCTTTTGCTTCTTCATCTCTTGGGGGTTTTGCAATCACAAGGACTCTAACTTCTTTTCCAGTTCCGTGAGGTAAGGAAACAGTTCCTCTAACCGCCTGATCAGCTTTTTTGGGGTCAACTCCTAATTTAACAGCAATATCTACCGACTCGGTGAACTTTGCTGTTGCGGTTTGCTTCACTAATTCAACAGCTTCTTCAATTGAATAAAATTTTTTCGGATCGACTTTTTGCGCAATTGTTTTATATCTCTTACTAACCTTCATTTTTTAATTCCTTTATATTTGTGGTTTTAGCGTTTCAGTTAAAGAGATTAAACTCTTGAAACTTCCACTGTTAATTAATTTCTATCTTTCTATTGTAATACCCATACTACGGGCTGTACCAGCAATCATCCTCATTGCAGCTTCAATGTCGTTAGCATTTAAATCAGGCATTTTCATCTCTGCAATTTCTCGAATTTGCTTGAGAGTAACTTTACCGACTTTGTTGCGATTGGGTTCACCAGAACCCTTTTCAATTTTTGCTGCTTTTAATAAAAGAACTGAAGCTGGTGGTGTTTTGGTGATAAATGTAAATGATTTATCCGAATAAACAGTGATCACGACAGGAATAATCAGACCCGACTGGTCTTTTGTTCTGGCGTTAAACTGTTTACAGAACTCCATTATATTGACACCTTTTTGGCCAAGTGCTGGGCCAACAGGTGGAGCTGGGTTTGCTTGGCCAGCTGGTATCTGTAGTTTAATATATCCTGCAATTTTTTTCATAATAATACCTTATTTATTTTTCAACTTCTACTTGACTAAAGTCTAATTCAATTGGTGTTTTTCTACCAAAAATGCTTATCATTACTTTTAGTTTCATTCGCTCTTTGTTAACTTCCTGAACAAAACCAGTGAAATTATAAAAAGGACCCTCAACAACTCTTACAGGCGCTCCAATAGCGAATGGAACTTCTAAGATGCCTTCTTCGCCTTTTTCCTCAAGGCTACCAACTATTCTTCTGACTTCTTCCGCCTGTAGAGGAGCTGGTTTGCCTCTTGGACCAACAAAGCTAATTACATATGGAGCATTTAAAATCAGATGTTTTGTTTCTTTATCAAGAATTGCTTCTACAAGTATGTAGCCCGGGAAAAAAGTTTTTGTTTTACTTTTTTTCTTTCCATCTTTCATTTCATACACTTTTTCTGAGGGCACAACAACTCGTGTAATCCGATCCTCGAGCTTCTGTTGTTTTGCTTCCTCTTCGATAAAGACTTTAACTTTATTCTCTTGCCCTGAGTAGGTTTTAACTACATACCATTTTTTTTGATTAGTTTGATTTTCCAATTTTAAATCCATTAATTATAATATAGCTTTCATAGTTTGGCTAATGATGGTATCAACAAGATAAACAAACACTGCAATAATGCCGCACACTGCGAGCACTACGACTGTGGTTTCACGTAATTCTTCTTTTTTAGGCCAGGTGACCTTTTTCATTTCTTTAACCACATCGGTAAAGAAGTTTATTATTTTTTCTTTCATAATTTTATAACTGATTTTGATATTGATATGCACGTGCGGAGGGACTCGAACCCCCAACCTGCGGTTTTGGAGACCGCTGCTCTACCAATTGAGCTACACACGTGTTGAGTTAGCTACTTTGTTTCTTTATGAATAGTTCTTTTATTACACCAGCGGCAATATTTTTTGTATTCTACTCTACCGCTTTGCTTCTTCTTATTTTTTGTTGTAGTGTAATTTCTTCTTTTACACTCAGTGCATTCAAGAGTAATAATTTCTCGCAATTTAAAACTCCAATATGTTAATAGATCTTTTGTTTATGAGCTTGCGACCGGGATTGAACCGGTGACCTCTTCCTTACCAAGGAAGTGCTCTACCAACTGAGCTACGCAAGCTTCATAGTATCGTAACTCATAGAGCGGGAGACGGGACTCGAACCCGCGACCAACAGCTTGGAAGGCTGTGACTCTACCAACTGAGTTACTCCCGCGCTCTTTTATAGTGGGCAGGGGAGGAATCGAACCTCCGAAGGCCGAAGCCGACAGATTTACAGTCTGTTGCGTTTGACCACTTCGCTACCTACCCAGCTCATCTCAAAGCTCAGATTCGCTCTGGCTTCGAGCTGAAGGTGGGAGTTGAACCCACGACCTGCTGATTACAAGTCAGCTGCTCTACCACTGAGCTACTTCAGCAATTTTTTCAAAAAACATACACATCTAAAATTAAAAATGCGCTTTTTCAAGCGTATTCGTTAATTTTAATTAAAATATAGCATATAAATATAATATTTTTTTATTAAAAGTCAAGAGCTTGGCACAATTTTTATAAATTTTTTCTTTTTTATATTATTTACTTGCCTAGTTGATTATATAAATATCTGATTTCACTCGAGCCTGGTTCTACTAACAATCCCTTTTCAAAATAATTTTTTGCTGCTTCTAAGTTACCAAGCCTCATCATGAAACTACCATTTTCCAATGAAGCTCGCAAATACATCTTTTTCATCCCATCAATTAACCTATCGTTACGCTCTATCCCTCTATAATTAAAATCTACTTTCTTGATTATGATATCTTCCTCATTCTTAACCAACTGATAACATAATCCTGATGGAATTTTTTTATAGCCAATTAAGTATTGATTTTCAATTTCAGGTGTGACATATATTCTTCTTTCCGTATAATTATTTTCTATAAAACTTCTTATCACATCGCTGTATCTTTGTTCAATTATTTGAACATTATATGGTATTCCATGTTCAAATTTATACAATTCTTCCAAAAATAATTTTATTTCATGTTGAGAATTTTTATATATTTGCGGGTAATTATTTTTAATTTGATCAAAATACCATGATCGTCGCAATAACTCCTTATCGATTATGATTACATCTCTTCTGTAACCCTCTACCACCTGAAAATAATATGATGCCGAAATAAAATAATCCCACTGATATGTAATTATTAGACTATTTTCCTCTACAGAATTGAATACATTTTTCATATAATCTTCTACTAAATAATTTTTGCTTTCATCACAAATACGATAATTTAATAATAGTGGAATAAGCGGTAAGACGATGACAATTGCATTATTAACTACTTTCCCTCTAAAATATTTTTGAATAATTTTCAATACTCCAATTGATATCCATATTCCAAATACCAAGTAAGAAATCAAAAAATAAGAATCTATATCATGGATATCGTAATTAATAGAGTAGCCCACACAGGTGATAAACAAAATTAGCAAGAATATAAATAATTTTTTATTCTCACTTAAGGTAAAATACATTCCAATCAATCCAATTATTATAAAAAGCAAATTAAACTCATTGTAGAAATTCGTGATATAATATATAAACTGTTTTTCTGCTGATTCTATTGAAGAAAAAATCCATACTCTATATTGCTTCCCACTTATATGCCATAATAACTTTTCTAAACTTGATGTGTTACCCCAATTAAAAAACGGATTCTGAGAAGCACGGATTGGTAAATATAGGTAAACACTAACCCCGAGAAAAAACAATAGAATTGTATATATTGAAAATTTTTTAGGAAAATCTATGGTTTTAATAATCAGAAATAGCAAATATCCCAGAGCCGGTAAAAATAAAATCGTAGTCATATGATTTGTAAAGCTCAATCCCAATACAAACACAGCCAATAAAAAATATTTACCATTTATTTCCCAACCATCTTTTTTAGTAAAAAGTCTTAATGATGATTTAAAAAATAAGTACAATATCGATGCGATGAATAATATATGAAGTGAGTATACTTCGATACTTGTAGATTGTGACCAGTAGGTTCTTGAAAAACCTAAAATCAATGCAGAAGATGCCGAGGCAATATATATATTAAGAGGTTGTTTTCTATCATTTTCTTTGTTTAATTCAATATTAAGCAAAACCAACAAATTATAAAAAACAAAAACTCCGAATGCTGAAAAAAATGCAGCCATCAGGTTTAATTTTTTTATAACCTGAAATTCAATTGGAAAATTTGAAAATAAATATCCAATCAGTGTAAATAAAGGATAACCTGTGGGATGAGCAATTCCCAGAGTTGAAGCAACCGCAGCAAGCTCACCACTATCAATAAAATTCACTGTGGGCGCTAATGTTAAGTAATAAATTATAAATGATATTACTCCTGTGGTAACACCTATAATATTTTTTAAATATTTTTGTATTAAAACCATTACTTGTATATAAATTTTGTAAAATTTAATAAAATTTGTGAAACATTCCCAAAAATTGCTCTTTTTAGAATATTTGATTATCTTTTCAAAAATTTTAAAACATGAAGCAATATATTTTAATAACAATTATCCTGATATTTCTGTACTTAAACTGTTATTCAGCACAAATTGATGATCCAGCAATAAAAATGTACGACGCTCTACATTATGATATAAACATAAAAATAGATTTAGGAAACAAGATTCTAATTGGTTATGTTAACTATACAATAATTCCAAATGAACCATTAAATATAGTTGTTATATCAGCATCAAATGCAACAATACAAATCGATTCAATTGTTTATAATAGAAAAAAATTAAATTTTAAACATAATGCTAATCATCTATATATAAATTTAGAAAGATTTTATTCAGATACAGTCAATTTTAAAATTTTTTATAAAGCTATTTCTGATTTTAATGGTGAGTTTGATAAAGGAGGTGTATATTTTGATTTAAGTGGTGATACTCCCAAAATTGCTACAAGTTCGCAACCATTTTTTACAAGAAAATGGATTCCTTCCAAGGATGTCCCTTACGATAAAGTCACTGCCGATATTAAAATAACTGTCCCCGATACACTCGTTGCCGTTTCAAATGGAACATTGATTGATGTGACAAATAATACGGATGGTACAAAAACTTATTTCTGGAGTACAAAGTATCCAATTGCAAGTTATTTGATCTTTTTTGCAGTAGGAAAATACGAAGTGCTCGAGGATAGTTTTACTTCAATTTCAAATGCAACATTTCCAATTCAATATTTTGTTTTTCCTGAATATATTGAAAAAGCAAAAGAAGATTTTAATAACACAAAAAAAATGTTAAAATTTATGGAAAATTACTTTGGTGAATATCCATTTGCCAAAGAAAAATATGGAATAGTACTGGTACCGGGTGAACTTATGATGGAAAATCAAACAATAACAAGCATAAAAGAAGATTTAATTACCGGCAAAGGCGATGTTGAACAGTTTTTAATTCATGAATTAGCTCATCAATGGTTTGGAAATTTGGTTACACCAAAATCCTGGCATCATTTATGGCTAAGCGAAGGATTTGCAAACTATATTCAAGCCCTATATTATGAATATTACTTAGGGAAAAAGTGGTATCATTATATATTAAATTTCTATATGGATCGTGATTTCGGTTCTTATGCAGGTCCACTTGTTGGTAAAAGTGATACATCTTTTAATGATATTTTTTCAGAAAGAATATATTTCAAAGGTGCAATTGTGATACATATGTTACGCAAAATTGTTGGGGATTCCACATTCTTAAAAATTCTTAAAACATACATAACAAATCCAGTTTTTAAATATTCTAATGTTACTACCGAAAATTTTATTGAAACCTGTAAACAGGTCAGTGGAAAAAATTTAGGATGGTTTTTTGAACAATGGATATACACTGATCTGGATTCGATAGATAGGCCAGTATTAAAATTTAAATGGAATAAATCTCAATTAAAAACTGGATACAAAGTTAATGTAAACATACAGCAATTAACAAGTGAAATTTATAATTTTACCATTCCAATCGAATTGTCGATAATAACGAACAAAGATACATTAAATTATGGAATAATAATAAACTCACAGGTTGAAAACTTAGATTTCTTCTGTGAAGATGAACCTCAGGATGTTATAATTGATAAAGATAACTGGGTATTCAAAAAAATTGTCAATTAATAATATATGAACAAAGAAAAACTTATAAAAGTATTACAAAAAATTTACAAACGTGAAATCAATGGTGCAATTTTGTACCGTCAATTAGCCACTTTAGAAAAATCGGAAAATCGAAAAAAAATTCTTATAAATTTAGCTGAAGCCGAAGAGAAGCATGCAGAAAAATGGAAGACAAGAATATTAGAATTGGATGGCGAGATACCTGAAAAAACTATAAACGTATTCTCAAGAATCAAGAATTGGTTACTTGTAAGAACCGGTACAGAAAATGCTTTGAAGAGATTGGAAGAAGCTGAAGAAAAAGATTCGGATGCATACAATGAAGAAGCTAAAATTTTTATTGAAGATAGAGATAAAAACGAGTTGAAAAAGACCGAAATTGAAGAGAAGGCACATGCAAAGGTTTTAAAAACATTGGTAGAAGATGAACACCCTCAGCAACGTCTGGATTTTATTTTAAAACGGGAAAAGTGGCACACACAGGGTGTAGGTGGTTGGGTTGGACAGGCAATATATGGAGCAAATGATGGCCTGGGTGCGGTTTTCGGAATTGTCAGTGGAATGGCTGGATACTCAGGTGGTAGCGATGTTGTTTTAATTGCTGGACTTGCTGGAGCGTTGGCAAGTTCACTTTCAATGGGTTCAGGAGCATATTTAGCACGAAAATCCGAAAAAGAAGTTTATCAGGCAGAAATAGAGAGAGAAAGAAAAGAAATCGAAGAAAACCCAGAGGAGGAACGAGAAGAACTTTCACTTTTTTATCAATTGAAAGGTTTTTCAAAAGATGAAGCAGATGCACTTGCTAATAAACTGATTGAGCAACCTGAACAGATGGTCAAAGTATTAGCAAGCGAGGAATTGGGTTTATCAGAATCGTCTTTCCCTAATCCAGTCAAAGAAGCATTTTCAGCCGGGATATCCACTGCAGTTGGGGGGATGATTCCAGTAATTCCTTTTCTATTTTCTTCTGGTATGTTAGCTGTAATTTTAAGTTTGATAATAAGCACCCTTGCCCATTTTGCAGTTGGGGTATTGAAGACAATCGTAACTGGTAGAAACTGGTTTAAGAGTGGTATAGAAATGACAGCAGTAGGTATAATAACTGCCGCAGCGGCATATGGACTTGGTTTATTGTTGAGTCCTGAAGGACACATAATACCATAGAGAAGATTACTTTTTAAACTTTGACATTAAATCACAAATTAAATCAACAAAAGATCCAGCAAAATTAAAAAGCCGATTTTCCGTCTCCGTCGGTTGGCGGATAACGAAAAAATCGGCTTTGAGCAACTACAAAATCTAAAGCAATTAATTAAAAATTATTTCATCAGTAACATCTTCTTCACCGATGTAAATGAACCCGCAGTAAGTTTATAGAAATAAACTCCACTCGAAAGTCGTGATGCATCAAAATCGACAGTATAACTACCAGCTTTCATTTCACCATTTACAAGCTCAGCTACTTCCTCACCAAGTAAATTGTAGACCTTTAAGCTAACTGAGCCAGATACTGGAATATCAAAATTAATTGTCGTAGCAGGATTAAATGGGTTCGGATAGTTTTGAGCAAGAGAATATTTTTCTGGAATTGCATTTCCATTTTCTCTTACAGAAACAACACCCATTTGTCCAAATACAACACGGAGTCTCGCCGATGTTGGTGGTGGCGACGGGAAAGTCCAAATATGATTTACGGCATAGCCTGCTTCATTATCAAGATAATAAGCACCACCTGATTCTACACCTGGATAACCAGCAGCAAATTTAAATTCAAATGTACCACCCGGTGTTCCGGCAGGCCAGAGAATATCTCTTGACCAGAAATTATCTCCTGCAACTTCATCACCGTTTGTGCCATCATCATATAATTTTTTCAAGAAGCTTTCGCCGACTGTGTCGTCATATGTCCAGTTTCCTGCCCATGAACCAATGGGTTCTGCTCCACCTTTTACCCACACATCTCTTAAATTTGTAATTGGTTGTTGTGTTCGAAAATCAACTGCGTTTCTCATATCCACAACAAATTTAATTATTACATCATATGGTAATGGAGGAGCTTTGGGAATAATATTTGGATATGCGATAGGTAATACTGAGTCCTGACCAGTCCAGAAATACTCACGGTCAGAACCTGTTTCATAACCACCACCATTTTCAAATCTATCATCGGGATATGCTTTGAATTTATAGGCAATTCTCGAATCGACAGCTGCTTTTATTTTTAATGTGGTTATAAAGAGACCCGCCTGAACTAAATCTTCTTCCATCTTTTGATTGCCTTCAAGTATCGGTTGTCCAGTAAAGATTAACACTTTAAGGGAATCTGTTGCAGGATTAAATCCACCACTCTGAATTAGGTTATAAATGTCAGCCTGGAATGTGATATAATTCTCTGTTACCGGTTTATCGGGTGGGCGCAAACCACCATAATATTTCCAGTATAGTGTAGTATCATTATAAATACTCGCAAAATTGTCACTGCCAGGTTCCCAACCAGCTCCATTCTCAATATAAAACTTATAATAGACGCTATTATTTGCAGTTGCTAAAACAGCCGGATCAAATTTTATCTGACCCGAATAAAACATACTAGTACCTTCACGTTCCAGCAAGTAAGTTGTTCCCCAATTAAGTGGTTCAACACTCCCTCGCACACCAACCTGCATAGTTGCGGGATCAAATCCGATCACTCCTGCAACATTAACTCTAAACCAGACATCAACACTATCTGTTGGTGTATAAGGTGGATTATCAAAACCACGACCAAAATACCAAATAGGCAAAACTGTATCACCTGTAACTGTCAAAGATAGGTCTGAACCTTCTTCCCATGTGGTAGCATAAAATTTGTAACTAATTGTTGTGTTCTCAGCGAATTGATGAGTGATTGTCCAATAATCACCACCAACATTCGTCATCAACGGTGAATCGTCACCCCAAGTAAGAGGTGCTGTATTACCACGAATCTGTACCATAGAAGTTGGAACAATCGTATCAATTCTTGTGCTGGTATTTAACCAAAAAGTTACATTATACATAGTCTGAGCATAAAATGTAGTGGTTAAAACAAGCATTAGCAAAGTAAACATTAATAATTTTTTCATAACTATATCTCCTATTTTGTTTGTTAATTAGTTAGTTAAAAAGTAAAACCTAAAGAAAACCTCTGAATGTCCTTAAATACACCAAACTCTTCCGAACTAAAGTCAATTTTTAGTGTTGTATTACCAAAGAGATTGTACTTCAAACCGATTCCATAAGCAAAACCCTGATTTGCATCTGGTCTAAATAATGATTTGAAACCACTTCGCAAGAAGACATTATCGTTCCAGTTAAATTCAATCCCTGCATTTAGATATTGTGAGTTGTCGTTTGGATATAAAGCATCGAAAGAAGTGGTCAAGGTGTAATTAGAAATTTTTAAAACATCCATTGCAACTCCTACCTTGAATAGCAATGGTAAAGTCCAGGAATCTGTTTTTAAAATCGTAGTTATAGCAGGGTTATTTCCTCCATCACCAGGAGCAAGATCAATTTTACGATAAAGGTCCTTACCTGTCATTTGCATTTCAGTTCCGAAATTCGATATACTCATTCCAATTTTCATATCATTAAAATAAGTTCTAAACAAAATTCCAACATCAAGAGCAATAGCGCTTGCTGAAGTATGCCAGATTCTCTGTTGAATATACTTAATTGTTCCGCCAATTGAAAATCTATCGGTTAAATTTCTTGCATACGAAACTCCAATTGCAAGATCAGCTGCATCCCAGTATTGTTGTGTACCTTCAGGATTTTCAATTGTGGTAATTTCTTCCTGTCCATAATCAAGATAAGTAAAATTTAAGCCAACAGCGTTTTCATCATCGATGGATATTACCAAACCAGCCCAGTTTAAATCCGTATCTACAAGCCAGGGGGTATGTGCTATGATAAACTCGTTATTCTTAAGTCGAGATATACCACCCGGATTTGAATACAATGTAAATGCATCGTTAGCGACCGCAACGAAAGAACCTCCAAGAGCAGAAGTTCTTGGCGATATATCAATCCCCAAAAAAGGTGCTGCTGTTGTTCCAACCTTTGATTGAGAACGGACAAGACCCGTGATTATTAATATCATCAAAATTATTTTAATATTTTTCATAATGCACCTATTCACTATTTTATAATAGCAATTTTACCGTATTGAATTCCAACTTCTGGAGCATCTACCACATAAAAATAAACTCCATAAGCCACATCCAGATTTTCCTTTGTTTTGAGATCCCAGGTGACTTCGCCTTCAAAAATGTTTCCGTTATGATATAGTGTCCGTATGTGCTCTCCTCTAACTGTGTAAATTTCGATCCTGGAATTGACAGGAACATTTGTAAAAGTAATTTTTCGTTCACCTCTTCCGGTTATGCCAGTTGGTAATGGTTGTTCCTGTGTTGTGGCAACCACATACGGATTTGGTACAACTTTTACTTTATTCATTTCAGTTTTTGCTTTTTGCCTATCAATGGTTGCACCTACAGTGGTAAATTCAAATTCATCGCTTTTATTAAATGGTTTTGAAATGGATATTAATAACTTCTCACCACCAAGTGGTCTGTGTGAAATTGAATCAACACCTGTAAAAGTAATTAACCAGGATATAGTTGGTTTTGCAAGAGAATCAATTATCACTATAGCATCCTGGTCAGAAAGTGTATCGGGCACTGGATTACCAGGTTTTCTTTCAAGGAATCCATACTTAACTTCAAATTTGTTTTCTGGATCAGTAACATTGTAAATTTTGAAATTAGTTCGCTTAGCCGGAACATTATTACCAAGGAATGGAGTCAAAGATGTTGACATCTGATCAAATGTATCAAAGAATTCTATTTCGTAGTCGAACGGTGTTGCAACTCCTTTTACATTATTATTATTTCTTAAATCGAATGGACGAACAGAAAATTTTAACTGGTTTGAATAATTATTATTCCAGAAGGAATTAGCAGAATCAAATTTTATTTCCCACTTATTCTGAAAATTCAAGCTTATACCATCGAAAATATCACTATCTTTTGATTCTTTCAAGAATGGTGAGTTTTGTATGTATGGACTTTTTCTTATTATAATTTGAGGTTCATTGCTATTGGTAATATCAATTACCTGATAGTAGGATGTTAGTGGAATCATTTCTGCATTATCTTTAAAATCAATATTTGGTTCCCCCACATCTGGTTTGCCATTACCCTGTGTACCATCAGTGTCCATTGTAGTTGAATCTCCATCTGCACCCACATCATCACCCCAGAATAATATATTACCGAGACTATCTTTTATATGATTACGCCAATTTTCATTATTATCGATGCTATCATTCCGTGTATCATAGAACTTCACAATGTATTTATGTCCGTCTTTTACCTTAGTTGGATCTATAACATTATAGAAAATTTTGCCCTGTGCTCTTCCCTTCGTTTTTATTAATTCAACCCCTGATGGAGGTGGGATATAACCCGCTGGTGGCTTTTGTGGAATTACCCATGCAGTATTTAAATCCGTAGTTATTTTTCCTGTTGCATCACGCGCTATGAATTTTGTATTTTCAGATGGTGGTAAATTTTTCTCAACATCACCTCTATCGTAAGCTACGACTGCATAATAATAAATCTTTCCATTTTCAACTGTACTATCAATGAATGAATGTTGAATGCCAACATCATCACCTAAAAAATATTTTACACCTTTACCAAAATCATTAGGAAAATAACCAGAAATTCCATTTTTCAAATCAAACTGAGCAAGTGGTCGATCAAATAGTGGATTTCCTTTACCGTCGCTGATTACACGAATATCATTGAAGTTGGGTTCGGTTGAGCGATAAATTTTATAACCTTCAAAATCATTAATTTTTAGATCCGAATCAAAAGTTTTTTCTTCAGCTGTACGGTCCCAGTAAATAGTAACTTTACCATCACCTGGTACGACAGTTATTTTTGGTTTTTCTGGTGGTTTAGCAAATTTATAATTATTGGAATATATTTGTTTCATTGTGCGGAGATTTGAATATAATGAAGAAGTATCGAATTGATTTCGAGCAGGTGCTTCACCAAAGAAAAGTGCCAGCGAAAATCTTTCTGTTTTTCCAGCAGGAAGTGGGAAGTAACCAGAACCGTAAATAAAATCTCCATCCTCACCGCGAATCGCAACATTGTTAACAAAGTTGTTTGGGACTTCGAAGAAACCGGGTGCCATACGCTGCCAAAGATTTTCATCATTTGCCATTGAGATATTACCCGCTGGAACAAAATACTCAAAGCTTGTAAGTCCAATCATATCTGATTCATCAATATCAAGTGCATCAAAATTTGGTTCACCGGGATCTGGTTTCCCGTTACCTTCTCCAAAATCTCCAGTACCCGCAACACCATCAGAACCAACATCATCTGTTGTTGGGTCCCAATCGCCATCGTTATCAATCCCGTCATCTCGCGACTCATCAATCAGAGGATTATTCAACCCAATCCCTAAAAAATAATTCTTGTATTTCACTGGATTAAGTTTTTCGAATAATATTGTTCCATCAGCTCTTCGACGAATTTGTTTGTAATGCAGTTCAGGATTTTCATCAATTAAACCATCTAAATCATCATCATAACCATTATTTACAATTTCAACCAAAGTATCGCCTGGTGCTATTGAATAAACTTTACCCTGCGAGATAACTTCTGTTCGTACAGAAGGTACATCCATAACAGTTCTTGTGAATGTCTTTTTATCAATTAAAACTATTTTATTATTTGGAAAGTTTGGATTTGAACCAGGTTGGAGTGAGAGAATTCTTGGTTGAAAATCAAACTCTGTAAAGAAATTACCAGGACCGTTTCTTCCATCACCGTCGTTATCCACACCATCATAAGAATTAGAAGGGCTTTCTAAGAAAGCGTATCCAACAAAACCTACACTCTTTGGATCCGGTTGCCATTTTGGATTTGCAGTTGGATCAATATTAAAATCATAATCCCAGCTATATGTAAGATCCTCCCGTACATCAAAGAAACTCACATCATCGTTCCATTCATTGCCACTAATACCAACATAAGTTCCAACTATCATACCAAATGCAACTTTAGGATAATCAATTTTACTTTTGTTTGTAATTTCATATAGCCAGAAGATTCCATCCTGTGCGAGAAAATTATTCCATTGTAATGCTCTAACCTTCACCTCAAGGCCAAGCCCTTTGCGTGTTAAATCAGTTGAATCAGGCACAAACATAAACGCAGAGGAATCGGCGCTAAAAATTTTCCAATCAGGTGCATAAAACTCTTCATCAGCATTATCATCCATTTTAAAGTATGTTTCCTGATCAGCATTCATTACCCCTCTACCAAAATAGCCATTCCATTCTGGATTCCCCTGAGCATCGATCCAGGTTGGGCGGTCAGGCCAGAAAGGTGGCCAGGTTTCGCGAATATTGCTAACTGCAACACTTGCACCTGGTACATTGCGGTTCGGGTTAGCATATCCCGGTAGTGGTTCAAATCCCCAGAATGCACCACCACCAGGTGGTCCATCACCTCCACCGGGTCTTTCAACAGGACATATAACAACAGAATGAAAGGTTGTGTCTACAATCGTTCCATCAGGCCTTCTCTTTTTAACCGGAACTTCGACTGCAACAAGTGGTGAAACATCACCCACATAACCATTATCGTCATATTTCCAAGCAGCACGTGGTCCAATTCCAATAGGTTGTGCAATGACCCCATAATTTCCGAAAACAGTTTTTACCCTGTTACCGTTTAATGTGCCTGATTTTCTGAAGGTTCTGTCCCCTCTCAAATCCTGTGCATTTGTTAAAGTTACAGTAAATAAAATTAAAATCGTGATAAATTTTTTCATATCTAATTCTATTATTTATTAAAAGTAAAATGAAACTCCAAATTCAACAGTTCTTGGTTGAGAATAAAATGTTGGATTCTTGAAATACTCACCCAGTGTATTCACGAGTTCAGGTTGCTGATTACGGCGTGCTTGAAGTTCATATATTGTATAATCAGCTCTTCCAGTATCATCATAAACATTAATCTGATTTTTTATATCAAATATGTTAATAATGCGTGTAAAAATACTGATTCTAAAATTCTTAATAACAAAATCTTTATAAGCTCTCAAGTCGACATTAATATACGATGGTTTAGTTTCACTATTAATTAACAACACACCAATATCTGCTGATTGAGGTGGTGTGTATGGAGTTCCGCTTCCGTATTGAATAATAACACTTGCACCCCAATTATTTGGTACGATGTAATTGATAGTAGAATTTAGTGTATGGCGTTGATCCCAATCGAGCGGTACGAGTTGCATATCTGGCAACCTTCCACCCGCAATTGCATTGCGAGTTGCTGCAGGATCGCTTGAATTCCCTTTTGCAATCTGATATGTATAATCAAGAGTTGCTGATAAGCCCTGTGTAAAGCGCTGATTCAGTGAAACAATTATACCTCTTACAAAACCAAAATCACTATTCACATACTTACTATATTTAGCAGATCCACCAAAAATGAAAATCTCCTCAGCTGTTGTCCCTGCAAGATTTCTTATATCCCGCACATAACCTGTAAGAAACATACTCAGGTTGTCAGTAAGTTGTTGTTGTAATCCCACTTCGTAACTGACAGTTTGTTGAGGTTTCAAATCAGCATTTCCTACAATTCCGATGTTTCCAGTACCTGTGCCAAGTTTAAAGTAAGGATTCTGGTAAAGTAAATCAAAAGCTGGAAGTTGGAAAAAGTGTCCATAGGAAAAATGAATTATACCCCTATCAGTTATAGGAAATGCAATACCAACTCGTGGAGATATCTGGAATTTATCTGATGGTCTTTTATACCAGTAACTCATCCTCTCTTCCAAAGTTTTATCTGGTTCATCATCCTGTTTTACTCCATCACCATTAAAATCATGAAATCTATTAGATGGTTTTAATGGATCAAACACATTGGGATCAGACGGATCTGATAAAATCCAGCCATCGGATCTGAAAAAATCTCCTCTCACGCCTACATTTACAATCATATCTTTAAATTCCATCTTATCCTGTATGTATGCAGAAAATTCTATTGGTTTTCGTTTGTAGTAATTGTAAGAATATCCAGAAATATCTCCAATTCTCGTTTGTATGAACGGGTTGTTATCATCTTTGTCAGTATTTGGATTTCGACTCAGGTCTGCATCCGATGGAATAAGATTTATATCTTCATAACTTATTTGATGTTGTCTGAACTCAATACCCATTTTTACAAGATGGGTTTGGGTGATTTGTGAGGTTAAATCGAATTTGCCTGTCCAGCTTTCCGTAAATCTCCTAAATCTACTCAGGTTGCCACCACCAGTTCTGAAACTATATGGTGGTTGTTGATTGATTAAATTTGGATGTGTGTATCTTGGATCATGTGGGTCTTTGTATTGATAATGCCAGTAACTCTTGAAGAAATTTGATACACCAACAGTGTAGAAAGTGTTGCTCGATAATGTATGTGTTAAGGTAGAGATATTTGAATAACCAATTCGGAATCTCTGTAAATTACCATCTGGATTGTATTTTAAAGAAAAATCATAATCCTGATAATTTACTTTATCAATAAAATAATTGTGAGTAAGCTTCAATGACGGTAAAATATTGTATGAAGCTTTGAATTGTAAGTAAATTTTCTTATTCCAGTTCATTGGTACAAGTTTATTATCTCCAGATTTGTTAATTATCCATTTTGTAACATCTGGATCAGCATTTTTTGTAATATCCCAGGGATTAAACTTTCGAATGCCCCACAACCAGCCGCTATTATAATAATAGCGAGCATTCAAGTAAAAGAAAATTTTGTTTTGTAAAATTGGACCGCTGAAACTTCCTTCATAATTATGAATAGAATACGGATCTATTTTATCTATTGCTAAAAATATATCCTTATGTGTGCTAAGATTATCACCAAAATAGGTTGTGAAGCTTCCCCTATATTCATTACCGCCATCTTTTGTACTTATATTTACAATTGCCGACATTGCCTGTCCATATTCAGCGTTGAAAGCTCCACTTATCATCTGAAGTTCCTGAATTGCATCCTTACCTACTTCAATTACAATACCACCATCATACACATCGGTTACAGGTACACCATCAACCCAGTATGCAATTTCACCGTTTCTTCCGCCTCGAACATGCCCTGCCATAACCCCTGCTTGAAGATTTATCAACTGTGTAAATTCTCGTACCGGCAGTGCTTGAATGGCTTCAGCATTCACAATTGCTGTAGAAGCAGTCAAATCCTTCTGTACCATTGGTCGCTCTGCTGTCACAACTACCTCCTTAACCTCAAGTACAGTTTCGCTTAATGCGAAATCCTGACGTGTGGTCAAATCGGTTTGGACATTTACATTTTTAACTGTTACAGGATTATAACCTAATATCGAAGCTTTTAAAACATATGTCCCGGGTGGTATATTTAGAATTGTATAGTTACCATCAATATCTGTTGCTGCGCCGAAAGTTGTACCTTCGATTATAACATTAACGCCAATTAATGGTTCGTTAGTCTTTGCATCTGTAACTTTACCCGCAATTTTTCCTGTATTACCTCCTAAACAAAATTCGTTCAAAAAAATTAAAGTGAAAAAAAGAGTTAGTATCCTAATTTTCATAATTAATGGACCTTTTGCTGTTTAAATTCTGGAAAAAAATACAACTAATTAAAATAAAAAACAAGTAATTAACACTTTGTTTTTTAGCTTAAATTTGATTATCTTTATACACATTTGAGAATAATTTATAGGATTGTGATTGAACAATCCTTTTTTTGTAACAATCTAAGAAGGAATTAATAATGAAAAGAACTTTTCAACCAAGTAATCGAAAAAGACGCAATAAGCACGGTTTCAGAGCAAGGATGAAAACCAAAACAGGTCGAGCAATTCTTTCGCGCAGACGAGCGAAAGGCAGAAAGAAATTAACAGTCAGCGATGAGAAGTAAATTTTTTGAGATACACGCTCAGAAAATCAGAAATTTTAAGAGGCAAACATAATTTCCAGAAGGTCTTCAATTCAGGTGAAAGAATTTATAATAATTTAATTAATTCTTTTTACCTGATAGAGAAAACAGACACCAAAGAGAACAAAATAGTTGCTGGATTTTTAGTAAACAGAAAGATAAAAAGTGCGGTGATAAGGAATAGATGCAGGCGTCTGATGCGCGAAAGTTACAGATTAAATAAAAATATACTAAACATCCAAACAAAAAATTTTTATAATGTTTCAATCATTTTCTACTTTAAAAAGATAATTGAAGACAAAAAAATAAAGTTACAGCAAGTGGCTGATGATATTGTGAACAGTTTGCTGAGAATAAAAGATGAAATCCTGAGAAAAGATTCAATATGAACTTAATAGCAATTTACACAATTAAACTTTACCGAATATTGATTTCGCCCTTACTTCCTGCAAACACCTGCAGATTTTATCCTACCTGTTCTGCATACTCGCTGGAAGCATTCCAAAAATACAATTTCTTCAAAGCTCTTTGGTTAAGTATCAAACGGATAGCAAGATGCCATCCCCTCAACAAAGGTGGATATGATCCACTTCCTTAAAAATTTAATGGAGAAAAGATGGATAGAAACAGTGTAATTGGTTTTATATTAATTGGAATAATATTGATGATATGGATGTGGTATAACACACCCCATACCCCACCCCAGCAAGTTCAAAATATCGATACGATACAACAGGAGAAAATCGCAGAAAAGATACCTGAGCAAGCTCCAGTTCAAGAAGAAATTGTTTCTTCACAAAAAGATTCATTGGGAAAATATTTTTCAAAATTCGCTACTGGTGAAGAAAAAATTGCTATAATCGAAACAGACCATTACACTGCAGAGATAACAACAAAAGGTGGGTTAATCCGCAAGTGGGAACTTAAGGAATACAAAACCTGGGATAAAAAACATCCTGTTCAACTTGTGGATTTTGATAAAGGTGGGGATTTTAGTGTGCTGTTTAATTCTTCTGATGGCAGACTTATAAATACTAAAAACTTATACTTTTCCGGAAACATTACAAACTGGCAAAGAATCAAACTTGAGAAGGATTCATCTTATAAAATTACTTTTATATTGGATATTGGAAATGGTGCTAAACTCGAGAAGCTTTTAACATTCAAGAATAAGAAATACTCGATTGATGTAGAGTATAAATTAATAAAAATGGAACCCATAATTGCCAACTTTGAATATCAGGTTACATGGGAGAATGGCCTCAGATACGCAGAACATAATAGTGTGGATGAATCAAAAAACGCACATGCTTTTGCTTATGCGGGCGGTGAGCTAACAACTCTCGACGCATCTGGAGAAGAACTCAGCAAAACAAACATTAGCGGTATTACCGATTGGATAGCTACCAGAAACAAATATTTTGCAGTTGCGATAATTTCCAAAGACAAAAAATCGACCGGCGCATACCTCGAAGGTTACAGTATAAAGATGCCAAATAATGGTTTGAAGAAGACCTATACAATTGCCTTAAAGATGCCATATTATGGTGATAAAGATTCACTTGCAAGATTTGAGTTGTTTTTGGGACCACTTGACTTCGACATTGTTAAAAGTTACAAGGTCGATTTAGATCAAATTATGAGTTTAGGTGCTGCCTGGATTATTCGTCCGATTGCGGAATATTTTATGATACCGCTTTTCCAATTCCTTAGAAGTTTTATTCCTAACTATGGCATTGTAATAATAATCTTTTCCATAATAATAAAGTTACTACTCCATCCTCTCACAAAAAGCAGTATGCGTTCAATGCAGAAGATGCAAGCTCTTCAACCGATGATTGAAGAGGTGAGAGAAAAATATAAGAGTGATCCACAAAAGATGAATCAAGCCATAATGCGACTTTATAAAGATTATGGTGTAAACCCTGCAGGTGGGTGCTTACCATTATTACTACAGCTGCCAATTCTATATGCTCTCTGGGCTGTTTTCAGTTCTGCTATTGAACTCCGTCAGGCTCACTTCATCTGGTGGATAACTGACCTCTCAGTTCCAGATGTACTCATAACATTACCATTCGCAATTCCTATTTTTGGTATCAGGGAACTTAGTGGACTTGCTCTTGCTATGGGTATAACGATGTTTATTCAGCAGAAACTTACAGTAAAAGACCCAAGGCAAAAAATGATGATATGGTTAATGCCACTTCTTTTAACCTTATTGTTCAACTTTTTACCTTCTGGATTAAATTTATATTACTTTATGTTCAACTTGCTTTCAATTGTTCAGCAAATATATGTAACAAAAAAACATAAGAACGAACCATTACGAAAAGTTGAACCAAAGAAAAAATCGGGGGGAATAATGAGTAAACTCTCTCAAAATATGCCAAAGATGAAGAAGTAAAAGTACTCAAATGAACTTTAAAGCTTTTTAAAATTCAAAATTATTACTAAATAATCAGGAATTTGGGAATCCAAAAATATTAACCCAACTTAAACTTTCCTTTATTCAATCCTATAGATAGAGTTAATATAATAAAAGCTGATACATATAAGCTTTTAACTTCAGGTAAATGTTATAAAATTTTTAAATAATAAAAGATTTAGAGCTCTTTCATAATGAATATAGCGTACAGATTTGTTTCAGGAAATTAGTATAAATTTGGGTAAGGTGGCCAAAAATCTCAATATATTTACCTTCAAGAAAAGGAAAACCTTTATTAGCTTTATATTCCTTCTTATGTCAATATCCTATCTCTCTATGCATTTGACATTATTAAAGTAATTTCCTATATTTGAATAGAACCTGATTTTGAGAATTATTTTATATAATTTTAAAAATATAGGAGAAGGAAAAATGAACAGGCGCTCATTTATCCAATTATTAGTAGGAGGTATAATTATTGTTTTGAATTTTCAAGTTTTATTTTCACAGGGTATTATTGAAAAAAGAGAATCTTCTCAAATCAAAATTCTGGATAAAAATATTATAAGAGATTATATTGATGAACATTTTCTACCACCTCACTTACGGGAGAAGTATTCTCGAAGATATAAAGCTACTGAGAAATTAAATGGTACAGAAGAAAAACATTCACACTACCCAGAACGACCTTTGGAAAAACATAGCAGAGATACAGATTTAGGTGAAGATTTTTTCCCACCTCAGCTGAGATATAAATTTGATTTTCCAGAAAGTAATTCTCGCACTGTGAAGAAACAAGATTTTTTTGATGCTGGTGAGGACTTGCTCTCTTCACAAACTTCTGATACTTTTGCAACTGCATGGGTTGCTCATTATGCATCTGGGTTGGCACCATCTATTGATTATGCGACCGATATTGCAGTTGATGCAAGTGGTAATATTTATGTAACTGGGTATAGCGATTCTTTACTTGTAGGTTATGATTTTTTAACTATAAAATATAATAATTTAGGTGTACAGCAGTGGGTTGCAAGATATAATGGACCGTGGAATTATTATGATGAGGCAAAAGCAATCGCAGTAGATGGTTCAGGAAATGTTTATGTGACCGGTAAAAGTAATATCAGTAGTGGTTCAATTTATACAACAATAAAATATGTACAAAAAACAGTCAACATCGAGCCTGAAAAATACCTAATACCATCATCCTATAATCTTGAACAAAACTATCCAAATCCATTTAATCCTATTACTACGATAAAATATCAACTTCCTGTGGAAAGTAAAGTATCTTTAAATATATACAATGTACTCGGTCAGGAAGTTAAGACCCTTGTAGATGAAGTACAGGAAACTGGCTTCAAATCGGTAGAATGGAACTCAACCGACAATTCAGGAAATTTTGTATCAAGCGGAGTTTATTTTTACAGGATGGATGCGAGAAGCATAACAGAGCCGGGTAAAACATTCACGCAAATAAAAAAGATGATTATCCTGAAATAATAATATTTGTTATTTAAAATTGATTTTACTGATGTTAAGGGTCAAAGTCTGATTATCTTGTATTATTACAATGTGTTCATATAAAAATATCCCATTACATTGTAATATATGCATAGGAACAATATGCGATAGCTCTGGATATATTATTGAATTTTAAAATTAAGGGAATTTTTATTAGATTTTTTCAAAAAATTCTTCACATATGGAAACTTTCAAAATTCTTGTTGTAAATCCTGGATCTACTTCTACTAAAATTGCTTTGTTTTTTGATGAGCAACCTCAAATTACTGAAACATTAAAACACTCTACGGAAGAGCTCAAAAATCACGAAAGAATCTGGGAGCAGTTTGATTTCAGGTATAAAACAATTCTTGATTGGATTCGAAAAAACCAACTAAACCATTTCGATGCAGTAGTTACACTTGGCGGACTTTTTAGAGCAGTAGAGGGTGGAACTTACGAAGTTAATGAAAAAATGCTCAAGGATGCAAAGGCAAATTTACAGGGCGAACACGCTTCAAATCTCGGATGTGCATTAGCTCATAAATTAGCTGAAGAATTCCAGGCAAAAGCTTTTGTTGTAGACCCTGTGTCAGTTGACGAATTTGAATCCCTTGCCCGCTACTCCGGGCATCCAAAAATTGAACGGCGAAGTTTATCCCACGCATTGAGCTTACACGAAGCGGCAAGGAATGCTGCCGATAAATTATCTCTCGACTATTACAACTCCTCCTTTGTCGTTGCACATATGGGTGGTGGAATTTCCGTTGCACCAATCAAAAACGGTAATATCATTGATGTGAATGATGCATCAAGCGATGGACCATTTTCACCCGAAAGAACCGGCGGACTGCCACTACAACCTTTTATTACAATTGCATTTTCCGGTGAGTACACAGAGCAACAACTAAGAAAATTTGTAATGGGCAATGGTGGACTTGTTGCCTACCTCGGCACTAACAGTGCCGAAGAAGTCGAAAACAAAATCAGAAATGGAGACAACAAAGCACTCGAAGTTTTTCAGGCAATGGCTTACCAGATTGCAAAAGAAATCGGTGCTATGTCTACAGTTCTTTATGGAAAAATTGATGCAATAGTATTAACAGGTGGACTTGCAAAATCTGAAATGCTGACTGGCTGGATTAAGGAAAGAATCAATTTCATCGCTCCTGTTCTGATCTTTCCCGGTGACGATGAAATGAAAGCTCTTGCAAAAGGTGCTCTCAGAGTTTTAAAGAAAATTGAAAAAGCCAAAATATATTAATAAGGTGTTTATGATAAAAAATCTAAAAGAACTTTTTGAAAAAGCACTCACAATAAAAAACAAAAATGTGGTTGTCGTTCAACCTCACAACAAAGAAACCTTAATTGCTGTGTGCGAAGCTACCAAAGTTGGATTGGCAAATTTCCATCTCGTTGGAAATGAACAAACCATAAAAAATATTCTTGAAGAAATCAATTGTAAGTGTGAATTTCAAATTTATCACGAGGAGGAATCAAATTGCACGATAGCGAAATCAATAAGCTTGATAAATGAGGGAAAATGTTCAATTTTGATGAAGGGCTCTGTCGATACCTCAACCCTAATGAAGGCAATTTTTGACCCTGCGAATAATATGAGAACAGGAATGCTATTCAGCGATGTATTCATTTTCGAATTCCCAAAACGAACAGATAACAAACTTGTAATGATTACAGATGGAGGCTTAAATTTAAATCCAGATTTACAGGCAAAATTGGGGATAATTCAAAACGCACTTAAAGTTGCCTACGCACTTGGTAATAATAATCCTCGGGTAGCATTATTATCAGCATCAGAAAAGGTAAATCCAAAACTACAATCCTCAATTGATGCAGCAGAAATAACAAAAATGAATCGCGAAGGGAAAATATCGGGATGTATAATTGACGGTCCACTTGCACTTGATTTGTGTATAAGTGAGGAGGCAGTAATCGAAAAAAACATTAAATCGGAAGTTGCAGGTAAAGCGGAAATAATTGTTGCACCAAATATTGAAACCGCAAACAGTTTAGCCAAAAGTACACAATATTTTGCAAATCTACCTCATGCACAGGTAATAGTTGGTGGTAAAATTCCAATATTAATACCCTCTCGAGCAGATAAATGTGAAGAAAAAGTAAGAACCATTGCGCTCGGCGTTCTGATGAGTGCTTGACTTTTTGAAAAATATGTGTTTTATTTAATACACAAATTTTAAAAATACATTAAGGGGAAAAAGTTATGTTAGAAGCAAGAATAGTTCTAACACTTATTATTTTGGTTTTATGTCTGTTAAACATCCCGAGCGTTTCAAAGAGTGGGAGAAACATTCCACCTAAAGAGATAAACTACCTTCAAGAGCTTCCGCCACCACCTGGTGAATTATACTCTAAAATAAACTACGAACTACAAAACAACAAACAGGCCCAGATTCAGCAAAAACCAAACTACAAAGTAATTCAGAACCAAGACACAATGAAAGTTCCAGTAATTGCCGGGTGGAATTTGATTTCTGTTCCTGTTGACGCTGAAAACAAGACAAAGGAGGCGCTTTTCCCATCAGCGGTTTCTCCAGCATATTCATACTTCAATGGTTATTATCAAGTTGACTCACTTTATCCTGGCAAGGGTTACTGGCTAAAATTCTCACAACCAGAAACTTTAAGTTTAGCAGGTAACAAAATTTATGAGATTACATCAAGCATAAACGGAGGATGGAATCTTGTAGGTTCTGTGTGTAAACCAATTTCTAAAGATTCTGTAAGAACAAATCCTCAGGGCATTGTCTCTTCAAATTATTTTGGTTTTGGCCAAAACGGTTATTATCAGTCACAGGTTTTAGAGCCAGGATATGCTTATTGGTTAAAATCAAGAGAATCAGGAGAGATGAATTTAAAAGTAACTAGAAATCTAGAACAAAAGTTATTGCTTGACAATTATGTTAATATAAAGTATAACGCCAAACTTACAAATATTGACAGCGCTTTCTTAAAGATTTTTAAGGATAGTTTGCCAGAACCAGTATTTGAAAAAACAATAAAAGACACAAGCTTTTTAGGAAACGATTTTGAGATAGTTCTAAACTACTCTCAACACGGAATTACAAAAGGAACTTATAAAGCAATTTTAACTCCTGCAGATTCCTCTCTTTTGCATTTTGAGAGAAAAGACTCTTTAAATGTCCCTAACTATCTTCCATCAGTTAATCTTTATGTTGACTATTTTACAATAGATATGGATGAAGAAGAAACAATAAAAAGAAAACTTCCTACTCCTACAGACAGAAACCCAGAAGATAATCCGGTTCCTTATATTAATGTTACAACCGACGGAAAATCTAGCGCGTTTTTTAATAGCACAAAAGATAGTTTGATAATTACAGGAAACAAAGATGCTACTGGTCCATATAGCATTCAACTTTCATTTGGAAGCCAGCAGGGAGGAACAAAAACTCAGGAGAGGTCTGGTTTCATATATGACATGCTAGATGTTCAGGGTGTTTTAGAGGATAACGAAAAACACCAGAGATGGCCAGGAACAATAAAAGTTTATAATTCAAACAATGTTCTTCTTGGTGAGTTTAGTGTTGATAATTCAGGAACATTTGATAAACAGCTTCCTTACAGGGTAAGTTCACTTACAGCCAATATCTTTGTTCAGGGTAGGAGGATTCAGAACAACGGAGCAGACACAACAAGCTACATAAAAACAATAAAATCACCAAAAAAAGACCTTAAAAATTTAGAAATGGTTGTTGTGCCTTATAACAGCCTTTCAAATTGGGGCATTACAAAAGAAAATTTTAAAAAATTCTGCCAAGAGGTTACAAACACTAGTTGTGGTTATCAAAATTGCTATGTAGAACCAACAACTAACTCTAGATTATGGAGATGGAATTTTGGAGAGTTTCCAGAAGTCGGCTCTCTTTTTAAAGAGATAATAATCTCAAGAAGAAACCCTGATTTTTCAGGACTGCCAAATCCTGACACTGCTTATTTCAGCCAGGCAACAGCAGAATCAATAAAAGCAAGAATACTAGATCCTAATGACCTTGGCGCATGGATTAGGGGAAAAATATCAGACCCTAATAAAATAAAAATTGTTGATACAGCATGGGTTATACAAGAGCCAAGAGATTGGGGTAGAATTATTATCTATCCTGATATAATTAGTAGTGCATGGGTTTATGCTGATCCAAATTGGGATGGTTATATTGATATCTCAAGAGTATGGGTATCTGCTACCAATACAGGAAATCTAAAATCACCATTAGCAATAATCCACGAATTAGGACACGCTTATTGTTTAGGAGGGCATAACTGGACTCTTCCTGATGACCTTACAATTATGAGTTGGGTAATATATCCAATGCCCTGGCTTCCAAACATTCCTCGGCCAGCAGATAAAAAAATAGCAAAAATAATTTATGAGGATTCATACAAACACGGAACAGGAAGCATGATTTATTATTCTAACTACGACATGAGCATTCTTGATGCATTAGGATTATGGTGGGGTATATCCTGGGTCTCTAAATCACCTCCTAGTGAAAAAGAGATTAATCAACATAAAGATAAAATTATTATTGAGTAAGGATAGTTTTGTTATAGATATTGTTGAGACAAAAATATATCAATAACTTTCTGATAATCTTTTTTATCATTCATACTGAAAAAAGGATTAAAGTAATTATCTTGGTTTTGTGTAATTTCAACAATTTCTGTATCCATCACTTCAATTAATCGGAGTGGGCTATTTAATTCTAACTGATTACTTCTTATATTAGCTTCAATCATTGATTCAATTGTTGAGATACAATTCTTAGAATACACTGCACAAAGTGGTTGCAATGTATCATATACTCTGGGGACTATTATATTTTTTTCAAATTTGCGATTTACAATAAATTCAATGATCTCTTTTTTCATCAGAACCATATCGCAGGAAATAAAAAAATTAAATTTGTTTGAAGAATGCGCCAATCCAGAATGAATTCCGGCAAGAGGACCTATATTTCTATATACATCCTCATAAGCTTTAACATTTAAAAACGAAAATTTATCTGGCTGGTTTGTGATCACTAAAATTTCATAAAAAAGTGACTTTAATTTTTCATAAACGATTTCAATAGCGGTTAAGTCAAGGATTTTGATTAATGCTTTATCCTCCCCCATTCTTCTGCTTTTACCTCCTGCTAAAATAATTCCTGTAATATCCTTATACATCTATTGGTATCAATTTTTCAACTATAACTTCATCACCAACATTAATTTTACCACCGGAAATCACTCTTGCAAAAATTCCTTCGCGAGGCATAACACAATCGCCAGCTTGATAATAAATTGCACATTTTGAATGGCATTCTTTTCCAATCTGAGTAACCTCCAGCACAGCATTTCCGATAATTAAACGATCACCGATTTTTAGATCCAACAAATTAATTCCTTCGATGGTAATATTTTCCGCAAAAGCGCCCGGTCGAACATTTAATCCGAGTTGCCTCATTTTATCAATGCTTTCAATTGCAAGCAAGCTGATCTGCCGGTGCCAGTTGCCAGAATGTATATCCCCCTCTATTCCCCAATTTTCAATTAATATTACAGAATTAACCTGTGTTTTGGGAATACCTTTTTTCTTGCTGATATTTAATGAGATGATTTTTATTTTATTCATAAAATTAATATCCTATTTTGAACCAATCTACATTTGTAACATCAACTATTGAACCTCTTGGTAAAAAAGATTTATTTTGTGGAAAATGAATCAAACAATTTGCTAATGCAATACTGCCAATCATATGAGATTCTCTTTTCATAATTGGTTCAACATAAACATTTTTGTCACTATAATTTATGTACCTTCCTCTTACGAATTCCATTCTTCCTACTTTCTTACTTAAAGCAAATAAAAGGGGGGCAGAATCATATTTAGTTGGAACACACTTAACACCCATCATTTTAAAAATTGCGAATCTAACTAACATATAAAACGCAACTGCAACAGCAACTGGATTTCCAGGTAATCCGAATAAAAGTTTGTTCCCATTTTTTGCAAAATAATTAGGTTTACCCGGTTTTATAGCAATCTTCCAGTAAATTTCATTAAATCCTACTTCAGCAGATGCCTCTTTCACATAATCGTAATCGCCCACAGAAACACCACCTGCTGTAATAATAATATCTGAAATCCCTGTCGCTTCCTGAATTACATCCTTTATCAAATTTTTATCGTCCTTAATAGTTTTTACAAACACTGGAGTAATACCCAGTGCTTTTAATGCTGTAACCAGAAAAGGTCCATTTGAATCACGGATCTCTCCCTCTTTAACTTTTTCTTGATAATCTTTTAACTCATTACCCGTTACGATAATGCTAACTTTTGGTTTGTTAAATACACGAACCTTTCCTATGCCAAGAAATGCTAACATACTGATTACTGGAGGAGTTATTACTGTATGTTTGTCAAAAACCAATTTACCTTGAGGGTACTCTTCTCCTATTGCTCTGATATTTTCTTTTTTTTCAGGCACTTTATTAACAATGATATAATCATCTTCTTCAATAACATCCTCTTTCATAATAATTGCATCAGTATTTTCAGGTACGAGTGCTCCTGTAAATATTTTGAATGTGAAATTTTGTTTGAGTATATACTTATTGGTGTCACCTGCTTGGATAATACCTTGAATTTTTAACTTTACGGGATTATTTTCTGATGCACTCTTAAGAGCTTTTAAATTTACAGCAAAACCATCAACTGCTGAGGATTTAAAAGCAGGAATTGGAGTTTTTGTGTGAATTTTTTCTGCTAAAACAAAACCAAGTGATTCAATAAGCGGGAGTTCAACAATGGGAAGCGTCTGTGTATTTTGATTTATTAATTTAACAGCTTTGTTAAAATTAATCATAGTAGTGCCTTTCATTAATTAGTGTCCACCACCCTCCATCATTTTAAACGAATGAAGGATTGCGGGAAATAATGCATCGAGAGATTCTATAACACCTTTTTTTGAGCCGGGTAAATTTACGATCAATGTTTGTTTTCGAATTCCAGCGACTGCTCTTGAAAGCATTGAATATGGTGTACGTTCCTGACCATAAGCACGTGCGGCTTCTGGAATGCCGGGCACTTCCCTTTCGATAATCTGTTTCATTGCTTCAGGAGTACAATCTCTTGGACTAAATCCAGTACCACCTGTTGTTACAACCAGGTCTAATTTCATCTCATCGGAATATTTCTTTAACTCACTTTTAATCATCTCAACATCATCAGGGATTATCTTATAATCCATAACCTCAAGACCTTCTTTTTTAAGTCGTTCAACAATCATTTTTCCTGACTCATCAGATTTCTTTCCAGCGAAAATAGAATCCGACATTACCAGAACTGCGGAAGTGATTTTTCTATCATAAGATGTTACAAAATCCGATTTACCACCTGATTTTTCAAGCAATTTTATCTCTTTGATTTGCATTGTTTCATCCAGCATTTTCATCATATCATAAAGTGTGAGGACTGCAACAGAAACAGCGGTTAGAGCTTCCATCTCAACGCCGGTTTTGTAAATCGCCTTTACGGTTGTAAATACAACTATTTCATCCTCTTCAAGCTTGAACTCTACTCCTACATAATCTACAGGTAGAGGATGGCAATATGGAATAATTGAGCTTGTATTTTTTGCTGCCTGTATTGCCGCAACTTTAGCAACCTCAAGTGGATTACCCTTTGGGATTTTATTTTCATTAATCAACTCTATTGTTTCTGGTTTTAATTTCAATATTGCACTTGCTTTAGCAGTTCTGAGTGTTTTGATTTTTTTAGATATATCTAACATTTAACCTCCAATTTCAATCATCGAATTATTTTCCTGATTTACAAGTTCTTCAATTTCAGGATGCATAAACTTTTTCTGTCTTAATGTTTCAACGATAACTTTTTTTAATTCGGAATCGGTTGTGTTTGAACGAATCAATTCTTTCAGGTTTTTTTCAGCCGGGAAGAAAAGGCAGGTTTTTAACCATCCATCGGCTGTAAGTCGTAATCTCCTGCAATCAGAACAAAAATGTTCAGTAATAGAAGTTATAAATCCTATCCTACCTTTAAATTCTTTTATTGTATAATTTTTTGCTACCGATTCAGAGTTTTCTATTGGAGTTAATGTATATTTCGATGAGATTAAATTTATCATTTGCGAATAAGGTAAAAACCTTGCATTTGTCCAGCCGTTAGATTTAAACGGCATATACTCAATGAAGCGCAATTCTAAATTTTTATCCTTCACAAATTCTACAAAATCCAAAATTTCATCATCATTTATACCACCCATAACCACAACATTTAATTTGACTGGCGATATGCCTGCATGCAAAGCGGTATTTATACCACTGAGTACATCGTCAAAGTTATCGCGCAGTGTGATTCTGCGAAACTTATCTTTACTTAAAGTATCCAGACTGATATTAACTCCATCCAAGCCAGCAGATTTCAAATCGTTCACATAATTTTTTAAAAGAATTCCGTTTGTGGTTATTCCAACATTTTTTATACCTTCAATTTTTTTATGAGATAAAATAAGCGATGATAAATTCTTCCGTACGAGAGGTTCACCTCCTGTGATTCTGATCTTCGTTACACCTAACTCAGCAAATAACTTTGCAAGCTTTGTTATTTCTTCGAAAGATAAGATTTCACTATGAGGTTTAAGTTCAATACCATCTGAAGGCATACAATATACGCAACGCAAATTGCATCTATCAGTCACAGATATTCTCAGGTAGTTATGTAATCTACCATATGTATCGATGAGTTTATTCATTTTTCAATTTATTAATTAAATCCACAACAGTTGCTTGAGCAATTGGCATATCACAGCTCAACCAGTACAGAAAATGATTTTTATAAAAGAAGTAATGTGCCTGCCCCATTCCAAGGCACATAGATAAAGGTTGAGAATTAATTTCATATGCGTGGAAATGTCCGAATACTTCATTTCCATCACTAATCAACTCAACCATTTTATTATAACCGGCTACTGCATCGTTTGTATCTGAATAAAAGGAAACATACAAAATTGCTTCACCATTTTCACCTTTATAAAAAATTATACTGTTATCGACAGGAGTAACAGATTTTCCATGAAGTTTATCTATCACCTTTTGAGCTTCTTCACCAGAAATTTGTTTTGTTATTCTCATTCCATGCAACTCATCAAAAGGTTGAAATTTATTTGTTCCTTTCTGGGAACAACCAAATATTAAAACTGCAAATATAAATGTTTTTATGTATTTCATAGTTTGATAAAATTTAATTAAAACAAAAAACCTTATCCTTCGAGATCAGATAAGGTTTATTTGAAAAATACAGATTCTCCTTTCCAAATCCCAAAGGGATGTCCGTGAACGGACGCCGGGAGGCTGAACCGTTTCCAGTTCAACCCTGAAGATGCATATTAGCATCTTGAGTCCTTAGACCCATCGGTTACATTTCCATATCGTTTCGATTTAGGAAATCTAACTCGGAGTTTATATAAAAGAACTTTTTAATTATAAGAATAATTTTTGAAAAAGAAAATTTTAACAACCTTCCTTCTTTTTCTTTTTCTGAGTACCGACTTGTGGTGTAACCTGTTTTGGCATTTCGAGTTTTGGTAAGGTTTGCTTAATTGTAACATTTTCCTCTTTACCCGTCTGCGGAGAACCACCAAAATACTTACTCACCTCTTTAATCTTCTCAAAGTGCTTTACTTCATCCGGAGAAGGATTTTGAGATATTGTGGGAAAGAGAATTTTATCTTTCCACTCCTCAAGTCCACCTTTCAGCATATATGCATTCCGATATCCTTTTGCCACGAGAAGGAACCAGGCTTGAGCCGAGTGTATTCCACCTTCAGAATATAAAATTATTTTCTCAGCAGGAAGGAAGGTATAATCACTTAACATCGTTAGCTGAATATTTTCAGCTGTCGGTATATGATATTCTTCAAATTCTTTTTCACTCCGCAAATCTATTAATCGATAATCTGATTTACCCTGAATAATCCAATCAGCTAATTCCTCAGCGGTAATATGGTCCAACTCCTTTTGGATTATTAAAGCAATTTCCTTTGTATCAATTTTAGCATATGCATCTTTATATGGGTTTCCTGCGAATATTGCAATTATACCTAATAGTAATGCAACTGCTGCAAGTTTTTGTTTGATATTTAATTTGCTAATAAAACTTTTCATATTTTCAATCCTCTATTTCTTCATTTTTTTCTCAACAAATTCAGCACCGATAAAGCCGCCAACTGCCATAAGAACTACCAAAAAAACAATTAAACCATAAGGTATATTTAATAACTGCGGTAAAGTTAATTGACCCATATCAGAGGAGTAGTAAAAATTTTTGATTAATGGGAAAACTTCACCAAAAGCAAAAATACCGGCAACTACGCCAATTAAAAATACAAGGGCATCAATTTTTCCAGTTGAAACGGCAACACAGGAGGTTCCTGGGCAATAACCACCAATTACAAACCCAATCCCAAGTATTAAGCCACCGAGAATTTGTGGTATTAAATAAGTAGGAGTTAGATATACGAGTGAGAGATTTATCAGACCTAACACTCCAAGATAATACAATCCAAGCATAGCTGTTACGATGGCTGTGAACATTACTTTGAAAACGCTCATATCTATAAAGTAAAATTGAGCTGTAAGTTTTTTAGCGCTTCCGAAACCAGCTCTTTCGAGGAAGAAACCGAAACCTATTCCGATTAAGAAAGCAACAACTAAACTGAAGTCGTCGCCAAATAAGCCATATTTGAAGAATGGTGCGTTCATTGCCATTGCCTCCTCATAAAATAAGCGAATGCATAAGCACCAGCGAAGACACACATCATAAATGCCCAGCTACCGACATTCAGCAGTGCTCCACCAGTAAGTGCCTGCCCGCTTGTACAGCCGCGTGCGAGTTTTGCACCAAAACCCATAAGTGCACCACCAATAAAAGCAAACAAAAGTCGGCTTGAATTAGAAACACGCGGACCTTTTTCGATTCCTTTTTTTATTCTACCTGCTAATGCACCTGAAAGCAAACCGCCTGCAAAAACACCAATAACTTCAAATACTAACCAGTCTTTTAATGGACTTTTAGTTCCATCACCAAGGTATTCGGAATAAAATTCGTTTGATTTTACATGTTCGGGTGAGAGCTTATCAAGTGCTGCTGTAATTGCAGAAGAAAAAGCACCAGAAGCACCTAAACCTCGCCCCATAATCACAAATGAAAGAAGCAAAACCAATCCTAACCCAATCCCTGCTAAATATGGATTAGAATAAGGCTTTGGTTGAAAAGTATTTTCATTTTCTGTTTGATTCATAAAAATAATCCTTATTATTATTTTAACAATTGTGCATTGAACCAGTGACTTACCTGTCCAGCATAAACAATAACAAACCGAAGAATTAAACCACCAACAATAACCATAATCGGAGCAATTGGTGTATGTGGAATTTTATTACTTACTGCCATAATTTGTATTATTAAAGGAATAATAATTCCTAATCCAACCACAAAAACCCAGAAAGCTGGTGCATAACTACCATTAAGAAGAAGTTTAGCAGCATCAATGTGTACCTGAGTCGAAGTGAGAAGTCCGATTAAAAACAGAATTAATACTATCAATTCAAGTGATAGGAACACATTATCAGCTTTTGCAAGAAGGTGACTTTCATATCTACTTTTTGCAATCAAATGAATAAACGCAGCTGCTGTTGAAAGGCCTGAGAGTAAAAATAATATCCATAATGTTGAACTATTCCATAGTGGACGTGCACCAAGTGAGCTTAAAAGTACGCCTGTATAGATTCCAAGTAGTGCGCCAGAAATCATACTGGCAATACCAATATTTCGTACCGCTACAGGATGTGAGTTAATTTTTGTTGATAGATCTTCTAAAAAAGGAAATTTGTTGGAAAGAAATTTTGGAATCCTAATTAAGATATTCAAAAATAGTACTGGATAAATCAATAACAAAATCCAGGAGCCCCAGGACATAGGCGATTTTATTTTGAAAGTAGTATAAACACGCCAAACATATGCTTTATGTTCAAGATCCAGGAAAAGAGCAATCATTCCTGCTGTTAAAAATATTAAACTAACAAAAGGTATTTTATAGCAGGAGCACTCTACATCTTTTGTTCGACCTTTGAATAAAAAATATCCTGAAATTATCATCATTCCCGCAACTATACCACCTAAAAACAAATAGACGGGAATTTCCCAGTTCCAGATTGAGAGGAATTGGTCAATCGATGGATTCATTCTTGTATTTGTTATCTCGTTCATAATTACTCCAGGTAAAAAATTTGTGGTTTCGTACCAGCTTCAGGTAAAACTGAATGATGTTTCCTTGAGTTTAATAATCTGTTAACTTCAGAATTAACATCATCAAGGTCTCCAAAGGTCATACAATAAGTCGGGCAGACCGATACACAAGCCGGGTCCAGTCCTTCTTCAACTCTATGTATGCAGAATGTGCATTTATCCACATAACCTTCTGGATGAACAAATCGCGCGTCGTATGGACACGATGCGATGCAGGCTTTACAACCGATACAAAGTTTATGCTCAACAAGTACAACACCACCCAGATTATGAATATGACTTGCACCTGTTGGGCAACAATATACACAGGGTGGATTATCACAATGATTACATCGTTCACTTCGGATTTCTAAATTTACTGTTGGGAAGCTACCTCGAGCATCCTGAACTATCCAATCGCGATTGAAACCTTCTGGAACATTGTTTTCGGTATTGCAAGCAACAACACAGTCCATACATCCAACACATTTTTTTGTGTCAATTACCATTGCATACCTTGCCATATTATACCTCCACCTCAATAGTTACAAAATTCACATTCATTCCAGTACCTCCCATCAACGGATCTATTACATATCGAGTTAGTAACTGCGAATCACTTGCACCTTTATTATAAGCATATCTTAACATTTTAGAATTATGACCGAAACCATGTACAATGTAAACACAATCCGGTCTAATTCTATTAGTTGATTTAATTTTTATCCTGTTACTCACAACACCATCCTGATTTTTTAATTTTACATAATCACCTGATTTTAAACCAAGTCGTTCTGCAATAACATGATTTATCCAAACTTCATTTTCTTGATACATATCCATTAATATTCGATTTGTTTGAGTTCGACTGAAAGAGTGGACTGGAGCGCGCCCATATAGCAACCTGAAATAGCCAGGTGGAGCTTCTTCAGGTTTTTTATATTTTGGGACTGCATCGAACCCCGCTTGAGCAAGCTGAAGTGAATAAAATTCTATTTTACCACTTGGAGTTGGGAATTCTGCTGGTACACCCTGATCAAAGTAAATTGGTTGAGGTGTACCTTTAATTATACCTTTCGTTCTCAATTCTTCAAAATCATATCCTCCAGCAGTTAATCTGTACTTTAAATAATCCACAATATTTTCCCAGGGGTAATATTCATTTAATCCAATCTTCTCTGCAAGTTTTTTTGCAATCCACCAGTTAGGTTTTTGATCGTGTGGCGATTCGACAACTGGCTGGCGAAGAGAGATAAACGGTTCCCTGAACCATTCTACATTCAAATCATCATAACGCTCAAGATAGATTGATTCAGGTAGGACGACATCAGCCCATCCAGCAATTTCGCTTGGAATAACATCTATCACAACAAGCAAATCTAAGTTTTGAATTGCCTTAATTGTTTCAGCCTCGTTGGGTAAAGCATGAATCAAATTTGTTGCATAAACAAACCATCCTTTTATAGGATACGGACTGCCAGATATTGTAGCATCACGAATTCCATTTGTTATAGTTTCGATTGCAAAAGGATATTTTGAATTTGGATTATCTACTTTAGGTTTATTTGGTTTTGGATATGGTGGATAAGGATATTCAGGCAAATCCATGCTGACGGGTGTATAAAAACCTCCTTTTCTACCCCAACTCCCAAGAAGAGCATTCAGAAGTGCAATAGCTCTACTTCTTTGTGTATCATCACCATACCAGGTGACATGCCGTCCTGGATGTACAAGAGTTGCAGGTTTATGTTTCGCCATTTCGTACGCAGTTCTACGGATAATTTCTGGTTCGATTCCTGTTTCAGGGTAAGCCCACTCGGGAGTGTAGTTAGAAATTTCATTCTTAAACTTTTCAAAACCGAATCCATATTTTTCCACATAATCTCTGTCATATAATTTTTCATTTACTATAACATTCATCCAGGCAAGCAATAGTGCAATATCTGTTCCCGGTTTAATAGGTAAATAGTACTTTGCTTTACTGGCAGCTATAGAAAACCTTGGGTCAACGACTATAATTGATGCACCATTTTGAATTGCTTCTGAGAATTCCTGCACCTGAGTGTTGTGCATATTTTCACCAAGGTGATAACCCAAGAAGACAAGACATTTAGCGTTTTTAATGTCGGTTCTTTCCGGAGAACTAATATCCTCACCAAAAGTTAATTTAAACCCCACATCTCTTGGACCTCGACATTGTGCAAACGATGGTGCTGCAAAATTATGCGTACCAAATGCTTTAAGTGTGTGTTTCAAAAAATTCCCACCTATTCCATGACTGAACATTGCAACTGATTCAGCTCCATACTCTGACTTAATGGCTTGCATCTTCCGAGCAATGTATTCAAGTGCTTCGTCCCAGGTAACTGCAACCCATTCTTCTTTTCCTCTATCGTTCTTTCTGATTAAAGGTGATTTTAACCTATCCGGATCATAATGCGCGCCTACTCCACCAGTACCACGTGGACATAATCTTCCCCTACTCAGAGGATCTTCCGGATTACCTTCTAACTTCCAGAGCTTTCCATCCCTTATATAAGCGATAACACCACACTTCCAGAAACAAATATCACAAAATGTTGGAATCTTTTGCACACCATTTCTAAAAATCTTTCCAGAAAATTGCTCTACACTTTCTGTAAGCTTCCCAACCGCTCCAAGTGTAGCTGCACCTGAAATCGTTGCAGCGCTTATTTTTAAAAATTTCCTTCTTGAAATATTATCCATATTTTTATCCTTCTAAAACTAAACTATCTACTTGATTTAATATTTGTTTTATTTTTGAACAATTACTAAAACTTTCATAAACTAAGCAATTTCGACATTTTGCACTTTCGCAAATTAGATTATTAAGTTTATGCATCCAGCAAGGTTTTGTGTAATCTTTAAATGCAACGCATTTTCGCTTCACATCGTCAGGACATTTTTTAAGTGCCCAGCAAGGTATCAAAGCTAAAATTCGCTTAATACCTGCAATACTTATCTTATCCTTATTAATCATTTCCCTTATACATCTAAGTCGCTCTATATCATCTTCAGAATATTTTCTATGTAACGAACCTTTTCTAAATGGTATTATTAATCCTTCATTCTCATATAAGCGCAACATCTGGACTGATAATCCTACAAGCTGAGCAGCTTTACTAATTTTGTGAACTGGCTCGCTGGATTTAATAGTATATTCATCTTTTTTAAACATAAAAATCTACAGTTATAATTATCAAGTTTCATACCATCTAAAAATACCTTTTATTTGTTAAAATTATTTAATTACGAACAGTTTTAATCAACATTTTATTATTTATAATAAGCTTAAACTCTTTTTTCCAAAAAATCGGAAAATAATATACTAAAAATTACCAAATTATATATCTTGTAAAATAAATTTGCTATTGCTCTGAGAATTTTGCTTTAATCATTAAAATTTCTTAAAATTAGAGCAAATAGAAATAGAAAGGACAAATATGAAATACATTTTATCTTTATTAATTCTCATCACAATTTTTAACTGCTCATTTAGTCAACCGAAGATAGAGATAATCGGAGGAAAAGATTTTGATTTTGGGGATATTTTTGCTGGCTCAAAAGTTGAAAAAATAGTGACGATTAAAAATTCAGGTAAAGATACTCTTATTATATCAAATGTCAGAGCTTCATGCGGGTGTACTGCAACACTTCTTAGTGATAAAGTTTTACCTCCAAAGAAAACTGCCACTTTAAACATCGGATTTGATTCCAGAGGATTTAATGGCAAGGTGCATAAAACTGTTACCATATCATCTAACGATAATGCAAACCCAGATTTACAAATAAGTTTCACTGCCAATATAGTATCATTATTAACATTTGATCCACCATACATATACTTTCAACAATTAAAACCTGATTCGGTTGCATCATTAAGAATTTCAGTGAAGAATAACACTCAAGAAACCATTGAAATAAAATCAATTCAAAACAAAATAACCGGATTGACTGTAGATATTTTACAGCGAAAATTAATGCCACAGGAATCCACACAAATTAATATAACATTCACAGCGATAAGCGAAGGTATGTTGCAGGGAGATGTAATTTTTAATACAAACCACAAGAAGCAACCACAAGTCCCACTTCGTTTCTTCGCCTTTGTAAGAAAGTGACAGGAATAAACTTATGCAAATAAATTTAGAAGTTACATTAGAAAAATACATTACAACGCACGATAAAATTAAAGAAGCCATCAAGGACCTTTCAGAAGAAGAAAAATCCTTCAAACCTTCCCCAGAAAAGTGGTCGATAAGAGAAATCATCAATCATTTATGTGACAGTGAAATTATGGCAGCTACGAGGTTATTCAGAATTGTTACAGAAGACAATCCCTTACTTGTAGCTTATAATCAAAACATATGGGCTCAAACATTTCACTATAATGAAATTGATGAAGAATTAGGATTATTAATATTTGGATTAATTAGAAACAGAATTTATCAAATTCTTCACAAGTTACCACCAGAAGTTTGGATTAAAAAAGGTAAACACTCTGAACGCGGTGATGTTACATTTTATGATATGTTTAAACTCTATGCTGAACATGGTGAGTCGCATTTAAAGCAAATTCAGGAAGTCATAAAACTTATCAAAGAAAAATCTTGATTTTTTTAACTAATTTTACAATAAACAAAAATTAAAGGAGGTTATGACCGTGAAAAAAATATTTTATTCATCAATGATTTTGTTCCTGGCTTTATTCATTATATCATGTGGCAAGAAAATTGAGCCACCAAAGATTGAAAAATATAAGGAATACAAAGATCCAATTTACGGTTTTACAATAAAATATCCAGAAATCTGGATGCAATTGGGACAACCGGGTAATGCACAATTTTATCAATCACAATCAGTAAAGGACAAATTCATCTCACCTGGCCAACCTGGTGAACTTGGAAATGAAGTTTTAGTTCAGGTAAAAAACCTCGAAGGCAAATCCTTCGACGAAATGGTTAACGAGGTTCGGGATGAAATTAAAATGAGTGGCCGTATCGATGCTGAACACCAAATAACAGTATTGGATAAACCTGCACTTAAACTGGATTTTACTATCCCAATAACAACAAAAATGAATATGATGGGATATAAAATTCTTTTTCAGGTAGATACATTAGTATATGCTTTGAGTTTTGCAGGATTTGGTGATTGGTATAATGCATACACTTCAGTTTTTGATACAATGCTTGCATCATTCAAACTACCTGAACCAAAACCGAAAGTAACCGAAGGTTGGGTTGCATCAAATGTTATAAGCAAATATGAAACACCTTATTTTGTAATTAATTACCCTGATAATTTAAACTTCATTTCTGTGGATAAAGGAAAATTTGATTTCGCTATATCTTTGCAGGCAGACAGGGTCGATTGTTCGATCAGATTTGATGTATTTGGTGCACAGGGTTTAAGCGTAGAAAAAGTTTTTGAACAAAACAAAGCAAAATACAAAAAAACATCTGGACAGGGAGAAATAACTGTCAGTGGTGTAAAAGCTTTGTTCATTAATTATTCAGTTATGAAAGATATCGAGAGCAGAGCTTATTTCATTGTTAAAAACGATAAAGTGATCAGAATTACGATGAACTGGTATAACCCGCATAAAGACAATTACTTGCCAGTATTTGAATCCATAGTAAAAACAATAGTGCTAAAGTAATATGGATATTAAAGGAAAAACAGTTTGCGTAATTGGTGGCTGGGGTTTGGTTGGCTCAGCCGTTTGCAGAAAATTGATGGAAAGAAAACCAAAAAAACTAATAGTCACCTCATTAAATAAAGAGGAAGCTATTGAAGCAGTTGAAAACTTACAGAAAGAATACCCAAATGTCGGTAAAAATTTCTTCATCCCCTGGTGGGGAAATATTTTTACAAGAGCAGAATTCAAAGATTTACCTCGCGAAGAGATTTTAAATGATGAGAAAAAACGACAACTGTTCATCAGCGATATACTGGATGAACTTGACAATACAGCACTAAAAAAGACTGCAGTTTATCAGTTATTATCGAAATACAAACCCGAAATCGTAATCGATTGTGTTAATTCTGCTACAGCGATTGCTTATCAGAATATTTTCCAGAGTTCAATTGATGTTCTTCGAGAAATTAAGTTAGCAAAAACAAACAAGAGCAATAAGCTAATAGAAACTGTTGAAAAACTGCTGTGTACTCTTTATGTCCCTCAACTTGTCAGGCATGTTCAGGTAATGTATCGTTCAATGACTGCAGCTGGAACAAGAATATATGTGAAAATTGGAACAAGCGGGACTGGCGGTATGGGGTTAAATATTCCTTATACACACAGTGAAGAAAAACCCTCTCGTGTATTACTTGCAAAGTCATCAGTGGCTGGTGCTCATACATTGTTATTATTCCTTATGGGAAGAACACCTGATGCACCAATCACAAAAGAAATCAAACCCACAGCAGCAATAGCCTGGAAAAAAATCGCTTACGGTGAAATCAAAAAACGCGGTAAACCAATAGAGCTATTCGATTGTCCACCAGAAAATGCATACAGATTGAAGGATAGACTTCAAATTCTTCTGCCTGAATTTGGAAAATATACAGGCAAAAATCTTAAATCTGTTTTCATTGATACAGGAGAGAACGGAATTTTTTCCAAAAACGAATTCGAAGCTATTTCTATGCCTGGGCAGATGGAATATGTAACACCAGAAGAAATTGCTGAAACCGTAGTTTACGAAATTCTCGGTGGTAATACCGGTCACGATATAATAAACGCACTTGATCATGCAACTCTCGAACCAACATTTCGAGCAGGAGTTATGCTCGATGCGGCTCTCAAAAAAATGGAAAACCTTGAAAAAACCTTCGGTGTGGATAGCATCGCTTTCGAAATGCTTGGACCACCAAGATTATCAAAACTACTATTCGAAGCTTACTTACTTAAATTAGGTTTTGTTGATATGATAACTGTGGAAAAAACAGATCCAAAAGTTTTATCCAAAAAACTTACCGATATTATATTCAAGAATTCTAATTTGAGGTCGTCCATTATTTCAATTGGTATCCCGATCCTGCTTCCAGATGGCAAAACTCTGCTTCGTGGAAAAGAAATAAAGATTCCACCTTTCAGAGGCGAAAACGAATTCCCGATAAACCAGAAAAATATTGACTTATGGGCACACGATGGTTGGGTAGATTTAAGAACATCAAATATGAAAACCTGGAAGAATAGGTTTAGAAAAATATTCGATGAGATAGAAAAAATTCCTAAAGGTGATACAAGTTCAAGATTTATGAGAACTAAAGAATATTGGAAAAACTTCAGAGATATTGAACCAGGTAAAGTTGTTGGCTGGATCTTCACAGTTGAAGAACTTGGCGAAAGAATGAAAGCATAGACTATAAAACTCTGAGCAATATAAGACCTGAAGGTATGTTTCCTTCAGGTCTTTTTTTTACATAAACCAATGCTTCTGTTCATATACATAATCTCCAAATTGTAACATAAAAGCAAAATCTTCATCACTTAATTTACCCTTTCTAATTTGACCTAAATTTTCATTAAACTCCTTAATATTTCTCGGTGCCATCAAACAAATATCAACATTTTCGTTACTTAATACGAATCGATAGCAATCTCCAGCAATAGGGATTCGTTTCTGTTGCCATTTCTTGGGCTTTTTAAGCAATCTCCTCCAGCAGGTTGCAGTATAAGCGATGATACCTGTATTTTGTTTCTTAACATAAGGGAAAATATCTTTTTCTGCACCACGATGTGCAGCGTTGTATCTAACCATTAAAATATCAAATAAACCATCCGCAGCAAGTTTACCAGCCAGAATTCGATTATGTGTTGAAATTCCAGTCGATCTGATTTTCCCATCCTCCTTAAGTTTTATTAACGACTCGATAACATTTGGCTTTAACTCCTTTTCATTCAAGACACCTAAAAACATAAACAAATCTATATAATCAACATTTAACTGTTTGCACCGTTTATAAAATGTTTTAATAATATCCTGAGAAAAGTATTTATAGTTATAAGCACCAGTTGCAATAATGATTTGTTCTCTTTGTGTTTTTGATAAACCTTTCAATACTTTTATCATTTGTGTATCAATCCCAAAACAGAAAAAGAAATTAATCCCTTCATCTAATGCCTTGAAAATAGTTTCTTTACCCGGCCGATATGTGGCTGAGAATCCAATTCTGTTTACCGGATTCCCAAACCATTTTAAGCTTGATTGAAAATAATTTTTAATCATAATTAGAAGAAATATTCTAAACGAAGTCCTAAACTACTTGGGTAATACCAATATTCAGTATTTTCTTTTCCAAAAAATATGTTTGTTATCCAGTTCAAATTTAAATTTTCAAGGATGGAATACGACAAGTTGAGTGAGAAATATCTGCTATCATCATTCAAGTTTCTATTTAACAAAATCGAAATTGTTGAGAGTGGATGAACAATAAATAATAATTGAAAATTAATATAGCTTCTTGCCAGATAAATTGAATTATTTGTAATTAAATCATTAAAGTTATAGTTTTCTTTTTTTGATTTACCCGCTCCATTAAAATGATATTCTATCAATGAATAAATTTTTGGGGAGAACTGATAATCCATACCTAAAATATATTTAATAATCTGTGATGACACCAACATTTCTCCTCTAACTCCAGCATTCAATAGATTACCCGCAAAATCAATTCCATACACAAGGTTTTTATTGAATTTTCCACTCATCAAAGATACATCAAATTCTGAAAAATTGGTTCTAAAGCGCAATGCAAAATTAGTTCTATGTTTTGTTGGATTAATAACTATTGATAAATCAGTTAAACTCGAAAAATTATATTTCATTAAAGCCGCATCGACGCCATCTTTCTCTATTTTTGCAAAATTTGTTGGATTGATTGGATTAAACATATCAGTTGGATTCCAGATCCTACCAGTTCCCCATGCAATTCTCTGTCGCCCAAGTGTTATATTAAATCTATCAATATTAGCCATCAAATGAAGACGATCAATGAAATGAGTAATTTGCCATATACTGTTATTTAACAATGTAAAATGCAAATTCACCAATTGGCCCATAATCTTTTCATATTTTTCCGAATGAAACTCGTTGCCATTTTTGTAGAGAATGAAGGTTTCATGTTCGATTGTGAGAGTGATATCTTCATTGAATTCTAATCTTGGCCTTATTCGCAATCTATTAATATTTTGAAATTTATTATTAGATTGAGAACCAAGAGGTGTTTTTTGCATTTGTACGGAACCTAAATTTAATAAATACCCATCAAAATATAGCTGGCTTTGAGGAATAGAAACATTTTTAAAAATGAATACTAATAACAAAATTATATTGGTTTTTAATAATGCACTCATTTCGATGTATCACTCACAACCTTGCCATCTCTAAGAATTATATGACGCCTTCCCCTTTCAATAACAACTGGATCATGTGAAGAAAAAATAAATGTAATATTTTTATCACGATTTAACTTTTCCATTAAATTCATTAATTGAGTACCAGTATCCGAGTCTAAATTTGCAGTTGGTTCATCTGCAAGAACGACCGATGGATTTGTAACTATAGCACGAGCCACTGCAACCCTTTGCTGCTGTCCACCGCTCATCTCATTAGGTCTTTTATTAGCAAGCTCAGCTATTTTCAGCTCTTCAAGAATTGCGTATGCTCGCTCGTGGCGTTCTTCTTCTGGAACTCCCATTAATATCATCGTAAACTCCACATTTTCTAATGCTGTAAGCACTGGTATTAAATTAAATGCCTGAAAAACAAACCCCAATTTATACAATCTTAGCTCTGCCAGTTCAGATTTCGACTTTAATGATAAATCTTCTCCTTCAAAAAATACTTTTCCTTCAGTTGGTAAATCAAGCGCACCAATTAAATTAAGTAGCGTGGTTTTACCGGAGCCGGAAGGACCAGCAATAACAGTAAATTCACGCTTCTCAAAATCAAGATTGATATTATCAAGTGCTTTTACTGGGACGCCATTATCCTGATAAATTTTCTTTAAATTGACTACTTTTATCATATCATTTCTAATTTTTTAAATATGTCTTATAGCTTGCACAGGTTGAAGTCGCAACGCCTTTAATGCTGGATACATTGATGCAAGTACAGATATCACGATTATTACAATCACGGCTTTAACAACTCCAGTTAATTCCACTTCAGGATAAATAATAGCAGCAATTCCCCACGCTGATAAACCCTCAGCAAATACTGCAAAATTTAACCCAACTTTCGAAAGATAAATTACAAGAGTTAAACCCAAAACTGAACCTATGAACGACCCAAGAATTCCTAAAAATATTGCTTCATAAATTATCATTAAAAATAATTTTCGATTATGCATACCAATTGCTTTTAACACACCAAACTCGTTAATTCTTTCGAAAACCGACATTAGGAAAGTGTTAATTATTCCAAAAATCATAGCCAAACCAATGATAACATAGATAATAAGCATCCAGCTCCCAGTCATTTCCTGTTGCATCACAAGGGAAGGAATTAGTTCCCGATATGATAGCACTTCATAATTGGGTCCTAATTTATGAGCTATATTTTCTTTCAACATCATTATTTCATTTACATTGGTCGAGATAATAGTTATTTCGGAAATATTATTTCCCAAGCCAAGCATTTCCTGAGCATCTCTCAAATTAATATAGATAGTACTCTTATCAAACGCAGAATTTGGTGTTTGGAATATCCCAACAACTCTGAACAACTCCGAGCCAACTTTTCCATCAACACGGGATGCAAGTAATACTATTTTTTCATTTAAACTAATACCAAGTGATTTTGCTAATCTTTTACTAATTAGGATTTCATTTTTATTTTTTAAAAAATAATTACCTTCAATCACATATTCCGATATTTTCGTTATATTTCTTTCTTCTTCAGGAACTACTCCAACTATTAAGATTCCAGACGAATTTTCAGCAGTTGTTATCAGTCCATACGAAATAACCCTACGACTTATAAACTTTACTTTATTTATTTTCCTGAGGTTCACAACCACTTCCTCAACATTTGGAAGATAATTCTGTACTAATTTTTCATCGTTGAATCCATGCTTATGAACCTGAATATGAGCAGTATGAATACTTATTTGATTATCAAGCATTTGATTTACCAGTCCAACTGAAAGTGCTTCAAAGAATATTATAGCAATTATTCCAATTACAATTGATATTAGAATGATTACAGAACGCTTTTTGTTGCGCCAAATATTTCTCCATGCTAATTTTAAAAACATTATGTATACCTTATGCCCTTTAAAGGTTCAAGTCGATACGCTTTAAATGCCGGATATAAGCAAGTAATCAGTGAGATTAATAAAATTAAAATTGATGTGTTGATAAAAATACTTAATTCAGTTGATGATGGTAGAAGAGGTAAAAATCCATATTCAGCATACAATTGCTCATAATCTTTAGTTAAAAGAACCGGATTTTTCTCAAAATAATTATTTACAATATATCCAAATATATTTCCAATAATTAATCCAATTATCGTAATAAAGAAAGTTTCAATAATCAGGAGTGAAAAAATTTTAAATGGTTTCATACCGATTGAAAGTGTAATTCCAATTTCACGAAATCTCTCAACTACCGACATAGTTATTGTGTTCAATATTCCAAAACTTACAATTATAATTAAGATAAACATAAAAAATTTATCTCCGATACTATCAAACTCACGAAGTTCTTTAATATCGGTTAGTACCTGATCCCATCTTAAAGCAACAAGCTCAGACATCTTATTAGATGATAATTTTGAGTTAATAAAATCTGCAACAAACTCCACTTTTTTTAGATCCTTCATTTTAATTACGATGATGCTTATACGATTTTCCATTGCGAGCAGTTCCTGAGCTGTATGTATGTTCATAAATACTCCATTAGCATCAAATTCGGGTGAGTTTAATTTAAATGTGCCTTTAATTACAAACTTCTGGTTTCCTAAAACGCCATCTATTCCTTGTGATAAAATAACAATTGTATCTCCAACATTTGCTTTTAAGCTCTTTAATAATTTATATCCCACCAAAATTTCGGGATTTTTCTGCTCTGAAAGGTATTCCCCATAATCAATTCGCTCGACCAATTTTGAAATGTACTTTTCTTTCTCAACATCTATTCCAATTATCACAATTCCTGAAGAATTATTCTTATAGCTGATCAATCCATCTGCGAGTATTCTCTCTGAATAATTTTGAATTTCAGGATTTGAGCGGAGTATATTCATCAGTGTCCCATTTACTGAAAAACTTAAAGTCAATTTTGGATTTTCCTGATAACCAACTCTCTGGATCTGGATATAACCTGAAAACAAATCAAGCATATACCTTATATTATATTCCCAGGTTCCATCGGCAAAACCTCTCTGAACGATCGACAGAAATGTTGCAAATACAACAGCTAAAATAGTCAGAAGTGTTCTTCTTTTATTTCTCCAGATATTTCTCCAAGCTAATTTTAAGAGCAAATTCATCTATCTTCCCTTCTCAAGCTCCTGAAATGAGAAAATTCGATCACTAATTTTTATGTCAAATTGTATATCCAGAATTTCGAATTCTGTTCTATTACCTTTTTTCACATGATTCAACATTATCCACTTTGATGGAATAAGACGTCCACCAAGAACTTTATAATCAGAATAAATTAATGAACGAATTAATTTTTCCTTCTCATCAAAATAATAAGTTTTCACCGGCAGAAAATCCTTTTTACGACACCAGTACAAAATTTTGCCCCAGACCACTGCAGTAGTAGGTTTCGGTCTAAGTTCTACTTTCCAACAAATATTGCTTTCTATTGTATCTTCTCCAAGAAGTGTCAGGAAATAATCTTCTACTAAATTTGATTCTCTAACCAGATCATCATTAGTAAAATCAGAACCATTCCAGGACTGAAGCATCATAGAAGGTGGGATTTTTATTGTTGTTTCGGTATTCCTCAGGTACATCCAGAGTTCATTTTTAATTTTTAAAGTTTTATTCCCAGCTTCTCTCTTAGGTGATTTAATGACAATTAATGCCTTCTCGTTCTCAACCCACCAGCTTTCCATTTCCATTGTTCTTGTATATTCAGGGGTAATTACTGTCATTTTAAATCTACCTTTAGAAGTTTTACCCTTTAAAATTTCTTCAGATTTTTTCACAATTTCGTAAGCTGATTGGGAAATAGATAATTGATGGGTTGCCAAAATCAATATTATAATTTTAATGGAATTATATATTTTCATAGTTTGGTAGTTTAAATTTAAAGATAAAATGCGAGATATACAAAGAAAAAAATTTTTTTTATCGATTAGCAGAGGTACCGATTTTAAATAATGACGGAAAATTTATTGAGGTTAAAAAGTTATTTCTAACAAGGTGGGAAAAGAGTAACCTACTAAAAAGTCATTTTATTCTATTTCCACAAAATAAAAAAAGCCGATTTTTAAAAAAAATCGGCTTTAACGATTTATTAAATTACGATTACTTATTTACAGTTGCTGATTCTTTTTTAGCTTCAACCGATTGTAAATACTTGTGAATTTCTTCAGCAGCGATTTTACCATCACGCATAGCAAGTATAACTGTTGCACCACCACGAGTCAAGTCGCCACCAGCGAATACATTAGGTCGTGATGTGCGCTGGACATCATCCACAACAACTGTTCCCTTCTTACTTACATCGAGTCCTGGTGTTGTAGCTTGAATAATCGGATTTGGTTTTTGTCCTATCGCTTCAATTACTGTTTGTACTTCTAATATAAACTCAGAACCCTGTACTGGGACGGGTTTTCTACGACCGGATTCATCAGGTTCACCCAATTCCATTTTCTGGCATTCGATAGCTTTGACCCAGTTGAAGTCATCGCCTATAATTCGAATTGGGTTTGTCAGCATTAAAAATTCTATACCCTCTTCTTCAGCGTGCATTACTTCTTCGACCCTTGCTGGCATTTCTGTACGGGAACGACGGTAAATTAGATAAGCTTTTTCGGCTCCAAGTCGTTTTGCGGTACGCACTGCATCCATTGCGGTGTTTCCACCACCGATTACTGCAATTTGCTTTCCTATTTTTATTGGAGTATCAGTTTCAGGAAAAGCATAAGCACGCATAAAATTAACTCTTGTCAGGAACTCATTAGCTGAATAAACACCACTCAAATTTTCTCCAGGTATTCCCATAAAATTCGGTGTACCGGCACCTGTTCCTAAAAACACTGCATCAAAACCCCATTCATCAAGTAGCTCGTCTAATGTTGCAGTTCTACCAACAACAAAATTTGTATAAATTTCCACACCCAATTTTTTTATTCTATCCACTTCTATATCAAGAATTTTTTTGGGTAAGCGGAATTCTGGAATTCCATATCTGAGCACTCCACCTGTTGAGTGTAGAGCTTCAAAGATTGTCACTTTATATCCCATCTTCGCAAGTTCGGCTGCACAGGTTAATCCAGCGGGTCCTGAACCAACTACTGCAACCTTTTTATCAATATGATTAGTAATGACTGGAGTTTCAAAAAGATTGTTAGCCATTTCGTAATCAGCAACAAACCTTTCCAATTTGCCAATTGCCACTGGTTCGTGCTTTTTACCTAACAAACAAACTATCTCGCACTGATCTTCCTGTGGGCACACTCTCCCACAAATTGCGGGCAAATAATTTGCTTCCCTGATTTTATTTACAGCGCCAACATAATCTTTTTCGAGTATCAATTTAATAAAACCAGGAATATCAATCCTGACAGGGCATCCTTCTATACACACAGGATTTTTACATTCGAGGCATCTTTTTGCTTCGATAAGTGCTAATTCTTCATTTAAGCCAAAAGATACTTCGAAAAAATTTTTTATTCTATCCTCAGCAGTCTGCTCTATAGAATGCTGCCTTGGTATTTTCATTCTTTCTGACGGTTTTAATGGGTTTGTCATTATTTTACACCTTCCAATTTACATACATGTTTTTCGTATAATTCATCTGATATTTTTTCAAGGTCTACATAAGTTCTATTCCTCATTATTAGCTCATCGAAATCCACTTCGTGAGCATCGAACTCAGGACCATCTACACAAGCAAATTTCATCTTCCCACCGACTGTTACTCTACATCCACCGCACATACCGGTTCCATCAACCATAATTGGATTTAAACTTACATAGGTTTTTATTTTATATGGTCGAGTTACATTTGCACAAACTTTCATCATCGGAATAGGTCCTATTGCATAAACTGCATCAATTTTAATTCCACTGTTTATTAAATCCTGTAATTGATCTGAAACAAAACCTTTTCTTCCATATGATCCATCATCAGTCGTGATATAAAGTTCATTACAAATTGCCCTCATTTCGTCTTCAAGAATTATCAGGTTTTTTGTTCTCGCACCCACGATACCAATAACATTATTACCTGCTTCTTTTAGTGCTTTAGCAATAGGATAAACTTCGGCAGTTCCAACACCACCACCAATACAAACAACAGTACCATAATTGTGAATTGGTGTAGGTTCGCCGAGTGGACCAACGAAATCAAGCACATAATCACCTTTATTCAATGAACATAGCAATTTTGTAGTTTTACCAACTGCCTGAACTATTATAGTCACTGTCCCCTTTTGAGGATCTGAATCAGCGATTGTTATTGGAATCCTTTCACCGTTTTCGTCAACTCTTATTATAACAAAATTTCCAGCTTTCCGTTTTTTTGCAATTAAAGGTGCTTCAATAACAAGTTTTGTTATTATATCGGATAACTGTTGTTTTTCTACTATCTTGTACATTTTATTCCTCGATTGTTAATTCATCCATTTTTCCTGTCCGAAGACATTAATTTTTCCGTTTATATGTTTAGTTTTATCTATAATTTGACCTGCATTGTTAACAACACCCGTATGGCAATTCGTACATGCATTTATGTTTGATGCAATATGTCCAGTTGGTGGTAATCCATGGCAGCTACCGCACACCGCCTCAGAAGCCCCTCCATTCCAGAGGGGAGAATAATTAGCACCAACCATAATTGAGTCAGCATATCCAAACTGATTCGTTGAGTTTGCTCTTCTAAGTTTCCAATTTCCATGACAGTATGTATTAGAACATCTTAAACTTACATTATCATAAGCTGGATTTGGGACCAAGGAACCATTACCTGTAATTAATCGTGCAAGGGTATCATTCATAACGACCTCTGCTGGTAGATTACTATCAAGGTGTCCAGTGCTAAATACTTGAACTGGAACATTATGACACTCATTACACTTCAATGAATTTCCGATTTTACCTGTAGACAAATGCATCTGATGAGCGCCAACACTTCTATGCGTTGAATCTGTACTTCCATCAATTCCACGAGGTGGAGCCCAAGAAATTATAAGATTCGCTGGTGAGTTAAATTTCCCATGACAGGTATTGCATGCTTCTGGTGATTTTTTATTCTGGGCTTCATCAATATGACAACCTGAACTCATACAACCTTTATCTGTTATACTACCACCATCATAATTACTGCCATGACAATTCTGGCAACTCTGCAAATTCCAATTATTATTTTTTAAATAAACACCATGGAACAACGAATTTCCTGTTTGCTTCCAACCGCTTTTATGTGGGTATGAATTATGACATTGATAACAAGCAACCTCGCTTCTTCCACCATTATAATCATATCCATGGCACTTCTGACAGGATGAGGAGTTCCAATCTATGAGCTTTAATAGATATCCATGATAAAACTGGCTCGTTTTGTCTAAAATACCGGCTTTGTGTGGATAGGATTGATGACAACCATAGCAAGATATATTACTCGTACCTCCACTAAAATCAGATGCATGACATTGCACACAATCATCTTTCTTCCAATTTCTGGATTTCAAATATAAACCATGAAAATTTGACGAAGCTGTATCATTCCAGCCTGTAGAATGGACAGCTGTTGGTGATGTTGGTTGAGGTAATTCTTTCTGTAGTTTCGAACATCCCGAAAATACAATTAATACTATGATTATTAATGTTAATTTATAAAATTGCATACAAAATTCTCCTTATATGTGACAATAATTGCAGAATGGGCCGCTCTTATTACCATCTTTATTTGCGTTTGGGTTTGTGTGGCAAACATAACACACAGCTGAATTTGTCTCGTGCCATAAACCTTTTTCACCTTTCATATAATTGGATTTATGTGTTTTTGGATTGGTTCCTTTAATTCCATCATTATCGATATGGCATTGAACACAGGTTGGATCTGCACCTTCAGCATCATGACAGGATGCACAGGATTCTATATCTCTTTTTGCAAGCTGTGCATGAGTTCCACCTCCAGAGCCCACACCGAATGTCTTGAAATTGGGTTCATTATGCCATAAAGGTTTAAAACTCTTCTGTGTTATATTCCCACCAGCTTGATGGCATTCGGAACAAAAAGTTTCCCGATTATGACATGAATAACAATCGCTTTGTTTTGATTTTGCATCTATAGAATGGGTAAATCTATAATTTAAATCATGAACAAAATTCAATCTAAATTCACGGGGTGAATCTCTTCTTGTAGTTTTTGGAGAAAAATCGCTCATTAAACCAATTTTACCAAATTTAACTAAATTCGACCCATCATGACATTGCTGGCAGAAAGCTTCGTCATGACAGGTAGAACAATTTGTTTCCATTGCACCAACTCTAACCAATCGTTTATGATCATTTCTAAAATTTGAACTTAAATGATCCGAAGGAATCAATGTTGCAAAGTTAGTATGACAGTTTTCACATACATTGCTTGCTTTGGTGTTGTCGTGACAGAAATTACAATCAGCCATTTTGGGCATATTCTCTGAGTTCGCATAATCTACTTCCTGCAAATTTTTATGGCAAGTTTCACAGTTTATATCTTCCAATTCCAGATGTTGTTTATGAGAAAATATTATTTCACGAATAGGATTGTCAAACCCTTCAGGTTCATCCTTTTTAATATGGCAATATCCACATTCGGAATCTACTTGCTCCTGATGACAACCTGAACACGAATTATGATCCCCAAACAACTTATCATTAGAGTTCGTGCTACCTGCTGCATTTGTATGACAATCAGCACATCCAATACCCTGTTCTAAGTGAAATTTATGCGAAAATTTTATTTTTATTGATCTATTATCTTCCTTCCAATAATTATCTGTTGACTGTAACATCGCTAATGCAGAAAATACAACAAGGATGAAAATGAATAGGAAAATTAATTGTGTTTTTTTCGTCATATCTACCCTCTAAAGAATGTTTAACTTTTGAGAAAAGAAGTAACTTGCTTTAAATAAAAATCTTAAATCATCCTTATAAACTTTGTTGTTTAGCCAATGAATCTGAGCATCGAATGATATGTTTTTAATCAGGTTAACAGCAGCTCCAAACACTCCAGTAAAACTTTCATACCTATCAGAATTTTTTGTCAATTTATATGATGAGCGGGATACCGAAATTGTTGGAATAATTCTCCTCTCAAGCAAAGGATAAAATATCTGTGCAGAAACACTCGATAATTCACCTGCATATCCATTGCTTCCTGCATAGAACAAGCTACCATACTCAGTGCTCATACCTATAGTATATCTATTTGCTTTATCTCCTGAGTATTGAACATTTGCAAATTTTGCATAAAACTTCATATTTGGCTTATATGAAAATTCTATACCACCTTCTACCTCTTCGGTATTATTTGACTGGAAAACATAGAAAATCGAGTTAAAATATAAACGAGGTGTACGTCTAATATACTCGCCTATAAGGGCAATCTGATTCGTTACAAGTACTTTTGTTCCAAACTGCAACCTTGAAGTTTGCACCATATTAATATCATAGTCATAACGAGCATACAACCTGCCGTAATTCAAGAAATTGTAATCAACATCTCCGCTAATAAATTGTTCTGCAGAAGATGGATATCCAATTAATTGATTATAGACAAAACCCAATGTATCAGGTCTGATTGTATTATACTGTAATCGTTCTCTGTGGCGATTCATATAACTTACACTTAAGCTCAAATCATTTACAGGACTTCCTATAAGATGAAATCCTAATAAATAATTATTTCGCAAACTCTTTGTTATTTCAGGTTTAAGCTCCTTATTGACTATAGCACCACCGAATGATTTAAGAATTAATTTATTATCATAAAGGGATAACTTTATCGCAGCACCATCAATCAAACCATTTGCTATACCTCCGAAAATATACTGCCTACCAAGATTAAAATCTGCAACATTAAAAATCTTTTTTATCTTAAAGTACAAGTTGTAAAATTTTATATTACTGATCTCATCCACATCACCTGAAAAATTTGCATTGCCTTGAATTAATGAGTGGAGGGAATATCTCTCTTTAGTTACATCTAATTGAAAAGTTTGGAATGCTCGCCAGTACGAACTTGAAATTCCGATAGTATCAAATTTCTCAAAAGAATAAACTGAAGTCGAAAACCTACCATTTACAATCTGGCTAATAGACACCTCTTGAAAGAGGATCATAAGAATCAAGATAAATATTCTTTTCATAAAATTTACCTGAATATTTTAAAATTATTATAAAATTTTAATTGAATTTATGAAAAATCAGTTAATTATCCAAAATCTAATCATTTCCCATTTGATTTTTTTTCAAGTTTTTTGATATATATAAACAAAGTTATTGCAAGAACCGAAATAATTGCGGTAGCAGCCAATAAACCCCATCTTCTGAAATAGTATTCATTTACAGCTTTCTCACCCAGACTTTTTACATCATAAATCAAGCTTAAAGCATTATTTGAAGTTTTCTCGAATGTATCAAAATTAAATGCATGAATTATGGTTCGTGTTTCCAATTTTGCCTGACGAATATCTCTAAGTTTAAACTTTGCTTCAGATACTTCCATACCTTTCTGTTCAGCATCGGTTATTAACTTAACTGTTGTTTCTTCAAGTTTTACCAAGCTATCTAAAATTGCTCTCATTTTTCCCGCGACTATAAATCCCTCCACATTTTGATTCTCGTTATGGCATTGGTAACAGATGGTGCCTTTAGTATTGCCAATTAATTGATCAGTACCAACTATAATTTCATGATTTCCATGACAGGTTTCACATTCAGGTTTATTTAGAGTATCGAAAGCTTTTTTATGTGGACTTTTAGCAAACAATTCGGCGTTTAAAGCATGGCATATACCGCAAACTTTTGAGATTGATTCAACACCTGGCGGTGCAGCACCATGATTGCCATGACAATCATTGCAAGACGGTGCAGCTAAATCACCTTTTTTAAGTAACGCAATGCCATGTACACTCCCAATATACTTGTCGTATTGATCAGTAGGTATTTTATAATCTTTCATATACTGTGAATCACTATGGCAAACAGAACAAACCTCTGGTAAATTGCTCGCATATACTTTAGATTTAACATCATTAACATTGCGAATTTCATGACTTCCATGGCAGCTAACACAAGATGCAGCTTTTGGGTCCTTTTTTGAATTGAGAATACCATGTTTACTTGTCAGATACTTCTCATACTGATCAGTTGGAAGTTCAGGGTTGTATTTTTTGATATACGCAATATTAGAATGACAACCTGCACATATCTTAGCAACATTTAATGCATTAACATTTGAATTTTTATCTTCTTTTCTTAAAATATTATGAATACCGTGGCAGGTAATACACTGGGTAATAATCTGATCTCCTTTAATCGTTAATTTACCATGCACGCTATTGATCAAATTCTGATATTCATCACTATGGCACTGACTACATAATTCTGAGATCCTGTTTCCCTTCGGAACTCCAATAAAATTATTTTTTTCACTCATAGCTTCCCCCATATTGCTCTTTGATTGATCGCCACCATGGCAATCAGCACATGAAACTCCCATTTCATAATGAATATCTTTAGTAAACATTACAGCTGCTTTATCACCATTTGCCTTATGGCATTTAAGACAAAAATCTGTTGTATTTTGGGCTAAGTTATTTTCGAAAAACATTCCAATAACTAAAGTCAAATAGAAAATCAATTTTATTAAACTATCTAATATCTTAAATTTATTCATGACAGGTACCCCAATATTGTTAGCAAAATGATGTAAAGTATGCAGAAGAGTCCTAAATAATTAATTAACAAATTTTTCTCACCTCGGGCTGTTTTTTTATCCCAGAAAGGAATCAATGTCCATAGAACCCCTGCGATTATGAACAATAAAACCCCAACTACTTCACCATCGAATATCCAGATATGAGCTGGTATATATTTTAATGTCTGGAACATAAACATAAAGTACCACTCGGGTTTGATTCCAGCTGGGGCTGGCGCAAAAGGATCGGCTTTGACGCCTAATTCCCATGGATAAAGTACAGCAAGTATTGCAAGTATGTTAAGAACTATGAGCCATAAAAGTAAATCTCTTAATAAAAAATTAGGGAAAAAAGGCATTGTTTTCATAGCTTTTTCTGGAACAATCTCCATCGGAAGACTCATTCCTTGCCTTTGTACAAGTAAAAGATGAATAAAAAGAAATATTGTAAAGATACCGGGTAAGATCGCCACATGAAAGCCAAAAAATCGAGAAAGAGTTGCACCTGTCACATCTTCACCTCCTCGCAGGAAAATTTGTATTGGCTTACCTATCAGTGGAATAACACCTACGATATCGGTACCCACTTTTGTTGCAAAAAAAGCAAGTTCATTCCAGGGCAGAAGGTATCCACTGAATCCAAATCCAAGTGCTAAAAATAACATTACCATACCAGTTAACCAGGTAATTTCTCGAGGTTTGCGATAAGCTTTCGTAAAGAAAACACTGAACATATGGATAAATGCAGCCAAGATCATTAAATTCGCTGACCAGCTATGAATTGATCTTATAAGCCAGCCAAATTCCACTTCGGTCATAATGTATCTGATACTTTCGAATGCCAAATCCTCATTTCCTTTATAATAAAGTAAAAGTAGTATACCTGTTACAACCTGAATTATGAAAAGAAAGAGTGTTACACCACCAAAATAATACCATAATGAGTGGCTATGAACAGGAACATATTTTTTAGCTGCAAACCGAATTAAATCTTCAAACTGAATTCTTTCATCTAACCAGTAATAAAATCTTCTCCAGATATTGGGTTTCATTTGAGTCTCCTACAATTGTTTAGAGACGAATATTTCATCACCCTGTACAATAACCTTAAATGGAATTAAGGGGCGTGGAGGAGGACCTGATATGTTTCTACCATTCAAATCATATTTCCCATTATGGCAAGCACACCAAATCACACCCATATCCTTTTTATATTGAACTGTACAATCAAGGTGTGTACATGTAGCATCAAATGCTCTGAAATCACCTTTGGGAGTTCTCACTAATATTCCAGGTTTATTCCCAAATTTAAATATTAAGCCAGAATCATTGGGCAGATCATTAACTTTACATACTTTAATTGAAGATATTTCAACAGATTTTGATTTAGGAGGTTTCAAGAAAGCAATCACGGGATATAATACAGCTCCTATAAAAGCAATTAGTGATCCCCCCAAAATATATTTAAGAAAAGAACGTCTGCTTTGATTCATATTATTGCTCCAATTTTTATTGGTTTTTTATTCACCAGTGTGACATTCATTACAATTTGTTGTTTTCCACTCGTCACCAATATCTTCAGGATGAATAAAGTCTAGACCGGTGGTTGTTAGTGTTTTCGGACTCAATTCTGGTCCCTGATATAAAATCGTGTGGCAACTGTTACAATTTTTAGTTATAGATTGTCCAAGTGAACTTATCAATTTATCATTATGACATCGAAAACAACCAGGATTATTCAAATGACTTATATTTTCTGGATAAGCTTTCCAAGTTACATTCATTCTTGGGAAGAAGTTTCGTGAATATATTTTTTGGACTTCTAATACTGCTTCTTTTATCTGTTCACTTTTATTAATGGCAATATCTTTATATTCAGAGCCATAAAAGTTTTCGATTATATGCCTAATACTATCCAGAGCTTTTTCCTTAGTTGAATAATTATATGATAGAGCTTCAACAGCAATTTTCTTTATAAAAGGTAGCGTAGGATCAATTCTTTTTAAAAATAGCGAAAGATCCACTGAAGATGTTGGCGGGTTATAAACATGGGAGGGCCGGTTGTGACAATCAATACAGTCAACCATGAATTTTGGAAGAGAGTCGATTTGATCTCTAGTAAGTGGATTATCCGTAGAGAAGTATTCAGTAACGTTGCCCATTCGATCAATGGATTTAACATAAATTATTTCCTGACGCATTTTATCTTTTGATATATACTGGATATTTTGGTTAATATTCATATGCCAGTGAATTCCGGCTGTTGGTCCCATTTCTGGTGAACCACCACCAATTTTCATTAAAAGTGAAACCGTCCATGGTGTATTCTTTTCATCCTTTTTAAAATATGTTTTCTGAATCTTCTTTTCACTGAAAAAATACTGTGGCCAATGGCACCTCTCACATGTCTCCTGAGCTGGACGCAAGTTCCTTATTGGAGTCGGGATTGGTCGAGAATACTTATTAAATAAAACAGAATACACCTGATATGCACCTGATAGTTTAGATTTTACGAACCAATCGGCTCCCTCACCAATATGGCATTCGGCACAACGAACTCGTGCGTGTGGAGATGTTTGATAAGCAGTATATTCTGGTTCCATCACCTCATGACAAACCTTACCGCAAAATTCTACCGATTCAGAATATTGAAAAGCTTGATAGCTTCCAAAAGCACTCGAAAGCATAAACAAAACAACAACTATTACGAAAGCAATGACACCTCTCCTGTGTTTAGGATTATCAAAATCAAGGCTTATAAAATGTTTAACCTCCCCACCTTTTAAAAGTCGTTTCCTTTCCCGTACTATGCCAATGATTATAAGTAATAAGCTAAAAATCAATAATATCGGAAGAACAATAAATGTAACAATACCAAAGTAAACAGGTGTTTCAGGAACAAATAAACCAATTATTACAAGGAATAAAATTGTGATAAAAATAATTATGGAAAGTACCGAACCAATTATGCTTAAAGAATTATAAAAAGTATCTGGAAATCTCTTTGCCATTGATATATACCTTTTTTTATTTAAATATATAAAAATAGGACAAAAATATCCAATTTTATAAACTGTTATATATTTTTCTGCACTCTTTGCAAAAATCTGAATATTTTAAGTCGATATCTTCAACATAGCTCGATGAATGCATAACACAAAAATTATCTGAGCAATGTATTAAACCAAATGTATGTCCCAATTCATGGATGATTTCTTTTTCAATTCTCGATTGTAAAAGCTCATCATTTCTGGGTAAACCATAGTATTCATTATGTAATCTATGAGAGGAAGCTATTGCAGCTTTCCCATTCAATTCAGCTTCTCCAAAAACATATGTAAGAATTGGTACAAATAAATCCAGGTCTGTTAAAATTATTGATTTTCTATCGTTATTCAAGTTACCGCTGTTAATTATTAGTTCCAGAAGTTTTGTAGAATAATATTGTAAGCGATGAGGATCAAAAGCGAGTCCGAAATCCAGTACAATTTTTTTAAACTTTACTTCAAGACCGAAGACATTGCTCACATTTTTACAGAGATTATCAATGTTAATATATTTATTATAACGCGCACCAAGGATTTCGATATGCATTTACTAACGCAATTTGTATTTATTAATTTTATTGTAAAGTGTTGCTCTATCAATGCCCAGTATTTCAGCAGATCTTGTTATGTTCCAGTCACATTGGTTCAGTATTTTTAAAATATGGGCTCTTTCAATTTCTTCAAGAGAATCGGATAAAGGTTTATCAACGCCGTTTGAAAGTAACTGAAAAGGTAAATCTTCTTTTTTTATAGCAGGCGGTTTTCCAATAACCATTGCTCTCTCAATTGCATTAGCCAGCTCACGAACATTACCAGGCCAGTCATACCGCATCAAGACATCGAGTGCATCAGGATCAATTTTCATTATTGGTTTACTCATAACTTGAGAATATTTTTTTATAAAATGTTCCACCAGTATCGGGATATCGCTTTTTCTTTCTCTAAGAGGTGGAAGGAAGATTGTAAAAACATTTAGTCGATAATATAAATCTTCTCTAAACTTTCCTTCTTTTACCGCTTGTTCGAGGTCACGGTTTGTTGCGCAAATAATCCTAACATCAACATTTATTAACTGCTCCCCTCCTAATCTTGTAAACTGTTTGGTTTCTAAAACTCTTAATAAATCTACTTGTAATTTTTCACTTACATTTCCGATTTCATCAAAGAATATTGTTCCGCCGTCTGCCATTTCGAATTTTCCCTTACGGCGGTATTGAGCACCTGTAAAAGCACCTCTTTCGTGTCCGAATAATTCGCTCTCAAGCAGATTATCGTTTAATGCTCCACAATTTACAGGAATTATTGGAAAATACTTCCTTGAACTATTTGCGTGGATTGCTTTCGCCACCAATTCTTTGCCTGTGCCACTTTCACCCCTTATTAAAACTGTTGTATCAGTTTTTGCAACTGTTAATATCAGCTCGAACACCTTTTTAATTTGTGGACTTTCTCCAACAATTTCCTCAACCTGAGACAAATCCTCTATCTTTTGTTTTAACTGGATGTTTTCTAACATTAATTTTTTTTGATTAATGATATTTGAAACGATATGACTTAATTCGTCCGGATCAATTGGTTTGGTGACATAATCATATGCACCTTCCTTCAAAGCCCGAACGGCAGATTCTACTGAAGCAAATGCAGTTATAATAATTATAGATATGGATTTATCAATTTCTTTTATTCTACGCTGCAACTCAAGCCCATCCATTCCAGGCATCCTAATGTCCACAAAGGCAATATCGAATGAGGATTTCTGAAGTTTCCTCAAAGCATCTGCACCATTTTCAGCTGTCTCAACTCTAAACCCATCTTCAATAAACCACCTGTAAAGCGATTCCCTCACGATTTGTTCATCATCAACTATTAAAATACCGAAATTCTTATTATCCATCGTACTCCTCTTTAACTATTCTTTTATTTAATTTCCTTGATAATGTAATTTTAAATGTTGTACCCTGACCAACTTTTGAATCGAGAGTAATTTTACCTTTATGATTATTCACGATTCCATAAACCACCGATAATCCCAGTCCAATTCCCTTTCCATTAGCTTTTGTGGAAAAGAAGGGCTCATATATTTTATCTTTAATTTCATCAGGTATACCCTGACCTGTATCGGAAAACTGTATTTCGATTTCGTCTGGATTAGTTTCTAAAATTGAGATTTTTAGTTCACCACCGTTTTGCATTGCTTCAACAGAATTTATCATTAAAGCCAAGAATGCCTGCTGCAATTGTTGAGCATTGCACATAATATTTTTGTTTCTAATTTGATAATTTTTTACCAAATTTATATTATTTAATTTGAGATGATGCTGAATTAGTATAATGCATTTTTCTATGATCTGTTCAATATCAGCATCTTGAAATTCAGTTGGTTGTTGACGGGAGAATAAAAGTAAATTTTTAACAATATTTCCGCTACGCATTGTCTCTTCAGCAATAAAGCTTAAATCTTTCAAGATGCTTTCAACCTCTTCCTTTGTAAGGGAATTCTTGTTCAACCTCTTTATTTGAAGTTTTGTTAATGTTAAAATTCCCTCCAATGGATTATTTAATTCATGCGCAACGGTAGCTGCAAGTTGTCCAAGAGATGCCATTTTTTCAATTTGAAACAAATGTGCCTGTGCACGTTTTAATTCATCAGTTTTCTCATTAACTTTATTTTCAAGATTTATCGACCATTCCTTAATTTCATTATATGCTTTATTAAGTTTTTCGGTCATTGTATTAAACATTTTTGCTAACTCACCTATCTCAGTCCTAGAATCTAGTGTGATTTTATAATTTAAGTTTCCGGATGCTATAGCATTCGTACCATCAATTAACATATGAACTGGTTTGTGAACAAATTTATGTATGAAAACTCCAGTCACCAGATTTATTAATACAATTAAAATTATTGAAAACAATATTATTTGATTTTCTGCTTCCTTGATATTTCTATCGAGATGATCTAATGATATTTTAATATCAAGAACTCCAAGAACTTTAATATCCGATGGATGTGCATGACAATCAGCATTTGAACAGTCGTACTCATTTCTAATTGGATTTATCAGTCCCAAAGATCTATGTCCATCCGCTCGAGAAACAATACGGACCCGATTTTTTTCAGGAATGGATTCAATTGGTTTCGATTCACTATGACAGATATAGCAAGCTTCCGCAGTCATATCGACTGTTTTACCTATTTCATCTTCAATACTTGAGAACATTATCTCCCCCTTTTTATTATATACTCGAATAACTTCTATACCTTTTTCCTGTCCCAACCTGTTAATAATCTGATGTGTGTCCTCTCGTCGATTTAAAAGCATTCCATATCTGGTTGAACCTTTTATGAAATCACTAATACGGTTCGTACTAATTAAAATGCAATTCATCATATGCTTTTCCTGTGAATCAAGAGTCAGGTATATAAATCCACCCATTATTAAAATTAAAACCAGCGATAATGTTATAAATAATCTAAATGAAAGCGTATTGATTAACTTTTTCATAATTTTTCCTAAACGAAAAATTCCACACATAATTTGTGGAATTTTTCAACAATAAACAAATTTTTAAAGTGAGTACTATCTTATTAGAAGCATATCACTTATTATTTTAATTCGCTCATTTGAAGGCAGAATCTCAGTTATCGAGTATATAAACTTTCCTCCATCGAATTGGGTAATCAATTCTTTTGGATGAGATTCTTTCAGTATATTAATAATTTCATTTTTTAATTTCTTATTTATTCGTTCATACCAAATTTCAGCAATCTTCCCTTGCATCAATTTTAAAGTATCTTTTTTATCCTGAAATTTAAGTTTTACGAACCAATTATCGGGAAATTTTCTGTTCCTCAAACTATCTGGTTTATCAACTATATTCATATTTTGTTCATATATTACAGCATTTACAGGCGAATATATAGAAAAAGTTTTTCCATTTTGCACCAACCATCCAAATGGTTTCCCTTCAAATATTGGTTCGTTTATTGAAGTTAGGACAATTGCATTAATAAATGACAAAAGATTTGTTATATACGAATCAAATCCAACAATAAAAATATTTTCATCAGTTTTCTGGAAACATAGATGATTTTTTGAATAATAAATATCATTATCAATTTCAAATAAAAATACCTTATTCAAAATCTCACTTAATATTTTTGAATAATCATCATTAATATCGTTATTCATATTTGCTTGACTCATAGATTTCTTCTCTTATTCATTTGTTAACCTGGATTTCTAATTGTTTAACTGAAGTTACAACTGGAGATTCAGTAACTTCCGCTTCGGGCGATTTCTCAAATACATTTAGATATTTTACTGCATAACTAAAAGCAATAAATCCGAGTGTCACAATACCAAGTGTAATAAAATATTCCATCCAGTGAGGAGTGTAGGTTGTACCACTTCCTGCCTCCATTCCTGTGATGGATACATTCATACGATTAAGAATGAAGCCAAGTACAGCAAATAGTGAAGCATAAAATAAACCAGCACGGCTGTATCGTATCTTTTTACTAAATAACATAAACATAGGGATAAATATTGCAAATAACATCTCAATATAAAATAAATATGTTTCAGTCCTTGGTACGAGTAAAAGATTAAAAACTCCACGATCGGCAAAATCTATTACTTTTATGACTAATTGTATCAACAATAAGATTGGAATTACCTGTCCAAGTCGAATAAGTAAAGGTAACTCTAACTGTTTATTGAAAGCACGAGAACTCAAATAAGATTCGATTATTACCATTGCAAAACCAATGGTGAGTGCAGATAGAAAGAAAAATACAGGCAGAAGTGATGAATACCAGAATGCATATAATTTATTAGGAACAATTAAATATAGTGATCCAAGTGAAGACTGGTGAAGTGTAGAAAGTATCACACCAAGAATTACTAATGGAATGGTTATGGATTTAATAATTTTTAAAGGAAAATTCCACTTTAATTTTTCAAAAACAGCTGGGCTGAATTCAAGCGCTAAAACAGTCGTATATAACATCACACACCAGGCAACTTCAAACATCACTGATTTAGGATTCCACATAATTATTGCATGCCAGATTCTATATGGGCGGCCAAGGTCTATAAGCAAAGCTGCAATAACTAACAAGTAACCAAGAAAAGCTGTTAATACAGCTGGTCTAATAATTGGCTTAAAACTTTTGATATTAAAAATATAAACGATACCACAAAGAGTGAAACCACCTGCCGCTAACCCGACACCACACAATATATCAAATCCGATCCATAATCCCCAGGGGAATTCATCCTTTAAATTTGTAGCTGCACCAAGCCCATTCGTAAATCTTACGAAAACTGCATAAGCAGCGATAATTAGAACAATAATAGCAAAACCTTTCCAGAATGTTAATTTACTTAAAAAAGAATTTTTCATAATTAACCTTCCTCTTCTTCATTTTTTTGTTCCTTCAATTTACGCTCATATTCTATAACTTCTTTACGCCGACTGGTAATCCACCAGATACCGTATAAAAGTGTCCCTCCCACTAAAACTACAGATGGAATTTTAGAAAGCGCTTTCCAGGTATATTCAGGAAGTGGTACTGTTCCTAAATTGGTTTTAAAACCTATCTTTTCAAATGGAACATCGGAAATATATAAAACAGAAGTGCCACCGACTTCTTTTTCACCATAAATATGATTTACATATTTATCCGGTTCTGCCTTAATGGTTTGATGTGCTATCTGTAACATTTGATAATATTCTCCGAATTGACTTGCACCTGTTTCGCAAGCTTGAACACAGGCTGGTACCTTTCCATCTCTTACTCTTTCTATGCACATTCTACATTTCTGGACACGTGGGGTTGTGCTATACCATTCATATCTTGGAACCTGGAATGGACAAGCCATCATACAATATCTGCAACCGATACATTTATATTCATCATAAAGAACTGCACCCTCTGGCGTTTTTTCAAATGCACCAACAGGACATACAGAAACACATGTAGGTTCATTACAATGCATACACAGACGTCTTACATAATGCTCCCCTCTCTCTTCTACCACTGTATATGCAGTGGCAGATAATTTTGTTTCTTCTATATCAGGCAAATTATTTTGCTCTTTACATGCAATAGCACACTGCTGACAACCAACACATTTAGTGATATCAATTAATAGTGCTTTCTTTTTCATAGGATTTATCTCCTCTATTATGCAAAATCAAGAAATTCTTTTTGAAACAAATCCCATTTTTGCTTATCCAATTCTGTTAAAATTCCTGTTACGGGAATTCCACCATCCTGTAATGTTTGAAGGCCCAAATTATTTCCATTGCCATAATTAATTATAAATTCCTTGAATCGTTTAAATTCATCTTTCAAAATTTTAATTGCCTCATCAGCTATTTTCATTGATGAAATATCTGAAGATAATTTTGATGGCTGAACGATCACTGTCCAACCTGCATTGTATGGGTCTTTCAAAAGCTCGGGTTTTGACATCAGTTCATCATTAACAGAAACTACAATTCCATTAATTGGTGAAATCAATTTCAAATTCTTATCCTTAGAATATAGATTTAGAATTGGTTGTCCTTTCTTTATTTCCATACCAATTGGTGGTAACACAACTTTATCAATTCCGCTTATAATTTTAGAAATGAAAGAATCGACACCAATTTTTACTTTTCCAGATTGGAGTACATATGCCCAGGTATGCTTTGGATGAAGAAATACACCATTCGGCAAGCTTATTTCATCTTCATTAATTACAGTTCGATCTGATGATTTAGCTTGTTGATCTTCTACTGTATCTCTCGCTATCTGAACAAGTGCTGTACCTTTTTTTCTATAGACTAGATAGTCGATCGTGATAAAGAGAATCACGCTTAATATTACTAATAATGCAGTCATCTTTGTTACTCCTTTTATTTTTTATTCTTTTACTTATTTAATCGCATATATTATGCCAGATGAGCTAATTTTGAAGCCAAAAATGGTGCTTATAACCACTTTAAAATAAAGGAGTTATAGGGATGGTAAATCACAAAAAATGTTTGTTTAATATTTCAATATATAATTGTTGAAATATTAAGCATTATATTCTAACATAATGTCGAAAATTTTATATTTTATTGAAATATCTATAAATGTAATTGTTGCATTATTCAACAGCAACTGTTGAATATAACAACAAAAAAGCCAGAGCTAAAAGCTCTGGCTTACTACAAAAGTGAAAAATCAGATATATTATCTTACAGCTTTATGAACGATTTGAGCCCATGCTTCTTTAAACTTAAATTCTTTATAAGTTGGACTTTTTTCATTGTGGCATGTTTTACAATGTGCTTCAATAGCTTTCTCATCAGCGTAGGCAGTTAGACCATTTTCAATTGCTTTCTTCTTGTCTTTCATAATCGCCATTGATTTATATGCTGAACCAGCACCATGACATGTTTCACAGCCAACACCGTCTTCCTTTTTGAAATTTTTATCAAGCAGTTTCGCATCTGCTTTTGCTGCAGTAACATGGCATTCAAGGCATTCGGGACTTTCATGAGCTGGTTTCTTTAGCCCTTTCTCTTTAGCGATATTTTTTGCTGCATCTGTTAAAAGAGTTTGATATGCTTGGGCATGCTTACTCTTTTCCCATTTTTCCATAATTGCACCTTTTTTCTCCCCTTTATGACAAGGTGCACAGGTTTTTACACCCACGTATTTGTTTTGAGCAAATATTAAACCACTTAATAAAAATGTGAGAACAAGTATACCACTGATGACTTTTTTCATAACTAACTCCTATTTAATTGGTTAAATTATTTAGATAACAAATTTCACATTAAATATATAAATATATAAATTAAAAATCAAGTTTATAAATAGACCATAATTTGCAATTTTTAATCATTTTCTTGCCAGATATACCCCAAAAACGGTAATTATTGCACCTACTATCTGGATAAAAAGTATTTTTTCATTCAAAGCAATGTGGGAAATAATGATAGCCAGAATTGGTACAAGATTCTGATAGTTTGATGTCCTTCCAGCTCCGATATTTTTTATACCATAAGACCATAATAAATTCGATATTGCAATGGCAAAAACCCCAGATATGATTGCAGCCAAATAGTAACCAAAACTTATACTCGTAAATTTTAAATTCATTGCATATGGTAATGATAAACCTGACAAACCTATTGCTCCAACAATAGTCGTAATTAAAGTCAACTGTACTGGGGGGTATTTTGTTAATACTGGCTTCTGTAAATTTGTTTGTAACGACCAGAACAGAGCAGCAAACAAACAGATTATATCCCCAACTAACGCTTTACTCCCAAATTCAATCTGTTTTCCACTTCCTGTTATGATAAAGATAATCCCAATAAGTGAAATAAAAAGACCAGTATAAGTAATTAATTCTATCTTGTATTTATAAATCTTAGATTGTATAAATGCAGTCCATAATGGTGAGGTGGAGAGAATAACTGCAGCATTTCCGGCTGTGGTCATATTAACTCCCGTAATAAATGCTACTTGATATAATACATTAGCTAATAATCCAATCCCAATAAACTTGAACCAATCGTTCTTAGGTATTTTGATCCATTTTTCTCTAACAACAAATATTATTGCTAAAACTATTGATGCAGTAATAAACCTAACAGCATTGAATATGAATATATTTAGACCAGATATTCCATATTTTATGATAGGATAATTAGCTGCCCAAACAAAAGTAATGAATAGAAGAAAATAGTCAATTTTTTCTCTTTTAAATTCGGGGGTAAACTTTTTCATTTCAATTGTAGAATACCAATGTAAAAAAACCTACCCAATGTTTCAGTGAAAATGGTGCTGTTGTGCCAATACCAATTTTTTTTAAAGGTAGAACTCCATTACTATATGTATCAGAATAACTTACTAATTTCCCAATTACAACCTTATTATTAATTTTATTCGTTAAGTTTTTTAATGTTAACATCCCAAATGGGATCGAATATTTACCACACCACACCATATTTTTCATCTCAGCCATAAAATTTTGAATCTTCTCTTCCTCTAAAGGACCTTCGAGATAATCTCTAATTATCCTCAGATCCTCGCCAATAGCTTTCGTATGTGAACCCTCGTCTTCTCCAAAAGGTGTATTATTGAAATCATTTCCATAATGATTTGCATCAGACGAGATCAGAATTAAAATATTTTTTCCAAATTCCAGATTTTTATATTTGATGTAATCGAACAAAATTTCGCTAAGTTCTTTTGTAATCTCTTTCATTCTATGAAAATCCATTTCTGTTACCATAATTGGTGTAATTTTAAAATTACGATTAAAGTAATTAAGAAACGGAATTTGGCTCTCAATTGAATGTTCAAGCATATGTGCTTTATTTGAAATGATGAAGAACGATGTATCAAGTTTTGATTTTATTAAATCTCTGAGTGGAGATATTTGGACATCAGAGGTTAGCCCTTTCCAGTTATCATAATCATCCAAAATTATCTTACCAAGAGGATTGTTAATTTCTTTTCTAACGGTTGAATGCGTAACGCCAAATATGATTACTTCATCAACATAAATATTTTTCATAACTGGAAAATATACAGAAGCTGTGTAAAGATAATCATCATGTGGAGATATTGCAGCGATAAATCCTGGCTCAATATTCATTGAATCGACAGATTGAAGGTATTCAATTATTTTTCTCATTGAATTCAAATTCCAACAATAGCCAACATCATCACGTATGGGACGAACATTCTGGGAATTTACTTCAAATATCACAAATATGATAATGAATAATTTTTTCATTTATAAAACTCTAGACTTAATTGCTACTCTGCACCTGGTAACTTAATCCCCCATTGAGCTTTTAAAACCTGTTTAACAGAATCAAGAACAGTTCCATCCACCCACTTCACAGCTGCAACGATTTTATCGCCGAGTAGTGGTTTTTGTGGTTTGCCACATATCCTTATAACTTCGCGATGCAATTCTTCAATACTCTTTAGTGGTAAATCAGAATTCTTAACAGCATCTATCAAATCTTCTCGAATTGGATTAATTGCAATACCACGTTCTGTGATCACGACATCTATTAATTCACCTGGTCCGACAAGTGTTGTTACTTCATCTACAATTACAGGTATTCGATCTCTGAAGGAGGGTAATGCCAGAATTACACATTTTGAGAACAAACAATTTTGCCAGCCACCAATTCCATGTAACAATCTTCCGTCAGAATGAGTTACCACGTTTGCGTTGAAACTAAGATCTACTTCCGTTGCACCCAGCACAACAACATCTACCATCGATGCAAAGTTACCTTTTCCATGATAATTATATGATGTAAACGGAGAGGTGTGAACATGATTTGGATTATCCCTCATCGATTTAACGCCCTCAAGATCAAATGTTTGTCCATCCAATATATAATCAGTTAGTCCTTCTTTTAACATTTCAACCAAAAATTTTGTACTGCCACCTCGAACAAAGCGAGCTTTTATGTTTTCTTTTCTCATTAATTTTGCCAACTCAACTGCAAAGGCGAGAGCAGTTCCTCCGGCACCAGCTTGAAAAGAAAAACCATTTCGCATTATTCCTGCTGTTTTGATAAACTTAGCTACCAATTCAGCAATATACAATCTATCAGGGCTCCGTGTAATTTCAGTTGTACCAGAAACAATCTTTGATGGGTCACCAATTTTATCCATTACCACAACATAATCAACATAATTTCCCTGAATTTGCCAGGGGACACATGGGAATGGTACAAGATTATCGGTAACTACAATTACTTTATCAGCATATTGGGAATCTGCTAAAGCAAATCCTAAGCCCCCACATGCGGAAGGTCCATTGACTCCATTCGCATTTCCAAAGGGGTCTGCTGTGGGAGCAGCGATTACTGCAATATCAATGTGTACTTCACCATCCTGAATAGCTTGATACCTTCCACCATGTGAGCGCAAAACTCCAAGTCCACGCATTCTTCCCTGTGAACAATACTCACCTAAAGAACCATTCAAACTACCTTCGATGTGATGAATTACTCCTGAGTCCAGGTGTCTTATGTTTGGGGCATGGCATTCAAACGCTGCGCTTGGAAACCATCTCAAATTTTTAATTCCAAGTTCAGCAGCTATGTCAAATATCCTGTTAGCAATAAAATCTCCATTTCTGAAATGGTGATGAGTTGAAATTGTAATTCCATCCCTTATGCCAGCTTTTATCAGGGCGGTTTTAAGATCCGGAACTATCTTGTTTCCATCTTCAGGGTAATCCATACAACTAGAAATTTTGGGTGCTGCTTTTTTCCCTTTTGGTTTGTAAGCACCAACACCACGAAAAGGTTCAGATTTTAATCCATTAATTTCTACAGGCACATATCTGCCAGCAGCATTTTTGACTAATTTCATATTAGTTCTCCATCCAATTTTCTTGTAACCTGCCTATAGACAAAGCATGTTCAATTGTTTTCATAGCACGCTTAACAACAGGTGGATCGATCATTTTATTTCCAACTGCAACCACGGAAAGACCTTTTGTTTCTGCTTCTTTATAAGCTTTGACAATCTTGATTGCCTTTTGTATCTCAGCATCATCTGGTGCAAATGCCTCATGAATGACAGAAATCTGCCTTGGATGAATACAACCTTTACCTTCAAAGCCTAACGATTTTGCTTCAATAACACTATTGCGTAAACCTTCCATATCAGTCACATCCGAAAACACTGTATCGATAGCCTGAATTCCTGCAGCTTTTGCAGCATTAACAATCATCGATCGCGCAAAGAAACTCTCTTTGCCTTCAATTGTCCGTTGCGTACCAATATCAGCAGTGTAATCTTCCAGTCCAATTGTTAAAGCAACGACATTTTCTGCTGAGCTTGCAATTTCGTATGCATTGATTACACCAAGAGCACTTTCAATTATTGGCATCAAATAAACTGTTTTTTTCTTTCCCTTAAGAATTTTAATGATTCGTTCATTTACCAGCAACACATCTTCGGCTTTCTCACATTTTGGTATTAGAATTACATGTACATTATGTGGAATAACATAGTCCAGGTCTTCCAATCCAGCAGGTATCTGATTAATTCTGACCATTCTTTCGCATCCATAAAAATCGACCTGCCTTAATGCATTTCTAACCAATATTCTTGCTGCGTCTTTTTCAGTTGGATTGACGCTATCCTCTAAATCAAGAATTATACCATCTGGTTTGTGAATTCCTGCATTTAGCATATACTTTGGTTCATTACCAGGTAAATATAAACGAGATCTCCTAAATCTATCGCGTTTTGTTGGATACTTTGCGCATTCGAGCATTTCGGGAAGGAATTCTTTCCGTGTAGTTTTGCCAAGCCTCTTAACTGCAGTTTCTAATCTTGCCATTATAACGAATTGAAGAGCCCCACTATCTTCAACTTTAATAATTGCATTTTCAATTCCAAAATATTCGCATCCTTTTTTTATAATATTTTTTATAGATTTACCATAAAGCACATCAACTCTACTTACAAGCTCGATTTTAATTCCACCAGATTTTCTAAGTTCAATGCATATATAACAATCGGACCGTACATCACTACCTTTACGGCCTGCTTCTGCAATAGTATTCATATTATTTACCTCTCTCCTGGAGTTTTTTTCTTGTGTATTCAAGAAGTCCACCTGCATCTCTAATAGCAAGGATTTCTGGTGGAAGTTTTGGAAAGCTAAATGAATTTTTGTCAATAAAAATCTGACTTTTATCAAAATCAATCTTCACAGTCATACCATCCTGATATTCTTGCACTGCTTTTGGGCATTCAATCAAGATTAATCCTTGATTTATTGCTGAGCGATAAAATATTCTGGAAAAACTTTCGCCTATAATTGCTTCAATACCAATATATTTTAGCCCAACAGCAGGTTGTTCTCTCGAACTACCGCAACCAAAATTTTTTCCAACGATAAGAATATCACCTGGTTGTACATTTTTAGAAAACTCAGGATCTAAATCCTCTAACAGGTGTGGTTTTATTTCTTCAGGTTTTGAACAGGTATAAGTATATTTACCCGGGAATAGCATATCTGTGTTGATGTTATCACCATATCTCCAAATCTTCATAGAACCACCTTTATTTTAGGTTTACAATTTTTCTGGATTTGTAATTTTACCATTAATAGCAGAAGCTGCAACAACTGCCGGTGAAGCTAGATAAATTTCGGATTCGTTACAACCCATTCTTCCTTTAAAGTTCCTATTTGCGGTACTAATACATTTCTCACTTGGTGCCAGAACACCTTGATGAGCTCCCAGACAAGGTCCACACCCAGTCGGTAAAATGATTGCACCGGCTTTACTAAGTGTATCAATGTAACCTAACCTTATTGCTTCTTCGAAAATTTTTTTAGATGCAGGCAAAACTAACAAACGTGTATTTGGTGAAACTTTTCTTCCCCATAAAATTTCCGCAGCAATTCGTAAATCAGAAAGTCGACCATTTGTACAGGTACCTAAAAAGCATTGGTCAACCTGAATACCTTCGACTTCTTCGATTGTTTTCCAGGCATCTACAGAGTGTGGGACTGCAACTGATATTGGAACTTCCGATAATTTAATCTCTAAAACTTGCGCATATTCAGCATCTTCATCAGCCCAGGTAATTTCATATTGATTAGCACCAATACCGATAGTGGATAAATAAAGTGTGGTAATATCATCTACAGGAAAAACAGCATTTTTTGCACCCATCTCCACGCCCATATTTGCTATTGTAATTCGATCATCAATTGTTAGATTATGTACGTCCCCATGAAATTCTACAGATGCATAATTTGCTCCATCAGCACCAATCTTACCAATTATATAAAGGATAAGATCCTTCGCTGAGACATAATGATTTAATTTACCTCTCAACAAAATTTTTATAGAGTGTGGCACTTTTAACCAGGTCTCACCAGTCAATAAAAGAGCGGAAGCTTCTGTTCGATCAATACCGGTAGAAAACGCACCTAACGCTCCATATGAACAGGTATGCGAATCACTTCCCAATAATAATTTGGATGGTAACGCAAAACCTTTTTCTATCACAACCTGATGACAAATTCCATTTCCGACATCAAAAAAATTCTTTATATGATAGTTTTTTACAAATTCTCTTATCTGTTTATGATTAAGTGCAGTTTTCTCATCGGAAGCAGGGACTACATGGTCAAGTACAATAATCGGTAAATCTGGATCATATAAACCATATTGTTTAAGATCCTTAGAAATTTTTGATACTATGGCTGCGGTATTATCGTGCATTAACAGATAGTCTGGGTGGACAGTAACAATCTGACCGACCTCGACACTTTTAAGATTTGCTTTTTTTGCTAAAATTTTTTGAGCAAAAGTTTTTCCCATATTCAACTCCTGATTAATAAACCACCTCTTTTATAAATTTCCATCTGAACATTAGAAAATGGTTTTACGTGAAAAATTGCACCATCAGAAATTTTGATCACTTTTCCATTCGAGAAATCTACTTTTATTAAATCACCATCTTTTAAATAATCTTTCAGATTTCCGACTAATATTGGGAAAGCAGCATTTATAGCATTTCTCTCATAAATTGCGCCGAAGGACTCTGCTATTATAGCTCCAATCCCTAATGATTTAAAACAATCAACAGCTTGTTGCCGAGAACTACCAGCACCAAAATTTTTTCCTGTTACTATAATATCTCCTTTTTTTGCTTTCTGAGGAAAATCTTCCCATCCTTTTAAATTACCGAAAGCGAATTTTCCCATCTCTTCAATATTCGTAATAGCTAGATGCCGATTATGAAATATCATATCTGTATCAATATTATCAATTGGTATTATCCAAACTCGACCCTCAACAAAAGGTTCTCTTACCGAAATTATTTTATGTAAATCTCTTGAAGTATCTGATTTAGCACTCTTAATGATTTGAAATATAACAGGTTTTTCAAGAATCTTATCAACTGAAGTAATAACACCAGAAACAGCCGAAGCTGCAGCGGTTTCTGGAGAAGCAAGATAAACAGCACCTTTACCCTGCTTACCTGTGAAGTTCCTGTTACCCGTCGATACTGTAACTTCGTTTGGGCCATTTTGCCCAACTTGGCCATCAGCGCATCCAGCACATCCAGCATTACTAACAAGTGCTCCTGCTTTTTTAAAAATATCCAATAGCCCTTCTTGGAGACATTTTTTCCAAATAGCATCTGTCGATGGAACAATTTTCAGAACAACACCAGGTGCGACCTTTTTATTTTTCAATACATTTGCTACTGCGAGCATATCTTCGAAGCGTCCATTTGTACATGAACCAACAAAAACGGAATCAACTTTTTGTCCGTTTAATGTATCCACTTCCACCACATTTTCCGGATTTCCAGGAAGAGAAATTAATGGTTTTAAATCTGAAATGTCGATTTCTATTACTTCATTAAATTTAGCATCTTGATCAGAATAAATTGCAGCAAATTCTTTTCCCGATGCATTTTTACAATAATCAATGATTTTTTTCGAAGGAGGGAATAAAATTATAATTGCTCCCATCTCGGTAGCCATCGAAGCTATTGTAATTCTTCCGGAAAGATCCAGATCTTCGATATAGTCACCATAGAGTTCAGCTGCAAATCCTAATAAACCGTTCGCTCCGAATTGTTTTAATAATCTTAACACAACATCTTTAGGAGTTACTAGTTTAGATGGTTTACCTTTTAAGATTATTTTTACAGTTGGAGGAACTTCAAACCAGACTTTACCAAACGACCATGCATAAGCGATGTCCTGATCACCCATTCCCTGTCCAAAAGCTCCGATAGCACCTAAAATATTTGCATGTGAATCTGTTGAAACAAGTGTACATCCTGGATAAGCTAACCCTTCATCGATCGCTATATGTGTTCCAATTCCCTGGTTTACATCAAAAACTTTAACACCTGTTTTTCTTGCAAACAATCTGCAAATTTGCTGGTTAGCAGCATATTTTTGGTCTGAACCACCCGGATTACAATCAAAAGTAAAAAAAGTTTTTGTAGGATCATCAACATCAAGTTTATTTTCCTCGATATTTTTAACCACATTAGCACCACCAAAATCTCTGGCGAGTCGAACATCGATAATTATATCGACAATATCACCTGGTTTTACTGGTTTGCCGCAATGATTTGATATAATTTTTTCAATAATTGTCTGTCCCATAGAACTACTCTATCAACAAACCTTTTTGTTTCATTACTAAAGGATCAAATGTAGCAAAATCCGCTTGATGAATGAATACAGTCTCTATAAATTGAGGTTTACCCTCACCTTCTTTTGCGTGGCAGGCGATACAATTTATTATATCTTCTGGGATACCTACCTTAGCGGCCAAAATCGCTCCAGAAATTGGGTGTCTTGCGATTTCTCCTCTTCTACTTTTTTTATAACCTGTTTTACCATCTTTTTCAATTTCGAGTAGTTTCCCAATGTCATGCAACAGTCCACCTGCAACCAATCTATCATAATCAATTTTAATCGGAATACTTTTATAATTTTTAGTTTGAGCATCAGCAAGACCAATGGCACCTTCGGTTACAGCAATTGTATGTTCAATAAAATTTATTCCATGAGTATTCGTTAGAAGTGTGAATGGCATATTTACGAGTTCATTAATCGAGTTCCAGCCACCTTCTTTACAAGCTTCAACCCAGACTTTTACGACTTGATTTCTGAGTGTTTTGTTTTTGATTCTTGAAAGTTGTTTTTGAAAAAGTTTTTCGATATCGTTTCGTGTTATCATCCCGAAACCTCCAATCAAATTTTGGATGCGATAGCTTCAGCCATTTGTAATGTGGTTGAATTTCCACCCATATCATATGTTCTAACTTTACCTTCTTTTATAACAGCAGCTACTGCGTTTTCGATCAGGTTAGCTTTTTCTTTTTCTCCGAGCCAATCCAGCATCATTTTTGCGGCAAGAATTGTTGCAATTGGATTAACTTTGTATAAACCATAATATTTTGGAGCAGAGCCGTGAGTCGGTTCAAATACAGCAAGTTTCTCACCAATATTACCGCTGCAACCAAAACCCAAACCTCCAACAAGTTGAGCAGCCAAGTCTGAAATTATATCTCCATATAAATTTGGTGCAACCAGTACATCGTAGTTAAAAGGATTTTTGAGCATCCACATAGTCATAGCATCGATATTTGCATCATCCATTTCAATTTCGGGGTAATCTTTTGCAACTTCACGAGCTGTTTCAAGGAACAATCCATCAGTTACTCTTACAACATTAGCTTTATGAACGACTGTCACCTTCTTTCTTTTATTTTTCCTTGCAAACTCAAAAGCTGCACGAATTATTCTTTCGCTTCCCTTTTTGGTATTTGCTTTAATTGAAATCTTTGCATCTTTTGGAATTTTTGAAAACTCAGGGATGCTAAACATCACTTCAGGAATTTTGTCAAACTCAACACCAATGTACAAGTCCTCAGTATTCTCCCTGAATACGACAATATCAATATTCTCTTTATAGTTCAATGGATTTCCTGGATAAGCTTTACAGGGGCGGAGACAGATATAAAGATCAAAAAGCTGGCGCATACGGACAATAGGACTACGATATGTCAATCCTTTGGATTGTAGTTCAGGTATAAGTTCCTTTTGTGCTTCTTTAATAGGTTTAGAAGTTATCGCACCAAAGAGTGCAGCATTACAATTTTTCAGTAGTTCGATGGTGCGTTGTGGTAGTGCATCACCTTCTTTACACCAGAATTCCCAGCCAATATCACCATTAATGTATTCTGCATCGAGGTTTACTTTATCTAATACAATTTTTGCTGCTTCACATACTTCTTTACCAACGCCATCACCTGGTAACCAGGCAATTCGATACTTTGCCATAAATATTTTCTCCATTTAATTTTGATAAATAATTTTTCAGATGGATTATAAAATTTATCAGAAGCTTTCACCGATTTGATCCAGAGTATTAAATCGGATTCTGACGTCCTCTGCTTTATCTTTTAAAAGTAAAATATATTTTTCTTTAGCTGTGATAATATCGTTTAAAAGTATTTTCACATCGGGATAATCACATTCATCGAAGAAGTTTTTTAAACTTTGAATTGATTTTGATTCTTGCTCTATTGCTAATTCAAGCGCTTTGCATAAGCCCTTGCAAGTATGTTCACAGATAGTCATTTTGCCCTCAATTTGTTATTAATGATTTTACTAACTCGGCTCCACTTTTAAGAGCTGTTTCATTTAATGGAATTAGATGGTGATATCTTTCAGGTAGAACCTTTTTCAAAGCTTTTGTAACTGACTCGAACGATACAATTGGTTTAAGTTCAAGTAAGCTTCCCAAAACTATCATGTTCATAATTTTCATATTTTTCAGTTTATTTGCTTCTTCACTTGCAGGAATCGGGTATACTTCTACATCTTTCCTTGTTGGAGGATTGAGTATGTTCGTACTATCATAAATTATCAGTCCACCAGCTCTTACCTTAGATTCAAATTTATCTAAAGATGGTTGGTTTAGTGCAACTAGAATATCAAATGTAGATATAATTGGCGAACTTATTCTTTCATTAGAAACTATCACTATACAATTTGCAGTACCACCACGCATTTCTGGACCATATGAGGGCATCCATGTTACATTTTTATTTTCCATCAAGGCAGCATAGGCTAAGGTTTGTCCCATTGAAAGAACACCTTGTCCACCAAAACCGGCAAATATCATTTCGTAAGTCATATTTAGTTTTCCTTTTATTTTTGAGGTTGAGATTTTTTCTCTACAAGTTTACCATCGACTTTAAGATCTCCGGGTGGGAAATAAGGGAACATATTTTCTTCAAGCCATTTATTTGCCTGAACTGGGGTCATTTTCCAACCAGATGGACAATTAGATACAATTTCAATTAAACATGTACCTTTCTTTTCCATCTGATATTTAAAAGCTTTTTCTACCGCCTTTTTGAAGTGTCTGACAGCATTTGCATTGTGCACAGATTGTCGCGTTACATAATATGTGCCTGGCAATTGAGCAACAACTTCTGTTATTTTGAATGGATAACCCTGTGTAGATATTTCTCTACCTTCTGGTGTAGTACTTGTAACCATACCGAGTATTGATGTTGGAGCCATCTGGCCACCGGTCATACCGTATATAGCATTGTTAATAAATATTATTAAGAAATTTTCGCCCCTATTACAGGCATGGATGGTTTCAGCAGTACCAATTGCTGCCAGATCTCCATCACCCTGATATGTAAATACCAGTTTATCGGGTAAAAATCTTTTGATTCCAGTGGCAACTGCAGTTGCTCTTCCATGCGCAGCTTCCTGCATATCAATATTCATATAATGGTAAGCTAAGACTGAACAACCAACAGGTGCAACTCCAATGGTTTTATCTTGAATATTTAATTCCTGTACAACTTCCATTAAAATTTTATGAATGACACCATGACCACAGCCAGGACAATAGTGCATTTTTACATCAGTAAGGGTTTCTGGTTTTTCCCAAACTATCTCCATTTCTTCAAGCATTAAATCATCTCTATTTAACATATTAAATCTCCTGAGTTTTATTTAGACGTTTTTTGGATTAGATCTTTTAGTTTTGAAACTATTTCTTCTGGAGTTGGAACTATACCACCCATACGACCATAGAAATCAACGGGCACCTTACCTTCTACACCTAATTTTACATCTTCAATCATCTGTCCAGCATTCATCTCCACAACCAGCACACCTTTAATTTTAGAAGCCATTTGATTTAAAATTTTGTATGGATAAGGGTAAAGCGTAATTGGCCGAAGCAATCCAACTTTTATATTTTCATTTCTTGCAATATCCATAGCTTTTTGACAGATCCTTGCACTTAATCCAAAAGCAACAAACAAATATTCAGCATCATCTGTATTTAACAGTTCATATCTTACTTCATTCTGTTCGATTGTTCTATACTTTTGTTGCAATCGAAGGTTAATTTTTTCCATTTCTTCAGATTGAATATGAAGTGATGTGATCACATTAGGTTCACGATCAGGGGTTTTACCAGTAGTTGCCCAGGGTTTAGGCAATTTATGTTCTGAAATATTATACTCTTTAAATTCCACACGTTCCATCATTTGACCCAGTGCACCATCTGCAAGTATCAATACAGGATTTCGGTATTTATCAGCAAGATCAAACCCCAGGAAAACAAAGTCAGCCATTTCCTGCACGCTCGCTGGTGCAAGCACGATAAGATGATAATCACCATGCCCACCACCTTTAACTGACTGAAAGTAATCACCTTGTGAAGGTTGAATGGTACCTAAGCCAGGTCCACCACGGTTAATATTAATTAACAAACATGGTAACTCTGCACAAGCAATATAGGAAATGCCTTCTTGCATTAGACTAATTCCAGGACTTGAAGATGAAGACATTGCTCTTGCTCCAGCGCCAGCAGCTCCATAAATCATATTTATTGCAGCCACTTCGCTTTCAACTTGCATAACAATCATTCCGCGTTTTCTACCCTGGTCAGAAAGGTATTCAATTATTTCAGACTGTGGTGTGATTGGATATCCAAAGTAACAATCACAACCTGCACGAATTGCTGCTTCAGCTGCAGCTTCATTACCTTTCATTAAGCGCACTTCACTCATAAATCTATTCTCCCTTCACCATTTGGTACTTCTGGATTATCGATACTTATTCGAATGTTCTCTTTTACATCTTTAATTGTTGCTATTGGGACTTTTTCTTTTTTCTTTGTTGTACGATATACAGTTATCACTGCATCAGGACATACAAGCGCACAATTTATGCATCCTGTACAATTATCTTTGATTAAAACCGCATAATGATATCCTTTTGCATTGATCTCTTTAGACATTGCAAGACTTTCCTGTGGACAGGCTTCTACACACAATTCACAACCCTTACAGGTCTCTATATCAATCTTAACAGTTCCTTTGACTGCCATATTAATCTCCTTATTATAAATTTTAAGTTAATCTACAAGTTGGGCATCTTGTACAGCCATTGCAGTAATGTTCACTATATCCTGGACATCATTACCTGGTATCAGGAGATATACGGGTTTTTTTATACCCATCAATATTGGACCAACGGCTGTAGCTTCTCCAAGATGTGCAAGTAATTTATAAGCAATATTAGCTGATGTTAAATCGGGACAAATTAAAACATTAGCACCACCTTTTAAATTACTGAAAGGATAAATCTCATTCAGTATCTCAGGTGTTACTGCGGTATCAGCTTGCATTTCTCCATCAATTATCAGATTTGGCATTTTTTTCTTCACAATTTCTACAGCATTTCTGACTTTTTCAGCAAGTGGATGATGTACGCTTCCGAAGTTGCTGAAGGAAAGCATTGCTATTCTTGGTTCTACCTCGTATTGTCGAACTTTCTGTGCTGTTAGAATTGCTATTTGAGCTAATTGTTCTGCATTTGGTTCTATATTTATTGTAGCATCAGCAATAAATATAATCTGATTCTTGAATATTAACATATACAAACCGGCAACAATATCTGAATCATCACGATGTCCAATTATTTGCAGAGCTGGACGAACTGTATCTGGATAATGTTGTGTCAGGCCAGAAATTAATCCATCTGCATCGCCCTGACGAACCATCATCATCCCATAATAATTTGGTACTTTCATAAGACGTAAAGCATCAAAATGTGTAATACCTTTTCGTTTTCTTAATTCATAAAAATTCTCAACATAATTCTGGTAATTTTCCGCTGTACTTGGATTAATCAATTCTATTCCTTCTAAATTGACTCCTATTTCTTCAGCTTTCGAATGGATAATTTCAGGATCACCTAATAGAATGGGTTGAGCTATATTTTCATCTAAAACTATTTGTGCAGCTCGGAGTATTTTGGTTTCTTCACCTTCTGGAAATACTATTTTCTTTGGTGATTTCTTAGCTTTATGGATAAATATTCTCATAACTTCACGAGATTTTCCGAGACGGGCTTCAAGTGAATCTCGATAAGCTTCAAAATCTTTAATTTCAAGTCGGGCAACTCCACTTTCCATTGCAGCCTTTGCAACTGCTGGTGCTTCCCATAACAGCACTCTTGGATCAAGTGGTTTCGGAATAATATATTCTCTACCAAACTCTATTCTCTTACCACCATAAGCCCGAATGACCGAATCAGGGACATCTTCTTTTGCGAGCTTCGCTAAAGCCATCGCTGCCGCAACTTTCATATGATCATTAATCTGACGAGCTCTTACATCAAGAGCACCTCTAAAAATAAATGGAAAGCCCAATACATTATTTACCTGGTTGGGATAATCTGATCGACCTGTTCCCATAATTACATCATCTCTTGCGGCGAGTGCATCAGGATAGGTAATTTCAGGATCTGGATTTGCCATTGCAAAGACAATTGGTTTATCAGCCATCGAGCGGACCATTTCCTTCGTTACCAGATCTTTAACAGAAACACCGCAAAATACATCTGCACCTTTCATTGCATCAGCGAGTGTTCGTTCCTCTGTATCGACAGCAAAATACTCTTTATACTTATTCATTCCTTCTTTTCTACCTTTATAGATCACTCCTTTTGTGTCCACCAATCGAATATTTTCGTGTTTCACACCCAGTGTTTCATAAAATTTTGCACAGGCAATCCCGGAAGCACCTGCGCCACTGAATACAACTTTAATCTGGTCAATTCTTTTTCCAACTAGTTCCAATGCATTTAACAATGCTGCACCACTAATAATTGCTGTTCCGTGTTGATCATCATGAAATACAGGAATGTTCATTATTTTTTTCAATTCTTCTTCAATCTCAAAGCATTCTGGTGCTTTTATATCTTCAAGATTTATACCTCCAAAAGTGGGTTCAAGTAATTTAACAGTGCGGATAATTTCTTTGGGATCGTGAGAATCGATTTCAATATCAAAAACATCAATATCAGCAAACCTTTTAAATAAAACTCCTTTACCTTCCATTACAGGTTTACCTGCAAGGGCACCGATATCTCCTAATCCCAATACTGCTGTTCCATTACTAACGACTGCTACAAGGTTGCCTTTAGCAGTGTAAATATATGCATCTTCCGGATTTCGATATATTTCCATACAGGGTTCAGCAACCCCAGGTGAGTAAGCTAACGAGAGATCTCTTTGTGTAGCACAAGGTTTTGTGGGAATAACTTCAATTTTACCCCGGCGACCGAGTGCATGATAATCTAAAGCATCTTGTTTACGTATCATTTATTTATTCCTTTATTTTGATTAATAACCTGAAGAACACAGTAAGAATCTATACTGCTGCGGAATTTATGATGGCTAAGTTCCCGCATAATTTTGTTTTCTGAGATTATTATTTGGAGAGAACTTAAAAATTTCACCCCATGATTTGATGTAAAAAAGGGCATATTTGCTTGAACTACTTGTTCCGTTAATAAATTACTGAAAATATTATTTATAAGCAAAAATCATAGCATAAATAATCCATACCACCATAAAGAAGCCGATTGAGAGAGCAATCCATCCGAAAATTTTTATACCTCTTATGACAACTTCAGGATAAGGTTCCACAAGATATTTCTCAAGTTCACCACTTTCAATCAATTTCTGATAATCATCGGGACGATCCATTTTGTATTCTTCGAGTGGGACTCTACCAGTAAAAATGCAGATATCCATTGGAAATTTTTCTGGTCTGAGATGAGTATTGAAAAAATGAACAGTAAAAATGAATCCTGTTGCGAGTAAAGCTTCATCACTATGAATTATTGTGGCTACATTTATAAATTCTCCAGGAATAAATTTTGTAAAAAATTCTGGAAACCATAGTACGAGTCCAGTAGAACCGATTACCATCATTCCCCAGAAGACAGCAAAGTAATCAAACTTTTCCCAGTATGTCCACTTACCATATTTTGGTCTTGGTCCTAACCACAAAAACCATTTAATTGAGTCAACAAAATCTCTTAAATCTTTTTTTGTTGGTAACATTGTGTTTGGACCGAATAATAAATTTTTCATGGAGCCATATTCTCTCTTTTTTCTTTTCAATAAGTCAAATATGTGCGAGAAGAATATTATAAACATAATTGTAGCAGCAACCCGGTGAATGAAACCCGCAAATTCAAAACCACCAAACATTCTTGATAGAAATACCGCCCAGCTGGTATATGAAAATTTTAAAGTCATACCAGTTAACGCCAGACTCATAAAACTCAATATCATCCCAATGTGTAATATTCTATTAAATCTACTGAATCGAAGTATTTGTTTTTGTTCATTCTCCTGATTTGTCATTTCCATTCTCTACCTCTTTTTCAATAGATTTTTCTGTTTTGTTTTTTTCTTCACTCGTTTCTTCATTTTTATTTTTTAATTTCGTATGTAATTGTCGCCTCATTTGTAAAGCCCTTGGTAACCATAACAATGTATGGATTCCACCTAAAACAAAAGTGAAAATTAGAAGACCTGTCATTCCCCAGAAACTCCAGTACAACCAGGGATATTTTTCAGGATCATGATGTGTAGCATGAGTCAGATAACCAGCAAAGCGGCGATTAGCTCCTGGATGACATTTCTGACAGGTTTTAACAACATTATTTCTACTTAAATGAGAGCGAATATCACTTACCGGGTAAATGTCGTGCGCACCATGACAATCATAACATTTTGCGGTCTTCACATATCCTAACCTTGACACCTTTCCATGATATGTATCAAAATATGTTTTGGCTATCTCCTGATGGCATCTGCCACATTTACTCATTATCTCAAACTTGAATGCATCAGCATCAGTGCGTTTTATTGTATGGGCTGAATGACAATCACGACAGGTAGGTAAATCTTTTGGTTCACTATGCCAGGTCTTTGAATGAACACTTGACTCAAACTTTTCTTCAACACCATGATGACACTTACCACAGGTAACAGCAATATTATCATGATGGACACTTGAATTCTTATCAGATGCTGGCAAAATCTTATGTGGCGTGTGACAATCTGTACACATAGCTGTCACAACCAACCCACTTTTTAATAAACCTTTACCATGTATACTTTCTTGATAATTTTCGATAACTTGATGCTCGCTACCCGTATATCTTACTGCTGCTTTTTGTCCTTCCTGATGACATTTTGCGCAAAGTTTCGGAACATTTAACGGGAAAACAGGCGAATTCGATTCTTTCTTACCTAAAACACTATGTGTGCCGTGACATTCTATACAGGTTGGAGCATTTGGATCATTACGAGCAAGATATATCCCATGGATACTTTGCTGGAAATCATTTCCAACTTCTATATGGCAGGAAGAGCAATCAACTTTTGATTTTATTGTTTCACACGCTCTAACTTTAGATGGTGAAACTTCTGTGTGACATTGGCTGCATGCAACACGATTATGCTTCGAGCCAGCTATTAAATCCTTGCTCACATATAAGGATCTACCATCTTTTGAACTTTTTAAATCAACCCTTGAATGACATGAAAGGCAATCTTTATCAGACATTCCTTGTTCGTAGAATACCTTCCTAACTTTATGTGGTTGATGACAGTCGACACATGCAGGCAAAACATGAAGTTCTTTCTCCCACAGTTCTCCTCTTATAACCTTTCGGTGAACTTCTTCAATTTGTCGATGGCAACTTGCACAAGTTGCTGCTATATTACTGCGTGCGATCGAGGATCTGGGATCATTATGAGGTAAAATATCATGTGAACGATGGCAGGATACACAGGTTGCTGTAACTGCAAGCCCTTTTTTCAACAATCCAACTCCGTGAATACTTTCAGAATAATTCTCAAGTATATTTGATTGGTGAATATTTCTCTGTAATTGAACAGGAGCCCCTTCTTTATGACATTTACCACACAGGTAAGGAATTTTAAGAGGTGCTACTACAGAATTAACATCACTAATAGGTAAAATATCATGATATCCGTGGCAATCTTTACAACCTGGTGCTAATTTATCACCTCTTACATATGCCTTACCATGTAGTCCAATTAAATATTTTTCTTTTTCTTTCGAGTGACAGTTCCCACAATCCACTTTTTCCAGGTCCTCATTATGTGGGAAATCGCTACCTTCCAGATCAGTATGACAATTTATGCAATTTAATTCCTTATGTACTGATTTAGAAAAATGCTTTTCATTGAAATATACAGATACAGTTCTCCCACCACTCACACCTTTAATTGTAATATCAGAGTGGCATGATAAGCACTCATCATTTTCCTGAGAAAGGGTGAATTGTAAACAAAGGAAGCTTAATAAAATTATAGGAAGTAATTTCGATTTACTTCTTTCTTTCATATTGACTTTTCTGAAATTTGTTCTTCCTCAGTTTCAAGGATCTTCCTCTCTTCACGTTTGATTCTTTCCAACTCAAGTGGATGTTCTTCTTGCATTTCTGTTTCGGTTAAGGTTCCTTTAATCCATGCTAAATTCATCGGGTAAACATCAGGATTAAATATAACAAAATAGATATGCCAAACAAAAATTGAGAGCGTTGCTAACCATGCTTCATAATAATGGATTGTTCTTGCAACATCCCACCCTAATTTGGATAATAAACCAATGAAAGTATTATCGAACCAGAGTATAAAACCAGTAATTACCATTACCAGTGTTCCCCACACCAACGCCCAGTATTCACTTTTTTCTATGTAGCTAAAACGATCAAATTTTGGCTTATAATTACTCAAGCCTAAATTATATTTAAGAACAGCTATCGCATCTGCAATATCCTTTCGTACCGGTAGTAAATCTTTTATTAGTTGGCGGCCTCTTTCGGTAAAACTTATATAATAAATATGATATAAGCTTGCCATTATCATGACAACTGCTGCTACACGGTGTAAAATGCCTCTAATCTCAAATACATATGAGCTTATACTTTTTATTGATAAAACCCACCACGCTTCAGGATATTTTAGCATAAATCCAGTTATCACTAAAGTGAAGAAACTCAACAGCAAAGACAAATGTTGAATTCTCTCGGATAGTGTCATCCGTAAATACAATCTGTGACTTACATGATGATGAGGTATAAGACCTCTTCTGATCATTAAATTCCTTTTTGCCTTTTTTATAAAATCCAGTAAATTGTGGAAAAACATTCCACCAACTATCGTTACAATCAGAATAATGTAAGCTGTAGAAATAAAATACAATATCGGTTCTTCTTTTGATTTTATATTGATATGCACAGCACCTTTTGCAAAGTTTTCATTAGCCCCAGGATGACAGCTTCCGCAGGTTTTTGCCAAATTTGATTTATGAATCCGGGATGTTGAATCGCTTGAACTTTTAATATCATGATATCCATGGCAGGATGCGCAATTGGCAACTGTTAGATCACCGGCTTTCCCTGCCAAGCCATGATAACTATCCGCAAAAGTTTCGAAGCGTTGACTTGCAACCCCATATTTTTCACTTAATTTTACAGATTCATGGCACGGTTTACATACCTGTCCAGAAACATTTATTGCTGCAACAGGTGATCTTGGATCATCATGTGGTAAAATCTTGTGTTCACCATGACAATCAGTACAGGTTGCTGAGGATAGAACACCTTTAGATAAAGCTTTCCCATGTTCACTTTCTAAATAAATTTTTGCTTCCTCTTCATGACACTTCCCACAGGTCTTTGCGATATTATTTTTGAAAACTGTTGATGTGGGGTTACTACCTTTCTTCATATTATGTGCACCATGGCAATCGCTACATGTAGCTGCATTTAACTTACCTGATTGCATTGCAATCCCGTGGACGCTTTCTGAATATCCCTTTATAAAAGTGGCAGTTGGACTTACTGTAGCGCGGACATCTGGATTATCAAGATGGCATTTCAAACACACAGCTGCTTCGTGCTGACGGCTTACTTCTGATTTATCGGAAGTAACTGCTTGAATTGTATGTTCGCCATGGCAATCAATACAGAACGGTGCTCCCTTCACACCTGCAATCAATCCCTTTCCGTGATCACTTTCAAGATATTGTTTCACAACATCGTTATGACATTTACCACATAATTCTGCTTCAATCTTTCTATTTTCTGTTTTTTTCATATCTTCTAATGAAATAATTTCATGACTCCCGTGGCAATCTTTACATTCTGCGCCTCCTTTTACCCTTGCGTGAACACTTTGAGTATATAAATTGACCCTTTCTCCATCGTGACAATTTAAACACTTTACTGGTTTAATTTTTTTCGCATGTGGAATTTCTCCAGGATCAAATCCAGTATGACAGTCGATGCACTCAAGCACTGAATGAACAGATTTTGAAAATCGCACACTGTCGACCCAAAGTGATATTGTTTTACCAGACTTATCCATCGTCAGCGACTTGTCACTATGACAAGCTAAACAATCATCATTACTTTGAGTATAAGATATGCTTGGAAATAATATGAAATTTAACAATAAAACTGAAATTAGATATTTTGAGAAACATGTTTGCATAAGATTCATTTTTTATTTGATAATAATTCTTTGTTTTTTTCAACAATTAAATTATCAACAGCCATTGTTAACTGTGATACATCAATTGGTTTATAAAGAAGAAAATCTGAATATTTTCTATATCCAGCTTCGAGTTGAGTTTCATTCATTCTATATATGTATAACAACAATATTTTAATTTTAGGGTATTTTGTTTTAATACGTTTTATCTTACTTAATAAATTACCATCAGATATTGGTACATCGATTATAAGAAGATCAACATCAACATCCTCAATATTTATCGAATTGGTTGTGTACCTGATTTGATACTTGGATTGTAGTAAAAGAGATATGCTATTACATAAATCCAGATCAGTACTATAGACAAATATTTTATGATTTTCCGTTATCATTTTAACATAAATAAAAAACCAATAATTATGCCAGAAAAATATTTCTAAAATAATCAATTTTTAAATTTTGAAGGAATCTTACCTTTAATTTTACTAAAATTAAGAAATTTTATAGGAAAATTTCTATTTTTAGAAAAAAAAAGTCGGAATCTTTTAAGATTCCGACTTTTAAAAATAGCTATAAGTATTCTACTTCAGGAATAACATCTTCTTTACAGCTGTATAATCTCCAGCAACCATCTTGTAAAGATAAATTCCGCTATGTACCTGATTTCCAGATTTATCTTTACCATTCCAGGAGAGATTATAATAACCTGCCTCATGATGACGGTTAACTAAAGTTACTATTTCCTGTCCGATTGCATTGTAGATTGTTATCTTCACATTGCCAGACATCGGAACCTGATATTTAATACTTGTACTCGGATTAAATGGATTCGGATAATTTTGACCCAACGCAAAGGTTGTCGGTAGCTCAACATTATTATCAGCGTTAAGTACTGTGATAGACACGGAAGCTACTTTACCTTTGTTTCCTGAAAAATCAACACCCCTGACCACATAGTAATACTTAATACCCTGTTGAACATCATTATCGACAAAGTTAGTTTGAGATGTTGTTCCAATTGGTGGAGTACTTTCGTAATCGAAATCAGGTGTCAATCCCCGATAGATGGCAAAGTACTTAACATCTGGATCTGATGTTTCCTGCCATTCCAGTTTTACTGCATCGACAACCATCTTAGCAGTCAAACTAAGTGGCGGATTTGGTACTAAATTATCAACTGAATATCCAGAATCTACTTTTGACCAGACAAGTGGGGTATAATCAGCTGCATGTCCAGAAATTTTGAATTTAGTCCAATAGATTCCATTATCTACAGTTGAATCAAATAAAGTTGGAACATTAACTGAATAGAGATCAAGACCTGCAACAGGCGCCCATCCTACAAAAGTCCAGACAACCCCAGCTACATTGTACTGCTGACCAACATCAAGAGATTTAAAATCAATGCCATTGAAATCACCCACTTCACTGACCTTACCGACTGGGCTATCATCCATTCTCCAGATAGCGTATGTTTTAATTGGATTAAGAGTATCGTCTTCGCCAGGGAATTTATACCATATTACCTGAACTGCTTTACCCTGATCATTTGGGACGTCGCGAATAGCACCAATCTGACCAGCGAATAATGCATAATAAAGATTATCTATGCTATTCTGCAAAAGTGAAACAACATATTTAGGATTATGGACTCCATTGCTTCCGTCCTGTGCAACATACAGATAATTCCAGAACGCTTTCTTAAACAACACAGAATCTGGACTTGTTCGTATCAAGTTTCGATCGATTGTTTCACTTCCAAAAGGAGGTAATAACTTTGCCAACTTCTTCATTAAGCCATTTACCTCATTAATGAAAGGTTCAACCGTTCCATTTTGATCATAATCGTATGATGCAGTAATATCTTCAAATTTTGTGATACCCGTATGGCAATTAACACAACCAGTTATATTATGGATTTCTTCTCCGACATCAGGTTTGTAACGCATATTCCAGGTGTGCATACCGATTTTATCACGCGCTGGTGTGCCTGTATCTGGAGTTGCAGACATATGGCATCCCACGCAGGTATTTTCCACATGTTGATGTGCTATACTGGATGGTAATGTTGCACCAAATGTATAACCGTTTTTGCCAAGAAGCACATCAGTTGCACCTCTGTAATGTGGGCTCCATGTTGTACTCATTGCAGTTAAAATATAAGTTTCATTATTTCTACGATACTTGTGGCAACTTACACAAATTTTTCCTGCACCAAAATCGAAACTTGAATAATTATAACCATTACCAAGAGTATCTGAAGAAGCTGGTACAGTTCTTAATTCCATTGAATGTGGTTCATGGCAGGTTTGGCATGTAATTTTAGTATGTGCAAGTGGACCATATCCGGCTGCAACACTATTATTAAAAGGTTTACCTTTTGTGAAATTAACAAATGCCTGTCCGTCATGGCAACGCACGCAGGCATTCAGGTTATAATTTGTTCCAACAGGAGTGCCAGTTGTTCTAAATGAATTCGACCAAATGGCTTCACTATGTCCGGAGTTTTCCCATTGGACAACTCTGTTATGTCGCCATGGCTCATCATGGCACTGAGCACAAACACCAGCATTCATAGTTTTTGGTTGTGTGCCAGCACCAAAATGCATCGGATCTTTTGGACCATGGCAGCTTTCACAGGATATAGTCCCAACCAAGCTTAATGTTTTTTTATCTGTTGCCAATAACGAATCGAATAAACCTGGCCGGCCTGGTTTCCATTCATTCCAAATAAACCCTACATTTTGTGCAACATCATCAAACCCGCCATTAACAGCCATAGCATTAAGATTGTAGCCCGTTGTATGACATTTGAAGCAACTTTCACCCCAATAAGGTGCAATCTGACCATTCATACCACGCTCGAACATTGTAGCATGATCAGATGTTTTCCAGGTAGTATACAATGTAGGTGTTGCACTTGAATGGCAGGAAGCACAATTAAAACCAGCCCCGGCAACATCTTTCCAGTTTGTCCCAGTGTAATTAGATGCAGTAATTTTTTGTGTGGTGGAATGTGTTCCAGCAGCGGTTGTAATTGTTAAACGAACAATATAATCACCAACTAAATCAGGTTGGAACGAGGTCATTTGTGTAGTCGGAGAATTAAAGTCTGCCAAGGAACCACTGGGCTTTGAGTCAAATTCCCACAAATAAGTATCTGCAGGATTGAATGCGGTATTACCAGAAGTATCCCATCCCGTTAACCAGACCATTGTACCAACACCAACAGTACTTAATCCGGAAGAAACATAATCCCAACTATTAGGATTTGGCAATCCTAACTCATGCAGCTTATGGATCGACATAGCTTCGATCTTTATCGCTGCTTTCTGAGAGAAGGATTGATTAAAGCAAATCAAAAGAACAAACAGAAACAAAATGATTTTGAAGTTTTTCATATAACCCTCACATTATTTGTTAATTTTGGTTAATTATTAAATTTTTGAATTAAATTGTAAATCAAAGAACATTAAAAATGATTTTATTTAAAATGTAGCTTATATTTCTTTTTAGAAAAACTTCAAAAACTTAAAATCAAACATCGTGATAATTTTTCATAGTTGTCTTACGAATCAGACCTAATTCCTGCAATCTCCTGTATAATGTAGAGACACTAATATCTAATGCTCGAGCAGTCAATTCTTTATCATTATTAAAATATTTCAATACTTTTTCTATATATTTCTTTTCGAATTCCCTGATTGCCTGGTCTAAATTTTTTATGTTATCGTTAAGATATTCCTTATGCTCATTAGATAAATTCTCAGGTAAATCGGACAATGTGATTTTATCTCCAGAGGCAAATATCATTGAACGTTCAATCGCATTTTCCAGCTCTCTAACTTCACCTTTCCAGGTATGATTAATTAAAGTAGTTAAAGCATCGTTCTCAATACCTTTAATACCTTTATTCATTCGTCTGTTATATTTGTTTATAAAGTGATTGACGAGTAATGGTATATCTTCTTTTCTTTCGGATAATGATGGGAGGTTGATTTGTACAACATTTAATCGATAATATAAATCTTCTCTAAATTTACCTTCCTCAACAAGTTTATTCAAATCTCTATTCGTAGATGCAATGATTCTAACATCAACCTTTACTGGATTTGAATCGCCAACTGGATATATTTCCATTTCCTCGATCGCGCGTAGTAATTTTACCTGTAGGTTTAATGGAATCTCGCTAACCTCATCCAAGAAAAGAGTTCCTTTATCAGCTGATTTGAATAATCCATCTTTATCACAAACAGCATCAGTGAAAGCACCCTTTTTATGACCAAATAATTCGCTTTCGAATAATGTCTCTACCACAGCTCCACAATTAATGGTGATAAAAGGTTTATCTTTGCGTGGGCTATTATGATGTATTGCACGAGCAACTAATTCTTTTCCTGTACCGCTTTTACCATAAATTATGACATTAGCACAAGAATTTGCAACATATTTTATAATTTCAAATACTTTTTGCATAGCAGGGCTTTTACCAATAATATTCTCGTAATCATAATTCAGATACAACTGGTTTTTTAATCTTGTATTTTCAAGAACTAAATCTCTATGTACTGCAATCCGTTTAATCCTGAATAATAAATCATCAAAGTCAATTGGCTTAATTATATAGTCAAATGCACCATGTCTTAATGCTGATATAGCGCTCTCCACAGATGCAAATGCAGTAATAATAATGACAAATGTTTCCGGTGTTGCTTGTCGAATTCTTTCAAGCAATTCAATACCTTTCATTTCTGGCATTTCTAAATCAGTAATTACAATATCAAAAGGCGTGCTCAGATGCTTATCGAGAGCTTCTCTACCGTTCTTTGCAGATTCAACATAATAATTTTCCTTCTGAAGTATGAAGGTAATTGAATCGCGAATGATTTCTTCATCATCAACTATTAAGATTCTCTCAGCCATTTAGTTCTTTATTCATTCTATTTTCTTTAATCCTACGACTATAAGCTATAAAAGTACCCAATACAAGTATAATCGCACCGAACCAGACAAAATTCATAAACGGTTTTACAGTAAATTCCACAAGAACCATCTCAGTTACTGACGATTCGTTTTCACCAAATCCATAAAATGTAAGAGCAATCATCTTTTCATCTGCATTTATATCGGAAAGTGCTACTGATTTTTTATCCGCTCCTGATGGCAATTCTACAGGATTTGATATTCTCTGATTTTGTTGATATAACATTGCTGGCTTAATTACATAATCTTTCCCGTTATACTTTACCTTCACATTTGCAGCAATTTTAATGTCCTCACTCATTCCATGATTTTCAAATTCAAAATTCTGAAATGTCAGTTCATAGTTTTCAAATTCTTTTGTATCACCTTTTTTCAAAACTATATTACTCTTATTTTCATTCGATGATTGTTGTCTATCCATTACAGATATGTAAATGTCATACAATGGGAATATTGTAATATCTGGTTCTCGCATCCAGGCATTATTATATGTACTAAAATAAAGTTTTGGTTTCTTATTTATGCTCTTTCCGTCTTTTTCCATTTCAATATTTATTTCTGTTTTACCAGAGGGGTTATCTGAAATTCCATGATATATTAGACTATATTCTCCAACCTGTGATGGTTTATGTAATTCAAGCATTGCTCTTTCAGTTTTATCAAAATTACCAGAAACGATTATTCCCATGAACATTATTGCCACACCAAAGTGCGCAAGCGGACCACCAATATTTAGAAAACTTACTTTCAAATAAGATAACAGTGTTAAAAAATTAGAAACAGTAGCAAAAACAGATGATAAGATAAAAATTAATATTTTTACATCACGAACACCTGCAATATATGCAATCAATACACCTACAATAGCACCGACAATGGAAATACTTAAAAATCGAGTAAATGACTCAATCTTCGAATTACCCCACAATAAAAGTGGAGTGATTCCTAATAACAGAAGGATTAATATTCCTAATGGGAAGTTAACTCCGTTATAAAATGTTATTTCAACAGGGGTTGGTGTTGAAGAAAAAATCCCAGTGATTATAGGAGACGAAGTACCAATAAATGTAAATAACCCACTTAATAACAATACCACGATACTCCAGAATAAACCACTTTCACGATTCAATTTAAAAGGATCAAAACTATTGCTCTGGATTTTTTTGAAGTTCTTAATTATAAAAAACAAACTGATAACTAATATCACCAGCATAAATCCGATGAGGAAGTGATTCTGGCCTTCACCTGCGAACGAGTGCACAGAGAAATTTGCAAGTACACCACTTCTTGTCAAAAATGTTGCATAAATCACCAGAACAAATGCTAATATGGAAAGCAACAAATTAAAACGTACAAGAGAGTTCTTCATTTTCTGAATCAAAATTCCGTGGAACAATGCAAGTGTTACCAACCATGGGATAAGAGATGAATTCTCTACAGGATCCCAGCCCCAGTATCCACCCCAACCCAATACTTCATATGCCCAGAAACCACCAATAATAATACCGGCACCAAGTGTAACTGAGCCTATTAAGCTCCATCTTAAACTATGCTTAATCCAGTTCACATAATCATTTTTTAAAAGTGCAGCAATTGATAATGCAAAAGGAAAAGTAGTTGCAGCATATCCTAAAAATAGAACTGGTGGGTGTACAACCATCCACGGATCTTGAAGTAACGGATTTAAACCAGCACCATCGGGTGGAACAACTGGCAATACTTCGAAAGGACTTTTATCAATCATTAACAAGATTAGGAACGATTGCACTAACATAACGACTATCATAGAATAGGATTCATACCTGCCTACACCTTTCATAAATGGAATACCCAATAAGCTTATATATAAAACCCATAGTAGGTATGATCCTTCCTGTCCAGCCCAGAAAGCAGAAATAAGATATCCAAAAGGTAAAGAACGGGAACTATATCTATAAACATAGTCGTACTGGAATTGATGTGATAATAATAAATATACAAGGTAAGCGCTCGTAACAATTAATAAAAATGTATTAAATCTATATACAATTCTTGCTATTTTCAGTAATTGTGAGTTACCCCGTGCAGATTGAAAATAAAAATATGCTGTAATTAAAGAGAGTGCAAAAGCTATAATTAATAATATTAAACCTATATCCATATATTTTTTACCTTTATATTGTTGTTTATTTCAATATTTATGCCAAAAGAAAACAATAAAATTTCTTATAAATTTTGAATATCCTTTTTAATTTTAGGAAATTGTAGTATTATATTTATCAAAATTGAGATTTTTATTTAATTCCCAATTCATCAATTTTACGATACAAAGAAGAAACACTTATACCAAGTTCACTAGCTACCAGATTTTTATCATATCGATGAAATTCCAGCCGACTTTTGATATAATCTCTTTCAAATTCCTTGATTTTATCTTTAAGTGTAGAAGAAGTTTGAGAAAACCCTTGAATGGATTTCTTCCTAAATTCTTCTGGTAAATCTTTAAGAGTGATATATTCCCCATCAGCAAATATAAGAGCTCTCTCAATTATATTTTCAAGTTCACGAACCTGCCCTTTCCAAGTATGATTCATTAAAACCTTTATCACATCATTCGTAGCTCCGTGTACAACTTTTCCCATTTTCTTACTATGTTTCTTTATAAAATGGTGAACCAATGAGGCTATATCCTCTTTTCTTTCTTCGAGGGCAGGGAGGTGAATTTCTACTATGTTTAAACGATAAAACAAATCTTCCCTGAATTTTCCTTCCTCCACCAATTCACGCAGTGATTTATTCGAGGCAGTGATAATACGTACATCCACTTTTATTGGTGTAGTACTTCCAACTGGCAATACTTCTCTTTCCTCAATTACTCTCAGAAGTTTAACCTGTAAGTGGAGTGGGATTTCACTTACTTCATCTAGAAAGATTGTACCACCGTCAGCAATCTTAAAAAGTCCATCTTTATCTGAAGTTGCACCAGTGAAAGAGCCCTTTTTATGTCCGAATAATTCACTTTCGAAAAGTGTTTCTACAATTGCACCACAATTTATAGCTACAAATTTTTGTGCTGCTCGTTTACTATTGTAATGAATTGCTCGTGCAATCAGTTCTTTTCCTGTACCACTTTTTCCGGTAATCAAAACAGTTCCATCCGTTTTTGATACTCTTTTTACTAACTCAAAAACCTGTTTCATCACAGGGCTTTCACCAATAATATTTTGAAAATCATATTCTCTGTTTAATTCTGCACGTAGATTTATATTTTCCTGAAGTAAATCTTTATATTCAAATATCTTCCTAACACGATGTAACAAATCCTCAAACTCAAGTGGTTTTAAAATGTAATCCGATGCACCCTTACGAAATGCTGATATGGCAGTCTCAATTGACGCATAAGCAGTTATTAAAATAACAAATGTGTCGGGTGAATACTGCCTTGTCTTTTCCAATAATTCAATTCCTTTAATCTCAGGCATTTCTATGTCTGTAATCAGTAAGTCGTAATTGTCGGATTTTATCTTCTCAAGGGCTTGCAATCCATTCGAAGCTTCATCGACTTCGTAGTCCTCTTTTCTTAAGACAAATGCAAGCGATTCGCGTATCAAGGATTCATCATCTACAACTAATATTTTCTTCTTCATATACTTTTAAAATTGATTATGTTATAGGTAAACTAATAGTAAAAGTGCTTCCTTTTCCTACCTGGCTTTCAAAGTCAATATCACCACCAAAATTTTTCACAATTCCATAACTTACCCACAAACCCAGGCCTGTACCTTCTCCAACTTTTTTCGTAGTAAAGAAAGGTTCAAATATTTTACTTTTTATCTCATCTGGAATTCCTTTGCCTTTATCGATGAAATGAATTTTTATATTATTACCATACAACTCTGATTTAACTTTAATCTCTCCTGGCTTACCATCCATTGCGTCAACAGCATTCAGTAAAATATTTATAAACACCTGGATAATTTGATCCTGTACAAGTGTTATTTTTGGAATTTTATCACTCAATTCGAGAACGAAATTTATATCCCTGGATTTTTTACCATACCTTACAATATTAACTGCATCCTGCAATACTTTATTTACATCAGTTTGTCTAATCTCATAATTTGATGGTCTTGAAAAATCAACAAGTTCGCGAATTGTTCGCGCAATTCTATTAATTTGGTTTTTAACGAGTTCGAGCTTTTCGATAGCAAATGTATCGTTTGTTGTTCTCTGTATTACCTGAACTATCGATGAAATTGAGGTAAGCGGATTTCCAACTTCATGGGCGATTCCTGCAGCCAGCTGACCTACCACCGATAATTTTTCTGCATGGCTTATTTGTCGTTTTAACTTCTTAATTTCAGTTACATCCCGTACAATTGCAGAACTTCCAATTATATTTCCACCTGAATCTTTAACCAGTGTTCTGGTCATTTCAATTGTGATTCTTCTACCATCCTTCGTTAACCGTTCTGTTTCATAATTTCTTATAAAACCTTTCTTCCTAAACTCTTCATTAAGAAAATCCAGCTCTCCACTTTTAATTAAATCAGGTGGCACCAAGACTGAGAAATTTTTTCCAATTATCTCTTCTGCTTTATAACCATAAATTTTTTCAGCTCCTTTATTCCAGGATCTAATATTAAAATCACAGTCCAAACCAATTATGGCATCCGTTGAATCATCAAGTATCGCAGCCATATAAGCAGAAACTCTGGCAAGCTCGTTTTCTAATTTCTTTTGCTCGGTTAAATCATTATGTATACCCAAAAATCCAATTAATTTACCTGATGGATCTATAATTGGAGAAATTAGTAGTCTTTCATTTATAATATTACCATTTTTTGTTTTGTTCTCAATTTCACCGGTCCAAACTTTTCCTTTTAATATTGTTTCCCACACATTTTTCCAGAATTCTTTTGGTTGGCGACCGCTATTTAAAATATTTGGATTCTTTCCTAACAACTCCTGTTTGGTATAACCAGTTACTTTTTCAAATGACGGATTAACATAAATAATTTTTCCCTCAACATCAGTTATTTCAATTGGATTAACGGTATAATGAATGGCATTTGCAAAACGAAGAAGTTGCAATTGTGCCCTTCTTTGTTCGCTTATATCGCGTGCACTTACAAAATAAAGTGCATTTTCACCTTTTCCATTTAACTTGAATATTGAAATTGAAACATTAACATTTTCCGAGGATGTATTTAATAACTCAGCCTCGATTGAGGAAGCTTTTTTTTCTTTGATTGAATTATGAAAAACCTTTTTAAAATTCTCCCTCGACACAGCCGACAACAGTTCCACAATGGGTTTATTTAATAATTCTTCACGAGAAATATTGAATTTCTCAACAGCCGATGGATTAACATCCAATATTAATCCATCCTGATTTACAATAAAACAATAATCTGTGGCTTTTTCAAATAACTCTTCGCCTTTTATATATAATTTTTTCACTTATGATTTCAAATTTATGATGTATAAAATAAAATTTTTAGGTAACTTTTCAAAGTAACAAAAATTACCCAATATCTTAAAATTAAAACTTAAAATGTACCTTAGGACTATTTACCGAAATCATTACTTTAAACTTATTAAATTCAGATTGCAGATCAAAAATCGATTGATAGAATGCTTTGCGCTTTTCTTTACCAACTACATATCTGGCGCTTAAGATTGGTTTCCATCCGTCTAAAAAAGAACTTTCAAGTGTTATGATATAATCTACTTTTATTTTGTTTGCCACTTTAGTCAGGGTCAGATTAACTTTCTGTGCAATCTCTTTTTCCTTAAAAAGCACCTTTTCAAATTGCTTAACTTCCATCCGCTGCACTTTAGGATGGCGAGAATAGTCACGAGTTTCTGAAGTTTTAGCAGAATCACTTAAAAGTTTCATAAACTCATTATCCAGAACTGAAACCTCTACATCCCAGTCAATTGCATCATGTATATCTATCAGACTATGCAGAAAATTTAGATAACGTTCTTCTATTGTTCTAACAATTTTTTCCCTACCCATTTTAATTGTCCAGAATTCCAAAGGGACAAGAATCTCATTAGTGCGTATCTGATTAAGAATACATGAATGATTATATCTCAAAGAAATTGCTTCTTTTGGACTCAGTATGTGTTCACCTGTTTTTGCAATTACAAATTTTTCAAACTGTATCTTGCTTAGATACAACCTCACATCACCATAATCAAGTCCAAACACAACATTCTTATCGTCTACACCCTTAATCGGTAATTCAATCGACGGATATCCTTTACCTTCACTATTGGGAGCATAACTGAATCCATATAAATAAAGCCAATCATTTTCTGAAATTGCAATCTCAGTTTTTTTCTCTCTTTTGAAATAAACCGATGGTTTCTCTTTTAATTCCTCCACTTCAATAACTGATTCAATTGACTCTTTTGTAATTTCTTCTCTTTCCTTGGGTATATCGCTGGTAACTACCGGTTCTTTAATAGGTTCAATAATATCAATTGGTTCGGTTTTATCAGATTTTTCATCTATTACTTCTGTTAATTCTTCTTTAACAATTTCACCTGGTTCAGTTGTCTCGGATGGTATTGTACTAACAATAGCTTCATTTTCTATATTAATACTTTCTTCTGCAATTATATTTTCTTTAACCTGTGGTTGGATTTCTCTCAGATACATTAACTTCAAGCGATTAATGATTTCTTCTTTAAGATTTCCAGTTAATAATTTTTCGAACTCTGAGAGAAATTCTTCAGCAACTTTTTCAGGTGGAAATTCTAAGAACTTTTTCAGTACTTCTTTTAGATATTCCCTTTTTTTTAACCTCTCCGATATTTCGTCCAATATCAGTTGTGCTAATTTTTCTTGAAAATTTGAATTCATAAATTTATATCCATTCTAATTAAGAACTTAATCCAAGCTATTATCCAAATACATTTTAAGCGCATCAGACTTATGATAAATATCTAAATATTGATAGATTCAGTTATTGCGGAGAGCGAGGGACTCGAACCCCCAAGTCCTTGCGGACGCCGGTTTTCAAGACCGGTGACTTACCATTAGCCTAGCTCTCCGAATTAACGATTAAATATATAAAAAATCTGTATATGAAACAATTTTTATTTACCATATAATATTTTTATCTTTTTTCAATGGAACTTTGGAGAAAAAATTTATATACGCTATGGGTAGCACAATTTTTTACAATGGCGGGAATGAATCTGGTAATCCCTTTCCTTCCGTTCTTTGTGCGTGAACTGGGAATTACCAATCAAACTGCTGTTGCCCGCTGGAGTGGACTGGTATTTGCCGGACCTTTCTTCTTCTCCTTTTTTCTGACTCCATTTTGGGGCACATTGGGTGATAAATATGGAAGAAAATTAATGGTAATCAGAGCAATATTTGGACTGGGTATTTCACAAGTTTTAATTGGACTATCACCAAATGTGGAATTTTTGTTCATTGCCAGAATGATTCAGGGGGCTATTAGTGGATTTGTACCTTCAGCTCTGGCACTCGTATCATCAACAACTCCGAACGAAAAAAGCGGCTATGCCATTGGTGTACTACAAAGTTCGACCGCAGCTGGCACGATTATCGGTCCATTGATAGGAGGATTTCTTGCTGACATATTACCTTATAGATTAATTTTTTTCATAACCGCCTCACTTTGCTTCACAGCTGGAATCTTAGTGATAAAAATTGTTAAAGAAGATTCATTTAAAAAGACTGAATCACACTCATTCACAGTTAAAGAAAACTATAAATTTACTTTTAGTACACCAGGTTTAAGATTAGGTGTTATATTGATATTCATCAGCCAACTTGCAGTAATGCTAATACAACCAATATTTGCTCTGTACATAGAAAGTTTTAAAATTAATCCGAACTATCTTGCAACTTTTACTGGAATGGCATTTTCCATACTTGGAATTTTTATGTTAATATCTTCACCAATATGGGGAAAGAGAATTGATAAGAATGGTTATCGCAAAAATTTACCTATGGCTATAGCTGGTGCTGCTATCGCCTATGTATTGCAGGGCGTTACAAACTCTGCAATTCTATTGATATTATTCCGTGCAATTCAGGGTCTATTCATGGGAGGAATTATCCCTTCAATATATTCCTACATTTCAAAAAATTGCGTTTCCTTCCGCCGAGCTGGAATAATGGGAATCGCTTCAGGATTATTTGTATTAGCCAATCTAATAGGTCCAATTTTAGGTGGCTTTATGGCTTCAAGTTTTGGATTCAATCAAGTATTTTATATATCTGGTATAATACTTTCGTTGACTTCAATTTATCTTTTCAGAAATCTTAAAGAACCAATTCCGATAAATGAATGTGTACAGTGATTACTCTGGAACATTTGCATATCTTTTAATTTTTTGCGCTGTGGTTTTCTCGAACTCTTTATCCCGAATTATAAAATCCTGTATTCGCTTAAAAGGAGTTAAATTCTTATTTATATTTTGTATTTCTTTCCTTATTATTTCCTGAATTACCTGCTCGTTTATTTGAATGTTTTCTTTTTCTGACAATTCAATAAATGCTTCAGCATCAACATATATTTGGGCTTTAATTATCTCCCCATGTTTACTATCCTGTTCAGCATATACCATTGATTCAAGAATAAACGGACTTCTATTCAATATATCTTCTATTTCTTCAGGATAAACATTTTTACCACTTTTCGAAATAATAACATTCTTTTTTCTTCCATTTATGTATAAGAACCCATCTGAATCAACATGCCCAATGTCACCTGTTTTAAACCAACCATTCTCCATAACTTCCTTAGTAGCCTTTTCATTTTTATAATAACCCAGCATAATATTAGGACCTTTTGCCCATATTTCACCGTTACCTTCAGAATCTGGATTTGCAATTTTTATCTCGACTCCTGGGAGAGGCAATCCTGCTGAATCATCTCTAAAATTATTCAGCCGATTTAATGTTAATATTGGAGAGGTTTCTGTTAAACCATAACCTTGTATGAATGTGAAACCAAATTCGCGCAAACCTTTCGCAATAACAGGATCCTGTTTAGCACCACCTGTAATAAATGCTCTTATCGACCCACCAAATTTTTCATGAATTTCTTTAAACAACCTCCTTTTTAAATCAATCCCCATCCCTTCCAATATATTTGTTAATGTTATTAGTGGTGAAATGATAATACTGGTGATCTTCTTTTCCTGAATTGCTTTTCTAATTCCCCTATACATTTTATCGTACAGCAAGGGTACACCAAGCAATATAGTTGGATGTACTTTCTGCATATCTTCGACGATTGTTTTCAGAGAACGTGAATAATGTACCGAAGCACCACAATAAATTGGACATAAAAAACCACATGTGCATTCATAAGTATGATGGATCGGTAAGACAGATAAAAATCTATCTTCTGGATATATATAGAACGCGCTTACCATACTCATCAAATTGGATGTCAAATTCTTCTGGCTAAGCATTACTCCTTTAGATTTTCCAAGTGTCCCTGATGTAAACAAAATTACAGCTAACTCTTCAGGATTTATTTGTGGCAAATTATCAAGACTGCATCCCTTCGAGGAAAACAATAAATCAATCATTGTATAAAAATTATTCTCAGCTTTTATATAATCCATACATATGTAAAATTTCATCTTTCTAAAAATCTTTGATTTTTCTAAAAATAGAGGATGGAATTCACTCGAATAGATAATTGCTTCAGCATCTGATTCATGAATTATATTTATAATTTCGCTTTCAGATAATTTCCTGTCAATGGGTACAACAACATAATTAAAACAAACACATGTAAGGTATGCTATTCCCCATTGTACGCGATTTTCTCCAATGATGGCAACTTTAGCCCTTTCTTTGACACCAAGGTTCCGTAAAGCAGTACCAAATTTTAAAACATTCTTTAAAAGCTGGCTATATGTAACGCTTGGAATCGGTGTATCATTTAAATCCTCAAGAGCAAGCTTATCAGGATACTTTTGTGCTGACTTAATAAGCACATCCTGAAGTGAACCAATATGTGGAACATCATATAAATCGTTTTTTACCATATAATTGCCTTTCTTAAATTCTAATGTCTAAATTTAACAATTTTTAAAATATATTAAAAATGGAAGATTTTCATTTATTGCTTATATCAAAAATTTAACATATATTTAGATAATTTTAGAAAAGATTTTTTTAATCATTATTAAAAGGAGTAACATCGAAATATGCCAATAATGACAAAAATGCGCGACAATATGCCGACGATTTTAATTTTACTCGTCGTTGCATTTATCTTAACAATCGTGTTCGAATGGGGTATGGATTATCTCGGATTAAGATCCCGTGGTCATGATTATGTGGGTGTAATAAATGACCGCAAAATATCATATCAGGAATTTATTGAGCTTGTAAGGCAACGCTCAGAGCAAGAAAAGCAGCAAACAGGAAAAGAACCTGATGAAAATGCACTTAATCGCATAAGAGATGAAGTGTGGAATTCGCTTGTCACACAAACTCTTGTCGATGAAGAAATTAAGAGGCTCGGAATCGAGGTGCCCGATCAGGAAATAGTTGATTGGGTCAAGGGTGATAATCCACCGGAATTTTTATACAAACAATTTGTAGATTCAAACGGAGTTTTCAATAGAGCAGCTTATGAAGCAGCCATCGCTGATCCCAGAAATAAAGAAATATGGATTCAAATTGAACAAGGTTTAAAAAAACAGAGAATGCAGGAAAAATTGCAAAGCTTGATTTTAGCAAGCGTTAGGGTTTCAGAATCAGAATTGTTCGAAAAATATGTCGAACAAAATCTGAAACTGAATATGGAATATGTATTCTTTGATCCAAATAAGTATGTTACTGATGAAGAAGTAAACCTAACTGACTCAGACATTGAAAAATATTATAACGAACATTCAGCTGAATTCAAGACCGAACCAACACGCAAACTTAAATATGTAAAATTTAAAGAAGTACCTTCAGCAAAAGATACGCAATCTGTCATATCTGAACTGGAAGATGTTCTTGACAAAGTTCGTTCAGGTGCCGACTTTATGGATCTACTAAACACCTATTCTGAAACACCAACCACAGAAATATTTTACAAACATGGAGAATTAAGTCCAACAAAAGAAGAAAAATTGTTTTCCGCAAAAGTTGGCGATATAGTTGGGCCATTTTCTGACTTCGACGGTTATCATCTTGTCAAAATCCTTGAAGAACGTACCGGCAATGATGAATTCATTCGTGCCAGTCATATCTTAATAAACATTCAAGGCAATGATTCAACAAGTGCTCTTAACCAGGCGAAAGAAATCATTGTAAAATTAAAAAAAGGTGAAGACTTTGCTACATTAGCCAAACAATTTTCCAAAGATCCTGGATCTGCTGAAAAAGGCGGTGACCTTGGTTGGTTCGGTAAAGGTCGAATGGTGAAACCATTCGAAGATGCCTGCTACAAAGCTCAATTAAATCAAATTGTTGGTCCAGTAAAAACTCAATTTGGATATCATATTATAAAAGTAACAGGTAAGAGCAAGAGAGAAATCAAAATTGCCGATATTGTAATTCCTGTAAAAATTAGTTCCGAAACCAGAAGTCTTATATATCAAAATGCACAAGATTTCAGATACCTGGCTCAAGAAAACGGATTTATTAAAGAAGCAGAATCTGTGAAATACCAGATCCTCGAAACTCCCGCGTTTACTAAAGACGGAATAATTCCTGGAATTGGCAAACATCCCGCACTAAATCGTTTTGCTTTTGAAAAAGATCTTGGCGACATAAGCGAGGTATTTCCAATACCTGAAGGATATGGTGTATTTATGATCTCGGAAATAAAAAAAGGTGGAATTAGACCACTTAGTGATCTGAAAGAATCACTTAAACCCCGCGTGCTCCGCGAAAAGAAAATGCAAATTCTTGCAAAAAAGGTGATGGAAATTAGAAAAGAAATTTCTGACGCCGACCCTTTACAAAAGATTACGGAAAAACATCCTGATATTACCGTTCAAACAACCGGACAATTTGCTCTTATCTCCAGCATCCCCGGTATTGGTAGAGATATAAAACTTATCGGAGTTCTCAATACACTTCTACCATTCACAGTTTCTAAACCTATTGAAGGTACACGTGGTTATTATATCGTAAAAATTTTAGATAAATCCGGCATCGACTCAACAGCATATAATGCCCAGAAGGATATGTTTAAGAAGCAAATCTTACAAACTAAGAAATCTCAATTTATCAGCGAATGGCTTGAGCAACTTAAGAAAAATGCCGATATAGAAGATAATAGAGATATGTTCTTTAGATAAATTATAGTCCGACTAATAAGCATTCAATGGATAAGTCGGACTATAACTTTTCAGATGCTCAATATAACAATTCATTATGTTTTATTTTTATAAAAAAATTCTTTTATATAGCTTCATTTTTTTATTATTGGTTTCGCACGCTACAGCACAAAGAAACTCATTAAGTTCAAAATTGATATATGTTAGTTCATCCAAGATATACCTCTTCCCAGAAGCATCAGATTTAATTTTAAGAAAAAAAAATCTACCAATTGAAAACATTTGGGGTATCAGTATTGAATACAGAAGAATTTTTAATGAAGATAAGTATGGTCTTGGAATAAACATTGATTATATTAGAAAAACTATAAATTTGAATACCTTCGGCACAACCGACGGTTTCTGGTCAATCCCAATTGAAGTTACTGCATATTTTTTTATTCCTCTTGGACTTGAAAAATGGAAAATTTTTATGGGTGGTGGCGTTGGTGCTTATCTCGGCGGTAGATTATTAACAAAGGAAAATTCAATAGAGAGTAGTTCAGGCTCTTCGCCTGGATATGGTATTCATATCCTTGGAGGAATTGAATATTATTTTTATAGGCAATTTGCAATAAAAACTCAAATGAAATTTAGAGATCTCTCTTTCAAAACAAGCAATAAATTTTATTCAAATCAAGACGACTTTAACAATACATCAATTGATTACAAATCCAGAATAAATGTTGATGGGATGATATTGGAGTTAGGTATCGTATATTCATTTTAATACTATGCTCGATGTTAGAAAAAACTTAATCTTCCTTACTGGATTCATGGGAAGTGGTAAAAGTACCATAGGTCCAATTCTTGCAAATACCTTAGGATTCAATTTTATAGATATCGATAAAGAAATAGAATCCATCACAAAAAAAAATATTGTTGAAATTTTCAAGAATAATGAAGAAAAACATTTTAGAAAATTGGAAAGTGAAATTTTAAAGAAAGTCAGCAACTACAATAATTACATTGTATCACTTGGTGGTGGAACATTACTCAATCAAGATAATCTAAAACTAGTTCTAACTAAAGGGATATTGATATATTTGAAGACCGATTTAGATAATCTTTATAAAAGGTTGCGATACAAGAATGATCGACCACTATTGTTAACAAAAACCGGAGAACATCTAACTGATGAGGAATTAAAAATTAGAATCAAAGAAATTCTAACTGAGCGGGAGAAAATATACGAAAACGCACAAATTATTATAAACACGGATGATAAAAAAATCTCATCTACAATCGATGAAATTATAAAATCACTAAAAAATTATCTTAAGCTCTCTACAGGTTTTTAAAAACTTCCTCTATTCTCTCTTTAAGAATCACAGATAAATCTCTTAACTTTTCATCATCGAATAGTTTGGTTAAAACATCTGGATTAAAAGCCATAATTTCAACCAATGATTCTTTTTCCTGTATGACGACATTACAGGGTAACAGCAAACTGACTTCATCATTTTGTTCAATCGCATTATGAGCAAATTCTGGATTACATGCACCTAAAATTAAAAATTTCCTGAACTCTTTGTTGAGTTTTTTCTTTAGCACATCCTGAACATCAATTGTTGTAATAATTCCGAACCCCTGTTTGGCAAGCTCTTCGGTCACCTTTTTTACAGCAAGTTCAAAACTTATGTTTAACTTCTTTTTAATACTAATTTGCATTTTTAATCACCATAAAATTTTAAAAGTATCTGTTTCATCTTGTTGATATCTTGAGCACCAACCATTACATCTAATATCTTTCGGCTTTCTACAAGCATAATTGTTGGTACTGCCATTATACCTAATTTTTTTGCTATTGAAATCTCATCAGACAAATTAATAAGAAAAATATTTTTAAACTCGTCCTTCAATTCCAAAATAATCGGTGTTTGATGCTTGCATACTCTGCAGCTCTCAGTCCAAAAATACAACATTAATTTTTTATTCTCCAATAAAATCTTACCTAACTCACCATCAATATTGTCTATTATTTGACCTTTTTTAGATTTCAATCTTCTGATAGAAACATATTGTACAAAAATAAAGCTTAGGAAAATAGTTATTAAAATTAAAACTATCCACTTCATAGAGAATTTTTCTTTTTTGTAGAAGGAGTCAGCAGAAAGCCTATTAATGCTCCATAAATTGTGCTTATTACAGGATTACTTGAAATTGGGCAGGTGCCAGAATAACATCCAACAAAATAATAATAAGCATATCCACCAGACGCACCAATCGTTAAGAACAGTGCCATTCGAAATAGTTTCATAGAATAAAATTTTTTAATCAATTCCACAAAGCCCACTTGCACACCCACCGTATGATGGAGCATTATCTGAACAACTATCACAATTCCCACTTGTCTCAATCTTACCTATATTCAGCATTGGGGCAGAAAACAATTTAACAGAGTTTCTTGAACCACATCTTGGACAAATTACTTCCTGTAAATTCTCTTTTCCTTTATGAAAGATTTCGTAATTACTATTACAATCTTTACAATGATAATCAAAAGTTGGCATTATCTTTTCTCCATTTTTAAATGATTTTCTTTCAAAATAGCATTTAAGTCTTTTACAAAAATTTCTATTTGTTCTTCTTTAAAACCTTTTTCTTTTGAAGCAGATTCGAGTGTTCCCCAAACCGGTTCACCACAGGCAAGACACTTTATTCCTTTGTTCATGAGATAAGTTACAGATTCAGGCAATATATTAACCAATTCTTCTATCAAGATATCTTTTTCGATTTGTTTCATAAATCAATCAACTTCAATAATTTTATATGTATGAGTAATCTCAACAGAGTTTTTGAGCATAAATGAGACAGAGCAATATTTTGTTTTGGATAATTCTATTGCTCTCTCAACATCACTCGGACTAATAGATTTGCCTTCAAGAACATACTCTAAATTTATTTTGGTATAAACCTGAGGATGTTCTTCAGCCACTTCCGCTTCGATATTGATATAAAAGTTTTTAAAGTTCACTCTCTTTTTTCTCAGAATCGAAGCTACATCACTACCAGTACATCCACCAAGAGCAATCAAAACAAGTTCTTTTGGTCTGGTACCTGCGTTGCTGCCACCAAATTCTTCAGGTCCATCCATTATAACCCAATGATTTGAATCTGCTTTACCCGCAAATGTTATGCCTTTAATATTTTGAACTACCGCTTTTTTTGTTGCCATAGTTTTCCTTTTCAATTAATTCCAATTAAAAACCCTAACAAACCAAAATATATCGTGCTAATTTTTGGATTACATAAAATAGGACAAGAATTACCGAGCTTATGAAAAAATCTTCCAATAAAAAAACCAGTTACTCCACCCAATACTGCACCTAAAATGCCATACAAAATCATCCTATTTCTCCTAAAAACGGGAATAATCGTATCAAATAATTTGCAATAATTGTTAATGAATCTGTTACCATTAATATACCAACAGCAATTAATAAAACACCGCTTACTATTTCGACAATTCTGAAATATCTTTTAACTTTATCGAACAAAGTAAAAAACGCATTTAAGGAAACAGCAGTTATCAAAAACGGAATACCTAATCCGAGTGAGTAGACACTCAAAAGTAGAATACCCTGGTATACTGTTTCCTGCTGACTTGCAATTGCCAGGATACCAGCGAGTATTGGACCTATGCATGGAGTCCAACCAAATGCAAAAGCCAGTCCAACTAAAAATGAACCAAATATACCAAAAGATTTTTTCTGCGTATGAATTCTTTTTTCATAGTTTAAAAAATTCAATTTTATCAAACCAGTTAAATGTATTCCTAAAAGGACAATAAAGATACCTGCAATTTTTCCAGCTATTGCAAGATTTGATAGTAAGAACTGTCCAATTATTGTAGCAGAAGCACCTAATAATGTGAATATTACTGAAAAACCAAGTACAAAAAATATAGAGTTATACAGGACTTTCTTTAAATTCTCTTTTCTATCACCTTTTTGCATTTGTTCAAGCGATAACCCTGAAATAAACGAAAGATAACCAGGAATAATAGGTAAAACGCATGGAGAAATGAATGATAGTATTCCAAATAAAAATGCTGTAAATATGCTAATGGATTCCATAGTAAAGGCAGCTTATTTTAATTCTTTTAAAATATCTTTTTCAAAAATTTCTCTGGTACGATACCCGTCATATCTCTGTTTGATTTTTCCATCTTTGCCTATTAAAAATGAAGTTGGAATTCCTCGTATGTTACCATATTTCCTGACAACCTCTTGATCCCCAATTAAAATTGGATAATTAATTTTATAAGCACTTTTAAAATCAACTACGCTTTTTATATCATCAAGTGCAATACCCAAAATAACAAAATCTTCCTTTTGATACTTTTTATATAGGTCAATAAAATCCGGTATCTCTCGCTTGCAAGGTGGACACCAGGTCGCCCAAAAATTAATTAATATTACCTTACCCTGATATTCACTAGATTTCACAACTTTGCCATTTAAATCCTTTAGTTCGAAATATGGCATATTGTTACTATAAGAAGCATTGAAACCTATAAGTAAAATAATTAATATTAAAAATATTTTCTTCATAGTTGTATTTTAATTATGATTATGATTTGAATGGTCTAAAGCATGCAAAACTTCTTCGACATATAAATTTTCAGGTAGTGCACCTTCAAAAAAGTGATTTTCATTAATAACAACTCTCGGTACACCACGAACATTGTATTTGTACGCTAATTGAGGAAACTCTGTTGCTTCAACCATATCTGCTCGTATATTTTTATTTAATATTGCAAGCGCATGCCCCATTAAAACCGCAGATGGACAATATGGACAGGTTGGAGTTACAAATACCTGAATGTGTACAGGCTCATTGATTGTTTTTACTTTTTCAATAACATCCTGACTTAATTGTGTATCACCTGTTGATATCATTTCGATTGATTCAAGTAGTGAAGAAAATTCATAGCCTGCAGGAATACCATAGTATCGTATACCGTAATCAATCTCTTCTCCCATAACTACTATCCCGGGTACTTTATCAATTCCATATTTATCCGCAACTTCTTTATCATTAACGAAATTATATGTTTCTAGGTTGATTTTATCAGACAGTTCAGCTAATTCCTTAAGCAATTGTCCAGTTTCACGGCAATATTGGCATTCCAATTCTTGAGTAAAGAACAGAATTTTAACATTTCCCTTAAGATTTTCGAATCTTTTTATGATTTCCTGTTTATCTTTTTCTTTTAAAAAATTCATTTTATTCCTTTTAATTTAATTTAATAATAATTGTTAATATAGACAAGCTCTTATTTTATTTCAATGTTTTTATTTTTCTCATTCGAATTTTTTTTAAAAATTATAGTAAGTATTCCATTTTTTAATTCGCTTTCGATATTATTTAGCGAACAATATGAAGGTAGTTTTATTTTCCTTAAAAATGTACCATAATTGCCTTCGCAACAATAATATTTATGTGAATCATCCTTCTCTATCCTTCTTTCACCCTGAATCCACAGTTCGTAATTGTGAATTGTTAAAGACACATCCTGTTTCTCCACACCAGGTAATTCGACTTTAATAATAAAGGACTCAGGGCTATCAACTAAATCCACAAGCGGTAACCAGTCTGAATTAATTGTGTCTCTATACTGATCAGGTGAACTATATTCTGGCAAGTCCGGATAGAGACGGTGCAGAAGTGCCTGAGCAGGAGAATAATACCACCTGCGTTGAATCGGAATTTTACTGGAATCACCATTTTTTCTAAAAAAGTAGCTCATAATCAGCTCCGTTTTAATTAAATTTTGAAGCAAACTTTGATAAAATAGATTTAATCTTATCGTTCAAAACCTGCTTTGGAACTGCTCCTACAACACCATCTACAACTTCGCCACCTACAAATATTGCGAGAGTTGGTATACTCATAATACCATATTTTGTTGCTGTCTCAAAATTTTCATCAGTGTTCAACTTTGCAACTTTAAGTTTACCAGAAAATTCATTTGCCAGTTGCTCTACGACTGGAGCTATCATTCTACATGGAGCGCACCAGGGCGCCCAAAAATCAACTAATACCGGCAAATCTGATTCCAGAACTTCGGCTTTAAAATTTTGATCAGTTACATTTATAATATTTTTATCCATTTTTCTGTTCCTTTTTAATTGTAGATATTTTAAATGGTATATATGCTGGGCAAACACCAACTATTGCAGTTAATATCGGGATGATTCCAAGTAAACCCCATGGTGTTTGTGGTCCAAAGAAGTATAAGCTTAATAAGATTAAACCAATGATTATACGCAATATTTTGTCTGTTGTACCTATATTTTTAGTCATTTTTGATTTCCTTTATATTATTTAATTGTTCTTTCACCAATATGATGCAAAAAGCAGAAAAAGGATTCAACATTAAAGTATTGGCGGGTCAGATTTTTATATGTGAAAATTATTAAAAATTTTACAATTTAACACTCACAATCAATCCATCCCGAATGGGCACAATCGTGTTAAAAAGTTCTCTGGAAGCATACGCCATCCGTGTATAAGTTAATACTCCTGCTGCTGAAGCATCGGGATTTTTCTCTAAAATTTTACCATTGCAGAAAGCATTATCACTGATAAGCAGCCCACCCTTTTTTAATCGTGGTAACGCTTTCCGTAAAACTTTAGGGTAAATTTCTTTATTGACATCATTGAAGATGATATCAAATTCTCCTTCCAAGATATTAAAAACAGAAAGCGCATCCGACACATGGAACTGCATTCTGTTAGAGATTCTTCCCTTTTTAAAATATTCACGGGCTTTATCAGCATACTCTGGATTTGAATCGGTACATAAAACGATTCCATCCTTTCCAACAGCTTTTGCAAACCAATAAGCTGAATAACCAAACCCAGAACCCAATTCTAAAATTCTTTTCGCATTCACTGCAAGAGTTATCACATATAAAAACCTGCCTACAAGTGGTCCAACAATCGGGAAATTGTTCTTTTCTGCATATTTTTCCATTTCTGTTAGCACGGCATCACGATCCGGGATCACGTCATAAAGATATGATTCAATATTTGGGTCTAAAATATTCATATTGCATTTTCCTTTTATTATATGATAAAATAAAAAAGAATGGTTAAAAAGTCAACGCCCTTATCATTTTTGAGAATAATAAAAATAATATTTTTATAATTCAAATGACTAATGCCAAAAATTTATATTTTAAAGAGAAAATTCGCATATATCTATATGGCACAAATATTGAGTATAATATCGTTGAAATTCAAACAAATATCTGGACTAATTTAAATGAAAATATTAAAATTACCAAAGGCAAATTTTCAAAAATTTCTATTAAGTCTAAAAAATTACGGTGAAGTTCACATTCCCAAAAAGAAAAGCGAAGAAAGCTATGTATTTGCCCCCATGGAAGATCCATCAGAAGTTGCATTAGAATATTTACGGACAATAATTCCACCAAAAAAATATTTCTTTAAACCAAAAGAAAGCATCTTTCATTACGGTGATGGAAACCATTTTAACGAACATATTGAAGATATTGATAAAAAAATAGTACTTTTTGGGCTTCATCCTTGCGATATTCATGGTTTAAAAATATTAGACATTGTTTTTGGGACCGGTTATATCGACAAATATTATTTTGCTCGGCGAAGAAATGTATTAATAATAGGATTAAGTTGTATGCCTGACGAAAGATGTTTTTGTCGCTCTATGGGTACGGATGCAACTGAAGATGGCTTTGATTTATTCTTATCAGAATTAAAAAATTCATACCTCGTAACTGTTGGATCAAGCCAAGGAGATGACATCACAAACGATTTAAAGGATCTCTTAGGTGAAATAACCAAAAAAGATACAAACGAATATCTCAAAATCAGAAATGAGAGGAAGAAACGTTTTAAATTGCAATTAGATATATCCGATTTACCATATATTCTGGAACTGCAGAGAGAAAGTGAAGTATGGGACGATTTAGGTAAAAAATGCCTCTGCTGTGGCAGTTGTTCAATGGTATGCCCAACTTGTTCATGTTTTAATGTTTACGATAATCTAAGTTTGGATACGAAAAAAGGTGAGCGAATACGACAATGGGATTCATGCTTATTTAAGGATTATGCTGTAGTTGCAGGTGGACATAATTTCAGAGCAAATAGAGCTGATAGAGTTCGTAATAGATATTATCACAAACAACACGGATTTGTAACCCAATTTGGAAAACCAAGTTGCACAGGCTGTGGCAGATGTATACAGTATTGCCCAACACAAATCCATGTTGTCGAAGTTTTCAATAAAATCAGAGGAGAAGAATAATGACACCACAACACACATTATTAGATTACTCATCAAAAGCAAGAGTGCAGAATGTAATGCTTCCACAACTGGCTCGATTGGTTAGAGTGATACCAATGGTGCAGGATAATTATTTATTTTTATTTCGATTTGAAGATCCACATTTGAACGAAACATTTGTTTATAAACCTGGTCAGTTTGTCGAACTTACCATAATCGGAACTGGCGAGGCACCAATATCTATAAGTTCCACCCCAACAAGAAAAGGTGTGCTTGAAATGTGCGTTCGAAGGATGGGGCGAGTAACAAACGCACTTTATAATTTACCTGAAAATTCTTTTGTCGGCATTAGAGGACCATACGGCAATGGATATCCAGTCGAAGATATGAAAGGCCATGATGTATTGATAGTTGCTGGAGGCCTTGGAATGGCACCACTTCGTTCACTTTTAAATTATATTCTGGACAATAGAAACCAGTTTGGAAGATTGATTCTAATGTACGGTACCAAAACACCAGACGATGTACTTTTCAGAGATGAGTTAGAGTCATTAACACGCAGAGGTGACCTTGAATGTTTATTAGCGGTTGAACAAGCTTACCAATATCCGGGTGCGCACCCCTGGCGTGGGAAAATTGGTCTGGTAACAGATTTATTCCAGTATGCAAAAAATATTGATGTACCTAACACAATTGCAGCCATTTGTGGTCCACCTATATTTTATAAATTTGTTCTTGAAAAACTGCTAAAGATGAATTTTTCTAAAGACCATATACTTATGTCGCTTGAGAGAAGAATGGAATGTGGCGTAGGTAAATGTGGACATTGTGCGATCGGATATAAATACACCTGCATCGACGGACCAATATTTACATATTGGGATGTAATAAATATGCCTGAATTAATCGAATTCTAAGGAGAAAAATATGACGAAGAAACCAAAAATTGGAATATTTGGACTTACTTCTTGCGCTGGTGACCAGCTTGCGATATTAAATTGTGAAGATGAATTATTAACAATTGCAGATGCATTTGATATTCTTGATTGGGAAATGGCTAAAACAAACAATGATAAAGTAACAGAATTAGATATAGCATTTGTTGAAGGTGTGGTGGCTCAAACACGAGATCTGGAAGCTCTGCAGGCAATTAGAAAAAGGTCGAAACTCCTTGTTGCAATCGGAACCTGTGCTGTATGGGGTGGTGTAGCAGCAATGAAGAATCAAATTCCAAGAGAAATTCTGAAGAAAGAAGTTTATGGAGAAGAAATAAATGTTGTTGATTCTGTGGAAGCTCTACCGGTACGCTCTTTTGTGAAAACAGATATCTTATTACCTGGATGTCCAATTGAAAAAGAACAATTTCTACAAATAGCAGCCTCACTACTACACGGTGATTTACCCGAACTGCTAAATTTCTCAGTTTGCAGTGAATGTAAAATGCGTGAAAACGCCTGCTTGGTAGTTGAAAAAGGTGAAATTTGTTGTGGTGCTTTAACTGTTTCTGGTTGCAATGCAAGATGTCCAAGTCATAATATTCCATGTGGTGGTTGCCACGGTCCAATCGAAGAAGTACATTACGATGCTAATTACACAATGTTTGCACAAAGAGGAATCACAAAAGAAGAAATCCAGACAAAAATGTCAAATTTTGCGGCACCAGCCTGGATGGGGCAAAAACTTTTATCAGAAATTAAATAATTGGAGTAATAATGGATAAAGATAGAAAAATAGTAGTTCCACATCTTGGCAGAGTTGAAGGACATGGCGGCATTGATGTGGAGATTGAAAAAGGTGATATTTCAAAAGTAAATATGGAAATATTCGAAGGTTCAAGATTTTATGAAGTGTTAATTATTGGTAAGAAGTACTCTGAAATATCATCAATAGTTTCTCGCGTATGCGGAATCTGTTCTGCTGGCCATACATTAACTTCACAGATGGCAACAGAAAATGCTTTTCAGATTAAAATTACACAACGCACAGAATTTTTAAGGGGTCTGCTGTTACATGGTGAAGCTATTGAAAGTCATGCATTACATCTTGGTTGTCTGGTACTCCCTGATTTACTTGGTTATGATGGACCTCTATCAATGGCTAAAGACTATCCAAAAGAAGTCACAATTGCACTGAATCTTAAGAAATTAGGGAACAAAATACAAGAACTTATTGGTGGAAGAGCAATTCATCCTATAAATGCAGTAGTAGGCGGCTTCGGTAAATGTCCTTCAAAAACCCAATTAGAGCAACTAAAAATCGAGCTCCAAAAGGGATTAGAAATGTCGGATGCAATTGTAGATCTGTTCTCAAAGATAAAACTCCCCGATTTCAACTTCAAGGAAGGAATCTACTCAGCACTTCTGCCGAAAGAAGAAAGATATAGTTATCTTGGCGATTATATCTATACTTCCGACGGAATTACAAGACCGATTTCAGAATTCAGGAAAGTTTGCCACGAAAAAGTTGTTGCACATTCAACAGCTAAACAAAGTTTATATAACAACCAACCTTTTATGGTAGGTGCTCTTGCAAGAATTAATATCAATCACAAATATCTAACAGGTAAAGCAAAGGAAGCACTTGACAAGTTATTCCCAATTTTGCCTTCGCATAATCCGCTTCATATTAATTATGCACAAGCTGTAGAGTTAGTTCATTCAATCGAACGCTCCATACAACTTATTAAATTCCTTTTTGAAATTGGTTTCGAGCATGAGGAACCAGTTCAATTTGAAGTATTTGCAAGTAAAGGTGTTGGAGCAATTGAAGTACCAAGGGGCACACTCTATCATTACTATGAATTTAACGATAAGGGTGAAGTCGTTGAAGCCGACATAATTACTCCAACAGCACAGAACCTGGCTAATGTAGAAAAAAATATGAGAGAAGCTGTTAAAACACTAATGCAAGGACCTTTGAATACCTTACAGAGCTCTCTTGAGAATATAGCAAGAGCTTATGATCCATGTATTTCTTGTGCAACTCATTTAGTAAGAATTAAATTTAAATGAACAAATTTTTAAAAACTTTAATTGTAAGTGCCGGTAATACTTTGATGAGAGACGATGGCTTGGGCTTCGCAGCCTTACAAAGATTACAACAAGTGATTGTCAATGAAAATATTCAATTTTTTGATTCAGGTACTGATATATTCAAATTGATGACGATTCAGGAGGAATATGAAAAAATAATCATTCTTGATGCAATCCAATCAGGTAACGAACCAGGAACCATTTATCGATTTCATTTAGATCAAATAGACAGTATTAACAAAAATAATTCATTACACCAGATTAAACTGACTGAAGCATTAAAATTATTAAAAGTTATTCAAAATAATTTTGCAAAATCTGAAATTATATTATATGGAATAGAACCTTTTGACATTTCATTTGGTGAAGAAATTTCACCTGTCATTCAAAATAGCATTAAATATATGGTCGATTTAATTTGCGCGGAATTAGAAAATGCACGAAGCTACAGTTGCCAGAAATATAATTGAAGTTATAGAATCAGAAATTTCTATCGCAAATTGTAAGAAAATTTATTCTGTCAAATTGCGAATCGGGGAACTGTCAGGAATATATCCAGAATCATTAGAATATTATTTTTATGAATTAAGTAAAAACACAATACTCGAAAACGCAAAACTCTATTTTGAAAAAGCTCCTATAAAAGTTAAATGTACAGCTTGTAGTGCTGAATTTGAAATACAAAATCTTGATTATGACTGCCCAAATTGTAAAAGCAGTCAATATCACATAATTGGTGGTGATGAGTTAGAAATAATAAATATGGAGGTTGAATAATGGAAATTATAACAGTTGAACAAAAAATACTAAAGAAAAATGATGAGATTGCAACCGAGTTAAGAAAGAAGTTTGATGAAGCAAACGTTTTAGTGATAAACATGGTTAGTTCACCTGGTTCAGGCAAAACATCAATTATTGAGAGAACCTTAAAAATCATCTCACCCGCTTTATCAGTGGGAGTAATAGAAGGGGATATTCAGACCAGTTTGGATGCCGAAAGAATAGCGCAATTTAACATACCTGTAGCTCAGATCATTACTAATGGTACTTGTCATTTAGAAGCCAGAATGATAGAACAGGCAGTTAATCAGCTACCATTAAAGGATTTGGATGTTCTTTTCATCGAAAATGTCGGAAATTTAGTGTGTCCTTCAAGTTATTATCTTGGAGAACATGCACGGGTTGTAATTATGAGCGTCACGGAAGGTGAGGATAAACCATTAAAATATCCAGCAATGTTTTCAAAAAGCTGCGTTCTCTTAATGAACAAAATTGATTTATTACCTCACATTATCTTTGATATTGCTAAAGCAAAAAAATTTGCTCTAAAAATTAATCCAGATCTCAAGATTTATGAGACTTCCTGCTACGACAACACAGGTATAATGCAATGGTGTGATTGGATTACGAATGAATTAAAATTAAGAAGATGTAATTCGCCCAGTTAACAATCTCGTCTATTACTTTTCCAATTCTGGAATTTCTTCTTCTTCCGCAAGCGGTTCTTTTAGTAAATGTGCGGGTAAAAACAATTTGTTTGCAATTATAGTAGGTACAACTGCGCTCGCTATTACCACTGCCACCAGATATGAATACTGTTCATTTGTTATGATATTATGAGTCAATCCATATAACGCAGAAATTGTTCCAAAAGTTAGACCAGTTGACATTAGAAGTGTATAATACCAGATCTCTTTTTTATTATTCTTTCGAAAATGTTTAATTGCTGGTTGTAACCCGAAAATTTTGGATAAAACTTTCCCGCCAAATAATACAATAAAAACTAATGGTGTAGATATTACAGCGGGTATTGAAACAAGTGCACCAGCTCTCAGGAAATAAAACGGAGTCAAAAAGCCAATTGTCAGAGTCCGTATTCTTCTAATGAAAAAATTATCTTTGCTTATAGTTTCAGAGAGCACCATACCAGCAATATATGAAGGCAGAACTGCTTCACTCCCTGCCCATATTGCTAAAGCACCCAGTCCAAATAATAGAAATAGTATCCATTTTGTTCTTATTGCTGCAGTCTTATATCCAAAAGTTTTTGTTAGGTAAGAAGTAATTCGAGGCATGAAATAAAAAGTCAAACCCGAAAGAGCAATAAATACTATCGTCTTGATATTAAAAGGGGCAAAAATTAATCCAAGAGCGATAACTGTTCCAAGGTCGTTAATAAAACAGGAACCTAAAATACCTTTCCCGAATTCTGTCTTATTAAATCCATATTCAAGCATAACAGCATATACAACTGCCATAGATGTAGTAGAGAGGGCAATTCCAGCTAGTAAACTTGCTTTTAGATTCCACCCCAATATAAAATAAGCGAGTAATCCACATCCGATAAATGGAGTCGCAAATCCTATAAATCCAATAATAGAAGCTTCTTCTAACTTAGCTTTTAAAGAAGCTGGATCCAATTCTGCACCAGCTAAAAATGTAAGAATTATTGCACCCGCACCCGCAACAAATTTAATCCATTCATGATCTTCTTTAAGAACATTTACTCCCCAAAAATAATTTACAACATAACCTGCAATTGCTCCTATTATGATTTCCATAAGAGCCATTGAAATTTTTAATTTGCTCGCTAAAATTGTTGCAATAATAGCCAGCATTAACCAAACTGCTGCCAGAGAATAGATTTCCAACATTAGAAAGCTCCTTATATTAATTAATTATTTTAAAGGTAGGCGTCATTAGCCCGAGGGCGATTATGAGGGAGACTCCATTCCCTACAATTTTGCATTAATATAATAATTATTATATAAATTCACAAAGAAGTTTCAGGTTAATATGAAATACAATATTTTAGGACTCTTTCATAAACTAATTTGGAACTGATGATTGCCATTGGAAGTCCAGCACCGGGAATTGTAGATGCACCAACATAAAAAACATTTTTATAAATTTCATTGTAATTTGGTGGTCGAAATGCACCTATTTGGTTCATATTATGTGCTAAACCCAAGCCACTCCCAGAATATAAATTAAACTTATCTCTCCAATCAATTGGCGTATATATAGTTTTCGAAACAATTTCTGGAAAAATATTCTTACTTATTCTCTTGCAAAAATCTGTTATAATGTTATCAACTATTTTCTCTTTATCATCCCAGTTAGTTTTATAAAGTAAATTTGGAACTGGACAAACGAAGAATAAACTTTAACCACCTTCTGGAGCACATTCAATATTATGTTTAGATAGTACATTTACATAGTAATACGGTTTCTGTAAAGAATCTGGATTTTGCATAATATTATTTGCGTATTCTTCATAATTATTTCCCAAATAATAGTTATGATGATATATCTGCGGAAGTTTGCACTTCAAGCCAATATAAAAAGTCAAATATCCCATAGTCCAAGTCATTTCACTCAATCTATTGTCTGAATATTTTTTATGTTTGAATATTTTGTTCCTGAAAAAAGCTGCATCAGAATTGATAACAAAAATATCTGAACTCCATTTATTAACGTTTTGGTCAATTAAGCTTTCAATTACTTCTTCATTATTCACATAACCAACTATTTCAGTGTTAAAATGAAACTCTGTATTTTCCTTTTTTAATTCATTAACTAAACCTTCAACAATTTTATACATACCGCCTTCGACATTGTAATATCCATCATGTTTAAATTCAACATGTGAAAGTAACGTATAAACAGAGTTTGTATCAAATGGAGTTCTGCCTAAAAAAATGCTACTAAAGAGATTATCTGTCTGGCTTCTCTTGAAGAAAAATTATTCGTCACTTCTTTCCAGAAGCTTTTTAAGAGTAAGGGTAAATGAATTGGATTTACCTGCATCAAAGAGATAAGATAGGAAAATATAGAATCAAAATTTCTTTTTATAACTAAATCTACAGTATCATTAAATACTTTTTCAGTTTTATTAAGATATTTCATCATTTTAATTTCAAAGTTGGGTTCTATATCATTGAATTGCTCTGAAAGTTTCCTTACATTTTTATATATAAAAAAGGTTTTAGCATTATTAATAATGTTAACTGTATAAAGCGGTTCTAAAGGGGAGTATTTGAAAGGGATTCTTATCCTACAATCCTTTGCGAAATTTTCAAACTCATAGGACATACTAAAAAAACTTGGTCCAGTATCAAAGCTGAAACCATCCCGGGATATGCGATTAAGTCGGCCTCCAGCTTGACTATTTTTCTCTAGTATTTTGACTTTGTATCCACTTTTAACCAACCGTAAGGCAGTAGCTAAACCACCAATTCCAGCTCCAACAATTATTACATTTTTACTCATATTTTCCTTAATTAACAATTTCTTTATTATAATTTTTCAAAAATTCAGGATATAACTCGTTCTTAATCCATAAAAATCTTGGTTCAACTTCTAAAATTTTCTCAAAGTATTTAAAAGCTGACTTATAATCTTTGATTTCCACATATGCTTTCGCAATCGTAACTAAAAGGTTTAAATAATTCCAGTCATTTTTTATTCCATCAATATTTTGTTCCATTAATGTCTCAGCTTTGATGTAATACTGAAGTGCTTTTGTTTTTGAACCACCAAAAATAACCGGCCTATAATATTCAGCATTACCATACTGAATATATCCATAAACATTTTTATTATCCTGCTGAACTGCCATTTCAGCATATTTAACGCTTTTAGGACTCGGTTTATTGTATGAATACGAAATATTTTAATGAGGGTATGAAAAAATATTGCTATTATTAACCACGCGATATAGTTCTTTACAGGAACAACATTTTTACTAAATTGCCACAAATCGAGTAGCGGTGCAACTTTTTCAAGAACAATATTATAAACCAACATTAAGAAAGATGCAATCAATATCTTTAATAAATTACTAATATTGTATTTTTCAACTATAGATGAAGTTAAATAAACCAATAATACCCAATTTAGTCCAATTATTACCGGTGTGTTAGATATTTTGAGCCCTAATGTCTGACCGTAGGTATATTCACCAAAAATTAATCCAGTATTAACACCAATAACTTCAATTAAAAAGCTTATTATATATATTAAAATGAAATTCAATAAAGTGGATTTTTTAATTCCACCATGATGAAACATCATTAAAAGAATAAACGATGAAATGAGAACTATTGGGGTTAATTAAAATAAAAAGAGAAAATCTTGGAGTAATAATTCCCATACCACCAATCATATAAAACAAAAGAATTATTATTCTAATTATCCTCTCCTGCTTAATTGTCCAATTAAACATTTTTTATCCCTATGGTGTACTTACTTTTGAATTTTGTATAGAGAAGAAGATTTAGAAAAATTAAGCTGAAACCATAAACAAAATCTTCCACAGGTATTGTTAAAATGCGAATTCCAAGATTCTCAGAATTATTATACCATACAACTTCTTACTCAATAAAACTTCCAGTCAATATTCCATTTATTGCAATGAATGGGACAAGAATTATTAAGAAAGTTAAGTAGAAATTTTGAACTATTGAAAACTTGTCAAATGAAGACAACAATAAAGTAATTATCAAAATACTGAACGCATAAATTGTATAAATTTTATCTGAATTTAATATAATAATGAAGGACGATAACAAAATTAAAGATTTAGTTAAATAACTGCTTACAATATTTTTCAATCGAACCCTTGGGAAATACAAAACGATTGATTCATGTAAGAAAATACTAGCATATGGTATAATTATAAAAAAAAGGAACTCTTCTATTGGCAACCCGAATATTTTAATATTCAATGTGTAGCGTGAATTAAAACCCCAAATACCCATTTGGGTAAAGTAAATATCAAAAATAATGAAAAAAAAACCGACCAAAAATAAAGCTGGAAAAAGATACTTCCAATTTTGATAAAACTTCAATTTCTTATCACAACTTAAAACAAGAGGTACGAGAATTGAAATACATAACAAAGATGCATATAGAAACATAGTTTACTCATTTAAAAAACGGACTGGAAACAATAACAAACCAAAATTATTAAAATCATCATTTGATTTAGGCCTGTGATGTGCAATGTGGGCTTTAATAACTGCTTTAAAATATTTATTGTTAATATTGCTCAATCTTTTGATTTTTATTCTTTGATGAATAATTATATCATGAACCAAAAAGTATGTAAAACCATATAAAGTTATTCCAAAACCAATGAATATTAATGAGGTTATATCAAAATAAAACCCGGTTAATAAAAATATTATGGCTGGGATTGCATATAAGAGGAAGAAAAGATCATTCTTCTCAAATCCGGAAAATTTCAAATTGTTGGGTGCAAAGCTCAGGTTATCATTGAGATGATGGTCTTTATGCCATCTCCACAGAAACCCATGCATAACATATTATGATTAGACCATGCTATAAATTCCATAAATAAAAATGCAACAATTAATAATATTATATTCATTACTCTTAATAATTCAAACGATTTTTTTCAAAAACAACTTTTTGCTAAATATACCCATAAATAAGCAAAGATTTCAATAAGAGAACTATCTTTTTGAAATTCGAAATTCTAATGCTTCTCTCAATAATTTTTTTGTTTCTGTTTTCTTAATTTTTTTCAGTAAGCTTTGATAATAATAATATGCTAATAAAACCGCTAATTTTGCTTTTTTAGGAAGTCGTTTTATGCCCAAATAAGCAAAACTAAAATCACTTTCTATATCCGCAGTAATGATCAATTTAGTATTTTCATCAAAATTCCCATCTTGAATTTCCGGGAAATATTTACGATTTAAATTATAAATATCATTTTTCAAATCCCTTAAAAAGTTAATCTTCTGGAAAGCCAGAACCTAATTTCATTGCATATGGTTCGAGCTCATTATAAAGTTTTTGACCACCTTTACAAAATACTCTTAAACACATTAATCCAACAATATCTGCAGAACCATATATATATTCATCCAATTGGATTTTATTATAATTTGTCTCAACTAAATCATATTTCATACTTCTGAGGAATGCCTGAATATGTTCATTGGGTATTGAATATTTTTTACGGTTCTTTGAAATGCATGAAGTACTGGATTCAAACTTATACCGTTTCTTAACCCATCATAAAAATCCTTTTCATATTTTTCCAATAAATATCTTTTATCATACTCATGAAATGTGTCTACAATCTCATCTGCCAATCTAACAAACCCATATATGCTAAAAATAGCATCTCTCATTTCTTTATCAAGTAAACTAGTAGCAATCGAAAATGAAGTACTATACCTTTTAGTTATCAAACGAGATAATTCAATTGCTATTTCATTATATTGACCCTTATTTTCCATTCCATTTGAGGCTTTCTAATTCCTGAATTATGTATAAATCTATTACATAATAATTAAAAATACAATCCAGAATTATAAACTTCCAAAGTAAATATCTAACCTATAATCCGAGCTCTGAAATCAAATAAACAAAAATTGCAATCTCAATAGCACCTAATTCAAGCTCCCGTGGATGAACTTTATCTACTGTATCATTATCAGAATGATGATAATCAAAATATTTATGTCCATCAACCCGTAATCCTGCTGTTGGAACACCAAGTTTTCCGAGAGGAGAAATATCTACACCTCCACCTCCTTTTGAAATTCGGTCCACATCTATAGTTTTTAAGAAACTCTCCAACTTTCTAATTTTTTCAAATGTTATTGAATCTGCGGTTATTCCAAAACCTCGTGGTGTAAATCCACCTGCATCAGATTCAAGTGCAAAGATATGCTTTTCACTCTTTAGAAGATTTTCAGCGTATGCATTGCCTCCACGCAAACCATTTTCCTCATTAATGAACATTACTGCTCTTATTGTTCTTTTAGGTCTTAAATTTAAATCCTTTAATATTCGAAGCGCTTCAATAACATGAACACATCCAGCGCCATCATCATGCGCACCCGTACCTTTATCCCAGCTATCTATATGCCCACCAAGCACAATAATTTCCTCTGGTTTTTCAGTACCTCGAATTTCGCCAATTACATTAGCAGAAATAGTATCTGGTAATGTTTGGCAGGTGAGTTTTAGATATACTTTTAAATGTGAATCATTTTTTAATTTTTGACTAAGATAATCGGCACTTTTGGTACTTATTGCAGCAGCAGGCACTTTAGGTAGTGAATCATTATAATACATAACACCAGTATGAGGAACATCATCATATGCAGTAGTTAAAGATCGAGATATTGACGCTAAACCACCTACTCTTGCCGCTTCGATGGCTCCCTGTGTTCTTTGAAACGCAGCTTCGCCATATGCTGAACCTTGGTTAAACTTACTCTTATCCATATGTCTGTTCCAAAATATGATTTTGCCCTTTGCCTGTTCCTTTTTTTGTTGTAATTCCTCAATAGAGCGCACTTCGATTACCTCGGCAATAATGCCACCATCAGATGTTGCGATACTTCCACCCAGAGCACAAATGCTTAATTTTTCTTTTCCATTCACAATATATGCTTCCTCCACCTGTCCCCTGATCCAATGTGGAACTGTAACTGGTTGAATATGGACATTTTCAAATCCAAGAGTGAGCATTTTCTTTTCAGCCCATTTTATTGCTTTCCAGGACTCAATAGACCCGCTTAATCTTGGTCCAATGGATGTTAATTCTTCCAACATTTCATATGCTTTCCCTTCCTGCAATCCGTAATTTATAATCTTATTTACTATTGACTGATAGTAATATACATCAATGGTATCAGTGTTTTGTGAATAACAAACAAAACAATATAATAATAAAGAAATAACAAATTTATAAGAGCTCATGTAACTTTCCTTTTTTGAATAAATATTGACTTGAATTTATCACTTTACCAATAAACTTACAAATTCATTTCTAACTGAAGCCCAATCCGATCATCATAATTGGCTGGTAATTGCTCCCATCCAGTACCAATCTTTTTGACATCATCCCTTATTAAATAAGAGTATTTTATAGAGAGCAAAAGCAAATTTTTTATTTTGTATTTAACTAATAAATACCATTTCAAACCTTTACCATAGAGTATTGGATTCGTTAATACACCATCAAGGTCACTTTCATAGGAACTTATACCCGATTTGTATGAACTTGAAGAAAAGAATGTTATTCGAAAATTTACAGATTTTTCAAATAAAAAATCTAAACCGATATCATGATAAAACATTCTACCATATTCTCTGGTACTTGTATATTTCGAACTTAATATTAAATATTCAGCTCTAAACTTGTATATTACTTTCTTGGATATTTTATAATTCAGATGAAAACGAAAATTTTCTTTTTCAAATACTTCATTTATTTTAGTTGTTCGATTCAAATCATCAAATATCTGCTTTTTTTCTTCAAATATTTTACTGCGATATCTGATATAAAAATCAATACCATTAGAAAAATAGTTATTAATTTGAATAAAATATTCACTACCATTAACACTGAAATTGTATTTTTCGGAAAATGGAATTGTGTATTTATCTGCATAAGCGGTAATTAATAAATACTTATTTAGTTTGCATTTCATTCCTGTAAAAAAGCCATTTTCACTTTTACCACCTGAATATTCACCAAATGGATTCGAAAATCTGTTAAAAGTCGAAACAGAGTAACTCCTATATAATAATAAATAATTCATGTTTTTAACTGGTTGGAGTTTTATAACTAAAATAGAATTCAGGTTGCGCATATTATTTAAATATGATTCGAATGCAACATTTATAGATTGGTAATTGAATAGCATATCCAATCCCATATTCACATATCTGTTTTTCTGAACATTTTGTATCACTCTTGAATAAATATTTTCTGTAATAGTGAATCCTATTTTATAGTTTGCACGGCTCATAAAGATTCGTGAACCGTAAATTTTTTCGCCTGTATTATTTTTCCTTGCTAAATCAGATTGAGTACGAAAATATGTGAAGTAGAAATTATTTATAAAACCATTTGTATCAATTGAAGCAGTAAGATTACGTTTTGAATAAAAAATCAGGATGGATAAAAAAATAAAATCCAATTGAGTTGCGAACCCTCTCATAAATCCTAATTCGTCGGATGAATTGTAAGCTTGCAGTTCTCTTGCTTTTCTTATAGCAGTTTCGCTAAATCCAACACCTTTAGAATAATAATATCCCCTCCAGAAAAATAAACCCTGTCCTGCTTCAATAATGTAATCTCCAATTATGAATTTCTTGAATTTAAAAATATCATTTAATTGGAAATAATAATTAGTAAAATCGCTATATGATTTTTCACCGGCATCTTTTTTCAGGAGCAGTCCACCTTCAGCTATTTGATTACCAATTTTGATTCTTTGATAGGAATACCATGGGTTGCCCAGATAAACATTCTCTTTATATCCACGACTTATTGGTAACTGTCTTCTGAACCTTGAGCGAATTTCAATATTTGGTCTACTTAACAAAGTTTCTCCTTGTTTCAGCATAGGTTTTTCAAATAGTTCATCAATAGGAGCTTCTTCATTGGATATCTCCTCAAGTAGATCTTCCTTATCATAAATTAATGTATCCATTTCAGTAGTTTGCGCATAAGAGGTTAAATAATACATAACCAGGCAGAGCAGTATTTTTTTAACCATCTCTACCTCCAAAGATTATACTAATTGTTATAGAATGTGAGATACCAAGTTGCTGGTGGCTTAAAAAGGCATAATCCAGACGCAAAAAATTGTATTCCACACCAATTCCTGCCGAATATGTCGAGGGTATATTACGCATTCCTATCCTTAGTGAAGCCAGATCGTAAATTTTATATTCCGCACCAGATGCAAAACTCAAATCCGATTTATATTCTTTCTGTAAATCAAATGTAATCAAGAAATCATCAACAGGACGATATGAGACGCCTGATAGTAGTATTTGAGGTAGTTTTTCTTTCTTTCGTCCAATTGTAGGTGCGTTAATATTCTTAATATTAAATCCAATATAAAATTTACTCATCAAAGGCAACAATACTCCTACATCCAGACCAAGTGTGATATCGTTACCGTAATTCTTTATGGTTAGAGAGTTGATATTGATTGTTGTTCCAAGATTTATTTTATTGAATTGATTAGCATAAACAATTGAGCCCGTCAATTCCTGATATAATTCAAATCCAAATTTTTTACCCGCAAAGCCAATTGTTCCATATTTCGTGTGATAATTAGCAACAATTACGGTTGTTGATAATTCTTTAAGTCCAAACTGATAGGGTGATAAAAAAAATGCAACCTCATTATATTTTGAATTTGCCAGACCTGCAGGATTATAAAAAATACTAAAACAATCATTTGATAAACCGGTGAATGCACAACCCATTGCAATTGATTTAGAGCCATACTCGTATCCTTCAAAACTCCCAAATACTGTTGTATTTACAAAGAAAAAAGTTAAAATGAACCTCTTCATATAGCCTCCTTGAAGTTATTGGAAAAAATGTTTATATTTAAATCAACAAATAGAAAATTTTATATGAAAATATTAGCATTGATATCATTAATAATATTTTCCTTTACGAAATCTGATTCGCAGGAATTGATTTGTAAAGTTACTATGAACACAGACAATCTTACTGCAGAAGCAAGGGACAACATTCTTGGATTCGATAAAGTTATTCAGGATTATATTAACAATTACCGATGGACAAAGGACGATTTTGGAGACGAAAAAATTGTATGTAGCTTTGATATATTTTTCAAGGGCTCTCCACGAGAAAATAATTATATTGCTCAGGTATTCATCGGAAGTCAGAGGAAAATATATCGTTCCGACAAAAGTACCGGAATGATTAGAATATTTGATGATAAATGGGAATTTAGTTATGTTCGAAATCAACCAATGTATCATAATAATCCTCAATTTGATGCGGTAACAAGTTTTTTGGACTTTTATGTTTATATCATACTTGGATTTGATTACGATTCATATAAACTTTACGATGGTTCTGATTTTTTTCAAAAAGCTTTTGAAATAGCAAGTAAGGCTCGTTCGGGAGGCGGCTCTTCAGAATGGGAAGCAAAACTTTCAGGTTTATACAATAGAGTTCAGTTTATAGAAGAAATTGTAAACCCAAAATTTAAACCCGTTCGGGAGGCAGTGTATACATATCATTATAAAGGTTTAGATTTACTATCAAAAAACAAATCTAAAGCACTTGAGAATATCCTAAAATCTATTGATATTATAGGAAATTTTCAGAAAAAAATCAACGAGCGAAGTATTTTTATTAAAACTTTCTTCGATACAAAATATCTTGAACTCTGTGACCTATTTGTTGATTTAAATGATGTTGAAGTATATAAAAAATTGATGATTTACGACCCCAACCATCAAAAAAATTATGACGAATGCAGTAAAAGGATAAAGTAAAAATCTTACCTTTCCAATTTTATATCAAATATCTTATCATCCACTTGAATTTTATTTACTACATCCATTCCAGAGATGACTTTACCGAACAATGTATATTTTCCATCCAAATGAGGTTGAGGTGATTGTGTTATAAAAAACTGTGAACCCTCAGTATCTTTACCCGAGCTTGCCATACCAACAAAACCAGTATCAAATGTTAATGGGGAAAATTCTGATCTCAATGAATAGCCAGGTCCACCCCAACCAGTCCCTTCAGGATCTCCACCTTGAATAACAAAATTTGGAACTATGCGATGAAAATATGTACTTTTATAGAAACCCTTTTCTGATAACCGAACAAAACTCAAAACTGTAAACGGTGCAATCTCTGGAAAAAGCTGAATTTTAATATCCCCTTTTATTGTCTCAATCCTGACAATTGGATTTTTAGATATTGTATCCAAATACTTAAAATCGTAATCAACATAAATTGGTTGCATCTGGAATTGTAATTCATTTGAATAATCCTTACCCGTAATATTTTTCAATGCATCAAGAGCAGCTAATGCAATAGTCCTCTCAGGAACAGATAATTTGCTCCTTAAAACTTTTATTGCACTTTCATTCTTCAAAACCTCAAGTGTTTTGATAATTTCCAATATAGCATCTACATCATGCGGTATTGATAGTTTATTTAGCGAATTGATTAATGGGCTTACTGATTCTCTTCTAACAAAGATTGTATCTCTCAATATAGTAGCAGCAGTTGCAATCACAGCTTGATGATTGCGCTCAAGTGAATTAATCAATACCTGATAAACATCCTGTATTAAATTTGAATCATCTTTGTACATATTACTTAATCTATGCAAACCTTCAAGGGAGGTCATAGCAATCATCGAATTTTTACTTTGTGCATTTTCTATAAGAACTGGAACAACTTCCTTCTCACCTGTATTAGCCATAGCTTCTATGAATGCGCTTTTTAATCGATAATCTGCATCAAGATTCTTATAAATTAAATCCAATACCTTTCCTTGTGTTAACTTCGAGAGTGTAATTGCAGCATTAGCTTGGTATTGCCATAAATAAGATTTCCCTGGGTTTTCTAACATTCTCCAGAGATTACTAAACAATTCTTTGGTAATATTATTAGAATTTTCTTCATTTAGATTTGTTTTTCCAAGTTCATTGATGGCAGTCAAAGCAATATGCATATTTTCATCATACAGAGCTCTTTTGAAAACATCAACGATTTTAGGATTTTTTTGAAAATCAAAATTTGTAAGCGCTTTAAGAGCATTAATCCTTACACGCCAATCTCTATCAAATTCAGCCAGCCTTATTAAGGGTTCCAAACAGTAAGTTTCATCCTTCAATCTCCCGAGAACTGTTGCAAGATGCATTCTAACAAGTGGATCAGTGTGATTATAAAAAATCACTATATTGTTAATTTCTTGGTGGATTTCTTTATGACTTTCTTGAATAGCGCTAATCCTCATTAAAGCATATATCAAATGCCAATCAATTGCAGAGTTTGGTTTAAGAAACGACATTAAATAATTTAACGCTTCCTTATTATATATCCCTCTTATTGCAAATCTGGCAATCGACATACTTAATCCTTTAACAAAAATGCGCGGATAAAGCGTACCATAACGAATCATTAATTGATTTAAAGCTTCTGCAGTTCCAAACTTACCGAGTTCCTCTATTAATTGCTCATCAACTCCAGTATAACCTAATTTTTTCCAGATAATTTCATCTTCGAGTTTTTTCCTCCCTTCTAAACTCAGTAATTGCGCCGTTTGACCAATTGAGAATGCTGCTGCTCTTCTCACACTTACTGATGGATCATCCAAATTTCTGACAAGCAAATGTAAAACAGATGTATCCTGAATCGAGCCATACGCAAGTGTAGCTTTCTCTCGTATTATTGAATCTTTATCAGATAGGAAGCTAATTAATTTCCCATCACTAATATTTCTGAGATCTTGAATTTTAAGGATGGTTTCAATTTTTCCCCTGCGAATATTTTCTACTTCAATGCTATCCTGCGCATAAGAAAAGTAAGAAATAAAAAGTACGATGAAAGTTAAAATTTTCATAATATGCCCCCTAAAAATATGGTCTATTTCTAAATTTTGCACCAATTTCTTTTTCGACAAAACTTTTTGCTTTGATCTCATCAGCACCGGTTAAATCTACTATTGTCATTGTAACATTTCCTATATATTTCACAGCCTCTTTTGCAAATTCAACCATCGCTGGGAAATAAATATCCGGGTTAATCCGCATCATTTCTCCATACTGTTTAGGATCAATGGAGTTTAAACTTATTGAGACAGAATCCACGATACCTACAAGCTCTGGAATTATGTTACGATGATTTATCACATTTCCATGGCCATCTGTATTTAATCTGACCTTGCCACCGTTTTGTTTGATCCAGCTTCCAACTTGTTTAATGACATCCAGGCGAATTGTAGGTTCACCAAAACCACAAAAAACGATCTCTTCAAATTTTTTTGGATCACCTATTGCACTAATAATTTCTTCTGAAGTTGGTTCTTTCATAATTTTTAAGTTATATCCTTTAACAAGTGCTTCACCTTTACGATCACAAAACCAGCAATCAGCATTACAACGTAAAGTAATGTTAAGGTAAAGTGAATTTCTGATTTTATAAACATATGTTGGCTCAGGATATTTGCCAATTTCAAATAATTTATAAGCACCAAGATTAGAAGTCCTACCAATATCTTCAACAGATAAATCCTGTATTTCGGCAATTTTTTCTGCAATAAATTTAATATACGCGGGCTCATTCCGTTTTCCTCTGAACGGTTCAGGTGTCAAATACGGGCTATCTGTCTCAAGTAAGATATGTTCAATAGAAACTTTTTTTAGTACCTCATGAGAATTGTTTATTGTATCTCTTTTTGTTTTAAAAGTAACAATACCAGGCAAGGAAATATAAAATCCAAGTTTAATAACTTTCCAGGCGGTTGCGGCATCGCTTGAGAAAGAATGAAACACACCTCTTGGAGCAGGAAATCGATTCACCTTTGAAGAACCGTTTTTCCGCCACAACGGGTTTTGATGAATAGCATCCCTTACAATATTTAATGTATCTGCTTCAGCTTCCCGCTGATGAATTATAATTGGCAAATTTCTTTTCTGTGCAATTTCAATTTGCTTCTTAAAAATATCCTTTTGAATCTCTGATGGCGAAAAATTATAGTGATAATCCAAGCCAATCTCTCCGATAGCAACGACCTTTGAATGCTGGCTAAGTTTTTCTATTTCACTTAGAGTATAATCATCAGCTTTTTGTGCTTCGTGTGGATGAAAACCCACAGCAGCATAGATAATATCATATTTATCAGCAAGTTCAATAGCTTTTTGGCTTGTTGCAAGGTCCGTTCCGGGAACAACAATGAATTCCACTCCGGAATCAATTGCTCGTTTTATAACTTCATCTAAATCTTTATTATACTCATCTGAATTTAAATGTGCGTGGGTATCTATAAACATAAATTTATTACTTTATACAAAATATACTTAAATTAATGAGAAACCTCAAAATCATAATGTAGTTTCTACCCTAAAAACAAAATGGCGGATTGGAGCCAAATTCCCTACCAGCTCAACATAATAATAGTTCAAGAGATTATTTATATGAAAAGAATATTTTATTGGTATATCAAAAAACTTATCTTCATATGAAAAATTGATATCAAGAATATATATCGGAACTCGTTCCTCACTATCCTTTATATAAAGTTTAAATTGCTCATCGATTCGCTCAATCTTACTTAAATACCTGAAATCAATTCCCACCTGATACTGAGGCCTTGAATTAAACATTATGTTAAATGCTCCAAACTTGAATAAAATGTTTGTATATAATAAATGTCTTGAACGAAACTTCAGCACCTGGTTGTCGGTAATATCTTTTGGATCGAGATAAGTATAAGAAAAATTAAAGTTGAGCAGATTTCTAAACCAGGTAGAATTTAAACCAATTTCCAGTCCTCTTATTCGAGCTTTAGTAATATTGACAAATTGTCCTGTAAAAGTCGAAACAAATTTTGGTTCTATTAAATTTTCATAATTACTCTGAAATATTGCTGCATCTAAGAGAATGTTATCAGATAATTTATAATTTGATCCCAATTCATACCCCCAGCTTTTTTCAGATCTTATATTTGGATTGGGTATGACTGTAATTCCACTTGCAGTTGTTGATGTAAAAGCTTCACTTATAGTTGGAGCTCTAAAGGCTCTTCCAGCGGATAATCTCAAACTCAAATCACTCAAGGGATTATATGAGATTCCAAATTTTGGATTGAATTGAATTTGTGTTTTAATAGATTGCCTCTTAGCTACATCCAATCTCAATCCGAGTGTGGTTCGGATATTTTCATTAATCTTGTATTCATCCTGGATATAAATTGCAGAATTAAATCCAGAACGATTACCAAATATATTTGATTTGACTTTGTTCGTATTAAATTCAATACCTGATGTAAGAATATGTTTTACCGTTGGTTGATAATTAAATTGGAATTCTAAATCCGCAAAATGCGAATTTGAATGATCGTTACTGAACTCTACATTATTCCGCCAATTTGTATAATACCATATACCTTTCAATAAATAGACAAATTTATCGCTGACTATATTTTTGAATATTGCATTTGTAGCAAATCTTTTAGAAATAACCATATCTCCAAGTTGATCATCAGTCGGAACAAGTGCACTATCCAGACTTTTCCAGTATAGGAAGTTATTTCTTTTTTGATCAAGGTAATTCATTGTTACAGAAAGTTTTTGCGACGGATTGAAATCTATAAGCGATTTGGAATAAATATTCCATCTCTGGATTCTACTATTTTTGCGATAACCATCATCTTCGGTGCGACTCAGAGAAATGAGAGTTTTGACAACACCAAATTTCCGGGAATGTGCCAATGCAAATCCATTTAAAAACTGTGTTGATTTTGTCCATTGCCACTGTTTATATATTGGCTTATCATAAAAACCACCATATAGCTTAAACCAGGAAGATGTAAGGTCAGGTAGGTCTCTGGTGATAATGTTTATCACGCCACCTAAAGCACCCGAACCATATAGTGCGGAACTTGCACCTTTAAGCACCTCAATCCTTTCGATAAAATTAACAGGCATTGACTCATAAATCGGTTCACCAGTATCACCTGTAATCAAAGGTACTCCATCAATCAGAACCAGGGCACGGCTACCAACTCCTTTGCTATACCCACTTGAACCACGAATACTAATTTGTGACTCTATCAAATTCACCCCACCAATGTATCGCAAAGCATCATCTACACTTACAATATTTCTACTATATATTTCCCGTGCCTGAACTACACTAACTGAAGCCGGAACATCGCTAAAAGTTTGTTCGTGTTTGCCAGCTGTTACGATTACCTGTCCCATTTGTACAGCCCCAGGTGAAAGTAAAATTTCTATATATGTCTCTTTCCCTGCTTCTATAATTATATTTTTGATTTCTTCTTTTTTAAATCCAACAAGGGATGCAACTATTGTATAATTTCCAGATTTAATTTTATTAATAAAAAATTTCCCCTTAATATCAGTTGTTGCTCCAATCAGTGTACCTTTAATCATTATATTCACAGAAGGAAGCGGTTGATTGTTCTCCTTGTTTAAAACTATTCCCCTTAGGATACCATATTGTTGAGAGTATAAAAAGTTATAGCAAAGAAAAATGTAAAATATGATTATCTTTTTCATAAATCCTAATAAAATGGCTGAGGAGGCAAATTATTATAGTCAACAAAGATATTCACATTTTCAACAAACTCACCGAGTTTTACTTCCACTTCATATGGTTGAAAATTCTCGTGGTTTGTACCGTAAACACCAACGACTTTCCATTTAGTTGAATCCATCAACTCTCCCGTCGTTTGAACAATAGCAATATATTTATATGTTGAGGGTGGTAGCGAAAATCGATAACTTAATGTATCAATTTTATAAAGCGGCAGCGAAGGACTTGAAATAGGAGGATATATTTGAATTGAATCTGAACCCGACAAAACCAAATTCAATATTTCATTGATACTTCTATATTTACGATACATTTTAGCTGCTATTAATCTGTGTTCCTTTAAAGAATCAGGAAAAACTCCCTGATAATAAATGACTCCAGCTATACCTTGATCAACTTTTTCAGGTGGTGGTGGAGATAAACCTTTATCACAACCTGAAAAAATCAAAAAAGCAAACATCATAAATAATATCTTAGACATAACACCTTAAATATATAAAAGGAACTTAATATTTGCAATACTGGTTGAAAATGTGTAAGATAATAAAGCATAAATGGGCATTTTAAATCAAAAATATTTAAAACTCAGAATTTTAGCTATATTCATTATTCTAATTAGCACATCTACATTATTTTCCAACTTTACACATACACATTCTGGAAATCTCACAAATCATCAAAATTGTCCAGCCTGTCTGTTGTTAAATTCTTTATCCGAATCACTTAAACCTGATTCAGAGATTATTAAGAATAATTTCGATTCTATACAAAGTATTACTGATAATAATGAAAAATTAAAGTTTGAACAATCCATTTACGAGTTCCCATCGCGCGCACCTCCAATATTTTAAACCTTCATCAGATATTTAAATCCATATCTTTTTAATTTTAAAAATAGGAGAAAAATTATGAAACCATATTCTTTATCTTTATTGATAATTTTCATAATATTGTTTGATAATTATACAATTACTCAGGAACAAACTGTAAAAGAAAATCCTTTTTCACAGTCCAAATTTGTTCCTGACATATCTTTCATTATTGACGCATCCTATCTATATCATAATATAAAAAATCATGAATTTGAAGAACTTCAAATACCGGGAATATCAAGTTTGCATTCTAATGCAACAGAAACTCATAATCATACACATATAACAAATCAAAAAGGATTCAATCTAAATTATGGTGAACTTTATATATCTGCAACAGCAGATCCATTTTTTGATTTAACCGGGATACTTCACTTAAGTAAATCAGGCCTTGAGATCGAAGAAGGATATTTTGTTACAAGAAAATTACCTTTAGGTTTTCAACTAAAAGGAGGAAAATTTTACAGTGGATTCGGAAAAATAAATGAACAACATCCACATATCTGGGACTTTGTTGAACAACCGTTAATTTTTAATTCTTTCTTTGGTTCAGAAGGGTTAAATGAAACAGGAGTACAATTGAACTGGATAGCCCCAACAAAATTTTTCTTAAGCACAGGTGTAGAAGTTTTTCAAGGTGAAAATGAGCCAAGCTTCGGAACCCAAGGATTTTCTATTGGTTCAAACGAAATAGAAGCAATTGAACATCCCAATCTCCTAACTGGTTTTATATCCACTTCTTTAGATATCGATGATTTTACTGGCTTGCTCAAATTCTCAATTGCATCGGGTAAAAAGAGAGAAGTCCATACTCATTATTCAGAAACAGAACATGAAGAAAATGCTATTTCTGCAAAAACAAATATCTTCGGAATAAGTATAACCGGTAAATATTTAATTGATCCAATAAAAAGTTTATCATTTCAGACTGAATATCTTTATCGAACAGTGAAAGGAAATAAATATTCCTATGATAGTACTGCTGCCACGGTATATGATTTAGAACGGAATCAATCTGGATTATATTCACAAATTGTATATAAATTCGCTAAGCGATGGAGGTTTGGTGCAAGATATGAATTTTTAGAAAACAATTTCCTCAGGTTAAATAATATTAGTGAAAAATTACCATCTTATTTGCCTCGATATTCTGCAATGATAGATTTTAATCCCACTGAGTTTTCGAGAATAAGATTCCAGTATACTTATGATAGATCCAGATATCTACTTGAAGATCTAAATTATAGTATTAAAGCTATACATCAAATTACATTACAAATCAATTTATCAATCGGAGCGCATGGTGCCCATCCATTTTAAAGAAAGGAGATCAATATGAAAAAACTATCATTTTTTATTATATATTCATTTTTGCTTTTAAGTGCACACTCAAATGAGTTAAATGTTATCACCACATATCCTTATATTGCAAGTATTGTGGAAAACATAGGTGGTGATAAAGTCCAGGTTACAGCCCTCGCCAGCGCTAAATGGGATCCCCATACAATTTTACCAAAACCTTCATATATCGCACAATTGAGGAAAGCCGACTTGCTGATTATCAATGGTGCACAACTTGAAATCGGCTGGTTGCCCCAATTAATTCGGCAGGCAAACAATCCAAAAATCCATTTTGAATCCACTGGATTCCTTGATTTATCAAAATTCGTTAATTTAATTGATGTACCAAAGAACATTTCGCGTGCTTCAGGTGATGTTCATCCAGAAGGCAATCCACATTACTATATGGATTATATGAACCTATACCAAATTGCTGAAGCAATAAAAAACAAATTAACCGAACTTAACCCAGAAAATCAAAGATACTTTACGGAAAATTTAAACAAGTTCAAAGAAAAATTGAATGGGAAAATTCAAAATTGGGAAGCAAAAATTAAAAATCTCTATGGTATAAAGGTTATCGAATATCACAAAATTTTTGATTACTTCATCAAGCGTGCCGGATTAGTCCTTGCAGGTACAATTGAACCTTTGCCTGGAATACCCCCTTCATCAAAACATATCGAAGCAATGGAAAAACTAATAATGATGGAAAATATTAAATTTATACTCCAGGATGTTTATAATCCCGATGATGCAGCAAATTATCTTTCCAAAAAACATAATATTAAAATGCTCAAATTGCCACACGATGTTGGAGCCGTGGATGGAGCAAAAGATATTTTTTCGCTTTTCGATTTCATAATAGAAAGGTTAAACAATGATTGATATCTTGATTTCTGCATTTTTATTATCCATTGTTCTGCTTGGTATACATGCATATTTCGGATTGGAAATTATAAGAAGAGGAATAATATTTACAGATTTAGCAGTTGGACAGATGGCAGCCCTTGGTGCAGCAATATCCATTTTATTAACTGATGGTGAATTCTTATACCCAATATCTCTTTCATTTGCTCTTTTAGGTGGTATTTTAATAGCATTTGCTTCTCAGAGAACAAAATATGTGGAAGCGTTCATAGGATTACTCTATGCATTTGGATTTTCCGCTGTATTTATCATTCTATCCCGTTCAGCTCATGGGATGGAAGAGTTTCAAAAACTGATGGCATCCGATATCCTATACACACCTTTTGATGAAATTCTGAAAACTGCTATAATATATAGTATCCTTGGGTTAATTATCTGGATTTTTAACAAAAAAACTACTGGATTTATTAAAGATGTTTTATTTTTTCTAACTTTTGCAATAACCGTAACCAGCTCTGTAAAAGTTGCCGGTGTATTGATAGTTTTTGCAATACTTGTTTCACCTGCGCTTATATCATTACATTTAGTAAGAAAAAATTATCTATTTTTTGCCTGGATAATTGGAACAATATTAAACCTGGTCGCTATAATTGCATCTTATAAATTTGATTTCCCAACAGGATATACAATTGTGGCTTTAAACGCATTTGCTGCAATACTTGTAATCATCGTGACAGAAAGATTAAAAATAATTTTTAATGTAAAAAATAAACATAAGGATAAAAATGAAAAAACTTGAGGATTACACTAAAGACGAATTAATCAAACTTATTAAAGTTTATGCAAAAAATTGGCTATCACATGATGGATGCTGGTTTCTTGCTGTAGAGGAAAAGTATGGACTGGAAATTGCGATAGAACTTGATAAAAAATCCTGGGAAAGATTCGCAGTCACGGAAGCGAGACGAATAATGAACGAATTTGGGATTCCAGAAAATTCAGGATTGAATGGACTTGAGAAGGCATTTCAATATAGATTATATGCTCACATAAACGAACAGGAAATCTCGAGGACTGAAAATTCGCTGCAATTCAAAATGGTAGAGTGTCGTGTCCAGAAAACAAGACGAGAAAAAAAGCTTCCACTATTTCCATGCAAATCTGTCGGAATGGTTGAATTCACAAATTTTGCTCAGACAATTGATAAAAGAATTCAGGTCAGATGCATTTCCTGTCCACCTGATGAGGTCAAGGAATTTTATTGTGGGTGGGAATTTACAATATAATTTTTTGCAAAATTTTTCTAAAATTAATAAATTTATACCGCATTTCTATTAAATTTTCAAAAATTAACAAATTAAGGAAAACTATGTCTATTATAGTTGAAAACCTATCCAAACATTATGGTCATTTGAAGGCGGTCGACAATATTTCCTTTGAGATCCACCATGGTGAAATAGTCGGATTTTTAGGACCTAATGGGGCTGGTAAAACTACGACAATGCGTATTTTGACTTCCTATCTTTCACCGACATCTGGCGAAGTTATAATTGAAGGAAAAAATATTCGTGAACAAACAATCGAAACTCGAAGATTAATCGGATATTTACCTGAATCAAATCCACTTTACTCAGATATGAACGTGCTCGACTATCTGGAATTTGTAGCAAAATTGCAGGGCGTGGATAAAACAAAAATCAGTAAAAGAGTCAGAGAAATGATTGGTGTATGTGGCTTGAATGAAGTCAAACATATGGACATTGGACAACTTTCAAAAGGTTATCGTCAGCGAGTCGGGCTTGCTCAAGCAATGATTCATGATCCAAAAATTTTAATTATGGATGAACCAACAAGTGGCCTTGACCCAAATCAGATTGTTGAAATTAGGAATCTAATCCGACAGTTGGGTAAAGAAAAAACAGTGATTTTATCAACACATATTTTGCCGGAAGTTCAAGCAACCTGTAATCGAGTTTTGATAATCAATAAAGGTAAGATAGTAGCTGACGGAACACCTTCAGAACTTCAAAGCGGTTTCCATGGATATGAAAGAATTTTTGTTGAAATCGAAAAACCAGATGGCTATGATTTTGAAATGCTCCAGGTCAAATTTAATAGTCTACCAACGATAAAACAAATTACTTTAATGTACGAAAGAGATGGCATTCTCAGAATGAAGTTTGAAGCCGAAAAAGGCACAGATATCAGAAAACAGATTTATCAAATTTGTAAGGAAAACAATTTCAGTTTAATAGAATTACATAGAGAACAAACAAGTTTAGAAGATGTATTCCACCAACTTACTTTAGAGGCAGCGTAATATGGAAAATATAATCACAATATTTAAAAAGGAACTTAAGTCATACTTCGACTCAGCAATGGCGTATATTATTATTGTTGTATTTGTTGGACTATTAGGCTGGTTTTTTACAAGCAGCCTTTTTCTGGTAAACCTTGCTACATTAAGGTCATTCTTTGAAACTGCACCGTTTTTACTTTTATTCTTCGGACCAGCAATAACAATGAGGTTAATATCAGAAGAAAAGAAAAGTGGTACAATTGAGTTGCTTGCAACCAAACCAATTCAGGATTATGAAATAATAATTGGGAAATTCCTTTCAGCCTGGGCACTTTTTGTTATTGCTTTATTACCAACTTTAATTTACTATTTCACAATCACCATTTTAGGTGATATCGAAATTGGACCTGTTATCGGTGGATATTTAGGATTGATTCTGGTTGGCGCTGTATTCATAGCAATCGGAGTTTTTGGTTCAACACTCACAGAAAATCAGGTGGTCGCATTCATTATAAGTTTCTTGTTTGTATTCATACTATTCATACTTGATAAAATTTTGATGTTTGCACCAGGATTTTTAGCATCAATTTTAGAATACATAAGCATCGATTATCACTTTTCAAATATTGCTCGCGGTGTTATCGACACTCGCGATTTAATTTACTACATTTCAGCAATAGTTCTAATGCTATATCTAAGTACAGTAGTAATAAGTAAAAGAAGATGGGCATAAGTCGAGGTTTATATGAAGAAAACTAAACAACAAATTATATTTCAAACTATCTTAATCATTGGTATTGTTGTATTTATAAATATAATTTCTGTCAGAGTTTTTACACGCCTTGATTTGACCAGTTCAAAAGCATATTCTCTATCGGAAGCCAGCAAAGATTTAGTTCGTTCACTTGACGATAAATTTCTCGTAAAGGCATATTTTACTGCTGATTTACCTGCACCTTATAACAATCATCGCAGATTTTTACAAGACCAACTCGATGATTACAAAGCATACTCAAAAGGTAATTTTCAATACGAATTTATTGACCCATCGAAAAATCAGGAACTTGAACAGGAAGCCCAACGCTACAACATTCCACCTGTACAGGTGCAGGTTATTAAAGATGATAAACTTCAGATTGAAAAAGCTTATATGGGGCTTGTGTTTTTATATGGCGACAAGCAAGAGAACATACAGGTCGTTAAAAACTTAGATAAACTTGAATACGAAATTAGTTCAAAAATCAAGAAGTTAACATCAAATAAACAAATTAAAATAGGTATTGCAAGTGGGCATGGAGAGCCAGATTTTGAAAAATTGAAACAATTCAGAGAATTGCTCGCAGAGCAATATAATGTGGTTTCTGTCAACATTAAAAATGGCAACCCAATTCCAGATGACATATCTGCCTTATTAATAATAGCTCCCCGCGAAAAATTTTCCGATGCTGATAAATACGTAATAGATCAATACTTGATGAAGGGTGGCAAGATTGCATTCTTCATAAATCAAATTGATGCAACTTTACAGTCGCAAATGGGACAAACCTTGAATATAAATCTGGATGATTTGTACGAAACTTACGGTTTTAAAATTCGAGCTGATATGGTAAGAGATGCACGCTGTGCAAATGTCACAATTAGCCAACAGGCAGGTTTTATGACAATACAGAGTCAAATTCCATATCCCTATTTACCGATAGCAAGTGAATATAATCCAAAGAATATTGTTGTTAAGAATTTAGGTCCTGTAATATTCCACTTCGTTAGCTCTATTGATACGAGTTTAGCAAATGCAAAAGGTTTACATTTAGAAGTTCTATTGACCAGCTCAAACAAAAGTGGAAGAATGGAAGGATTCTTTATTATAAATCCAACTTTGCCATTTACACAGGATATGTTCAAAGAATCTTATATTCCACTTGCAATATCAGTTGAGGGAAATTTTAAAAGTCATTATGCTGATAGAGAGCCTCAAATTGATTCAACATCAAACATTTCGATTGCAGATAAGTTAACTAATAGTTCAAAAACAAAAATTGTTGTTGTTGGAGATGGTGATTTTATACAGGATTCTTACATTGGAACAAGAGATAATTTAGTTTTTGCTACCAACTTGATTGACTGGTTGGTGGATGATATTGGATTAACTACGATTCGTTCAAAAGATATTGCAGTTAAACCATTAGAAGAAGTTTCAGATGGCACCAGGACTTTTGTGAAATCTATAAATTTAGTTTTACCCCCATTAATAATGATTGTTACGGGAATTATTCGATGGAGATTAAAAGTATCCCGTCGTAAAAGAATTGAAATGTCTATCTAATTGATGAGGTCAAAGTGAAAAAGACAACAATTTCTTTAATCGTTATTTTTATTGTCTTACTCGCAGTTGTATACTTTTTAATTCGACCAGAACCTGAAAGAACTGCAAGTTACGATATAAAAGATCTCGGTCTTAAAATCGATTCAACGTATATTTCTAAAATCGAGGTCTATCGTAATAACAAAACAATAGTCTTAGAACAACAATCGGATAAGTGGTTTGTTACATCGCCAATAAAATATCCAGCTGACGAAATATCTGTAACCACATTACTCTCTTCAGCATCCAAATTGAAAATACTTAGCCTAATTTCATCTAATCCAGCAAAACAATCAGTATTCCAGGTTGATTCTTCCAGTGGCACTATTTTGAATTTCTATGATAAACGAGGAAAAAATATCACATTTATACTTGGAAAAATGGGACCATCTTATATGGAATCATACCTCAGACCAATAAATTCAAATGAGGTATATCTGTCGGAAGGGATAAATTCATGGACTGTAAATAAAGATGTACGCGACTGGAGGGATAAATATATTTTGAAACTCCAGAAAGATTCAATCAAACAAATTATTTTTGAAACTGGCAAAGAACTCTTTTCAATCTTAAAAACAGAAAATAAATGGTATCTTGAGAATGATTCTTTAGAATCCAGTAAAATTGAAAGTATTTTGAACCTTCTAAGTAACCTAAGAACTGAAGATTTTGTAGATTCATCAGTTAACTTACCTCAAGCACAAACAAAATTAACGGTACAGGAAAAAGAATTTAATATGATTTCATTATATCCAATTCCTCCAGATAGTTCAAAATACTGGGTTACAAGTTCAAATAGTCAACAAACATTTACAGTGAGCCGTTACATTGCAAACCAGTTAATAAAAAAGAAGAATGATTTTCTAAAATAGATTACAAGTTTTCAAGTATCAGGACAAATTCGCCTTTTAACTTTCGCTCGGATACAATTTTCAACAGTTCCTCCGCATTACCATAAAATATCTCTTCATCTTCCATAGTTAAATTATATGCAAGACATATTCGCCTTTTTCCTATTATTGACAGAATATCCTGCAAAAGACGGTTTAAACGATATGGTGTATCCATTAGAACAATTGTATTTTTTTCATTTTTCAGAAATTTAAGCTCTGCCCTTCTCTTTTCACTTTTTGGCGAGAGCCATCCGTAAAATAAAAATCTATCTATTTTAAACCCTGAAACAATTAAAGCTGGCATTAAAGAAGAAGCTCCTGGAATAGGAATTATTTTTATTTTTCTATCAATTGCTTTTTTAACCAATATCCTCCCTGGATCAGAAAAAACCGGTGTTCCAGAATCAGACATAAGAGCAATGTCTTTACCTTTTAGTAAAATATCTATCAACTCGTCTGTTTTTTCGGATTCGTTATGCTCGTTTAGATTATGCAATTCCTTTTGGATCGAATATTTTTTTAATAACTTACTCCCCTCCTTAAATTCTTCTACTACAATTATATCAACTCCCTCTAATACTTCAACTGCACGAAGTGTAATGTCCTTGTAATTACCAATTGGAGTTGCGACAAGAAATAATTTTCCTGGCATTTTTTAAACAGATTTTCTTTGGAAATAAAACTTTACACTCATCAATATCAGTGCAGTCGATGGAACCGCAATCAACAAACCAACAAAACCGATGAAATAACCAAAAACCAGCAAGCATAAAATTAACAACACAGGATGCAAACCAACTTGTCTACCTAAAATATTTGGAGAAATTACAGATGCTTCAAGTATTTGTAAAATTGCATAAGTAATTAAAACAAAAATAATTTTCAACCAAACAGGATCACCACTGAACAAAGCGATAAAAAGGGAAAGAGATAAGCTTATCAGTAAACCGATATAAGGAATTAGGCTTAATAAACCAGCAATCATACCAAGCACCAGAGAATATTTGATTCCAAATATCCACAATAAAATAGAAGCGAGTATGCCATGAATAAATGCAACGAGAATCGCTCCACGCAGATATCTACCAATTAAATTATCAACTTCCTTGTAATAATCTATTGATATTTTGCGATATGACTCCGGAATCCAGGATTTTACCAATGATTTTAATTTTGTAAAATCTTTCAATAAATAAAAAGTTAGAAATGGAACAATTAGTAGATTAATAATTTGAGTTATTACTGCCGATGCACTGCTGAAAAAATTTATTATAGCACTCAAAAAATCCTTCAACACAAGCTCTAACTTAGGGGTTAATTGCTGCATTATTACATCCCTTGAGAGATTAGTCGGAACTCCATATTTTTCCAACCATACGAATATGGAACCATCTCTTATCTGACTTACCAGTTCTTTTGTAAGATCCGTTATTACATACATCAGATTGTTTAATTGGTTAAATGCAGGTGGTAGAACCAAAATCAACAATACAGCAATTATTATTATTAGTGAAATTATGACAAAAAGGGATGAAAGCCATCTTTGAATTTTTTTGTTTTCAAAATACAATATCACTGGATTAAACAGGTATGCAAATAATAATGAAATTATAAAAGGCAGAAGTATATTTCTCAACTCAAAAAGTGTCCAGATGAGAAATATTATAATTGATAACCACATTAAGCGCTTTGCGATTTGAAAAGTACGATATTGATAAAACACATATAAAGCAATTAGGAGAATTATAAAAGGCGATATAATATTTTGAACTGTATAAAGTAATAGGGCAATTAATATCAAACCAACTATTAAAATGACTATTTCTTCTTTTTCTTTTTGCATATTCCCTTCTCACCTACCAGTATGACCGAAGCCACCACTACCTCTTTTAGTATCAGTAATATCTTCAACAATTTCCAGATCAACCCTTTCATACTTGTTTATAATCATCTGTGCAATTCTATCTCCTCTTTTAATTTCAAATTCCCTATCCCCAAAGTTGTGAATGATTACTTTAATCTCTCCTCTGTAATCAGAATCAATAGTACCGGGTGAATTCAGAATGCCAATTCCGTAATTTATTGCCAATCCACTTCTGGGCCTTACCTGGGCTTCGTATCCCTCAGGTAATTCTATTCTTATACCAGTGGGAATTAAACATGTTTGATTCGGTCTAATAATTATATTCTCTTCTACTGCTGCGAACAGGTCAAGACCAGCTGAACCACTCGTTGCATAAGACGGTGGGGGTATATCTTTAAATTTAGGATCTGTGTATGATATTTTAATCTTCATTTTTTCAAAAGTTTTTAAAAATATAATGTTTTTCCCAACTTAAATCAAATAACGGTTAAATTTGAAAATTTATAAAAAACTTTATATCTTTGGTATAATAATAATGAAATAAATCAATTATGGGAATTTAAAATGCCATCAGAAAACGACCCAATGGATAAAAGAGAACTGGTATCAAAATATCTAAAAGAAGCCGATTTATTGATTAAAAATAAGGATTTTTCTGCTGCGATGCAGTTAGTAAACAAAGCAAAAGCTATACAACCTAATAACCCCTATGTTTTAGCTTTTATCGACCGTATAGAATATTTTAAAAATTTAAGTACTCAGGAAATAGCCCCTAAGCCTCAAACTATAGCTCAGAATGTAGAGGTTATAATGCCTGAAAAAAAAGAAGAAGCACAAACATTTGCAGAAGAAAATCTCAGAAAACAGATAGAAAATGAATACCAAATCAAATTTAAAGAAGAATTGATAAAGATAGAGAGCAAAATAGCAAAAAAACTTGAAGAAGAGAAACGCAAACTAGATGAAGAAAGAGCACTTTTAGAAAAGCAATATCAGGACCAAGTAAAAGCTTTAAAAACAAATTTAGACGATGAGTACAAGAGAAGACTGGAGGTTGAGCTTTCAGCAGTTGAACAACAACTTAAAGAGCAATTCTTAAAAGAGCAAGAATTCTTAGAAAAGGAAATGAAAACTCGCCTTGAAAAGGAATTTAATAATCGACTTCAAGAACTAGAACGCGAGCACGAACATAAAACAAAAATTCTTCTTGAAAACGAAAAGCAAGCATATATTATTAAAGAATCCGAATTAAAAAAATATTACGAGGATAAGTTACAAGCTGAAATTAACAAATTAAAGTTAGAACAGGAAACATATAGTTTAGAACAGCTACAGGAAGAAAAAGAAAGAATCAAAAATACTCTCGCAGATGAATATAAAAAACACCTTGAAGAAGAAAGGGATAAAATAAAACAATTTTACGAAAGTGAAAAGATACATCTTCAGAATCAAATCGCACAGAAACAAAAGGAACTTGAGGAAAAGAATCAGAAAATTCTTGCTACCGAGATTGCACGATTAAGAGAAAGAGAAAAAAGTGAATTAGCAAAAAAACAATTTGAATTAGAAGAAAAAATTAGAAACGAACTTACAATCTACTATAATGAACAAATTGAACTTGAGAAAAAAAGACTGAACGATAAGGTAAGAAAATTTCTTGAAGAAAAAGAAGCTGAACGTAAACTTGAGGAAGAAAAACTTCTCTTGATGGAGAATAAAAAAGTAGAGGAAATAAAATCCAGTTTGAAGCGGGAGATGGAAGAAAAATATCTTCAAAAATTAGAACAGTTACAGGAACAGTTTACCAAAGCATATGATTATAAAATGGAACTCTTAGGAGTTGAAATTCCATCCGATATTGAAGAAAAATATAATCTTTACAAGAGAAGATTAAGGGAATTCTGGAAAAATGGACAACCAAGTGTGGAGCAAGCCAGAAAATTGATGGGATTAAAGGAATTGTTAGAATTAACCTTCGACGAGCATGCACAATTGGAAATAGATGTAAGACATGAATTATATGTATCCACAATAGAAGAAGGTATAAAGAAAAATTTGATCGATCCAACTGATACAGAATACTTAGACAAACTAAAAGCAAAATATCAAATTACAACAGAGGAAGCTTCAAAACTTGAATCTTATATTTTATCGTTATTTATGAAATATTCAACCAAGGGTGTAATTCTTGTCGTTGATGATGATGAAGCTTTATTAACTATACTTTCTAATGAATTAAGACAACACAACTACAAAATTCTTACAGCAACGAATATTCAGGATGCATTAAACATTTTACAAAAAAATTCTGTTGACCTAATCCTCTCAGATATCAAATTCCCAGACAACCAGATGGACGGGTTCAGTTTCTTTACAATCGTACAGAAGAACCCAGTTTTGAACCGAATACCATTTGTTTTAATGAGCGCATTAGGTGATGGCGGCATTATTAGGTCAGGTAAACAGTTAGGTGTTGATGATTACCTGACCAAACCACTTGATATGGATATGCTCATCTCTGTATTGGAGGGAAAAATAAAAAGATTCAGAAGTGTTTCGATAACGCAATAATGCTCAATAATCCAATCCTAAACTTACTTTATAATTTCTCAAGGGCATAGGATAATCTTTGATAATTTGAAAACTTCTATTGAATATATTATTGACTTCAAGTTTTAGATATATCCTACCAAAATTTGTATTATAGTTTAGCCCAATATTTCCATTTGTTAAATGATATTCAGGCAATTTATTTATATTTTCTTCATCAGTATACCTATTACTGACAATGATATGGTTTAACCCAAATGCTAGCATTTTATATCTACCATTCAAATTAAATTTCCACATATGTTTTGGTGTGTAGATTATGTATTTGTTATATGTGGGGTCACTACCATTTGATTTGCTCACTTTTCTGGAATCTGTCAATGTATAATTCATTGAAATTCTATAATTTTTTAATTCATAATCAAAACTTAATATTGATCCTTTAGATAATATTTTATCTACATTTTTAGGTGAGTAGATATATGGTTGGATTTCTTTCCATATAATTTTGTCCTTGGTATCGATATAAAAATAAGAATATTCAAAATTAATATTTCCAAGCCAATAAAAAGAATAGGCGAGCCCTGCATCTACCGATCTGGAATATTCAGGCTTCAGATTTGGATTACCCTTACTACCCCAGGCATCAATGTAAAATAACTCATTCAGTGTTGGAACACGATAATTTTGTCCATAACTTATTTTTAGATATAGAGCTTTGATAATTTCGAAGTTTAATCCAAGCTTTGGAGAAAACTCCGAACCAATATTATCATATTTATCATATCTCAACGAAGGATAAACTGATAAATTGTTTAGGAACATTTTATCGATTTCGAATAAAAACATACCAGTCAGATAGATACTTTTTTGAGAACGATAAACAGATGATATATAATCAGTTCCCTTTAAAGTTCCTTTTGCATACTCAATTCCAAATACCAAGGATTTTCCTTCAGTAAATTTATAAAATACTTGTGGATTAATTGAAATCTGGGTATTCTTTGAAAATGATGATATATTGAACACTGGCTCCCTATACTTCTGGAATGAATAATTCCACCCATTATTTATCTCAAAATATAAGTTTTCAGAATACTGATATTTTGTTAACACTTGAAGATAAAAATTTCTATCATTCTGAGAAGATGTAGTAGATGGGAAACTCAAACTTCCAGGAAGATTTCTATCCGAATGTGTGTATGTTGCATAGGTTCTAAATGATAGATTATTTTTCTTTATAAAATTAGATAAATAATAGTTGTTTCTGCTGAATTCTGCATTTTGTCTTTCCCCAAAGTCATTTACAAAGGGAAGTTTAAATTTATAATTGTCTTTACCATATTCTCTTACGAAAGCAAAACTTGCCCCTAAATTTTCAGTGGCATTCGACAAAGATAATAATAATCTGTTATAATCAAAAGAACCTTTACTTACAGCAAATCCTGCATTCATTTTTTTTAATGGATTCAAAGTCAGAATATTAATTACACTCCCTACTGCATCAGCACCATAGAGCGCGGTATTCCCTCCGTGAACAATTTCAATTTTCTCTATTATATCTGAATTTAATAGTGATAAATCTACCAGACCATTTTGAAAATTGTTAATCCGCATACCGTTGATCAAAATTAAATTATTTTCTACTGAAGTCCCCCTAATAGAAATTGTCTTAAGTCCGCCTGTCTGACCATAATCCCTTATAAAAATACCCTCAGAAAACATTAAAACATCAGCGATTGTGCGTGAATTAAAGTTAGATATTTGCTCTCTTGTAATTATATGAGAATATACTGGACTTTTTTCAAGTAATATTTCAGAGCGTGTTGCTGTAACAATTACAGGTTTTAAATAATAAACTTTCATTGTATCACTTACCTCTTCAGATATTGAGTTAACAATTGAAGCAAATATAAAAAATGATAAGCATAAAATATTTTTACAAAGTCTCATATACAACTCCTTATTTAATATTTCACAATAATAAAAAACCCCAACCTTCAAAAATCAAAGTTGGGGTTAAATAAAACTCATTAACCGCACCTTTCCCTCGAAGGTTGGTATTACTCAGGATTTTGACAGGTCTCCTGGCTCATAGTCATATCAGGAAATCTAAACTAACCTTCCCATCCAATATTAGACAGTGGTTAGTTTGGAAGATGACTACATACAGTTGCGGGGCAGCTTCCGATTTTACGGAATTCCCTTAATCAAAATCCAATTTTTAAAGAACAAAACTAAGAAAATATAAAATATTTTTTTTAATTACACAAATCGAGTTTAGATTACATTATTCTATATGTGATTCCCAACTGAAGTGCTTCTTTTAATTGAGTTTTAGGTGATTGCCTTTTTTCATAAATCAGCAGCACATTCAAATTTGTTGTAAAATATTTATTTATCTGTGCAGAGATGGTATTATCCCACCTAACATCCCATACATCCAAACTATTAAACCGACTGAATAATCGCAGCTTGCTTGTAAATAGCATATTTTCTAAAAACTGGTATGCACCTTCTGTAACAGATTCGATTCCAGTATCAATTTTGTATTTTTCAATTTTATCGAGTGTGCTGGGATCATCAACATACAAAAAAGCAAATTGATCTGCAAAAGTTTCCTGAATTGCTATACCCAAACGACTTGAAAATACTTTATCTTTACTATATTTAAATCCAAGGCTTTGTGTCACATAACCCGGATCAAAAAACTTTGATGTTTTTACGGCAGGCGTTTTTGAGTAATCAAAGCCATTACCCAAAACAGTTCTAATTGTATTGCTGAAGAATGGGTTAAGTGGCCATCCAACATCATATGATAACACAGTTTCAAAATAAAGTTCATTATCATTTGTTTTGTAATTTGCAGTTCCCAGTTTTGTCCTGCCGTAAGCAAGCTTTAAGTTGTTTTTTAAAATCCAGGGATTGGCTGTATAGATTAAATCTATCAGACCAATACCAGTCCAGCTAATAGAGTTTTCACCACCCTGTGTCCAATTCTGGAATGAAATCTGACTAATATTAAATCCAAGTACCATTGAATTAGTCCATCTGGAATGTGTCAAAGAATCAGATTGAGCAAAGATGCAAGTGCTAGAGGCAAATAACAGTAACAAAATTTTTAACAGGTTTTTCATTGGTAGTTTCTCCTTCTTTTGATTGTTAACTATTACCATTTTTCATAATGTATTTTCGAATCATCATATCTTTCTTTTTGTTCAGGAGTTTCAGCAGGATAACCGACAGGTATGATACAAAGTGGGATCACATCGGTTGGAATTGATAAAACATTCCTTACATACCTAATTCTTTCATCTCTTGGATAAACAGCTACCCATACAGCACCTAAGCCTAATTGTACAGCTTCCAGTAAAATATTTTCAGTAGCTGCTGAGCAATCGAGTACCCAGTAATCTCTATAACTCTGTACCCGTAAATCACCACATACAACAATTGCCACCGAAGCATCTTTTATCATATAGGCATACTGGTGGGTTTGTGATAACATTTTTAAATTTTCCTTATCCTTTACAACAATAAAGTGCCATGGTCTGGCATTCCTTGCGCTTGGTGCACACATTCCAGCTTTAAGAAGTTGTTTAATTTGATTATCATCAACAATTTTTTCAGTATAGCGGCGAATGCTTCTACGTTCAAATATCGGATTCATTCAACCTCCATTAAATAAATATTAAATCCTTCAAAAGTTTAATACTCGCTACTATAAGTGCCACACCTAATAATTTTTGCAATATTTTAGGATTAAATTTGTTTGCTCCAAGATAAGAGCCAAGTTGACCACCAATCAGAACAACAATTCCTAATGTTATAGCAATTTCCCAATGAATTTGCATGTGGAATGCTTTACCTAATAGTCCCGCTAGTGAATTTAAAGCTATAAATGCAGCTGATACAGCTGAGGTTTGTTTTGCATCAGCCCAATCAGACATAAGTAAGAAAGGTGAAAGAAAAACTCCACCACCAATTCCTGTAATACCTGACAATATTCCGATGATAAACCCAATTGGAATCGCATATAAAAATGGCTTTCCTGAATAGTCCTTCCAACGAGAAATTACCTGTCCCTGATAAAATAAAAGTCGTAAAGCAGCTAATAACAATGCAAATCCAAGTAATAAAGAAAAAATATTCGATGGCACTCTAATAAAACCTCCAATAAATGCACCTGGAACAGAGCTAATTACAAAAGGTAACAGAAGTTTAAAAGAAAAATATTTTGCTTTATAATAATTCCAGAAAGAATTTGAAGCAACCAAAATATTCATGATCAAAACAACAGGAGCAATTTCAGAACGTGCTATACCAGCGAAAGCAAAAATTGCCAGATAACCAGATGCACCTCCATGTCCAACACTCGCAAACAAAAATGCAATTAAGAAGAAGAGTGGTAGTAGAAAATATGAAATTTGTAACTCCTCCATAAATTTCCAATCACCAGGCAGTCCCAAAACTTAAGGATATGCTGAACCCACCAAACTCTTTTTTCTTAACAAACATCAAACTTTCGATTCCTTTATTGTATGGTATAAAATAATATCGTACATTTACTCCAAGGATACTTTTTGTTTCTGAACCAAAATATGCACCAGCACCAAAATAGCCACCCGCGGTGTAATATGCTTTGCCATGTTTCAAGGAACTAAAAAATTCAATATCATACGGAGTAGAATATATTAATGTTGGACCCGCTGCCGCTGAAATATAAGGTTTAAAATTATCCATTATCTCATCTTTGAAAAGTCTATATTCAACAGCAAAAAACAGAGGAAAAACTAAAAACCTATTTACTTTGAAAGGAACAATAAGCTCACCAGTCCAAGGATTGTAAACTTCAACTTCTTTTTCATCTTTCGCTTCGGATATAGAAAAATTAACCTTTCCCGTTAAATTATCAGTAAAATTGTATCCATAAAAGAAACCTAATCCAAAGCCATTAGTTGAGATAATCAAATCAAAACCGGATACATTCCTTAAAATATTTACCTGATGCTCAGTAATTAATGGTTTCGTAGGTTGAAATAATATTGTTGAATCTGTTTTAAAATTCTGTGAAAAAGAAATATTTATAAAAATAAGAAGTGATAATAAGATTTTAAATCTCATAATTTTCATTTTTACTTTAATATAATAAAATCTTTACATGACTTCAAAAATTCCGAATTTGAGATATTTTGTTTCGGGCATTGATATTAAAATTGGGTGATCTGGAGCTGCACCATGAAACTCGAGCAATCGCAATGTTCTTTTTGCATTCTTCGCACTTGATTGAATTATATCCAGAAACATTTCATCATCAATATGATGTGAACAGGAAGCTGTTGCTAAAATTCCATTAGGTTTTAACAATTTCATAGCTCTTGTGTTAATATTTCGGTAACCAACTTTTGCAGTGCTTATATTTTTTTTAGATTTGGTAAATGAAGGTGGATCAAGAACGATTAAATCATATTTTTCTTTTTTTATTTCCGCCTCGTTCAAGAACTCAAAAACATCGGCTTTTATAAACTTACATTTGTTTGAAAAATTGTTAATTTCAGAATTATATACAGCTCTTTGAATCGAAGAATCAGAAATATCCACTCCAATAACTTCACTTGCACCAGCAGATGCAGCATTAAGAGCAAAACCACCATCGTTGCAAAAACAATCCAATACTCTGGCACCTTCAGAATATCTTCTGATAGCAAATCTGTTTTCTCTCTGATCAAAATAAAAACCAGTTTTTTGCCCCTCAATGAGATCCACATAAAAATTTAGGTTATTTTCTTTAATCATTATCTTTTCAATCTTACCACGCAATATTCCTTTTTTAGGTTTAAGGCCTTCAAGTTCCCTCAGTGGACTTTCACTTCTTTCGATAATACCTTTTGGTTTAAAAATGCTTTCAATAACATCACAAATTAAAGTCAAGTGCTTATCAATTCCACTTGAATACACCTGAACCGACAGATAATCGTTATATTTATCAATAATCAAACCGGGTAAAAAATCACTTTCACCATAGACAACTCTATAACTCCTGTATTCAGGATAAATCCTCTTGCGCAATTCAAGAGCTTGTTCAATTTTATTTTTATAAAATTGAAAATCAATTTCTTCTTCAATCCTGGTAAGTAGGCGAAAAGTAATTAATGAATGTGCATTATAAAATCCTTTTCCCAAATATTCCCCGGAATATGTTCTTAGTTCAACTATATCTCCAGTAGATGGTTCTCCTTGAATCTGTTGAATTTCGTTACTGAAAACCCATAGGTGTCCATTTTTAATTCTCTTATCCTCACCTTTTTTTAACTTAATAATTTTTTTCATAACACTCCTGTTCAAAAAATATTTAAGAGCCGATAACTTACGAAATCGGCTCTTTAAATTTTATAATTCTTTTAAGCACTGTTTAATAATCGATATTCCGTGATCGATTTCTGATTTTGTAATGTTTAACGGAGGTCTGAATCTCATTGATTTTTCTCCACTACCCAGTATAATTAAACCTTTTGAGTAGCAGAGATTTTTCAACTTATCTCGTTCAGGGGTTGTGTTTAAATCAAAAGCACAGAATAATCCTCTTCCTCTTACATTTGAAACTTTATTTGGAAAATCATTCTGCAATTCTGTGAGTTTAGATTGTAGATAGTTGCCCATTTTTGCTGCATTATCAACCAAATTTTCTTCTTCGATAATTTCGAGATATCTCTGAGATCTAACCATATCAGTAAGGTTACCACCCCAGGTTGAGTTCAATCGGCTTGAAACTTTGAACACATTATCTGGAATTTCATCTATTCTTTTACTGCAAAGGAATCCACAAACCTGGACTTTTTTACCAAAGCCAATCATATCAGGTTGGACAAAGTGTTGATGAGCCCACATTTTGCCAGTAATTCCGATACCGGTTTGAACTTCATCACAAATCAGCATTATATCGTTTTCGTCTGCAATTTCTCGAAGGGCTAAGAAAAATTCCTTCCTGAAATGATTGTCGCCACCCTCTCCTTGAATTGGTTCAATAACAATGGCAGCAATATCGTCAGGATTTTCTTTTATTGCAATTTTAATCTGATTGAGCGCAAGCTGTTCAAGTTTTTCTACGTCTGCAAGATTTTCAGGATTGAGCGGAAATTTGATTTTGGGATTTATTATGCGAGGCCATTTAAACTTTGGATATAAGGCAACTTTTACAGGTTCTGTGTTCGTCATCGACATTGTGTAGCCAGTTCGTCCATGGAATGCCTGCTGGAAATGAATGACTTTAGTACCTCTCTCTTCAGTATATCCTTTCTGAAAATTTTTTCTGATTTTCCAATCAAATGCAGCTTTCAGTGCATTCTCGATTCCAAGTGCACCACCTTCGATGAAAAATGCGTGAGGTAAATAATCTGGAATTGCGATCCGGGAGAAAGTTTCAACAAATTCAGCCATCTCAAGTGGATAAATATCAGAGAGTGAAGGTTTATTAATTGCAACATATGTTAACTTTTCAAGAAAAGCTGGATCTTTCATCTTTGGATGATTTAAACCAACAGGAATTGATGCAACAAATGTAAAGAAATCCAGATATTCTTTCCCTGTAATTGCATCAACGATAAAAGAGCCATGACTTTTTTTAAGGTCAAGTACCAAATCAAAACCATCTACAAGTAGATGTTTTTTTAAAATTGAATGTACTTCCTGAGGTAAAATATTTTTTGTCATACTTCAGATTCCTTTTTGTTGATTAATATTTTAAAAACAGATTAGTAGAACCGATTAGTAATGCAATACTAACGGACAGGGAGGGGTTACTTAAAATCGCTCCTGATGCTCAAAAAATGAGATATGGAAAATAATTCTATAAGTCATACTGACAATAAATACGAAATTTTTAGGAGAAAAACAAAAATCAATTAAGCAATAATAAAGCCGATTTTCATTCCTTGAATATAAGTATTAATTTAGGGAAGAAAACCGGCTATGTAAATATTACAAAAAAATACCAATTATGTATCTATTTGTGCTTTTTGTAATCGACCACTATAATCAACATATACAGTTTTCCATTCAGTATAGAAGTCGTAAACGGTCCAGCCACCTTCACGGTGTCCATTACCTGTTTTTTTCACTCCACCAAATGGCATATGTGCTTCTGCTCCAATCGTAGGTGCGTTTACATATGTAATACCAGCTTTAATATCCCGAATTGCTACAAATGCATCATTGACATTTTTTGTATAAATTGATGAAGAGAGTCCATAAATTGTACCATTAACAATTTCAATTGCTTCTTCAAGATTTTTTATTCTGATAACAGAAAGTACTGGTCCGAATATTTCCTCTTGAGCGATTCTCATATTTGGAGTTACATTCTCAAAAATAGTTGGTTCATAGAACCAGCCCTTATTCAAATCACCATCAGTTGCAAATTTTCCCCCACACACAAGTCGTGCACCTTCATTTAATCCAATCTCCACATAGCTATGTACAGATTTTCTTTGACCTTCGTTAACACATGGACCAACCTGAGTGTCTGGATTAAGTCCATTCCCCAATTTTAAGCTTTTAGTTTTCTTTACAAGCATATCCATAAACTTATCATAAACTTTATCATGTAAGAGTAATCGACTTGTTGCAGTGCATCTTTGTCCAGTTGTTCCAAATGCTCCCCATATAACACCTTCGAGTGCAAGCTCCAGGTCTGCATCATCCATAATGATTACTGCATTCTTTCCGCCCAATTCGAGCGAAACGCGTTTTAGTGTTTTAGCTGCAGCTTCAGAAATTTTAATTCCAACATCAGTTCCACCAGTGAAACTTATTAATTCAACATCAGGATGATTTACTATTCCCATTCCAACCTCACCTCCACCACCGTGTACAATATTTACAACACCATCTGGTACACCGGCTTCGGCAAGAATCTCCACAAGCAGTGTCGCAGTAGCAGGCGTATCAGAAGCTGGTTTAAATACAACCGTGTTGCCACAGACAATTGCAGGAAAAATTTTCCATGTTGGTATTGCCATTGGGAAATTCCATGGAGTTATCACTCCTGCAACTCCAATCGGGATACGAATCGACATATTAAATTTGTTTGGTAACTCGGAAGGAACGGTATGTCCAAACAATCTGCGTGTTTCAGAAGATGCATAATACGCTGTATCAATACCTTCTTGAACATCGCCACGGGTTTCCATCAATACTTTTCCCATTTCTCGCGTCATTAGTGTAGCGATTTCTTCTTTGCGTGCGACTAATATATCCCCAACTTTTTTCATTATCTCGCCTCTTTTGGGTGCTGGTACAAGTCGCCACTTTTCAAATGCTTTCTTCGCAGCATCCACGGCTTCATTAACATCTTCAACACCAGATTTTGGAAATGTGCCAATCAATTCATCCCAGTTTGCTGGGTTACGATTCTCAAAAGTTTTCCCGGATTTTGCATCTACCCATTTCCCGTTGATAAAATTTTGATATTTTTTTGACATATTACTTTCTCCTTTTTAAATTCCAAGTTTATTAAATATGTAATCTATTTTTTTAACACATCTTTTATAATCAAAAATATTTTCTATTTCGTTCTCATTCAAATATTTTCTGACTTCTAAATCATCAAGCAATTTTTTCTTAAACAAATCTTGAGAGCTGTCACCTTTTCCCTTCCAGATTTCCATGGCATATTTTTGAACTAAAGCATAGGCATCTTCACGTTTCATACCCTTCAGGGTTAAAGCAAGCATTACTTCTTGCGAAAAAATTAAACCGCCAGTTAATTTAAGATTTTTTTCCATATTTTGAGGATATACAACCAACTTTTCAACAATATCTTTAAATGTACTGATCATATAATCAATTAATATGCAGCTATCGGGGATTATGATCCGTTCTACAGATGAATGCGAAATATCACGCTCATGCCAGAGTGCTACATTCTCCAATGCTGCCTGAGCATTTGCGCGAATGATTCTTGCCAGACCGGATAATCTCTCGCATGTTATTGGATTTCTTTTATGTGGCATTGCAGATGAACCCTTCTGACCAGGTGAAAAATATTCTTCAACTTCGAGAACTTCCGTCTTCTGTAAATGTCTAATTTCAGTGGAAAATTTTTCTATGGATCCAGCAATTACTGCAAGGGTTGATAGAAATTCTGCATGAATGTCTCTCTGAATAATTTGAGTTGATACATTTGCGGGTTTCAATCCAAGTTTTTCACAAACATAATTTTCAACAAATGGATCAATATGTTCATAAGTACCAACAGCGCCTGAAATTTTTCCAATTGAGATGTTTTCCAATGCCTGCTTCATTCTTTTAATATTACGAACTGTCTCGTCATACCAGAGGGCTAATTTAAATCCAAAAGTGATTGGTTCGGCATGTACACCATGTGTTCTACCAATCATCAATGTATACTTAAATTCATTGGCTCTTTTTGCAAGAATCTGACTGAGTACCTCTAAATCTTGAATTATTAACTCAGCTGATTGTTTCATCTGAAGGGATAATCCGGTGTCAAGAATATCAGAAGAAGTCATTCCAATATGAATAAAACGGGATGCTTCACCAACATACTCACCAACATTTGTAAGGAAAGCAATAACATCATGTTTAACGATTTGCTCGATTTCTTCAATTCTTTTAATATCAAAATTTGCCCGACTTTTAATTTGATTTAAAGCTTTTTCAGGAATCAATCCTAATTTGTTCTGGGCTTCACAGGCAAGTATTTCAATTTCGAGGAAGAGTCGGAATTTGTTCTCATCCGACCAGATACTGCCCATTTCCTTTCTTGTATATCTGGGAATCATCGAGAAACTTGTTCAAGTTTTAATTTTAAATTGATAAATTTTTTCTCTCTCAGCACTTTCAGATTTAAAATATCACCCGCTTTTGCATCAGTTATAATTGATATAACATTATCCTCATTGATGATTTTTTCACCGTTAATCTCAACAATTATGTCACCAACTTTTAATCCAGCTTTTTCTGCAGGGCTTCCGCGTTTAACATCACTTACAATCACACCTTCAGCTTTTTCGAGACCAAAATATCTTGCAATCCTTGCATCAACGGATTGGATCTCAAGTCCTGTGTAAAAATTTCGTTCAATTTTACCTTTTGTTTTTAATTCATCCACTATTTTTTTAACTCGATTTATAGGTATAGCAAAACCCACACCTACATTACCCTGATTAGGAGTGAATATAACAGCATTTACACCGATGGCTTCTCCAAGTGTATTAATCAGCGGACCGCCACTATTTCCAGAATTAATTGCAGCATCGGTCTGAATCATACCACGATAAAATCTTCCACCCTCTGGTCTCAAGTTCAAACCTGTAGCGCTCACAACACCAACAGTCACTGTTGGTTTATCAGCTATTTCAAAAAGTCCAAATGGATTACCAAGTGCAATTACCCATTCGCCAATTATTATATCATCTGAGTTACCTAACTTGATGTAAGGTAAATTCTTGCCGTTTATCTTTATCAATGCAATATCCGATACCATATCAGTGCCTATTAACTCAGCATCATATTTTTCGCCACTTGTGAGTGTAACAGTTATTGACTTTGCATTACCAGCAACATGATCATTTGTTAAAATATATCCATCTGGAGAAATAATAAATCCCGAGCCGAGACCTTTTATTTCCTGACGGTAAGTTCTATCTCCAAAAAATTGTCTAAAGAAAGGATCATCCCCAAAAAAGCGGCTCCAGGGATCGCGATATTCTCTTATTTCAATTACATTAATACCGACTACCGCTGGACTCGCAATTGCTACAGCTTGCGTAATTGCATTGTGTCGTTGATTATACAGCTGACTATTCACGTCCTCTTTCTGCCCTGCCTGTTGCAGTACAGCTGGCTCTGATTCCTGATAAATGTGTGAGGCTTCAATATTATCATTTTCTTCAAATTTACCTATCGAATTCCCGATCAACACTCCAAAGCCAAAAACAACCAATAATGTAATTAGAAATAAAATTTTATTTTTCATATTTCAACTCCATCTTTTCAACTAATTTTCTCTTTAAAACTTTTTTCACTGCATCAACTATACCATCCTTTGAAATACCGTATAACTTCATCAATTCCATTCCATTTCCTGATTCTCCAAATTTGTCTTTGATAGCAACAAATTCTTGAGGGACTGGATAATTCTGGGTCAAAACCTCAGCAACAGCACTTCCCAATCCACCATGAATTTGATGATCTTCCGCTGTTACTATTGCACCTGTTTCTTTGGCAGCTTTAATGATAGCATTTTTATCAATTGGTTTTATCGTATGCATATTAATAACTCGAACACTGACACCTTGAGCAGAAAGTTCCTCTTCGGCAAGTATTGCTTCCCAGACCTGAAGACCGCAGGCAATGATTGTAACATCACTCCCATCGATTAACTGAATAGATTTTCCAATTTCGAATGGTGTATTTTCGTCATTGAATACTGGAGTATTATCTCTAAAGAATCTCACATATGCTGGTCCGTTGTAATTTATTACTGCTTTGATCATTTTTTTTGTTTCAATATAATCGGATGGTGAAAGCACAACCATATTTGGGAGTACGCGCATTAATGCGATATCCTCAAGTGCTTGATGAGTTGCACCATCTGGACCGACTGTGATTCCACAGTGAGAAGCGCAAATTTTAACATTCAGTTTACTATATGCAACTGATTGTCGGATTTGATCATATGGTCTACCTGTCGCAAATTCACCATAAGTTGATGCGACTGGAATTTTACCTGCAACTGCAAGACCGGCAGCGGTGCCAATCATATCCTGCTCTGCAATTCCGACAGAAAAAAATCTTTCAGGAAAAGCATTTTTAAAAAGGTCTGTTCTAACTGAACCAGTTACATCCGCACCAATTACAACCAGGTTTGGATTCTGATGTCCTATTTCTACCAGGGCTTCGCCAAAACCGAGGCGAGTTGCTTTCATTTCTTTTAATTTGTACTTAGCCAATTTATATTCCTCTAATTGTTTTCCCAATCAAATTTTATAAAATCTCCAAACGATGTTGGAGGAAGTTCACTTAATGCTTGTTTAGCCTGTTCTTCATTTGGTGGTACACCATGCCATTTATAATCGTTATGCATAAAGCTAACATTGTTACCCATAAAAGTTTTAGCAATTATTACAGATGGTTTATCCACACATTGTTTGGATTTTTCAACAGCATTTAAAAACTCTTCTATTGAATGTCCATTACATTCAATGACATTCCAGCCAAAGGCTTTCCATTTATCGGTGAGCGGTTCAAGATGCATTACAACATGTGTGTAGTTATCAATCTGGCAATCATTTCGATCAACTATGGCAGTCAAATTACTTACTTTATGATGTGCTGCAGTCATTGCAGCTTCCCAGATTTGACCTTCATCCAGTTCACCATCACCGAGCAGAACATAAACTCGACTTTTTTTTGCATCTAGACGTATGCCCAGAGCACAGCCGACTGCTATCGACAATCCCTGACCAAGCGAACCGGATGCAACTTCAATACCTGGCAAACCGTGTGTATGTGCTGGTGCGGGATGTCCTTGAAGTCGTGTGTGAATTTTTCTTAGAGTTTTAAGTTCATCAAGTGGGAAATAACCTGCACGTGCAAGGGCTGCATACCATACAGGTGCAAGATGTCCGGCCGATAAGAAGAAGTAATCCCTATCACTCCATTGCGGATTCTTGGGATCTATATTCAGGATTTTGAAATATAGTGCTGAAAAAATTTCAGCAAGTCCGATTGGCCCACCTGAATGACCAGATTTTGATATAGTTAGCATTTTAATTACATCCCGGCGGAGTTGCCGAGCCATTTCATAAAGTTTTTCGATACTAAAGTTATTCATTGAGCTTTTTACCTTTTAATATTAACTGAATTTGATCTCTATGTGATAATAATAACAAAAAGCAAACAGGTACAGAAAATAACAACAGCTGGTTTTTATCATTAAAAGAAAAAATATTTAAATTCAAAATACTATCTGGTACAAAAAACAAAAAAATTGGAGTTAATATAGTTGCAATAATATTTGAGATGTGTATATTTTTTCTAATTAAGTATACTGCTGAAAAAAACAATACCCAGACGATTATAAAAATCCATGCAGTCATCAACATAATACCAGCAGTAACAGCCAATCCTCTACCACCTTTGAATTTTAACCATAACGGGAATAAATGTCCAATTATTAAAAAAATCCCGCTTAAAAAAATCACAAAAAAATTAGAACCAAAAAAATATACACAAATTAGAATACAAACAATCGATTTTATTATATCTAAAAGAAGGACCGATAAACCAACGAATACAGATTGGGATACTTCTAGAGCATTCATAGTACCAACGATGCCACTACCTTCTTTTCTAATATCTTTATTTTGTGTTGCTTTCAAAAGCAAATATGCAGATGGAAAAGAGCCAAAAACATATGATAAGAATACGATAACCAAATATTCAAAAAAACTCTGCATTATAGTAAATCTTAAATTTTATAAAAAATACGAAAAATTAGCTGGATAAGCAAAAAGTGGTTTAAGGGGGAAGGATAAATTTTAAACTAATATTTTGTCAATTAAAATCTTAATCGTTATATTATATTAGATAATTAAGACCTTAATAACAAGCTAAAGGAGTTGTTATGAAAAAATTTTGGGTGTCTTTTATTGCTGTATTTATAGCGATGGTAATCATCAATGCTTTAATCCACAGTTTAATTTTAGGACCCACATACCAATCCGCTGAAATGAAAAACATATGGCGCACAGATATGCAAGCTAAAATGTGGATATATTACATTGTGTATCTTATCACCTCATTCTTCTTTGTGTTGATTTTTTCAAAAGGTTATACAGGAAAGGGAATTATTGAGGGTGTTAGGTATGGAATATACATCGGCTTTTTAATGTCTGTTCCGATGGCTTATGCTACATACGCAATGATTCCAATTCCATATTCTATTGCTGTACAATGGTTTATCTATGGAATGATACAATATATAATTTTGGGTATTATCGTTGCAGCGATATATGGCAAACATGAACAGAAAACTAGTTAAAAACCAAATTTAGATTTTCACCCTTTTTTCCATTCATAAACTTCATAACCATCGACTACTTCGTTAATGGGTTGAAAACCATCACGGGTGGCAAGTGGCTCAATGGAAGGTTTCGCTATCCAGATTGCATTAGGACGAGCATGCTTCTGAAAATGTCCTGCAATATCAATTACTCGATCAGCTATCTCTTCAAGTGGAAGTTCATCATCATAATAAACAAAACCGGAATTAACACCAGCCCTAACTGAAAAATCCTTTTTTATTGTCTTTATATTTCTATTAAATGCTTCAAGTCCGATTATAACTTCCCTTCCTGCATTAACTGCTTGATCAACTTTCTCGAAGCAAGCCATAACTCCGTCAGGAGTCCATGCTGTTTTCATCACATTATTATTTATCAAAACACCTTCAACAAATCTTTTAAATTCTTTAAAGTCATGTTCAACAAATGCTTTTTCTTCTCCTTCTTTCATCTTGGTTGAATCAACCACATCAATTGATAAGAATGCCAGATCTCTACCCATCGCATCCAATTTTCTTTTCGTCTCTATAAATTGTCTTAATATTTCTTCGCGATCTTTTGGTTTTGCATTTTCTAAATTGCTTAAGGCATCATCCAATTTATGAGTTAATTTTGAACCTTTCTTAATTGGTTGCTGGCTCTTCCACAGCTCATACTTTCTTCTAAAATGCATTAAATAACTTTTATCTTTTATTCTATCAGAATTCCTCTCAAATGTACCTTTAAGGATCAGAAGTCCAATGATAATTATCCATGCTGAGGCATCAAATTTCCCAATTTTTGTAGGTATCTGAGTATTTAACAAGTGAACTGTTCGTCTCATGATTTGATCCAAAAATTTTAGTGCTGGATAATTTTCATAACCTTCAAAATATGGAATTATCGCAGCCACTATGTAAATTACAATTGCAAAACCAATAAAATATGAAATGAATCTGAATATATGTGATAAAGCCAGGAGAGAATTTTCAAGAAAAGTTTTTCGGACTTTAACACCCGTTAATGTATATTCAAGCGAACTGGTATCTAATTTCGTTTTACCCATGAAATTTTTTAATCCTTCATTAATGTCTCAATATGAATTTTTACAGAATTCTTCAATGCTTCGAGGTCGTATCCGCCTTCAAGGATTGAGATTATTCTTCCTTCAGCAAATTTGTTTGCATAATTCACAACATATTCTGTCATTTTGACAAAAGATTCTTCAGTTAAGTTAATATTGGCAAGTGGGTCACTTTTATGTGCATCAAAACCAGCTGATATTATGAAAAGTTCTGGTTGATAGAGACTAAAGATTGGAATAATATCCTTCTCAAAAGCTTCAATGTATTCATTTTCACCACTACCAGCTCTCATTGGGCAATTTAATGTAAACCCTTCGCCTTTACCTTTTCCGCGTTCTGACCGAGCACCTGTTCCAGGATAAAATGGGTATTGATGTAAGCTAATATAAAATACCTGATCATCCTCGTAAAATATTTCTTGAGTTCCATTACCATGATGAACATCCCAGTCCAAAATTAAAATTCGCTTAAGATTATATCTTTCCCTGGCATAATCTGCAGTAATTGCTGCATTGTTGAAAAGACAAAAACCCATCGGGGTATTACTCTCAGCATGATGCCCTGGTGGCCGAACAGCACAAAAAACCCTTTTCAAAACTCCGCTCATTACAGCATCAACTGCTGAAATACAGCCACCTACTGCAAGCAAGGCAACATCAAACGACTCCATACAAACCGGTGTATCTCCTGCATCGAGTAATTCAATAGAGTTATTATATCTGGCTTTTGCACACACTTCCTTAACAAAATTTATATGTGCTCTTGAATGAATTTTCTGGATGGTTTCCAATTCAGCTTTATCAAAAACAAGCTGTTGCAACTTTTGCCAGAGTTTAGATTCCTGAAGTCCCTGAATAATAAATTTTAAACGTTCTGGTCTTTCAGGATGATATAATCCAGTTTGGTGTAAAAGAAATTTATCGTTGTATACAAATCCTACTTTCATTCTTCTTCAGCTGCTTCAATTTCTTTCCACTTCTCTGCGTATTCTGCTAATTTTTTATCAACCAAATAATGTATTGTACCTTTTGGATAGCTGCCATCTGGTAATTTTTTACCTGCAGGTTTGCCAGTTAATATCTCGATCCCTTCATCAATCGTTTTAATGGCATAAATATGAAAACGCCCTTTTTGAACATCTTCAACAACATCATGTCTTAGCATAAGGTCTGATAAATTTTTATATGGAATAATTACACCCTGAGTACCTGTAAAACCTTTTTGTTTACAAACATCATAAAATCCCTCAATTTTTTCATTAACCCCACCTATTGGCTGTATTTCGCCTTTTTGATTTACAGAACCGGTAACCGCAATATCCTGACGAATTGGTACACCAGACAAACTCGAAAGTATAGCATAAATTTCGGTTGAAGATGCGCTATCTCCATCAACACCACTATAAGATTGTTCGAATGCAATACTTGCGCTCATGACTAATGGTTTATTTTGAGCATATTTGCTTCTTAAATATCCGCTCAAGATTAGTACACCTTTGTTATGTGTTGGTCCACTCAATTCAGCTTCGCGTTCAATATTAATAACACCAGCTTTCCCCATTGCAGTTGTAACCGTAATACGAGAGGGTTTGCCAAAGGAATATTCTCCCATATCATAAACTGATAAACCATTTACCTGTCCAACTACTTTACCTTTATGGTCAATCATCAGGGTTCCTTCAACAATCATCTCCTGAATTTTTTCTTCAATCATTTTTAATCTATAAGCTCTTTCTTCTATTGCACGCCTCACATGATTAAATTTCACCACATTCGCTGCATCATTCTTTGCCCAGAAGTTTGATTCTCTTAAAACATCTGCAATTATATTAAAGCGGGTGGACATTTTATTCTGTCTGCCAGCAAGGCGTACACCAAATTCAACAACCTCTGCGATTGCATACTTATCAAAAGGTAATAGATTTTCTTCTTCACAAATCATTTTAATAAAACTAATATACTTTCTGATTGTTGTATTATTCCTTGGCATCTCAGTATCAAAATCTGCTCTTATTTTGAATATTTTTTTAAAATCTTCATCAGCTTCATAAAGAATTTCATAAATATATGCATCCCCTATCATTATCACTTTCACATCAAGTTCAATAGGTTCAGGTTTTATGGTTGATGAAGTTCCGAACAAACCAGATTCTACAGACTGGATTTCAAGTAATTGATTCCTCAATGTTCTTTTTAATGTTTGCCAAACACCAGGTTCCACAATAGTATCAAGAGCATTCAATATTAGATATCCTCCATTAGCTTTTAAAAGCGAGCCAGCTTTTATCATAGTAAAATCTGAACGCCAGATTCCATTTCTATCCACTTCTCTATCGATAGTTCCAAATACGTTTTTAAATCGAGGATTGGTTTCTATTATTACAGGGATACCCTCTGTTTTAGAATTATCCACAACAACATTAACTTTAAATTCTATAAAATCATATTCTTCGTACGATTGTTGAAATGGAGAACCTTGTTGTGGTTGTTGGGGTAAAAACTTTTCCAAATTAGAAAGTATAAATGCTTCTAGGTCATCGAGAAACTCTTTTAACTTTTCACATTCATATTTCTGGCAAATTGCTTCAATGTGTTCTTTTAGCAAAGGCATAACCGATTTTATTCCCAACTCTTCTAAAGATTCATTTAATTTTCTTTCAATATTACGCATTTCCCTGAAAACAGATTCCATCTGCGTTTCAAGTTTCTTCCTTTCCTGAATTAATTGATCAAGTTTCTCCTGTGATAATTCTCCCTGTTTGATTAAAGCTTCTATCTGTTCAAAATTTACAGGTGCATTGTTAATTACAGGTGCAATATCTGGACGAAGCGATGAACCAACCTGTACCTGAATTACCTCAAATCCCTTTGCTTTTACCTTATCCTCAAATTGTTTTAAAATTGTCCGCTGCCGGCTCTGGAAATGTTCAATTATTCTTTTACGTTCTTCCTGGTATCTTCGACTTTCAAAGATTGCTGGAATATCTTTTAATAACTCTTCCAAAAAATCATTCATATCTTTCTTCAATTGATTTCCCTGTCCCGCCTTTAACTTTACAAGATGTGGTTGATCTGGATTATCAAAATTATATAGGTAACAAAAATCGTATAGTTGGACTTTCTTGTTTTGAAAATCCTTTAGTAATCTTTTAATAGTTGTAGTCCTGCCGGTTCCAGAAAATCCAGTAACAAAAACATTGTATCCGAAGTGTTTTATCTCGAGCCCCACTTTCAGGGATCTCAAGGCTCGTTCCTGTCCAATTATATCTTTTGTAAATTTAACATCATCTGTAGTTTTAATTTTCAATTTGTTTGGATCAAATTTCCATCTAAGTTTTGAACTCTGGACTTCATATTTTTTGAAATTCAACTTCATACAGTTCCTTTGAATTTGTTAATATTCTTTTCTATTTGCGTAAATATTTAAGAGTAGACCTGCCATAATTAATGATGAGAATAAGAAAGAACCACCATAACTCAAAAACGGTAAAGGTACTCCAATCACCGGCATAATTCCCATCACCATTCCGATATTAATTACAATATGTACCAGAAAGAATGATACAACACCAAATGCAACTAAACTTCCATATTTACTTTTTGCAGTACTTGCGATATGAATCGCACGATATAAAAGATAAAAATACATTAATAGTATAAAAAAAGCACCAATAAAACCAAATTCTTCAGCTGGAACACAAAAAACAAAATCAGTCCACTGAGCAGGAATAAAGTTCAACTGGGTCTGAGTCCCCTGTAAAAAACCTTTTCCTATGATACCACCCGAACCAATAGCAATTTTCGATTGAATAACATTATACCCTGCATTTAAAGGATCCGATTCAGGATTTATAAAAATATCGATCCTTTTCTGCTGATATGGTGCGAGTTTTCCATAGACATATTGAACTGATATTCCAATAAGTACAGTAATAGAAAATATAATTGCAGATATTAATTTATTTTCCCTTTGTAAGAATAAAACAATCAGTAACAATAGAACCACAATTAAGAAATATGTTATTCCGAATAATGCAGAGACCGCTGCTAATGTTGGGGCAATAATCCCTAACATCAAAGTATTGGACACCCCTGCCCAATAAAGTATCGAAATTAAGCTTGCTATAAAAATCAAAGCGGTACCGGTATCAGGCTGACGAATAATTAAAACAACGGGTAACAGTACAAATGTAAAGGATAAAAGTATATACTTCATTCTGCGTAAATTTACCTTTTTATCTGATAAGAAATAAGCCAGAGCCAGAATTACTGCAACCTTGGCAAACTCTGATGGCTGTATGCCAACATTTCCAAATCCAAACCAACTTTTGGAGCCAGCCACTGATTTACCAATTAAAAGAACTAAAAATAACAATATTATTGATAATATATAAATTGGATAAGAAAGTAGCTGAAGAGTTCTGAATGGAATGAATGTAATAATTATCATAAAAAGAAATCCAAATCCAGCCCAAACTAATTGACGGTTAAAATAATCAGATGCGCCAGTATCATAAGTAGCTGAATATATTGATAACAAACCAATACCAACAAGTATCACAACCGTAATCAGTACCCCAGCATTGATTTTTTCTTCAAACCAATTTTTCATAATTAATCATTTGTATGTTCTAAATCAGTTTTTGTTAGAGTTATCTTTGGTTGTTTATTGCGAATTATTTCACCGTATAAATACTGCTCAATGCATAAACCTGCTATAGGAGCTGCATAAACCCCGCCAAAGCCAACATTTTCAACCAAGACACAAATCGCAATTTTGGGATCTTCATATGGAGCAAATCCGATAAACCAGGCATGATCCTTACCATGAGGATTTTGAGCAGTTCCAGTTTTACCTGCAACATTTACACCTGGGACTCTTGCAGCAGCACCAGTTCCGCCAGGTAAATTAACTGCACGGTAAAGTCCTTCACGAACAAATTTCCACACTTCTGGATGTAATTCTATTTGTTTATATTGAACATCCAGTTTTTTTATTTCTCCACTTTTCTTAAACTTAATTTTATTTACTACATGTGGTTTGTACAATTTCCCTTGATTGGCAAGTGCCATAGCATAGGATGCTAATTGGATTGGTGAAACTCCCAATTCACCCTGACCAATTCCTAAACTCACAGTGTAACCAAGTGTCCATTTCCCTTCTCCATAAACGCGATTATAATAAGTTTCTGACGGTAATAGTCCAGCATTTTCTTCCATAATATCAATTCCGGTTGGTTTACCGAAGCCAAACATTCCAGCATACTCAGACCATTTGTCCAATCCAACCTTAAGCATCATTTGATAAAAGAAAACATTACAGGATCTCTGAATTGCTTCGATAACATTTGTTGAACCGTGTACATGCAAATCTTTAAATATTTTATTTCCGAATCTAAATGCTCCTGTACAATTTATTCGATAGTTCTGATCTATAAACTTCTCCTGCAATGCTGCTATTGCTAAGATCATCTTAAATGTCGAACCGGGAGGATAATTTGTCAGTGTGGCTCGATTAAAAAGGGGTTTATTTTTGTCTTCTATTAAACTCTTCCATAATTCAACAGGTGTAACCCCAGATAATAAATCTAAATTAAAATCTGGTTTGCTCACCAGGGCAATTATGCCACCATCTCTGGGGTCAATCGCAACAACTGCACCTATAAAATTAGAAAGTAATGATTCAGCAAGAGCTTGAACTTTTGCATCAATTGTTAATTCTAAATCGTCTCCTTCAAGCGGTGCCTTATCATCTTTCCCATCATTATAACTACCAATCATTTTACCTTTGGAATCCACAATTATCAAATTATATCCTTTCTCACCTCTTAAGTATTTCTCATATTGTGCTTCAATACCAGTAGCGCCGATGATGTCTCCTCTTCTGTACAAATCCCCAGCTTTGGCTAATTGCTCATCTGATATTTCTCTAAGATAACCGAAAATATGAGATCCTCTAATATTGGGTGGGTAAGCTCTTTTCGATTCAACGATATAATCAACACCAGGAAGTTCTTCATGATTTTCTTCAATAAACGAAAGCGTTTTGAAATCGACATCCCTTTTTACTTTTGCCGGAGCAAACTTATTATATTTTGCTTCACGATTAATTTTATTCATTAACTCTTGTTGATCTATAGCAAGAATATCTGAGAGTAATTTGAGTTTTGTTGTATCAAACTCAGCTGGTACAACTGTAACTGTATATGCCGGACGATTATCTACAATTAAATTACCATTACGATCATACATATAACCTCTAAGGGGAGTCACAACAACCTTACGGATACTATTTTCCTCGGACATCCTACCGTACTTTTCTCTGTAAATTATCTGTAACTGGACTAATCGAACAGTAAATAAGAGAAATATCAGAGAAACAAAAAATAGAATCACCTTTTTTCGGGAAGATGTATATTCAAACATTTTTTACCATATTATATTTTCTCGAAAAATAAAGGACAAGAAAGACGCTGACAACTGAAGTATAAAACGCTGTGGCTATACCAAATTTTAAAACTGTATTCCAGAAATTAAATTCCGTCCCCTGAACAAATACTATGTAGTAAATAAAATTATGCATCAGTGAAACCAATAAAACGATTAATATAAACCTGTAACTACCTAATGTTAATTGTGTTTTGTTTGGATTAAAAAATGATCCAGCAATAAATGCTGCTATTACTTTACTTAGAGAAGATAATCCTAAAACACCTCCTGTAGTTAAATCAAATACAATACCTAAAATGAAGGCATAAATCATTGCATTCATACGCCCTTCAACAAGAGAGATGAACACAATAAATATAAGCAAAAAATCCGGTGCGATTCCTTGCAATGTGATAAAATTTGCAAAAGTACTCTGTAATATCAACAATAAAATAGCAACAGTAATATATTTTATCTTTCGGTTCATTATTTTTTGCTTAAAACTTTCTTCTCTAAAGACACTTTTTGCGTATCAATTACAGCATTTATTATAAAAACTTCTTCAAGAATTGTAAAATCAACAGCAGGTTTTACATAAATATTTTTAAAAAGATTTAACGGATTTTCTGTAGCTGATACAACTGTCCCAACTTTTAAGCCTGGTGGAAAAACATTACTATATTCAGAGGTAATTACAACATCACCAATCTCCACATCTTGTTTTTTTGAAATGTTTTTTATAATCAAAAATTCACCTCCATCCCATGCGAGTATTCCATCTACACGACTCCGCTGTATCTTGACACTTGTTCTAAAATCACGATTATAAAGTAACTGTCCAACAGAATAGTCACTACTAACTGCTATAATTTTCCCAACAATACCCTGCGGCGAAACAATGGGCATATTTATATCTATACCATCCTTACTCCCAACATTCAGTGTCAAAGTGTTTTTTTGCAGGTGAAGAGTTTTTCCTATCACATCAGCAGCAACTAAGGAATATTTTGATTCTTCTTTAAACTTCAGAAGCTGTCTTAACCGTATATTCTCAAGTTTTGCTTCCTTTAATTTACTGACCTCATCCATAAGTGTTACATTCATTTGATGAAGTATTTCGTTCTCACGTTTCAAATCAATAATATTAGGTAAAATCTTTGCAGTATTCTGGGCAAATCCAATCATCCCTATTGTCAGCGTGCGAATTCTCTTAATCTGAATGTTATCGTTAAGAGATAAAAAAATTATTGAGAGGATTATGAAAAATATGAGTAGAAAATATTCTTTAAATTCAACTATTATTGTGAAGAATCTCTGCATTAAATTTAATATCTTCTACTTTTAATGAGCACCTTGGAATAATGATTGAGGTTTTCTAAAACTTTTCCAGTACCACGTACAACTGTTGTCAGTGGATCCTCAGCAATATGGACAGGTAGGTTTGTTTCAAGGCGAACTCGTTCATCAAGTCCTTTAAGTAAAGCACCTCCACCGGATAGCACAATTCCTCTATCAAGAATATCTGCAGCTATTTCAGGAGGTGTTCTTTCGAGTGTAAGTTTTATTGCATCAACGATTTGTTGAACAGATTCACTTAATGCTTCTCGAATTTCAACTGAAGAACCCTCAGTGGTTTTAGGTATACCATTAACAAGATCCCTTCCCTTAACCTGTATTGAGATTTCTTCTTCAAGAGGCATTGCGCTACCAACTTCACACTTAATTGCCTCAGCAGTTCTTTCACCAATAAGTATATTATGATTCTTTTTAAAAAATTGGATAATTGCATTATTCATTTCGTCACCTGCGATTCTAATTGATTCTTCGGTGACAATTCCTGAAAGTGCGATTACAGCGATTTCTGTTGTACCACCACCAATATCCACGATCATATTTCCTACTGGTGCATCCACATCCATTCCGACACCAATTGCTGCTGCCATCGGTTCAGCAATTAGATGAACTTCCTTTGCCCCTGCGTGTTCAGCTGAATCTCTAACAGCACGTTTTTCTACTTCAGTTACTCCACTAGGAACAGAAATTACAATTCTACGACTTGGTAACCAGCTCGAGTGAATTTTTTTAATGAATTCTCTTAACATACCCTCAGCTATTTCGAAATCAGCGATCACGCCATCTTTCATCGGTCGAATTGTACGAATATCGCGATGAGTTCGCCCAACCATTTCCCTTGCTTCGTTACCGATAGCAACAATTTTTTTTGTGTTTCTATCAAACGCCACTATGGACGGTTCGTTCAGAACCACCCCTTTACCTTTCATATAAATTAATGTATTAGCAGTACCTAAATCTATTGCCAAATCCGCTGAAAAAAAAGAAATTAAGCCCATTTGTGTTTATTTTTATTTTGTTAATGTTTAAAATGTCTAATTCCAGTAAAGACCATTGCCATATTTTTCTCATCCGCTGCTTTTATAACCTCAGCATCTCTTATTGAGCCACCTGGTTGTATTACAGCAGTTACACCAACCTTTGCCGCTTCTTTGATGCTGTCAGGAAATGGGAAAAATCCATCTGATGCCATTGCTGAACCTTTCAAATCTAACTTAGCTTTTTTTGCTTTCAGGATTGCAAACTTTGTTGAATCGACTCTCGACATCTGACCTGCACCAACCCCGATAGTTCTATCTGGTCTGGAGAAAACAATCGCATTAGACTTTAAATGTTTGACAACTCTCCATCCATAAAGCATCGCGGATATTTCTTCTTCGGTCGGTTGGCGTTTTGTGACTACTTTCAGATCATTCCGAGAAATATTCTCACGATCAACTTCCTGAACCAATATCCCACCAGCAATTTTCTTTATACTTATTTCCTCATCGAGCGGTTTAAGTGAACGAATCAATCTTCTGTCTTTCTTCTTTCTTAAAAATTCTAACACTTCTGGTGGAAAATTTGGAGCTATAATTACTTCAGTAAAAAGTTCGTTGACAGCTTTAGCTGTTTCAAGATCCAGTTCGCGATTAAATGCTATTACACCACCAAATGCTGCTTTAGGATCAGTTGTATACGCTTTTTGATATGCGTTAAACAATTTATCGTCTGAACCCACACCACAAGGATTTGTATGCTTGATTATTGCAGCAGTTGGTTCTGTGAACTCAGATATCAGTTCGTATGCAGCTTCAATGTCAACTATATTATTAAAGGATAATTCTTTTCCATGTAATTTCTCAAAGTAATTATAAAAGTCACCATACAACGCAGCCTGCTGATGAGGATTTTCTCCATATCTTAACTCACTTACTTTTCGATACAATAATGAAAATGTCTCAGGCATTTTTTTATTTGACTCACCAATTGACGAGAAATACTTAGCAACATATGCCTCATATCTGAATGTATACTGAAAAACTTCTTTAGCAAATTCAAGTCGTGTATTATAAGAAACACAACCCTTATTCTTTTTCAATTCTTCAATTAAAATATTATAGCGAGATGGATTACATATTACTACTTTATTTTCGAAATTTTTCGCCGCAGCACGCAATAATGCCTGTCCACCTATATCAATCAACTCTATTGCTTCTTCTAATGGCAATGATTGTTTTAATGATTGCTTATCAAACGGATAGAGATTTACAACCACAAGATCTATTGTTGGAATTTCTAGTTTTTCTACTTCTTTAATATGCTCAATATTGTTTAAATTTGCCAAGATTGCTCCAAAAATTCTGGGATTCAGGGTTTTTACCCTACCACCTAAAATTTCTGGAAAACCTGTAAAATCCTCAATTGTCTTGACACTTATTCCACTCTTCAGCAATTCATTATAAGTACCACCTGTTGAGATTATCTCAATATCCCACTGTAGTAAGCCCTTTACAAAATCAATCAGGCCGGACTTATCTGCTACGCTTATCAAAGCTCTTTTGATTTTGAGTGTGGTGATTTTCGTTGTTTGATTAATATTCATTATTAATAATTTCTTTTTCTATAAATTTTCCTTCAACAAATAATTTTATTGCTTCAGGATAAATTCTGTGTTCTATCTCTTGAATTTTCTTTTGAAGAGATTCTGGTGTTTCATCTGGATCTAACTCTATACTATCCTGTAACACAATCGGACCGTGATCATACTCCTCATCGACAAGGTGAACTGTTGCTCCAGATATCTTTTCCCCACATTCAATCACTGCTCTATGTACATTCAAACCATACATACCCTTACCACCAAATTTTGGTAAAAGTGCAGGATGAATATTTAAAATTCTATCTTTATATTTCCTAACAATTCTTGGACTTAACAGCTTCAAATAGCCAGCAAGCACAATAAAGTTAACAGAATGCCTAATCAAAACTTCAATTATTGCTGCATCAAAATCATCAGAATTTGAATAATTTGATTGGCTTATATAATAAGCTGGAATGTTGTTATATTTTGCAATTTCAAGTGCACCGGCATCCTTCTTATTACTTATTACACAAACAACTGCAGTGTTTATAAGTCTGCGTTCTTTAATTGCATCAAGGATTGCTTTCAGGTTACTTCCTTTCCCTGAAGCAAACACTGCTATTTTCAACTCTTCAGCCATTCTTCATTATTTTGTTATTTTATTATCTTATTAAATTTAATGATATTTTAAAGAATAATCAAAATTTTATGATACAACAGCCGGTTCAAGAAATCTTAAAAAATTTTCAGAAATTTCGACTTTAATTCCATACGGGATAGGTAGTGAAGTTCTGATATGTCCAAATTCAAAATTTTTAACTAATGGTATATCACCCAATATATCCTTAAATATTTCATCTAATTTCAAGCTTGGAACATTTTTCTTTTCTATGCAACTTGAAAAATCTCCTAATACAATACATTTGATTCTCTTTAAGTTTCCAGATAGTTTTAATTGAGTGAGCATTCTATCAATTCTATATGGTCGTTCATCAATATCTTCCAGAATTAAAATTTTACCTTTTAATTCTGGAAAATACTGTGTTCCTATTAGTGATGTTATAATCGATAAATTTCCGCCTATAATTCTACCATAAATTTTTTTATTAAAAGAAAGATGTATGCTTTTTGTAGAATAAGAAAGAATATTTTCGATCGGAGAATTTGAAGTTAACAATCTCCAGAAAAGTTCTTCAACATTAGGAGCAATTTTTTTAGAAAAATCCGGTTCAAGCATAGGTCCAGAGAAGGTTAACATTCTACATTTTTTATACAATGCCAGATGAATAGCAGTAATATCGCTATATCCAACAAATATCTTGGGATTTCTTTTTATTAAATTATAATTTATGTAAGGTAGTATTCTACTCGAACCATAACCACCTCTCAAAACAAAAATTGCTTTTATATTTTTATTGGAAAAAAAATCATTTAATTCATTTGCTCTATCAACATCCTTTCCAGCAAGATAACCATAGCGATCAGAAACATGTTTACCCAATACAATACGATAACCTAATTTTTCAAGATATTCAATACCACGATTTAAACTTTGTTCGTCTGATGGGGGACTGGCAGGTGCAATAATACCAATTACGTCTCCCCTTTTTAATAATTTAGGCTTCAATATTTCCATTTTCACCAAAATTTTTATTAAACATAAAGAATTTTGATGGGAAAAACAACATTGCGGATTAAATAATATTTTATTAGATTAAACGAAAAAACTCTAAGGAGGAAATATGTTATTTGTTTTTTTTGCCCTTGTTGCTATTATAACATTTATCACCTGGAAAATAGCCAGAAAAAGAGCAGTATTAAGCAGTACACAGAGAAATGCTGCTAATATCTCGATTGTTTTATTTGTGATCTCTCTGATTATAATGATCAGCTCATGTTTCACCGTCATACCAGCAGGTCATGTAGGTGTTGTGGACTTTTTTGGTTATGTTTCAGAAGGTACATTAAAGGCGGGTGTTAATTTCGTCAATCCTTTAGCCCGTGTAATAAAAATGTCCATTAAAACTCAAGAGATAAAAGAAAGTATGGATGTACCCTCTAAGGAAGGTTTGACTGTTGGTTTAGAGGCAAGTGTTCTGTTCCATCTCAATCCAGAAAAGGCATCCCATGTTTACAAAACTGTTGGTGAAAACTATGTCAGTATAATACTGGAACCGCAATTCAGGTCTGTTACGCGTGGTGTTACAGCAAGTTATGAGGCGAGGGCACTTTATACCTCTGAACGCGAAATACTATCTCAACAAATATCTCATTCACTTCAAAATTTAGTTGAACACAGAGGGATTGTAATAGAGTCAGCACCATTAAGAAGAATTGTTTTACCACCAGGATTAACAGCTGCAATTGAAGAAAAACTTAGAGCCGAGCAGGAAAGTCAAAGGATGGAATGGGTTTTACAAAAAGAAAAGCAAGAAGCCGAAAGAAAAAGCATTGAAGCAAAAGGAATAGCTGATTTTCAAAGAATTGTTACACAAGGAATAAGCGAACCACTTTTAAGGTGGAAAGGAATTGAAGCTACATTAAAAATAGCGGAATCTCAGAATGCAAAAGTTGTAATTATTGGCGCTGGTAAAGACGGCTTACCAATAATACTGGATACGAAATAATTATAAGCCTGTATCAGCTATATAATCGTTGATATCGTACCTCTTATTTTCATCTTTAAAAATAGGAGGTAATGATTTCTTTTTCACGCTGATAATTATTGGAATTGCAATCAAAGCTGCGATAATTGTTGTAATTGTGAACGTTTTCATAAATTTTTTCATATTAATGTAAACATATTATCATATCTGAATTAAGAAGTTCAATATATACCGGAACAAAGCAATTTTGAACATATAATTGGTGTTTTAAAATTCGTTGCCACTGCCTCTTTCTTTTAGAAGGCACTGGTGAAAAGTAGTATTTTATTCTATTATTCATATTATCAACTCCTGCCCTAATAAAATAAAATTCCTCCACATACGATATGACTGCTGTCACATATATAAAATAAAAATAGCCGATTGAAAAATCGGCTATTATAAACATTAGTTAAATTAAATTATTAATGTTCGTGTGATGACCCGCTTTGTATTTTTTGAAGTTGGTCTGGTGTAAACTCGCTACCACCTTCCATCTCAACACCACTTGCAGTAAATATTAAGATTTTTTGTTTTCCCCTTATTTTCTCAATTTCCGTTTTAGGTTCACCAGCTTCTTCCAGCCAATGTTTCAAAGTTTCTTCTTTAACTTCCCTTCGTTCTATTTTTCCCTGAATTCTTACTTTCTTTCCCTTTGAATCATAGGGTACGAAAAATTTATAATCCTTAAATTCAACCCTCAATTTATCCTTTCCATCTTTTATTTCCATCCAACAACCTTTTGTTTGACATACCGCACCAACATAACCCTCTATTACAACTTCTCTATTTTTATATTTGCCTGGATTTTTTATTAGATCTCGCATTGGGGTAACTTTTTTGTACTTTATAGATTCACCATATACGACAATATTTTTATCATCACTATGAACTGCATCTATAAAAAATAGCGATATCAAACAAATTATAAGAATTTTTTTTATCATATCTCACCTTTTGTTGATTTATTTTTTATTATAATTATTTTCAAAAACATTTTTTAAAAAATATATTCATTCAATTAGAAATATAAGAATAAGATTTTAGATTTCAAATATTAAAATAAAAAGTCCAGCAATTGTAATTGTATATCATTGCTGGACTTAGCGGGGCCGACGAGACTCGAACTCGCAACTTCCGCCGTGACAGGGCGGCGCTCTAACCAGTTGAACTACGACCCCAAAAACCAGCAATAATATACAAATTATTGCATAAACTTCCAAAAATTATTTCTTGTGAGCCCTATGCTTCTCGCGTAACTCTTTAGCTATCGTTTTAATTTCTGTTAAATCTCTTTGCATCTCACTCCAGCCATACCACAAGGCATAATCAGGATTTGCGTGAAAGGTCCCCTGAAAAGTTCTCATCCTGTGTTCAAGAAACATCACAAACAATTTTTGTTCAATAACTGTCGGAGCATCATGAAAAGTAAGGAGATCTGGAAAATTGTATGCGTAGGATTTAGGTTTCTGTAAAATTCCATCCTTATACAGATCAGCTACAATTCGTATTGCTTCTGCCATCAGGCGATCCGCTTCCTTGATAATATTATCACCTTTTTCAAGTTCTGCTTTTGCGAAATTTACAGAATGACACTGATTACAAGTTTTTATCATTTTATCTCTTTCTTTTTGCCAATCTTCCTGTGTTAAACGAGCGAGGTCAGCAGCCTTAACAACATCCAAGCGTGCAGTTGGTTTACCTTCAGGATCGAGTACACCAAGTGCCTGTAAAATGGTAGTTCTATCCTGAGCCCATTGCTTATCTTCAGGCATCGGCAATCGGACTGCGAGGAATCCCCAACCTGCTCGAACTTCATGATTGCCATTTTGCATATGGCAGGTTTGACAGGTGGGTGCAGCAGTATTCTCCGGGAGAATTTTATTCTGTTTTAATAAAAATCGGACTCCGTGTTTTGATGCTGAATACATTTCCCACTGTGGATGATCAAATCCCATATGACAGGTTTGACACGCCTGAGGTTGACGAGCTTCCTGAACTGAGAAAGTATGTCGGGTATGGCAAGCATCGCAGGAGGCGACACCAAAACCAGTACCACTTTTCTTTAAATCTTTTATTTCATCTTCTGTTTTCAAACCAATCTTATGACATCCACCGCAACCCTTCATACCTTCCATCATTGCAGATGGTTGATGATGTGCTGTTGGCATTGCTTTCATTGCTGCCCAACCAAATGCATGTTTACCTTTTTTAAATTGAGTCACCTGCTCTTCATGACATTGTGCACAGGTTTCAGGTGTAGGGATTTGAACATTCGCTATGTCCTTTTCTGTCTTATGTTGTGAACCGTGACAATCATAACATTCGATTCCGCTCGCACTATGCTTGCTAATTTGCCAATCAGATACTATATTCGGCGTTTTTAATTTGTGACATGTTACACAATCCTGCGATCTAACAGTTACAAAAAGGAATAATATCATCACTAAAAATGCAAAGACAAGCTTGTTTCCTTGTTTCATTGTTTTACCCTTTCTTTTATTAATGATTAGATATTTAATTTATTTTTGACATCTATTTTTTGTTCACCAATATTTTCATTTTCAAATTTAACATATTGCTTGTATAATTCTTCTTGTTCTTCATCCATTATTACTCTATCTGCCATTACAAACAGAATATTATTTTCTTTGTCAATATGTTGATTTAATAAATCGATGTATTGAAGTGCATTTTCTTTAAATTTATTTATTGAGCTATCTCCTTCTTCTCTCAATGCTTCAGCCATATTTCGTACAAAACTTCTACCAAGCGTATGTTCTGACAACATTACAGCAATTGGCCCTGACTCCTTGCTAAAACCTTTACTAACCATTGCCTCAAATAAATATTGTTCTTCTTTACCATGGTGACATTTATCTGCAAATATTTTAAAGAACTCTACCAAATCCAATAACAAATCTCGATTTATATTTTGCTTATCAATTTGGTTCACCGCGTTAGATAAAATATTTAGAGCCTTTCTTATCACTTCATGCTCCTGAATTAAATCTTTTGTTGCTAAACCCATAATATATCTCCTATTTAATTTTTATATAATTAAAAATCAATTTAATCATTTGGACCATATTTTGGTACTTTACCACCATTATGTTGATATAATGGTTTATCCAATTCTTTAAATCTTTTTAAATATTCTTCTTTTGAAATATTATTTCTCCAGTGCCCTGTCAACATTGCAAGCCCTGTAACACCAACAAACACACCAATTATCAATATCCCGAACACCCAATTTGGCACAACTTTGTTGACAAATCGGGTTTTTACTTCAAGTGTATTTTTTACAGGACATATTTGAACACATTCTAAACACCCGGTACATTCATCGCTAACAACTACTTTTTTATTATGAACTTTTATGCTATTTGGACATACTTTCGTACAGAGTTCACAATCAATACACGTTTCTGAATTGCGTGAAATTTTCAATGGGCTAAAAAGGCTTAATAAACCAAGAAAAGCCCCGTATGGACATAAATATCTGCACCAAAAATTCTTTACAAACACAGATAATATGATCAAAACAAAAATAGTCCAAAAAGCAAAGGAAGAAATTTTTGCAAAGAAATAAAACATCTTTACATCAGCCATTTTGTTATATGGACTATAAATAAAACTTCTCAATGCATCCGTGTCCATCGTCCAGAATATTGCATATAAAAAGAAAGCAAGTAATAGATATTTCAAAGATCTTAATGGGTAATCTAAAAATCTTGGTAAAATAAAATTGCGACCGAACATTTTTTTACCGAAGTTCCATAATGATTCACTAATTAATCCGATTGGACACAACCAGCTGCAGAAACTCTTTTTCAATAAAAAACCAATCATTAGAATAGCAATCAGAATAAATAAGCCAGAAGGATGAATATCATTAATTATTCCAGTTTTTAACCAGTATTTTAAACTTATCAAGGCACTTATTGGTAAGAAACCCTCCACGCCTGGAGGTCTTTCTATAAATAAAGATTTCCCACCAGTTTCTCCCCATTTAACAAATAGGTAAAATTCAATACCAATCCATATCACCAATAAAGCAAAAGAAAACTGGACCAATGTTCGGAAATATTGTGTATCAAGTTTTAATCGTAGAATGAATTTTTTAATTCTATTTCTTTCTTTTCTATAACCAAGTGAATCTTTTTTTAATTCAGGGGGAATCTTTTTAATTTGAACTGACTCTTTGAAAAACTTTTCCCTGGCTACTTCCTTATAAGTATTACTTTTGAGAATTTTATCAGTTTGATTATTATTTTTAAGATTTTCTTCTTTGAATGTCATATAATTTAGATTATTTTGTTTCTACTTATTATTAATGGACCAAATCTATGCCAAATCAGACTATTTTATCTTATTATTTTATATAAAAAAATCAATATCCGGGCTTTTTTATTTCGTGTGCAAGTTCAAATAATTTCTTACTTTTTATTAATTTAACAAAATCATCTCTTATACTTTTCCATTTGTTATGTATTGGGCAGGGACTATCAGCCGAGCAGTCAGGAAAACCCATTACACATTTTGTTCGATAACCATCTCCATCAATTGCCTCAACTACTTCGAAAATCGAAATCTTATTTACATCTTTAGTTAACTTAAATCCACCTGAAAATCCTTTTTGTGAGATGACAATACCTTTCTGTACCAATTTCTGGAATATTTTTCCCAAGAAGTGTTGAGGAATATTTATTTGTTGAGCAACATCTTTTATAGAAATCCATGTGTTACGCTCCTGCTTAGCTAAAAATATAAGTGCTTGAATTGCGTATTCACATTCTCTACTAAAAATTACACTCATTTTTTGCCTGTCCTACTTTTTATTAAATAATTTAGTTCCTTAACAAAATTTTCAAAATGGCGCATGCACTCATCTTCAGATCTCAATTCTAACATCATAGCTCTATTCTCTTCTATGTATTTTTTTATGTCCTTATCGTCTGGTACACTAATCTTCCTAATGTATGCATCAAATGATTCAATTACCGACATTTTTCCTTTTTTCTATTTCTGTTTCTAATAATTTAATGGCTTCTTGTGAATAGTCAATAGAAAGCGTAAGGGATTTGCGTGCTTGGTCTGGATTATGAAATCCGTCCGAATTCTCTGCAGTCCACCATTCCCAGAGTGTATGTGCATCAGTATGAAATCTACGAGCTTTTTGCAAAACAGAATCGGGCACACCAAAATCTTTTGCTCTTTGATAGGTATCAATGAGTTTGGCTAACCAATTTTCAGCTTTTCTCATTTTTCCACGAATGTAGTTTTGTATAGCGTCGATTTGATATTCTGCCTCTTTCTCTGTCCAGTATGTATGACAATTCAAACAAGTTTCTTTTGTCATATAACGAGAACTTTTTTGTCCGTGCCAAGTATATGTTTTCTTTCCTTTTTTAACAGTTGGCATATGGCAATGTTTACATTCAACTCCAGCCCTTTCGTGCTTGCTTCCCCAGTAAACTTCAGTTTCAGGATGTTGTATTTTGGATAAAAATGTGCCAGTCGTGGCATGCTTGAAATCTTTGAAATTTAACTCCTCCATTTTTTTATTATAATCAAATACATTTACCCACGGAAAAATATTTGTCCTTGGATCTGCTTTGGTAACTTGAGAACTACTTCTTGTATCAATACCTGGATTACAATTATATTCAACATGACATTGTGCACATAATACATTTGAATCCTTTTTATTCAATAAACCAATCGCACGGAAATCCCGAAACATGATTTTTTTTACTGTAACAGTTTTACTTTTTTCTTTATCATAAGGATAAGTACCTTCATTTCTATCTACAATTGCTTCAATTAATGCATCACGAATAACTCGAGGACCGGTACTGTGTGGGTCGTGGCAATGAATGCATCCCATAGGTTGATGAGTATTACGAGCCATATCTACCACATTTGATGTCCTAGACCATTTCGCATTTTCTGAAGGCTCACCTTTATATTTCCAGTTCAGTATATGATCGCTTGTCTTACAACTGAAACATGTCGGATTTGCAGCAATCGCTGTTTGGGATAAAAAGGTCTTCTGCACATTAGAAGTTGATTCCCTATCAGCTAAAATTTCCCATGCCTTTGCAGGTTTAAGAATATTTTCCCAGCTCTTTAAATAAAATCTTCCACCAAAAGCCCGATCAACAGTAAGGAAATCTATAAACATAAAAGCATGACTTCTTGGTTCTGCATGTTCCTTTGTAAATCCATGCGGGGAAAGTAATTTGTCGAATAACGGTGAACGACTTGTTGTTGTGGATTTTTCAACCTTTGCTTTTGATTCAAGATTTACATGAAAATACGACTCATATTGTTCCCTGTGACATCTTCCGCAATTCGAAATTTCAAGATTCGTTAATGGTTTTTTATCAGGATCATCGAGATGTTGCTGTAAATAATTATGGCAACTTGTGCAATTTTGTTTAGAATGTTTTTGTCCCTTGTAAAGTTCCTTAATCTCTTCGTGACACTCAAAACATCCTTCTTCCATAACAGTTGGGTTCTTTAGCTTGGTCGCATTCAAAATATTTTCTTTACTTATAAATTTTTCATTAAATAATAATATTAAAATGAAAGGAATAAAGAGAATAATAATTTTCATCTTATTAACCATATTAATATTCCCTCATATAGTTTAAAACATTAACATTGTTGTGAAATAACCCCATTGTGAAACATCATATGAATTAAATTTCTTTTGCATAAATTTTCCAGGTAAAAATAATCCGCCACCAATTTCAAAATTCAAGTAACTATTATATTTCCAGTTTAACACTATATCCAATTCCTGTCCTACTTTATTTTCACCATCAAGATATTCACTCAAATTAAAATTATGGGCGATAATATTTGCTTTTACATTATCAGAAAGTTTGAAATCAAGCCTCGCAAAGATATCCTGAATACCTTTACCATCAGTATGTAGAGGAATATTTATAAAATAATCCATATACCCGAAAAACTTATGTCCTGTAGGATATGGTAATTCAAATGTTTTATATTTTGTTTCAGATGTCTTTGTGCCAGAAAATCTTTCTAAAGAAATCGACAATGATGATAAAATGCTTCTTTCAAATGAATAACTCAATGTAAGTCCAAACATATAAGCGGAAATATCCTTTCCTTGTCTCCATCCATACTGATAGGCAACGTCTGTTTCATAAGATAATTGATTTGATAATTTACCTTTACCGTACAAACCACTTGTAAATCGGGATAAATCATTATAACCAGGTACAGTTACTCTCTTATCTAATTGATGATATGTAAAAATTTCCCAGAGATGATCTGAAAAGTATTTAGTGGAAAAATTAAATCCACTAAACAACTGGCCTTCATCGCGAACAAATTTTACCTCGGTTGGTATAGCAGCTGATGGAACGACATTGGTTTCAGCAGTATTCATCAGAAATACGTCTAATTTATGTTTATCAACTTCATATCGTATTAAACCACCGTCAAAAACTCTACCTATATTATTCCATCCTACACCACCAACAAATCTTTCATTAGCATAAGTTAGGCGTTGTCTTCCAACTTTGAGAGTTAATCCATCAACAAGAAATTTATCAACTTGAATATATGCTTGATGTAGATCCAGATTTTTAGTATTTGAAACCGTATTAAAATTATTTCTAGCATCCCTCTCTTCTCCGAAGATGCGCGAATCCTGAACTTGAAAATAGAACTTAAGATTTTCAATCGGTGATATTTCTGCTCCCAAGCGTGCTCGTAAAAGTGTGAAGTAATTTGGTGGTGTAGAATTATTAAAATCGCGATTATCTAATTCACTTCTTACTCTAAGCTCACCATCCCATTTCATAGTTTGAGCAGGCAAAATATTAAATAAAATTAGGAAAAGCAAGAAAAATTTTATTAATATTCTCATTTTTAAAATCCTTAATTTATTAAGATAATTTTGTCTTAATATAAAAACTATTATATTAAAAATCAAGTAATTTTTGGAAGTCAAACTTGGATTTACTATTTTCAAAATAAGATGGATAAAAGGTTATTTTTAATAGACGGTAATGCAATAGCTTATAGAGCATATTACACCTTTAAGCAAAGGCCTTTATTTTCACCTACCGGTGAACCAACTGGCGCAGTATTTGGTTTTACAAACACTTTACTAAAAATTCTGGAAGATGAAAAACCTGATTATATAGCCGTTGCATTCGACCGACCTGAACCGACATTCCGACATAATATGTACACTGAATACAAAGCCACACGCCAAAAAATGCCTGAAGATATGATTATACAACTAAATCGTATTAAAGAAGTGGCTGAAGCTTTTTCAGTTCAAATAATTGAAATACCTGGATATGAAGCTGACGATATTATTGGAACAATCGCCAAAATTGCAAAAAATCAGAACATAGAATCATTTCTGGTAACAAGTGATAAAGATTTTATGCAACTCGTGGATGATATGATAAAAATTTATAAACCAGGTAAAAAAGGAAATGAATGGGAAATAATTGATCCCAACGGAGTATTAAAGTACTTTGGTGTGCATCCAGACAAAGTCATAGATGTACTTGGGCTTTCAGGTGATACTTCAGACAATATTCCTGGCGTACCCGGCATAGGAGAAGCAACAGCAACATCGCTCATACGAAAATATGGAACAATTGAAGATATTTACAACAACATTAACAAAATTGAGAAGCAATCCCTGAAAGCAAAACTACTTCAAAATAAAGAAAATGCATTCCTATCCAAGAAACTTGTTACAATCAATACAAATGTACCTTTAAACATAGACATCCAGCAATTGAAAGTCCGGGAAAAGAACTCAGATAAAGTTATTGATCTATTTACTGAATTAGGATTTAAATCACTACTTAAAAAACATATAACTGATACTCATCAGGCAAAAAGTAAAGAACCAAATCAAACTATAGCAGAAGATATTTCCGTAAATTATAAAATTATTAAAACATCTGAGGAATTAAAACTATTAAGTGAAACACTAAAAAGTTCAAAATTCTTCGTATTCGATACTGAGACAACGAGTAAGGATCCACATAATGCAAAATTGATAGGACTTTCTTTTTCAATCCAACCTAAATCAGCTTTCTATGTTCCTATAAGATATGACTTAACCGAAATAGACGAATATGGTCCACTATTCAATTCAAAGAATGAAATTTCTGATAATCAACAAACTGTTGGATTTGATATTTCAGAAATTTATAGCTTATTCAATAATATTTTTAGAGATCCCGAAATTAAAAAGTGCGGACAGAATATAAAGTACGACCTGTTAGTTTTAAAACGTTATGGTTTTGACTTTAATGGCATCAGCTTTGACACAATGGTAGCCAATTATGTTTTAAGACCGGATGCAAACCACAGCCTTGATGATATGGCAATACAACATCTTAATTATCGTACAATGACTTATGAAGAAATGCTCGGGAAGCAAAGTGATATCAGGGAAGTTCCTTTAGATAGGATTGCACTATATTCCGCCGAAGATGCAGATATAACGATGAGGTTGTATATCGTCTTAAAAGAAAAATTAGAAAAAGACAATTTAATCTCCCTCTGTGAAAAAATTGAATTTCCCTTAATCACAGTTTTAACTGAAATGGAATACACTGGTTTCAAACTTAACAAAGAATACTTGATGGAATTATCAAAAAAGCTGGATATTTTGCTAACTGAATATTTAGAACAAATATACCACCTTGCTGGGAGAAGATTCAATGTAAATTCAACACAACAACTGAGTAAAGTGCTTTTTGATGAGCTCAAATTGTCACCTGTAAAGAAGACCAAAACAGGTCATTCCACAGATGTAAGTGTTCTGGAATCATTAAGAAACAAACACCCGATAGTTGAAAAGCTACTCGAATACAGAACCGTGTCAAAAATAAAATCAACGTATGTTGATGCTTTACCAACTCTAATTAATCCCAAAACCGGGCGTGTACATACATCTTTCAATCAAACAATTACATCAACAGGCAGATTATCGAGTAGCAATCCCAATTTACAGAACATCCCAATCAGGACCGAATTAGGAAGAGAAATAAGGAAAGCATTTATAGGAGAAAATTCAGATTGGAAAATAATATCTGCTGATTATTCGCAAATTGAGCTCAGAATAATGGCTCATATATCTGATGATCCGGGGTTTAAAGAAGCATTTGTCAAAGGAGAAGATATTCATTCCAGTACAGCTGCTAAAGTATTTGGGTACACACTTGAAGAATTTAATCAGCTTTCGAAAGAATTAAAACAAGAGCTCAGAAGGAAGGCAAAAGAGATTAATTTTGGAATAATGTATGGATTAGGTGCTTATGGTTTAGCAAATCGATTGGGAATATCTAATGAAGAAGCAAAGGAAATTATTGACAGATATCATTTTAGGTTTCCAAATGTAAAAAAATATATGGATGATACTATCAAATTTGCACGCTCAACAGGTTATGTAGAAACACTCTTAGGCAGAAGAAGATATTTTCCTGAAATCAACAGTCAGAATAAAACTGTGCGTAGTAATGCGGAGCGGCAGGCGATCAATATGCCAATTCAAGGAACAGCCGCAGATATGATAAAATTAGCAATGATAGAAATTTACAGGGAAATCAAAGATAAGCCGATAAGAATGCTATTACAGGTTCATGATGAATTGGTATTCGAAGCCAGAAGTGATTATCTGGACCAGGCAAAGGAAATAATTAGCGATAAAATGAAGAATGCCATAAAATTAAGTATTCCTGTTGAAGTGGAGATTGGAATTGGAAACAATTGGTACGAAGCGCATTAATCATTTATTTGTTTTCTCTTTTTCAACAACATACCAAGCCCAAGAATTATTAAAACAACAGGCCAGTAAGTTTTGATGACTGACCTTACATTGAACCAATCGAAATAACCGAAATCTTCTAATATTAAAAAAAATCCCGATGATATTAACATTACACTAAGTATAAGTGATATTACATCTCTGAGATTGTTGATATAAGTGGTTAGGAATGCAAATCCAAAGATTAAAAAAACAGCAGGTATAAAAATACGATGACGAAACTCAAAAAAGTCCAGTGTATTCAATAAAAAATACAATGAGAACAAAAATATTACTGTTCCCCAGAAAATCTTTCCTCTCTGATTATATTTATAACCGCGAATTGTATGAACGAAACCAAATAAAATCAAAACACCCCAAATTATCTGTGAAAAATGAACATTTATTATATTTGTTCTATTCAAAAGTAAAGTTAAACCCAATATAATTAGAATTATACCAGTCCAGGGAATCTGTTTTTTTATTTCATCATTCATATAAAACTCCTTTATATGTTTTCTTTTTCTTGTGGCATGACAATAGCAAGTATTATATACAAAAACAAGCCCAAACCGAGAGAACTTAGAGTAATTAAAACAAATATTAAACGAACAATCGTTACATCAATTTCTAAATATTCTGCTATACCAGCACATACACCTGCTAACTTTTTATCTTTTCGGGATTTGTGTAAGATCTTTTTTGTTCTTGGTATTTCCTCACTTTTTATATCACCAATATCAGCTTGTGGTTCAATTTTGGAGATCGGATTTTTAACCTGATTAATTATTAAAAATATTCCAATAATTATTAGGATTATTGAAATTAATGTTCCCCACGACATAAAATCCCACCAACTGAAAAAATCATATAGGGGTATTAGCCCTAAATTTTTAAGTAATAAAAATAAGCCCAAAATTAATATAATAATACCCCAGGTCTTTGATTTATCCGAATTTGTCCTATTTTTTGTCTGAAAAGGATTAACTGGCACCATTATCCAAGCAAGTAGATAAAAAATTATTCCAGTTCCACCTATGAGGATTAACAGAATAAAAAGTAAACGAATAATAATAGCATCGACTTTTAAATATTCAGCGATACCTCCACATACACCTGCGATCCATTTATCATTTATGGATCTATACAATTTTTTAATTTCACCATTTTCCATAAAATTTTTCTAATTTTTATTCAACTCTACGAGTATTACTATTTAATGTTTCATGAGAAATAAAAAGCCATAACTTTGAAAAGTTATGGCTCTATTGTACTAAAATAAAAATATCTTCAAACTTCCATAATCTCTTTTTCTTTCAATGCAACAAGATTATCAATTTCTTTTATATATTTTTCTACTAATTTTTGTACCTCTTCTTCTCCTCTTTTTCTTTCGTCCTCCGAGAAATGTTCTTCTTTCTCAGATTTCTTTAAGTGTTCAATAGCATCCCGCCTCACATTTCTTAAAGCAATTCTTCCATCCTCTGCAAATTTCTTGATTAATTTTACTAAATCTTTTCTCCTTTCTTCATTTAGAGGAGGTATTGGTACTTTGATTACATTTCCATCGTTTATTGGATTTAATCCCAAATTTGCAGTAAGAATAGCTTTTTCTATCGGAGCAATCATTCCTTTTTCCCATGGAGTTACTGTGATGAGCCGAATATCTGGAGTACTAACAGTAGCCACCTGATTTAATGGCATCATTGTACCGTAATATTCGACTTTAATTCCGTCTAAAAGTGCAGTTGTTGCTTTACCGGTTCGAATTTTAACAAATTCCTGTCGAACCACATCGACTGCTTTTTTCATTTTGTGTTCGGCTTCTTTTAAAATATCTTTAACCATAATACCTCAAAATTAGTTATAAAAATTAATTTATAGATTCTGTACCAAAGTTCCAATTTTTTCACCAAGTACAAGTTTTTTCAAATTTCCGGGTGTATTCATATCAAAAACTATAATTGGTAGGTCATTTTCTCGACAAAGTGTTATTGCGGTTAAATCCATAACTTTCAGTTCTTTATTAATTACATCCAGATATGAAATTTCGGGGAACTTAATTGCATTAGGATTTTTTTCAGGATCAGAATCATATACACCTGAAACTCTTGTACCCTTTAGAATGACATCAGCTTGAATTTCAATTGCTCTGAGCGCAGCAGCAGTATCTGTTGTAAAATAGGGATTACCTGTGCCAGCTCCAAAAATAACAACTCTTCCTTTTTCTAAATGTCGGATTGCTCTACGGCGAATAAATGGCTCTGCTATTTGTTCCATTTTTATTGCGCTTAAAAGTCTGGTATAAATTCCTATATGCTCAAGTGCACTTTGTAATGCTAAGGCATTAATTATAGTTGCAAGCATTCCCATTTGATCACCAGTAACCTTATCAATACCATCGGATGAGTTTCCAACACCTCGATAAATATTACCACCGCCTATCACAATTCCGACTTCAATTCCAAGTTCCTTCACGCTTTTGATTTCATTTGCGTATTGCTTCAGCATTTCAGGATCAATACCAAATTCCTTTTTCCCCATTAGGGATTCACCACTCAGTTTCAGGAGTATTCTTTTGTATTTAGGTTTCAATTTAATTCCTACTTTTAAATGTTAAAAAAAAGTCCGCCTGAATGCGGACTTGTTAGATCATTTAATTTCACCGAGCTGGTATCTCTCAAATTGCTTCAACTTCAGATTTCCGCCAGCTTCGGTTATAACATCTTTGATTGTTTTTCCTGGATCTTTTATGAACACCTGTTCATATAAACACATTTCCTGGAAATATTTTTCTAAACGTCCATTAGCAATTTTTTCCAGGACTTGTTCAGGTTTTCCTTCATTCCGGGCTTGAGTCTTATAAATTTCAATTTCTCTTTCGATAATATCTTTTGATACCTGGTCACGAGATATAAATTGGGGATTCATAGCTGCAATTTGCATAGCAATATCACGGCCAACAAGCTCAGCCTTTTGAGGATCACCTTCAAATTCGACAAGCACGCCTATTTTACTTCCCATATGAGTGTAAGATGATATGTATCCGTTGTTAGACTTAAGAATTTTATATCTTCTAACTTCAATCTTTTCACCGATCTTAGCCATCAAATCATTGAGATATTGAGAAATGCTGATATTATCAGAATTTTTTAAATCAAGGAGTGCTGTTAAATTTTCTGGTTTTTTTACGGAAATAAGTTCAGCAGTGGAATTTGCGAAATCAACAAAATCTTTACTTCTTGCAACAAAGTCGGTCTCACAATTAACTTCAAGTATAACTCCAAGTGTATTATTCTCATCGACTCTCGCGACAACAATTCCCTCTTTAGTACTTCTATCAGCACGTTTTTGTGCTGTGGCTGCACCTTTTTTCCTTAAATATTCAATAGCTTTCTCAAAATCTCCATTTGATTCTTCGAGTGCCTTCTTACAATCCATCATTCCGGCACCGGTTTTTTCTCTCAATAATTTTACTTGTTCACTTGTTACTGCCATTACTCTTCGTCCTTTTCTGTTACTTTTTGTTGTTCAAAATTTTCTTCAATTTCTTCACCTTCATATTGAGCAGAAATCATTTCTTTACCTTCATTGACGGCATCTGCGATAATACGAGTTATTAGCTGTATAGATTTAATCGCATCATCATTTGCTGGAATAGGATAATCAATGGGAGTTGGGTCTACATTGGTGTCGACGATAGCAAAAACTGGTATGCGTAATCGTTTTGCTTCAGAAACTGCAATCGCTTCCTTTTTGATATCCACGACATATAAAGCACCAGGTAATCGACTCATATTAGCAACACCATAAAGCACTTTCTGTAATCTTTCTTTTTCTCTTTGAAGATGCAAGACTTCCTTTTTTGTAAGTTTATCGAAAGTGCCATCTGTTTCCATCTTCTCGATGTTATTAAGTCGCTTAACACTTTTCCTGATGGTTGTGAAGTTTGTTAACATACCGCCGAGCCAGCGCTCAGTTACATAAAACTGGCCACATCTTTCAGCTTCTTCGCGGATAACATCTTTTGCTTGTTTTTTTGTACCTACAAAAAGAACCCTCTTACCTTCAGAAACAAGTTTTGCGAGAGCATTACCAGCTTCTTCGATAAGTTGTTGGGTCTTTTTAAGATCAATAATATGAATCCCATTTTTCTCCATAAAGATGAATGGCTTCATTTTGGGATTCCAGCGGTGAGTCAGGTGTCCAAAGTGAGCACCTGCATTTAACAGATCATTTAATTCAACACGAGGCATATTTAATTTTTACTCCTTTTATTTGTTAAACTTCTATCGCTTTCATTTTTCCTGGAGATCCTAACTCACAAAGTTAGGACACACTCCAGAAAATCCAGCGATATGCTTGATTAAAAAAATTATCTCTTTGAGAATTGGAAGCGCTTGCGAGCTTTTTTCTGCCCGTATTTTTTTCTTTCTACCATTCTCGGGTCACGTGTCAATAAGCCAGCATTACGAAGTGTGTTTCTGAGTTCCTCATTAGCTGCAACCAGAGCACGTGCAATACCTAATTTTAAAGCTCCAGCTTGCCCAGTAGGACCACCACCTTCAACAGTTGCACTTATATCATACTTTCCAAGTGTTTCAGTTAGAGTTAATGGAGAGAGTATTTCATTTCGATATGTTTCAATTTTGAAATATTGATCAAGCGGTCTGTTATTAACAATAATTTCTCCACTACCATTTTTAAGTACAACTCTTGCGACTGCTGTTTTACGTCTTCCAACTGTAATTATATTTTGCATTTAAAATTCCTTATATATTCAACTTTTCTGGTTTTTGAGCTGAATGTGGATGATTGGGACCAGAATAAACTTTGAGCTTCTGGATTATTTTCCTACCCAATCTGTTATGTGGTATCATACCTTTTACAGCGTGAATGATAACCTTTTCTGGTTTAGTTTTTATTAATTCTTTAAAAGATTCAAATGTTGCACCGCCGGGATAACCTGTGTAATGAAAATATTGTTTTTGCTCAGCGCGCTTACCGGTAAGTTTCACTTTTTCTGCATTAACAACAATTACAAAATCCCCCAAATCTGCATTCGGGGTAAATTCAGGTTTGTGTTTACCTCTTAGTATATGGGCAATACGGGATGCCAATCTACCAAGAGTTTTACCTTCGGCATCAACCAGATACCATTTTTTCTGTATCTCTTCGTTTTTGAAGAAATATGTTAATTTTTCGTTCAGACTCACTTTAAAATTCTCCAATAATGAGCAAATTTTGCAATTTTTATTTATTTAGATACTAAATTTAGTAAAATTTTGAATAATAGTCAACATTTCTCGTTTTTTAAAATTATTTTTTCCGCATGATACGAAGAACGAACCAATGGTCCAGATTCAATCTGTAAAAATCCCAAGCTATCACCAAACTCTTTATATTTTTTAAATTGATCGGGATGAACAAACCTCTTAACTGGTAAGTGTTCTCTGGTTGGTTGAAGGTATTGTCCAATAGTGACTATATCACATCCTGAATTTTTTAAATCGTTCAACACTTCAAAAACTTCATCATCATTTTCACCAAGCCCAACCATTAATCCCGACTTTGTAATGAATCCTCTTTTTTTAGCACGAGTTAATAGCTGCAATGACCGTTCATATTTTGCCTGGGGTCTAACAATTGGATACAATCGCGGAACAGTTTCAATATTATGATTTAAAACATCAGGAAAAGAATCAAGTAGAATGTTAAGTGCAAATTCGTCTCCTTTAAAGTCAGGAATTAGTACTTCAACTTTGCATTCAGGATTTAGTTTCCGAATCTGTCTGACTGTTTCAGCAAATATTGATGCCCCGCCATCAAAAAGCTCATCACGATTCACTGAAGTTACAACAGCATATTTAAGTTTCATCATCCTTACAGCATTTGCAACTCGTAATGGTTCTTGGGCATCGATCTCAGTTGGCATTCCAGTCTTCACTGCACAGAATCCACAACTGCGTGTACAAATATCACCTAATATCATAAAAGTTGCAGTACCACTATTCCAGCATTCGCCCATATTAGGACACCTGGCTTCTGAACAGACAGTATGAAGCCGTTGCTTTTCAATGATGGATTTTACATCGCTAAAATTTTGACCCTGTGGTATTCTTACTTTCAACCAATCAGGTCGTTTTATGTTGTTTTCTTCCTTATACAAATATTCCTCAGCTTATTTCTTTAAATTCTTCAAGATATTTGACCACCCTCTCAAGAAACATACCACCAAGTGCACCATCTATTATTCTATGATCAAATGAAAGTGTCAGATACGATATGGATCTTATAGCAATAGCATCATTGATCACGACAGGTTGTTTTTTAATTGCACCAATTCCAAGAATTGCAACATTAGGTTGGTTGATTATTGGAATTCCTATAATATTTCCAAACACACCATAATTTGTAAATGTAAATGTTGCACCTTCAATATCTGCTGGGGTTAGGCGTTTACTTCTGGTACGTACAGCGAGATCATTTATAGAACGGGCTAATCCGATAAAGTTTTTTTCATCTGCATTTTTAATAACTGGGACAATAAGCCCTTGATCGGATGCGACAGCCATACCAAGATTTATAAACTTCTTTACAATTATTTTATCACCCTCAACTGAACTATTGATTAGAGGAAATTCTTTCAGAGCCTTAACAATAGCGTTAGCAATAAATGGTGTGTAAGTTAATTTAAAACCTTCGTTCCGTTCAAATTCTTCCGCATATTTATCTCGGTAATTTACAATGTTAGTCATATCACAATCTGATATTGCCTGAACATGCGGGGAAACTGCAACACTTTTGACCATATGTTCAGCCATCTTTTGCAAAATATTCGACATCTGCAGGATTTCATATTTTGGTGGTGGATATTTTGCAGCTAATTCACCAGCATCAACAATTTTCATCGTGGTTTCAATTTTAGGTGATACAGGTTTTGGTTCTTCCCTTTCAACAGGAACAGCCTTTACACTTTCTCTTGTTCGGATGTAATTTAGAATATCCTTTTTACTTACTCTTCCACCAATACCAGTTCCATGAATTTTTTCCAACTCTTCCATGCTGATACCTTCCTGTCGTGCAATGTTGAGTACAAGAGGAGAATAGAAACGGGAGGTTTGCGTTTTTTCAGCTTTTTCTACTTTTGGAGATTCAATTATTATTTTTTCTTCCTTCTTTACCTCAGGTTCTGGTGCTTCGGTTTTTGCCGCAACTTCACCCTCGGTTTCAATTTCAGCAATCACAGTTTTGATTGCAACTGTTTCTTGTTCTTTAAACAAAATTTTTGTTACTATTCCAGTTGCTGGAGATGGGATTTCTGAATCGACTTTATCCGTGCTAATTTCAAGTAGCGTTTCATCCTTCTTAATAGGATCACCAACTTTTTTATACCATTTTACTATTGTGCCCTCGGTTAATGATTCACCGAGTTGAGGCATTATAACTTCTATTTTTGCCATAAAACATTCTCCATTTTAATATTCATTTAACTTTTTTAATGCATTAAAAATTTTATTTTCATCAGGTAAAAAATAATTTTCAAGTGGCGGACTATAAGGGACAGGAGTATCGAGTGCTGCAACACGCATTATTGGTGCGTCCAAATATTCAAAAATATTTTCAGTAATCAATGCTGAAATTTCAGCACCAATACCACCAGTAACCGTATCCTCGTGAACTATTAATGCTTTACCTGTCTTTTTGACTGATTTAAATATTGTATCCTTATCCAATGGGATTAGCGATCTTAAATCAACAATCTCAGTTTCTGCACCGATTTCTGCATATAGTCGATCAGCAGCTTTTAAAGACCAATGTAACATACTTCCATATGTGATTACTGTCAAATCAACACCAGATCTTTTTACGTCAGCTGAACCGATTGGTAAAACATAATCTAAATCAGGCACCTCACCTTTAATGTTACGATAGAGATACTTATGCTCAATATAAAGAACTGGATTGGGATCTCTTATAGCAGCTTTTATAAGTCCTTTCGCATCATAGGGAGTTGCTGGTGCAACGATTTTCAATCCCGGAACATGAAAAAACCATGCTTCTGGATTTAGAGAGTGAAAAGGACCTCCGTGAATTTTTCCACCTGAGGGTAGTCGTACAACAATTGGAAGCGGAATATTCCATCTAAAATAAGTTTTCGCTGCGTTATTCACTAACTGAGTGAAGGCATTGGTAACAAAATCCGCAAACTGCATTTCAGCAATTGGTTTTAATCCGGCTAAGGCTGCACCTATTGCTGCACCTACAATAGCCGATTCAGCTATCACAGTATCAATTACTCTTTTTTCTCCAAATTTTTCAAGAAATCCTTTAGTTGCTTTGAAGGCGCCACCATATGTACCAATATCCTCACCTAAAAGAAATACAGATTCATCTCTTTCCATTTCCTCCCACATACCTTTTGAAATCGCTTCTATGTATGATAGAACAGGCATTAATTGATCTCCATAAAAACCTTGAATAAATTTTCAGTTGGAGAAGGATCTGGTGCATTTGTAGCAAAATTCACAGCATCTTCGATTTCAGATTTTATTTTTACAAGAATTTCTTTTTTAAGAGATTCATTTAAAATATTTTTATCTAATAAAAGCTTCTCAAACTTCTCGATTGGATCTTTTTCCCGCCATTTTTCTAATTCTGCTTTCGGCACATACCATGCATCATCGTATGCTGCATGGCCTTGCATTCGCATCGTAACAGATTCTATTATTGAAGGTCCTTCACCTCTTCGTGCTCTTTCAATTGCTTCCTTGCATACACTGTAAACTTCAAGCACATCAGTTCCATCGATCGTCACACCAGGTATTCCATAACCAATTGCACGATCAGAAAATTGTCTGGCAATTGTCTGCTTATAAACAGGAGTCGAATATGCATATTGGTTATTTTCGATTATAAGGACTAAAGGTAATTTTAAAACAGATGCGAAAGCCAACGCTTCGTGGAAATCTCCTACATTGCTACCACCTTCGCCTATATAATTTAAAACCACATTATTTTCATTTTTATATTTAATAGCAAGTGCAACACCTGCAGCAACTGGAATCATCGCACCAAGATGGCTAATGTTTCCGTAGATTCTGAGTTTTGGGTCTGCATAGTGTCCACTTCCATCTCGACCTTTAGTTGGGCTATCCGCCTTACCCAGATACTGCAGCATCATAGTCCTAAGATTTTGACCTTTTACAAAATGTGCTCCTGAATCTCGGTGCATTGGAAAAAGGTAGTCAGTTGAAATCAAAGCATAGGCACTTCCTATCGCTGTGGCTTCATTGCCCATACCACTATACACACCACCTACAATCTTACCCTGCCGATAAAGATTTAAGACACTGTTTTCAAATTGTCTCATTAAATTCATAAAGTAATACAACTTAATAAAATCTTCATCAGTGAGATTTTGAAGATATATACTCGAAGTTTTCATTTTAAACTTTTAATACTGAGCTAATTTTTCAAGAGCTTGGATAATATTTTCTGTTTGAGGTAACATTGCATACTCGAGTTGTGGTGCATAAGGTACAGGTGTGTCTTTTGCTGCAACACGCATAATTGGTGCATCAAGATATTCAAATGCTTCGTTACTGATAATAGCTGCAATTTCTCCACCAAACCCACTAAACAGAGTTTCTTCATGTACGATTAATACCTTACCTGTTTTCTTAACCGAACTTAATATTGTATCTTTATCAAGTGGATTTAGTGTACGCAAATCTATCACTTCAACACTATAACCTTTTTCTTCAAGTTTACGGGCTGCTTCCAGTGATCTCTGAACCATCATTCCATATGTAACAATTGAAATATCTTCACCAGATTTTTTTATCTTAGCTAATCCAAATGGAATCAAATAATCCTTGTCTGGTTCTGGAGTAGCAGCAAAGCTCTGTCGATACATTCCTTTGTGTTCAAGAAAAAGTACAGGATCTTCACTACGGCATGCTGTTTTTAGAAGGCCTTTTGCATCTGCAGCATTTGAAGGAAACACAACTCTTAAGCCAGGAGTATGTGTAAAGAAGGACTCAATGGATTGGCTATGGTACAAACCTCCATGGATATAACCACCAACTGCAACTCGAATTACCACCGGACACGACCATGTGTTGTTTGATCTATACCTCATCATAGAAAGTTCATCTCTGATTTGCATAAAAGCAGGCCAGATGTAATCTCCAAACTGGATTTCAACGACAGGTTTCCAACCTCGCAGAGCTAAACCTATTGCCGTACCAACAATACTTGCTTCAGCAAGTGGGGAATTAAAAACGCGCTCCTTACCAAATTTTGCAGTCAAACCTTTTGTTACAGTAAAAACACCACCTTTATCACCAGCCACATCCTCACCATAAATCAGCATCTTAGGATTGTATTCCAGTTCTTCTGCTAACGCATGATTGATTGCATCAACCATTACAACATTTGGACCTTCAAAATTTTTTTCAACAAAATTTTCTTTTGATACGATCTGATTTGGTGAATACACATACAATTCAACAGTTGAAGGATCAGCCTGTGGTTGTGCTTCTGCCCAATCAGCTACTTCATTAACTTCTTTTGCGATTAATTCCTTTAGTTCTTCCAATTGTTCCTGTGTTGAAAATTTATTTTCAATCAGAAATTTTTCAAACTTCGGAATCGGATCCCGTAACTTATCCTTCTCGAGTTCTTCTTGTGATCTGTATTTTCTCTGATCATCTGAAGAAGAATGTGGAAATAGGCGAACTACATCTGATTCGATTAGGGCTGGACCTTTTCCGCTTCGTGCTTTTGATATTGCATCTTTGGCAGCTTTATAAACCTCAAAAAAGTCGGTGCCATCAACAAAATATCTGTTTAATCCTTTAAATCCTTCCGTAAGTGTATATATTGAGCCGGTAGCTATCTGTTCTTCGAGAGGGACTGAAATTGCGTACTTATTATTTTGAATATGAAAAATAACTGGAAATTTTTCTCTTGTTGACCAATTAAGGGCTTCCCAGAACTCACCTTCACTTGTTGTACCTTCCCCAGAGGAAACATACACGACTTCATCAGTACCTTCCTTAACAGCACCCATAGCCGTACCAACTGCCTGTAAAAATTGTGTGCCGGTACAACTGGACTGAGAAGGAATTCGCAACTTCTTATTTCCGTAATGGCAGGGCATAGCTCTACCACCTGAGCTTGGACCAGCAGCACGATGCAAAGCTTCCAATAAAATTCCTTGAGGTGTTTCTCCAAAAGCTAATGCAAATGCGATATCACGATAATAAGGATACGCCCAATCAACGCCTTGTTTCATTGCTTTTGCTATTGCAACTTGTGCAGCTTCATGTCCAGGTGCCCCAATGTGAAAGAACTGTTTACCCTGTTTCAAAAATGTTATTTGCTTTTCATCAAGTTTACGAGATAAGAACATCAAACGATAAATTTCGATCAAATCACTTTGAGTGAGATCAAGCATAATATTTGAATCTATACCATTATTTTTAATCTTTGATTCTATTGTTTTACTTGTGACCATTCATCATTCCTTATATTTATTTTATTAATCAGGTTAATAAAATCTTTGTCATTTAAGTAACTAATTTTACAATTAAAAACTAGTTCAAAATTTTTTAATAACTTGCTAACAACATCTATCATATTAATTTCACGATTCAATAATGATTGCATTGATGTTACACCTTTATGGAAAATACCACAAGGTATAATTCTATCGAAGTATGACAAATCAGTATTAACATTTAAAGCAAATCCATGCATGGTAATCCATCTGTAAACTTTTACTCCAATAGCTGCAATTTTGTTATTGTTAATCCAGACACCAGTAAAATTTGGATCATGTTTTGCGATAATGTTAAAATCTTTAAGTGTTAAAATTATTATTTGCTCAAGATCCCTTAAATAGCGATGAATATCAAGATAATACCTGTTTAAATCAATGATTGGATAACCTACCAACTGACCTGGACCATGATAGGTAATATCTCCACCACGATCGATAAAAAAAACTTCAATACCCCGTGAACGTAGTTCTTGATTGTTTGCAAGCAGATGGTTTTCTGAACCAGTTTTCCCGATAGTATAGACATGCTCATGCTCATTTAATAATATTATATCTTTTATATGTTTTTTCTCTATCAGAGATAATAATTCTTTTTGTAATTTCCAGGTGTTTTCAAACTTTGTCCTCCCCAGATATGTAGCAAGTACTTCGTTCATTTTAAATATGTATTGCTTCACCAAATGCGTCTGCTGCCGCTTCCATTACTGCTTCGGAAAGTGTGGGATGTGCATGAATTGTTTTCATTATTTCTTGTGCTGTTGTACCAAGAGTTCTTGCAACTCCAAGTTCAGCAATCATTTCTGTAGCATCACTACCAAGTATATGTGCACCTAATAATTCACCATATTTCTCATCAAAAATTAATTTTACCAGCCCATCTGTTTCACCAATTGCTCTGGCTTTTCCACTTGCAGTAAATGGAAACCTGCCTATTTTCAATTTAAAACCACGCTTGTTTGCCTCTTCTTCGGTGAGTCCAATACTTGCGACCTGAGGTTGGCAATATGTACATCCAGGTACATTATCGTAATCGACAACAGGTGGGTTTTTTCCTGCTATTGCTTCAACACAGGTAATTCCCTCAGCAGAAGCAACATGAGCCAGCAATGGCGGACCAATAACATCACCTATTGCATATATACCTTGTATATTGGTTCGATAGTATTCATCGACTTTAATAAAGCTTTTCTCATAACGAATACCAATCTCATCCAGTCCAATATTCTCTACATTTCCCTGCACACCGATTGCCATCAAGGCTAGATCTCCTTCAACTTCATTTTGTTTTCCATCAGAAGAAAGTGAAATCCTTACTTTATCACCAACAGAAGCTTTTTCTACTTTACTATTTGTTAAAATCTCAATACCAGATTTCTTAAAGATGCTTTCTAATAATTTGGTAATTTCTTTATCCTCTATTGGTAAGATAGATGGCATCATTTCTATAAGTGTAACTTTTGTACCGAATGTATTATAAAAATACGCAAATTCAACTCCGATAGCTCCAGCTCCAATTATCAACATACTTTTGGGAGGTTCGGTTAGCAACATTGCTTCTGTGGAAGTGATAATTTTTTTCCCGTCAATATTAATTCCCGGAATCGTTCTTGGTCTAGCACCAGTAGCAATTATGATATGTTTTGCGGTAACTACTTCAGTGATTTTCCCTTCTTTCGAAACTTCAATTTTACCATTAGAAATAATTTTGCCAAATCCGGATATGTGATTAATTTTATTTTTTTTAAAAAGATATTCTATACCTTTTGAATTTCTATGGGCAACATCGCGACTTCTCTTAATAATTTTCTTAAAATCGAATTTGATATTGTCCAAGTTAATTCCGAATTCTTCGGAATGTTTTATATGGTTATATATTTCAGCATTTTTTAGCAGGGCTTTTGTCGGGATACATCCCCAATTTAAGCAAACACCTCCGAGTTTATCTTTCTCAATTACGGTAACTTTAAAACCAAGCTGTGCAGCCCGAATTGCAGCAACATAACCACCTGGTCCACCACCTAAAATTGCAATATCATAATTTTTATCTTCCATATTCAATTTCTCTATATTAATTTTCAGAATATTCTAATTTAAGAACCTATAAAAATCTAAATTGATCATTTAGATATAATACTTTTTATGAATATAAAAAAACCGATTCTGAAATGCAAAGATTGAAATTCATAAAAAATTATTTTATCTTTAGAGAAAAATTAATATGGAAAACAAAAAATCTTTTCATGATACCATTAAAACATTTCCAGGTGTATATTGGTTAGTAATTATTTTCGAGTTTTTTGAAAGAGGCTCATACTATGGTATGATGAGTATTCTTTCAGTTTATTTCACCGATCAGCTCGGCTATAGTAAAGAAAGTGTTGGTGTTATCAAAAGTACAATTCAACCATTATTATATATCTTACCAATTCTTGCGGGTGCAATTGGAGATAGATTTGGATACAGAAAAACCTTAATGTTCGCATTTTCTTTTTTAGGGTTGGGTTATTTCCTAACCAGTCAGATGACAGATTACGCATTGGTATTTGGTAGTTTAGTTATTATGGGTATTGGTGCAGGTGCATTTAAACCAATTATATCCGGAACAATAGCCAGAATTACAACTGAGCAAAATAGCACTTTAGGTTTTGGAATTTATTACTGGTCGATAAACTTAGGCGCCTTCCTTTTCCCCTTAATACTGGTTCCATACTTAAAAAACAACTTTGGATGGAATTATGTAATACTAGCATCTGCAGTTTTTACAGCTGCAATGTTAGTTCCAACTTTTATTTGGTATAAGGAACCACCCAAACCAGCTAGTACTAAAAATTTCTTGCAAGTTCTCAAGGATATGGTAATGGTTCTTACCGACTTTAAATTTATCGGTTTGATTGTCATTTATTCAGGATTCTGGATACTTTATTTCCAGATGTTTGATTCAGTGTTATGGTACGTTAAAGATTATGTAGATGCGACAAAATTAAACAATTTCATAAACACGGTCCTGCAAGCATTTGGAATTAACCTTAACTGGAGATTCGATATCGAACATGTAACGGTGATAAATGCTGGAACTATTATTTTTCTTCAAATGATTGTGTCAAATATCGTAAAAAATACAAAAGCATTACCAACAATGATTGCTGGAATATCAATGGGCACAATCGGTATGGCAATTCTGGCAATTTCAACAGATATCTGGGTATTTATCATTGGTATTATGATTTTTTCAATTGGAGAAATGACCGCACATCCTAAATTCATCAGTTATGTTGGTTTAATAGCACCTCCGGATAAAAAAGCGACATATCTCGGTTATGCATTTTTATACGGCGTTATAGGTTCTTCCATCGGTGGAATCTTAGGAGCAAATATGTATGTGCATTTTGTAGATAATTTAAAAGACCCCAAAACACTCTGGATACTATTTAGCTTGATTGGTGTTATAACAATTATTGGTTTATTATTATACAATAAATTTATCTCTCCAAAATTGGGACACAGTCATTAAGGCCGATACCAAATGGCGTGTTACAACACATTTGCCTTATTTGAAATTTTTTCGTACCTTTATTTAGAATCATTCTAAATAAGTTATATTATGAATACTCCAATAGAATTTGAAATACTTAAAAAACATTTAAAAGAAAGAAATCTAAGATATACTCGTGAGAGGGAAAAAATTCTCAAATCAGTCCTCTTTATGAAAGACCACTTCAATGCTGAAGAACTCTACATAACACTTAAAAAACAATACAAAAATGTTGCTTTAGCAACTGTATATAATACACTGGAATTATTAACTGATTGCGGAATATTAAACCGTTATCGATTTGGAACAGATCATTATAGGTACGAAAAAACTTTAGACAAACCCAGTCACTATCACCTCATATGTTTAAATTGTGGAAAAATCACTGAATTTAATTCCAATGATTTATCACAGATTGAAAATATTATCAGTAAAAAGAGAAATTTTTTTATCAAATATTCAAGTTTACAGATTTTTGGTATCTGCGATGAATGTCAAGAGGACTCAATAAGATGATCGCAAAGAAGAGCTTACAACTTTCAAAATGTAAAAAAGGTGATAGATTACAAATTGTTTTTATTCCTGATGGTCTTCAAAGAAGTCAATTAATCAGATTTGGAATAATAGAAGGGGACATAGTTCACTGTTTGGAAAATCTGCCAGGTGGTACAACAGTCATCCAAAAAAATCGACAGGAAATTGCAATAGGATATAAATTTGCAAACAAGATAATAGTGACGAAAATATAAATGAATCAAAATACAAACCATATTGAACATCACAAACACATTAGTGAAACTACCATAATCACAGAGTCATCAAATAAAAAACTGGTTCTCGTGGGTAATCCAAATGTTGGAAAATCTGTAATTTTTAATTATTTAAGCGGAATTTATGTTGATGTATCCAATTTCCCGGGCACAACAATCGAAATTACAAAGGGTAAATACTTAAATTATGATGTTTACGACACACCTGGAATTTATGGTGTTTCTTCATTTAACGATGAGGAAAGAGTTGCAAGGGATATAATAATTGATGCTGACATCATCCTTAATATAGTAGATAGTGTCCACCTCGAAAGAGATTTGTTCCTAACACAACAACTCATAGATATGGGGAAAAAATTGGTAGTTGTTTTAAACTTTATGGACGAAGTTAAAAAACATCATATAAAAATTGATATAGATAAATTATCCGAATTATTGGGAGTCCCAGTTGTTCCAACATCTGCTATAAAGAGAGAGGGTTTTGACAAACTTACTCAAACAATAGAAAGCGCATGTTATGGCAAACAGGATCCACACTTACATTCACAACTACACAGTATGCTTAGATTGGTTGGTTCACAAGCTGAAGCCCTCCTTATACTGGAAGGTGACGAATACATCAGCAAGAAACACGGCATCAATCCTATAAATATGCGCGAAGAGATATACATAGAAAGAAGAAATCGTGTAAACAACATAATCAATCAGGTACTTACGGAGGCATCAATTAGAAAAAAAATTTCTACAACTATTGGTAGATGGACATTGAATCCTTTTACAGGAATACCAATATTATTGCTGATTTTATATTTCGCATATCTTTTTCTTGGAAAATTAGTTGCGCAGGATTTGGTGGGTTTTACGGAAACATACTTTGGACACGAACTATGGGAAAATTGGATATGCAAAATAGTAAATCAGGTGATTTCTCAGGAAACAATAATAGGACAAATTTTAGTTGGAGAATTTGGTATTTTAACGATGACAGTCACTTACTTAGTTTTTCTTTTACTTCCTCTGGTCTTCGCATTTTACATATTACTTTCTTTATTAGAAGACACGGGATATTTACCACGACTTGCAACAATGGTTGATCGAAGTATGACATACCTTGGTTTGAATGGTAGAGCAATAATACCTTTAATTCTCGGTTTTGGGTGTGTATCGGCAGCAACTATCACTACCCGGCTTTTATCAAATGAAAGAGAAAAGACGATAGCAACTGCGATACTTCAATTTGTGATTCCCTGTTCTGCACAACTTGCTGTTATAACTGCATTATTGATGAGCGCCGGATTTAAAGCATTGCTTATATATGTGATTGTAATATTTTCAGTCCTAGTTGTGATTGGGACAGTTCTAAATAAATTTCTAAAAGGCGAAGCGAGTCCTTTATTAATAAACTTACCACCTCTTCGATTACCACAAGTAAACAATGTACTGCAAAAAACCATGATTAAAACTTTTGCTTTTATGAAAGAAGCAACACCATGGTTCTTCTTAGGTGCAGCAATTATCGGGACAATGCAAGCGACTGGTTTATTAGATTTATGGCAAAAAGCATTAGCTCCATTAACACAACATTGGTTGAAGCTTCCAGTTGAAACAGCCACTGCATTTGTAATGGGACTTGTAAGGAGGGATTTTGGTGCAGCAGGATTGTACGATATTGCTATGAACCCAATGCAAACTACAGTCGCACTTATAACCATTACGCTATTTGTTCCCTGTATAACTTCAATTTTAATTATGTATAAAGAAAGAGGTTGGAAGACAGCAACGGTCATCTGGATTGGTACATGGATTGGTTCCTTCACGATAGGTGGATTAGTCGCACAAATAATTGTATAACATGAAAATAAATATTGAAAAAAAATCTTTGCTAGAGGTCAGAACCTGTGATAAGTGTAAGCTAAATATTGAAAATCCGTTTATTACAAAATGCCCGAGGTGCTTTAACCAATTGCCCAAATTAGAAACCGATTGCAGTGTTTGTCAGCATAAAAATAATTGCTCAATTATTAAACTAATTAAATGATTTTTAAAAATTTTTTCAAAGTTATTTTAAAAATTTATATATTAATTAAACACGAAAATATAAAATTATTTGCGTCACGATTAAAATTTTTTTTTGATTCGTAACTACTTTAAAACCTCTTGACATTTATAAAAAAATACTTTATAATTAGCAAGATTAAAATTAAGGCAAAATATGGATAATGAAAACAACAATAATTTACAAGTCACAGAAGAAGTAGTATATAATGCTTTAAGAGAATGTTATGATCCTGAAATTCCGGTAAACATTGTAGATTTAGGTTTAGTTTATGATGTCAAGATAATAGATGACTGGGTAGGTGTTAAAATGACATTAACAGCGCCTGGATGTCCAGCTCATACATGGATTTCACAAAATGTCAGGAACAGGTTACTTCAGATACCAGGTATCAAGGAAGCTGATGTTAGAATTGTTTGGGAACCAATGTGGAATCCAGGTATGATGTCTGAAGATGCGAAAAAGATTTTAGGAATTCCATAATAAGCGTTTTACTAAATTAACAAGCCCGGTGGATCCCATATCTGGGTGAGGGTACGGTTTCGCCTCCCGCCTACCCTCTAACAATTCATCGGGCTTCCCCTTTTTTACACATTAAATCTAAAATATAAAATATCTCCGTCCTGCACTATATAATCTTTCCCATGAACTTCTAAGAGTCCTTTTTCTTTTAGTAAACTCTCTGATTTAATTTGAATCAAATCCTTGTATTTCACAACTTCAACTTTTATAAATCCTTTTTCAAAATCTGAATGTATTTTACCACCAGCTTTGGGTGCTCGTGTCCCTTTCCTAACTGTCCAGGCTCTTAACTCCTTCTCATTATGTGTGTAAAAAGTAATTAAATCCAATATAAAATACCCTTGCTTAATAATTTTATCTAAACTTGATTCTCTGATACCCAAATCATTCAAAAATTTTTCTCTTTCTTCGTAATTCATATCAGCAATTTCACATTCCATTTCACCATCAACGACTATGACAGTAGATCCTCTATGAACAGCTAATTCTTCAACAATCCTTATATAATCATTTCCGTACAACAAACCATCTTCATCTGAATTTGCTATAAACATTACCGGTTTAGAAGTCAAAAGTTGAAATGTACATGCTAATTCTTTTTCCTCATCATCTAAATTTAACATCCTTGCAAGTTTTCCTGTTGATAAGTGTTCTTTTAATTTTTTACAAACTTCTATATTATGTTTAATTTTTTTGTCACCAGATTTTGCTTGTCGTTCAAAATCGCTTAAATTTTTCTCAATTGTCTCAATATCCTTTAAAATCAACTCTGTTTCGACTATCTCAATGTCTCTTTTGGGATCTACACTACCATAGGAATGAACTACGTTATCATTCTTAAAACATCTAACTACATGAGCGATTGCATCAACTTCCCGAATGTGTGATAGAAATTGATTTCCTAAACCTTCCCCTTTACTGGCTCCCTTTACAAGTCCAGCTATATCTACAAATTCCAGAATAGTTGGAATAACTTTGGGAGGTTTAATAATTTTTTCAAGTTCATTAAGTCGCTCATCTGGGACATTGACAACTCCAATATGTGGTTCTTTAGTAGTAAATGGGAAATTTCCGATTAAAGAATTTGCTGAAGTTATAGCATTAAATATTGTTGATTTACCAACATTTGGTAAACCAACTATTCCACATTTAAATCCCATAAAAAACCTTTAAATTATTTTATTATCCTGAAGCTTTATATTTGAATCTAATTTATGCTTTAAAATTTTGAACTTCTTCAAGCAGTGTACTTACTATATCTTCTTCTTTGATTTTTTTAATCATCTCGCCTTTACGGTAAAGAATTGCCACACCCTTACCAGCAGCAATCCCAATATCAGCTTCACTTGCCTCTCCAGGTCCGTTGACAACGCAACCCAGGATTGCAATTTTTATTGGTTTTTTCTCATTGGCTAATTTTTCTTCGAGCTCACCAACAATTTTAAACAGATCCACTTCCAATCTCCCACAGGTTGGGCATGCAATCAACTCAATATTTCTGGAGGCAAGACTTAATGAGCGAAGAATTTCTTTACCAACTTCCACTTCCTTAACTGGATCATCTGTTAATGAAACCCGAATTGTATCTCCAATACCTTCAGCCAGTAGAGTACCAATTCCAATGGCTGATTTGATAGTACCTGATTTTGTTGGACCGGCTTCGGTGACACCAAGATGCAACGGTAAATCTGTCTTTTCAGCAATAAGACGGTAAGCTTCAATCATCAATTTAACATCAGTTGATTTAACTGAGACGACTACATCATGGAAATCGAATTCTTCACAAATTTTAATGTGCCTCAGGGCACTTTCATATAAAGCTTCAGCGGTTGGATAACCATACTTGTTTAAAATATCTTCTTCCAGGGAACCGGAATTTACACCAATTCTAATGGGAATACCTCTGGATTTAGCAGCATCCAGTACCTGTTTTATTCGATCCTTTGAGCCAATGTTACCCGGGTTAATTCTTACTTTTGCTACACCTGCCTCAATCGCCTGTAATGCAAAGATATGATTAAAATGAATATCTGCAACAATTGGTATAGGTGATTTCATCACGATCTTTGGCATTGCTTTAGCAGCATCTTTATCATTAACAGTCACGCGAATAATATCGCAGCCAGCTTCTGCTGCTTCTTTAATTTGTTTGACAGTTGCTTCAATATCAGATGTTTTTGTTTTAGTCATTGTTTGGACAGAGATCGGGGCATCTCCACCAATTTTAACTCCACCTACATTTACCTGTCGAGACTTTCGTCTAATTCCAACTTTATATGTTTGGTGATTAATGTTTTGTTCTTTAATCATTAAATATTCTCTTTATAATTTTTTGCTTGCTTCGTATAAAATCTTCTTCTCTTCTTCAGTTAAATTTTGATATCCAACTTTCCCAATTTTATCTAAAATCTCATCCAGTTTCTTTTGTAGTTCCTCAGGCTCAATATTATTTAAGTCAAAGTACTTGGCTTCAGATATTTCATCTGCTTTTCGCTGAGTAAAACGATCCGGTTTCTGATAAATTTTTAGAAAATCTTTCGCATAGTGATATATTTTATATTTGTATTTTTCCAAAACTAAAAGCAAATAACCACCAGCTGCTCCACCAAGATGTGCAAAGTGTGCGATTCCGTCCTGGGTTCCAGTTACACCCGCAAATATTTCAAGGCCTATAAACAACATGACGAAATATTTTGCACGAATTGGAAACAAAAAATATAAATATATCTGCCTATTTGGAAATATAACTCCATAAGCCAGGAGTATTCCGTAAACAGCCCCTGATGCACCGATAGTTGCACCATCCTGTCCAAAAATAGGACCAAAGATTAGATTACTAATTCCTGCAATTATCCCACAGGCGATATAATAAAACAAAAAGCGTTTTGAGCCCCAATTATTTTCCAGTTCCATCCCAAACATCCATAAAGCGAACATATTCAGGAATAAATGCATAAATCCAGCATGTAAAAACATATAAGTCAGCAATTGCCAGATATGAAAAGCAGGAATACCAGATATTGAAGAGAAGATTGGATAAAGAGCAAATATAGATTTTATATAATATGAAACCTGAACCCCACGAACACTAAAATAATCCATAAAATACACGAATATGAAAATGCCAGCATTGGTAAGAAGCAAAGTTTTAATAACTGGTGGGAAAAATCTGAAGCCACCAAAAAAAGAAGGACGATAATAATTGTATGTTTGATAGTATGACAAATTACTATGATAGGTTTAGTTGCTGATGAATTTACAAAAAATTCATCAGCAACATTATAAGTTACTTATTTGTGAGAGCGGCAACTCCTGGTAAAACTTTACCTTCAAGGAATTCCAGGGATGCCCCACCACCTGTAGAAACATGTGATACAGATTTATCGAGTCCAAATTTTGCAATTGCAGCTGCCGAATCGCCACCACCGACAATTGTAGTAGCTCCATTTTTTGTGGCTGAAACAAGAGATTTAGCAATTTCATGAGTTCCAGTTGCAAAATTATCCATTTCAAAAACACCCATAGGTCCATTCCATACAATAGTCCTGGATTTCACAATCTCTTCAGAAAAGAGTCTGATTGTTTCAGGTCCTATATCCAATCCTTGCCAGCCTGGTTTTATTTCAGAAATTTTGACTATTTGTTTCTGAGCTTCATTTTTAAATTCATTTGCAATTACACAATCTACTGGTAAGAGAAATTTAATTTTCTTATTTGTAATCTCAGAAAGTATCGATTTCGCAAGATCCAGTTTATCAGTTTCAACTAGAGAATTACCAACCTCAAAGCCCTGTGCTTTGAAGAAGGTATATGCCATACCACCACCTATAATAAGTGTATCTACTTTATTCATCAGATTTTGGATAACATCAATTTTACCTGAGACCTTAGCTCCACCCAAGATAGCTGTAAAAGGACGGACAGGATTTTCAAGAGCTTTTCCGAGATAATTCAGTTCTTTTTGCATTAAATAACCAGCAACTGCAGGTTTTATAAATTTTGTTATTCCTTCTGTTGAAGCGTGTGCACGATGTGCACTTCCAAAGGCATCATTTACATAGATATCGCCGAGTGATGCCAGTTCTTTTGCAAAAGATTCGTCATTCTCCTCTTCTTCAGGATGGAAGCGCAAATTTTCGAGAAGCAAACAATCACCGTCGTTTAAGCTTGCAACAGCTTTTTTAGCATTCTCTCCAATACAATCACTTGCAAATTTTACTTCTATTCCTAAAAGTTCTGATGCTTTTTTTGCCACTGGAAGAAGAGAATACTTCGCATCTGGTTTACCTTTAGGTCTACCAAGGTGGCTCATTAAGATTGCTCTGCCACCTTCTGATAAAATTTTCTTTATTGTAGGTAGCGATTCAATAATGCGTGTACTATCCGTAACAACTCCATTCTCGATTGGAACATTAAAATCTACTCTAACCAGTACATTCTTCGACTTCAACTTAACATCATCAATTGTCATTTTATTCATAGCACTCTCCGAATTATTATCTGCTTACTTCGCAATTTTATTCAATAAATCAATAACTCTGCAAGAATAACCCCATTCATTATCATACCAACCAACTACCTTTACCATATTACCAATTACCATTGTTGAAGGTGCGTCAAAAATACAGGAACTTGAACTTCCAATTATGTCTGAGGAGACAATCTCGTCAGCTGAATATTCAAGTATTCCTTTCATTGTGGTTTCTGAAGCTTTTTTCATTGCTTCATTAACCTGTTCTTTTGTAACTTCAACTTCCAACTCAGCTACAAAATCAGTTACGGACCCATTTGGTACAGGAACTCTTAATGCAAATCCATCGAGTTTGCCTTTTAATTCTGGAATAACCTTACCAACTGTTCTTGCTGCGCCTGTTGTTGTTGGAATTATATTTATAGCTGCAGACCTTGCACGTCTTAAATCTTTGTGAGGTAAATCCAATACTCTTTGATCATTCGTATATGCGTGTACTGTTGTCATAAATCCTTTTTTGACTTTGAAGTTTTCATGCAAAACTTTAACCATAGGAGCCAGGCAGTTTGTAGTACAGGATGCATTAGAAACGATTGTTTCCTTACCAGTTAAAATATGATCATTAACACCGACAACAATGGTTGCATCAATTTCATCTTTTGCAGGAGCAGTGAGGATAACTTTTTTTGCACCTGCTTTAATATGCAATTCCATCTGTTCACGTTTTGTAAAAACTCCAGTACCTTCAATGATAATTTCTGCTCCTAAATCCTTCCATGGTAGCTTTGCGGGATCCTTCTCAGCCATTACAGGGTATCTTTTACCATTTACAATTATTGCTTTTTCTTCGGCAGTTACGGTGCCATTAAATTTTCTATGGACTGAATCGTATTTTAACAGATGAGCAAGAGTTTTGGCATCTGTAATATCATTGATGCCGACAAATTCAATGTTTCCGACTTCCAAACCGCGTCGGAAAACCAATCTTCCAATTCTTCCGAATCCATTAATTCCAACTTTTATAGACATATTTTACTCCAATTTTTTTACTGAAATGTTTGTTGAAAATTTATTTAGTTAAAAATCTTTCTAAATTTAGCAATAATTGTTAAGAAAGGCAAATAATTTATTCGGCAGGTTTTATACAATCAGGATTATCATTAGATGGAGAATTAACCAATTTAGAAACTTTGTAATAAGTCATTTCTTCATCAGGATAAGGTTTTAAAAGTTTAAGTAAACTTTTTTCATCTGAATATGAATAATTCAACCAGAGCTGATAATCAGATTTGTTTAAAATAGCTGGCATTCTATTATGAATTTTTTCTACAAGTCGATTTGGTTCTACAGTAATAATTGTACAAGAATATATTATTTCACCTTCAGGACTATTCCACATGCTCCATAATCCTGCAAATCCAAATGGCTTTTTAGTTTTCATGCAAAAATAATATGGATTTTTACCAGATGTACCCTTCTCCCACTCATAAAAACCATCAGCTATAACAATGCATCTATTCTTGCTAAATAGTTTTTTAAAAGAAATTTTTGTTGTTAGAGATTCAGCTCTGGCATTAATCATTTTATTCCCTATAGATGGATCTTTAGCCCAGAATGGTACCAACCCCCACTTAAAAAGTTTTAAATACCTTTTTCCTTCATACACTACAACAGGTACATTTTGAGATGGGGCTATATTATAACGAGGTTGGATTGGAATTTCTATGTTATCGATTTCAAATTCATCCTCAATAGCCTGGATTGTACTTTTTAAAGAAAATCTTCCACACATCTATGATTCAGTAAAAATTTTATTTATTAACTGCAACATATCCTGGGCTTTAAAAGGTTTTTGTATAAAACCACTGATTCCCCTTTTTTCCAATTCTTGTTTCTTATCAATTTCCAAGAACCCTGAAATAAAAACAAATTTTACTGATGGATTAATTGCTTTAATTTTTTTGAATGTTTCTTCACCACCCATTCGAGGCATACCGATGTCGCTAATTACAAGATCGATTTTTTGTTTATTCTGCATATATATCTCAACACCTTCGTAACCATCTTTTGCAGTCATTACATTAAAACCGGCATCAACAAGCATATCTTTCAATAATTCACGCAGCATATCTTCGTCATCTATGATTAAGATTGTTTTTGTTGGAAGAATTTTGGGAATCCCGCCTGACTTGCGAACTTCATTAAGTTTCTTCCTTATTTTTGGTAGGTAAATTAAAAAGGTTGTACCTTCATTAATTCTACTTTGAACATCAATGTATCCACCGTGTTGGGTTATAATTCGATAAACAATTGATAAACCAAGTCCTGTGCCCTTACCCGGACCCTTTGTGGTAAAGAATGGATCAAAAATTTTGGTTAATGTATCTTCATCGATGCCAGAACCATTGTCATTTACGCCAATCGTGATAAATTCATCATCGGTTTGAATTCCAAATTTATTTAATATTTCTAAGTTCGAACAACTTCTTAACAAGAAAGTAATTTTACCTCCTTGAGGCATTGCATCCCGTGAGTTAATCGCAAGATTTATTAATGCTTGCTGTAATAAACCCTCATCACCGTTAATAAAACTTAATTCTGAGAGTTCATCTTCCAATTCTATAAAAATATTTTTAGGGAATGTCGAGTTTAAAATATTTTTCACATCCACCAATAACTTTTTTGGAGATAGAGTTGACATTTGAGGCTCTCTTGCCTTTGAAAAAAACAGTAATTGTTTAACAACACTAATACCACGCTCCACAGAGTTATTAATCATATTAAGATAATTAATCACTTCATCATTCTTACTCTTTGTTTGAGCCAATTCCACTGCCCCTTTAATTATGCTTAGAATATTGTTCATATCATGAGCAATGCCACCTGAAAGTGTGCCGAGGGCTTCAAGTTTTTGAGCCTGTATTAACATTTTTTCAAGTTTTTTTCTTTCAGCATCCTCCTGTAAATTTTTTGTTATATCTCTCTGAATTCCAAAATGTCCAAATATCTTGCCGTCTTGATCATACATAACAACATACTGGACATCAAGCCACATTTCTTCCCCATTCAACTTTCTTGTTTTAATCACTTTATTTACATGCCCGTTATCAAACAATTCTGTCCAGATTCTTTTCGCTTCGTCTATATTATCTTGAAACAGATCTTGAGGAGTTTTGCCTAAAAGCTCATTTTCATCCCGAGCAGCATATTGTTGAACAAATGCTCTATTAACCATTGTCAAACGTTGATTCTTAAAAACATGTTCAAGTATCTTTTCCTTATTATTTTGATCATTCCAATAGAATTCTTCACCTTCAGGCACTAACATAAATAGACAACCATCCATTGATGCTCTGAAAAATATTTCCAGTTGTAATTGTAATTTTTCCTGAATTTGTTGCGATCTCTTCTCATCTGTGATATCTCTTAAGATCCCAAGCACCTGAATTCCATCTTCAAATATTTTTAGAGGGACTGTGTTAGCTTCAACATATCTAACATCACCATTCTTTGTTATAATTTCAAATTCGTATTTAGGCGATATATTTTCTCCTCTCTTACGAGCCTCGGCTCTTTGTTCTATAATTTTTCTATACTTTGGTGTTATTATCTCCATCATATTAAAACCTGGATTGCATACTTCTTCAGCTCTATACCCAGTAATTTCCTCAAATTTTGGATTAACGAAAATAAAATTTTTATTTTTCAATAAATAGATTCCATCGCTCGCATTTTCAACAAGTAACTTATATAATTCATCTTTCTTTCTTAATTCTTCAAGTGCTCTTCTTTCCTCAGTAATATCCTGAGCAACGCAGATAGTACCTTCAATCTCTCCCGATGGATTTTTTAATGATTCGACCGTTGCCTGATAAATTTTCCCTTGGTGTGTAAATTCAAACGTACCACTTTCTCCCTTTAGAGCTAATAAATGCTTTTGAATTATTGGAGAATATATATCATGCACATTAAAAAATTCAGCAATACTTTTTTCAATATGTTGCGAAACATCTATATCCATTTGCTTGATATTTGAACCCGACAAAGAAAGCAAATTTAAGTTTCTATCAGTAGTCCATATTAATGCAGGTAACTGATCATACATTATTCTAAGACGTGTCAGCTTTTCGTGCATCTCGAACTCGGTTTTTTTACGAGCTGTAACATCCCTCACTATTGCTTGGATATAATTTTTACCTGATAATTCCAACTTATTTAAGGAAACTTCAGCATAAAAAGGTGTCCCATCTAATTTTATGTGCGTCCACTCAAAGAACTGAGGATTACCTTTTAGTGCCTCGCCTATTAATTCTAAAGCTTTAGTTTTCGAATCCCTTCCATCTGGTTGCCATAAAGGAGAAAATTTATAGGGTGGTTGTCCAATAATATCTTCCCGCTTACAACCAAACATTTCAAGTGTTTTTTCATTGCAATCAATAAAAGTTTCACCATCCATAATAAAAATAGCATCATTCGCTGACTTAAATAATGTCTGATATCTTTGCCCTTTTTCATAACTTTCCTGCTGTGAGCTGGATAAAACTTCCTGTGTACTTCTTAAATAATTTAATATTACGAATAGGATAACACTTGAAATAATAGAAACCAGTAAATGACCAGTAGAAAATAATGATTCTCCTGGATTGGATATTTTAATAATTAACAGAATGGAAATAAATACAAGGAAGACGGAAATATATATAAATTTTTTACTAATAAGCATTGCTTTTTTCTTAAAATATATTAAAATAAAATTTCAAAAACACAAATATCCAAAATTATATCTGTGACTTTAACTTCCTTTCCAGTTCCTCAATTTTTTTTTCAAATAGTTCTTTCTGTTTTGGTCTTAGCTGAATCAATGCACGATACGTTTTGATAGCTTCTTCATATTCACCCTGTCTGACATATATTTCCGCTAAAGTAACACTAACAATTTGAGGTAATTCAGGTACAGGCCCATGATTAAAATCTACATTATCTAAAAAATGTTCCTTCTTTTTTGTTTCATGTGCTGATTCAAAAATTTTGGCTATATGCTCATCAGATTTTTTTGAATTATCCTCCTTCAAATTTGAATCTGAAATAATCTCTTGCTCCGTACTGATGTTTTTCACATCTTCCGATTCCGATAATACCTCAAATACTTTTGTGGATTCAGTAATCACGTTAAAATCTTTTGTCTTTTCCTCGATTATTCCAGCATCAATTCCCCCTGATATTGCTGTCTTGTTTTCAGTCAATTCGCTTTTTTCAGAAGATTCTTGAGCTATAATTTCCGATATTTCTTCGATTTTATGTTCTTCAAAATTCTGTTCATTAAAATTTTCTTCTTTAGCTTTTTGTTCAAGAATTTCAGTTTCCGTTTTAAACTCGTCAGCTGTTAAATTTTCCTCGGATTGCTCCACAAAAGCATCATTATGTTGTCCTACTAATTCTGGTGATTTAACCTCCACATCATTTTCAAAAGTAGTTACAGGCTGTTGATTATTACTATCACTTTCTGTTGAGCTTTCAAAATCGATAGATTGTAAAACTGATTCTATAGCAGGAGGCAAGTTTGAATCATTCTGCTCTACAAACTCCACAACGATATGTTCTTGTTCAGGTGTGGTTTCATCAGCCAATGCAACATTTTCCTCACTTTGTTGTAATGGCATATTTTCATCAATTCCAAATCCTGAAGGCGTTTCCAGTTCAACCAAAAGTGACTCTTCTTTTTCTTCTTCAACAATTGTTTGAACATTATCTTCTTCAACTTCAAGGGTAGTAGGTAATGATAATTCTTTAAATAAAATCCCATTAAGTGTGTGAAAATCTGGTATTTCGGGGGAAGATTCACTCCTTGGTTGCGAATTTTCCTGTAATGACAATTTTTCCCAATTCATCAACAAATTTTTAAGTATCCCTGAATCAGGTTGTATCGAAAATGCTTTCCTTGCACACAGGATAGCTTCTTTGTAAGAATTTAAAGCTGCATAGCATCGCCCGAGAATAACATAGGCAGTGGCATAATCTGGATTTTGTTCAATACATCTTAAAGAAAGACTAACAGCGCTTGTTATTTTCCCTCTGATTAAATACTGTCCTGCCAATCGAGCTGATAGAGGAGAATCAGGATTTTCATTTAGTCTTTCTTCTAATTGAAATATGTTCATTAATATTTTATGATTTTATCTTCGTAAATTCATTTTGAACGGATTCAATTTTTTTCATCGAGAGATTGTATTTGCGTGCTAACCAGGCATGTTTTAAGGATAAATACGAAACCAGTCCATAGCCCATTGTAAACAATAACTGAAATGGTACAGCAGCAATCTCAAGGTAATAAAAGGATATCATTACACCGCTGAAACAATAAATTGCTAATAACCCTTCAATGAAAACAGTGTAATGAATTTTTGATGGTGTATATTTTTTCCCGGTCCATGATTCCTTTTTACTAGTAATTCTATATTTTGGTGTACGAACAAATTCTGATTTCTTCTTTAATAACCCTTCGATAACAGCTCTTGTGTTATTAACTGCAAAACCCATACTGCCTGCCATAAATAGCGGGAACAAGAAAATTCTTTTATGCCAATCTGGGTAAATATCTTTCTGTGAATATAGATAGAATAGAAACGAACCTACGAATGCAAAAACAAAAATTGCCATCACAGCAAAATAGTGCTCGTATCCACCCTGATGTTTAATAAAGATTAATGGTACATTTAATATTCCAGCAAGTAATATAAATGGAAAAACAATATTACTAGTTAGATGGAATGTGGAATGAATTTTTTTACCCAATGGTAAATCAGATTTCCATACCTTTGGTAATATTTTTCTTGCTGTTTCGATTGCTCCTTTTGTCCATCGGAACTGTTGTGATTTAAGCGCATTAATTTCAGAAGGGAGTTCGGCTGGTGAAGTAACATCGTTCAAAAATTTAAATTTCCATCCTTTAAGCTGAGCTCTGTAGCTAAGATCCAGATCCTCTGTGAGAGTATCAGCTTCCCAGTTACCTGCGTCAATAATACATTCTTTACGCCAAATACCTCCGGTTCCGTTAAAATTGATAAAAAATCCGGCTTTATTTCTAACATTTTGTTCGATAACAAAATGCCCGTCGAGCGCCATAGCCTGAACACGAGTTAACATAGAATAATCACTGTTGAGGTGTTCCCATCTGGTTTGAACCATACCAATTTTCGGATCTGCCATAAAATATGGAAGTGTTTTTAGTAAAAAATCTGGCTTGGGAATAAAATCGGCATCAAATATTGCTATAAACTCACCTCTTGCAACTGCAAGGCCTTCCTTTAAAGCTCCAGCTTTATACCCAGTTCTATTTGTTCGATGAATATGTTTTATGTCAAACCCTTTTGCTTTATACTTCTTTACTAGCTCAGCCACAACTTCTACGGTATCATCTGTGGAATCATCTAAAACCTGTATCTCCAAGTTTTCCGGGATATAAGCTATATTGCAGGTAGCTTCAATAACCCGTTCTGCAACATATCTCTCGTTATAAAGAGGTAGTTGTACCGTGACGACAGGAAATTCTTTCAATTCAGGGAGTTTTTCTTCTTTTTTGTTTTTGTGTTTAAAATATTGATAGATCATCACAAAACCACTTGAACCAAACATAAATAATAATGAAAGCGAAATAAAGTATGTTATAACTACATAATCAGCCATTTAATATACCATCCTATTTTTTATTGTTAATATTTACCATTTAGCAACAACTTCTAATAAAATATCTTCACTTAGTTTATCGATTGTAGAAGTTATTGCATTTTGTCTGGCTTCAATTCCAGACGATGCGTCATATTCAGTCCAATTCGATAAGCGTTTTTCAAATATCTTTTTCTTTAATTTTAAATCTTGAAAAACCACATTTACATTCATTGTAATTTTCCACTTCTCTACTGTCTCACCTGGAGCAATTACTGATGGCTCATTGGTGATATTTAAGATTGTACATTCCAGTAAACAATCAGATGTTAATTCATTTGACAATTCCAGACTGTTATCTTTGATGAATAGTTCCTTCACTTTATTTGTGAAGATTTCCCTCAAGTTAGGTTCCCCAAAACCACTCTGATCATTAAATGTTGGAATAGCTATCGTCTTTAAATGAGGAGGAACCGAACCACCTTTAAATGAATAACATGCAGATAAGCAAACCAATACAATAAACAAAATTATAATTCTGATATTAGTACTTTTCATTTAAACCATATTCGTTAATTTTTCTGTACAAAGTTCTTTCGCTGATATTCAACTTCTTAGCAGTTAGACGCCTATTGCCATGATATTTATGTAATATTTTCTTTATATATTCTTTTTCTAATTCCTGCAATGTTAAATCCTCGTCGGTAGCTTTGTCCGAACTTAAATCAAACGATTCATTAATAGTATTTCTATTATCAGAATAGAGTGCTACATTGTGTTTTAGTTCTTCGAGATCATTTTTTATTTCCAACAGGGCACGATAAATTAGTTCTCTTTCAACCTGTTCACTTGATTTATGGGTATGCACCGGCAGGTTACGGGACGAGGCAATATAACCAACTTCAAATTCTTTCATATTAGGAAGATGTCTTCTAATATCTTCTGGTAAAATTAATTTACCCTGCTTAAGAACAAGTAAGCTTTCGACTGCATTCTTTAATTCTCTAACATTACCTTCCCAGGTATAATTTTTCAAAACTTCTATCGCATCCTCTGAAAAACCTTCTACTTGAATTTTATTTCTTTCAGCAAAACTTTCAGCAAAATGTTTTATAAACAGAGGTATATCTTCTTTCCTATCTCTAAGTGGTGGTATATGGATATTTATCGAACGTAACCTAAAAAATAAATCTTTTCTAAAATTGTTATTCCTGACTTCCTGTTCTAAATCTCTATTTGTCGCTGCAATCACACGCACATCAACTTTTCTTGGAACATTAGAACCAACCCTTAAAAATTCACCTGTGTCAAGTATTCTGAGAAATTTTGCTTGTGTACTTAAAGGTAATTCGCCAATCTCATCTAAAAATATTGTTCCACCGTCTGAAATTTCAAAATATCCTTTACGGGCTTCCACAGCGCCGGTAAAAGCACCTTTCTCATGTCCAAATAACTCACTCTCAATAATTCCTTCAGGAATTGCACCACAATTTACTGTAATCATTGGTTTATGGCTTCTCTTACTGGAATTGTGGATGGCTTTTGCAACCACTTCTTTTCCAACTCCACTTTCACCAGTTATTAAAACAGTAACATCAGTAGGTGCAACCTGCTGAATAATGCTTACTATTTCCTGAATAATAAAAGAATTTCCTAATATACCATGAAGCTTCTGAAATTCTTCTGTAGTCAATTTTCTATTTTTATTGTCTTCGCTCAATATTTCTGAACTGTAATTGATTCAATTTTAAACTTCTGTTTTATCTCATCCTTAAATTTGTTAGCTTCTTCAGCAGAACGGAAATTTCCCACCCAGACAAGATATAAACTTTTACCAGCTCTAATCTTATTAGTGACCTCAACTTCATAACCAAGATCAATGAAATATTTTTCCTGCTTTTTTGCATTTTCAATAGTAGAAAATGCACCTACCTGAACTGTATACACATAATTCTGAGATGTAGGCATCTCAGGTTGTTTAACATCTGTTAGTTTTGGTGGTGGTTCAGTCGGAACTGGTTGTTCGATGAGCTTTATGGTAGTTTGGCTTTTGGTCGTATCAATCTTGTTCGTCTCAGAAACTTCATCAGGCATCGATTTTGCATCCTTTGATAATTGTGATCTAAGATATGGTGATTGTGGATATTCCTTTTGTAGGTGTTTCCATTTCAAATCAGCTGTCCGATACAATCCAACCGCATAATAGTACTGATAGATTTTATAAAGAGCATCATCAGCCCATTCACTTTTTGGAAAATTATCTACAACCGCCTGATAAAATTTAAGTGCTTCTATCCCGTCAGTGGATAGTCGACCCTGCAGGTATAGAATTCCAGGATGGTTCGGATTAGAAGAAATTAATTCTCTTGACTCTTCAGAAGCTCTTTCAAGCTCACCTGATTCAATCATTCTTACATATTTAGCGACCTCCTGATCAATGTTTTGTGAATGCACATAAAACCCTACAAAGAGCACTAACAATATTATTTTTATCAATTTTCCCATAAATATCTCCATAAAATTTTTAAATTGTTATTCCGAATAAAGTTACTGAATTGACATTTGTAATTTTAACCCTTATGTAATCGCCTATTTCATGACCATTTTTAGGAAAGACAACTTTCTTATTTGTATTTGTCCTACCTTTCATTTGTTCAGCAGATCTTTTACTCAGGCTTTCGATTAACACATCAACTTCCTTACCCACAAGCTTTAAGTTATTTTCATAAGCGATTTGATTTTGTAACTCAATTATCTCATTCAACCTCCTAAGTTTTACTTCTTCAGGAACATCATCAGTCATCTGATATGCTTTTGTATTTTCTCGGGGAGAATATGCAAACATAAACGCCCCATCGAATCGGACATTTTTGAGCAATTCAAGAGTTAATTGATGATCCTGCTCCGTTTCAGTTGGAAATCCAGCAATTAAATCAGTCGTAATTGCAACATCTGGTATAAGATTTCTTATATTTTGTATTAACTGGTAATAATGTTCGATTGTATGATTTCTGTTCATTAGTTTTAATATCCTATTAGAACCTGATTGAACGGGCAGATGAATGTATTTAGCGATATTTGGTTCGGATGCGATTGTCTCGATCAACTTAATTGACATATCCTGAGGATGGGAGGTGGTAAACAATATTCTAATGTTCCTATCCACCTGAGCAACATTTTTTAATAAATCGGCAAAATCACTTTTCCGGTCGTTATATGAATTTACATTTTGACCCAATAATGTAATTTCTTTATACCCGCTTTGAGAAAGTTCTCTAACTTCCTGCAAAATACTTTCAAGAGGTCTACTTTTCTCGCGGCCTCTGGTAAATGGCACCACGCAGAATGAACAAAATTTGTCACATCCGCGCATAACTGTTATCCAGGCACTTATTCCATTAGTACGCAGTGGTGTTATATCGTCATAATTTTCTATCCTGGAAAGTTGAACTGCTATACCTTTCTCCCCATGCCAGGCTTTGTTTATTAGCGCTGGCAATTTACGATATTCATCTGGTCCTACAATAATATCAGCAACATTTGTATTTTTTGAGTGTGAGAATTCTGGTGAGAAAAATTTATCCCTCAATCTTTCAGCCATACAACCAAGCACACCGACTACAATTTCAGGATTTTTATTCTTTTTGTTCTTAAAATCACCCAATCTTCCAAGAACACGCTCCTCTGCATTTTCACGAACGCTGCATGTATTTACAAGGATTACATCAGCAGATTCTATGTCATCAGTGATTTCAAAACCATCAGTTTTCAAGATGCTCAAAACTACCTCGCTATCTGCAACATTCATCTGACAACCATATGTTTCAATATATACTTTCTTTTTCATATTAAATAGCAAATGTGGCTAAATTGCCACATTTTGATTACTTTTTCCAATTTTTCTGATTAAATATAACAAAGCTATGACAAAAAGACAAATTATATTTATATTTATAAAAACCGAAAGAAAATTTATTCTGACAAATCGTCATATTCACTTGCTTTGGATATTTTTGAATCTTCCTGTATATTTATAAAAATGGAAATTAAAATAAATACACTTATTGATCAGATCGAAACTCACTCTAACAAGAAATTAAATTTCAGACATCTCATTATTCTCTTGATTGAAACAAGCAAAAATTATAATTTAGAAAGTGATTTCGAGAACTTAGTATTCATTGGAAAATTTCTTTTTAATGTAAAAAGAATATTGACGAGGAATGCCTTAGCAGAAGAAAACTATACAAATCTTTTAGTAGAATTTCAGAATAACTTTAGTACTTTCATATCAACTTTGAAAAAATTTTCTGATCATTTTTCAAGTAATGATAAAATAGAATTCGAAAATCTTTTCCTTAATAATTCTAAACATGAGAAACTAAATCTATTAATTGATGATTTCAACGAAATAAAAAATTACGAAATTGATAAAAGGATAAAACTTATTTAATTTGAACTATGGAAAAAAATTTAAACATAATAACTCTTTTATTATTGTTAGTAATATTCAATACTCACAATTTGCTTGCGCAGGAAACCAAGGAGCATTCAGAGTTCAATTTAGCACTGAATTTATATAATGATGGTATGTATGAACTCGCAATGGAACAGTTTAAAAATTTTTCCACGATGTACCCATCTAGTAATCAGGTTCCAGAAGCTAAGTTCTACACAGCACTCTGCTTACTAAATTTGACAAAATATGATGACGCAAAGTTTGCATTCCAGAACTTTGCACTTTCCTATTCTGAACATCCTAAAGCTCCGGAAGCGTGGTACAAAGTCGGGGAAATATTTGTTAAACTTGGAAATTTCCAAGAGGCCGCTGTTGCTTTCGAATGGACTCGAATATTCTACCCTAAAAACCAGATTGCCCCGGAAGCTTTATTTATGGCAGCAAAATATTATAAAATATCAGGTGAAAACCTAAAAGCCAGAAAATCAATTAATACAATCATACAGGAGTATAATAACTCCGAATTTTTCCAACCAGCACGATTAATCTTAGCTGAGATATTGACCAGTGAAGGAAATATTGACCTTGCTATATCTGAAGTAAAAAAAGTACTGGATACTTCGGAGAAATATAAACCCGATGCATTACTTCTTCTCGCCAGAATTTATAAAGAAATTTACCAATATACTGAATCAGAAAAATTACTGAATCAACTGATTCAGAATTACAAAAATAATACAATAAGCGTAGATGCAAACCTTGAATTGGGACTGATATATAAAAAGAATAAAAATTTCAACCAGGCAATTAATCAATTCAACACTTTAATTGCAAACAAAACTATTGAAACAGACAAAAGAGAATTTGTACTTTATGAACTTGCACAAACACACATTGAAATAAACGATTTCAAAAACGGACTTGAGATCCTGAAAAAAATAATTAAAGAATTTCCGGATACGAAATATAAATTAGAAGTATTGTTTTTATCCGGTTACTGTGCTGAAAACCTTGAGGATTTTCGAGCTGCACTTTCTTATTATGACGAAATTATTTCACTAAACTCCATTAATCCGGTGGCAGCAAAAGCATATATTCGTGGCTCAATAACGGCAGAAAAAATTAATAATATTCATTTGGCTATAAATTATTGTGAGAATTATATTAATTCTACAAACCAAAATTTGAACAAACAAGATGCTTATATCAGAATCGCATCTCTATACCGGAATTACTTAAAAGATTATTCAAGAGCTATAGAATATTATGAAGCTGCCCTAAAATACGCCTCAAGAGCTCATAATCTTACAAAAATTCTTTTCAACATTGCAGAATGTCAGGAACTTGCAGGTGATTATACTAAAGCACTTCAAAGTTATGAATATATCCTAAATAATTTCCCACCAGCTGATGAAGCTTCCGTAGCTAAAGAAAAAATTGAATTTATAAAAAATTATAAGATAAAAAATTATGAAAACGCAACTTTAAAAATATCTAAACTTATTTCTAAAATCATAGATGAAAATAAACCAACTCTATATTATGATTTAGGAGAAATTTATTTTTATGATTTAAAGAATTATTTACTTGCAGCAGATAATTTCTCCAAAGTCACAAATACAGAAAACAAATCTGAACTTCTTGTCGAAGCATTATATAAAAAATCTTTATCTTACGATTGCTATAGCTCCTTTGATAGTACATATAAAGATATCGCAATTACAAGTTATAAAGAACTTATTGATAAATATCCGAAACATCCTTTAGTTGATTCAGCAATGCTTAATCTTACGAAACTTTATTACCAAAAGAATGAAATTACTGGATTGGAGGAAGCAATAAAAAGATACTATCCCAACAAATTTAAAAATCCATATTATCTTCAAGCTCTGGAAATGCTTTGTGATTTATACTTGAATAACAATCGAATCACAGAAGCAATTCAACTATTGAAAACTGGTATTCAACAAAACGATCAGCAACCAAATGAAAGTATATACTGGAAAATCTCACAAATATATTTAAAAGAGGGAAATTTTGATTCATCAATAATATATCTGAGAAAACAAATGGAAATATTCCCTAACGGCAACTACGCTGCTAAGGGTGTACTTATATTAGCGAACCTGTATTTTGATATGCAAAAATATTCCGAAGCTGTTATCTTATTTAAAAAATACTTAAATGATTATTATTTTGCTGAATTACCGGAAAATTTTGAGAACCAATACCTGAAATCATTAATCGAATCTGAAAATTATTCAGAAAGCATCAAATTAATCCAAAATTTACTAACTGATAGCAGGAACAATCCGTTCATAAATAAAGACACATTAAGATACAAATTTTATTTAGCAAGCATATATTACAAAATTGGAGATTTACAAAATGCTTCAAAGAATTTAAGAGAGTTTGTATCACAATCGAGTGACATTGAACTTATCAGTGAAGCATATTTAATGCTGGCTGAAATTGCTAAAATTCAAGGTATGTCGGATGCCGCTACTGCATATTATCGTTCAGCTGGTCAATTAGGAAGTAAAAAGGCAAACCGAGACATTGCTGATTTACTTTACACACAAAACCGATATAATGAAGCTATTTCTCAATATGAATATCTTTTATCTCAATCTAACAACCTTGACGACCGACAATACTACATGGCACAAATTATAATTTCCAAACTCAAAAGTAACGAAATTAAATCGGCTCAGGATCGAATCATTGAGTTCAAGAAACTTTATCCTAAGGATAAGAAATATTTAGCAGAATTTGAATATGAAAGAGCTCTTGCATATTTTCGGAACAAAGATTATAACAATGCAAAGAAAACTTTTCAGGAAGTATCCAGTAATTTCGATGGTACGATATACAAACCGCTCGCGGAATTCTATTTAGGTAAAATTATGGAAATAAACCAACAAACACAGGATGCCATAAAAAAATATCAAAATGTTTTAACAAAATTTCCAAAAACTGAAGCTGCATATAGAAGTTTACTGGCTCTTGGAAATATTTATTTCAATTCAGAAAAATTTGAAGATGCAATTAAATATTATCAGGAAATTGTTAATGATGGTGAGAAGTCGGGAGAAATATTACAATACGCACTCACAAATTTAATTGAAGCATATGAATCTGTAAAACTCTATGATGCAGCTCTTAAATTAACAAGAGATTTCATCAACTCATATCCAAATGACAAAACTATTTCTGATAAAAAAATTAAACTTGGTGTTTTATACACTCGCCTTGGTTACTATGATCAAGCAATATTACACTATCAAACACTTTTAGATGAACTTGATTCAGAGTTTGAATCGGAATTGAGATATAATTTAGGAGAAGCTTATTTCTATAAGGGCGACTATCAACAGGCAATTCTTGAATTTTTAAAAATTCCATATATAGTCAGCTCAAAACAGGATATAGACTGGACAGCTACTGCATTATATATGGCTGGACAATCATATGAAAAATTGGGAAAGTATGACCAGGCAATTTCGATGTATCAGCAAATCATAGATAGAAAAGGAATTGATGTAAAATTTAAAGCCGGCGCACAAAAAGAAATTGATAGAGTAAAATCAATAATTAAAAAGTGAGATTAAAAAAGTGTTTGAAAAGGAAATAGATAGATTATATTCATTAATAATTGACAGAACAATTGGCAAAGCTGAAAAAATATCTGTAAAGGAAGTCCTTGCGGCAGAAATTCCTAAACCTATCCAGATCCTGATAAGAGTTGATATCGAGAATAAGTTAGAAGAAGAAATAAAAACAAAATTTATTAATAGTCGATTTAACTTCTCGCATCCTGAGGTTATTAGTTTACAGAATCAAATAAATTCTATTTTAGTTTTAAATTATATCTTTATACGCGATGAATATCTCGAAACAATCCAGGACTCTATTCATTTGATTTTCAATTACTTAATTAGACCACAATGGACGCTCATTAATTACATCTATGATAACACCAATCAGGTTTCTTCTGAGCAGATTATGAAAATCCTCAGAATGTTTGGTGCATACGATTACCTGAAAACATTATTATCAAAAATAATAAAAGAGAAAAATATAAAATATTTAACAAATGATGAATTTAAATCATTAATATGGAAATGTGACCGTGAATACATTCGTCGTAAAGACGGCTATCAGATTGCAAACCTAACATCAGCAATCTACGAATACATAAATTACGGAACGCGAAACATTAATGCTCCAATAAATATAAAGGGTTTGATAAAATTTTTCGAGGATAAAAATCTTCTTTCAATAAGCAATCGATTGAATATTGAATTAAAGCGAGATGTAAATGAAATTTCCTTAGACGACTTAGGCATAATACTTGAAGATTTAAGACAAAATTCTGGAGCTTTTGAAGCAGAACCACTACAAAATGTTGAATCAAAAAATTTAAAATCAGATATTCAAAAAACACAAGCTTCAGAAGATGAACTTAAAATATCCATTGCTATTGAGCAAAATGATGCTGATAAAACAACATTTGAGCCATTAGAAAATCTAATCTCTGATGAGGACAAGAAGAGATTCATAAAAAAAATATTCAAAAAAAACGAAAAAGATTACCAGGATGCAATAGATGAAATAAATAAAATGAAAACATGGAAAGAAGCTTCAAAATATATAGATGAGATATACATTTTGAATGATGTTGATTTATATTCACCCGAGGCAATCAAATTCACAGATATAACTTACAGGCGGTTTTATCCAAACTTAGAGAAATAATTATGTTTATAGATTTTGCAACAATTTTTGTAAAAGCCGGAAGAGGCGGAAACGGAATGGTTAGCTTTAGAAGAGAGAAATATGTCCCAAAAGGTGGTCCCGATGGCGGGAATGGTGGTGACGGTGGAAATGTAATCATAAAAGCCAACAAACAACTAAACACTCTGTTAGATTTTAGATATAAAAAACACTATAAGGCTGGAAATGGTGAAAATGGAAAATCTTCAAATAAATATGGTAAAAAAGGCGAAGATATAATTATTAACGTACCGGTAGGAACAGTTGTGAGAGATATTGATACAGGAAACGTGTTAGCTGACCTTGTTCAGGATAAACAAGAAGTAATAATTGCTCGAGGTGGAAAAGGAGGGAGAGGAAATGCTGAGTTTGCAACTCCCACAAATCAAGCACCTCGTTTTGCTGAACAAGGAAAGGAAGGGGAGGAAAGAAAAATCGAACTGGAATTAAAATTACTCGCAGATGTCGGATTGGTTGGTTTTCCAAATGCTGGTAAATCCACACTGATATCAGTCATATCGGCAGCAAAACCAAAGATAGCCGACTATCCTTTTACTACACTTGTTCCAAATTTAGGCATAGTAAAGGTCGATGAATTCAAAAGTTTTGTAGTAGCTGATATGCCGGGATTAATAGAAGGAGCTCATTCAGGAAAAGGATTAGGAATCCAATTCTTACGACACATTGAAAGAACCAGAGTTTTGGCTTTCTTAATAGATTGTACAACTGAAAATCCAAGAGAGAATTTAAAAATCTTAAGACAGGAAATAAAATTATTTAAAAAAGATATGTTAAAGAAACCTCAATTGGTAGTGTTTACAAAAATTGATCTTGCCGACGAAGATATAATGAATAAAATTAAAAAAATTAAATTTACAGATCAGAACATAAAAGCTGTTCATTATATATCATCAGTTACCAACAAGGGTATTAGTGAGCTAATTAAATCAATGTGGAAGCTTCTTAAGTGAATACATCTCAAACCTCTTTACAAAAAACAGTTTCAATTATTATATTTTTAAGTATCGCCCTGCTTGGAATTGCATTACTATCAATTACTCAGGGTGCAGTTAATATTCCGTTGAAGAATATTTTAGACTTATTATTAAATAAAGAAATTGATGAGCATTATAAAATTATAATCTTACAATTAAGATTGCCAAGAATTTTGATGGCAATTTTTGTAGGTGGCGGACTTTCAATAAGTGGAGTTATACTTCAAGCTCTTTTAAGAAATCCACTTGCTGAACCTTATATATTGGGAATATCAAGTGGTGGAACGCTTGGAGCTGTTATTGCAATAAGTTTGGGATTTGGATTAATGAGTGTCCCATTAATGGCTTTTTTAGGCGCTTTGCTGGTAATAGTAGTCGTGTTTATTTCCGCGGAATATCAAGGAAAATTTGAATCAAACAGATTATTGCTTACAGGTATCATGATAGGAGCACTTTTAAATTCTCTTGTACTGCTAATAATGGTTTTGAAAAATAAAGAAACAAAAGAAGCTTTCCTCTGGTTAATTGGCAATCTCTCGTCAACAAATGTTCAGGAATTATATATTGTAATACCAATAGTAACATTAACTTTCATACTTATTTTTGGTAAAGCAAAAAGTTATAATTTGATTTCTATTGATGAAGAGACTGCAGAATCATTGGGAATTGAAGTAGATAAGTTCAAAAAGTTTTCATATTTATTAGCATCCCTGATTACTGCTGTAGCAGTTTCATTTAACGGAATCATAGGATTTGTTGGACTTGTAATACCTCATCTGGTAAGAATTACAACTGGAGCAGATCATAAAATTTTAATTCCAGCATCATTTCTACTCGGATCCATTTTCCTGTTGATAATCGACACAATTGCAAGAACGATTGCAGCCCCAATCGAAATACCAATAGGAGCATTAACAGCAATTATTGGTGCACCTATTTTTCTAATTCTACTCTTAAGGAAACAAAAACTCTAATTATCTATCTCTTTGAACAAACTCCTGCATCCAGTATGGATACAATCTTGGTGGTCTACTAATCATATCGATAGATTTAATTTCTTCATCAGTTAATTTCCAATTAGAAGCCCGAATGTTATCGAGAAGATGTGCTTTAGTGCGCACACCTATGATGATTGAGCTAACAACATGCTTTTCTAATAAAAATCTAAGAGCAACTTGAGATACTGTCGCATTATGATTCTTTGCAACACCATCTAGAACTTCGATAATATCGTAACCTTTTTCTTCGTCAAATTGTAAAAATTGATTTTCAGGGTTACTTCTTCTGGCTCCTTCGGGGCGAGGCATATTTCTTCTATATTTTCCAGTTAAGAACCCTCCTGCCAGAGGACTCCATGGTAAAATTCCAATCTTTTGATCCTTACATAGAGGTATTAATTCTAATTCTAATTCTCTTGCCATCAGAGAGTAATAAGCTTGGAGTGTAATAAACTTTTCAAGATTGTATTTCTCAGAAATAGCAATTGCTTTCATCAGTTGCCAGCCAGTAAAATTTGAACAACCTATATATCTCACTTTACCAGATTTTACTAATTCAGTTAACGCATTCAGTGTTTCCTCAAGTGGTGTAAAAGGATCAAAATTATGTACCTGATATAAGTCAATATAATCAGTTTTTAATCTTTTTAAACTTGCATTACATGCTTCAATTATGTGATGGCGTGATAATCCAATATCATTTAGTCCGTTGCTCATGCGTCCATAAACTTTAGTTGCAATTATAACATTCTGTCTTTTTGTTCCAAGCGCTTTACCTAAAATTTCCTCTGCCAAACCGTTTGAGTAGATATCAGCGGTGTCAAAAAAATTGATACCATTTTCTATGGCAAGCTCTACAAGTTCATTTGCATCAGTCTGATTAGTTGCACCTATATTTTTCCAGTAACCAGTTCCACCAAAAGTCATGGTACCGAAACAAATTTCAGAAACTTTTATTCCTGAATTCCCTAAAAATCTGTATTGCATAAATTTAAAACTCCAATTCTGGTGTTTTTCTTAACAGTATTAAAATTGCAGATTGAGGAACGATCAGGTATTTTTTTGACTCAAACTCAATTTCAATTGCCTGATCTTTAAGAAAAAGTGCATAATCCCCTTCTTCTGCTTGCAAAGGGATATATTTTACTGGTTCTTTTGGAGTGGTTGACCAGGGTTCCTGATCAATATACTGCGGGTTGGGAATCGCATATCCAGGACCTACCTTAATCACATAGCCACCCTGAACTTTTTCTTTTTCCTTAACAGTTGGTGGCAAATAAAGTCCGTGTTCGGTTCTATCCTTTTCTGTATCTGGAGCTATCAGAACACGGTCACCAACAATTATTATTTTTTCATTTTTCATTTTCATACAATGAAAATATAACAATTTTTTCAATAAAACAATAAAATTATTAAGATACTAATTACCATAATACTAACATAAATCTTCAACTTATACTGATTAGGGAAATTATCTTTCGAAAACATTTTAAATAAAAATATTAAGACTAATATTGCAAACTAAAGAATTGGTTTTACAAAAAGAGTTTTAAATTGTTAATTTTGAGATATGAAACGAAAAAGACAAGACAATTGGAATTGATACATTTTTCATTAATTGGGCTTGACAAATTCATTTTTTTTATATAGATTTAAATCATCAATAATCCCATATAATTAACAACATAAGGAGTTAAATCATGCTTAAAAAAATTATTAGTAGCCGTATTTGGTTATTGGGTGTGGTTGTTCTCAGTATAATTTTCATATTCTCAGCCTGTCAGAAAGATAATCAAACTATACTTAACCCACAAACAGATCAAAAACCGTTAACATTTTCAAAAGAGTCGCCACAAGTTCGAGCAGTTATGGAAATTCAAAACAAACATACTGATCGTTTACTTAAGCTGGAGGATGTAATTGGAACTGCAACTTCAGTAGATAACGAAGGAAAACTTGTGATCAAAATTCTAACAAAATCTGAAAAAGCTAAAGGATTGCCATCAATGTTAGATGGAATACCTGTTGTCATAGATAATATCGGCGAGGTAAAAGCTTTTGCATTAACCAAAAGGTACACACGACCTGTACCAATTGGTGTATCGATTGGTAATATTAATGAATGCGCAGCAGGTACTCTTGGTTGCGCAGTTGAAAAAGCAGGAACAAGATATATTTTAACTAATAATCATGTCATCGCCAGGGAAAACAAAGCAGCTTTAGGAGAAGCCGTTGTACAACCAGGAAGATATGATAACAAACCTGTCTGTGCTTTAAAAACAACTGATATAATTGGCAATCTTGCAGATTTTCAAACAATAGTATTCTCAACCAGTGCAAACAATGTTATTGATGCTGCAATTGCCACTACCACGCCAGAATATGTTGGTGTTTCCACTTTATCAACATATTATGGTACACCCAGTGCCACTATAGTTGCACCGTCAGTTGGAATGGCAATAATGAAAGTAGGAAGAACAACTTCACAAACTACAGGTACTATTACAGGAATTAATGTAACAATCAATGTAGGATATTCATCCGGTACAGCAAGGTTTGTTAATCAGATTATGACATCCAAATCTTTCAGTAAATCTGGTGATAGCGGATCACTTGTTGTAACAAATCCGGGGAAGAATCCTGTGGGCTTATTGTTTGCAGGTGCAACTGATGGAACAACATTTTGCAATCCAATTTCAGAAGTCCTTCAAAAGTTTAATGTTTCAATAGCGACACAATAGTAATTTTTTAGAGGCGGATAAATTTTTATCCGCCTCTCAATATATGATAGGTTATGAAATTTGCTATCTTTTTAACAATTTCGTTATTGCTATATTTAAATAATTTTACCTGTCAGGAACAGAATACGAAAGAAAATTTAAAAAACAAAGAATCAAAACACTTGAAATCAATAGAAAAAGTATTAGAAGAACACACACAATATCTAATGAACATACCGGGAGTTGTAGGAACTGCAATTGGTGAATGTGATGATGAACCCTGTATCAAAGTTTTGGTAAATACACTGAACGAAGAACTGGAAATGAAAATCCCATCATCAATAGAAGGTTACACAGTTGTAATAGAAGAAGTTGGAGATATTAAAGCTTTCTGACATAATTAAACCTTCCTATAAACCAGATAACCACACTTGTTAATAATCCTGGAAGCATTGGTTCAATATTTAAAAAATATCTGTTTGGTCCCAAAAACAAAAAAGAACCGATCAGCCAAAATAAAGCAACTAAAAAGCTAAAGCTCATACAAAAAAAAGCATATTTTGCATCAATTCTCAAATTTTTAAAATAACCTGCAATTAGTGGTATCAATAATCCAGGAATAACTATTGTACCTATCGTATACCAGATCTTTATAACGCTTGGTATTATTAAAGCAATAAATACCGAAAAAATAAATGAGAGTATGAGCCCAATTTTAGTCCATATAACTGAATCTTTCTCACTGATAAAATTTTTACTTCTACTTACAAGATCCCTTCCGAGAGTTTGTGCCGAAACCAATGCCAATGTGTTTAGTGTAGACATAATAGTAGCTAACATACCAATATAAAACAAACCTTTAGCAATAGGTGGAAGAACGTTCTCTGCTAACATTGGATAAGCCATTACAGGATTTTCTAGGTCAGTAATGATTGCGCGTGAATATAACCCAGCAAAAGCAGTCATTGCATCAAATATGAACCAAAAAACTATTGATATAAGAATCCCCTTTTGCGCAGTATTTGGATCTTTTGCAGCATAACATCTTTGATAAAAAGCTGGATCGACCAGAGTCCATAAAGCAATAAAGAACCAGACAAGAATAAATTGGAAAGAATTTCCACCATGCCATGTTAAATGTAGTGTAGGAAGATTTTTTTCTAAAAATTCAAAACCACCATAGTTTATGACACAAAACGGAATTATAATTGCGAACCCTATAAACATCAGGAAAAATTCAAGTATATCAGTATAAATATCTGAACGAAATCCCCCCCAATACAAATAAGAGACAGCAACAGTAGCCGTTACTAATAAGCTTATAAAAATATTCCATTTAAAGAGCAATTGCAAAAATACACTCAACATCAGAACATAAGGTGCTGGTGTCATCAGAATAAAAGTCAAAATGGCTCCAAAAATTGCAGTCCTCTTATCATAAGTTAAGTGTAGTTTGTCTGGTATGGTAAAAAGATTAGATTCACGAATTTTCTTTGCAAGGAAGAAAGCAAATATTGCAGCAAAAAAATAATATGGTAATCCCTGCACGAACCAATTTGAAATTCCATATTTGTAAGAAAATTCCCCAACACCCAAAATTCCACCATACCAAGTTGAAACAAGTGTCATTACAAAAATTGGTAGTGTTAGAGATCTACCAGCTAATAGGAAATCATCAGTACTTGTATTAGTTTTCTTGATAGCTCGAAAACCAACATAGATAACACTTAAAAAGTACACAATTATCAAAAATATATCAATACCAGTAAGCTGAATCATCTTTTAATCCCGCAATAATCGATAGATTAGTAAATCCCCCTTTTTTAAACTTACTTCGACAAACTTACCGGTGGCGATATTATGAGTTCCTTCCCTTACACCAATTTCGAGAGTTTCGCCATTTAATTTATACTTTAAATTTTTTGTCTTTACACCAACACATCTATTCAAAGGTATAAGAGAAATGATTTCTCCAATAGATGTTTTTAATCTTACAAACTTATCTATTCCAAACAATATCCCGTTTTCATCAATCATCCTTAAGTTTGCTAATTTTTTAAATTTTTTGAAACAACCCAAATTCCCCACTGTGTGATCAGTCCTTTTACCTGAGGCACCAACAATATCTATATCCGAAATATTATTTTCAATACAATATTTTATAGCTTTTTCAAGATCAGTACTATCCTGATCATTAATTACAATTTGCTGAATGCCTTTAAAATACTTTATGGAACTTTTTGCAATCGAGTCGAAGTCACCGATGATCAAATCTGGCAAAATCTTCAACTTTCTTGCAGTGTTGGCACCACCATCCGCGCAAATAACAACATTTACACCTTTAATTAATCTTCGAATAAATTTTTGAGAAGGAATCTCTCCATTGGCTATTATAAGAGCTTTCATAATTAATAATTAATTTTTATTCCGATTTGATAATTTCTCTCAGCAGCAGGGAAAAATGCATTCCCCTCTCCATATGAAAGATATAATTTATTTAAAATATTTCTTACCTTAACAATTAACGACACACTATTAATCCTGTATAAATTTTTAAAATCATAAGTAAAATCAAAATCATAAACATCAAAAGCATCAACTTTATTTTTAGGATTTTTAAGATTATCGGTATAGAATTCTCCAACATATTTTCCATAAAGTGAAGCTGATAAATTTCCCAAAGAATACATAATGCGTAAGTTAGCAAGAATATCAGGAAAACCTGCGATTGGATTATTATCCAGAATTCGATAAACAGAATCTTTATCATCAAAAAATTTATGAGAGATAATACGATTTTTAGAAATAGTAAGATTGCCTATTAGCTCTAAGTTTTTGATAATTTTATAATTACCATCTATTTCGATTCCAAGATGCCGAGTTTTATTAGCATTGATCAGGATTGAACCTCCAAAGACATCTATTTGGCCACTTTTTACCAGCTCATTTTTAAAATCCATAAAATATAAATTGGTAGAAATTCTACCATTGGAAAATTTATAGCTCCCCCCTATTTCGATATTTAAAAGATGTTCAGGTTTTGCAAGAGGCTTTTTAAAATCGTAACTTCCATCTGATTTTTTTTCGAATTCCGGGACTGCTCCGAACCAGGCATCCTCTGCAGCATATAAATTTCTTAATCGCGGTTCCCTGGATGTATACGCTAATGTAATATATCCATTTAAATTATCATTAAAATTATAATTTAATCCGATTCTTGGATTTATGAAGAAATATTTAACATCAAATTGATTATTTAAAAACTTTTCGTTCCTTATACCATAACGATTATATGCAAGTTGTAAATTCAACATCAGATTTGTACCCTTATTCAACTGATGATTTTGATTGGCATAAATTGATAACATATCTTTCTCACCATTATATTCATAAAATCTAAAATCCAGATCATAAAAAGGATTTGGTAATTCTGAAGCATTTTGAATTTTTCCCCAGTGAATGGAACGATGAATTCTCACTTCACCACCAATGGTAAGCTTTCCATTTATCTGTTCAATGTCAATTCTTGGTAGCCAACCGTACTGTTTATTTCCCACAAAGCCTTTTAATAACAAGCTCACAAATTTTTGATCAGTGCCAAATAGCGTATCGTAACCGACATATTTCCTAAACCACTCAGTAGCAAAAGGATCATATTGTACCCAATCTCCATCGTAATCAAAGAAACCATCTCCTTGAATATAAAAAAGTGTATTGGATAGGATCAAGTTCTTTTTAAGTTTGATTTCGTTTATCAGTTCATAATGAGGTTGCGAAAAATTTTCTATAGCATTACTTTTTTGTGGTGTACTATAAGATACTGTATCTCCAGAAATCTCCCAATAACTATAATTCTCAAGTCGCAACTTTTTATCGTTATTATAATACTTTGGAATTCCAACATATGCATGAGCGTCTTCTATTGGTCCACCATAAATATTTATCCGAGTAATCATTTCTTCATCATATTTGATAATACCGAGAAAATAGTTCTGTAAATTTACCCATGAGTGGTTTCTATAACCGTCACTCGTAATTTTTGATAAATTACCATAGATGAGGAAACTATTATCAATTATACCCGATGAGACATCAACAGATAATTTTTTTGTATTAAGTAGAATTTTTTCCTTTCCACCAAATTCTTGTAAACCAAAAGTCGAAGATAAAGATACTTCTGGTTTATAATTTATTGGCGTAGTTATGATATTAATCGAACCACCAATTGCTGGTGGACCATAAAACATACTACCAGCTCCTCTTTGTACCTGAATGTTATTTGTGAATCCAAGTAGATTGGGCATATCTATCCAGTACACTTGATGATCTTCGGGGTCGTTTTGAGGAATCCCATTTATCATTATAGAAAGGCGCCTTTGATCAAAACCACGCAAATTAATGAAAGAGTATCCGATATCGTTGCCATTAAAAGAATAATGTAGCATTGATGGCAAATCAGATATAAAAGAAGGGAAATCTTGGTAAGTATAGTATGATTTAATTTTTTCGTATGGCACATCAGAAAACGTAACGGGTGTTACCCTTTCAACGGCTCTTGTTGCTGTTACTAAGACTGGTGGCATCTGAAACACTGTATCCCTATCAAGTAATGCAATATCCTGGGAATACGATCCAAAAGTCATGATACTCAAATTTATGATTATATAAAATATTTTTTTCATTTCTATCTCCTTTTTTTATTTTACTAAAAAATGATCATAACCAATAGATTTAATACTTGTTTTTTCGCCTCTTAAGTAATAAGAAAAAGAAGATTTACTATCTAGTATTTTTCCTATCATCACAAGCTGGCGTGAGAACTTCCTGGTAAACTTATCAGCAATCTCATTAAAATGATTAAAATCAATTGTTACTAATAAGCAATAATCTTCTCCTCCTGTAGCTGCTAATTCATATTTATTCCAATTGTACCTATCACATATACGATTAAATTGTGGTGATAACGGCAATGCGTTCAGATAGATTTCAGCACTACAATTTGACATCTCCATTATCCTTTTTATATCTGAATCTATCCCATCCGAAACATCCATCATTGAATTTACAGAATCAAATCGAGCAAGCCACATACCTTCCTCCAAATGTGGAACTGGACAATTATGCCAGTTAACGAGGTAAGCTTCATCCTGATCAAGGGTTTCTTTATTATTCAAGAGCAATTTTAGTCCAGCTGCTGAATCACCTAAAAAACCGGTCACACACACTGCATCGCCTATTTTAGCACCAGACCTCAGTTTAAGAAATTTTTTCTCTACAAATCCAACAATTACAATATTAATAATTAGTTTTTCTGGTGATTTAGTTGTATCTCCTCCAAGTAGAAAAATATCATAACCTTCAATCATTTTTTTCATTCCATTATAGAAATTGTCCAACCATTCAATATCCGTGTCAGAAGGTATACCAAAGGAAATAAAAGTATAATGAGGTTTTCCTCCCATAGCCGCAATATCACTGATATTTACTGCGATAGATTTTTTTCCTAAATCAAACGGATTGATTTTATTTTTGATGAAATGTACATCTTCAACAAGCATATCAGTTGTTACCAACATACAACTTGATTTATCATAATCAATAACCGCACAATCGTCACCAATACCAATTATATTTGCTGGTATCTTTTTAAAATATTTCGCGATGCGTTTTATAAATTCAAATTCACCTAATTCAGTAATTTTCATATGCTTTTTTATATTTGTTAATAATGGTTTTCAATTCTCTTGCAGCATTTTCTGGATCATCCGAAGCACAGATAGCAGACACAACCGCAATACCATCAGCACCAGCAGTCAATACTCTCTCAACATTAGTGGCATTAATTCCTCCTATTGCAACAAGATATTTATCAGTCAACCTTCTTATTTCCTTCAATCCATCAACACCCCAAAAATTTTGGGCTTCAGGTTTTGTCGGTGTTAAAAAAACTGGGCTTATACTTACATAATCAACATCACTTGATATTGCTTCCTGTGCTTGAGACATATTTTCAACGGATATACCGATAATTGAATTATAACCCAGTAAGGTTCTTGCATCCGAGTACAGCATATCACTCTGTCCGATATGAACTCCATCAGCTTGTACAACCTCGGCTACATCAATTCTATCATTAATTATTAGCGGGATTTCAAATTTTGATACAATTTTTTTAACTTCACGAGCCAACTCAATAAATTCTCGAGTTGAGCAATCTTTCTCTCTCAACTGGATTGCAGATACACCACCTTTTATTGCTGCAGTTATAACATCAAAAATGTTTTTTTGACCAATTATTTTTCTGTCAGTAACAAGGTAAAGACTCAAATCAAATTTCTTTTTCATAGATCTCAATTTTTAATCGTTCTGCTATATCATTTAAATTTAGATTAAACAGGGCATCCAAAAAATTAATTTCCAAACTTCCAGAACCTGAGGATTTTTGAGCTGCAATCTCACCCGCAATACCAACTGTAGCCATTGCTTCTGAAGCAGCAATAAAATAATCATTATTAACTGCGGCGAATGCACCCGTAATTGCCGTTGCGATGCATCCCATTCCAGTAACTCTTGACATCATCGGATTACCGTTATGCACTTTCATCATTCTATTATTTTTCATAATTATATCCACACTACCGCTTACTGTAACAGTTAAATCATATTTTCCAGATATTTCTTTAGCAAAATCTATCACTTCCTCTGATGTAGCAATACTATCAACACCTTTAGTTCTATGAGATTCATAACAAATAGATTTAATCTCCGAGGCATTCCCTCGTAGTATAGTAATTCTAAAATCTTCCAATAACATTTTAATTGTCTCAGTTCTTAATTTTGTTGCCCCAGCACCAACCGGGTCAACTACAATCGGAATATTTTTTGCGTTGGCAACATATGCTGCTTTGAACATTGCATCTATCCAGCTTTTGCTCAAAGTACCAATATTTAATACAAGTGCATTAGAGTGGACAACCATTTCTTCAACCTCTTCAATGGCATGTGCCATAACTGGTGATGCACCTATGGCAAGAAGTGCGTTAGCAGTTGAATGCATTACAACATAATTTGTAATGTTATGTATAAGTGGTGCTCTTTCACGAATTTTTAATATGTCGTTCCAGATAGTATCGTAATTCATAGATGTTTCTTTAAAATAAAAATGCCATTTTCCTGATCAACACCAGCAAAGGGAGTCGATCAGAAAAATGGCAATATTTAATTTTCCCTACGCTGGTATTATCCAGATCAGGTTATGAGGGTATAATCTCAGCCCCACTCAAAGAGTGAAGCACCCCGTAAGATTATTTTTAAGAACGAAATTTGTGTATTTAATCTAAATACAAAATATTAAAAAAGCAAATTTAAAATTCATTTTTTTTAACTAATAGAAATTTGCCCTTTTCATCAATTCTTATCCACTTATCATTTTCTTTATCTAATTTTTTATTTATTAAATCTTCTATTTTCCATTTCCAATCACATAACCACTTAATATTTTTTCTTTCCACATATTCAATTAAATTATTTTTATATTTTATTGCGTCGATATTCATTTTACCATCCAAATTAATCGTATTATCATAAAGGTAACCTAATGTACCAGATTGAAAAGCCCCAACATACTCATTTCGCGGGACATAATCATTGACTAATGCAAATTGATGAATATAATATTCATTTGGATATTTCCCCTGCCATAGCAGATATACTGACACAGAAACTGGAATTAAAAATATGACCATCATAATTTTTAATTTTGGTTTTTTAAAAATCAAATAATTAAAAATCATCCCAATAAAAAACACAGAAATTAGTATAAGAGGTGCAAAATACCTGAAATAGAACCAGGTAGCATAAAAAGAAAAAGTATAATATAAAATAAGAATCAACATCGATATTAAAATAAGTTTAACAAATTGAATTGTCCTCTGCCAATTATTATTATCAGCAAATTCCTTCCTGTTAATTTTCCAGATCCTAAATAATATAAAAAAAGATAAAATTATTAAGCATATTCTTATAATATTTGACATTACACCTTCAAGGGTTGCGGTACCCATATATACTAATGGCATCAAATTCTGGGATAAAGCTATATAGGCTTCTCTAACTCTTACATAATTAATTGACCAAGACTGTTGGGCTAAACCGCTTGTTGGAATAAAAGAGCCAAAGCAAATATAATTATATAACCACCAGGGTAGGCTAACTAAAAACGATGTCGCTGACACTATCGAAAACCTAATAAATTTTTCTTTGAATAAAGCTTTTGATTTAAAAAATTGGCTTAATGAAAACAAAATGACAAAAAACACTGTATCTATTCTGGTTAATACCAATAATCCAAGGAGGAGAGAATAAATAAACAAATTCTTAATATTATTAATGAAATCTTTTTGATATAGATACCATAATAATGTATACAATAATAATAAAAGACCAGTTTCTAGGCCATTTAAGTGAATTAGAAATACTGATATACAAGATATATAAATATAAGAAGTAATCGACAATATATTTACATCTGTATCATTGAAAATTGTAATGTTTTTTATTGAATTTTTTGTTATGATCCCCAATAAAACTGCAGTTAGTATATATATAATCCACTGTATGAATAGAATAATTCTTAAAGAAAAGAATTTATCTCCGTTAGTAAATAAATAAGCAACCGATGCAATTAATGTAAATAGTGGTTGAAAACCATTTGTTTTTCCCTCATTACCTACCGTAAAGCCATTCCCCAAAGCTAAATTTCTCGCCACAGTAAAAGAATAATAAGCATCCTCAGTGAATGGACGCCCGGTTAATAAATAATCATCACGGAATATAAGAGACAGACTGACTACTGCCAGAAAAATAATATTTACTATGTAAAAATATCGTGAATACTTTTGCAACATGTATATTATGCACAGTAAACAATCAGATTATTTTTGAATGAATTTTTCCTCAGGTTGGGTAATACTTCTAAAGAATCTTTGTTTTGTTTTATTAATAACTACATCATCCACTACAGTACTAATTCTTTTCACCCGAATATTGTTTTTAAAGGCAATTTTTATTACCCGCTCAAGTACTTCAGAGTTTACATTATTTGGAAACACCAAAATTTCGTGAACTACATTGTTATTTAAAATTGTATGTAAATTCCAATGACTTCCTAAAATTTTATAACCATTAACATGCTTACCTTCGAGGTATGGATCATCATCTAAAATTCCAATTGGCTTATAATCACTATTCCCATTCTGCAAAAAACATTCTAATATATTTACACCATTTGGATGAGGTAGCCCATAAACTAAGACATTTATCTTGCCATCATGATTGTTTGCTTTTGCAAAGTAGTGTAATATTTTGAATAATAATCTACCACCTATTATTAATGTAGATAAAATATAGAAATCCAAAATGTACATAGTGATGGGAAAGTAAAATGGAGATTGATAAACAATAGAAAACAGAAACCATGAAGTAAAAACTGAAATTGTAACGAGTTTTGCTATTTTAATGACATCCCCAAGTGCAAATTGTTTCAAAGTAAATTTATAAATTCCCCCCGTCCTTAAAATCACAATTTGTACAGATGAAATTAACACATAATTTAGAAATGATGAGTATCTATAAAATTCGTTATGACCTCCAGATAATGTTGCAAAATATGTGCTCGCTAAAAATGCAAACATAATAGAGAAAAAGTCCAATAAAAATTGAAAAGAGGTATTTTTGACAAGTGGTCGTTCAAATATTGGCAAAAATGTTCCATTCCTTAGTATCGCCATTTCTTTATAACCAAGCTGAGTAATGCCGATGAAAATTATCAGAGCAATCCCGATTAAAATAGGAACCGCAACAAGAGTATTAACCATTGTTATAGTAAATGCTCCTATACCAAAAATAACAGAAACAATATAAAGTAAAATTACTACTTTTCTCTGAGAAAATCCGAAGTTCATTAATTGGTGGTGAATATGATTTTTATCTGGATAGAAAATTGATTTTATGCTATACTTACCATGGGATGATGATTGATCTGACTTTAGTGATTTAATAAATCTTCTGAGCATTGAGAGCATAGTATCCATTATAGGTAACCCAAGAACAAGTAACGGAAAAATTACTGAGAAAGCTGTTGAACTCTTTGTCTTACTAAGGATACTAAATATTGCAAGCGTGAAACCTATTAATAAACTGCCCGAGTCACCTAAAAAGATCTTTGCATTATAGAAATTGTATCTCATAAATCCCACAATACCACCTACAAATGTTAAAACAAGTATTGCGGACATTATATCGTCTTTAACAATTGAAATTGAAAAAATAGTCATACCAGCAATAATAGCCACACCAGCAGCAAGTCCATCTAGGCCATCTATCAGATTAAACGCATTTGTGATACCTACAATCCATAAGAGAGTAATTGGGTAATCAAGAATTCCAAGATACATCATATCACCTGAGAAAGATGTTACAGTAGATATTCTGAAACCAGCAATATATACAATTGTAGCAGCAATACATTGTCCTAAAAATTTCTTTCCGGGTTTTAGTTCTCTTATATCGTCCCACATTCCTAACAATAACACAACCGTGGCAGATACAATCAACATAAATACTGTTTTGGTAGTTATGTATATATTGATAGTTTCGATATAAGATAAAATATACAGGGAAATAACAAAGCTCAGATAAATTGTTATCCCACCTAATCTTGGTATTGGATTTTTATGTACTTTGCGTTCATTTGGATAATCAATAGCACCCACTAATTTAGCAAATCGGATAACCAACGGTGTTAAACCGAGTGCTAATATTAACGGTATCAAAAATATTACTATATATTGGTATGTCATATAATTCTGCTTTCCAGTTTCATGTTAATACATTTTTGAACTGAGTAGATTCATTAAAAGTTTGGATATAACCTGGTAGATGTTCTATTGAAATAAGGTCAGTATCACACATCATTATCGCATAATTTACGACTTCAAATAATTGTTTAGTATTTCCAGGCCAGTGATAATTATTTAAAACTTTATATATTTTTTTTGAAAAACCTTTTATTTTTTTGACAGCTGCCAGGTTCGATTCCTTAAAAAATTTATTTAATAAAAACAAAATATCTTCTTTTCTTTCTCGTAAAGGTGGAATATTTATGCTAATTGGGCAAAATTTTGAATAAATCCTTTGAAAATCATTTGCCTGGTATAAATATACACCATCTTTAGTATAAATTCCTGTGATCGGGCGCACATTTATCAAAATATCCTCATATCCTCCAATTCTACGTACCATTTTGGTTTTAAAGGCTAAACTTATCCTATCTTGAAATTCTGATGGTATTATAGAGAAATTATCAAGAAATATCGTACCACCGCTGGCAGTTTCAAGCAATCCAGGATGCTTTTCTATGCTATTGTTACTTATTTTTTCCTCGCCGAAAAGTATTCTTATTAAATTATCAGGATGAACATTTTGACAATCCAGGAAAATAAACTTGTTGTTTCGTCGACTACTCAGATCATGAATTAATTTTGCAATCCAGTCCTTTTCAACACCCTGTTCACCTACCAGTACAATACCCATACTATGCATTGAAATCCAATCAATAGCCTGTATAATATTCTTCATTGAAATACTTCGATAAAAATTTAAATTCTTACTCATTGTTGTACATAGCCTTATTATTTAGAAAACCTATATGATAATGTCAAATACATTTCCTTATTACTGATTTTATTAGGATAGTATGCAGCATCAAGAACAAAATTTAAGACCTTAATACCAACACCGAAAGTGGCATATTTCAAAGTATTCGAAACAAAATATCCTGCTCTCATTGATATAAATCTGATGGGATATATTTCAAAACCAGTTTTATATCTAGCACCGGCTTCACCGAAAACTTTTTCACTCGATAAAGAAATCGAAAAGAGACTCTCTATCAAATTTATTGGGTGTCGCATTGTAATCCCAACTTGTAACCCATTTGGTAAGTTAACACTTCTAAGAATGGTTTCTGTATCCGATAAAGAATATTTAATACCAGTACCAATTTCTCCTACCAAAATACTATAACTTATTTCTTCTGTCGGTACATAATAAAATCCAATTGATGTACGATAAGTCCATAAATTGTTGTAGTTACTCTTAGTATACTGTAATCCAAAAATTCCACCTAAACTTAAGTTATTTAAAATTTCTTTAGAATATGCGACATTATAAGCAAATTGTATAAACTTTAGTTGTGGTGTATTATTTTTTTTGAAATAACCAGTATTTAATGTGTTTAATGAAAATGCTATCCCTTCACCTGAACCTATATATAAAGGTAACATTATACCTTCCCCATAAGCATTTATAGAACTTTCCTGAAAATGGTTTATCGATATCATATAATTTTTTAAGTATGTGAGACCAGCTGGATTAAAATACATTATACCAGTTTCATAATCATCTGCAATGAATGAACCTGCAAGTGATGATAATCTTGCTCCATTATAAATTCTTGAATTATTTAAAAAACCAGCATCTTGCGAATATAAATAAGACAAGAACAACAGACTTATAAAAATTATTTTAAAAAAATTAATGTATCTCATAATCAATTAAATACTCTGAATAAGCTTAAGAGAAAAATTGCATCTCTAAAAAATTCTGATAATTCCCGGATAATGTTGTGTTTTTTAGGTACATATACCATATCGCCGGGTTTAACTATTGGTATATTGCTTATATCACCTTTTTCGATATTTTCAATTAAATCTACTTCTATTGGTTTTGCTCTAAGTCCATTTCTTATTATTTTGACCCTTCTTAAATCTGCATCCATCGTCACCCCACCTGCCGAAGACAAAACCTCAATCAACGAAACTTCGCTATTAATTGGATAATTATCCTGTCTGTTTACTGCACCCAGAACGGTAACCCTCTGAACCATTATGCTGGTTATATCAAGATTTAATTTAATCTCTCCTGTGATATAAACTGATAGTTTTTCTTTTAAATTTTCCATAAACTGTTGCTTTGTCAAACCGGCTGTCAGTAATTCACCAATCAGTGGTAGAGATATAAAGCCGTTTTCTTTTACCTGTACCTGTGCGTTAAATTCTGGGTATCCCCATACAACCAAGTTGATTTTATCACCTACTCTTATTACATAATTCTCAGATTCTGTATCGCTTGGTTCCTGAATATTCCCCGTCTGAATCATTTGTGCGACACTTGATGTGCTTAGCTCCTTAGTAGATGAACATCCATAAAGTGAGAAACAACCCCATATTACAACAAAAAATAATAGATATTTTTTCATATAATTAAATTTTTAATGAACAGTTTTAATTATTATATCTTACCAAATAATATGCCAGATGGAAAAAATTTTAATAATCGTTCATATTTTAAAGGAAAAATGAAATTCGCCATTTAATATTTAGATTTTATATAAAGATAGTGTGTAAAATGTTACTTTTTTATACACATTATTTATATACACATAAACGGATTTTAAAAAAAATCATAGAAATCATATCATTTTTAGCTAAAATATCTGGCACAATAGTTGATTCAATGGTATTGAAAATATACAATACATTATTTAAAGGAAATAAATTTGGTTCCAGCACAAGTTACAATAAGAGACATCATCACAATCTTCAAAAGAAGAAAACTACTTTTCTTCATACCTGTCGTTTTACTTACTTTAATGAGTATTGGCGGTTCATATCTCCTACCAAAGTTATACGAAGTTAATACAGTAATCTTGTACCAGAGAAATGATGTTGCTACACCACTACTCGGTCTAGAATTCACTTCAAATATGGGCGCAGAAGATAGAATACGGATGTATAGGGAGATATTATTAAGTAGATCGGTTTTAGATAAACTAATTGATAGTTTAGGATGGAGAAAAGATATAAAGTCCGAGCAACAGCTTCAGGTCATTTTTACATCCATAGCAAAGAGAATAGAAATTGCTAATAGAAGCTCAAATACATTTGTGATTGGTTTTAGCGATAGAGATCCTTACGTTGCACAACAAACAGTTAAAATTTTAACATCCTTATTGATCGAGACCGTATCCAAAGTTCAGACGCAACAAAATGAAAATGCCGTTGCATTTTTTGAAGGCAAATTGAAAGAAATCAAAGAAAAATTGGATGAAAATCAGAGAAAATTAATGGCTGTTATTGGTAATCGCGTAAGTAGCTTACCAGAACAAGGTCGGACTCAATACCTTCAAATAGAAAATATTGACAGACAAATAAATCAGATTGAGAATCAGATTGCAATATATCAACAATCACTTCAAACTTTACAAAAAGTAACACAACACTTAAACATATCCAAAGATAAAGAAGAACTCTATAATCTTGCAAGAAATGATATTCCCTTTGCACAGGATTTGAATGCACTATTAAAAAAGTACGATGAGATGCTGTTAAGATACACATCAGAATATCCAGAAGTAAAAAAAATTGAAAATCAAATTATACCCCTTCTACAAAGAATAAAGAACTCAATAGATTCTGATTTAATAAAAAAGCAATCACTTAAGAATGAGCAGGAAAAAATCCGTCAACAACTAATAGATAATATGCGGGACTCATATGTAAGTTTAAGATTAAATGGAGAACAAGAATCTGATTACAACCTGTATAAAAAGCTATACGAAGATATGAAAGTTAAATTAGAACAAGCACGTACAACCCGAGATTTAGGATATACCACAGCTAATCAATTTGTAATATTAGATCCCCCTATTTTACCTACCAAACCGACTAAGCCCAAAAAAACTCAGATAGTAATCGCTGGATTCGGATTAGGAATATTTTTAGGATTGTTATTTGTAATAATAAGAGAACTACTTGATACTACAATTAGAACACCGCGAGATATTGAAATTTTCCAAAAACCAATAATTGCATACTTAACTGATGGAAAAGAAGAAAAGTAAATAATACCAGCCATAAAATAATAGAAAAAATGGATTTAGAAAAAAACATTGATCAAAACATAGAGGACAATAAAAACGATAAAATTGTTCGATTACTAAAAAATATAAATATTAACAAAGAAGTTAGTAATTATATTGATAACACCTTTATACAGCATCGCATTTATAATTCATTCAATTATTTTTTCTTATCACGAGAGAATAAAGAGATAAATTTCACTTTAGGAGTTACAAGTGCCAAAAGCGGAGAAGGTAAAACTTTAATAGCTTCTAATTTGGCAGTATCATTAGCTTTGAGTTCAAAAAAGAATACATTATTAATTGATTTAAATATTGCAAATCCAAGATTAAATAAGATATTCGGTACTCCAATTTCACCTGGTTTGACAGAAGCACTCAACGAAAGTGAAATTAATGTATTTCAATCATCGATTGATTACTTACACATCATCCCGGCTGGTAAGAAATTATTAATTCATGAGAAATTCTTTCAATCCAAAGCAAGCAACACAGGCAAACAACAAAAATTAGAACCTTCACTCGGACTAGAACATTTAGCAAGCTTTAGAGACATAATCTATACCCTCGAACAAAAATACGAATTTATTATTGTAGATATGCCTGCGATAGGTTCTAATACAATACCACCTTTATTTGCTAATCAGTTTCATGGACTTATTATAGTTGTTCGAAGTGAACATACTAAAAAAGAAGACATTGATAGTATATTCCATAAAGTGGGTGAAAGAAACGTCATCGGTTTTGTAATTAATAATTTTAAAAAAATTTAAATCTGAGCCTTCTTATGCTATCAATTTTAGGTACAATCGGATTAATGTTATCATTAATCTTAATTGGTAAGAATTATAAAGAAATTAGATGGACTTCCTTCTTACTTCTAACAATAATAACCATTATACAAGTCGTTATTATACTTTATGTAATGTATACTACCAAGGCTCCTGAATTCAAACTTTAATTATGTTAAATCAATACCTAAATACAACTACAATATTTAAAAAAGAAACTCTCTGGGCTCTTTCATTTGTGTTACTTTCTATTATTGTTTCACTAATATATCTTCTCTCAAATGGAAGTGTCTTTACAACTGTCGCCATCATACTATTGATCTTAATAATTACATTAACTTTTTACCGATTAACATGGGGGTTTTATTTATTCATATGTTTAGTTTTGTTATTTGATCAATTTCCTCCGAGAGGATATGGTATAACGATAATCGGAGTTGAATATTTTTTAAACCTGAAATCTCTGAATCTTTTTAAAAACATAGAATTCGCCGTAATAAATCCCTTAGAATTACATTTAATCCTGCTTATTTTAGCCTGGATATTCGTATTCATAACAAGGAAAAATCTATATTTTCAAAAAATACCAAACTGGTTAGCATTAATTCTTCTATTTTTCTGGTTATCGTTATCACTAATCATTGGCTTATCACGTGGGGGTGATTTTCTACCAGCACTATGGGAACTTAGAGCACTTTTTTATATGGGTTTCATGATTATCATTACACCTCAAATTATTCAATCGAAAAAAGATTTGATAAATCTAATCTGGTTTATCATTGTAACTTTAACAATAAAAGCATTTATTGGAATAATTCGCTTAATTAGATTAGGTTTTGATTTTGGCGGGAGGACCGAATTAACCAACCATGAAGATCCACTCTTTTTTATTTCACTAATGATACTACTTCTAAGTTTTATTTTATTTAAATATAAATCTTCTCAGAAAACTTTTCTTTACTATATTTTCCCTTTGATATTTATCATTTTTCTTTTTTCTCAGAGAAGGGCTGCTTATGCGGCATTCTTTATGGGTATAATCGCATTTCTTTTCCTAATACAGAAAGAGCATCTAAAAACTCTTTTAAAATTCTTGATTCCATTTCTGATTATTTTCACAATTTACACAACAATTTTCTGGAACAGCACCGGAACAATTGCAATTCCAGCGCAATTAGTTAAAGCTTCAATTACTGAACCTAAAAATCCATCCGACTTAAGGTTTTACTCAAACCTATATAGAAAAGTTGAAAATTATAATCTTGCTCAAACAGTAGTAAAATCACCTATAATTGGGATAGGTTTTGGGAAAAAATACGATCAACCAATACCATTAGTTCACATCCCTTTCCCACTTCAGGAATATATTCCGCACAATGAGATATTCTGGATTATGGTTAAGAGTGGAGCAATAGGATTCTTTTTCTTTTTCCTTTTCTTTAATTCTTATATATTTCAAATTTCACTTCTATATAAAAAAATTGATGATCCCTACTTAAAATCAATTTGTAGTATGATAATTATAGCAACAATCGGGCAACTTGTAGTTTCGTTTTATGACTTGCAATTAACCTATTATCGAAATATGATTTTCCTCGGAACACTATTAGGATTACTACCTACAATCAAAACAATCACGGCATTAAACAATAAATGATAGAATCTATAACAAATAATTTTTCATTCAAGATGGAATCTGTAAAAATTCTAAATGTAATAATTGATAACATATCTATGGTAGATGCCTTGATTTCAATTGAACATTTTATTAAAGAAAGCTATAAATCACACATTGTGACTATAAACCCTGAATTCATAATGCAAGCTCAGACCAATGAAAATTTCAGAAATGTTTTAAACAATGCAAGACTTCGATTACCAGATGGAATAGGAATCGTGCTCGCATCAAAAATTATTGGAAAACCCATCAAAGAAAGAGTTACTGGTGTTGATACGGTTTACGAACTTGCTCGAATTTCAGCATTAAACGGCTGGCGAATTTTTCTTTTAGGAGCGGCTCCAGGTGTAGCAGAAAAAGCAGCTTCAGAACTTATGAAGAAATATCCAACACTACAAATCGCAGGAACTTATGCAGGTTCTCCTCACCCAGATGAAGAAAAAGAAATATGTGATAAAATTAACCAAACATATTCAGATATTTTACTGGTAGCTTACGGTTCACCAAATCAGGATCTGTGGATTGCGCGAAACCTGGATAAATTAAACATAAAAATTGCAATGGGGGTTGGTGGAACTTTCGATTTCATAGCTGGGGTAGCTAAACGTGCACCTCAATGGATACGAAAAATTGGTCTCGAATGGTTTTATAGGTTAATGCGTGAACCATATCGCTGGCGAAGGATGCTAGCTTTACCAAAATTTGCATTAAAAATTATATTCAGTCGATTAGTAAACAAAAAAAGAGAACTACAATTTGGATAAAACGATAGCAAAATCAATTTTGAAAAATACAGCTGTTTTAATGAGCTCACAGGTAATTACTTGGACAATGAGTTTTATATTGCTGCTATTTTTACCACGATACCTTGGAACAGTTGATTATGGCAGACTCTATGTAGCCGGTTCCATTATGACGATATTCTTACTGTTTATAGATTTTGGAGGAAGATATTCTATCTCAAAAGAAGTTGCAAGAAACCGTGATAAAGTTGGAGAAATTGCTGTTGACGCTATTGGTATCAGAATTATACTTTGGGCAATCTCTTTCATAATTTTAATAGTGTTTGTAATGTTCACGAATTATCACAGATTAGAGAAAGCCCTGATTATAATATATGGCATAAGTATGCTGTGGGAAGGAATAAGGAAGGTTTTGTGGAGTTGTTTCCAGGGTTTTGAACAGATGCGATTTCCATCAATAGGAGCCATCACAGACCAAATATTCGTGACAATTGCTGCAATAACCGCATTACTTTTAGGAGCAAATTTCTTAATAATTGGAATAATATATACGATAGGATCGTTCATTAATTTCTTTATTCATTTAAAATATTCATCTGTAATAATTACCGAAATCCCAAAATTTAATTTCAAGGGAGCTCTTGGTCTGGTAAAAAAAGGGATACCATATTTCTTCTGGTCAATTTTTGGAATTATTTACTATAGAGTCGATGCAATAATGCTATCCTTTATGACTCCTGAGACGGTGGTTGGTGCTTACGGTGCAGCATATCGGTTCTTTGATATTTTGATGTTCATTCCAAGCATATTCAGTATAGCTGTGTTCCCAATTTTATCTAGAATATATAAGGATAAAGAAAACCTGGCTTCAACAACAACTAAAAGCATTGACTTTATCGTTTTAGCTGGAATTCCAGTAAGTATTTTAATTTTTATTTTTGCACCCAATATTATAGATCTCTTCTACGGCTTGAGACAGTATAGCTCATCTGTGATTATTTTAAAAATATTCTCAGTCGGAGTAATACTTGTATACATTGATATGATTTTAGGAACTGCAATCTTAGCTTCTGATAAATTAAAAGAGTGGACACTAGTCGCATTTGGTGCTGTGATTTTAAATGTTGGTTTAAATTACATAATGATTCCGTATACCCAGCAATATTATCATAATGGCGGAATTGGAGCAGCTATTGCCACACTTGTCACTGAACTATTTGTAATGTTATGGGCATTAAAAATCACTCCTAAAGAAAATTTTTATGGAGCAAAGCCCATGACAATTATAAAAGCTTTATTTGCTGGCATTATTTTATTTTTAATAGTTTATTCACTTCGTGAGATTCAAATATTCTGGATATTAGAAGCCATATTTGGTTTTTTCATCTATCTAATTCTTCTATTTTTATTTAAGGTATTTGAACCCAAAGAAGTTGAGTTTTTTAAAGAATATTCAACACTAAAAAATTTAAAAAATATAATTCTTCCAACAAAAGACATAAAATGATGAAAATATTACATATATTCCCTTACTCACCAATACCTCCAACATTCGGAGGTGCACTTCGTGTGTATAATCTTATCAAGCAGATGAGTAAATATAATCAAGTCACATTACTTACATTTGGTGATGAAAACATTAAACAGGTATTAAAAAATAATTTCTCTAACACGGTAAATGAAATACATACCTGCTATATTCCCAAGTATCGAAGAAAAAAACGACTTGTTCAACTGTATTCTTTATTACGAAATCAGAGTTCCTTTAGTCTTATAGCTTATCACAAGCAGATGCAACATATAATAGATAAACTAACATCAGATAACAAATACGACATAGTTCAATTCGAATTTCCCCATATGGCAAATTATCGGATAAATTCTGATGCCATTAAAATATTAGATGCACATAATGTTGAACATCTAATTTATTACCATCAGTGGCAATATACAAATTCAAAATTAAGAAAATTCTTTTATAAAAGAGAATATAAAAAACTATTTCACGACGAGATTTCAGCATGTAAAAACCAGGATGCATTATTAGTTACTTCTCAAAATGATGCATCAACATTTGATAAATTTATACCTGAAATTCCAAAATATTTAATACCAAACGGAGTTGATACAGAATATTTCCATCCAACAGAGGAAAATCATGAACAATATTCATTGGTTTTTACCGGCGCATTATCCTACATACCAAATTCAGACGGAGCAATATACTTTATTGAACAAATTTTACCACATATACAAAAGATTTATCCTGATATCAAAATTTACATTGTAGGTAAAAATCCTCCTAATAATTTGCTTGAAAAATCATCAAAAAATGTAATCATTACAGGTTATGTAGAGGATGTTAGACCTTATGTCTGGAAATCTGCAATTTTCGTTGTCCCATTAAGGATGGGTAGTGGAACAAGATTAAAAATCCTTGAAGCTCTTGCAATGAAAAAACCGGTTGTAACTACATCAGTTGGCGCAGAGGGTTTGGATGTTATAAACGGAGAAACTGTCCTGATTGCAGATGATCCAAAGGACTTCGCTGAAAAAGTTATTAATTTAATTAAAGACAACCAACTACAACAAAAGTTAGTTTCGAACGGCTATGAACTTGCAAAGAATGTATATGATTGGATTGTTATTGGTGAAAAATTAAATGAGGTGTATAAAACTATATACTCTTTTCACAAAAATTCAAGAGTTAAAAAAACAAATCATAAAAAATGAATATAAAAGAAATAATATACCGTACACGCCTAAGATTGAAACGTCATTCGCTATATGAGCACATATTAGGGTTTTTACTATCACGTAAATTTACACGAGCTAAAATCTTGGTTGTTTCAGGTGGGAAGCCATTCCCCAAGGTAATCAACCAGGGCGGTGAGCTTTACGCTGAAAACTGTCAATTTTATTCAGGCGTAAGATTAGAAATTGGTAAAAATGGTAAGTTAATTATAAAAAACGGAACATACTTGAATCGTAATACTCTAATAGTTGCAAATAAATTTGTAGAAATTGGTAAAGATTGTAAAATCTCCTGGGATGTTATCATAATGGACACTGATCTTCATCCATTACCAGGTCAAACTGAAACCATTGATAAACCTGTTATAATTGGAGACAACGTCTGGATTGGCTGTCGTGCCATTATCTTAAAAGGTGTAAAAATTGGTAATGGTGCAATCATTGCTGCTGGTTCTGTTATTACAAAAGATATACCTGAATATTCAATTGCAGCAGGAGTTCCTGCAAAAGTTATTTCTGTATATAAAAATTCAATGGAGAATGCTAATGTCAGATAATAACAAATCCATTGGAAATTCCAAGAAAATTAGAATTCTAATGTATCATCATATCTCAAGGGATAAAAAATTTGTAACGAGACATAAAAATATAGCAGTCCATATTGAAGAATTTAAACTACATCTGGAAATCTTACAACGATTTGGTTACACAACTATTACTTTTAGAGATTACTCATTATTTAAAGATAATAAGCTTAATCTTCCAAGAAAACCAATTATTCTAACATTTGATGATGGTTATGAATCAATTTATACAGAAGTATTTCCACTGATGGAATATTATGGAATGAAAGGTGTAATATTTATCCTCGGTGATAAAGAAATAAAATACTCTATGTGGGATTTTCCAGAATTAGAGCCTCTGCCACTTTTAAATGAGCAACAAATTCTCGAACTACACGAAGCCGGTTTCGAAATAGGGGCTCATACTTTAACTCATTCTGATTTAACCACACTATCAAGAGAAAAGGCATGGGACGAGATTTCCCGCTCGAGAATGCTCTTAGAAATTCTACTTGGTTCACCGATTAATACATTTGCTTACACATATGGCAAAGTAAATCCACTCCTAAAGGAGCTTGTTAGAGAAGCAGGTTATAAACATGCTTGCGGTACATATAGTGGACCTCCAACTATTGATAAAGATCCGTACGAAATCAGAAGAATATTAATTAATGGAAATCAAAATCTTACCTCATATGTAATGAAACTTCAAAGACCTTATATTTATGCTGAGTGGTTATGGTGGAAATATAAAACAATATTCTATAAGAATAACAACAAATAACATTGATGAAATTACAAATACAAAATAATCAATCAATCGATACACCATATAAAGAAAAACTGTTAAAAACCAAAATAGTTAATTCAATAGAAGAATTACAGCAATTTAAAACTGACTGGGATAAACTTGTCGACATTTCAAATGCAACAATTTATCAAAAATCATACTGGTTGTTTAATTGGTGGAAACACTATCACAACCCTGACGCAGATAGAATGCTCATCCTTTTCTTCTATGATGATGAGATTTTAGTTGGAATAGCCCCGTTATATATCCACGAAGAAAAATTCTTTGGAAAAACAATTTTTAAAAGATTACTTTTCATCGGAAGTGAAACATTACATGGTCAGACCTTTGGATTATTTAACGACAATAGTCCAAGCGATTACCTTGAGATTATTTGCTACCCAAAATATGAAACAAGAATATTTGAGAGTTTTGTAAATTTCTTAATTAATAACAAAGATCTGTATGATGAAACAATACTCACAAATTTAAATGATAACAATTCTTCATTTAAATATTTACATGAAATCCTGAAGAATTGTAATTTAAGATTCAAATTTCGGAAAGGAGAAATATGTCCTTATATCAAAACTCCGTCTTCCTTTGAAGATTTTCTTAATAGTAGAACAACAAGTGTGAAGAGGAGGTTTACTCAATCCTGGAAAGAATCTGGGAAATTATTTAAAATAAAAAAATCTGGTTCATTTGAAGAATTACAGATAGCTTTACGTCAAATCAAGGAATTACACCAGAACAAATGGAACAAAACTGGATATCCTGGATTCTTTGGTGATTTGAGATACGAAAGGTTTCTTGATGAATTTATAAATTCATGTTATAATGATGATGTGATCTGGTGTGGAGTTGCATACAATAATGATAAAGTCATTGCAGGTAGATTAGCATTCAAATACAAAGGAAGATTATATGATTATTTATCCGGTATTGATGATACAGCTTTCGAAGCAAAGCGCCGACCTGGACTTGTATTACTGATGCATATGATTAAAGATAGCATTGATGAAAATATCCCGGTGGTTGACCTCCTTCGCGGAGATGAAGCATATAAAAAAGATTTCACAAATTCCTTTACTACAAATTGGAACTTAAGAATATACAAAGGAAATGTTAATGTCAGATATATCTTTGTAATATTTTTACTAATTTTAAAGTTTATTAAGATTCTAATAATTAGAGAAACGATGCTTCTAAAGATCTGGATGAAAGTATATAAAATGCCATTATCAATTTATAAATATTCAAGAAACCGTTTTCAATCGCTGGTTAGAAAAATTAAGAATTTCCTAAAAACAAAGAATCAACTGCAATGAAGATCCTGACTTTAATATCAAGTGGGCTTAACAGGCCAGATATCAACAAACTTTTACAAGAAGAAGCTGCTGATAGAATGCCAAGAATATCCCTGTATCAACGTGAATTGAACTCTGATATGCTTGATGAAAGATTTTTACAAACAATTCCAAAATGGCGTAAGATAATTTATAAATTTCTACCAATTGTATTACAACAGGTAATTGAAGCTTATATTATTTGCCATAAATATGATCTTGTAGTCACATGGGCAGAAAGGTTGGCTTACCCATTTGCCTTCTTATTAAAAATTACAAACAGAAGAGTGCCACATATAACCCTAAATAGCTGGATATCAAATCCAAAGAAATCAAAATTTTTAAAGCTAACAATATCACACATAGATAAAATCTTATTATGGTCAAGTGTTCAAAAGAATTTTGCACTAAACCACTTAAAAATACCTGAATCAAAAATCGAATTTATCAGGAAATTTGCTGATCAAAAGTTTTTTAGACCGATTGAAAGAGAAACAGATTTGATTTGTGCGGTCGGTTCTGAAATGAGGGACTACCCAACATTAGTAGAGGCACTCCGAGGTACGGATATTCCCTGTCATATAGCTGCTGGTTTGACTCGTGGTAAACTTTATAATACAGTCAAGGCACTTTATGATATTAAAGAATTACCACCAAATATCACAATAGGCCCGAAATACTATTATGAACTTAGAGAGCTTTATGCTCGCTCAAGATTTGTAGTTGTTCCTATCTTGCCTACAGATACTGATAATGGGTTAACATGTATCCTCGAATCAATGGCAATGGGCAAAGCAGTCATATGCTCCAGAACAGTGGGACAGGTAGATGTAATCCAGGATGGTATTACCGGAATTTATGTACCAGTTCAAGACCCATTAGCATTAAGAGAAGCTATCATTTACTTATGGAACAATCCAGAAATAGCAAAAAAAATGGGTTTGGCAGGCAGAAGATATTTAGAAGAACACCATACCTTTGAACAATTTATTGAAAGTATGAGAACCATCATTGAAAAAGTAATTATGGAACATAAGCAAAGAAAGAATAATTTATGAAAACATTATATGAATATATACTAACAGCAACAAAAAATTATAAAAATAGCACAGCCCTTGTTCAAAATTCAAAACATATATCATATAAAAATTTATTGCAAAAAATTATACTTATTTCTGATCAGTTAATTCTTGAGGGATTACATAAAGGCGATAAGATAATAATAAATCTCAAAAATCCCTTGAATCAGTTTATTGCTTCAATTGCCGTAATCCGAGCAGGTGGTGTTGCAGTACCAATAGGACAAAAAACAGATTCATCAGATTGGGATTTAATCATTAAAAATGTTGATCCATTTACTATCATCACCGATCCGAGATCCTCAGATATTAATCAAATAAAACAATTTAATTTCCCCCATTCAATTTTTTATTGGTCAGAAGAACTATTTAAACATATAGAAGATAGTGATTATATTGAGAATATAGAGCATTTTGAAAATGAAAGTGCACAAAAAATAACCCGATTAATTCAACCAGAAATATCAGATCTTGTTTTCATACATTATGCTAGTGAAACAAAAAAACTCATTGCCTTCAATCACATTGGTATAATATATCCATCATTATTACTTAACCAGATTCTTTCTGTAAATCCAAGTCATAGAGAACTCATAACCTATTCACCAAGTCATATATTGGGATTCATACGTATAATACAAAACCTGATTGCAGGTGCAACAAGTTTTCTAATACAGGACATTGAAGATAAGCTCAACATTCCTGCGTACATTATGAAACACAAATGCAATACACTGTTTACAGATATTGAATTATTCAATTATCTTTGCAGCAATTTTAAATCCTTAACAATGGAAGCATTAAAAAATTTTATCATCCTTCAATTGAGCGGTGATAATATATATTCTATTGATGAACTTGTAAAACAAGGACTTTCCGATTTACAAATGACGAAAGTATATTTAAGTTATAGCCCACTGGAAGCTCCTCTTACAACTATAGTAAATATAAAAGACGTAGATCCTGAAAATTTGTGCATGGGATTACCATTACCTGGAATTAAATTAAAAATTCAAAAACAATCCAATGTTGATAATCCTAACGTGGGAATTTTATGTATTAATGGAAATAATACTATGGAAGGTTATTTTAAAGATGGTAATATTGATAAAAGTAATTTTTCAGCGGACAATTGGCTTATAACAAACCAGTATGCAATGCTGGATGAAAAAGGAAAACTATACCTTAAGGGGACAAAAGAAGATGTTATGTTCATCAATAAAGATATTATCTCATTGCAAGAAATTAATGCCTTAATTGGTAATATACTTTCTGAACTAAATTGCGAATACTATTTGACCTTCAAAGAAAATATTTACGAACCAGAGAATAAGGTTCCGATCCTCTTTTATGCTACAGGTTATGCTGAAACCATTGAACCTGAAAAAATATATGAAAAAATATCAAGCCTTGAGATTGATTGGCTAAAAAATTTACTAATTTTCAAAGTAAAAGAAATACCAAAATCAGGTAATAAAGTCATAAAAAATGAGCTTTTTAAACAAATAGACAATAAAGATCCCGATTTATGAAAATACGCAAAGACAAATTACATCCGGTTATATTGCTTGGCGGCGGACCAATTGCCTTATCAGTCGCTCGAGCATTAGGTAAAAATAACATATCCTGTTACGTAATCGATGAAGATGATAGTATAGTACACCATTCAAGATTTTGTATTGGTATCAAACATCTTCAAGATGAGGAGAAAGTTACCTGGCTTGAGTGGTTAATTGAACAGGGCCCGAAACTTCCTCAAAAATTCGTGTTAATGCCATGCTGCGACTACGGATTAAAAATTGTAATTGAAAACCGCAAAGCCCTGGAAGAATTTTACATCTTACCAGAGGGAAATGACGAAATAACACTTAAGATGCTTGACAAGTATGAAACATACAAATTAGCCAAATCTCTAGATATTCCAATTCCAGAAGTATGGAATGTTGAAAATATTTCTGATCTTGAAAAAATTGCTGATGTGATACAATATCCATGTGCGTTGAAACCACGAATTTCACACGAGTTTTCTTATAGATTTCATGGTACTAAGATGTTTAAAGTAAAAAACGAAGCTGAACTATATAAATATTATCACATAACCCAGCAATATAATTTGAAGATGCTAATTACAGAATTAATTCCACTTGGTTCAGAAGGCTACGATGGCTATTACACACACATTGATGAAAATGGAAATCCACTCTTTCATTTTACAAAACTCAGATTAAGACAGCAACCAAATTTATATGGATTGGGTACTTACAATGTAACAAATTGGAATCCAGAAGTAATAAAGTTAGGTCTAAAATTCCTTCAAGGTATTAAACTTAGGGGTATTGGAACCTTAGAATTTATGCGTGATGCCAGAGATGGTAAACTCAAATTACTTGAATGTAATCCTCGATTTACTGGCACCACCGAGTTGTTACACAAATCTGGACTGAATTGGGCATTATTTGTATATAACCGTTTAGTTGGTTTAACGACTCCAAAGATGGATTACTATAAAAGAGGAGTTTATATAATCAAACCATTACCTGATTACTTAGCGTTTCGTGAATTGAAAAAAAATAACAAACTTTCATTTATCGGATGGATCAAAAGCTTAATGCATACACCACATTTTTATATCTGGAGCTGGTCGGATCCTAAACCATTCATAGTCAACACATATTGCTTCTGGAAGAGACAATTATTAAAACTATTTAGAATAATTACACTCAAAAATTTCTTGAAATATAAACCCACTGAAACTAAAAATGTTTCATGAAGAATAAGAACAATACATACGACATTAAAGTTATAAGAAGCATTCAGGAATTAAATTCTATTAAACCTGCCTGGGATGAAATAGTGAAGCATTATAATAATGTTTGTCTCACTACCGAATGGATAAGTTGCTGGTTAAAATGTTTCGTAGACGACAATACTTCTATTAAAATATTAATTGTAAAAAAAAATAACGATGTCATTGCGATTGCACCATTATTATTAAGAAAAGAAAAATTAATATTTCTACCATACAAAAAAATAGAATTTATTTCGATGGCAGATTACCCAGATTCTCCCACAAATTTATGCCCAGAACTTGATATTATTATCACTCCCGGGTATGAGGATGTTTTAGACAAAATATTCGAAGAACTAATGAAAGATGATTGGCATTTTATTCGATTAAACCCAATCCCAGTAGAATCACAAACAATCTCTGAAATTAAAAATTTTGCAAGCAACTATAATCTGAAATTTGTAGAACAAGAAGCATTTAAATCTCTTATTATAGATACAAACAGAAGCTGGGAAAATTATTATCAATCGTTATCGAAAAGATTCCGCAAACAGCTAAGATATTTTCAAAACAAATTTAAAGAAATTGGAGAAATAAAGTTTGTTTTATTTAAATCTCCAACAGAGATTAAGGAAAATTTACATCATGTTCTGGATATAGAGAAAAGAAGCTGGAAATGGCAAAAAGGTGTTAGTATCAATTCTATCGGTTATAAAAACTTTTTCAAAGAGTTCTCGGAACAGGTTTGCCATTTAGAATGGGTACATCTCTGGTTTTTAGAATTGAATGGTAAATACATAGCTTATGATATGAATATATGTTACAGAGACAAAGTTATAAACTGGAAAGGTAGTTATGACGAAGAATTTTCAGATTTTGGTCCAGGACAATTGTTATTAGAAAAAGAACTAGAATATTATATGAATAACAGTATTTCTGAATTTAATATGTTGTGGGGTCGAACTTTAGCAAAAGAACGTTGGGATCCGAACAATAAATCATTTTCAGAAATATTTATCTTTAAGAATAATCAATACTCAATACTACTAAAAATTTTATTAATTGATATTAGTTTTTACAAAATCATTAGAATTTTTAAAAGTTATAAAAACCGAATTCTTAGAAAACTCAAAATTAAATCTCAAAAATCTGAGTTGACCAGAGCAGATCAGTTAAAAAATTCAACCATTGGTTCAGAATGGTAATAAAAGTTATCACAAACGACAGTGATTTCGCCAGCTTAGAAAAGCACTGGATAAATTTACACGGGAAAATGAATGGAACAGTGTTTCAATCTTTCTTTTGGAATTTTCAATGGTGGAAATTCTATAAAAAGGAAAACAACGAACTGTTGATAATTACAGTGTGGAACGATAATGAAATTGTAGGTATACTCCCACTTTTTAAAGAAAACATTAAAATCGGACCGCTTAAATTCAATCGATCAAGATTACTATGCGTTTATCAGGCATACGGTGAATATGAACCTTTGATTAATCCAGAATATAAAAATATTGTGATTGTAAAATTCATAGAGCAGATCAAAGAATTTTTTAAGGATAGAACACTAAAGTGGGCATCATTTTATGGGTTTCCATATATTTCTGAATCAATGTCTGAAATTATCAAATATTTTAAAGAACATAAATACATTGTTTTACACAAACCAAGAATTGTCACAAGGGTTGTGATGCAACTACCAGATTCATGGGAAGAATATATAAATTCATTGACCAATAATGAAAAAACAATGCTCCAAAGGAGAATAAAATCACTCAAAAAGAATAATGTAGAATTAGAAATTTTAAAAGACCAAGAAATTAAAACAGAAGATTTCAAGGACTTTGTAAGATTACATACTGCTTCATGGGAGAGCAAAGGTTTCCCGGGTTTTTTTAAAGCATCAGAAAACTTTGAAAAATTTCTCTCGAAAATTGTTACAACAAACAACAATGAAACAATAAGAAAATTGTATTTCTTCAAGAAAGATAGTAGAAGATTTGCAGCTGTATTATCTTTTTTTAGTCATCCTATTTGTTATTTTTATCTTAGTGGAATGGAACAAAATCACGAATTGAAAAAGTATAGTCCAGGAAAAGTTTTACTAAGTTATGTTATTAAGGATGCAATTGAAGCTAATTACAAAATCTTCGATTTCCAAGGTGGAAAGGAAACTTATAAATATCAGCTTGGTGGAAAATCGGATTATTATTCAAAGGTCGACATTTTTTCGAAAACATTAGCTACTCCAATTTTAGTCACGCTGCATTACCTAATACAATTAAGACAGGTATTACTTACCTTCTACGATTATAATAAATTCTCAAGATTATTTCGACGAATGATTGCAAAATTAAAGAGATGATTATGAATACAGCCAAAAATGAAAATACGCTAGCTGAAGATTATCGAATACAAATTATAAATTCATTCGACGAAGCATCAATGTATCGCCAAATCTGGAATAATCTGGTTTTATCATCAGAAAATCCCAACCCATTTTTAATATTCGAGTGGTTTGAAAGTTGGTGGCAATGCTTTGCATCGAAGGATAAAACTCCTTATATCATCTTCATTTGGAAAGCTCAGGAACTTATAGGGATAGCACCGTTAATGCTGGTTCAAATAAAAAAATTTGGATTCAAAATTAACAAATTGGAATTTTTATCAATGATGAAATATGCTTATTCCGCTTTAAATTTAGCAGGACACCTGGATTTTATCATAAGGCGAGATAATCATAAAATTGCTCTGGAATGTATTTTAAAACATTTAAAAGAAAAAGTTAAAAACTGGGATTACATCAGGCTCCATCCGATATTGTCTGACTCACAAACACTAAAATCATTACGGGATAACAAAAAATATTATAAATTCGATATATATATTAGACGCGTATTTTTTAGTACAAAGATTGTGTTTGATAGTACTTGGGAAAATTACTTAACGAAATTAGACAGAGATTTTGTAAAAAAAATCAATAGAAGAGAAAACAAATTAAAAAAAATCGGTAAATTTGAAATTTTAAATATCACAAGAATAGATAACATCGAAAAAATATATAGTATTATAGTACAAATAGATAAAGCAAGCTGGAAAGATAAAAGAGGAATTTCCATATATGACAAGAAGTACAAAAATTTTTTTCAAGCACTTCTAAGAAATCTATCTAACACAGACAATATTTTTATAGGTTTAGCACAAATTGATGATAAAACTATTGCATACGATATTATTTTTAAATTTGCACATGTAGCAATTGATTTAAAAACAAGTTATGATTCGAATTACCGTAATTATGGAGTGGGTAACATTGTGTCTTTTTATAACATCAAAAAAATTTATGAATTAGGTTATAAAGAATTTCACCTGCTATGGGGGAATATTAAAGCTAAATCAGTTTGGAAACCAGAGATCGAACAATATGACGAAGTATTTATATTTAATAATAGATTAAAATCGAAATTTCTTAATTTTTTGTATCATAAACTATTATTATACAGAATATTTCGGTTTATAAATTATAAATTATTTAATTAATGGTTATTGTATTTCAAATATTAGAAACTTTATTAATAATATTTATTGGAGGTATAGTTCTATATCTCCTATTTTTAAGTTTGAGTGCATTGAGAAGTTCAAAAGAAAAGATCTTATTTGCAAATAAGTACAATAAGTTTGCATTTATAATACCTGCACATAATGAAGAACTTTCAATTACGAGAACTATCAAGAGTATATTACAGATCGATTATCCAGGAGAATTATGGGATCTGTTTGTTATCGCAGACAATTGTACAGATAAAACAGCAGAAATCAGCAGTGAGCTTGGAGCGAATGTTTTAATAAGAAACAATCCAACCGAAAGAGGAAAAGGTTATGCACTTAGATGGTGTACAGATATTTTGTTAAAAAGTCAAAAAAATTATGATGCAATAGTTATTGTTGATGCAGATAGTATTGTTCAACCCAATATTCTGAAAGTTCTAAACACATATCTACAGAATGGTTCACAGGCTATTCAAGTCGCAGACTTAGTCGAACCACAATATGACTCCTGGAGTTCAGAAGTCACAAGAGTTGGATTTACACTTTATAATTATGTAAGACCCCTTGGACGGAAGAATTTTAAATTTACAGCTGGTTTAAAAGGAAATGGAATGTGTTTAAGTACATTATTATTGAAAAAGATACCCTGGTCTTCTTGGTCTCTAAATGAAGATCTTGAGCATGGATTAATCTTATTATTAAATGGTATAGTTGTAGATTTTGCACCTGAAACTATTGTATTGGCAGCAATGCCAAGAGATCATAAAAAGGCAGAATCACAAAGATCCAGATGGGAAAGAGGTCGATATCCTGTAATAAAAAATTATACCTTGAAACTATTACGCAAATATCTAAAAACTGGCTCATTTGTTTATTTCGATGCTTTAATAGAATTAATTACACCTCCGATTGTCAATTTATTTGTACTCATCACTTTCATGATATTTATTAATGCATTATTAATAACTTTAGAAATTAAAGAACTAAATATTTTTTTATATGTATGGCTGGCAATTTTTATGATGGGTATATTACACATACTTATAGGTTTAAAAGCAGCAAATGCAGATAGAACCCTATATAAAGCTTTTTTCCATATACCGAAATATGTTATTTGGAAAATTTATCTTTATATAAATTTTACCTTTAAAAAATTTCACAACGAATGGATCAGAACAAGTCGTGAAACAAACTAATTCATAAAGGATGAAGAAAATGGCAAATATATTACTAATAGATGATGATGAACTTCAGCTGGCAATGCAGAGAGCAATACTAACCGCAGAAGGTCACACTGTTTTTACAACAGCAGATGGACCACACGGTATAGAAATTTTTAAAAGTCGACCTATAGATCTGGTTTTGCTTGATGTAGGTATTCCCTCAATGAGCGGGTTTGAAGTACTTAAGGAACTCAAAAATATTAATCCAGAAATCAAAGTTATAATAATTACTGCATATCCGTCAATTGAATCTGCAAAGCTATCGATGAAATACAATGCTGATGATTATATACAAAAACCATTTGAAGTAGAATATTATTTAGAGAGGATTAAAAATGCTTTACAAAATGTTTAATATTTTTAAAAATATAATTGCAAAATTCGTATTGTTGTCGGTATTGCTGTGTACTATTGAAAACATTAGTTTTGGAATTACATATTCAAATACGAATCTTGATACAATAATTTATGAGCAATATACCATTACAGCAACAGCTGGGCCTAATGGTCAGATAAATCCGTATGGTGAAGTTATCGTAATTGCAGGTGAAAGTAAAACATTTTACATGATACCAGATGCAGGATATCATGTTTTCGATGTTATTGTCGATGATATTTCAGTTGGTGCACAAAATGAATATACATTCAACAATGTAACTAGCGATCACAGTATTCATGTTGATTTTGCTATCGATACGCTCACAATCACCGCCACGGCTGGTCCGAATGGCTCGATTTCACCTGCTGGAACAGTCAGAGTCCTCTACGGCTCAAATCAAACATTTACTTTTACTCCTAACACCGGCTACCACATCGATAGTGTCTTCGTTGATGGTGTGTTCGTAGGTAATGATACTTCTTACACTTTCATCAATGTTACAACCAATCACACTATTTCTGTTAAGTTTAGATTAACAGAATTCATCATAACCGCAACTGCTTCAGCTGGTGGGACTATTTCACCTTCTGGCAATGTGCCTGTGTCTTATGGTGCTAATCAGACATTTAACTTCACACCTAACACTGGTTATCACATACTCAATGTACTGGTTGATGGTGCTTCTGTTGGAAGTCCTGCTTCTTACACCTTCACCAATGTGACTGCCAATCATACGATTCATGTTAACTTTGCTATCGATACACTCACAATCACCGCCACAGCTGGTCCGAATGGCTCGATTTCACCAAGCGGTTTGGTAAAAGTCCTCTACGGCTCTAATCAAACATTTACTTTTACTCCTAACACCGGCTACCACATCGATAGTGTCATAGTTGATGG
>QOQV01000018.1 GCA_003327435.1 Ignavibacteriota bacterium
TCTCAGCCAGAGGCTGATACGCCTCAGGCGTAGAATCCCACCCTTTCCGCTTATGTACTATGTTTATGTACTCTATAGCAATAAATTAAAAAAGCGTTATATCGGCTCATCCGATAATCCACAAAAAAGGCTGATCGAACACTAAATAAACACATTATCAGGAAGAAACAAAATATTCAATAATCTTCTCAACTAAACCACCAAAATCATTTTCATCCTTCACATCGAACCATTTTATTCTTTTCTCCCGACGAAACCATGTAAGCTGTCGTTTTGCATATCGTCTTGTATTGCGCTTTATTAATTCCACCATTTTATCAAAATCAATCTTACCCTTCAAATAATCGATTGTTTCTTTATACCCTACAGTTTGAAGTGCTAACAAATTTTCATTGTAACCACTTTCTAAAATTTTTCGCACCTCTTCAATTAATCCAGATTCTATCATCCAATCTACTCTAGTGTTTATACGCTCATACAGTTTCTCCCTATCCCAATTCAAACCAATCATTATCTCATTGAATTCAGCAGGTTTACGCTGTTTCTGTAAAACAGAAATCGGAATGCCAGTCAATTCATATACTTCAATAGCTCTGACAACTCTTCTAACTGTAATGTGCTTCATTTTTTGGAGTGATTCTGAGTCAATCTTCCTTAAATATTCAATTAGCTCATCTAAGCTGGAAGTTCTATACCAATCATAAAGTTTTTTCCTGATATTTTTATCTACGGGTGGGCTATCAAAAATACCATCAACCAATGCTTCTATATACAAACCAGATCCACCTACGACAATTGGTTGTTTTTTTCTTAGAAATATTTCATCTATTCTTTTTCTGGCTTCCTTGGAATACTCACCAGCACTAAATTCTTCATCTGGATTTAATTCATTTATAAAGTGATGTTTAACTGTATCGAGATCCTTCGAAGATGGCTTTGCTGTTCCAATATCAAGCATTCTATAAATCTGTCGGGAATCGGCTGAAATGATTTCAGCATTTAATTTTAATGCGATTGGGATTGAAATTGTGGATTTACCTGAGCAGGTTGGCCCAATTATGAATAAAACCTTTTTAGAGTTTGAAAGTTTTACCAAATCCATTCCTATCCATTACCCTGCCAGCCCATTTTACCAATCAACGGTACGAATCTAAATCCAAAAATAACTCGTGTATCAAATTTATCTTTAAATTTTTTTATCACATGCAAATTTTGTGTATCAATATCACCAATTGGTATGACAAGGATTCCGCCATCGGCAAGTTGATCCAATAATGGTTGTGGTACATCTGGTGCTGCTGCAGTAACTATTATTCCGTCGTATGGTGCAAACTCACTCCATCCGATGGTTCCGTCGCCACATTTGGAAACTACCTGGTAACCAAGTTTCTCTAAATTTTTTCTCGCACTGTTTAGCAACTCCACATATCTTTCGATAGTGTAAACTTTAGCACCCATTTCAGCTAAAATTGCGGCTTGATAACCTGAGCCAGTTCCGATTTCAAGAATTTTTGAACCTTTTTTTACTTCAAGAGCTTCAGTCATTACTGCTACAGTATATGGTTGCGATATCGTTTGCGACATTCCAATTGGTAACGCAGAATCTTCATATGCTCTACCAATAAAGAGTTCATTCACAAAAAGATGCCGAGGAACCTTTAACATTGCTTTCAACAAATTCTCATCCTTAACACCACGACTTCGGATGAGCTCAACCATTTCTTTCCTTTCGCTTTTAAATCTTCCGTTTTGAAGTAATTCACTCATTTACTTTCAAATTTCTCCATATATTTTTCCAGGATTTTTGGGGAACAGCCAATCTTGTTTTGAGTTCATCTACTAATTCTTTTGCTGAAAGTCCATACTTTATTACGCCATTTTCTGCTATAGAGATTGTTCCACGTTCTTCAGATACAATAATTACCAACGCATCGGTTTGTTCAGATATACCAATTCCTGCCCTATGACGCATTCCAAGTGTAATCTCGCCAATGCGAGTAACATGAGAAAAAGGCAATGTACATCTTGCTGCTTCTATCATTCTATCTTTAATAATTACAGCACCATCATGCAGAGGTGATTTTGGATTAAAAATCGAAACAAGTAATGCTTTACTTACAAGTGCCTGTAACTGCACACCTGTTTCCACAAAACTTCTTATACCTGCTGCACGGGCAATGACTATCAAAGCACCGTGCCGTTTGCGAGCAAGTTCGGCTGCTGCACTGCCAATTTCTTCATACGCTTCTATAATTCCCACCTTAATAAATTTTTGTATGAATGGATTTCTCCCAATTATAACAAGTAAACGTCTTAACTCTGGTTGAAATAAAATGATAAATGCTATTACCCATATATCAGTCAAAGTTTTTAGGAACCACCCCATTACCTTTAAGTTGATAGCTTGAGATATAAATGAAAAAAGTATAATTAATAGAAGTCCTACAAAAATTTGAGCAGCAATTGTGCCTCGCATTATTAAATACAACCTGTAAAAGATGAACGAGACAACAGCTATATCCAACAGATCGATAAGAGTTACTGTAATAAATCCAACTTTGAATAATTCCACAATTTTCCCCTATTTTAATGCATCAACAATTTTAACTACTCTTTTTATTTCTTTAACATCGTGAACACGCACTATGTTTGCACCACGAAGGATAGAAACAGCAACTGCGGCAGCAGTTCCTTCAAGTCGTTGCTCAACTGGCAAATCGAGTATCTGTCCGATAAAAGATTTTCTTGAAGGTCCTATGAGAATTGGACATCCAAGCTCTTTCAATTCACTTAATCGTTTAAATATTTCAATGTTATGTTCAAGTTTTTTTCCAAAGCCGATACCCGGATCCACGATGATTTGTTCAATACCGTTGCTTCTGCATTTATTAACAGATTCCTGTAAATAATCCTTGATTTCTTTTATAACATCTATATAATCAGGATTTATCTGCATAGTTTTTGGTGAACCTTTAATATGCATTAAAATTAATGCTGGTTTAAAATCTGAAATCACCTTAATCATATCTGGATCAAAATTCGTTGCACTGATATCATTCACAATTTCAGCACCTGTATCGAGCGCTTTGCGTGCAACTTCAGATTTTGTTGTATCGATGGAAATTGGTATTTCAATTTTACCAGCCAATTTTTCGATCACAGGAATAACCCTTTTCAATTCTTCTTCAACCGATACACTTTCAGCACCTGGCCTTGTAGATTCACCACCAATATCGATAAAGTCGGCACCTTCATCCTCCATTCGCAGTGCATGTTCGATTGCCTTTTCGGTTGAATAATATCTCCCACCATCTGAAAAGGAATCCGGAGTGATATTGAGTATACCCATTATAAAAGTTCTGCTCGAAAGGTCGTAAACTTTTTTACCGAACTTGAATATTTTGTTTGTGTGTGATACCATAACTTTGTAAGAATATACAAAAATTTTGAGGCATCACAAAAAGGGACATAAACAGAAATGGCTCCTACTGTTGAGGAGCCACTTCTTTTTCTTCCTGTTTCTGAGCTAAAAGCATTTTGCGTTTAGCTTTTAATCTTTCTCTGCGTTTGCGATGTTTAATTCGTACCAGTTTTGCTTTTTTATTCATATAACCTTTTTTATTTGTTATACATAAAAAAGTTAGTGTAACGATTCCAAATACCTTTCAACATCAATTGCTGCCGCGCAGCCACTACCTGCAGCTGTTATTGCCTGTCTATAAATCGGATCTGCTACATCACCCGCTGCGAAAACACCCGGAACACTCGTTTGAGTTCCTTTACCAACAAGTTTAATATAACCATTCTCGTTCATTTCTATCTGACCTTTGAAAATCTGTGTATTGGGTTCGTGGCCGATAGCAATAAACAAACCTTCTACTTTTATCTCGTTGCTTTCATTCGTTTTGACATTCCTGAGTTTTAAGCCTGTTACTGATTTTCTACCATTTTCTTCCTTACCAAGCACTTCTTCCACAACTGAATCCCAGATAAACGAAATTTTCGGATTTTTAAAAGCTCTCTCCTGCATTATTTTGGAAGCTCTTAACTCGTTCCTGCGATGGATGATTATAACCTTCTTAGCAAACTTTGTTAGAAATGTTGCTTCTTCAATTGCTGTATCACCTCCACCAACCACAGCAACATCAAGATCCTTAAAGAAAAATCCATCACAGGTAGCACATGCCGAAACGCCGTAGCCAAAATATTTTTTTTCCGATTCAAGATTTAATAGTTTTGCTTTTGCACCAGTTGCAATTATTATCGAATCACCTGTATGTAATTCTTCATTTGACCAAACTTTGAAGGGTCTTGATGAAAAATCAACTTTAGTGACATCTTTTGAGATGCAGATTGCACCAAATTTTTCTGCCTGCTTTCTAAACAGATCCATCAACTCAGGTCCCATAATTCCATCTGGAAAACCCGGGAAGTTTTCTACTTCTGTTGTAATCATAAGCTGACCACCAGGTTGACTACCTTCAAATATTAGTGGTTTCAAGTTTGCTCTTGCTGTATAAATACCTGCAGTAAATCCAGCAGGTCCTGAGCCAATTATTATTACTTTATGATGATTTTGATTCATTAGATTTATCCTTTCCAGTTAGAACGTTATTTACATTCGATAAATATTTCTTCAATTTAATTCTTTTTATTGGTGAATTTTTGAAATTTTTCCTAAAATCTTCCAATGTGATGCTTTGCAAAGAAAAAAGATTCGGATTAAAATTAATCTTTCTTGGATAAAATTCCAAAAATTTTGTGATTTGTGCAAATTTTTTATTCCATGGGCAAACATCCTGACAGATATCACAACCGTAAATCCAGTTATCGAATTTTGGTATTAATGATTCATCAATTTCACCTTTATGCTCAATCGTTAAATATGATATGCACTTGTTTGAATCCAGTACATACGGTGCTACGATTGCATCAGTTGGGCAGGCATCGATGCATCTTGTGCAACTTCCACACAAATCAGTATGAAATTCATCATTTTCAATTTCTATATTTGTTAAAATTACACCTAAAAATACCCAGGAACCGTAATCTCGAGTTATCAAATTTGTATGTTTTCCAATCCATCCAATTCCGCTTCGTTGTGCCCAAACTTTTTCCATAACAGGACCTGTATCCACATACACTTTACCCTCCACACTGTTGTCTATTGATTTTAAATAATCTAGGAGCTCCACCAACAATTTTTTTAAAACTATGTGATAATCATCTCCCCAGGCATAGCGAGATATTTTACCGGAAAATTTATCGTTTGAATGTTGATATGGTGTATAATAATTGATCGCACAAACTATTATTGATTTAACATCAGGTAAAACATTTGATGGCTCCACCCGTTTTTCGAAACTCTTTTGCATCCACTGCATTTCTCCATTGAAATTTCTTGACAACCATTCTCTGAGTTTCTCAGCTTCTTTGACCAACTTCTGTGCATTTGTAAAACCAATTTTATTAATTCCTATATCTAAAGCTTTTCTGGTCAGGAGTGTTTTTAGATTGGACATAATTTAAATATTTAAAATGGTATCCTGAACATAACCTTTCTCGGTTAGTTTTACAGTACAAGCAACCGTATAAGGATCATGTTCGAAAAACAATATCCATTTTTCCTGTTGTGCGGTTTTTAGAATTCTTCTTTTTTCTTCCAGTGTTTCAAGTGGCTTTAAATCGTAACCCATTATATAAGGCAACGGAATATGTGAAGCCATTGGAATTAAATCTGCACAAAACAATATCGTATTGTCACCATCTGTTACTTTAATAATTTGCTGATATGGTGTGTGACCATTTACAACAAGTGTGTGAATGTTAGGAAATAATTCTATATTCCCTTCAATTAATGTGAGTTGTTTTTTTTCATATATTGGGAGAAAATCTTCCTTAATGAAACTTGCACGATCACGTTCTGTGGGTTGAAAGGCATACTCCCAGTGACCTTTTTGTAAATAATATGTTGCGTTAGGGAATGTTAACTTCAACTCACCATTCTCAAGATAAGTTGAACCACCTGTATGATCAAAATGTAGATGGGTGAGAATGACATCCGTAATTTCATATGGCTTAATGTCCAGAGCTGTCAGTGAGCTCAGTAAATTATGCGGAATAAACTTTAATTTATATATATCCTTTAATTTATCATTCATCTTCTGACTATTACCTGTATCGATGAGAATCTTTTTCCCTTCACCGATTAAAAGCATATTTCTTGTAACCATCTCGATACGGTTTAACTCATCGGATGGGTTTGTTTTGCTCCAGAGTGTTTTAGGTACAACCCCAAACATAGCACCGCCATCAAGTCCAAAATGACTACTAATAATGGAATATATTTTATAATTTCCTATCTGCATAAATAATTAAGGTCGGTAAATTATTTCCCTCAAGAAATAAAATCCGACCTATTAATTTTTATATAAATTATTGTGCTTTACGAAATCGTGAGGTAGCTTCACTTAATGGTGGAAATTCTTTATCTGGATGCAGACGCTTTGCCTTTGCGAAAAGTTCCTCCTCAGTTTCGGGATGATTTGGATCCGGAACACAGCAATCGACTGGACACACTGCAGCGCACTGTTCTTTGTCAAAATGTCCAACGCACTCTGTGCACTTTTCAGGAACTATGTAGTAAAAGTCATTTGATAAAGGTTCATACATCTGTCCGTTCAGTTCATATTGAACCCCACCAGCATAAATTGCCACATTGGGGCATTCTGGCTCGCATGCACCACAATTGATGCATTCTTCGGTTATCATTGTTGCCATAAAAATGTTCTCCTTTTAATTAATTTTAAGTGTTTTGCTTTATATTTGTTATATTACAAAAATCTGGTTTTATTATAATAAAAAGATTTGAGAAATTCAATTATTTACACATTGAAGTACCTTGCCTCTGGATGATGAACAATTATTGCAGATGTTGATTGTTCAGGAACAAGTTGATATTCTTCGGTAAGTTCAACACCAATCCTTTCGGGTTGAAGCAATTTAAAAATCTTTTGTTGGTCTTCTAATCTCGGGCAAGCTGGATATCCAAAACTGTATCTGGCACCCTGGTAATGTTTATTGAAAAGTTTTTTAATATCCTCAGCATCATTATTATGAATATTTAGCTCAAATCTGATTTTTTTATGCCACATTTCAGCAAGAGCTTCTGCTGTTTCCACACTTAATCCATGGAAATACAAATATTCCTTATATCGGTTGTTTTTAAACAAATATTCTGAATATTCGCTTGCTTTTTCTCCAATAGTTACCACCTGGAACGCACAAACATCAACAAGGTTTGAATCTACTGATGCGAAATAATCCGATAAACAAAGAAATCTATCCGAAGTTTGCCGAGGGAATTTAAATCTAACCCATTCGGTCAATTTTTGTCTATCTATTTTCTCTTTATCAATGTTCTCAGGAATTCTATAAATTATTAAATCCTCATCCTCTGAATTACATAAAAAATATCCGTAAACAACTTTTGGTTCAAACAGGTTTTCATTAATGCATTGTTTCTTCAATCTTTCCAACTCCGGATAAACTTCGTTGTTTAAAAACTGATTATACTCTTCTTCACTTTTGTCACCTTTGTAAATTTGCCATTGTCCTTTTATTAATGCTGTTAGATTTATGAATTGAAAAACTTCTTCAAGGGGAATATTTTCAACTACCTTGCTACCTAAAAATGGAGGCGAAGGAATATTATATAATTTCAATTTCGATTTTTGTGATTTCAGAGAGTGAGTATAATTTTTTGAGCTTATGTATGGATTTTTTTTCACTTCTAATTTATTTTCAAGCAGGTTCTCCATAAACCTTAAGCCATCGAATGCATCGTTAGCATAAGCAACGTACCCATTGTAAATACTTCTTAAATCCTCTTCCACATATCTACGAGTAAGAGCTGCACCTCCAAGAACAACAGGAATTTTTAATCCTCTTTCATTAAGGATTTCCAGGTTTTCTTTCATAACGATGGTAGATTTTACAAGCAATCCGCTCATTCCAATTGCATCCGCATTGTATTCCTCAACAGCTCTTATGATTGTTTCTATGGGAACTCTAATTCCCAGATTTATTATTTCATATCCATTATTTGTTAAAATAATATCTACCAGATTTTTCCCAATATCGTGAACATCACCTTTAACTGTTGCAAGAACCATTTTTCCCTTTTTCTTAACATTCGATTTCTCCATAAACTTCTCTAAATACATAACTGCTGTCTTCATCACCTCAGCTGATTGCAAAACAAATGGGAGTTGCATCTTTCCAGCACCAAATAAATCCCCAACCTGTTTCATTCCTTTCAATAAAATATCATTGATAATTGCAATTGCAGAATATTTCTTCAATGCATCATCCAGATTCTCGAATAAATTTTCTTTATTTCCATCCAAAATATTTGAGATTAACCTTTCCTCAACCGATTTAATCACAGGAGTTTTATTTACTGCAGAAATTTGTTGTGCGGAGAATTTATCAATAAATGCTTTCAAAGGATCATAATCTGGAGTTCGCTCATTGAATATTAATTTTTTGCAAACTTCAAACTCATCAAGGGGTATTTTGTATAAAGGAATTATTTTTGCGGCATTCACAATTGCAATATCAAGACCTGCCTTAACAGCGAAATCAAGGAACACACTATTCAGTATCATGCGAGAATATTCATTAAAACCAAATGAAATATTACTTATACCAAGACTTGTTTTCACATCAGGTAAATTGGATTTGATAAGTTTGATACCTTCAAGAGTTTCAACAGCAGAGTTTCTCAATTCTTCATCACCAGAGCTGAGGGTAAAAGTTAATGTATCAAAGATTATATTCTCGGGCTTCAATCCACACTTAACTACTGCTAAATCATACATCCTCTTAGCAATCTGGAATTTCTTTTCAACTGTCTTTGCCATTCCTTCCTCATCAATCGTGAGCATTATAATTGCACATCCATACTTTAGGGCTAATTCTACAAGATTCATAAACTTTTCTTCCCCATCTTCCAGGTTTGTAGAATTAATTATTGCCTTACCACCATAATTTTGTAGAGCAGCTTCTATGGCATCAAAGTTAGTTGAATCAATCATCAGTGGTGCAATAACCTGTGTGTTATATCTCTTCACCAGCTCAGTTAAATCCTGTGATTCGTTTCGACCTACATATGCAACACTTACATCCAAAATATGAGCACCTTCGCTAATTTGTCGCTTTGCAAGTTGTATCATTCCATCAAAATCTTCTTTTAAAAGCATTTCTCTAAAAAATTTACTTCCGTTCGCGTTCATCCTTTCTCCTACCAAAAGTGGAGGTAGGTCGATTTTCAATGGTATACTCTGGAACATACTTGAAACAGATGGATTAAACGACCATTCCCTTTTTACAGGGGTTAAATTTCCTACGGAATTTACAAGTTCTTTTATATGCTCCCGAGTCGTGCCACAACAACCACCGACAATGTTTACTCCAAAATCTTGAACAAAATGTTTGATATAATTCGAAAACTCTTTGGGTGTTAGTTTATATACAACTTTGCCATCAATATTTTCAGGAATTCCAGCATTAGGCATACAAAATACAGGAAATGGACTATTTGAACTCAAGTACCTAATATGTTCTGACATTTCTTTAGGCCCAGTGGCACAGTTTAGCCCAAGAGCATCTATCGGATATGGCTGTAATGTTGTTAAAACAGTCGCAATATCAGAGCCTAATAGCATTGTAGCGTTGGTTTCGATTGTGACCGAGACAATGACTGGCAGTTTTTTCATTAAATCTCTTAAGCATTTGAAAATTGCAAAGATAGCAGCTTTTACTTGAAGTAAATCCTGGCAGGTTTCAATAACCAAAATATCCACACCGCCATCTATCAAACCTTTTGCCTGAACATAATAAGCATCAGATAATTCTTTGAAGCTTATATGACCTAAGGATGGAAGTTTATTAGTGGGACCAATTGAACCAGCCACAAAGCGAGGTTGAGAAACTGAATAGTAATCGTTTGCTGCTCTTTTTGCTATCATTGCAGCTTTATAATTCAATTCGTAGGCTTTTTGTTGTAAACTATATTCACGGAGCACGATTGAATTTGCTCCAAAGGTATTTGTTTCAATAACATCACATCCTACAGAAAGAAAATCTGAATGAATTTTTTCAATTACGGTTGGACGGGTAACGACAAGATATTCATTACAACCATAATACTTTTCCCCACCATAATCATCTACAGACAGATTTAAAGTTTGAATGTTGGTCCCCATCGCCCCATCAAAAATGATCACCTTTTCTTTACTTATTTCTGTAAAGTTTTTCAAATGCTCCACTCTAAGTTTATACTAATTTGTTTTTGGTTGTGTAATATTCTCTTACGATATTATAAAGAATTTCGGATGCTGGTAAAATTTCTTTTATCATTCCAGAACATTGACCAGCTTCAATCTCACCATTTTCCAGATCCCCCTCAAATATTGCTGCTCGTTCACGACCTCTTCCTAATAATTCTAGTAACTCTTCTCTGGTTGCACCACGATTTTCAGCCTCAATAACTTTCTGTGAAAATTCGTTCTTAATCATTCTTACGGGAGTCACTTTTTTCAATATTAAAACCGTACTATTATCAGCAGCATTTATAATTGCTTTTTTATAATTCTCGTGAGCAGACGATTCAACTGAGGCAGCGAAGCGTGTACCTATCTGCACACCTTCAGCTCCAAGAGCAAATGCAGCAGCCATACCTCTCCCATCAGGAATTCCACCGGCAGCTATGACTGGAATTTTTACTGCATCCACAACCTGCGGAATCAAACAAAATGTTGTAATCTCATCTATCCCATTATGACCACCTGCTTCAAAACCTTCAGCAACAATTGCATCACAACCAACACTTTCAGCTTTTAGAGCATATTTTACTGAAGGTACAACATGTGTTACTATGCAACCAGCATTTTTAAGTTTATCAATATACTTACCTGGATGACCTGCTGATGTAAATACAATTTTTACACCCTCATCAATTACTGTTTGGATAAGTTCATCAGCATCCCCGCGTAATAAAGGAATGTTCACACCAAAAGGTTTTGTTGTATTCAATTTTGCCTTTTGAATATGCTCTTTTAGTAACTCAGGTTTCATTGAACCAGAGCCAATTAAACCAAGACCTCCTGCATTCGATACAGCTACTGCGAGCTTATATCCTGAAACCCAAACCATTCCCGCTTGAATAATGGGATAACGAATATTAAACAACTTACTAATCTTTGTCTCTATTTGACCGGGAATTTCCATATTTTTCAAGCTCCTGATATCAATTCGTTAATGGGAGCTGAGGTAAACGATATAGAATAAAAAGTGAAACTATCTGATTCAGGAAATAATTTAATGAGATGCTCACCAAATTCTTTGTTCCTGACTAAATTATATAAACTATGTGTTTGAACTTTTATGTAACTTACTCCGTCTTCATCAACAATTACATCTGCTCCAGCAATCTCTCTAGTTAAATACTTTCCATCTTGCATTACAAACACTCTGAAATTCGTTTCAGAATCCGGTCCTATCACCGCATTTACTTCTTTACCACGGTAGTTTACAATTAAATAATTTTTATTATAATCGGAATCACCTACTTTTACGAAATGTTTATTTACAAGCCACAGACCACATAAATAAACCCTTCCCTCGAGATACAATTGTGGATCAGAATAATTAAAAACTGATTGTGGAAAATAACCTTCCGTGTTTCCAATAGAACCCAGCTGGTATCCAACAAGTATTTCAGGTGTAGAGCGTTGCAATTGTATACCTGTGCGATCTTCTTCTCGAAGTGGTTCGGTCAGATCAGGAAAATCTCCGCGATATCCTGCATCCACAAGCAGGATTTGTAATGCAAGCTCCAATGAATGGTAAAATCCCTCTCCTTCGTGAAAGTAACGTATATAACCACTTCTATCTATTAAAAGCACTGAAGGCAAAATTCTTATTTTAAAAATACCTCTTAAATATTGTTCGTTATCGGTTACAACAGGAAACTTTATATTGTGCTTAATTATTGAATTCTGGACAAAATCAAAATTCCGACCAAAAGCGAATTTAGGTGAATGTATTCCAATAAAAATCATATCAAATTCTTTATACTTATCGTACCATTCCTTAACATAATAAAGAGTATGTAGAGAATTCTGATCAGTAGCATCCCAGAAAAATACACAAATTACCCTTCCTCTATTTGCAGAGAGGATTATTGGTTCTGAGTTGAACCATTGTTCTCCGAGAATTTCTGGTACTCTATATTTTTGCTCTAATAATTTCATTTATTAAAATATAGTAAATGCTTAAAGATTAAGCAAAGATGCTAATTTGTGTATGTTTTCTCAATATTTCGGTTTTTCTTCATCTGTTTTTCCCTCTAATTTTATTCTCAACTTTTCCAATTTTGGTTTAATAACGATCTTGCAATATGCGGCATCAGGATTCTTTTTAAAATAATCCTGATGATATTCTTCTGCTTTAAAAAATTTTTTAAGAGGAGCGATTTCTGTAACTATTTTATCCTTAAAATATTTGGAGATATTTAATTTCGATTTTTCGGCTGTTAGGCGTTGTTCTTCCGAATGATAAAATATGGCTGAACGATACTGAGTTCCTACATCAGCGCCCTGCCGGTTCAAAGTTGTTGGATCGTGTACCATCCAGAATATATCAAGCAGTTTTTCATAAGTAATTTTATCTGGGTTATAGGTTATTTGCACACATTCTGCATGACCTGTTCTACCAGTACAAACTTCCTCATAAGTTGGATTATCAGTAAATCCACCCGAGTAACCCGATACAACATCTACAACTCCTTCGACTTCTTCAAATACAGCTTCAGTACACCAGAAGCAACCACCTGCAAAGGTAGCTTTCTCGTATTTTATGTTTGATTTATTCTCCATCGTTTGAAAAACCATTATTAGTATTAACAATACAATATAATTCATATTCAATTTGATGTTTCAATTATTTAAAAGTTTTTTGTAATTACAATATAATTTAATTATTATAAAAACAAAACTATAAGGTTTATGATGAAATATCTACACTTATTAAGTTACACAATATTAATTTTCACAATTGGATGCAAAAAGAGCACAAATATGGAAGAACAAAGAATTTACAAATTAGAAAGAGTTGGACCAGCACAGGTAGTCCAGCTGTATTCTGACGGTTTTGAACAGCTTACAACTAAAGAAAAGATTTTCGCCTACTATCTTTATCTGGCAGGTCTGGCTGGCAGAGATATCGCAATTGATCAACACCACAGAAACGCACTTGAAGTTAGAGAGCTTTTCGAACAGGTTTATCTATATCAATCTGGAATTGAAAAAAACATAATTGATAAAATAACAAAATATTTAAAATTGTTCTGGATTAATAACGGTTTCTACGATAATCTCACATCGAAAAAGTTTGTACCTGAAATTACATTTGAGGACTTTAAAAATGCCTGTACAATAGCTGAGAAAAACGGAGCAAAGCTCGGCTCTTCAGAAGAAAATCTCATTACAAAGCTTAACAGGTTAAAGGAGGTTATTTTTAATCCTGACTTTGAGCCACAAATGACCAACAAAACACCCAATATAGATTGGATTCAGGAAAGCGCAGTCAACTTCTACGATAGAAATATCACATATCAAGAAGTTGAGAAATGGGTTAAAGCAGGCAACGAAAAAAATCCATTAAACTCAAAAATAGTTAAGGAAAACGGACGCCTTTTAGAAAAAATCTGGAGAGCAGGTGATGGTAAAATACCTGAGGGAATGTATTCAAATTATCTTAAAAATGTAATTTACTATCTCGAGCAAGCCATTCCTTATGCAGCAAATGAACATCAAGCAAAAACTATCAGCTTACTAATCAATTATTTCAAAACTGGTAACCTGGAAGATTTTAGAAAGTTCAATATAAATTGGGTCAAAGACACTGCAAATGTTGATTTCATTTTAGGATTTATTGAAGTATATCTTGACCCGAGGGGACAAAAAGGAGAATGGGAATCATCAGTATTTTTTACAAATTTAGAACAGACAAAACTGATGAATAACCTTGCAAAGTATGCACAGTATTTTGAAGATAGAGCTCCCTGGCAGGATATTTACAAAAAGAAGATAGACAAAACCCCGATAGCAAACGTAATTAATGTAATCGCATCCACAGGTGGAGCAGGACCTATAAGTCCAATTGGAATCAACTTACCTAATGAGCAATTCATAAGAGAGCAATATGGAAGTAAAAGTGTTCTGTTACACAACATAGTAGAGGCATATGAAAAATCAACAGGACTGGAACTTGTGAAGGAATTTGCAGCCGATGAATATGAAATTCAATTGCAGGAGAAATATGGTTCAATTGCGGATAATCTACACACAGCAATGCACGAGGTAATTGGGCATGGTTCTGGTAAAGCAAGCGAGAAATTAGGAGGCAAGGATCCTTCGGATTTTCTGCCTGGATATTACAACACTCTTGAAGAAACAAGAGCAGATTTAGTAGCACTATGGTACGCCTTTGATGATAAAATTATTGATATTGGTTATGCGAAAGATGGAGAAGAACTCCGACACATTGGTGAAACTATGTACCAACAAACTATTAGGGCTGGATTTACACAACTTAGAAGAATTGGTAATTCTGATCAACTTGAAGAAGATCATATGAAGAATCGACAGTTAATTTTTAACTATATTTTAAATAACTCAAATGCTGTTAAAAGTGAAAAAAGAAATGGAAAAACATTTTTTAAAATCATAGATTATCAACAAATGAGAGAAACTGTAGGAAAATTGCTTAGCGAAGTAATGAGAATCAAAGCAGAAGGTGATATCGAAGCAGCACGAAAGTTGATTGACACATACGGCTTGAAAGTTGACACAAAGTTGAGAGATGAAGTACAATCAAGAGCCAACAAATTGGATTTACCACTTTATACTGGATTTGTTATGCCTGAGCTGGAACCTGTTTTAGATCCAGAATCAAAAATTGTTGATGTAAAAATTACTTATCCAATGGATTTAGCAAAACAAATGTTGAAATATTCGAAATTTTCGAGAACTGTTAGATAATATATTGAGTAATCATCAATTCAAATCCGATATTTTTCATATATTAAAACTTACATTCGGGATTATTTTATGGATATATTTAGCATATCTTTTATATTTTTTAATCTTTCGATATGATCCTGCAAATCGCACTTACAATCCTCCATTTATAATTTGGGTAATAGATCTGATTAATCTCTTTATTCACGAAGCCGGGCATTTTTTCTTTAAAATATTTGGTAAAACAATATATTACCTTGGAGGATCATTGATGCAAATAATTTTACCATTTGTGCTTTTTATTGTATCAGTCAGAAGCAATCTTATACACTCATTTTTACCAGCATTTTGGACAGGTGAAAGTTTAATAAATGTTAGTATGTATATCAAAGATGCACCATATAAACAACTAAAGTTGATTTCAAAAAATCTAACTCATGATTGGAACTGGATTTTAAGAAATAATCTTGCAATGGCTGAAACATTATCACTCATGATTTTTATTTGTGGATTAATCTTTTGTGTTTTCTCAATAGCAATTTTAGGATATTCAATAACTATGAGTATTTTAAGAAAATAATTGCAATAAGTTAATTTTTTTTGTAAATTTTATAAAATTGTAGAACAAAATAAATAAGGAACAAATGAAAATAGGTATCTTAACAGGCGGGGGTGATGTCCCCGGTTTAAATCCTGCAATTAAAGCTGCGGTTTACCGCTCTATCGATGCAGGACATGAAGTAATTGGAATCAGAAAAGGTTGGGCTGGATTGTTACATCACAACATAGATGATCCAGAATCTTTTAATAAAAATTTTATGCCTCTTACCAAAACCAACACCCGAACCATTGACAGAACAGGAGGTACCGTCTTACATACCTCAAGAACAAATCCAGGCAAAGTTCGTCCAAAGGATATGCCTGATTTTTTAGCCAAAGAATATGCAAATAAGGAAATTGATAAACATATTGATTTTACTCCTTATATTCTAAAAGTATTAGAACATCTTAAGATTGATGTTTTAATTACAATTGGTGGTGACGATACATTAAGTTATGCTGTACATTTACACAAGCAAGGATTTCCGATAGTTGCAATTCCGAAAACAATGGACAATGATGTTTTTGGTACAGATTATTGTATTGGATTTTCAACTGCCGTTACGAGAAGTGTAGATTTTATTGATGCTTTAAGGACACCTGCAGGTTCACATGAAAGAATTGCAGTTGTTGAATTATTTGGAAGATATTCTGGTGAAACTTCATTAATCAGTGCATATCTTGCTGCAGTTGACCGTGCTATCATATCGGAAGTAGATTTCGACATAGACAAACTTTGTAAGTTCCTGGATGATGATAAGAAGTCAAATCCGAGTAACTATGCAATAATGACCATATCAGAAGGGGCAAAAATGGTAGGAGGTGATATGATTATTACAGGTGAACCCGATGCATATGGTCATAAGAAACTTGGAGGAATTGGATACATTGTTTCACAAGAAATTCAGAAACGAACCCGTCATTTAACAATTTATCAACCTCTTGCTTACCTGATGCGGAGTGGTGCACCCGACGCGTTGGATAGAATGGTCGCAACAAGTTATGGATTTCTTGCAGCTGATCTTGTAAATGCAAAACAATTCGGTAAAATGGTCGCACTGCAGGATGGAAAATACACAACTGTCTCAGTTGATATTATCACTCAAGGAAAAAAACGGGTTGATGTACGGGAACTATATGATGCAGAAAACTATAGACCCCGTATAAGACACTTTTTAAATAAACCTATGTTCTTATATTAAACTCAGTCTCGAACAATTAATTTATTGTTCATAAACATATTTATTTGGGAGTGATGCAATTTATCCGTTGCTTCACTCCTAATCTTAAGGACACAAAAATGAAAAAGATTGTATTGATTGAACCTTCTGCACCGGGATTTCATATTTTTTCCCGGTACCACCTACCACGACTTGGTTTACCAATATTCGCTGCTTTATTAAAACAAAGAGGAATAAATGTCACAATTTATAATCAGGATATCAAAGCTCTTGATTGGAATGAAATTTTTACCGCGGATTTAATCGGAATTTCTACAATCACCAGCACGGTAATGGAGGCATATCGGATAATTGCTAAAATTAAAGCATATAGACAAGAATTACCTGTCGTAATTGGTGGACCACATGTAACGTTTCTTCCTGATGAAGCTTTATTAAAAGGAGCCGACTTTGTAATTAGAGGTGAAGGTGAAACAAGCTTTATGAAGTTGATAGATTGGTACGAAAATGATGAATACAAAATTCAAAACATTAATGGCCTCTCTTATAAAATTGGAAACAAATATTTTCATAATCCAGATGATAATTTTTTCCCAAGTTTAGACGACTTGCCTTTTCCGGATTTTACTGCAATCAAAAACTATGAAAAAATTTCTAATGTAATAATCCAAACCTCAAGAGGTTGCCCATTCGATTGCAAGTTTTGTTCGGTTATAAAAATGTTTGGCCAGAATTGCAGATTCCACTCAGTGGATTATGTAATTGAAAATCTCAAGTACCAATTAAAAATATTACCCAAACGGCCTGTATTTTTCTATGATGATAACTTCCTGATAAACAAAGAAAGAACAAAATTAATACTGGAAAAAATTATCAGTGAAAAACTAAACATAAAATGGAGTGCTCAGGTCAGAATCGAAACAGGTTATGATTTAGAACTAATCAAACTAATGAAAAGAAGTGGATGCAATGTCCTTTACATAGGTTTTGAATCAGTAAATAAAGCTGCATTAAACGAATTTCACAAGAAACAAAATATCGAAAGATACTCTGAAGCCATAAACAACATCCACAAATGTCATATCCGCATCCACGGTATGTTTGTGTTAGGTTCGGATTCAGACACAATCAACACTTCCCGTCAAACTGCAGAATTCTCATTAAAGAACAAACTGGATACAGTGCAGTTTATGATTCTTACACCATTACCTGGCACAGATACATTTTACGAGCTTCAGCAGCAAAATCGCATTTTAACATACGACTGGAGTTTATATGATGCACACCATGTTGTATTTTTACCCAAAAAAATGACTCCACTTGAACTACAAATCATTTCAATGCTTGACGCAACCCCAAGATTTTACTCAAAATTACAAACACTTAAGCGCGGAGTAACAAGCTTTCTAAGTGTTTTATTGTTTTTACCCAACTGGAAAATTAAATTTCAAAATTTTGTGCTCACTGGATATGCCCGCAGACTTATTAGAAAGTGGAAGAAGGCAAATTTAGAATGGTTTAACATTTTAGAAACACTCGAAAAACTGGTACTAAAAAGATTAAATATAAAAAAATTATAGTCATCGACTCTTTAGAAATCTTTATCAGCTGTTTATTCTTTTAAGATATGACAAATTTAAAACAACAAAAAATGACTCCTCTGATGAAGCAATATCATCAGGTTAAAGCCAGATATCCTGATACAATATTACTTTTCAGGATGGGTGATTTCTACGAAACTTTCGACGAAGATGCAAAAATTACATCAAAAATACTTGGAATAACCCTCACAAAAAGGGGAAATGGAGCTGCTGGAGAAACCCCACTTGCTGGCTTCCCATATCATGCACTCGAAAACTATTTACCAAAATTAATCAAAGCTGGAAAAAGAGTTGCAATTTGTGAACAACTCGAAGATCCAAAACTTGCAAAAGGCATCGTTAAAAGAGATGTTATCGAAGTCGTTACCCCAGGTGTGGCTTTCTCAGAAAAAGTATTAGAATCAAAACAAAATAATTACTTACTCTCAATATATCTACCGACTCCAATTGTAACAGGTAATGACGCAATAGGAATAGCATTTATCGATGTATCGACTGCAGAATTTTACACAACAGAAATTCAACTCTCTAATCTGAAGGATATCGTTCAAACAATTAAACCATCCGAAATATTGGTTCAGAAAAGAGATACCGACACTATACAGAACCTTTTAAAAAATATTTACAACGGCCTATACTCAAAACTTGATGATTGGATTTTTAATTTCGATTACTGTTATGAATTACTGATAAATCAATTCCATACACAATCTCTTAAAGGTTATGGGATTGAAGATTTACATTTTGGTATTGTAGCTTCGGGTGCAATCTTAAACTATCTGCAATCAACACAAAAAGAAAACATATCACATATAAAGAAAATAACTCCTTATAACTTCAGCGACTATATGTTGCTGGACCCTTCCACTAAAAGAAATCTCGAAATTATAAAATCTATTGAAGGTAAGGAAGAAGGAACACTTTTCTGGGTGATTGATAAAACCAGAACACCAATGGGTGGCAGATTACTCAAAAAATGGATTAATCAACCATTAAAAAAATTGGATACGATCAAGAAACGCCTGGAAGCCGTAAAGGAATTGGTTGAAAATACAAAGTTGCGAAAAAATGTTTCGGAAATTTTAACACAGTTTGGCGATCTGGAAAGGTTAATTGCAAAAATTTGTACAGCACGAGCCAACCCGCGAGATATAATCGCATTAAAAAACAATCTATCTTACATCAAAACACTTAAAGAAACAACTTCCAGTGTAAATTCGGAAACTTTAAAAGCAATTACTGACAACTTAAAACCTCTAACAGAATTAGTAGAGCGCATCAGCAAAACCATAGTAGATGAACCCCCGGCTAATCTGACAGATGGCGGTGTTATTCGCCAGGGATGTAACAACGAGCTCGACGAACTGCGCAGTATTAGTCGTAATGGTAAAAGCTGGATAGCGAATTTACAGCAGAAAGAACGAGAGCGCACCGGAATCAACTCTCTAAAAGTTGGTTACAACAATGTTTTTGGTTACTATATCGAAATTACACACACACACAAGAACAAAATTCCAGCAGATTATATCCGAAAACAAACCTTATCAAACGCAGAAAGATTCGTCACACCAGAATTAAAAGAATATGAAGAAAAGATTCTAACAGCTGAGGAAAAAATTATTGAATTAGAAACTCAGATATTTAATGATCTGAGATTAGATTTATCATCATATGCTGAATCAATACAAAATAACGCACAGCTTATTGCTGAATTGGATACATATACAGCTCTTGCTGAGGCAGCAGTAAGTTACGATTATATTTATCCGGAAATGACTGAAGATGACAGAATTGAGATCATTGCTGGAAGGCATCCTGTGATTGAACGGTTGTTACCACCAGGTGAAGAGTACACACCAAACGACACATATCTGGATACATCCGAAAATCAAATCCTGATTATAACAGGTCCGAATATGAGCGGAAAATCGAGTTATTTGCGACAGGTTGGACTAATTGTACTTCTGGCACAAATTGGGAGCTATGTTCCTGCAAAGAAAGCTCACATTGGTATTGTTGATCAAATATTCACCCGGGTTGGTGCAAGCGACAACATAACATCAGGTGAAAGCACATTTTTAGTTGAGATGCACGAAGCTGCTAACATCGTCAACACCGCTACTAAGAGAAGTTTAATATTATTGGACGAAGTTGGAAGAGGCACAAGCACATTTGATGGGATTAGCATCGCCTGGGCACTTACCGAATACATACATAATAAAATCGGTGCTAAAACACTCTTTGCAACTCATTACCACGAACTTAACGAACTGGCTGATCTCCATCAAAGAATAAAGAATTATAAAGTTGAGGTTAAAGAATACAACGATAAAGTTATCTTCCTTCACAAACTATCACCCGGATTTGCTGACCATTCGTATGGAATTCAGGTTGCACAGATGGCTGGACTTCCTGATGAAGTTACGGAGAGAGCAAAAAAAATTTTACACAATCTTGAGGGTTCTGAATTAAAATTACACGACAAAAGCACAAAAGGTAGAATTGCACCAGGCGAAATCCAGCTAACTTTGTTTGAAATTAAAGATGATAAGTTGAGAGAAGAAATTAAAAACATAGATATTGATAAACTAACTCCATTAGAAGCACTTCAAAAACTTGCAGAATTAAAGAAAAAGATTGATTAAAATGAAGCTTGTGAAAAAGATAATTTTAATCCTTCTTCTGATTTTAAATCAAAAGCTATTTTCACAATTTATCGAACAACATTTTGTCCTTGTAATTATAGATGGCGCAAGATATTCAGAAACCCTGGGTGATACAACAAAGCAATATACACCAGTGATGCACCAGCTTGCATTGCAGGGTGCGGTTATCGATACATTCATAAACGACAGTTTAACATACACCAGCAGGGCAATTCCAGCAATCTGGTGTGGCTCATGGAAAGCCCCAAGGGATACTGTAATAAACGGTAATGCAACTCAATATGCTACAGTACCGACTTTCTGGGAATATTTTCGGAAAGATAGGGATAAAGATTCTACCGATGCACTTTATATTACAAAATACTTCACAGCTCCCTGGTTACCAAGTTTTTATCCGAACTATGGCCCTCCCTACTGGCCAATGTTTGTAATGCAAGAAAATGTCTGGAGTGATCTTTATGTATGGAATCTCGCAAAAAACAAACTTGCTGAATTGCACCCAAAATTTTCTGTTATTTATTTAGCCGATGTTGACGCAGCAGGCCATTCAGGAAACTGGGATAACTATACAAGAAAAATTACTATCGCCGATAGCATTGTGGGTATGTTATGGAATTTTTTACAGAGTGATTCAATATTAAAGGGTCGCACCACAATGGTAGTAACGAATGATCATGGTAGACATCTGGATACAGTTTCGACCGGCTTCGTCGGTCATGGCGATGGTTGCTGGGGATGCAGAAGAATTCAATTCCTCGCAGTCGGAAGCAACATTAAAAAAGGAATCACAAAAATTAAAAGAAAAATCCCCGACATAACACCAACAATCGGTAAAATTCTCAACTTTAATCCAATTTATTCAACAGGCACAACAATTACTGAAATACTCAAACCAATTATTTCTTTCGATAAAAGGAATATCGATTTAGGAAATGTTTATGTTAACTCATCTAAAATCGATAGCTTTAAGATTTACAATTCTGGTGCAGCTGACTTAAATGTCAACATCAGCACACCTGCCAATATTGTTACCAATCCCACTACTACACAAATCTTACCACACACATATAAAAACTTTATAGTCACTTTTTCGCCAATTGATACTGGTGAAGTAAATTCATTTTTCTTGATAAATCACAACGACGAAAATCAGATTGATACAATTTTTATAAAAGCAACTGTTTTACCTGCACTGGACACAGTCACATTTAAAGTAGAAAAAGGATGGAACCTGATTTCAATTCCTGTAAAAACAGAAATAAACCACATCGATACAATTTTCAGCAATCATTCATCAAGAGCATTTAAATATTCAAATGGTTATCAGGTAACCGATACACTTGAATTGGGAACAGGTTACTGGTTAAAGTTTAGAGATACATCAAATGTTAAATTCACTGGAAAAGCTATCTCCTCAGACACAATCGATGTAGTAATTGGCTGGAATTTAATTGGAATGATTTCTTATCCAGTTACAGCATCACAAATTCTAACAATTCCTGAAAATCTTGTTTCCTCAAATATTTATTCTTATAATAAATCCTATATTCCAGTAGATACACTGTATCCTGGTAAAGCATACTGGATAAAAGTAAATACAAATGGAAAAATTATATTAAGAAAAAATGAATTACATCGAAAGAATTAGAGAATCGGGATTGGTCGGCTGTGGTGGTGCTGGCTTTCCTACTTATGTTAAAGCAGGATCCAAAGTCGAAATCGTGATCGCTAATGGAGCCGAATGCGAACCGCTCCTACACAAGGATCTGGAACTAATGATTAAAGAACCAGAAGCAGTTGTGAGTGGGCTACTCCAATTACAGGTATCAACTGGTGCCAAAAAGGCAATTATTGGAGTCAAACAAAAATATGAAGAGAAGCTTTCAGGATTAAAAAATGCAGTAAAAAACACCAATATTGAGATTCATTGGCTTGGAGATTTCTATCCGACTGGAGATGAATATGTTCTTGTTTACGAAACAACCGGACGGTTAATCCCACCACAGGGAATTCCCCTGGATGTAGGTATTGTGGTCAACAATGTTGAAACTTTGCGCAATGCATTTTACGCATCAGAACTAAAACCAGTAACACACAAATACATATCTGTTGTTGGTGCTGTAAAAAATCCATCAACATTTTTCGTTCCAGTTGGAAGCAGTTTTGCGGATGCAATTCAACTTGCAGGAGGTGCAACAGTTCCTGAATATGCTATCTTTGTCAGTGGAATTATGATGGGAACATTAACTTTTGATACTTCCCTTCCAATAACCAAAACCTGTGCAGGTTTGGTAGTCCTCCCGGTTGATCACCGACTTGTAAAGCGGAAAGTCAGAAATGAACAATCAATGAACCGAATTGGTAAATCAGCTTGTGACCAGTGTAGCTATTGTACAGAATTCTGTCCGCGTTACCTTTTAGGATACGATGTACAACCACATAAAGTGATGAGGAGTTTGGGATTTACAGCAACTGGTGAGGCAATCTGGAATCAATATGCACAACTTTGCTGTGCCTGCGGATTATGTACTCTGTATGCTTGCCCGGAAGATTTATATCCAAAGGAAGCATGCGATCGAGCAAAAGCAGATTTAAAAGCAAAAGGAATTAAATGGCAAGGAAAGCGCGAAGTGAAAGTTCATCCGCTTGGTACAGGTAGGCGCGTTCCGTTAAAAAAATTGATGTCGAAACTTGGAATAACTCAATATGATGTACCTGCACATTTTTCAGATAAAAAGCTTTCCCCATCATCTATCAGGCTACCACTTTCACAACATATTGGTGTTCCTGCAACTCCTATTGTAAGAATTGGAGATAGAGTAACTCTCGGGCAAAAAGTTGCTGATGTACCTCAGGACAAATTAGGTGCACCAATACACTCAAGTATTAATGGTATTGTAACAAAAATCAACGAAGAAATTGAGATAAAAGCTTCTTAAACAACATTGTAAAACAAAACGGAAAATAAAATGATTGAAATGAATGCAATTGGACTTGTGGAATTATCGAGCATTGCCGCCGGATATGAAGTTGGTGATATAATGTTGAAGACCTCTGAAGTAGAGTTACTTCTAATGCGGAGTATATGTTCAGGGAAATTTATTGTTCTGGTTGGGGGTGATGTTGCAGCGGTTCGATCAAGTGTTGAAGCTGGTGAACGAACAGGAAACGGTTGCGTTGTAGATGCGATGGTAATTCCAAATGTACATAAATCTGTTTTTCCTGCAATAGCCGGGACAAATCAAGTCGAAATGCTTGAAGCTCTCGGTATTGTGGAATCATTCAGTGTCGCTTCATTAATCGAAGCGGCTGATGCAGCAGCAAAAGCTGCCAGAGTCCAATTAATTGAGGTTCGACTTGCAATGGCATTGGGAGGTAAAGCATTTGTAACACTTACGGGAGAAGTTGCGGCTGTCCGCTCAGCTGTCGAAGCAGGTGCAGCCGTCTGTAGCCAGAGAGGATTGCTGGTAAATAAAGTTGTAATACCAAATCCTAAAAAAGAACTTTTAAAAGAACTGATATAAATAATGAATAAATTTCACTCATAGGTGTATCATTAGTAGAAATAAATGAATACTAATGAAGCAGAATATTCTCTGTTGATTAAAGCCAGAAACGGTAACAAAGAAGCGTATGGTGAAATTGTTAAAATCTATATGCGTCGTGCTTATTTTTCAGCATTAACTTTACTTGGTTCGCACGATGACGCACTGGATATATCCCAAGAAGCTTTTATTCGAGCATATAGAGCAATCAAGAAATTTGATATTAACAAAAAGTTCTTTACCTGGTACTATCAAATACTAAAAAATTTATGTTTGAATCATTTAAGAGACAAATTTCGCCATTCAATCAACTTTTCAAACATATATGAATTACTGGAAAATATTAAAGATAACGGACAGGATGTAGAAATTATGGTAGAAAGAAACGAAACTAAAAAAATCGTGTGGGAAGCTCTATGGAAACTTCCACCAGAAGATCGCGAAATCATAACAGCAAAAGATATTGTGAATGCTAGTTACGAAGAAATTGCTGAACTACTACAGATTCCGACAGGAACGGTTATGTCAAGATTGTACAACGCAAGGAAAAAATTAAGAAAAATAATCGAAGAAATGAGATGAATAATTTAACGGAAAGATTTCAATACTTAATAACTAAAGCTCTGGATGGTAATTTAAACTCAGAAGAAAAGGTTGAATTCGAAAAGCTTATCTCAGAATCAAAAGATTTTCAAAACGAATGGAATAGTTTAAAAGAAATTAAGGAGGTTACAAAAAGTATGAAATTTAAAGAACCACCACAGGAATTATGGGATAAATACTGGTTGAGTGTGTATTCTCGTCTCGAAAGAGGAATTGCCTGGATTTTGATTTCAATCGGAGCAAGCATCATTTTAATCTATGGAGGATTTAAACTTATTGAATCAATAATTGGCGATGCAACACTTACCTGGATTCTAAAAACTGCTATTCTTGCTATTATAATTGGATTTGTTCTTTTGCTCGTTTCAGTAATTAGAGAAAGATTTTTCTTAAAAAAAACAGATAAATACAAGGAGATAATAAGATGATAGTTACAAGTTCGAGTCACATTGCTGGAAAAAAAATTATAAAAACAATTGGTCTGGTAAAAGGTAATACTGTAAGAGCTCGCCACATTGGTAAGGATATACTGGCAGTTTTAAAAAACATTGTTGGAGGTGAAATACAGGAATATACCAAGTTGTTAGCAGAAGCTCGAGAACAATCGCTCGATCGTATGGTAGCAGAAGCTGAAAAATTAGGAGCAAATGCAGTCGTGGATGTACGCTTTACAACAAGCTACATAATGGCAAATGTAGCAGAATTGTTAGTTTTTGGAACTGCAGTAGTAATTCAGGATGAGTAGATTATGAAAAAAATAATTTTTTATTTACTTGTTAATGTTTTTGCATTTATAAATTTAAACGCACAGGAAGCACATCTGGAAATTTCGACCAAATTTCTTGAGAAATTCTTTTCGCGTGATTATAAACTGGCTTACGAAATGTTCGATTCTACTGTAAAGTCAAAAATTGACCTGGAACAATTTTCAAATATCCTGAATCAAATTGAGAACAACTATGGAACATTTAAGAATTTACTTGACACTACAAACCGTTCTGATGAGTCAAACTGGATATATGATTTCGGTACTCTCTTTGAAAAAGGAAAATTAAATTTTAGAATTGTTGCAAACAATAAAAACGAAATTTCCGGGTTCTGGATTACTCCCTATCCAGAAAAAACAGAATATAAAATTCCAGATTATGTTAACATTGCAAAATTCAAAGAAACAGAAGTGGAATTCGGAAAAGAAGAGTGGAAAATAAAAGGGACATTAACAATCCCGACTCGAATACAGAAACCTCCCTGTGTAATACTTATACATGGTTCAGGACCAAATGATAGGGACGAGACAATTGGACCAAACAAACCATTTAAAGATATTGCCTGGGGATTGGCTTCAAACAGGATTGCTGTTCTCCGTTACGATAAACGCACAAAACTATACGGACACAAAATGCAACCTAAAAGTATCACAGTTCGCAACGAGGTGATAGAAGATGTACTTGAAGCAATAAAATACCTAAAAACTCGTGATGATATCGACACGAACAATATTTTCTTAATCGGTCACAGCTTAGGTGCAATGCTTGCACCAGCTATCGCATTTGAAGCACAATCCATCAGAGGATTAATTCTTCTTGCTGCTCCAGCAAGAAAACTGGAAAGTTTAATACTCAATCAGTTCCAGTACATTTTCTCAATCGATGATAAAATTGATGAAGAAGAAAAAAGGCAGCTGGAAATTTTAAGTAAACAAATCGATAGTTTAAACAATCAAACGATTTCTGAAAACACTCAGATTCTTGGAATGTACCCAGATTATTTTTATGAATTAGCAAAATTGAATCCTATTGAAATAATTAAAAAGCTTAAAAAACCAGTTTTAATTTTGCAAGGCGAAAGAGATTATCAGGTAACGATGGAAGATTTTGAAACATTTAGAAAAGAATTTAAAAATCATGATAACGTAAAATTAATTTCCTATCCAGGTTTAAATCACCTGTTCATGTATGGTGAGGGAAAATCAACACCCGAGGAAACATTAAGACCAAATAGCATTGGTAAAATGATTATTGAGGATATGAATAACTGGATAAAGACAGTCAGTGAAAAATAAATTTTTTAAGTTGGAGTTTTTTGGAAAAAGGAATTCACCCATATGTTCTTTAAATATGCGAAGCATTCAATATAAAGACATAAATTCATTGATTTTATTTAGTTAAAAACTTTATAAAATCGAATGCAAAATTAAATTTTTAATACAGATAAAAAATTTCAAGAACCAAAATACTTCAGGATGAATATTCAAAACAGTGATATTAAAATTTAAAATTAATTCCATACGAGCTCTGTGAGATTAGCATAACTTGTTGAAGCAATTTAAGATTAATAATTTTAGATTTTTGGATTTAAACCGATTCCTTAGTGCCCTTTGCGATTGAAAAAACAAGAAGCGAATCGGCTTTCCTGTCATGTTGAGCGTTAGCGAAACATCTGACAGCGCTTCAGTCAGATTCTTCACTCGTTCATTTACCAACGGACTCGTTCAGAATGGGTATAATAGTCAAAAAGTGTGGCTGAAATAGCTGTAAATAGTTCTTTGATATATATTTAGAGGAAGTAAAGTCAAAACAAATGAGATTCTAATGAAAAAAAACATTGTTTGTATTGTTTTTCTT
>QOQV01000019.1 GCA_003327435.1 Ignavibacteriota bacterium
GTTGTTAAAGCTTTACCCAATCTTTTCCATTACATAGATGATCCAAAGATAGCTCGTTCTACTAATGCATTAGAAGGCTATTTCAGTCGTGTCAAAGAACATTACCGCTTACATCGCGGTTTATCTAATAGGAACAAAATAAATTATTTTAAATGGTACTTTTTCTTAAAACCTAAATAACTTTTAGCAACACTAAATGACTATTATACCCAGAATGACAAGGGCAAAATGTCATCCTGAACGAAGTGAAGGATCTGACTACACGGTCACTGTCATCCTGATCCGCCTCTGGCGGAGAAGGATCTGATTACCCACAGTCAGATTCTTCGTTCGTCCATATGACGATGGACTCTCTCAGGAAGAAGACTGTAATTGTCATGCTGAGCACCAGCGAAGCATCTGACAGCGCTTCAGTCAGATTCTTCACTCGTCCGTCTACTGACGGGCTCACTCATAAAAATCATATTTATTTACCACATCTATCTTGCAAATATCTAAAAATTCAATTACATTATAACAAATAATCAATAACATTTATCAACCTTAACAATTTATGGAGGTTGCAAATGGTATTAGTTAGTGAATTAAAAGCCGGCACAACTATTCGGCTTGATGATAAGCTCTGGCGTGTACTTGAAGTTATCCGACACGCAGGTAGCGGTCAAATGCAAGGTTTTATCGAACTAAAACTCAAAGACCTTGAATTCGGACACCTATCTGATAGACGCTTCAAAACGACAGATAAAGTCGAAGAAATAGAATTACAAAAAAAACAAATGGAATATCTTTACTCAACTGATACGGAATGTGTATTTATGGATCCAGAAACTTTTGAACAGGCATCACTACCAAAAACCGCTGTTGGCAAACAGGAAAAATTTTTATCAGATGGTTTAAAAGTTATGATTGAACTATTAAATGAAATTCCAGTATCAATTCAGTTCCCAAAAATAATAGAAATCAAAGTCGCATCTACCGGTCCTGGAATCAAAGAAGCTCAGGACAATACAATGAAACCAGCTATACTCGAAAACGGAATCGAATTACTCGTCCCACAATTCATCGAAACTGGGGATAAAATAAGAGTAGATACCGAAAAAATAAAATATGTCGACAGAGTAACAATCAAAAGAGTATGATTAAAAATATTTTATCTCACCTATTCATTATTCTGATATTAACAATTGGTTGCCAGAAATACAATAACAAATCTGCATATAATTCACAAGATAGTGTTAAATTAGTACAGGAAATTCTAAATTACCGAGCTGAGCAGGACTCATTTTTTAGATATTCAAATGATTCTCCATTTAATAAGGATACTTCTATTCGATATAACGGATTGAAGTACTTTGAACCGGATTTGAAATTTTATTTTAAATCAAAACTTTATAAATATGCTTATCCCGAAACTGTTGTAGTATTAGGAACTAAAGGTGATGAACGTAAACAATTAAAATATGGTTACTTCAAACTATATTATCAGGGGAAAGAATATAAAATCAATGTTTATAAATTCACAGCTTACGATAGTATTCGCTATAAACTATATGAGGATAACCTAAGTTTCTGGTTCAGGGATAAAACAACCGGTAAGGAAACATACGAAGTCGGTAGATATGTTGAAATTGGGAACGAGAATCCAGACCCTGAATATCTTTACACAATTGATCTAAATAAAGCATTCAATCCTTATTGTGCTTATTCCCCAATGTATTCCTGTGCAATTCCAAGAGAAGAAGATTATTTAGATTTTGAAGTTAGAGCAGGAGAAAAAAAATATCATTAATTTATGCATATTCGAAAATTATACAGAACAATAGAAAACTTCGCAACACAACCAATAGAAAATGTTGAGGAACTCTTAAAATCGGTCATTCACAATATCATCATATCAGAAGATATTGAAATAAAAGGTGGTAGGTTATGGAAATATAATCCCAAGGAACATACATATGTGTTAATACATCAGGAAGGTGAGGTAGAAAAAATAAGAAAGAATTATCAGATCAAATTGAAAGAGTATCCACTTTTCTATGAATTAACTAAATCCAGAACAATTATAGCAGACGAGATAAACAAATATTTAAGGAAAAAAGGTATAAAAAAATTCACTGCAACTGGGATTGGAGAAAAGATTAATGTTCATGGGAAAAAAATCTACAAATATGTTCTAACCTTTAATTCAGACGATTTAAGTCAGAACCTGATTGATACACTAAACATCATAAGTATAGCTTTAACAAATGTACTAAAGAGCAAAAAGATTGAACAAAAAGCAAAACAACTTCAAAAGGATCTTGATAAAGCAAGCGAAATACAAAAAAGCATTCTTCCAGATCAAAAACTGATTTTCCACAATTATGAAATTTTTGGTATCTCAGAGCCGGATCAGGTAGTAGGTGGCGACTTTTTTGATTATTTAAGATCCAACGACGGTGATGAAAGGTTAGGCATTGTGATTGGAGACGCAGCAAGCAAAGGACTTTCAGCAGCTGCGCAGGCACTTTATGTATCCGGTGCTATCAGAATGGGATTTGAATTCCAAATTAAAATGAATTTATTGATTAGCAGAATTAACAACTTGTTAAACCGAGTTTTTCATGAATCAAATTTTGTTACACTCTTTTATTGCGAAATTACAAACGATAAAAATGGTTTGATAATATATACAAACGCTGGTCATAACAACCCAATACTTTACCGGCCAAAAACTGATGAGTTCGAATATTTAGAAACTACAGGACAAATTTTAGGTCCATTTCCCGATGAAAAATATCTTACTGAAAGCACATTTCTGAATAAAGGTGATATTTTGTTGCTATATACAGATGGTGTGATTGAAGCTCGAAATGAAGAAAACATAATGTTTGGTGAAAACAGGTTGAAAGAGATTATAAAGGAGAATAAACAAAAAAGCGCAGAAGATATTGCAAATACAATTATGGAGAATATCCATAACTTTGAAAAACCAAACAATTTATCAGATGATAAAACATTAGTAATTATTAAAAGAAATTAGTAGAGGTATAAATTAATGGAAAGCAAAACAAATATTGGTATTATCAAATCAGTATCAAGTAATCATGTAAAAGGTGTTCTTATTCAGGACAGATTAAGCGAAATTCTACAACCAACAACCACAGGTAATGGAATTATTGGTACATATGTTCTGATGCCAGCTGGCAATGCATACACAATAGGTATTGTTGTTGAAGCAAACAGGATAAACGAAAAGGAGAAAGAAATTATCATACAGCTTGTGGGAACGCTTGTCAGGGATAGATTCGAAAAAGGTATATCCAGATTCCCCGATGTCGATGATAAAATATATGCTGCTGATAAAGAGGACCTTAAAAAAATATTTTCATCCTACCGCGAATATAATTTTTCGATTGGGGAAATTTCACTACTTGAAGGTGAGCGACAATATCTTGATCCAAATAAATTTTTTGCAAAGCACATTGCTGTCTTAGGATCAACTGGATCAGGGAAATCCTTTACTGTTTCTTCAATACTTCAAAAAGTGCAACATTTAGAAAATACCCATATAATTATTCTGGATCTTCATGGTGAATACGGGGCTGCATTTCAGAATATTGGGAATATTATAAAACTTGAAGAACTTGAACTTCCCTACTGGCTGATGAACTTTGAAGAAATTCAGGAAACATTTATTGATGAGAACGAGCAATATGTCAACAACCAGATGATGATTTTAAAAGAAGCAATTATGGATTCAAAGAAAGCAAAAAATCCAACAATCAAAGATATACTTACAATTGATACGCCTGTTTATTTTGACTTTTTAGATGTCAGGGTTAGAATGCAATCCCTCGATACTGAACGGACACTTGGTGGAAAAGAAGGTCCTTTCTATGGTCAATTCACAAGATTTTTAGTTCGACTTGATAGTAAGCTCAACGATAAAAGATATGAATTTTTATTCAAGCCCAGATCATTTAAAACATCGGATGCTCTACCCGCACTGATGTCAAAATTATTGGGTTTAGAAAACAACAAGACAATCACCGTGATCGATATGAGTGCAGTACCATTTGATGTTGCAAATGTGCTTGTATCATTATTAGGCAGAATAATCTTTGATTTTAATGTTTGGAACAACAACAGAAAAGATTTCCCAATCCTGATTGTGTTTGAGGAAGCACATGCTTATCTTTCACCTTCACTTGGTTCTCGAGGTAGATCAGCAAGGAAGACCGTTGAGAGAATAGCAAAAGAAGGAAGAAAATACGGTGTTAGCTGTATGATAGTTAGCCAGCGGCCTGCAGAAATCTCTGAAACTGTGCTGGCACAATGCAATAATTTTGTAACCTTAAGATTGATCAATCCACATGATCAGAACTACATTCGCAAGTTAGTACCTGAAGCTATGGAGAATTTCATAGATGTACTCCCCACATTGAGACAGGGTGAAGCATTTATTCTTGGCGATGCAGTTGCACTACCCGTTAGAGTAATGATCGATAAACCAAATCCAGAACCTTCTGGAACAGACATACGATTCTATCAAAAATGGAGTAAGCGTGAAAATTCAATTGATCCACAAAATGTAATAGAACGGTGGTGGAAACAAATTAGGTCATAAAACTTCAATTTTCTGCTTAATTTCGCTAATTTTTAAAGTCGAATCAACTTATCGGATTCGACTTTTTTATTTTTAAAAATATTTGATTTTAAGGAAAATTATATTTAATTTTTTATGTGAGTTCATCTGATAACATATTCAAGAAATATCATTATCACAATAATACCTTATTAATTGATGGGATTTTTTACTTTCAACATTCTATAGTTAAATTGGAAAACGAGGAGATTCTTTACTTAAGTAAAAAATCAATTTTGCAAAAGATAATTTTAAAAAATTTCCATAAAATTATTTTCTCTCTAAGTCAGATTTTTCTCATTATAAATAATATCTAACATAAACGGATTATTATTTTTTAATAGATCAAAAATTTATAACTTTTAATCAGGTTTCAAGTTATATTACAAATTAATAAAAAGGAGGAGAGATATGAAAACTTTTGCAAATTCTCTATTACTCATTTTAACATTTATTTTCATTACTTATGTGAGCGCACAAAATCCTATCCGCATTGTAAGCAATGCACCAAATTTACAGTACCACGCTGATGTTGATGGCAATTATATAGTTTACTGGGGTAATCAAGATGGATCTCACCATATTTATCTATACAAAATTTCGGACAGCTCAACAATAAAAATTTCGACAGATGACAATAGCGGTAAGAGATATCCAAAAATTTCAGGTAATTATGTTGTATGGTCGGATAACCGCAATGGAGATTATGACATATTTATATATGATATAAACAATCCACAATTGGGTAATAGACAACTTATCACACGATCTTACGATCAAGATGTCTGGGATTTTGATGGGACAAAGTTATTAATAATGGATTATCAAGGAGATTTTCCGAATTATAACTTCAGACTTATATGTTATGATATCTCTGATTCTACTGAAACATTAATTAAAGAAGACCCTTATGATGTCATTAATTCAGCATCTATCTCAGGGCATTTTGTCGTTTATGATTATGACGGAGATATTTACTTCCACAATTTATTCACACAAAAAACAGAAATAATCTGTGACGACCCAGCCGAACAACGAAATCCAACCATCGATGGTAGAACAATTGTTTGGGAAGATAATCGAAATGGCGACTGGGATTTGTACGGATGCACGCTTTGGTACTGGCAAACTGGTGCACATCTGAAAGATTGGCCCCTAACTTTTTTAGCTATTGAAAGATACAAATCCACAAGATCAGATCAAATGAACCCCCATCTCAAAAACAAAATGTTAGTCTTTACCGACAATGAAGATGGAAACGATGAAATTTATCTTTTAAATTACAAATACTCAAGTATTTACCGATTAAATGGTACCGTCACAAAAATATCAAATTCCAATTATGATGATTGCAATCCAATAACAGATGGTGACAAAATAGTATGGTGGGACGACAAAGATCCAAATCCGAATACTATCAGCAATTCGGATGTCTATTTATGGCAGAGACCACCAGGTGCAGATTTAGCAATCACAATTAATACAAATAATACTAAAGTACAGGTCGATGAATTTATAACATTCAATATTACCGTAACCAATTATGGTCCTTTATCGGCATCAAATGTTGTTGTGAAAGATTCAATTTCAGAAAAGATACAAATACTTTATGCCTCATCACCTTCGGGCAATGTCACCATTGATAACAATGTTGTAACATTCACCACAACCAATTTAGAGCCAGATACTTCAGTTGAAATAACAATAATCGGAAAAGCAATTTCGTCTGGAAAAGCAACAATCTATGGAACAGTTACTGGAGTTGAACCAGATTATATTCCACAAAATAATAATGCAAAAATTACAATAAAAATTTACAATGTTCGAACAAGTCAGCTTAGTGTCAGCAATTTCGGTGATATTCCAAGGATTAAAGTAGATAAAAACGGCTTCATTCATATAATTTCTTCTCAAACATTTCCTGTCTTACTTACCTACATAACCAACAAAACAGGAAAATGGACGGAAGAGATATTAAATAATTCACAGGGGGATTTATTCCTGACGGGCGCCGACCTTGATGTTGATGAACAAGGAAAAGCACATATAGTGTATATCATTTCACCCTATGGTACGCTCGATCCTAGGAAGACAATGTATTACACAAATAATGTATCTGGAGAGTGGACAACGACAATGCCATTGGGACCTGCAAGCGGACCAATGTATAAACCAAATATTAAAATAGATAAGAACAATCATGTCCACATCTGTTATATAACGGACTTCTGGTCAAGTGGTTTAGTACAATATTTTAATAATAAAACAGGAGATTGGAGTTCTCCAGAGACATTATCAATGGCGTATAATTCAATTAGTATGGATGTTGATACAAGTGGCTATGCTCATTTGGTGACTTATAATATAAACGCGGGACCAATTTATATCACGAATTCTCCAAATGGAGTCTGGCAACAACCTGAATTAGTTGAACAAGGATGGATCGGTGGTCAAAAAGAAATGATGTCGTTAGACATTGCTGTTGATAAATCAAAGAATGTCCATGTTAGTTATGTCGGAAAATATATTAACAATGAAGATTACAAATACGCAGTGAGAATAAATGGAAATTGGCAGAATTATTTCGTCGATGAATGCGGATATATGGGTGGATATAATTGCATTACTGTTGATAAAAATAATACACCTTACATAATGTACGTTTCACCTAACAATAACAACCTATATTTTGCAAAAAAGGAGGGCGATATTTTCAATAGGTATTTAATTGAAACAAATTTTAGCGATTATACCATCGATCGCTTTGATATTGACGTCGATCCATCAAACAATATACATATTGTTTATTATTATGATAGCAAACTCTATTATGGAACAAATGCTGCATACACAGTAAATTATGGCGGTGGAGATGAAAACTCAGGTGGCTATTTCTTTGCAAATTCTACTACTGGCGGATCAGGCGCTCCAAGTCAACCAACTTATAACTGGGTAGACCCAGTCTCATCAGGTCATAATGTAATTACTAATTGGACAGAAGGAAATGCCGATGATGGATATTTTGGACCTATCGATTTACCATTCTTATTCTCTTTCTACTCATTCATTTACGATAAAATTTATATTAATTCGAACGGATACCTCTCGTTTACAAATGGATATTCTGAAACTGCATCGGACATATCAATACCTTTCATTGATGAACCAAATGGAATTCTTGCAGCTTGTGCTATGGATTTAAATTTAGATACCAACTTACATCCTGAATCCAAAATATATTATGGTGGCGATGCTAACAAATTTATCATAACATATTATCATGCTTATGCAAAAATATCACCAAATGATTATATAACATTTCAGATTATTTTATATCCGAACGGAAATATTCTTTATCAATACAACAATTTAGAATCAACAAGTCCGTTGCCTGATGCAATTGCAAACGACGCTTTAATTGGAATTGAAAATGAAACTGGAACAAAGGGAATCTGCTATCGAAACAACGGGGCTGGTGGACCAATTTTCTCTTCCCCTCTTGCAATTATGTTTGGTTTGAATACATTAACGCTTCCAGTAAATGAAAATCCAAAGCAAATTCCAAGCAATTTTGTTCTCCATCAAAACTACCCGAACCCATTTAATCCGAATACAACAATCAAATTCGAAATTCCGAAAACAACTCATGTGACATTAAAAATCTATAACATACTTGGTCAGGAAGTGGCTGAGTTGGTAAATGAAGAGAAGAAACCAGGAGTTTATAACGTGAATTGGAATGCTTCTGGATTTCCAAGTGGAACATATTTCTATAGATTAAAAACTACTGACTTTACCTATACAAAAAAAATTATTCTTCTTAGATAAGAAAGTACAAGAAAACATTTCAGGAGTGACTATGAAAAATAAATATTCATTAAAATTTTTCATAATTATGCTTTTATTAGAATCAGCTCTAATTAACTACACGTATGCTCAATGGCAGAAAGTCAATTATGGGTGTTATATTAAAGCAATTGAAATATCTGGTACTAACATATTTGTAGGAACTTTTAACGATGGTATTTTTATTAGTACCAATAATGGTAATAATTGGTCAGCAATAAATAATGGTCTAACCAATACAGATGTAGAAGCTCTTCGAAGTTTTGGAATTTATCTCTTTGCAGGAACCAGAGCTGGAGGTATTTTCCGAAGTTCTAACAACGGAATTAACTGGTCTGAAGTAAATACAGGGATAACAAGAAAACATATACTATCATTTGTTTCTTATGGTAGCAATATATTTGCCGGTGCTGATGGTGCTTTGTATTTATCCACCGATAACGGTATTAGTTGGAATTCTCGTGAAAATGGATTAACAAACAAAATTGTGAATACCATTGCTATTATAAGCCCTAATATATTTGCTGGAACTTATGGAGGTGTTTTCTTATCTACAAATAATGGTGCAAGTTGGACGGCCGTAAATAATGGCTTGACGAGAACAATAATTTATGCTCTTGCCGTTTCTGGTAACAAATTATTCGCTGGAACATTTGGCGGTGGAGTTTTCTTGACTACAAATAATGGTAGCAATTGGATTGGAGTTAACAATGGCTTAACCGATAAAAACGTTTACTCATTAGCAATTTCTGGCTCAAATATATTTGCTGGAACAGGTAGCGGTGTATTTTTATCAACTAATAATGGAAATAATTGGAATAAAATAAAAATCACAAAAGATTATATATCTTCGCTTGCAATCAGTGAGCCAAATATTTTTGCAGGATCATGGGGTAAATTCTATCTCAGCACAGATAACGGTACAAACTGGATGGATATTAGTAATGGCTTAATATACAATTGGGTATATTCTTTTGCTGTTTCAGGAACAAATATCCTTGTTGGTAGATGGAAAGGAGGTGTAATGTTGTCTTCAGATTTCGGTAATCACTGGAGAACAGTTAATAATGGTTTAGGAAATACAGATGTATTGTCATTGACTGATTATGGAACAGATTTATTCGTAGGAACATATGGTGGTGGTGTATATAGAACTACAAATTATGGTGAAAATTGGATAATAACTGGACTAACAAACGCTGATGTACGTACTTTTGCAGTGGTTGGTAGTAATATATTTGCAGGAACTGCAGATAATGGTGTGTACCGTACAACAAACAAAGGCACTAGCTGGAATACTGTAAACACCGGATTGACTAACAAATATGTAAACGCTCTTGCACTAATTGGATCATATATCTTTGCAGGAACGGTAGGAGGTGGCGTATTTGTATCTACAAATTTAGGAACTAATTGGATCGCAACAAATTCAGGTTTAACAAATACTGATGTATATGCTCTTACTGTTATTGGGACAAATATTTTTGCTGCTACATCTGGTGGTGGAATCTTTTTATCAACTAACTATGGTTCAAGTTGGCAAGCAGTAAATTCTGGTTTGAATAACAAAATCGTGTACGCTTTTGCAGTCTACGGTACAAACCTTTTCGCAGGAACCTGGGGCGGAGGAATATTTCTGAGTAGAAATAATGGGAGTAGTTGGCAAGAAGTCAATACTGGATTGGATTTCAAATATGTTCTATCACTTACATTATTCGGTGATACTGTTTATGCTGGAACAGGTGGAGACGGAATTTATAAAAGACCTGTATCAGAAATGGTAACTTCCACAACATCAGCTAATGAACTACCAACAAAATTTAAATTATACCAAAACTACCCAAATCCTTTCAATACCTCAACAAAAATAAATTTTGAGATTCCTCAGAATTCGTTTGTACAAATAAAAATTTACAACTTACTTGGAAAAGAAGTAGCGACACTGGTAAATGAAAGAAAGAACGCAGGCAGATACGAAATTGATTTCGATGGTTCTAACTTGTCAAGCGGCATATACATTTATAAAATGAAAGCTGGTGAGTTTTGTATTTCTAAAAAGCTTCTATTATTAAAATAATATTTTATACAAAATAATTTATCATCTTCGAAACTAACTTTGCCGCTGTTAAATCAGGATGGTGTAAATTCTCAATTGGTGCTAATTCCACCAAATCAGCTGCAACTACCTTTTTGTGTTTGCCAATTAACTTCAATAATTGCATAACCTCGTTCCAGTATAACCCGTTTGGTTCAGGAGTACCAGTAGCTGGCATAATCGATGGATCAAGTCCGTCAATATCAAATGTCACATAAACACAATCCGACAATTTTTTTAATACATAGTCCTGCCACGATTTACCAAATTTATCATATTTGCCTTCTCGGATTTCGTGTGCATATAAAGTTGTTATTTTGTTCTCTTTTATGAAATCTGCTTCTTCCTTACATTGTGCACGAATTCCGACCTGAACAATTTTTTCTGGTGAAAAGTAATCGCATACCCTTGCCATCACACAGGCATGACTTAATTTATTCCCCTGATATTCCTGTCTTAAATCTGAATGTGCATCGATATGTAAAATCGATAAATCTTTATATTTACCTGCAAATGGGGCAATCAACGCCTGGGTAATTGTATGTTCTCCACCCAAAGATAATACAAACTTATTCTCAGCAATTAATTTAGAACAGGTATCATAGATTAGACCAAGTGCATCCTTTTCACTTAACTTAGCAAAATTTAGTGGCTTAAGGGTTGCAATTCCTACTTCTTTATAAATTTCTCTCCCAGTCTCTTCATCGTAAAGTTCAACATAATGAGACGCTTTAAGAATTGCTTCCGGACCTTTTGCAGTACCACCACCATAACTAACTGTCTCTTCGTACGGCACTGGAAGTATTACAACCTTGGAAGTCTCAAAAGAAGAATACTCTTCTTCAAGACCTAAAAAATTTTTATCAATTCCCAATGGTTTAAACATAAATCAGTTTTTTCCAAAATATATTCATTTCTCTCAAAATATCAAAGAATTTTGCATATGATGAATTTTTCTGTTATTTTTCAATAAGAAATGTTACAAAAAATTAAAATATATCATCTTATATTAATTTTCGTTTCACTCTGGAATATTTTGATTATCTCACCAATATTAACTCAATCCTACATTCCTACAATATCAGAAATAGTTTATTCAAGCTTACATCACATCTGTCACCAATATGAATCAAGATCAATATTTTTATTCGGAACCAAGATGGCTGTCTGCTCAAGATGCTGGGGAATATATTTTGGATTTTTGATTGGAACAATTGCGTTCCCATTCTTAAAAAAACATCTAATATATTCAAAATGGTATATATTATGCATTGCCGTCGTACCAATATTGACAGACATCTTCCTTGATTTATCGAACATACACGAAAGTATAATAATTACAAAAATATTAAGTGGATTCTTCTTCGGTATATTAGCGGCACCATTATTAGTTGGAACAATAGATAAAGCAATATATGAACTATTAAACAACAACAAAAGGAGAAATTTATGTACGAAAAACCAGACAAATTCATCCCGGCTTTATACGGTGGAATAATAATTGGTATAATTTCTTCGGTACCTTTTTTAAATTTTATCAATTGTTTGTGTTGTGCAGGTGTTATTATTGGCGGAATATTAAGTGTGTATTTTTATAAACAAAACTTCACTCCTGATACCCCACCCTATACATCAGGTGATTGTCTGATGGTGGGATTGTATGCTGGGATTATTGGAGCTATTATTTCAACAATATTTAGTATTATATTTCTGATGTTATTCGGTAATGTTGTGGGAGAATTTATATTAGAATATTTAAGAACAGCAGAGATAGAACTACCTGAAGAAACATTCGATGCAATCGAAAAAGCATTGGCACAACAATTAACATTTTTTAGCATCATTACGGATCTCGTGGCAAGCTTAATCCTATATTCAATTTTCGGATTGTTAGGTGGTGTAATAGGTTATAATATTTTTAAACCAAAACAAACTGATAATTTACCAAAAATAAATGTTTAAAAAAATATTTTTCTTTTTTTTATTTTTAAACTTACTTTCAAACATCTTTGCACAGGAATCAGTTAATTACAATATAACTGCACACCGCGCATTTATACGAATCAATCCTGAATTAAAAAAACTTGATATAATCGATACCATAAAACTTGAATTTTTAGAAAACAAGAAAAATCTAAAACTTATATTAAACCCAATATTTGATTCAGTTTCTATCTTATATAAACAAAAACCCTTAAAACACGAAAGAAAAAACGAATTTATTTTTATAAACGGAAAGTTTGATTCTTCTGATGAATTGATCATTAATTATAATGGGTATTTCAAACAGAGATCAGAATTTTCCTGCATTGATGTCAAATCAGCGATACTAAAAGAACAGGAGATTCTACCTATTGGAACCAGATCATACAAATATACAAGATTCACAATTCAAACTCCGATTGAATGGGATGCCATTGCTCTGGGAAAAAAAGTATATGATGGTTTGAATCAGAATTCCCGAATCCATATTTTTGAGAATAATAATCTTGTTGAAACAATTGGATGGATATGCGCTGGTAAATATTATTCTACAGAAGATTCACTATCAAACATTAAATTATCTATCATGACATCTCCTGAGAATGCTGATGCTCATACTCCACTTTATAATCTAATAAAAAAGTCCATAACATTTTATTCTAAATCCTTTAACCCATACAGATTTCCAACACTAACAATAGTTGAAGTAGATGATTGGTTAGCTGGAAATACAGTACTGGCAGCATCATACCCATCAGTTATTCTCACAAAGAGAAGAACTTTCACAACTGCAGATAGTTTAAGTAATATTTTTTCAATACTCCCTCACGAGATTGCACACCAATGGTGGCCATTAACAAATTTTATTGAAGAGGAAAGTATTGCCTTCCTTTCAGAAGGTTTATGCGAATACTCATCGTATCTATTTAACGAAACACAAAACAAACCCACAAATCTCAATAAACATCCTCTGCTGCGTTCACTACTATTAAAATCTGAAAAAGGAAAAGAGCTTCCTCTCAATAAAAAAATTGATTTGCGTAGTATGCCAACTCACTATCTCAAATCAACTTATGTCCATCATATGTTAAGGTTTATAATTGGTGATTCAAATTATAAAAAATTATTAAAGGAATATTCGGATAAACATTCACTCAAAGTTAGCTCAACGAAAATTTTTTTTGAATTAGCTGAATCAATAAGCGGCAAAAAGCTGGATTGGTTCAACAAGCAATGGATAGAAAACACTGGAGTCCCCAGATTCCGATTGTATGGCGTGCAAACAAATTTTAAAGATACAATCTGGTATACCACTGGGAGAGTAAGAATACTTGGTTATAGCGATAATTTTACAACCCCAGTGGAAATTTCAGCTGAACATAACAACGAAATTTCAAGACAAATCCTCTGGCTTGGTTACGATGAGACCGGTAAATACAAAAACGAAACTGTTTTTAACTTTACGACGAAGAACAAACCTGATAAAATTGTGCTCGACCCTGATGGTTATATTCTTAAATGGCAGAAGTTGCCTCCAAAGTTCAGTGACCTACGAGATCCGTCTGAAGGATTTATGATCATTGGTACAAGTTTTTCATCCGAGCGTTATCAGCAACTTATAAATCTGGCGAGAAACGATTCCTCTGAAATGACAAAAGCTGGCTGGTATATTAAAATTTTAGACGACACTTCAACAACGCTTGTACATCTACAATCTGAACGCATTTTTATTTATGGAAATATTAATGAAAATAAAATTGCGGAACAATGTTTTAAATATTTCCCGATCAAACCAAGCCTGGATTCCGTTGAATTGAACGGTAAAACATACTCGGATAGCTTATCATTTATGCAAATTATAGAAAGTCCATTTTCATCTCAGGGAACAATATGCTGGATACTGCCATTTACAAAAAATTCGAATCCTGTTTTGTTACCTTACGACGCATCGTATCTAATTCTTGATAAAACACACATATTAACTCAGGGCAATTGGAAAACAGAAAATCAAGATTTAATTTTTGAAATAAAGTAAATTATGAAAATTCAGGATTTAAAAACGCCTGCTTTAATTTTAGATTATGATATTTTAGAAGAGAATATCAAACGAATGCAACAGAAGGCAGATGAAAATAATGTGAAATTGAGACCACATATTAAAACTCATAAATGTACTGAAATTGCAAGATTGCAGGTAAAATCGGGAGCAATAGGTATAACGTCATCAACAATACAGGAAGTGTATTCATTTGCTCATGCTGGATTTTCTGATATTACTTGGGCATTTCCATTTAATCCGGCATACCTTGAAGAGGTGTTTTCCATTTTGAAAAAAATAAATTTAGGACTATTAATTGACTCAATTGAAGCTTTTGAAATCATTGAAAATAAAAGCAAATCTACTGGCATTAAACCAGCCATCTGGCTTGAAATTGACTCCGGCCAGCATAGAAGTGGTATCGATTTCACAAGCAAAAATGCACAAGAATTGGCAAACCGAATTTTAAAATCAAAACACATAAATTTTGTTGGCTTATTAACTCATGCCGGACATGCATACAATGCACAATCGGTTGAAGAAGTTAAAAAGATTGCATTTGAGGAGCAGGAGATAATTTTAAACGCAAAGGAAATATTATTTAACGGTTTGCCTATTAATGCAAGTATTGGTTCAACACCAACTATCAGTTTAGCTGACCAAATTAAAAATATTGATGAAATAAGACCTGGTAATTATGTTTTTTACGATTATTCACAGGTTTTACTCGGTAGTTGCAAGGTTGAAGATTGTGCTCTCTCTGTGCTATCCACGATTGTATCGATTAATAAACAGGCAAACCGATTAATTATTGATGCCGGTGCATTATCGCTTTCAAAGGATACAGGTCCTCCTCAATTCAAAAATTATAGCAGTTATGGTATGATTCACACAGATTTATTCTCAAAAAATATTAATCAAAACCTGAGAATTACAAATTTAACCCAGGAACACGGTATAATCGCATGTTCTGATGAAAGCTCAGTAATAGAAAGATACAAATATGGTGATAAGGTTAGAATTTTAATGAATCACTCATGTTTAACAACTTCATTGTTTGATTTCTATTATGTTGTCAGTGGTGATAAAGTTATAGATAGATGGGAAATTTTAAGAGGAAGAAATTTATCGAAGTAATCTGATACGAAAAGTGCTTCCCTTTCCTATTTTTGTCTCAACCAGAGACAATTTTCCTTTATGATAAGTTTCAACAATTCTTTTGGACAAGCTTAAACCTAAACCCCATCCTCTTTCTTTTGTACTAAAACCAGGCCTAAAAATATCTCTCTTAATGTTGGGTTCGATTCCTTTCCCTGTATCCTTAATGTCGATAATCACATATTTGTTTGTTTGATTCAAAATAATAGTAATTTTCCCTTCTGAATGTTCCATAGCATCGATAGCATTTTTAATTAAATTCTCGAGCACCCACTCAAATAACCCACGATTTACTTTGGCATTAACATTTTGTTCTGCTTCTACAATCAACTCAATATTTTTTCTATATTGAGGTAATCTTTTTTTGAAATATTCTATCACATTGTTGATAATCTCATTCAAGGATTCTTCTTTCAAACTGGGTTTTGAGCCAATCTTGGAAAATCTTTCTGTGACTTTTTCTAACCTTCGCAGGTCATTTTCCATTTCACCAATTGTCTCTAAAACTTTCGGATTATCCTCTACATTCATTTTTAAAATTTCTATCCATCCCATAACATTTGAGAGAGGAGTTCCAAGCTGGTGGGCAGTTTCCTTTGCCATCCCTATCCATATATTACTCTGCTCTGTGCGTTTAATATAACTGAAACCAATATACCCCAACAGGATAAAAAGTCCAGCAAGAGTTATTTCAATAAATGGTAACCATCTCAATTCCTTAACAATCTCGGATTCACCATAATGTAAATATTGTAGAATTATTGTATCATTGATTGCAATTTTAATTGGTTCTCTCTCTTCATCGAATTGCTGAATCAATTTTATTAAGAACTCTTTCTGCTTTTGTTCAGATAGTGTTGTATCAAGTTTAATATTTTTAATATTCAGATTATAAGGATACAATGGATTTTTCTCAGCATCTGAAAGAATGATTGGAAAATCAATAGCTTTAAGAACCTCATTAAAAACAAAAGTATAGTCGGATTGAATTTCCGGACTTGTGACCAGATATTCCAGCGACTTTGCATAGAGATCAGCAATTTCTTTTTCTTTTTGTAATAATTTTTTTACAATAATCTGTGTGTAAATGATTGTTGCAAGTACAAGCAATATCGCACCGAGAACAAGCGCCAATTTTATTCTTGTTGATTTGGGTGTAAGCATATCAATTTTCAACGATAATTGTTTGTTCCCTTTTAGAACCAACAGATACGATGCTAATCCCTACACCAGTATATTTCTCGATTGCTGATAAATATTTTATCGCATTTTCTGGTAAATCTTCAAATCTTTTTACTCCAGAGATGTCTGTCTTCCATCCTTCAAATCTTTCATATACTGGGGTTATTGCGCCAAGCGAGAGTATATCAGTTGGAAAAGTTTTAATAGCTTTTCCTTCATATTCGTAAGAAGTGCAGATAAATATTTCGTCGAAATCGTTAAGTACATCTAATTTTGTGACAGCAAGTTTTTGAATTCCATTTATCATAATGGAATACTTTAGGGCAAATGCATCGAACCAACCACATCTACGGGGTCTCCCTGTAGTTGCTCCATATTCTGCGCCAATTCTTCGGATTTTTTCGCCTAATTCGTTATTTAGTTCTGTTGGGAAAGGACCTTCACCAACTCTTGTGCAATATGCTTTAACAACTCCAAGAATTGAAGTTATCGAAGTTGGTGGAATACCTAATCCGATACAAACTCCACCAGCTGTTGGATTTGATGAAGTAACAAAAGGATATGTACCATGATCAATATCCAGAAGTGTACCCTGAGCTCCTTCGGCAATAATTCTTTTACCACTTTTAATTGCATTATTTAAGTATAAGGATGTATCAGTTATAAAATCTTCAATCTGTGATGCATACATCTCATATTGTGAAATCATTTCATTTTCATTTACAGGTTTAGTATTATAAATTTTCTGGAAAAGGTCGTTATAATATTGTAAATTTTTTTTGATTTTTTCTTTAAGAATTTTCTTATCGAGCAAATCGAGAGTTTTAATACCGATCCTACTTGCTTTATCCACATATGCAGGTCCAATTCCCATCCCTGTGGTGCCTATTTTATCAATTTTGTTTTCTTTAATCCTATCTAAAATTTTATGGTATGGCATTATAAGGTGAGCATTATGACTTATCAGAATTCTATTTTTAAAATCGATGTTCAGGTTTTTTAACATCTGGAGTTCTTTGAGAAAAGCTTCTGGATCGAAGACCACTCCATTACCGATAACACAAATTACGTTGTTATTAAAAATTCCTGATGGGATTAAGTGTAAAACATATTGATTATTTTCATAAATAATTGTATGGCCTGCGTTTGCACCGCCCTGATAACGTGCTGTAATATCAATATTATCGCTGAGTAAATCAACGATTTTTCCTTTTCCTTCGTCACCCCATTGGGCACCAAGTATCACTTGTACACTCATAATTCTTAATAAAATAAAAACTCCAATAGGAAGCAAATTCCTATTGGAGAACATAAGATTTCAAATTTTCTTCTTTATTTATAACTATCTGTTGCTTCTTTAACAGTTTTATAAATCTCAAAAATATTTACAAGTTTGGTGATAATCAGAAGATTTTCGATTTTCTTAGATGCTGATGCAAGTTTCAAATTTCCGGATGCGTTTTTCATAGTGGTTAATGCTGCGATTAACATTCCGAGCCCAGAACTGTTCATAAGCTTCACACCCTTTAAATCTAAGACAATCTTTTTCTTCCCCTGAGCTACAAGTTTGTGTAACAATTCATTCAGTAAATTTGCATCAGGACCGCCCATGATGTTACCTTGGAGACTTATAATTGTAACACTATTTTTTTCACTTGTCTTAAATTTCATGATTTACTTTGATTTTTTTCAAACTCCATTCATAAACTATTGCACTGGCTATAAAAATTGAAGAGTATGTACCAGTAACTATACCAAATGTTAATGCAAATGCGAAACCTCTAGTTACCTCACCTCCAAAAAGCATAATTATCAACAAAACTATGAAGATTGTTCCAGATGTTATGATTGTTCTGCTCAGTGTATCATTCATACTTTTGTTGATAATATCTCTAAAAGGCATTGCCTTATAAATTTTCAAATTTTCTCTTATTCTATCAAAAATAACTACGGTATCATTAACTGACAAACCTACCAATGTTAGGAAGGCTGCAATCATATTTTGGTCTATTTCAAAATCAAAAAATGGGCTAATACCATCAAGCAATGAGATAACACCTAAAGTTACAATTACATCATGGAACAAGGCTACTACTGCACCGACACCATAAATAAATTTAAATCTAAATCCTATGTAAATCAACATGGCTATCAGTGAAAAAATAACAGCGTACAATGCATCTCTTCTTAGCTCGGCACCAATTTTTGGACTTATCTTCTGCTCCTCAAGAATCGTTATTTTATTTTTTTGGAAATGTGTAGTTAATGCATTTTTTATTCTATCGCCAACCTCAGTGCCAGTTTCCAACTCTGTTGTCCGTATCAATACATTTCTTGGATCACCGTATATTTTGATCTCAGCTTTGGCAAAGCCACTTGCTGAGAGAGCGCTTCTTATCTCACCTATACTCGGTGGATTGTCGAATTGAATCACTAATTCGGTCCCACCTAAAAAATCAATTCCATAGCCAATTCCTTTAAAAATTAGGGATAGAAGCCCAATTGCTATCACTATTACTGATAATATATAGAAGAATCTTCTTCTATCGATGAAATTAATATTTGTTTTTTTGAAAAATCTCATAATCTAAAATTTCTCCGTTTTTAATTATCCAAAACTAATTTTCATACCGCGGTCTGCCATTATGTTAAAGATTACATGCGTTATCACAATTGCACTAAACATACTGGCAACAATACCTATCATCAAAGTTAAGGCAAAACCCTGTATTGGACCACTTCCAAAATTATATAAAATAACACCAGTTATGAATGTCGTCAAATTTGAGTCAAAAATTGCAGTCCACGCTTTGCTATAGCCAGCATCAATAGCAGCTCGTAAAGTTTTTCCTGTTACAGCTTCTTCTCTAACGCGTTCAAATATAAGTACATTAGCATCAACTGCAATTGCCATAGTTAAAATCATACCAGCAATACCAGGAAGCGTTAGCGTACCATGAAAACCGGCTAAAACAGCTAAGATAAACAGTAGATTGAACAATAATGCAAGATCAGCTATAAAACCACCTTTGCTATAATAAATCACCATGAAAATGACAGTCAATATAAATGCAATTAGAGAAGAATTAATACCTCTACTAATTGAGTCCTGCCCGAGAGAGGGTCCAACAACCTGTTGTTGGATAATTTCAACAGGCGCTGGTAAAGCACCTGCTTTTAAAACTATTTCTAACAATTTAGCTTCATCTATATTATCCAAACCCTCAATCTGAGAATTTCCACCAATTATCTTACTCCTCACCACAGGAGCAGAAAACACTGCATTATCTAAAACGATTGCAATTCGTTTATTAATATTTGCACCAGTTATTCTTGCCCAATCACGCGCCCCTTCAGTGTTCATTTCCATAGTCACAATTGGCTGATTATAGTTCGGATCAATTGTGGCTCTTGCGTTAACTATAACTCCGCCAGTTAATTCAGCTTCTTTCTTAACTACATAAAGCGTATACCATTTTTTACCTTCAGCAATAAACGCATGTTTTGCTGACCATAAAAATTCCATATCAGATGGAATTAATTTTTGAATTTCCGGTCTACGCAATATCCTGTTTACTTTTTCACGATTATCCTCAGAAACAAAAAATTCACCTTGAGCTCTTTGATCTGGGCGTGCAAGATAATAAAACGGGTGTTCCTTTGCTGCTTCGAGTTCGGTTTTTTCTCCTTCAGGTATAGTTAATTCAGATGTATCTTTTGATGCGACCGCTTTCGATGTATCCGATGTGTTGGTTGTATCGGCGTTGAGAGAATCAATAATTGGTTTCCCAGCAAGGAATTTATCAATAGCATCTGTTACTTTAACAACCACTTCCGGATCTTTCAACAGTTTAAATTCTAATAGTGCAGTACCCTGTAAAAGTTGTCTGACTTCCGCTTCCTTGCTTACACCGGGGAGCTCAACAATAATTCTTCTGGCGCCCTGCTTCTGGATTGTCGGTTCAGAAACACCATATTGGTCAACACGATTACGCACAACTTCGATTGCCCTATCTACTGCATTTGTTGCTTCATTTTCAAGTTTTGAAATAATTTCTTCGTTACTTTCCCTGATGCTACCATAATATCTACTTAATCTTATTCCTCTATCATTAAATTTTCTTAACAATATTGAAGTGATAGGTTCATCAGAAGTTTTTGCATCAATCATTACTTCGTTCATTATAGTATTGAAGGTTTCGTCTTTGTTTTTAGCAAGATCGATCAATAATTTTGGAGTGTTGACTTCAAGAACCACTCTCATACCACCTTGCAGATCCAAGCCAAGTTTAATTCTTTTAAATTTTACATCTCTTATGGCTTGTTCATTTTCTTCTAAAAACTTTACACTGTCTTCACCTCGAAGGCTTTCCAATTTTTTTGTATAATTGTAATCCTGATAAGTCGGATACAATAAATACAAAGAAATCAGAACGACAGCGATAATAATAATAATTTTACCGCGTTCCTTCTTCACAGAAATAATTCCTCCATAAGAATTTTATTATTTAACCGATTTAACATAATTTTTGTTTTTTAGAGTAAAAATATACATTAATCTTTAATAAAAGTCAATTATTTCAATATTTTAACAATTCATTAAACATTTGTTAAAATTGGTTGATTTATGTATCTTTCATTAAAATTTAAAACAAAAGGAACTTTAATATGAAGAATTTATTTACTCTAACAATTACCGTTTTACTTTTAATTACTGGCTGTCAAAAAGAAACTAACAGGGGAAGTATAATAATGATTAATGAAACCACTATTCAAGATGTGATCAATCAATTGTCAGCTAAATATCCAGCAATCGAAAAAGGTTATATTGAAAAAGGTATAAAACAGGTAGCTATGTTCTGGAGATCCGAAGATGGAACAATTGAGGATTTCAAAAACTTCTGTCTGGATAATTACATAGCAGATGAAAACACACTGAGAAGTACTTTTGAAAGATTGCAAAAGAATTTAGAATTAATTAACGGTTATATGATAGAATTATCGAGAGACCTGAGTATACCGTTACACCTGGATACAGGACCTTTACTTCCGATCGATTACTTATTTGGTGAATTTTCCCCAGCAGTTCATCTACAGGACGATTTTTTTAAAACCAAGATCGCTTTTATAGTATTACTTAATTTTCCTGTCACAACATTAGAAGAGCGATTGGCAAATGGTAAAGAGTGGACAAGAGAGCAATGGGCAAAAGTGAGATTAGCTCAGGGATTTGCAAGAAGAGTACCTGCTGAAGCGAATCAGAAAGTAACAGAAGCATACAACCGTGCAGAAAATTATATATCCTCCTATAATATCTATATGCACAATGTCTTAGATGAAAATGGAAATCGACTTTTCCCTGAAGGCAAAATATTGCTTAGCCATTGGAATTTAAGAGATGAATTAAAAGCTCAATATGCAAACCCTGATGGTCTCCCACGCCAGGAACTCATACAAACTGTAATGGAAAAAATCATTAAACAGGAAATTCCAAAATCTGTCATTAACAATCCTGATTTAATATGGAGTCCTTCTAAAAATCAGGTTACAAAAGCAAATGAAGAAAAAACTGATATTAAAGTAGATAATACTCCTGAACCAAATACTCGTTATGAAATGTGGATGAATATCTACAAAGCTCAGCTTGAAATAGACAAATACTATCCACACCTGCCTACACTGATGGATCGAAAATTTAAAGAAGAAAGAGAAATACCAGAAGAACAATTTGAGAATTTACTTAAATCAATACTCACATCGAATGAAGTTAAAGAAATAGGGAAATTGATTGAGAAAAGATTAGGTCGAAAGTTAAAACCGTTTGATATTTGGTATAATGGCTTCAAAGTTTCTGGTAAATTTGCAGAGGAAGAACTGGATAAAATTGTTCAGAAAAAATATCCAAATATTGAAGCCTTTAAAAACGATTTACCTAATATTTTAAAGAAACTCGGATTTTCAGAAGAAATGAGCAAATTCCTCGCAAGTAAAATTGAAGTCGACCCTGCACGGGGTTCTGGGCATGCAATGGCAGCTGGTCGATTAGTTGATAATGCTCATCTGAGAACTCGCGTACCTAAAGGTGGAATGAATTACAAGGGTTACAACATAGCAATGCATGAACTTGGACATAATGTAGAGCAAGTACTGTCGTTTAATAAAATTGATTACACACTACTCAGAGGAGTACCAAACACAGCTTTTACTGAGGGATTTGCATTTGTATTTCAATCAAGGGACCTTGAAGTACTTGGCATTAAAGAAAAAGATGAAAACAAAGAATATCTTGATGCGCTGAATTCATTATGGCAGACTTACGAAATTGCTGGAGTTGCGCTTGTTGATATGTACGCATGGCACTGGCTTTATAAAAATCCAAATGCTACACCTCAACAATTTAAAGAAGCTGTTATATCAATTGCAAAGGATGTTTGGAATCAGTATTATGCTCCTATTTTTGAGGAAAAGGATGTAATATTATTAGCAATTTACTCACACATGATTAATTCTGGATTGTACACACCAGATTACCCATTGGGACATATCATTGCATTTCAGATTGAGCAGTATCTAAAGGATAAAAATCTCGGTAAAGAAATGGAGAGAATGTGTAAACTTGGTGCCATTACCCCTGACCTCTGGATGCAGCTCGCAGTTGGTGAACCCATCTCAACAACACCTATGCTTTCAGCTGCAAACAAAGCTTTACAGGTTATAAAATAGAATCAATAAATTAAAAACTCCGTTGACTATTTTTAAAATAGCAACGGAGTTTTCTTATTAAAGAAATTCAGTTAGCTGATAACTTTAAGACCTTCTTCTGTAATTTGAAATTTTCCCTGAATCTCCTGAACCATATTTGCAGTAGTAAGATCTCGCAGTGCACTTCTAACTTTGAATAAAGGTTGATCTATTATCCTTGAGATCTCTTCAGGCGTTTTAGCTTCCTTAAGAACCAGTAGAATTGCTTTGGCTGATTCAGATAATGTTCCATCAGGATTTACACAAGCCATGGTTTTTCCCTATATTTTCTTTTTAGAAAAATACCAATCTTTAATATCGTATTTTTCTTTCATTCTTTGTTCAGCCATTTCCTGTGTATTAGGTGGAGGAACTATTACATCATCGCCTGGACGCCAGTTTGCCGGTGTTGCTACCTTAAATTTTTCGTGTGTCTGCAGCGCATCAATCAATCTCAGAATTTCATCAATATTCCTGCCAGTTGTAAGTGGATAATAGATAATCGCTCTAATTTTTTGTTCTGGATCAATTACGAAAACAGCACGAGAGGTTTCGGTTTTACTTTCACCTGGCATAATCATGCCATACAATGAAGCCACTTCCTTGTTTAAATCTGCAATAACAGGAAATTTAATTTTCACACCCATTTTTTCTTCAATATTTCTCACCCAGGCAATATGCGAGTAAACACTATCAATACTTAAACCTAAAAGTTCAACATTTCTTTTCTTTAACTCATCATATATACCCTGAAAAGCAATAAATTCAGTAGTACACACAGGTGTAAAATCGGCTGGATGTGAGAAAAGAATTAACCAGGAACCTTTATAATCTTCAAGTCTAAGTGTACCATGTGTCGTTACAGCTTCGAATTGTGGCGCAGGTTCACCGATACGAGGCATTGATTTTACTTGTTCCATATATATTTCTCCTTTTTTATTTTATTGTTTTTTAAAATATGATGCAATAAATGTTAAAAGGATTCAGAAACAAATTATTTATACTGTTCGAGAAAAAATAGGCTTTTCTTTAATTAATTTATCGATGTAAGCATCAAAACACATTGCAATGTTTCTCAGGATCAAACGTCCGATATCTCCAATTATGATTTTTGATTCATCTTCATAAACAATTCCCTGTTCCTTAAATTCCTCAAGTTTTACAATCGATTCTGCAAAATAATCAGCAAAATTAATTTTGAATTTTTGTTCCACTTCTAATTTGTTAACTTCAAGATCACACATTAATTTCATTATGACATATTTTCGTATTATATCATCCTGATTCATTCTATATCCTAAGGAGATTGGGAACTGATTGTTATCAAGGTTTTGATAGTAACTTTCAAGACTCTTATGATTTTGCGAATATACATTACTGAAATGAGAAATTGATGACATTCCGAATCCAAACAAATCTGCGCCTGCATTAGTGGAATATCCCTGAAAATTTCGGTACAGAGTTTTGTTTTTTTGTGCAATTGCCATTTCATCATCAGGTTTTACAAAATGATCCATCCCAATGTATAAATAACCAGCTTTGGTTAATTTTTCGATGGTCATTTTTAAGATTTCCAATTTATCTTCAGCTTTTGGTAGTTCATTTTGGTTTATTAATTTTTGATGAGGCTTCATCCAGGGAACATAAGCAAAATTGAACACAGCAATTCTCTCAGGCGAGATATCAATTACTTTGTCTAAGGTTTGTTCAAAGGAAGAAATGGTTTGTTTTGGTAATCCATAAATTAGATCCAGATTAATACTTTTTATACCAAGTTTTCTTGACCATTCAATTGCATCAAAAGTTATATTTTCTGGTTGGATTCTATTTGTAGCCCTTTGTACTTCCTCATTGAAATCCTGAACACCAATACTTATCCGATTCATACCAACAGAATGAAAAGCTTCGAGATGTTCAAATGTAAGTCCTCGTGGATCAATTTCAACACCATATTCTATATAGTGCGAAAAATTAAACCTACTTTTAATAAAATTTCCAATATCAAAGATTTGATCAGGATTAAGATAGGATGGCGTTCCACCTCCCCAATGAAGTTGCGTTACCTGGCGATTTTTAGAATAATACTTTTCAAAGATAGAAATTTCTTTCTTGAGATAAAACCTATACTCATCCAGATGTTTTTGATTTGGGGTTATGATAGTCGTACATCCACAAAAGTAACAGAGTGTATCACAAAAAGGTATGTGAAGATAAATAGAAATTGGATTTAGATTATTCTCATTATTCTTTATTAAATCTTCTATATACAATTCAGTTGTATATTCTTTATTAAAAAGGGGTGCGCTTGGATAACTAGTATATCTTGGTCCGGGTTTATCATACCGCTTGAGTAAATTTATATCAATATTGTTAAACATTTTATGTGTAAGGATTAAATTTTTGATAAATTACGCATAATTTTAAACATTTGCAAGAAATAAAAGAAAAGATGGGAGCAAAAATGATTATTAATTTATTTAAATAACCAAAAAATATTAAACAAAAAATATTATTTTATTCGCAAAAAATTTTGAATATTCTACAAATTGCTTGTAATTATTTCAAAATAATTCATATACACTTTTATAAAATTAATTTTTTCATAAAAATTTCCATATATAAGTGACGGTGGCATCATATATGATGTGATCTATATCAAATGTGTAAAAATTACAAAAAGGAAAAATATATGATAAAAAATGTAAGTATTAAAACCATTTTATTATTTCTTTTTTTATTTATAAATCAACAATTGTTAGCTGGGGATTTATGGGTAACTGCTTATTTGCCGTCGTGGGAGCTAAATATGGGTTCTGGAACCCCAGCCAACTATGGACAATTGCCAGTCCAAAATATTGATTGGAATGCATTTACTCACATAATTGTATTTGCCGCTGGTCCTACTTCTACTGGTGGATTGGAATACGGTAATCTCCTGCCTGCACGCCAAAAACCTTTTAATGATATTGCTCACTCAAAAGGTAAACCAGTTCTTTTAGCACTTGGTGGTGCTGGAAATACCGTCTGGTCAAGCGCCTGTTCACCCACTAATAGATTAACTTTCCTTAAAAATGTTTTAGCAGTCCTTGATGGTCAACAATATGATG
>QOQV01000023.1 GCA_003327435.1 Ignavibacteriota bacterium
TTCCAGCACCACCAAGTGCTAAAAGAACTGGTTTACCTTTTGAGTGAGCAATATCATTAAAAGGTTTTTGGCGTGCAGGCAGGAGATTACCGTATTCCAATCCACCAGTAGAAGTAGGACCAGCGGCGAATACGATTATGTGAGTAAATGCATTCCAATCAATATTTTGGACTGGTAATTGTCCATAGTTGGCTGGAGTTCCAGAACCCATATTTAGCTCCCACGACGGCAAATAGGCAGTTACCCATAAGTTATTTGCATGAGAATTATTATTATTTGGGTATAAGAAGCTAGAAAAAAATATAATGTTTATGATTATAATAAAAGTGACATTATTGGTTATAATTTTCATTTATAAAACCTTTTTTAATTAATATAAAACTTTATTAGAAATTAAACAAATTGTTGTTAATCAATGAAAATATGTGTATTTGATTACCAAAATAAAAAAGCCAAATAGTAATAATTTTAAACTATTTGGCTTTTTTTTGATTCAGTACTACTTTTATTTCATGAGTATCATTTTATTGCTTTTTAGAATTTTATCGTTAGTGTATAAAAAATAATAATAAATTCCCGAAGCAAGGTTCTCAGCATTAAATTTTAATGTATGAGTTCCTGCATCGAGTATGTTATTATTAATCATCGAAACTTCTTTACCTAGGATATCAAAAATCTTTATATAAGTATGACTTTTTTCTGCAAGATTAAATATAATCGTTGTTTCGGAATTAAATGGATTTGGATAATTTTGCAATAAAATATAATTATTAGGAGATTCGATTGTTACATTGGTTTGATTATTAATTATTATTTCAAGAGTATCAGGTGAGGTTGTAGTATTATCGATGAAAATCGCATAATTAGTACTAGTAAAACTATTTGAGTTCAAAGAATCCAAATGTACACTTATATAAATATACTGGCTATCCTGCGGTTCAATTACAAGATTCTTTGGGAAGATTTGAATAAAGTTTGTTGATGATTGGATATCATTTATAATAAGATTTTCATCACCATCGTTTTTAATGTAAACACTATCACTTATTCCTGAGATTGGATTTCCAACAATAATTATTTTTTGTGTTGGAAAAGTCTTTTTGGGTGGTCTAATACCAATACCTGTTACCATGATTGTCTCAATAATAGTTTCAGTTTGGATTATCAGTGGAATCTTTGTTGAATAATTAGATTTATTCGATGGTGTGAAGAATATTTCAAATTTTCCCTTAAAATATGGAGGAATTCTTAGCTTGGTTTGGTTTATTGAGAATTGTGGAATACCAGGAGGTATAATATTAATTGTAATAGAATCATTATTTAAGTTTTCAATTACTAACGAATCCATTTTTGTGTGATTGATGAAAACCTTACCAAAATCTACTAACTTTTTATTAATCTTATAAAATTGCGTCAATTTTTGTGTTTTGAATTTGAATATTTCAGAAAAGTTGCTGGAATATGCTTTGTTTTTGGATTTTACTCTCCAATAATATTCTTGATTATAACTTAATGCATTTATTTGTTCATTGGTATATGGCGTGGTTTTACTAATTAATGGATTTATAAAATCGAGCGTAGTTGATATTTCTATAATGTATTCAGTTGCCCAATCAGAGTTAGACCATATTAATTTTGGATTAATTGAAACATTTGTATCGTTATTTACCGGCGTTAGTAGAATAGGCGGAGAAGGTCTACCGAATACATATACAGTTACTTTAGAATATGAGGTATTGCCACTCAGATCATAAGCTTTTGCCCCAAATGTATGAGTACCGGGGTAGTTTTCTGTTGACAGATTAAATTCATATGGAGCAATTGAGTCTATATTGATAGAGTTTCCATCTATGTCAAAAACAACTTTTTGAATTCCAATATTATCGATAGTATTAACTTTTAATGTAATTGTTCCCCAGAGAGAATCATTGTTTAGTGGCTGAATAAAATTTATACTTGGTTTTACAGTATCTGATACTGAGCCACCTCCTCCAGTATTTTGTTCACCCACTACATTTTTTACAATTTGTAGCATCATATCCCTTCTTGGTACAACTTTACCATTAACTGTTGCAGGTAGGTAAGCTTCACCTATGTTCCAGAGTATTACCCCACCGATGGTTGAATCTTTTACAA
>QOQV01000006.1 GCA_003327435.1 Ignavibacteriota bacterium
TAAATCGTGGTGGAGAGGTTAAGTTGAGGATATACAATGTAGTTGGACAATTAATCTCGACGCTTGTAGATGCAAATCAGAGAGCAGGGATGTACGAAGCAATCTGGGATGCACGTAAATATCCGAGTGGAATATATTACGCAAAGCTTGAAACAGAAGGATTTGTGGCAGTGCAGAAACTTGTATATATCAGGTAGTTTTCTTTCGCTCTCTTTTTATATAGGCGTAGTAGAATATTGATTCCAGAATTGTTAATAACGTTAACGACATTTGATCCCTGTCAAACCAGGGTGCAAGTCCAGCTTTTGTAAAAAAGAAACTAATAATAACCGTTGCAACTGACCAGCCAACAGCAAACACTATTGCCATAAAACCAACCGATAAAAATGCTTCGGATAGTCCTTCCTCCTGCCAGCGTTTTGTGAATATTGCAGTGGCTGCAAGAAGATGAATGTAAAATATAAATACAGCAATCATTGATTAATATGCATCCTTTCCAAATAAAATTGCTTTTAATGTTTTCAGAATAATTTTGATATCAAAAGCCATCGACCAGTTTTCAATGTAATATAAATCGTACTTTGTTCGTTCTTTAATTGGTGCCTGACCTCTTAGACCGTTCACCTGTGCCCATCCAGTTATTCCAGTTTTTAGCAAATGTCTGTCCAGATACTTTGGAACCACATCTTTAAATTGTTCCACAAAATAAGGTCTTTCAGGTCTTGGACCAACAACACTCATATCACTTTTGAGCACATTTATAAATTGAGGTAGTTCATCTAAACTGGTACGTCTGAGAATTCTTCCAATTTTTGTGGTTCTTGGATCATCTTTCTTTGCCCAAACTGGTCCTGTATTTTTTTCAGCATCAACATACATTGTTCTGAATTTATAAACTGTAAAAGTTTTACCATCTAAACCAACCCGTTCCTGTTTATAGATTATTGGACCTTTTGAAGTGAATTTGATTAACAATGCAATTACTATGAATATTGGAAGAGTAATTAACAAAATAAGTAAGGAAAAAATTATATCGAAACTTCTTTTTAAGATTCTCCCCCATGTTGTAATGGAAATACCCTTAAGCTTGAGTAAGGGAATACCATCAAGTTCTTTGACTTTAAGTGAGCTGGTCATTAAATCAAGTACATTTGGGATCAACATCATCTCAACATTGATACCTTCAACTTTGTCGAGAAGATAATATAGTTTTGAATGCTCTTCTGGTTCAAGTGAGATAAATATCGTTTTATGCTTTCCACAATTGATTGATTGTATCAGATCGTCTATGGTTCCTAAATAATGTAATCCATTTAAATAATTTTCGTTACGATTATCAGAATAATATCCTGATAATTTGTATCCTAACAACTTCGTAGATAATATTTTTTTAAAAAGCAAATCTGCAGAATCGTTGCTACCAAAAATTACTGCTTCTTTAAGTTGCTTACCTTTTTTATACAATTTTTTCTGAATAAGGTATACTATTAATCTATCTATAACCAGAAATAATATTCCTGAAATCCAGAGCGATACTACAACGAATCTTGAATATGAAACTTCTCTATAAAAGAATGCTATTCCTATGATGATAAGTAATCCTAAAGTAACCGCTTTGATAATCGTAATAAAATCTTCAGATGGGAGTGCAGTCCGATGGGGCGTATACATTTTATATGAATGTAAAATCAACAACCAGATTGGTATTATAAAAAGTGAAGTAACAAAATAAGTTGAGAATGGTGGAATTTCTTCACCGACTCTGAAGATCATTAAAAAATCTGTATGGAATCTTAGCCAGTATGAAAATAGGAAAGCAGCTTCTATAGCAATAATATCCAAAATTAAAGATATTGAGGGAAGTAGCAAATCATCGTATTTTCTTTTCTTTTCCATTTACCGCAAAAAATATAATGAATTCGACAGGAATTAACAATTTTTTTTAATATTAAAATATTAAATTTTCTGATTTTTTACTTGCTTTCAATATAATGTATGTTTATATTGATATCAGTGAATTAATAATGAGAAGGAGTTCGCCATGAAAAAAATATTTATAATGATTACTTTCCTTTTAATTTGTTATTCAATTAATGTAATACCCAATGATGTAAAGTACAGGACCTTTACACAAAGCTCGCTTTCAGATAAACCAAATAAATTGAAGGAATATGCAAGTAAATGGTGCTATCAATTAACAAACAAAAATAGTTCTTTACAAACAGTTAATGGGCTTCGATTGGTTTTTAGTGCAAAAGTTAAAAGTATTAGTGATCCGGGACCGTTCACAAACATATCGGGCTTAGGAACTAAAACTGTAGATTTGACAGGGGCGATTATTGATAGTGGTCAGGTTGTTAACATATGTGGAATTGGGGAGAAGAAACAGATGACGATGGTAAAGTATGTATGGCTGAAGGATGGAGAAAAAATAGGCAAAGCAATGAACCCGCCTCCACCTACTTTGTATCAGCAATTGTTACCAATGCCAAATTTTGGCTGGGCAAGATGGTTGATATATGCAAATGCATATACAGCCAGAGGTGGTTTATTAATAGGTGTTGAAAGGTTAGATAGTCCGATGACTTATGGCTGGTTACATTATATGAATGGTGCGGTAACACGGGAAGCTTTCCCGCATACTGGTATTCCAAGAGGATTTGATACTTGGGGAAAGAACGGACATACACAACAACCATTTATCGGACCAAAGAAAAATTTTAAGGTGTGGAAACATGATAATCATTTACTTGGAGAAGTTCATGCGCTGAAACTTGCTGTAACTGCAAATGACATTGGATTGACAGAGCCAGATACACCACATACCGCACTCGGAGATTTAATATTTAATGACTTAACTACTCCAACAAATCCATTTAATGGGAGAACTATTCGAGAGATTCTACTTCATGCAGATTCAGCATTAACAATGTGGACATGGTATCCAGCAGGATATCATATATGGCTTGATTCAATTATTTCCATGATTAATAGCGCTTTTACTGGAGAAATGGATACTGTTTCAACTCTTCCTCTTAAGATTAAAGTAGCCGTTGCTTTATCTGATATTCCATTCCTTCATCCCAATACATTGATAAAGCGGAATATTCTAAATAGGACAAATATTGTCGCACTTCCAGAAACTCCAATGCTTTATCAAAACTATCCCAATCCTTTTAATCCGAATACTACAATAGAGTTTTACCTGCCACAGGATGCTATTGTAAGTTTAAAGATTTACGATTTACTTGGTAAGGAAGTTGCTAACTTATTGAAAAATAAGCAGTTAGAAGCAGATCATCATACGATAGATTTTGATGCATCAGAACTACCGTCTGGAGTTTATTTTTATAAATTGGATGTAATGGGTGAAAGTCATTATTATGAAGTCAAGAAGATGATTTTATTAAAATAATTTTCTAATAAAAATAGTTAAAACTATTGACTTCAACCAAAAGTTTTTATATATTTAAAACAAAGAAGTAGTGAACTTATCGCTTCGGAACTACACTCCTGTTGTAAAAATAACTTTGACATTGATTTAAAATTTAAAATTTAATTAATCACAAATCAAGAAAGGGGTTATAATATGAAACATTGGTATAGCTTTGTTATCATATTAGTTGTAACATTTTTATTTTTTGGAACAACAACAGCACAGGATGAACAGGAAAGATGGTCAGTTCCAATTACGAAGTTAAAACCAACTGGTGAAACAGTTCAGCAACCTGTTTACAAAGAGTACATACCTTCCACAGAGTATAGAACATACGATACAAAATCGGGGAAAGTGATTGTTGGTCCTAATATAAGAATGCATCCGACAACTTATACAACTCAAAGTGAGATGGCGGTTTCACTTCATCCAACTAATCCAAATATTGTTTTTTCTGGTTCAAATGCTGCAGGATATCCAACAGTGAACTGGATCAGTCAGGGATGGTATATTACAACCAATGGTGGCGCTACCTGGTTTGGAGGTGATACATTACCACCGCATCAAATGGCGGGAATGTCAAACTATACATCTGATCCGGTAACAGCCATTGATTTAAATAACAATATATATTTCAACACAATTTTATATAGTAGCACAACCGGTGATATTGTTGTTTCAAGATCATCTAACTGGGGGCAAACCTGGACACCCTTTACAGCATTACCAGATCCAGGAGTCGATGAGGATAAAAACTGGATGGCAGTAGATATAGATCCAGGCAGTCCTTATGCTGGCAATATTTATGTCGCCTATACAGATTTTAACTCATCCGGTTCAGCATATCGTAGAGTGAGATATGCCAGATCAACAAACCAGGGAGCTTCATTTACTCCGAATCCAACGATAAATATTAGTGGTAATTCTAATTATCTTGATCAGGGTGTAAATATAACTACCGGTCCTAATGGTGAAGTTTATATATGCTGGACGAATTATATATCAAGTGCTCTTACCTCAAGTAATGTTGGATTTACAAGATCAACTGACGGAGGAGTAACATTTTCGACTCCGAGTTATGCAGCAACAAATGTTGCCGATATTCGAGGAACACTTGTGAAAGGTGGTAACTCAATCAGAGTTAATAGTTTCCCATTTATTGCTGCTGATAGAAGTAATGGTCCATATAGAGGGCATATTTATATAGTGTACCCAGCAAAAAATCCAACCAGGCCCGATATTTTCATTGTTAAATCATCCAATGGTGGTGTAAGCTGGACAGCACCAACAAGGGTCAACCAGGCTGATAATAATCTGGATCAATGGTTCCCATCAGTAGCAGTTGATCCTGCAACAGGTTTTGTTTATGTGGTATATTATGATAGCAGAAATTTCCCAGCTAATGATTCGGCTCAGGTTTATCTATCTCGCTCGACCGATGGTGGACAAACTTTTGAAGATATCCTTGTTAGTGATCAAGCATTTTTACCAAAGTCAATTTCTGGTCTCGCATCTGGTTATATGGGCGACTATATTGATGTGAAGGCACTGAACGGAATTGTATGGCCTGTATGGAATGATAACCGAACCGGTTACCATCAAGCTTATACAGCAAAAGTTATATTCGGTCCTACTATTACACATACACCACTACCAAATACTGAGAATTTAAGTGGACCTTATACGGTAACCGCCGAAATTACCAGTTCAATTCCTCTTGATCCTAATAAAATAAAAGTTTACTGGGGAAGAACCGGCACAATAACTGATTCTGTATTGATGACAAATACTGGAGGGGATATCTGGACAGCAAATATTCCTGGTAATGGCTTACCTGCGACTTACAAATATTACATATATGCCGCTGATAATATGGGTGGATTTTCCACAAGTCCACCAGGAGCTCCAAGTTCTGTCCACGAGTTTGAAGTTGGTATAGATAATACGCCACCAACAGTTGTTTCGTCACCACTGCCAGATCAATATCGAGAAACCTGGCCTGCAAAAGTCAGTGCAACAGTTACCGATAACATTGGAATTGATTCAGTATGGGTAGAATGGAAAAAGAACGATGAAGCTACTATTTATAAATTTAGATTAGATAATGTTAGTGGGAATTTATATGAAGGTTACTTTAATATAGATTCCTCCTTCTTTGCTGTAGGAGATTCAGTTTTATATATTGTTTATGCACAGGACAATTCATCAAATCATAATATTGGTTTTACACCACCAAGTGGTTATTATAAATTTAATTTTATTCCTGATACAGATTTTCCAATTGTAACTCATACACCACTTCGTAACCAACCGGAAATTCGCTGGCCTGCAAGTGTAAAGGCGGTTGTAACTGATAATTTGGGTGTGGATTCCGTTTGGGTCGAATATTATCTTAATGAACCAGTAAATACAGGAAAATTTTATCTGATAAAAACTACTGGTAATAATTATGAAGCATTATGGGATTTGGATACAACACAAATTCAAGTTGGTGATTCAATCTTTTATAAGGTTGTGGCACGCGATATTTCTAATAATCAGAATGTTACATACAATCCTACTACTGGAGAGCATAAATTCTATATAATAAGTACAAAAGGATTGGTTCTTGTAGTAGATGATGATGGCACTACTGAAAAGAATGAAAAAGGTGGCGAAGATGTAGATCCAGCTCTGAAAGGTGTAACAGGAAGATTGATTCAAAGAACCCTTACTGAAGTTGGATATATTGTAGACACTGTTTCATTTGCCATTCATAATCCTGCGGTTTACCCTGATTATGATATAGTTGTCTGGACAGGTGGAACAAAGGGAACCGGTGTGTTTGGAGATGTAGCAAAGCGTGATGCATTGCGTGCAAGAGTTGCATCTGGTGGAAAAGTATGGGTCGAAGGTGGTGAAGTAGGATATGTTTATCGCTGGCAGACAACAGAATTGGATAAGAATTTCCGTCAACAGGTATTACACGATAGTAGCTGGTTGAGTGATGTTACATCGTCGAGCCTTGTAATTACACAACCAACGCATCCAATCTTTACAACACCAAATCCGATAAGTTCGCCCATTGCATTTACAGGGACATCCATATATTCACGAGATGCAGTACGGTTAATGCCTGGTGATCCGGGTGCTTACAAAATCGCAGGTTGGTCAACCTATACCACTCAAGGACCAGATACCTGTGGAATAATTGTATTTGATAACAATCCTAACCCGTTGAGTGCGCAGATAGTGTTTATGACATTTGCATTGAATTCTATTACAGACACAGTTGTTGCTAAGAAGCTAATTGAGAATACAGCTGAATTTTTAATGACACCTGAAGCCCCACCAAGCGGTGCAGTAGTGGGAACGGTTACATTAACGGGAACTTCGGATTACAGCGGGGTTAATGTACAATTGATCGGTTTCAATTATAATCAGACACAGGTTACAGGTACGACGGGTGAATTTTCATTCACAGGCCTTTATCCTGGAAATTATACAATAAAGGTATGGAAAAGTGGGTATTATCCAACATTGATACAGGAACCAGTTGTGGTTGGTACCGGTATAGTTACACTTAATTATACACTTGATCCGATTCTTCCGGCAACTGTCACCGGTGTAGTAACCTTACAAGGTACAACTAATTATAGTGGTGTCTCGGTTGAGATAGTTGGACAGGGTTTAAGTACTTTAACAAATACACTTGGTGAATATACGATTACTGGCATTACACCAGGAAATATTAAAGTAAAGGTTAAAAAATCCGGCTGGAAAACAGCAGTTAAGGATACTTCTGTTGGTAATGGTAGCACATTGAATTTGAATTTCTATCTTGAAGTTACACCTGGAAATATTCTTGTTGTTGATAACGATGACTTTGCTTCAAGAATTCGTCCACCTGATGATATGCGCTCAGGTGAACAACCGGATACTATTGCTCTGGGTGGTTCCTCCAGATTATTCTACAACACATTAACAGAAGCTGGCTATAATGTGGATCTGGTTGCTGCAACCTCGGTGGATACATCAAGTTTTGTAAGTTATGATGTTGTGATATGGTCGTGTGGACGCGCTGGAACCGTAATTGATAATCAAACCTGGCGAACTGCTCTTATTAATCGTGTAAATAACGGATTACCTGTCCTCATTGAAGGTGGTGATGTAGCTTACTATTATAGAGTATCTGGAGGTAGAGATCCAGTTTTCCGTTCAACAGTTCTTCGTATTGCAGATTGGTTGTCGGATTCACCTGGTAATCTATCGCTCGAAAATCCAACTCATCCGATTGCAACTACACCATATACTCTGCCACCATCTTATACTTTTGATGCTATTGCAGGACTATATGATAAAGATGGTGTAAATCCACTGCCTGATGCTCAGGTGATTTATGGTTGGACAAGTGCTACAAATTATAAAGGTATACTTGCTTATGGAACAAATCCGTCTTATGGTGTTGGTGCTTTCTTCCCGATGAATATTAATAATATTGCCAAAGCTGAATCCACACACGCTAAGAATTTAATTATAAATACAATTAATTTCCTGAAACCACCACCACCAAGCTCCATCAGTGGTATGAAATTTAACGACCTCAATGGCAACGGTGTAAAAGATGAAGGTGAACCACCACTTGCTAACTGGAAAATTAAACTAACAGGTACTACAACTAAATCTACATTCACTGATGAAAATGGAAACTACTCATTTACTAACTTGATGATGGGAACATATACTATAAGTGAATCACTACAGGTCGGCTGGGTACAAACTTATCCATCAGGTGGAAGTTATACTGTCGTGCTTGCCAGTGGTATAGATACTTCAGGATTTAATTTTGGTAATATGCAACTCAACTCGATCAGTGGAATGAAATTTAATGATTTAAATGGTAATGGTATAAAAGATGAAGGTGAAGTTGGACTTGCTGGATGGAAGATTTATCTCTCCGGTGCAAAGATTGATTCTACATTGACAAATACAAATGGTGAATATTCATTTAATAATCTTATGTTAGGTAGTTATACCATCAGCGAAGCTTTACAACCTGGATGGTTACAAACTTATCCCGCATCTCCAGGTATTTATGAAGTCACCTTCACTGAAGGAGGAACATTTGTAACGGAGAAAGATTTCGGAAATTATCAACTTGCTTCAATCAGTGGTATTAAGTTTGACGATATTAATGCCAATGGTGTAAAAGATGAAAATGAACCAGTAATAGAAGGCTGGAAAATTTATCTGAATGGTAATGCTGATTCAGTTTTAACAAATGAAAATGGCCAATTTAGCTTTAGTGGGTTAACATTAGGGACTTATGTAATAAGTGAGGAGTTACAGCCAGGTTGGGTTCAAACATATCCAGCTTCCCCCGGAACACATACTATTAATATTAACTCCGGTGGTATGAATGTTACAGACAAAGATTTTGGTAACTTTAAACTTGGTTCGATCAGTGGTATGAAGTTTAATGATTTAAACAATAATGGTTTAAGAGATGCAGGAGAACCTGGAATTGATAACTGGAAAATTTACTTGTCTGGTGCTAAAAATGACTCTACTCTGACAATGCTTGGTGGACAGTACTCGTTCGATAATCTAATGCAGGGTGTTTATGTTGTGAGTGAGGAAGTCCAAACCGGATGGGTACAAACAATGCCAGCTTCTGGCAATTATACAATCGAGATTCTTAGTGGTGTCAATTCAGCAGGAAATGATTTTGGTAACTTCTTCCCAGCTGACACTGTAAAATATCGAACATTTGTTTCTGATAGTTTGGCACAGGCAAAACCAGTTAAGATGAAACCTGATAAAGTTAAATTCTGCGCATCATTTACAAATTCAAGCATACTTGCTGATGGGATTAGAATCAAATTTGATCAAATTGTAAACTTCACTGATATTGATGGTTTCACTAGTGCTATTACAATTGATGGTGGGAAAACATGGGACTTAAGAGGCAGATACATCTATAATGGCGAGCAGGTAACAGTATGCGGTATTGGAAATAAGGGTAAAAATATTAAGATCGCTGGCTGGTGGTGGATTGTTAGCGGTTCACCTACAGATAAACGCGATGGTTTTGTACCACCTGGACAGCAACTATTATTACCAATGCCAAACTGGGCAAATGCAAGAATTGAAACATTCAACAAATTTACAGGTGGTATAATTCTTGGCAATGGAATGGTAATTGGTAAAGCAGTACCTGAGAGCGCCACAACATACGGTTGGGTCCGAATAAAGAAGCAAGCCGATATGTACAAGAGCATCAAAGACAAATCAGGTTATCATACGAAACCACCACGCGGATTTAATACTTTTGAAAATAGTAAGCCATTTATAAAAGAGCAGAAAAATTTACCACCATCCAAGCACAACAATAAGCTCTTTGCAGAAGCACTGACACTAAGATTTAACATTATAGCAAGTTCAGTAGGTATAATCCCACCAGGGATTGGTGAATTAGTTTACGATGACGGGACTGCTAATCCATTGAATGGCTTAACAGTAGCACAAATAGATTCTCTGGTAAATCATAGACTAACATTCTATAAGAATATATCTGCAGATGAATTTGCCAACTTCTATACAACGATTAAAGCAATAAACGAAGCGTTCGCTGGACCTATTGATACTGTTTCTACAAAACCATTTGTACTTACAGGTATTCGTCAATTAAGAGATGTACCATATTTGAAAGTATCAGAATTACCGCCGTTTAGGATGATTACCTCAGCTGAACCAGTCTTACCACCTGAAAGGTATCGTTTAGGTCAAAATTATCCTAATCCGTTTAACCCAACAACTACGATAGAATTTGATTTGCCTGAGGAGGGTTTGGTAACTCTGAAAGTGTACAATTTACTTGGACAGGAAGTAGCAACACTGCTTGAGAATGAAGATTTTGGCGAAGGTTCGCAAGAAATTACGTTTGACGCTGCTGGTTTTGCCTCTGGTGTATATTTCTATCGTATTATTGTTAAGGATTATGAAGGGATTGTGAAGTTCCAATCCATTAATAAAATGGTTCTATTGAAATAATCAATTTACCGCCCCCGTATGAATTTTAACCCATACGGGGGGGTAAAAAAATTTTTAACAATTTTTTAACAAAAACGCTTGACTTCGACCAATTATTTCATTATATTTTTTTCAGGATTATTGAAAGTGCAGATAACGCTTCCCGAATAAAATTTAAAGAGTTCTTTGTAAAAATAACTTTGACTTAGAAATTAATTTATTAATAAATAAAAAATAACAATAATCCATAAGGAGGAGTTATGAAAAAATTATTATTAGTTGTTATTGCAATATTAATTGCATCAACAATTGGTTACGCGCAGCTATCGGGGACAAAGTACATTCCTGGAGATTATTCAACAATAGCTGCAGCTATAGCGGATTTAAACACACAGGGTGTCGGCAGCGGTGGAGTGACTTTTAATGTAGCGGCCGGACATACGGAAGTATTAACAGGAAGAATTGATCTAACAGCAACAGGTACTGCAAGTGATCCAATTATATTTCAAAAATTCGGTACAGGTACTAACCCACTTTTAACGGCATATACCGGAACTTCTACACCAGGTAGTGCGACACCAGATGGCATGTGGGCATTAGTTGGAGCGGATTATGTTACAATAGATGGGATAGATTTATATGATCCAAACACATCCAATCCTCAAACAATGGAGTATGGATATGGGTTATTCAAATCATCTGCTACAAATGGATGTCAATATGTAACAATTAAAAACTGTATAATCACATTAAACCGAGTAAATAATGCAACGGGTTCAGGACCTATGCCTGACGGTTCAACAGGAATATTGGTTGTTAACTCAATTCCAATAGCTGCAACAACCGCATTAACAATTACCGCAGCGAGTGGTTCAAATTCATTTAACGCATTTTATTCTAACACAATCCAAAATTCAAATAACGGGATTGTTCTAATGGGTTTTGCCGCAACTGTAGGAGTAGGTCCAAATCCTGATCCTGGTACATTCTTTGGTGATTTGGGAAATGATATAGGTGGAAATTCTGTATCTACTGGAAATGTAATAAAAAATTTTGGTGGTGGTGGTAGTTCAAATCCATCTGCAGGTATAAGGGCAAATAATCAATGGAGTATTAATATATCCTATAACACGATCAATAATAATGATGGTGCTGGTGTAAACCACGCAACAACATTAAGAGGCATATTTGCTCAAGCTGGAACAAGCGCTAATGCAAATATAAACTATAATAATATTAGTATCCAATCAGGTGCAACAACATCTTCTTGTTGGGCAATTGATAATGGTATAGGTTCAACCGCTGCAGGAAATACAATCAACATCAATAACAATATTATCAGAGTGGGATATCCTACAGCAACAACAGGTGTATATACTGCCATTAACAATTCAGCAACTGCTGCAACGGTGAATATTAACTATAATGATATAAGTCAAATTACAGGTGTTGCCTTTGGAGGAACTGGTACACATGTGATGATTGAAACTGGTTCGCCAACCACAGTATATACAAATAATAATAATATTCATGATATTTCAAGAAACGGTACAAGTGGATCATGGCGTGGTATAAAAACTACCTCACCAACAAATTGGATTTGTAATAATAATTTGATTGAAAATTTGAGCTGGACTGCAACAACATCAACTGGAGGTTTTGACGGAATATATAGTTTCAGTTCAGCAGTTAATGTCACTGCCAATGGTAATATTATTAGAAATATTTCTACACCTACTACAGGTACTTTAACCGGTATACGTGAATACGGGACTGCAGGTAATAAAATTTTCCAGAATAACCAGATATATAATTTCTTTACAACCTCAGGTGGTGCTGGTGGTGCAACACTTAATGGTATATGGACATCCACTGGTAATATAGAGATAAGTAATAATAAAATTTATAGTTTAAATTCCACTGGTACAACAGGTGGCACTGCAGGAACTATTTATGGAATTCAAGTTACAGGCGGTACACTTATATCAATTTTTAAAAACAATATTTATGATCTTTCAACAATGCGTACTGGTTCTCCAACAGCTCCTGTATTGGCTGGTATACATGCAACTTCTGGAACAACTACATATATTTACAATAATTTTATATCTGACTTGAGAACACCTGCTTTAAGTTATACTGAAGCTTTGCGTGGTATAAGCATAGCTAATACAACATCTGGGAATACTTATGGAGTATACTTTAACACAATTTTCTTAAATGCTACAAGTACAGGAACGACATTCGGAACTTCAGCTATTTTTGCAAATACATCTCCCACAGTAGATATGAGGAATAATATAATTATTAATACATCAAGTCCAGCTGGTACTGGCTTGACAGTTGCTTATCGTAGAAGCTCTACTACTTTAACAACTTACGCTTCCACTTCGAATAACAATGCATTCTATGCTGGAACACCAGCAGCAAATAGGTTAATTTTTTATGATGGTACGAATTCTGATCAAACGATAACTGCTTATAAAACTCGTGTTGCACCAAGGGATGGATCTTCATTCTCTGAAAATGTGCCATTTGTGAATTCAACCACCCCACCATACGATTTACATATTAGCACCACAACTCCTACTCAAACGGAAAGTGGTGGCAGTGCGATTACTTCTCCAATTACAATCAATGACGACTACGATGGAGATACCCGTGCATCAATTCCTGATGTAGGTGCAGATGAGTTCTACGGTGTAGGCCTGGATTTAAGCCCACCTGTAATTGCTTATACACCTCTTGGTAATAGCTCAAACACTATTTCCAGAACATTCTCAGGTGTTGTGATTACTGATGCTAGTGGTGTTGAGACAACCCCGGGGTTAAGACCTCGTGTATATTTTAAACGCTCAACAGATGCAAATACATTTAACGACAATACAAATGCAACCGATGGCTGGAAGTATGCTGAAGCTCAAGGAACTGGCGGCTCACCATTCAGTTTTGTATTGAATTATTCATTACTGTACACTGGTGGCGTTCCATTAGGACCAGGAAGTGTTATCCAGTATTTTGTGGTCGCTCAGGATATTACGCCTACACCGAATGTTGGAATTAATTCTGGAATCTTTGCCGCACAACCATCAAGTGTTGATTTAACTTCTGCTGCCTTCCCGATTACAGGTACAATTAATAGCTTTAATATTGTGCAAGCTTTCAGTGGAACATATTCAGTAGGTACTACTGGTACATATCCAAATCTGACGGGTGCTGGTGGTTTCTTCGTTGCTGTTAATGGCGGAGTTGTTTCCGACAATATTATAGTTCAAATAGTTTCTGATTTAACTGAAGATGGTACAAATGCCCTCAATCAGTGGGTTGAAGAAGGGGCCGGAAATTATACAATGACCATTGTATCAGTAGATGCTGTCGAAAAATTAATCTCTGGTAATGTTGCCAATGGGATGATTCGATTAAACGGTGCCGATCGAGTTACAATTGATGGAAGAGTGCTCGGTAGTGGGAAATACCTGAGATTCAGAAATACAAACACATCTAATCCAACGTTCACATTTATCAATGGTGCTGTGGATAATGTTATTAGGGACTGCTACATTGAAGGTGCTTCAACCACCTCATCAAATGGGGTTGTTTTCTTCAGTACAGGTGATAATATTAATAATACTTTATTAAATTGCGATATAAGAGATAGAAGCGATGCAGCTGGTAGGCCTTATAATAGTGTATACTTCGGGGCTCTGACAAACCTAAATAATAAGATTAAAAACTGTAATTTATATGATTTTACAAATTATGCGGTATATATATCATCTGCAACTGGAACCTTAATTGAATCCTGTGATATTTATACGACAACAGCATCTACCGCATCTTCAGTATACGGTTTTTATGTTGCGAATACAGGAGCCTCAGTTAAGACAACAATTACAAAAAGTAAAATACACGATTTAAACGGTTCCAGTACTGCAACAATTAAAGGAATTTATATCGCTGGTGCAAGTGGTGTCAGCACCCTTCTATCAATTGAGAATAACTTTATTTATCTATCACCAACAACAACTGGACTAATTGATGGTATTGATTATTATGGTTATACAGCAAATTCTTTAGATATCTATTTTAACTCTATTTATATTGGTGGTTCATTAACATCCGGGTCTAATTCAAGTTACGCAATTAGAAAACGAGATGCTGCAACCAATTTCAATATTAAGAATAATATTTTATTTAATGCTCGAACAAATGCTGGTGGAACCGCAAATCATTATGCAATATATGTTAGCAATACGACTGGTACACTTGCATTTAATTACAATGATTATTTTGTTAATGGTACAGGTGGAGTTTTAGGCTACTGGAGTACTGCAAATCAAAATACTCTTGCTGATTGGCAAACAGCAAGCGGTCAGGATGCTAATAGTATTTCTGGAAATCCAAAATTTGTAAGTGCTAACGATTTGCATATTGATGTGTATCAAGCATCACCAGTAAGCAACGCAGGTATATCAATAGCTGGAATCAATGAGGATATAGATGGCGATTTGAGGCAGTCACCGCCTGATATAGGCGCCGATGAGTTTACCGGTGTTCCACCTGATGCATTTTCGCTACTGACGCCAACTAACGGGGCAACAAATGTTCCTCTTAACGGTGATTTGACGTGGGAAGTTTCCCAATACGCACAAACCTATGATGTTTACCTCGATAAAGTTGATGCTACTACTCTTGTCAGTGCTGATCAAACAGCTACTATTTATTCATATACGAATTTAGATCCTAACTCGGTTTATTACTGGAAGGTAGTAGCAAAGAATGGCAATGGTACAACTCAAGCCACAGGTTCACCATGGTCTTTTACTACTGTTGCACTGCTACCGCCAAATTCACCATCTGATTTAACAATATCAAACATTACAACTGATGCGATGGATTTGAGCTGGACCGATAACTCAAATGATGAACTTGGATTCTATATCTATAAATCAACTGATGGTTCTACATTTACACTTGTAGATTCAGTTAATGCTGATGTAATAAATTATACAGGTCCTGCTTCACGTTCATTGAGTCCAAATACAAGATATTGGTGGAGGGTAACTGCTTATAATGCTAATGGTGAAAGCGCACCAACAAGCGCAAACGCTTTTACACTTGCATTAACACCAGGTGCTCCAACACTATCGAATGCAACAATGACAACGATGCTGGTGATTCTGGATCCAGCAGGTAATCCCGCTGCAACTCAATTTGCTGTAAGGGTAGTTTTTGGAGCTACAACAAAGTATATGAATACAGCTGGTGCCCTTGTTGATAATCCAGTTTGGGGTACTTATGCTAACTTTGGTGGTGCTGCAGGTAAAACACTAACCGGACTTTCACCGATAACTACATATACAATAGATGTGAAAGCCAGGAACGGTGCAAATATTGAAACCGATTTTGGACCGAGTTCAACTTTAGCAACAACCGGAACACCATATCCTGTTGTTGAAGGATTTGAACTTACAACCTTCCCGCCAACAGCATGGTTGGTTGAAAACACAAACGGTGATGCCAAAACCTGGGTAAGAACAACCAGCAATGTCCGTTCAGGTGTTGGTGCAGCGATGTATCCATATAGCATAACTCTCCCTGCTGACGACTGGTTGTTTACATTACCATTAACGATGGAAGCTGGTAACAAATATAGATTAACATATTATTACAGAGCATATTCTGCAAGTTATCCTGAAAAGATGAAGGTTATGTTTGGTACTGCACAAAATTCCGCATCAATGACTGATTTACTTGCAGATCATACAAGTATTACAAATACAACTTATCTGGGTAATTCGGTTGTGATAACTCCACCTGCAACTGGAATATACTATGTTGGTTTTTATGCTTATTCAGCAGCAAATATGTGGAACCTGTATATAGATGATATTATGATAGAGGTAATGCCACAGAAGGATATCGAAGTTGTTGCTGTTAATTTATCTGCTCCACCATATTATGTTGGCCAACCAATTACCGTCTCAGCACAGATAAGAAACAATGGTACAGAAGCAGATCCGACTACCGTTCCATTAACCTATAAAATTGGCTCTGCACCTGATTATCAGGGAGATGGTGTTGGTGAACTCTTCACACCAAGCTGGGCATCGAATATGGCTACTGTAACATTTACAGTACCATATACTCCAGGTTCTACAGGCAATGTTACAATTTTTGTAAAATCATTCTATACTGGTGATCAGGTTCCAGCAAATGATGCAAAATCAAAATCTGTTAAGGTCTTGCCTGCTGGCGCTTTATTCGAGGATTGGACTGATGTTAATGCACTTGCGAGGTGGAAAGTCGTGAATAATGATGGCGGCGCACAAACCTGGAGACGTGCTACTGAAAAATTCCTGTCCTCACCCGCATCTGCAGGTTCTGATTATGAATCATCAACATTGAAGAATGATGACTGGTTAATAACTCCAAAACTTTCTGTCATTGCAGGTGATAGCCTTACCTTCTGGCATAGTGCAAGAAGTACATCCTTCCCTGAAAGCTTGTATGTTAGATTATCAACTGTGGGGAATAATCCATCGGATCCCTGGATCGACCTGCTCGCAATCAAGGATGCGACTACTGACTGGAAATATAAATCAGTGGATTTAACTCCGTGGGCTGGTCAAAATGTATGGATCGCCTTCGTTAATCGAGGATTAGATCAATATACTATTTATATTGACGACATAACTGGACCGGCGCTTTATATTCCAGAATATGATCTCGCATTTACTGATTTTTATCAATCATCTGGTTTACCAACTCCAAAAGTTGACAAGATTTCTGATAGAGAAGTATGGATGATGAATGAATCAATAGAAGAAAAACCAATCGCAACACTTGCAGATAAAGGAATTGTAGAGTTGCGTGAATCAGAAATCAGCAAGACAATTGTGTATCCAAGTAATTCCTTGCCGTCACTTGATAAGAAACTTAATCCAATTGATGTAAAAGCTGAAATTACAAATGTTGGAAAAAATCCAGTTGCATATACACTCGATTGGAATGTAAGTGGTGCTGCACAACCAACTTACATTGGCCCTTCAGTTGATTCAGCAGCAACTCATATTGCAAATCTCACATTTAACCCGACTGCTCGTGGAACATTCCTTACATCTGGAGCCATTACCGTAACAGGTGACGAGAATCCAGGTAACAATACAAACTACTTTAGAATGCGCGTATATCCAGATGATTTCGCACGCACAATTTATGATCGTGGTGATAATGTTGTTGATACCTGGGTTGGTTGGGGAAGTGCAACTCTACCAATGAAAGCAGGTGTAAGATTTACAGCACCAAATACTATGCGCCTTGCTGGAGTTGACTTTATCTACAGAACTGAATCGGTTGTGAGTGGTGATATTATTGTAACAGTTAGAGGTGCAGGTGATTCATTGACTGGTCCTGGACCTGTGCTGTACTCCAAGATATTTAATGCAGCCGATTACTTTACCGGTGCAGGTGATTATGTAACATTCCCATTCGACGATAATGCACCAGTAATTGCCGGTGGTTCTGATTACTGGATCACGATAAAAATGCCTGCTGGTATATTATATCCTGGTGCTGTACATAATAACGGCTTCACTTCTGGTAGAAGCTTCTATGAAGGCGCAATAGATCAAGATACAACGAAATGGTATCCACTTGTAATAACAACAGAACGTGCCTGGGTAATGCGTTCATACTTTGTTGCACCACCAAACTCAATTGCCGGTGTGAAGTTTAATGATCTAAATGGCAACGGACAAAAAGATGAAGGTGAACTAGGTCTCGAAGGCTGGTACATCAGCTTGAATGGTCCTGTGAACGATGTAAAAGTTACAGGTCCTGATGGTAGTTACTACTTTGGTGATTTACCAGATGGAGAATATTTAATTACCGAAGATAATCAGGCAGGATGGATTCAAACAATGCCTGCAGCTCCTGGTTCATACACTGTTGCTGTAAGTGGTGGTATGAATGTAACAGGTAAAGATTTCGGTAACTTCAAGCTTGGCAAGATCAGCGGTTACAAGTGGGAAGATTTAGATGGTGATGGTGTATGGGATGCCGGTGAACCTACAGTACCAAACTGGCAGATTACTCTCTCAGGTCCAGTCTCTGGATCAACATATACCGACGAAAATGGTTGGTATGTATTTGAAAACTTAACGGTTGGTGAGTATACTGTTTCTGAAATTATTCCCTCTGGATGGTTCTTTACCTATCCAACTCCAAATCAACATGTAGTAAATATTTCCTCAGGTACTGAAATTAATGGAGGCGGTGGTATTGCCGAAGTACCTAACTTTGGAAATGCAAGGTATGGAACAGTGTCAGGTGCGAAGTTCTGGGATCGTAACAATAACGGGATTAGAGATGTTGGTGAAGCTGGTTTAGCAAACTGGACTATAATCTTGACAGGAGATCATACAATACAACGCTCAACAGAAACAGATTCTTTTGGTAATTTCTTGTTTGAGAATGTTGTACCTGATAATTATGTATTATCGGAGGTACTAAAACCCGGTTGGACTATGACGACATCACCTGCTCCGTTTATGGTATCAAGTGGCTCGGTTGTAACAGATAAATTATTTGGTAATTTCCTGAATGTGGATATCACAAAATACCGTAGCTTTGTCCCAGAAGATCTTGTTGCACTCGACTCTAAGGGTAAAGTTCCAAAGGCAGTAAAACGTAAACCAGTAGGCGCTTACTGGGAATTTATGATAATTAATCCAAAGGAATATCCACTCACACTGTTGAATATCCAGTTCAAGAACGATGTAAGAGAAATTGTCGAAGCTGGTAGTTTCAATGTCAGCGGTGCTAAGAAGGACTTCATGTTATCTGATGCAGAATTGGCACCTGGCGATACATTGGTTGTAAAAGGATATTCACTCAAAGGAAAACCACAGGAAATTAAGAAATTGTGGTATGGACCAAAGACAAGTATTCCAGCAACAAGCATTTTACCTGTATATCAATATCTTGAATTACCACAACCTACATGGAGGAATATGATTGACGAAATATTCACCGAAGGTGGCTTCACTGATGATGGTGGATTACTTGTTGGTCAGAAAGGTGATCCAAAGAAAATTGGCTGGGTATTGATTACAAAATCTGGTGATGTTGTAAAATCACTCTACAATAAAGGAATACACAATGCAGGACCAAAATTCTTCAGAACATTTGATAATAACAAACCGTTCTTGAAAGAGCAAAAGAGCTTACCACCTACAAAACAGAATAATATGTTATTTGCAGAAATTGTAGCAGCGAAGCTTGCAATTGCAGCAAGTAAGTTAGGAAAGATTCCAGCAGGATATGGAGATTTAATCTTCATCGATGATGACCCAACATGGCATCCATTCAATAATATGACGGTTGAAGAAATTGTGGATTCAATCAGCAACGCTATGAATACATTTGAAGGAGATTCAGCTGATTATTATAGGATTCTCCGTAAACTGAACACTGCATTTGCAGGACCAATTGATACCGCTGAGTTTGCAACAAGGACCGTGTTGAAAGGTGTCAAGCCACTCGCTGAAGTGCCTTACCTGTTTGCAAATCCTGATGGTAAAGTATCTAAGATCGAACCTAAACCTATTGTGTATAGTGAAATTCCAAGCTCCTTTGAATTGTCACAGAACTATCCTAACCCATTCAATCCAAGTACAACGATTGAATTCACACTCCCAGAGGATGCAATTGTGACACTCAAAGTGTACAATGTACTTGGACAGGAAGTTGCAACATTGATCGATAATGAACTTTACACAGAAGGATTGAACGAAGTTGAATTCGATGCTGGTAAACTTTCCTCAGGTGTATACTTCTACCGATTAGTTGCCGAAACTCTTGGCGATTCACCAATGAAATACTCACAAGTCAAGAAGATGGTCCTGATGAAGTAAAATCAATTTATCTTAGTTGATAAATGTAGAGGCGGTTTATATAACCGCCTCTACATAATTTTGTTTATACTTCGACTTAAGTCCTGGTATAAACAGCTAATTAACAATATTAAAAAAATCTTAGGAGTTAAAAAATGAAAAATTTGGTAAAACTAATTACTTGTGCAATTTTAATAATTGCATTTTCTCTTACTGCATATACTCAAAATGTTGATAAAATGAGCGTTAGGAATAATTTGAAGATTAAAAATCCAATTGTTCCAGCTGAAGCTTATCATGAGTCAGATATAAAATTTGGGCCTGGAATGGGCACACCTGAACAAATTGCCCGTCAGTTTTTACAGGCAAATAGACAAAAATATAAGATGAAAGCAAATCTGACAGATATAGCATTATCGTATATACAGGAAAGCCCTGCAGGTTACCATGTGAATTTCAACCAAACTTACAATAATATTCCAATTTATCAATCTGATATGGTTGTAAGTATTGATAGAAAAAATTATGTTGAATTTTTTGCTTCAAATTATAAATCGGCATTTGAACCACCAGAAACTACAGTCCCCCAACTTACTGCCAATGATGCGTTGCAAATTGGAAATAATTATCTGGGAGTTAGTGGAACATTGCTTGGTCCTCCAAAATCGGATTTAATGATACTCGTGGATAATGGACAGGGAAGATTGACTTATCGAGTAGTTATTACAACTACAGAGCCAATGGGTGATTGGGAGATATTTGTTGATGCTATCACAGGTGAAGTTATAAGTGTTAATGACATGATTGTCTATCATCAGGATCCACAAATTACAAAAACTCAGCAAAAGAAACCTGACTTTCCAGCACTCGCTAAATTGTTGCCAACTTTACCTGTAAAACCACAGATACAGGAAATTGTTAATAAAATTTCGGCAACAAATATTTATAATAACATCGCAAAGTTACAGGCATTTAAACCTCGTTACGCTGGTTCTGCTCAGGGAAGAGATTCACTCGCAGCCACAAGAGATTGGATAATAGCACAAATGCAATCCTATGGTTACACTGACATTGTTCAGCATAATTTTACCTATAATGGAAATACGCTGCAAAATATTGTGGTCACAAAAACTGGTTCTCGATTCCCCGATACAATGATCGTTTTAGGTGGTCATTATGATGCAGTATCAGTATCTCCGGGTGCTGATGATAACGGTTCGGGTGTGGCTCTAATGCTTGAAGTCGCCAGAGTTTTAGCAGATAAAAAACTTGAATACACAGTGAAATATATTTTCTTCTCTGCAGAAGAACAGGGTTTGATTGGAAGTCAAGCATATGTTCAAAATGTTGCAGTGCCTAATAATCATCAAATAAAGGTAATGATTAATGCAGATATGATTGGATACAGCGGTGGGCAGGATACTGTACGTGTTGAACGAGATACAGATAATAGTCCGTCAGGTAACAATGCTGCATCCGCAGCATATACTGATACTCTGGCTGCATTAACGGAATTGTATTCAACATTGAAAACAAAAATTACAAGTGCTTATGGTAGCGATTATTTATCGTTTGAAGATGCAGGATATGTTATTACTGGATTTTTTGAAAACATAGAAAACCCACATTACCATCAAGCAAGTGACTCAATACAATATTGTGACATAAATTATATTTCACAAATTACAAAAGGTGCGGCTGCAGGTATTGCTTATTTTGCAAAGTTAATGAGTGGAAGTGGTTTTGTATTTGATCCAGATCCCCTAACAACCGCAAAAGCTACATATGGTACAGGTGGATATGTTGATAACAACGATGCTGATCATCCAGATCTGAATAATCAGAGGTTTTTAGTCCCACTAAACGACTTAACATTTAGTGGAGGTCTATATCGGTTGCAGGGTCCTTATGTTACTATCAGCGATTTTGAATCTCCAACGATCGCACCAGCAACTGCAGCTCACCCTGATTCCTTCAGATTTACTCGCTCTCAGGATGGATTTGAAGATGTTATGGTATACTACCATATTGATAAAACTCAAAGATGGATACAATCATTAGGATTTACTAATATCCAGAATTTATCAATTCAAGTTGATCCACACGGTCTGAGTGGTGATGATAATTCACATTATATTCCTTCTACAAACCAGATAGCTTATGGTGATGGAGGTGTTGATGATGCAGAAGATGCTGATGTAATTTTACATGAATATGGTCATGCAATCCAGCAGGCAAGTAAACCTGGATGGTCGGGTTCTGGTCAACAAGGCGCACTTGGAGAAGGATTTGGTGATTACTGGGCTGAAAGCTACAGCCGCTCATTAAATTATTGGTTACCAACTGAAGCACCTTACTTCTGGGTGTTCGATTGGGATGGACATAATCCTTTCTGGGCTGGTAGAGTTTTAAATTATACACCTCTCTATCCCGGCGGTTTAACTGGAGCGATTCATACTGATGGTCAGATGTGGTCAACTGATTTAATGAAAATCTGGAATGAAATAGGCAGAGAAGTAACCGATAAACTTGTGCTCCAGAGTCATTTCTATATGCCAGCCAGTGGTGCAACGATGACTATGAACGCAGATGCAGTTATCCAGGCGGATAGGAATTTATACGGGGGTGCTCATGTACCGGTATTGGTCTATCACTTTGGTCAAAGAGGTTATATAAATCCAGCCAACTATGTTCCAAATATTGTGCACACACCTCGCGGTGATAGTGAAAATCCATGGGGTCCTTATCCAGTGACCGCTCTTGTGTATGCTGGTGGGTCACCATTGGATTCAAATGGAATAAAAGTTTTCTGGGGTAGACACGGTGCAATAGATGATTCGATTCAGATGGTTCCTTCTGGAAATCCGAATGAATGGACTGCAAATATTCCCGGTAATGGTGATTCAGCAACTTATAGATATTACATCTATGCAAAAGATCAAGCCGGTGGATTTGCCACACATCCTACAAATGCACCAACTAATTTTCACCAATTTTATGTTGGGCAGGATATAACTCCACCTGTTATTGTTCATACGCCGCTTCGCAATCAACCTGAAATTCGCTGGCCCGTAAATGTTAAAGCTACCGTAACTGATAATCTCGGAGTTGATTCTGTATGGGTGGAATTTACTTTATTGAGAGGTCCTTTGAGTGGTAGTTTCGAACTATTAAATACCTCAGGCAATTTCTATGAAGGTCTCTTCCCACTTGACACCACACAAATTGAGGTTGGTGATACAATTCAATACAAAATATATGCAAAAGACTTATCAGCACTTGGCAACATAACAACTAACCCACCAACTGGATACCATCAATTTATGATTATAAGTACTAAAGGTATTGTACTTGTGGTGGATGATGATGGCACTGCTGAAAAGAATGAAAAAGGTGGTGAGGATGTAGATCCAGCTCTGAAAGGTGTAACAGGAAGATTAATACAACGAACACTTACAGATGCTGGTTATATTGTTGACACTGTTTCGTTTGCCATTCATAATCCTGCGGTTTACCCTGATTATGATATAGTTGTCTGGACAGGTGGAACAAAGGGAACCGGTGTGTTTGGAGATGTAGCAAAGCGTGATGCATTGCGTGCAAGAGTTGCATCTGGTGGAAAAGTATGGGTCGAAGGTGGTGAAGTAGGTTACTACTATCGATATCAAACAACAGAGATAGATAAGAATTTCCGTCAACAGGTATTACACGATAGTAGCTGGTTGAGTGATGTCACTTCATCGAATCTTGTAATCACCCAACCAACGCATCCAATATTTACGACACCAAATCCGATAAGTTCGCCCATTGCATTTACAGGGACATCCATATATTCACGAGATGCAATGCGGTTAATGCCTGGTGATCCAGGTGCTTATAAAATTGCAGGCTGGTCTGTTTATACCACCCAGGGACCAGATACCTGCGCAATGATTGTGTACGACGATAATCCGAATCCGTTAAGTGCACAGATTGTGTTTATGCCGTTTGCATTAGGTTCTATAACAGATACAATTGTTGCAAAACAATTAATTGAAAATACAGCAGAATTTTTGATGACACCAGAGCTACCTCCAACCGGTGCAATTAGTGGAATTGTACAATTAACAGATGTAACCGATTGGAGTGGTGTGAAAGTCAAAATACAGGGGTTAACCCTATCTAAATTAGATTCAATGATTACTGCTTCCGATGGAGCTTATAGCTTTGCTGGACTCTATCCAGGAACATATAGAATCACAGTTTCAAAATCAGGATATTATCCAACATCAATGAGTAGAGATACCACCGTTGGAGTTGATCCTATCACTGGCTTTAACTTTGTACTAACACCGATTATTAATGCAAGCGTATCTGGATATGTCACACTTGCTGATACGACTGATTATAGAGATGTCTTGGTTTCTATTGTTGGACAGAGTTTGAGCTATTTAACGGATTCAACTGGGTATTATGAGTTTAATAATGTCATTCCTGGTAATATAACTGTCCGAGCTATAAAACCAGGTTATAGAACTGCCTCTAAAGATACATCGGTTGGTAACGGTGAAAGCATTACTGTTAATTTGCATCTTGAAGTTGAAACAATACTTGTTTATGAAACTTTTGAGACCACACCGGTTGATGGAGTTCCAACAGGTTGGACCAGAATAGATGTAAATGGTGATGGAAATACCTGGAAAACCGTTTCGGATGCAACTTATAATATTACTCCTGGAGGTACAAAAGGCATTAAATATACATATAACTCTACGAATGCTGCTAATGATTGGTTAATTAGCCCAGAGTTAACTCTTGCTGGAGGTGTACCACATCGGGTTACATTCTGGTATAGAACCAATTCCACAACATATATAGAGAAGATCAAAGTTGCTTGGGGAACCTCACCAACCCCGGCAAGTTTGACTAATATTATCTGGCAAAAAGAAGATATTGCCAATACTACATTCATAAAAGCTCAAACTACATTGGTTGTTCCAACCACTGGAACATATTATGTCGGCTGGCATGTATATTCAGCCGCTAACCAATATAATCCAGGTTTGGACGATATAAAGATTGAAGTTGCACCTGCAAGCGATGTTGGTGTTTCGAAACTCTGGGTTGAAGGTGCAATGGAAGTCAAAGATTTATTCAAGCAACCTGATGCAAAAGAACTTGAAGCGATACGCGAAGCAGAAATTCGCGAAGCAGAAGTTGCTGGTAAATCTGCAACACCTTCTGAATATGTACCATGGATTCAACCAGAAGAGTGGTTCAATAATGGATTTGTTGCAGCAAAGACCGATAGTTTTGTAATTCTTGCTGAGATAACAAACCACGGAACTGCTGCACAAACAATGTTTGATATTGGTTGGAGAATCGGAACAAATGATCAAACTCCTATAACTTATACAGAAACTATTAATCCTGGTGCAAAAGATACAGTAAGATTGGTATGGTATTCACCAAGTGTAGGTATACATAACGTATTAGCATATACAAACCTTGTAAATGATGCCGATAGAAGCAACGATACTGCAAAAACAGTCATAAATGTACCACCTCCAGGAATGATTTTGAGCGAATCATTTGAAGGTGGCACAACACTACCACCTGGATGGAGTACTGCAGATGTAACAGGAACGGCAGCAAACTGGACTGTGCAGGTTGGAACCGGAACATATCCATCAGCTCCTCCTTATCATGGCAGTAATCATATGAAGTTCAACTCATTTTCAGCATCAGCTGGTAATCAGGAAAGATTGACAACAAAACGTCTATCACTACCAGCCGGTGGAGTTAGGATGACTTTCTGGATGTATCATGATCCAGGATATTCAACAAATTATGACTCGATAACAGTTCAAGTTACAACTGGAGATAGTGTAACAGGACCATGGACTAGGTTGGCAAACTTTATCCGTTACTCAACAACCACTGGTTGGAGAAAAGATAGTGTTGATTTAACTCCTTGGTCCGGACAACCCAAAGTGTTTGTTAGTTTCCTTGGCACCAGCCGTTATGGAAATAATATGTATCTGGATCTTGTTGAAGTATTTCCATATACTGTTACCGATTTCTTAACAGTAACATATCCAAATGGTGGTGAATGGTTCGTGGTCGGACAACAGTATAACATCACCTGGAGCCAGTATGGTGCAACAACGGTAAAGATTGAGTATTCAACAAATAACGGTGCATCCTGGATTACAATTACACCAAGCACACCAGCAAAAACAATTGATTATAATCCGAAACTTGAAATAAAGGGCTATGCAGATAAAGATGATGGAGTAAGTAAAGGTAGTTATCTCTGGACGGTTCCAAATACACCAACAACTCAAGCATTGATTAGAGTAACTTGCAATGAAAACCCATCATTGACAGATGTGAGCGATGCAGTATTTACAATTTCAACTGAACAACCACCTCAACCACCAGGATGGACTGTGCAAACAAGTGGTATAACAACTGCTTTGTATAGTGTAAAAGCCGTTAGTGACCAAGTTGCCTGGGCTTGTGGTGCAAGCGGTAGGGTATTACGTACAACTAATGGTGGAACCAACTGGACTATAGTTACCAACCCATCAACTTTTGATAATCATAATATCGAGGCAATTGATGCAAATACAGCTTTTGTTTGTGCCAGTGGAACTGATGATGCAAGAATTTATAAAACAACTAATGGTGGTTCTACCTGGACAATGGTTTATCAATCCACCGCAACTGGTGCATTTATGAATTTTGTGAAAATGTTTGATGCTAATAATGGATATGCACAGGGTGATCCAATTGGTTCTCCATTGAAATTTAACTTACTTAAAACTACAGATGGTGGTAATACCTGGATACCAGCTGCAGATCTTCCACCAGCATCATCAACCGAATACGGCTGGAATAACTCTCACTTCTGGTATGGAAATTCTTACGGATGGTTTGGCACAAATAATTATAATGTTTACTATACTACAAACGGTGGCGTATCATGGAATTCGGGTTCAACTCCATTATTGGAAATTCCTTCTATCTTCTTTAAGAATACTTCTACGGGTTTGGCTGGAACAAATGCTGCAAGTAATGCAACTCCGACTATAGCACTATCAACCAATGGTGGAGCTACCTGGGCAAACATTAGCTCAACGTTAACTGGCCGAGCATATGGAATGGATGGTACAGGTGATAAAGTTTGGGTAACTTCCGCTTCGAATATAATTCGTACAACCAATTTTGGAACTACCTGGTCAACTTCATATACTGGTTCAGGTACCTGGTATCACCTCTCATTCAAAAAAGTTGGTAATCATATTCATGGATGGGCAGTTAGCAGTACAGGTGGTATTGTTAAGTATTATGAATTTGAACCTCCAACCGGTGCTACAATTTCAGGCGTTAAATTTAATGATCTTAATAAAAATGGAATTAGAGATGAAGGTGAACCCGGACTTGAGAATTGGAAAATCAGATTAATCGGTGAAAGTTCAGTTGATTCTACATTTACTAATTCTGAGGGTAACTATACATTTTCTAATGTATCACCCGGAACATATACTATAGTTGAAGAATTACAATCAGGTTGGGTACAAACCGCTCCCGAAGATGGATCTTATAATATAACAGTCAATTCCGGTGAAAATATTACTGGAAAAGATTTTGGTAACTTTAAACTTGGAATTATCAGCGGTGTCAAGTTTGAAGATTTAAATGGTAACGGTATTAAAGATAGCGGCGAACCCGGTCTTGAGGGATGGACAATTCAAATTAATGGTGGTAACGATGTATTGACTGCTTCCGATGGAAGTTATAGCTTTGAAAATCTTGATCTTGGGACCTATGTAATAAGCGAAGTTCTCAAGACTGGTTGGATACAAACAATGCCTCCAAGCCCCGGAACATATACAATCCAAATCACAAGTTCAGGTCAGGTATTTGATGACAAACATTTTGGTAACTTTAAACTTGCAAAGATTTCCGGAACAATCTGGAGAGATTACAATCGCGATGGTGTGGTTGATATAGGCGAACCACGACTTGAAGGTGTTACAGTGAATCTTGAAGGTCAGAATCCAGCAAATAATCAGACTACTGTTTCTTTAACTGATGGATACTATGAATTTTATGCTGCTAATGATGAATACACATTGAGTGGTGTCCCACCAACTGGATTGTATCAAACCTATCCTTCTGGTGGTTTACCATATTCAGTCTCGGTTACAACAAGTGGTCAAGAATTTTCAGGTAAGGATTTTGGCTTTAACAGCACAATTGACCAGACCAAGTTCACGACATTATCATACGATTCAATCGCTGCATTGGTTAATGGTAAAGTACAAAAAGCCCTCAAGAAAAAACCTGTAGGAGCATATTGGGAATTTAAGATTGTAAACGATAAACCAGGCGCTGTTGCTGAAGTTCATATAGAATTCAGTGGCGATGTAAAAACAATATTAACCCATACCCCATTTGCAGTATATGGTGGCGAGAAGAAAAAGTATTACCTAACAGGTGGTTCATTGGCTTCTGGTGATACATTGATAATAAAAGGTAGGAGTTTAAAAGGTAAACCACAGATTATTAAGAAACTCTGGCTTGGACCTATTACAGGTACTCCAAAGACAAATATTAATCCAACGTATCAGTATCTTGAATTACCTAACCCGAATCATGCTAATATTATCGAAGAAATATTCAAAGAAGCCAATTATACAACTACTGGTTTTGTAATTGGTAAGGTACTTTCGGATCCTAATGCGGGTGGTTGGGTGAAGATGACAAAAGCTTCGGATGTTATGAAATCGGTTAGAGATAAAACTGGTATACACACTGGTGGACCTAAGTTCTTTGACTTGTATGGTGGAAAGGCATTTGTGAAAGAAAAGAAGACAGTTCCACCAAGCAAACACAATAATAAATTGTTTGCAGAGGTACTTGCATTTAAACTTAATATTGCTGCAAGTATGCTTGGTAAGACACCTGAAGGATTCCCGGATTTAATTTACTATAATCCTGGAAATATTCTGCATGATAGTTCAATGATTCAAATTGCTAACTATGCTGATAAGTATTTGACTTATGGTTCAGGTAATGGTGTTAATCTTTATGATGTGATTAAATCTATAAACGAGGCATTTGCAGGACCAATTGATACAGTTAGCTTTGGAACACGAATTGTACTGAAAGGAAATAAGGCATTGGCTGATGTTCCATTCCTGCGTGCACCTGAATCTGGTAAAATCTCCAGGATTGAACCCATTGTCAAAGAACATGTATATGTTCCATCGGAATTCCAGTTGCAACAGAACTATCCTAACCCGTTCAACCCAACAACAAGTATTGAATTTACATTACCTGAAGATGCAGTTGTAACACTCAAAGTATACAATTTACTTGGTCAGGAAGTTGCTACACTTGTCGATCGAGAAATTTATACTGAAGGAGTGAACGAAATTACATTTGATGCTGGAAGATTGCCATCGGGTGTATATTTCTACTCGCTTGTTGCTGAAGGTCTGGATGAAGAAAATCCAGTTACCTACCGTCAAGTTCGCAAGATGATTCTAATGAAGTAAGAATCAAAATAATTTGTTTTTGTTCCCAATCCCACAGTTTGAAAAGAACTGTGGGATTTTTTTTCTTTCTTCAGTACCTACCGCATTATTTTTAAAAATTTTTATTTATTAGAAAATTCAGTTTATCAATATGCTTCTAACTTATTAAGTAATAATAAGTTATGAATATTTCTGAAATGGACTTCATTGAAAAATTTTGTCTTTATTAAAAATTATGCTTAGATTTAAAATGGATATTAACTTGAATTAAAATCAACTGATATTGGTTGTAGATACCAATATCGAAAAATAAAATTATTTTTATAATAAGAGTTCTTTGATAAAATGCGGGAGATAATTGTCATATTACCCTATTAAGATGTAGGGTTAGGATATTTATATAATCAGTCTGGGAATTTAGATTACATCTCATCACTCATTATGGTAATATGACTCATGTAAAATTGTATTAATATAGAAAATTTAAATCCTTCCCATATCATAGACATAAATATCATTGGTTGTCAAGTTATATCCTACTTCTTAAAACATTCCATTATTCCTCTTTGTAGTAATCTATTAATTAACAATTACCTCTTCAAAAGAAAAATCGACTTCAAATCCTGCATAGTCCTGATAATAATAGTTTTTGTATTTGTTAAATTTTTAATAAAAAAATAGGAGATAAAAAAATGAAACCTTTATTTTGTTTGATTATGCTTTTGGGATTATCTTTGAGCACACAATTAACAGCTCAGGTCCCAAACAAGATTTCATATCAGGGACTATTGACGACATCCTCTGGTACACCTGTTCCAGATGGAAGTTATGATTTAACTTTTAAAATATTTAATGTTTCGACAGAAGGTAGTGCTTTGTGGACAGAAAATCATAATGGTGTTGCGGTTCAGCATGGAACATTCAATGTTTTTTTAGGTTCAGTAACACCATTCAATATTTCTTTTAATCAAACATTGTTTGTGGAAATAACAGCTGTATCTGGACCAGGAATCTCTTCACCAATAACATTCACACCACGCTCTGAACTTTTAAGTTCACCATATGCATTTTCTGTTATTGGTATTCAATGTTCAGCACCCGGAGCTTTTGCGAATGCTGCTGGAACTGAAAATATTTCTGAAGGAAATTACGCAACAATAGGTGGAGGGTGGGCTAATCATGTCAGTGGTGTCATATCTACTATTGCTGGTGGTGAACGTAATGTTGCAAGTGGCAATTGGGCAACAATAGGTGGTGGATATAGGAATAAAGCAAGTGGAAATTTCAACTCTACCGTATCTGGTGGGTATTATAATACTGCCGCAGGATCCTATGCTACTGTTGGTGGTGGAAGATACAACAACGCCCGCGGAGATTATTCTGTGGTTGGAGGTGGTGGTGGGCTGGATGCTGATTCAAATTCCGCAATGGCTGACTATTCGGTAATTTCAGGTGGTAAAGGAAACTACTCAAATGGAATGGGTTCTGTAATTGCAGGTGGTTATAGTAATTCTGCAAGCGGTAATAGAGCAGTAGTTGGTGGCGGAGAAAAAAATTTTGCCTTAGGAGACAATTCTGTGGTGTGCGGTGGATATTATAATAGTGCTTCCAATAGCTATGTTACGGTGAGTGGAGGATATTTTAATTCTGCCAACAGTTATGGTGCATTTATAGGTGGTGGTACCAATAATTCAGCAACTGGAATGAGAGCAACAGTTGCTGGAGGTTGGGAAAACAATGCAAATGCTGAAAGAGCAACTATCGGAGGTGGATATCTCAATACAGCAAGCGGATTAAATTCGACTATTCCCGGTGGAAGGGAAAATGTTACATCTGGTAGTTATTCTTTCGCTGCAGGTCGACAAGCAAAAGCTAACCATGATGGCGCATTTGTATGGGCGGATAATACAACTGTAGATTTTGCTTCTACAGGAACTAATCAATTCCTAATTCGTGCTAGTGGAGGATTGGGATTGAATACAAATAGCCCTGAAGGCATGTTTGATATGAGACCGGGTACATCATTAGGCCTTGTTATCCAGAGCTCAACCGGGATTAACTCAGATGATATTGTCATAAAGCGTCCTGGTACTTTATCTGGTTCGAATGTTCGTTTTACTTTATCTGAAAGAAGTACTAATAATGCTTTGTGGCTGTATGGATACGATGGTTCATCATATAAAAATTTTATTAGTTTCGATTATGCAACCAATAAAATTATGTGCCCTGCAAATACTGGTATGGCATTAACTATTGATAATAATAATTTGCGCGTAGGAATAGGTATTTCTTCGCCCTCTGTTACATTGGATGTAGGAGGTTCGGTAATGGTTAGGGATTTACCAACTGGGTCGGGTACAACAATAGTTCAGCTTTATTCGGGTATATTGGGACGTTTATCATCGAGTTTACGCTATAAAACCAATGTAGTTGACCTATCGTCTGATTCTAAAGTTTTAAATTTAAGACCAGTAAAATTTCAATGGAAAGATTCCGGTAAAGAAGATATCGGTTTAATTGCAGAAGAGGTGGATGAGGTGTTGAAGGATTTAGTAATATATGATGAAGAAGGAAAACCTGATGCTGTAAAGTACGACCGTATTTCAATTTATTTAATTTCAATTGTCAAGGAACAACAAAAAAGAATTGAAGAACTGGAAAAGCAAATTAAATCGATAGGAAAAAATTTAGAACAGTAGAATAACGAATGAAAAATAAAGATTTATGAAATACTTCAACAGTAAAATATAGAAAATTATATAACCAACTGGAGATTTTAAAATGAAAACATCCTGCATAATTCTAATAATGTTTATGGTTGGCTCATTTATTCTAAGTGGATATTGCCAGCAAACCAAAGTAACCTGGTACTCATTAAATATGGGTTTTGCTGAAGCAAAGGCAAGCAACACAATTGTAAAATCCATAGCGGGCCAAAACTTCGTTGGTTCATTGAGATACGGTGATAACGTCATTGAATCGGGATTCCTGGTTGATACACTATTCCGGAGTCTATTGGTGGGTGTTCAAGAAGAATTACAAATGCCATCTGTTTTTGAACTCCATCAAAACTACCCCAACCCATTTAATCCGAATACAACCATCAGATTCGAAATTCCGAAAACAACTCATGTGACATTAAAAATCTATAACGTACTTGGTCAGGAAGTGGCTGAGTTGGTAAATGAAGAGATGAAACCAGGGACTTATAATATAAATTGGAATCCTTTGAATATCGCAAGTGGTATTTATTTGTATCGATTGAAAGCTGATGATTTTTTAAAAACAAATAAAATGATCTTATTAAGATAATTCACTATTTTTACAAAAAATCAATAAGGTATTTATGAAAATTATATTAATGTTTTTTGCCCTCTCAGTTTTCTTTTTCACCAGTTTATACTCACAAAACAATACTGCGTGGATAAGAACACTAGATGGTCCCTTTAATTATTGGGACGAATCAAAAGTAATAGCTGTAGATGATTCTGGTAATGTTTATTCTTCTGGTTTCACTATAGTTGGTGGTAATTATATCTGCGATTTTATGACAGCCAAATACGATAATTTCGGAAATCTCAAATGGGTTAAAACCCTAGATTGGTTTTCTTATGATGTAGGAGAGAATATGCTGCTTGGTAAAGATGGAAACATAATTATTTCCGGAACAGACGAGGGTGTTTTTACTCTCTTAAAATATTCTCCCGGTGGAGATTTATTATGGAAGACATATTCCCCGGGACACATCAGAAATAGCATTGTACTTGACGACAGTGGGAATATTTATTTAGCCGGTCAGCAGGATTACAAAAGTGTTTTAGTAAAATTTAATTCCGATGGAGTTAAACAATGGGAGAGAATTTATTCGGGTCCCGCAGAGAACTTTGCTCGTACTTCTTCGCTTACAAGAGATAAAGCTGGATTTATTTATATCGCCGGGTGTACCAATACATTTACAGGTAACAGTATTCTCTTAATGAAATATAACCCCAGCGGTGATACAATCTGGACAAAAATATGGGGAGATAGTCTTGATGGAAACGAAATTAGTGCAATCACCGCTGATAATTTTTGTAATATTTATATAGCAGGATATACCTCTAAAAATTTTCAACCGATAAATCCCATTGTTCTTAAATATGATTCAAGTGGAACTTTGTTGTGGTCGATATCTAACAATCCAGCTGGCAGCAGAAGCGGTCAGTGGAAAAAAATTTCACTAGATAAGAATAACAATGTTTATTTAGCAGGAGATGCTGAAATACCCGGTCATCGTTGGGATTTTATAATTTCTAAATTTAACACTGATGGTGATTCAATCTGGACAACAACTTTTAATGGTACGGCGAATAACAATGATTACCTCTACGATATGATTATGGATAACTCGACCAATATTTACTGCACAGGTGGTGCCTTTGATTTGTTTGGTGGTTGGAATTGTGTGACTATTATGTACGATTCTTCCTGTCAACAGAGAGCCATTCAAAGATTCAACGGCAATGGAAATAGTGAGGATGAAGGGTTTTCGATTGCATTAGATAAATGGAATAATGTATTTGTAGGGGGAAGAACTTTGGATTCTGTCAACAGCTTCGATTATTTGCTAATAAAGTATGGCGAAAATTTAACTGAAATAAAAGAATCAAAGACTAATCAACCTAATAAATTATCACTTTACCAAAACTATCCCAACCCCTTCAATCCAAGCACAACAATTAAATTCAAAATTCCTAAAACAACTCATGTGACATTGAAAATCTATAACATACTTGGACAGGAAGTGGCCGAGTTAGTAAATGAAGAAATTAAACCAGGAGTTTATAATATAAATTGGAATGCTTCGAATATCGCAAGCGGTGTTTATTTTTATAGATTAAAGGTGGGTGATTTTATTAAAACAAACAAAATGATTATAACAAAATAAAGAAAATTGATTTAAATTATTTTTTATTATAAAGAGGAATTATGAATAATAAAAAAGATAACGGTTATCTGTCCATTCTTATTTTAACCAGTCTTTTATTTATAACCGAAACAATTATCGCCCAGCCACTTTACATAAAAGTTTCTCAGTTAAAGATTACGGCATCGGACTCACAACCATTTGATTTCTTTGGAAGATCTGTGGCTTATTCCGGTAATACAGTTATGATTGGCGCAACGGGTAAAAACAATTTTAAAGGTGCAGTCTATGTTTTTGAATTTGATGGTAAAAATTGGAATGAAAAACAAATACTGACTGACCCTGATGAGATAAGCGGAGAATATTTTGGAAATTCAATAGACATTTCAGAAAAAAGGGCTGTTATTGCAGGTTATGGAAGGGATGTGGTACTGATTTATGAATATATCGAAGGTAACTGGATTTATAGACAGACCATATCCAGACAAACATCAAGCGGGTATTTTGGAAGTTCGTTATTTTTGAAAGACGACAAATTAATTATCGGTGAAGAAGGAACGGTCTCAACCGATTATGGTTATACTCATTTATATCAGTACAACCCTGATAATTTACAATGGGAATTTGTAAAAACTTTTCAGGGTAATCGGAAGTTCGGATATTCAGTCGCTATTTCAAGTTTTAATACCTACTTAATCAGCGATTATTTCTCCCCACCCGGTTCAGCATCAGGAATTGTATCGGCTCATAAATGGAATGGAAACGATTGGGATTCCATTATTTTTGCACCTCCGGATTCTGTATCTGGAGATAACTTCGGATATCAAATTTCAACATCAGCCAGCAAAGTTTTTATCGGTGCCCCGGGATGCGACAAAAATCCATATCAAGGTATTGGTGCCGTATATTATTTTGAGAATGACGGCTTAAACCTCACACAAATCCAAAAAATATATCCTGATAGTTTAATCATTATTGGTGGTGGTTTTGGTTCTTCATTGGGTTCTGGAACGAAAAGAATAGTCATCGGATGTGCGGGTGAAAATGGTGATGCGCCGGTATATTTATATGATTCTACATCTTCAGGCTATACATTTAAAAACGCAATTTTACCTGAGTTTGCATCAACTGATAATGGATTCGGTTCATCAATTGATGTTTCAACAAACGATTATTTTGTAGTCGGAGCACCGGGCGAAAACACACAACGGGGCGCAGCATATTTTTTCACGCCTTATTTTTTAGGAAATGCATATGACTTAGATTTTTATGGCGGAATCTTTTCTTCAGGAAATGTTAGCATTGATACCGTTACAATCAGCATTTCAGAACTCCCCCCAGGATACGAAAATCAGTATACATATTCCTGGTTATTAAATTCAGGGGACTCACTAGTATTTGATGGTGGATATGTCGGTAGTGAAATAACCAAACTTTCTAAAAAAACTTTTTCCAGACTTTGCTGGTTAAAAAGAAATGATCAAAATAGTCCGTGGGAATATATCGGTGGCGAACTCACCGGAAACTACCTGAAGAGTACAATTCCTTTTAACAACTCCTGCCAATTAGTACTCGTTGATTCCGTAGGAACTTCCGGGGTAAAAGAAGAAAATACTATGCAGTTTGATTTCGCATTGCACCAAAACTACCCCAACCCATTCAATCCAAATACAACAATCAGATTCGAAATTCCGAAAACAACTCATGTGACATTAAAAATCTATAACATACTTGGTCAGGAAGTGGCTGAAATGGTGAATCAAGAACTGAAACAAGGGGTTTATAACGTGAAATGGAATGCCTCTAATTTTGCAAGTGGTGTGTATGTTTACAGATTAAAAGCTGGTGATCCTTCCACAATCTCAGGACAGAATTTTATTTCTGTTAAAAAAATGCTGTTAGTAAAATAATTTAACACAGGTGCGACTTAAGTTCATTGAATGATCTCGGTGGAATGTGAATCGCACATATAAATAAAGTAGTTTTACTGTACAAATATAAAATTGGACATAAAGCAATCAATTAATAACCAATAAAATATTTCGACGAGGATGTCATGAAAAAACAAAATCTACTTTTTGTTATACTACTTTTATCTCTTTGCTCCTTGCTAAGTATAGCCCAAATCCCGCGTACAATTTCTTATCAAGGTGTGCTAACTGATAGTTTGGGAAACCCAAAACCTGATGGCATGTACACATTCACATTCAGGTTATACGATGTAAGCACAGGCGGCAGTGCAATCTGGACTGAGATTAAAGATGTATTGGTTAAGCGTGGTTTATTTTCCACAATTCTTGGTGACCAAACATCCTTTGAACCGAATGTAAAATTCGATAGACAATACTGGCTCGGTATAAAACCTGGTGCAGAACCTGAACTCCCGCAACGGATTCCTTTAACGTCAGTTGGTTACAGTTTAAATTCTCTAAAGTCAGATACGGCTGAATTCGCAAAATCCGCATCACCACAGCTATATGTGGATAGTGCTCGGATTGCTGGAATGGTTCCTGATAACTCGATTACAAGTCAAAAAATACTTGACGGCATAATCCAGCGAGAAGATGTTCAATCAATATTTAAATCACCTTATGCCGATACGTCTGATTATGCAAAGTCGGCGCCACCTGGTGGAAGTGCTGGCGGTGATTTAACTGGAACTTATCCTAATCCGACGATTACCGCAAATGCTGTAACAACGGTCAAAATTGCGGATAGTTCTGTAACAGGAGCAAAGATTGCCCATGGTCAAGTTGTTAAAAGTCTGAATTCATTGACTGATAATATAACTTTATCAGCGACAGGTGGAGCAACTATCATATCAAGTGGTGATACAATTATTATTAATGCCGGAAGTGGTGGCGGTGGTACAGGAATTCAAGGGGTTCAAAACACAAACAATACACTCGATATCATTAATCCTAATGGTCCAACAGCAACAATTAATGTAAAGAATGCAGGCATCACTTCTACTCAAATTGCAGATAATGCAATCACTTCATCTAAAATCCTGGATGGAACCATAGAGCGAGCTGATGTTCAGTCAACTTTTAAGGCACCTTATGCTGATACATCTGATTTTGCAAAAGCAAGCTTAGGGGTGTGGAATCTCACAGGGAATGCAGGTACAACTGCAGGAACTAATTTTGCTGGAACTACAGATAACCAGGCATTTGATATACGTACAAATAATGTATTAAGAACCCGTATTACCACAAAAGGACAAATAGAAACATACAATACAGGGGAATCCGTTTTTTTGGGTGAAGGTGCCGGTGCAAATGATGATTTATCTAATAATCAAAATTTATTTGTCGGTTATCAAGCAGGTTTTTCCAACACCACAGGATACTCAAATACCGCCAACGGGTATAAGGCACTTTATTCCAACACCACAGGATCCAACAATACAGCTAACGGATTTCTGTCGCTTACCTACAACACAACAGGAACCTTCAATACCGCCAATGGATATCACTCACTTCATTCCAACTCTACAGGAGCCTGGAATACCGCCAACGGAGGATGGGCGCTTAATTCTAACACTACAGGAATTTTAAACACCGCCTACGGATTTGGAGCGCTCTTTTACAATACCACAGGAGGCAACAATACCGCCAATGGAGTTGAGGCGCTTTATTCAAATGTTGCCGGTTCAAATGCTACTGCCGTGGGATATGGCGCTATGCGTAATGCAAATAACACGGCAACTCCATTTACTAATTATAACGTTGCTGTTGGTTATGAGGCACTAAGAGGTTCCTTAACTGCTTCTGATAATACAGGCAATGCTAATACTGCTCTTGGCTATCAAACGCTTTATTTCAACACCACAGGTGACGGCAATACTGCTAACGGATGTCAGTCGTTTTATTCCAACACCACTGGAGACTACAATACCGCCAGTGGATATCAGGCGCTTTATTCCAATACTACAGGATCCTACAATACCGCCAATGGAATGAATGCGCTTTATTCCAATACTACAGGATCCTACAATACTGCGAATGGAATGAATGCGCTTTATTACAATGTCGCCGGATCAAATGCTACTGCAGTAGGATATCGTGCTATGCGTTATGCAAATAACTCAGCAACTCCATTTACAAATTATAATGTTGCTGTTGGGTATGAGGCACTAAGAGGTTCTACAACACCTGCTAATAATACTGGCAATTATAATACTGCTCTTGGCTATCAAACACTTTATTCCAATGCCACAGGAAGTGCTAATACCGCCAACGGACTTCAAGCACTTTATTCCAATACCACAGGTTACAGCAATACTGCCAATGGATATCAGTCGCTTTATTCCAATACCACAGGAAATTACAATACCGCTTTAGGATGTAATACTTTTTACTCCGGAACAGAATACAGCAACTCAACAGCACTGGGTTATAATGCTGCTATTACAGCCAGTAACCAAGTAAGAATTGGAAATTCTTCCGTTACCAGTATAGGCGGTCAAGTAAACTGGACTACACTTTCAGATGCAAGATTTAAAAAAAATGTAAATGAAAACCTTCCGGGTTTGGATTTCATTATGAAATTGCGTCCAGTTACTTATTATTTAGATGTGAATGCAATAGCATCATTCTTAAAAACTCCTGATAGTCTACGTTTAAGGGAAAGTGAAGCTGTTAAAAGCAGAATGCTACAAACGGGCTTTGTTGCGCAGGAGGTAGAAAAAGCTGCACAAGAACTTGGCTACGACTTCAGCGGTATAGACAAACCAAAAAATGAAAATGATTACTATGGCTTGCGTTATGCAGAGTTTGTTGTGCCGCTTGTAAAAGCCGTACAAGAACAGCAGAAAATTATTGAAGCACTGCAAAAAAGGATTGAAGAATTAGAAAAGCAAAGGTAAATTGAATTAAATGATTATCACGAAGTGACCCCATTCTGGGGAAAGATTGAAAACTTTGCGGACTCTGCGTCTTGGCGAGAAATAAATATCACGCAAAGACACCAAGTTTGTAATGGCTCAAAAGAGAAATTAATGATTCTTAACAAATGAACAATAACGAAGTAAATAAGTGAAAAATTCAACATTCAATGTTCGTTGTTCGTTACTCGATATTCAACTTGAACAAACGAACATTTGAATAACGAATGAAGAAGGAAAGACTATGAAAATTTCAACATTTAGCATTCGATATTCAAAATTCGTTATAAAGGGTAGAAAATATGAATAACTCATGAAGGATAACGAATACTGCATTAAATAATAGTAAAATAAGGAGATAAAAAAATGAAACAGTTAATATTCTCCGCATTCGTCGGAATAATTTTAATTTTTACAGCATTTGACTTTCTGAACACTCAAACTCACCAGCATCCCTGGTATGTAATAGATAATGGTGGCGGTAAGTCGACAGGTGGTGAATTATTACTCTATTTATCAATGGGTCAGCCCTCAGTTCAAAAAATGACTTATCTGGATACTGGAATGGTACTTGAAGGTGGTTTTCTGCCTGGCTTGCGGAATATTTCAGGTACATATACCACTGTTAACATCATCGTATCATCTGGCTGGAATATGATTTCTGTGCCTTTGAGGGTTAATGATTTAAGAAAATCAGTTTTGTTTCCTGATGCTGTGTCATCAGCATATGGGTATTTTGCTGGCTATCAGGTTCGGGACACACTTAAAAATGGAATCGGATACTGGCTAAAATTCCCTTTAGATGCACAACTTCCAGTTGTTGGCACAGGTATAATCAGTGACACTATTGATGTAAATGGAGGGTGGAATATTATTGGTACAATTTCATATCCATTACTGTTATCTGATATAACTCCTATACCACCGCTGGAATTAAAATCGCAGTTTTTTGGATATAGCGGCACTGGTTATTATACAGAAGATACATTAAAACCTGGATTTGCATATTGGTTGAAGGTAAATCAATCGGGTAAAATTATAATAAATGGTGGGTCTGTATTAAAGTCAGAGGTGGGGACATTTGTACTGAATAAGGCAAATGTATTAGAAAATATCGAGACCTTATCAAAAAAATATGGATTTAATAAACTAATCTTTAAATGTACAAATCAACAGGAACGAACTCTATATTTTACAGATAAGTCGGTAGATGTAGATTTAGATAAGTATGAGCTACCGCCTGTTCCACCGTCGAATGTACTTGATGTCAGGTTTAAATCTCAGAGAAATTTAGAATATGTAAATGGTGAGCAATCCTTCGATATTAGATTAAATGGTATAGAATATCCAATGAATGTGAGCTATGATATCAAAAGCAATGATGGAATAGAATATAATTTGGTTATTATTTTTGAAGGTGATAAAGGATTAAATGAAAATATAATTGAATTGCGAGAAAATTCTGGTGAAATTGTGCTTGGTAAAGAACTGATAGGAATGAAATTAATAGCCAGAACAAAGAAAAATATAGAATTGCCCGAAGAATATGCGTTATATCAGAATTATCCAAATCCATTTAATCCAACTACAAAAATAAGATATGATTTACCGGTAAGTACAAAAGTCAAGCTGACCATATACAATGTGCTTGGTCAGGAGCTTGTTACATTGGTTGACGAAATGAAATCGGCAGGTCGTTATTCAGCAGAGTGGAATACTGAGGGATTTGGTGTAGCGTCCGGTTTGTATTTTGTTAAGATGCAGGCAGGAAGTTTTACAGATGTAAAGAAAATGATTTTGATGCGTTAGTAATAAAAAGGGGAAAAGTAGAAATACTTCTTCAGTGAGATTTTAATTGTAGCGCTAACGGGATTCGAACCCGTATTACCGCCTTGAGAGGGCGGTGTCCTAAACCCTTAGACGATAGCGCCAGATTTGCTGCCCGGCCAGGACTCGAACCTGGACTACCTTGATCCAGAGTCAAGTGTGTTGCCAATTACACCACCGGGCAATATTCAATTACGAATATAATTAATTCCTAAATTATAATCAAACCTTGTTATTCTGCTTTTTTTTTGCTAATATTATAGGTGTAATAATCAATGCTTCTTTTAAAAAGTGAAAAAAGAACAAAAAATAGATACATTTCAGGAAAATACATTCGTTCTTAAAGAACATAGTGATTCAAGTGTTGTTCAAACATTTGTTCATAGATCCAAAATTCCAAAATCTAAAGCTGATCAAATTTCTGCTTTGCGTGCAGAAATATCTGCTTACCTGTTTGATTATCTCTCTAAATACCAGATTCCCACTCATTACATCAAAAAATTATCAAAGAATCAATTGAATGTTTTGAAGACACAAGCCATTCCTGTGATAGTTCGAATATACAATTTTATCAACTCAATTTTTAAAATAAATTTTATGGTACAGGAGGGGGCTCCACTTATGTTCCCTGTAATCGAAAATTATTACTTAAATCCAGAGTTTCATAAAATAATAATTAACGAAACCCACATTGCAGGATTAAATATTATTCCCTTAGAGGATTTTAGATCTATTAATAAACTTGCCCTTAAAGTTAACGCTTTACTTAGACCATTGTTTGAAAGAAGAAATTTGATTTTATCAGAAATTGAATTGGAATGTGGAAGATTTAAAAATAAAATACTGGTTTGTGGTGAATTATCACCTGTTACATTCAAGGTATGGAATAAAAGTGCAAAAAATAAAATTGACTTCGATTATTTCAATTTTCAAGGCGATAATGTTTATGAACAGTACAATGAATTTAAAAAACGGTTAATTCCGGGGTCATAATGTAAGGAGAGTGCTTTGCTTACCAAATACGGTATAGATGTTTTAATAATTGTTTTTGTATTTACAATTATACTAATACTGGTTTCTTATTTTTTTGTGAAACCTCAGTTCTTGAAATACTTAATCATAAGTATAAGTTTAATCTTTTTGATTTTTTCACTTTACTTTTTTAGAGATCCGGAGCGAAAAACACCGGATAATACCGATTATATAATCGCTCCCGCTGATGGAAAGATCATTGCAATTAAGGAAGTTTATGAAGATGAATTTTTAAAATCTGATGCTATAATGCTTAGTATTTTTATGTCGCCTTTGAATGTTCATGTTAATAGATTTCCGATTAATGGCAAAGTTGAATATTTTAAGCATATTGATGGGAAGCACCTTGTCGCATTTGCAGATAAATCTTCAGAGTTAAACGAAAGGACTTTAATCGGAATTGAAGGTAAAAATGGGAAAGTTTTCTTTAAACAAATAGCCGGTATCATTGCCAGAAGAATTGTGGCAGATGTAGAAGTTGGCTCATATGTAAAAGCAGGAGATAGATTTGGAATGATAAAATTTGGTTCAAGAGTTGATATATTTATACCCAAGGTTAATGTTTCTGTCTTAGTTAAATTAGGTGATAAAACATATGCTGGCGAAACCATCTTAGCAAAATTCTTACAAAAGGAGAAAATATGAAAATAACTAGAGCAGTTGTGCCAAGTTTGTTCACTGTTTTAAATATGTTCTGCGGTTTCTTTTCAATTATACATTCAAGTAAATCACAATATGAAACCGCTGCCTGGTTAATAATCCTTGGGGCTATCTTTGATGCTTTTGACGGTATTATGGCTCGAATTACAAAATCTTCAAGCAAATTTGGAGTTGAATTTGACTCGCTGTCCGACTTAATCACATTTGGTGCGGCTCCTTCGTTTTTGGTGTACAATATTTACTTTAACTCACTTGAAGGCTTGGGAATCTTAATTAGCTCAATGTTACTAATATTTGGCGGGATTCGTCTCGCTAGATTCAATGTACAACTTGTTGGTTTCGATAAAGATTACTTTAAAGGATTACCTATTCCTGCTCAGGCAATAATGATATCAACATTTGTACTCTCATATTATACTGAAATTGGTGGGATAATTGGTTGGAAAGCAACAGCACTATTTGTATTGGTCGTTTCATTGTCGCTGTTAATGGTGAGTAATTTCAAATATGATACACTACCTAAATTCACACGAAGAAATATAAAAGAGCAACCGATTAAATTTGCTGTTTTTGTTGCTGCATCGGCAGTTGTTGCAGTAACAGGAGGTAGAGCGATATTTCCATTGTTTCTTCTTTATACTTTATCAGGTGTAATCCGTTATGTTATAAGTTCCTCAAAAAAAATACTTCATATACATAAAAAGTCGGAAGAATCTGAAGCTGAAAATTCAGGTATTGATATATAAGTTATGGAGAAAAAATGTATTTAGCTAAAATTAATGTTGTATTGAAGAAATCGATACTGGATCCGCAGGGGCAAACCATACTTCACGCACTCGAGAATTTAAATTATAATACAGTTAAAGAAGTTAGAATTGGAAAATACATTGAAGTAAAAATAGATGTCGAAGATCAATCAACTGCCGAAAATATAGTAAATGAAATTTCAAAAAAATTGTTATCAAATCCGGTTATGGAAAACTATTACTTTTCTTTAGAAAAATTATAGACTTGATTTGTGATGAAAGTGTTTGAATTGTTCAGTGTTTGCTGGTTAATGCTTTTCTAATTTGAGAGTATAATAATTTACATAAATATAAAAAATTTAAATATGTTAAAACCTCTTTCTCATCGGGATTAAATGATTGTAACTAAAAAGCTTAATGTAGGAATTGTAGTTTTCCCTGGTTCAAATTGCGATCAGGATTGTTTCTATGTATTTGATGAGATATTAAAGCAAAATGTAAAATATATCTGGCACAAGGAATCAATTCTTGGGAAAGTTGATCTGATAGTTTTACCTGGTGGATTTTCTTACGGTGATTATTTGAGATGTGGTGCCATCGCAAGATTCTCACCTGTTATGAGATCAGTAGTGGAATTTGCTGAAAGCGGAGGTTATGTTCTTGGAATTTGTAACGGATTTCAGATACTTTGTGAAGCTGGACTTCTTCCTGGGGCTTTATTGAAGAATAAATCTCTAACTTTTATATGTGATACAGTCAATTTAAGAGTTGAAAATAATAAAACGTTTTTTACAAGCGAGTATAATCAATCGGAAATAATTCGAATTCCGATTGCTCATGGTGAAGGCCGATATTTCGCTGATGAAAAAACAATCAATGAACTTGAAGCAAACAGTCAGGTCGTATTGCGGTATTGTTCACCCGATGGTCGAGTAGACGATGATTTTAATCCAAACGGCTCATTGAATAATATTGCTGGAATAATTAATGAAAGAGGAAATGTTTTTGGTTTAATGCCTCATCCAGAGAGAGCGTCGGATACAATTCTAAGAAATGTGGATGGAAGAAAAATTTTTGAATCCATAATAAAAAATTTTATATTTAGATAAGATTAATAAAAGTAAAGGTATTATTTATGTTTGGAAACTTAGGCACGACTGAAATATTGCTTATTTTGTTGTTTATTTTGATATTCTTTGGTGCAAAAAAAATCCCAGATTTTGCACAAAGCCTGGGGAAGGGCATCAGGGAATTTAGAAAAGCTGCTCGCGATATCCAGTCAGATATCGAATCAGCTAAAGATACAGACAAGATAGAAAATAAGAAAGAAGATAAAGATTCGTAAACCTGCGATCAACTCATCTCATATTTATCGCTTTTTTGATCTTTCAGTAAAGAAATTTTTGTTTTTACTAATAAATGTCAAATTAAATTTTTAAAAATCGTATGAGCATATTAGTCGATAACACAACTCGTTTGGTTGTACAGGGTATAACAGGTGGAGAAGGAACTTTTCATACTTCACAAATGATTGCATATGGTACTAAGGTTGTTGCTGGTGTAACACCAGGAAAGGGTGGTATGATGTATCGTGGCACTGACAAAGATCAATTCGCCCATCCAGTTCCAGTCTTTAATACCGTTTATGATGCAGTCAAGAATGAGGGTGCAAATACATCTGTAATTTTTGTACCTTCAGCTTTCGCTTCTGATGCAATTAAGGAAGCCGCTGAGGCAGGTATTAAATTAATCGTATGCATAACCGAAGGTATTCCCACAAAAGATATGATTACGGTAAAGGAATATCTAAATCAGAAATCTGTTAGGTTGATAGGGCCTAATTGCCCGGGAATTATTTCTCCAGGTAAAGCAAAAGTTGGTATTATGCCAGGTTTTATTCACACTCCAGGTAATGTAGGCGTAATATCCCGTAGTGGAACACTAACTTATGAAGCTGTCTGGCAGTTAACCGAAAGAGGAATTGGTCAATCCACTTGCATAGGAATTGGTGGAGACCCGGTTATTGGTACTCAGTTCGTTGATGCTTTAAGATTGTTCAAAAACGATCCAGAGACAGAAGCAATTATAATGATTGGTGAGATTGGAGGAAGCGCTGAAGAGGAAGCTGCTGAGTATGTAAAATTAGAGTTCGATCGGCCTGTAATTGGATTTATTGCGGGTAGAACTGCACCACCCGGAAGAAGAATGGGGCATGCTGGTGCGATTATTTCTGGTGGTAAAGGTACTGCTACGGAAAAAATGGAAGCAATGAGAAATGCAGGGATAATCGTCGTGGAGAATCCTGCGTTAATCGGTGAAACAGTTAAAAAGGTGCTTTCAAAATATAGCGGGAAAAAAATTGTTACAGTACCCAAAAAAGTGAATAAGAAAAAAGCTCAACCCAGAAAGATGAGTGCAAAACTAAAGAAATTATACACGGAACAAATAGCTAAATCTAAGAAAAGTAAAAAAACTAAGAGCAAAGTTAAGAAAATTAAAAAATCCAAAAAGATAAATAGAAGGAGATAAGATTGAAGGAAAGAACTCTTGCAATTTTAAAACCAGATTGTGTAAGAAAAAATTTAACTGGTCAGATAATAGCTCGTATTGAAGCTGCAGGTTTTAAAATATTAGGTATCAAAAAGGTTAGGATGACAAAAGAAACTGCCGGTGCTTTTTATGCTGTGCATAAAGGTAAACCATTCTATGACGGTTTAGTTGAGTTTATGAGTTCAGGTCCTTGTATACCGATGGCGCTTGAAAAAGATAATGCAGTGGTGGATTTTAGAAATCTAATAGGTGCAACAGATCCTAAAGATGCCGCGCCAGGAACAATTCGTAAAGATTATGCTGATAACAAAGGAGAAAACATAGTTCACGGTTCAGATTCACCTGAAAATGCTAAGATAGAAATATCTTTCTTCTTTTCTGAAAAAGAATTGTTAGAAAATCTGTAAGTTCTTTCATATAAAATCAGATGCTTAAGAAATGGAAAAAAATTAATCAGATTAAGGAAATTTCCAATAAATGGTGGACTTATATAATTGATGAAGTTGAGTTACCTGATGGTAAGATGGGTGAATATCATTATGTACATACTAACGGTTCAAGTATGATAATTCCTGTCTTAGACAATGGCAATATTTTGATGGTGAATCAGTATCGTTATCTTAAGGCTCGCGAAAGCCTTGAATTCCCCTGCGGTAGTGTCAAGGATGGATCAACTTATGAAGAAACAGCAACTCATGAACTTGCTGAAGAAGCCAATGTTGAAGCCGAGGTGATAGAATATGCAGGTACATTTAATCCATATAATGGCGTAACTGATGAGATGTGTCAGGTTTATATTGCCCGTAATCTGAAAAAGAAGGTTTTACCACCCGATGAAACGGAGGAATTTGAAATTTTTGCTTTTCGAAAAGATGAAATTGATTCGAAAATTCAATCAGGTGAAATATGGGATGGTATGTCGATAGCTGCCTGGATGCTTGTTAGAAATAAAATTTAATATGAAATACCTATCAGTTCTCTTAATCTTTATATATTTTTCTACTTTTTCATATGGGCAAGATTCTGCACAGGAATTTAAGTTTGGTGCAGATGTTTTTTTTGCTAAGTATTTTTACCTGATTGAAGGTGAAAGAGTAGGAGTAATCTGTAATCAAGCATCCGTCTTACGAAATGGTGTCCATATTGTAGATTCATTACTGAGAAGGAATTCTAACATTATTGCACTTTTTAGTCCTGAACATGGAATCCGGGGAGAATATCAGGCAGGAGTCAAGTTTTCGGATGAAAAAGATTCAATTACAGGTTTGAAAGTATATTCATTATATGGAAAAACGCAGAAGCCAACAAAACAAATGTTGGAGAACATTGATGTTCTGATTTTTGATTTACAGGATATTGGAAGCAGATTTTATACATACACGATAACTATGTTTTACGCAATGCAGGCAGCAGCAGAAAATGGTAAAAAATTTATCATTCTTGATCGCCCTAATCCAATTAATGGTGTTGAGATTGAAGGTCCGGTTCTGAATTTAAAACTAAAATCGAATGTAGGAATTTTTCCAGTTCCTGTTCGTCATGGTATGACTATCGGTGAGATTGCTAAAATGATTGTAGGTGAAAAATGGTTAGGTAATAATTTAAATTTATCTCTCAATGTAATCCCAATGGAAAATTGGAATAGAGAGAAGTATTTTGATGAATTGCAATTGAGTTGGATATCGCCTTCACCTAATATAAAAAGTATTTCAAGTGCAATAACATATCCTGGGGTTTGTTTTCTTGAAGCAACGAATGTATCAGAAGGTAGGGGAACAGATTTGGCTTTTCAAATTTTTGGTGCTCCATGGATTAATTCAGATAAGCTATCATCTGAATTGAATAAATTAAATCTACCTGGTGTAGCATTCAAACCTTTTGAGTTCATTCCATATTCAGAGGAAGGAACAAAATATAAATTCAAATATGCAAATCAAAAGTGTTATGGAGTTTTTTTAGATATTCAGGACAGAAAAATTTTTAAACCTGTGCAAACGGGCTTAAACATTATTTTTATTCTTTCCAGATTGTATCCTGATATGTTTGAGATAGATTATAATTTTTTAAGTAAATTAGTTGGTATTAAGATCAATCCGAATATGATAAAAAACGGAAGTATTTTGAAATATGGTAAAGGTATTGAGTCAAAAAAGCTTCAAAATTATAAAAATATGCGCAAAAAGTACCTGATTTATACGCATTTTTAAAATATTTACAGAAATTTCAATAAATTATTGATTTTCTTTATAAAATTCATTAAATTAAAGCGATTTTCTATAGTGTTCTCAATAAATAATAAATTTGAAAATCCCATTATTATGTGGGATAAATTAAAATATTCGTTAAGAAAAGTTGATGGCTTCTTTTTATTGATAGGTGTGTTGTCGGTAATCATCTTATACTTAACGAAAAGTAATGATTTAAAATTTTATTCGTTAACTGTATTATTAGCATCAGTTATATTTTTTTTATTAAGTCAAAGAAGCAAAATAGATGAACTTTCAAGTGGGTCAGAAACTTTTTTTAAATATTTTAGAAAAGAATTTTCAGAGGAAGAAAAAATGAAGAAAATTGTTTTCGATGATTTGCAGGCTGAAAAAGGCGGGAAGTTTGTAGTAACAGAAGTTTACGATGAGTCACAGATTAACAAGCCATCCAAACCGACAATAAACGCGCCCAAGGAGAAAGCGATGGAGAACACCTTACCAAAATCGAAACAAAAATCTGAAAATATACAACCGGAATTTAACATAGCAGATTTTTTTGATTTGAATTTTGATTTATCAAAAAATAGTCCTGACCCACGTTCTGAGTTTGATTATTTGTTAAATAAAATTTTATCGGTAATTAAGGAAGTAACATTTGCACATACCGTTGCTTTTTTCTGGGCGAATCGCGAAAAACAACAAATGGTATGCGAAGAAAAGGTTACAAATAGCCAGAATTTCTTCACAACAAGAAAATTCCCAATTGGTCACGATATCGTTAGCAAAATAGCCCTACAATCAAAACCAGAGATTATTTCAAGGGTAAATCCGACTTCCGAAGCGGAATTGTTTTTATATTATACCGAACCACAGTTCATAAAATCTTTTGTTGGTGTGCCGGTATTTTTTAAATCGCAAGCAACAGAAAACCCAATCGAAGAGGCTGTGGCTGTTATCGCAATAGACAGTAAAACCGAAGAAGCATTCGGATATGAAACTCTCCTTTTATTAGGTCAATTTACAAAGCTTATTTCTGGTATAATTAAAAGTTATACCGATAAATACGACTTACTTCTGGATGCTGAATTGCTAAATGCAATTCACAGATTGCAGGCAAAGATAAAGACCGATTTAAAACCTTCAACTGTGGCAAATGCCCTTATTGAAGAAAGCGCAAAATTACTTAAATGGGATTTCATAAGTATTGTAATGCAGGATGAAATAAAACAGACATGGATTGTGGATAAAGTCCGTAATCGAAATAATGAAATTTATATCCACTCCGGTACATATATTGATTTTGATGAAAGTTTGCTCGGAAAAGTAATAAAAAGTAATACCCATGAATTAGTAGAAAACCTGGACACTTTTACTGGGTGTAGATATTTTCAGAATGAAAAAATAAACAGTCAGGGGTCTTTTGTAGCCATTCCAATAAGTTCCATAAATAAATGCTACGGTGCCCTGTGTGTTGAAAACAAAGATAAGTATAGTTTTTCAAAACAGGATATAGAAGTTTTATATAGATTAGCTGAAAATGCTGCTTCTGCGCTTGAAATTTATTATATGTCCAAGCTAATAGATGAATATGTAATTGTGGATGAACTGACAGGTGTATATTCACAGAAGTTTTGGCTGGAAAAATTTAACGATGAGCTAACTCGTTCAGAAGATTTTGCGGAAGATTTATCGCTTATAATTATCAGTATAGATAAAACTCAGGAATTGATTGATCGATATGAACAAGCAGGGTTAAATCAATTGCTTGTTACTTTATCCCGTGTAATTCGTACAAGTGTACGTCCATATGATTTGGTAGGTAGGCTTGATCAAAATAGATTTGGCGTGGTACTGGTCAAAACTCCTGCAAACGAAGCATATCTATGGGCTGAAAAAATCAGAAAAATAATTACAGGAATGGTTATAACAATCGATACCAAAAGTTTTTTTATAACAGTAAGCATGGGTGTATGCGGTGCTATACAGGGTAGTACTCAAGAGGAACTTATTAAAAACGCCAACCTCGTACTGCAAAAAGCCATCGATAGTGGTGGCAATACAATAAGAGTTTTTTAAATTACAATAACACAAAAAAAGGAGAACAATAAAAAATGGCAAAAGCTCAATCATTTGCTGAAAAAGCTGCAAAAGCTGGAAAATTAAAATATAAAAAATGCCCAAAGTGCGATAATATGATGGAACCATATCTTGTCGTTACAGGTGAACTGAGCCCATCTGGAACCTGGAAATTTAATCAACGTCGTGTGAAAGTATGTAAATGTAACGAAAAAGAGGTTTTTGCATAATCTGAGAGCCTGAATTGATTCCAAAAATTCTTGTTATCATCCTCGATGGGGTAGGGGTCGGTGAACTTCCTGATGCATATTTGTATAATGATCAGGGTAGTAATACGCTTGGTAATATTTCTAAAGTTGTAAAAAATTTCGGCCTTAATAATTTGCAAAAAATGGGCATTGGAAATATTATTTCAATAGACTCAATACCTGCAACTGAAATTCCAATTGCTCATTTTGGAAAAATGGCTGAAAAATCAAAGGGTAAAGATAGCACGACAGGCCATTGGGAACTGATGGGACTTGTAACTGAAAAAGAATTTCCAACTTATCCATCAGGTTTTCCAGAAGAATTACTTGATAAATTTTTAGAGTTTAACTCTCTAAATGGTTATCTTGGTAATAAACCAGCATCTGGAACAGAAATTATAAAAGAACTTGGAGAGAAACATCAACAAACTGGTTATCCAATTGTTTACACATCTGCTGATTCGGTTTTCCAGATTGCTGCACACGAAGCGGTAATTCCCCTTGAACGGTTATACGAAATTTGTAAAGTTACAAGGATTCAAGTTTGTGTTGGAGAACACTCGGTAGCTCGTGTTATTGCAAGACCGTTTTTAGGTGAACCAGGAAATTACTATAGAACTCCTAATCGAAAGGATTTTTCTCTAAAGCCAAATGGAAAAACATTGCTTGATATCTTATATGAAAATAATATCTTAACCATCGGAATCGGTAAGATTGAGGATTTATACGCGGGTATGGGGCTGAGACATATAGTTCATACCAAATCAAATCTTGAAGGAATTAAGGCAATAATTCAGGAAAGCCGTAAAGTCGCAAACGGTTTAATTTTGGCAAATTTGGTGGATTTTGACCAATTATATGGTCATCGTAATGATCCTGAAGGTTTTGCTAAGGCTTTGGAAGAATTTGATGCAAAATTACCTGAAATAATTGAAACTTTAAACAGTTCAGATTGGTTAATAATCACAGCAGATCACGGGAATGACCCAATTACTCCCAGTACGGATCATTCCCGGGAATATGTACCAATTCTGGTGTATAACAAAAATATTAAAACTGGAAAGAATATTGGTATTAGAAAAACTTTCGCCGATTTAGCCAAAACAATTGGAAACCTTTTTGGTCTAAATACTCAACTCAATCAGTTGAGCGGAGAAAGTTTTTATCATTTAATAAAAAGTGAGAATTAAAAATGGTATTAGGAAAAGTTGTTGGAACAGTTTGGGCAACAAGAAAAGATGAAGAGCTTGTTGGCTTCAAATTTCAGATAGTTAAACATATTGGTCTGGATTATAAACTAAAAGATACATTTGTGGTAGCTGTAGATACTGTACAGGCTGGAATCGGCGATATTGTATTGGTCTGCAGCGGTAGTTCAGCGCGACAGACGACATTGACAAAGAACAAACCAGTTGATGCAGTCATAATGGCTGTTGTTGATAAGCTCGATATTGAGGAAGAAAACTAATGTTCTTTGCAAAAGTAATAGGAACAATCTGGGCTACTCGCAAGGATCCCAATACGGTTGGATTCAAGTTGCAACTAATTCAACCGTTAAATACACATCGTGAAAAAGCTGGAGATCCAATTATTGCTGTTGATACAGTTGGTGCAGGACCTGGAGAAACTGTTTATTATATTACTGCCCGGGAAGCTGTAATTCCTTTACCAACTGAGCTTGCACCTATTGATGCCACAATTGTAGGAATAGTTGATCGTATAGATGTTCATAAAAATTTTATAAAGAGTCAAAATTAATAAGAGGTAAATAAATGGCAAAAATTGCAATAAAAGCTTATAGCAACCGAGAAAGTCAATCTCTTGAAAAATATTTACAGGAAATTGGAAAAGTTGATCTTCTAAGCCAAGAAGAAGAGATTGAACTCGCTCGTAGAATTAAAAAAGGTGATCAAAAAGCACTTGAAAAGCTTACCAAAGCTAATCTGCGCTTCGTAGTAAGCGTTGCAAAGCAGTATCAGAACCAGGGTTTATCTCTTGGAGATTTAATTAATGAAGGAAACCTTGGATTGATCAAAGCTGCTAAAAGGTTCGATGAAACTCGTGGATTTAAATTTATTTCTTACGCAGTCTGGTGGATAAGACAGTCAATTCTGCAAGCGTTAGCTGAACAATCTCGTATTGTTCGACTCCCGCTAAATAGAGTCGGAGCGTTAAATAAGATAGGCAAAGCTTTCAGTACGCTTGAACAGGAGTTTGAACGAGAACCCAGTGCAAGTGAACTCGCACAGGAACTTGATATGTCTGCTTACGAAATTGCTGATACGTTGAAAATCTCTGGCAGGCATGTTTCAATGGATGCACCTTTTGTTCAGGGCGAAGATAGTAGATTAATTGACGTGATGCAGGACGAAAGAAGTCCAATGCCCGATCATGAACTGATAAAGGAGTCTTTGGCAAAAGAAGTTGAAAGAGCTCTCAATACTCTTTCAGATCGTGAAGCAGAAGTTATCCGACTTTACTTTGGTCTCGGTAGAGAGCATTCTCTGACGCTTGAAGAAATTGGGGAAAAATTTGCATTAACACGTGAACGTGTACGCCAAATTAAAGAAAAAGCCATCAGAAGATTGCGACACACTTCAAGAAGCAAACATCTTAGAGCATATTTAGGCTAAGAAGTAATTAAGCCCCTTTTCCAGAAGGGGCTTTTAATTTATATGGATATGGAAAAAAAATTTTTATTCATTCTAACATATATCATACTAATATCAATATTCTCCTACCTATTTGCAGGTTGTTCAGGTAGCCAGCCAAGATTTAAATCTAAAGAGGATTATTCCGAACCTGAATCAAAAATTAACAAGGAGTATCGTTTTTCCAGTGATATCGTAAAAGAAGAAACTGCTGAAGATGATCGTAAAGTGGACATTAATTCAATCAAAGAAAATATTAACAGATATAATCTGGATAAATCTCAGCGCAATAAGGTATTGTTAAATGTATTGAGTATGATTGGAACGCCATATTCATTAGGTGGAAAGGATGAAAATGGAATAGACTGTTCTGGATTTTCAAGAAAAATATATGAAAGTTCATTTGGAATTCAACTTCCACCTTCGACAGAAGAGCAATACAGGTTGGGTATAAGTGTTAGTGATTCTGAACTGGAATTTGGTGATCTGGTTTTTTTTAACACAACTGGCAGAATACCATCTCATGTTGGAATATATCTGGGAGATAATCTCTTCGCTCACGCAAGCGTTTCTTATGGAGTTACGATTTCTTCCCTTTATAGTTCATACTACAAAAAAAGATATATTGGAGCAAGGAGAATCCTGAATTGATTTTGTTTTTAAGTAATTAGAATGTATATTTTTCTAAAAAAAGTATATGGCAATTTTACCTATATATTTAGATGGAACAGAACCACTTAGAAAGAAAGCAAAACCAGTTAAAGAACTGGATTTAAATACAATTGCGCTTATAAAAGATATGTTTGATACAATGCATGCTGCAGACGGTATCGGGTTAGCTGCTAATCAAGTCGGTGTTTTAAAACGAATAATTGTTGTAGATATCTCTGGTTTAGAAGAAACAAAAGATATAAAACCGTTTGCACTTATTAACCCAGAAGTTATTAAAGAGTCAGGAAAGTGTGCGATGGAAGAAGGATGCCTGAGCATTCCATCAGTGCGCGCTGAAGTTGTTCGTCCCGAAAGGATAACAGTAAAGTATAGAGATACAAACTTTAAGGAACAACAGCTTATAGCAGAAGGAATTCTGGCAAGAGTAATATTACATGAGATAGATCATTTAAATGGTGTGCTTTTTACTGATTATGTTCCTAAATCTAAACTAAAAGAATACAAAGACACACTCGAAAAAATAAAGTCTGGTGAGATAGAGACCAGATATCCTGTTGTTACCAACCAAAAAGTTGTACTATAAACAGAAAGCATAATTCAGATGCGAATTGTATTTATGGGAACGCCAGAATTTGCGGTTCCTAGTCTGAAAATTCTACTGGAAAATAGTTATGATATTGCTGCAGTTGTCACCGCTCCCGATAGGCCACAGGGTAGAGGACAAAAACTTGATTTCTCTCCTGTAAAAAAATATTCTCTCGAAAAAAAAATAAGAATTTTACAACCGGAAAAATTAAAGGATCCGGAATTTGTTTCTACATTAAGAGCAATTTCTCCAGATTTAATTGTTGTTGTTGCGTTTAGAATATTACCTTCTGAAGTTTTTAAGTTGCCACCACTTGGTACATTCAACCTTCATGCTTCACTTTTACCGAAGTATCGGGGGGCAGCACCAATTAATTGGGCTATAATTAATGGTGAGAAAGAAACAGGTGTTACAACTTTTTTCATCGAGGAATCTGTTGATACAGGAAACATAATCCTGCAAGCTCGTGTACCAATTGGTGAAAACGAAACAGCCGGTGAGTTACACGATAAACTTGCTGAAATTGGAGCTGAAATAGTTTTACATACAGTAAGATTAATCGAGATGGGAAAAGTTCAACCCAAACCTCAGGATAACTCGATGGCAACTCCTGCACCCAAAATATTTAAAGAAAATTGTCGAATCGATTGGAATAAGTCGGCAACTGATATTCACAATCTTGTGCGGGGTTTGTCACCATCGCCAGGAGCATTTACATATTATGATGATAAGGTATTAAAAATATACAGAACATTACCACATAATCAACAATCAAATCAAGAACCAGGTACAATTGTTATGGCAGAAAAAAAATTGATAGTTGCCACAATTTCAGGTGACATTGAAATCTTAGAACTACAATTAGAAGGAAAACGCAAACTTACAGCTGAAGAATTTTTAAGAGGTTCAAGGATACAAACCGGTCAAAAATTTCTATGATTGAAAATATCAAAACTAAAAATAGCATTCAAGAAGCCATTATAATTATTATAATTTCAATTGTTTTATCATTTATTTATAATTTGTTTTCACCTAAAAGTATTCCATTAATCAAAGAAGTTGATCAAATTGAGTATATATCTGATCAGGAACTATTTCAAAACATACATTATGATTCATTAGAGCATAAGAGCGTAACTACAAAACAAATGTTAGATTTGATCAATAATCGGAATGCTATAATATTAGATGCACGGAATGCAGAAGCATATAGAAAGGGTCATATCCCCAATGCTATAAACATTCCTTTTCTCGATGTATTTAATTTTGTTGATAAACTTCAGATGATACCTCGCGACACTTTGATAGTGGTTTATTGTGAAGGTGTTAATTGTGAATTAAGTCACCATTTATCTGAGTTTATGAGAGGAATGAATTTTACAAGAATATTACATTATGCTGGTGGATATGAAGAATGGATTAAAAATAAGTTACCAGTAGAAAAAACTGATTAAAATGATATGAGAACAACTCTGGAAAGGAAAATTTTAATAGTTGATGACGAAAAGGATATTGTTGATCTGTTAAAATATAATCTGGAGAAAGAAGGATACGAAGTGATAACTGCCCTTGATGGGCAAACAGCAATTGAATATTCATCGCAAAATCCGGATCTGATATTATTAGATGTAATGCTACCCGAAGTGGATGGATTTGAAGTAATAAAAATGATAAAAAAACAAAAAGATACTGAAAATATCCCTGTAATATTTCTCACAGCTAAGGGTTCAGAAATAGACGAGGTTTTAGGTCTTGAGTTAGGAGCTGATGATTATATTGTTAAGCCAATAAGTATACCGAAATTACTTGCTCGTGTAAAGACTGTTCTTAAAAAATATGGGAGTAGAAAGGAGATTACTTCAACTAAAAAAACGATTAAAATTGGAGTTTTGGAAATTGATCCAGTAAAATACCGGGTATTTATTGATCAAAAAGAAATATTTTTCCCAAAAAAAGAATTTGAATTGTTATATTATCTTGCACAGAACACTGGAAAAATTTTAACAAGAGAAAATATATTAAATTCAGTTTGGGGTTCTAATGTTTATATTGTTGATAGAACGATAGATGTTCATATCAGGAAGATTCGTGAAAAAATGGGGAAGTACGGGGATTATATTGAAACCATCAAGAGCGTGGGTTACAGAATGAAGGAATTATAATGAAATTCCATATCAAAATTTATCTTGTATTGGTTGGGATTTCAGTTATTATACTTCTTTGTGCTGGTTATCTAGTTTCGATTGAATTAAAATCTTATGTTCTGGAAAGGATAAATTATGAATTGGATACACAAATTGAACAGTTTGAATATATTTTATCAAATTCTTCAAACATTAATTTCTCTTATAGCCATTATCAGAGGTTATCTGAATTAGGTAATTTGAGGTTGACATTAATTTCTACTGATGGAACTGTGATATTTGATTCTAAGATTGATTCAAGTAAAATATCAGAAGTTGAGAATCACATAACAAGACCTGAAATAATGGAAGCATCAAAAATCGGGAGAGGTCAAATCATTCGAAAAAGTAAAACATTAAACCAGGAATTTGTATATTTAGCTAAAAAGCTTGATAATGTTATTAAACTTGAAGGGATAGATAAAGATATACGATATATTCGTGGAAGTTTGTCGTTGGCAAAAATGAATAATCTAATTACCTCAATTCAGACCAAGTTTTTTTATGTGAGCGGAATAATTCTCTTTGTAATAGTATTTATAACTTACTTTATTTCAAAGCTACTTATAAAACCACTTCATGAAATTTTATCAGCCGCAGAAGATGTAAAAGATGGAGATCTTGAAAGAAGGATTACTATCAGTACAAAAGATGAATTTGGTAAATTATCAAAAGCCATTAACGCTATGGTAGAAAAATTGAAGGAGGATCTTTTGCAAATGAAAAAACTTGAACGTGTAAGAACAGAATTCTTAGGGGATGTATCACATGAACTTAGAACTCCTATTTTTACAATTCAAGCTTCATTGGAAACTCTATTGAATGGTGCTATTTATGATGAATGTGTTAATAGGGATTTTCTTAACAAAGCGATGCAGAGTGCAAAACGACTTGATGCACTGCTGTCTGATTTAATCGAAATTTCTCGTATTGAATCTGGTGACATGAGAATGAATTTAAATCATTTTGATATAAATGAACTTATTACTCAAACTGTTAATGAAATGCAACCACATTGTTTACAAAAAAATATTACACTGAAAAAAAAATTTGATAGTGAATTTAATCAAGTTTACGCAGATAAAGATAAAATAAAGCAAGTATTAATAAACCTTATTGATAATGCGATTAAATATTCCCCTAATGAAAGTGAAATAGTAGTTGCTGCTGAGAATGTTGATAATGGAGTAAAAGTTTCTGTTATCGATAGTGGTTGCGGTATTCCAGCAGAACATATCCCACACATATTTAAGCGTTTTTACCGTGTTGATAAAGCACGATCCCGTGAAGTTGGAGGCACTGGACTTGGTCTTGCCATTGTAAAGCACATTATAGAAGCTCATGGAAGCAAAATTAATGTTGAAAGTCAGGTAGGTAAGGGGAGCAATTTCTACTTTATTCTCTCAAAATAGCATTTTTATAGCAATTTATTATCCCTATAACGCAAAAATAAAAATTCCATCCTTTGTTCTCCCTCTACCATCTTATATTAAACTTACTATTACTAAAATATTGAGATAAGAGGCGGATCTGAGAGAATAATAAAATAGGATTATTGATTTTTTCTCTAAGCAATTTAGGGCACTATTTTACATGAAATTCAATTATGGCTTCACTCGAGCCTGTGTCATATATGATGTTTGTTAATGAGATTAATTTATTTTATATTTTTATATAATGAGATGATTAATCACAAAATTCAATGAAAAAATTTTTATTTTACATTTTTCGATATTTTATTGGAATTGTTTTTATAATCGCCGCAATTCCAAAAATTGAAGACCCGGCGGCTTTTGCAAAGTCAATAGAAGGATATCAGTTTCTTCCAACATTTTTAATTAATATTACTGCGCTTTTGATCCCATGGATTGAGTTGTTGGTTGGTATCTCTATCATAATTGGTTTTTTCCTAAGAGGAACAAGTTTGTTGGCAATAATACTTTTTTCTTCATTCAGCATCTTAATAGGCATTTCATTATTACGCGGTTTATCTATTGATTGCGGTTGTTTTGGAAATTTAGGGAGTCCATTAACATATTCAAGATTAATTGAAGACCTAATTTTACTTTTATTTTCTACTTATGTTTACCATATAGCAAGAAAAAGTGTGTGATATTTATTAATTTAATCAAAACAGAAAATGGTAGAATTAGATAAAAACATAGAGATAGAACTTATAAACAGAGCAAAAAAAGGTGATGAACGTGCATTTACCGAACTTGTCCGCCGTTACGAAGATATGGTTTATAGTTTTTCATACAAAGTTTGTCGCGATAGGGAAAAGGCAACAGAAACATTGCAGGATACTTTTGTTAATGTTTATAGGAATCTTTCAGCATTTAAGGGTAAATCCAAATTTTCTACCTGGTTGTATAGCATAGTTGCAAATAATTGTTTGATGAAGCACAGAAAAAGCAAACTTGATGAAATCTGGGTTTCTTATGATGAACAAAAATCTGAAGATTTTGAACCCTTAGAATTTCCAGCTTTAGATAAATCTCCAGCTGAACTACTTATTGATAAGGAGTTACAGGAAAAGTTGGATAAAGCAATTTTAATGCTTCCACCTGATTACAGAATTGTATTTATATTAAGAGATATCGAGGGTAGATCCATTGAAGAAACTGCAAAGATACTGAAATTATCAATACCTGCAGTCAAATCAAGATTAAGAAGGGCAAGAATATTTTTAAGGGATGAATTGAATAAATATTTTTCTAAACATGACTGATTGTAAGCATATACATAAATTTATTTGTGAGAATTTAGATGAGAATTTAAATTCAGCAGCCTGTATTACAATAAAAAAGCATTTGGAAAATTGTTCTAAATGTAGGACCTATTTGAATTCCTTAAAGACCACAATTTTATTATATAAAAAACAAGACAGTCCTAAGTTAAAATTTAGTATAAGCAAACAAGTATTGAAACTAATAAAGTCTCAAAAACAGGGCAAAAATACAAAGAAATCAAATAAATGTAAATAACTGAGGAATGAATCTTTTCTTTGAGGTAAGCATCACATTATTAAGGAAAATGTTCCTAAAATTTTGATTTTTTCATAAAAATCAAGTATTTTAAAGTAGGTTTTTAATTAAATAATATAAGGAATACGTATATGCGCCGCCTCCCGAGCGCTAAAATAATATACAAATTTTTATTTATTCTCCTTGTTCTTGTAAATTTTTCACAAAGTCAAACAGATACTCTAACCATAGCAACTTATAACCTGCTGAATTATCCTGGGACGGATGCAACAATCCGAAATCCGTATTTTCGGGCAGTCGTGCATTCAATGAAACCTGATGTATTATTTGTCCAGGAAATGACCAGCCAGACGGGTGTTAATACATTCCTGAATGATGTGATGAATAAATACCAACCAGGTCTTTACTCAAGTGTACCCTTTAACGATGGTCCTGATACCGATAATAGCTTTTTCTACAGGTCGGATAAAGTAACGTTTCTTGGAGCATACTATATAAACACTGCTCTAAGAAGAATTGCTGAATATACATTCCGTCATAATCTTAGCGGAGAAATTATAAGGGTTTATTCTGTACATCTAAAAGCGTCACAGGGGTACGAACAGGATAGATTAGCAGAAGCAACTATACTTAGAAATTACCTGAATAATTTATCAGCGGGAACAAATTTTATTGTAGGCGGGGATTTTAATATTTATACAAGTTCGGAACCTGCATTTCAAAAACTTATCGGTAGTGAGTCAGATAATGATGGCAGATGTTTTGACCCTATTAATGCTGTTGGAGATTGGAGTAATAACTATGCATTCCGATTTATTCATACTCAATCTCCCAGAGTTAGAGCTTTTGGCGGTGGTTCAACTGGCGGCATGGATGATAGATTTGATATGCAACTTATTTCGGAGAGCATGTTGGATAATATAATTGTATCCTCATACAAGGCATATGGTAACGATGGAAATCATTTCAACGATTCAATTAATCGATTACCAAATTATGCTGTTCCAGATAGTGTGGCAAATGGTTTACATTATGCATCGGATCATATTCCAGTAGTTGCAAAGTATGTTTTTACAAGTATGTTTGCTTTTAATTTAGTTAGCCCAGCAAATAATTCTATACAGCAACCTGTTACAGGCCAATTATTGTGGAACAAATCAATCGGTGCAACTAATTATGATGTTTACCTTAGTACAAACAATCCACCAACAACAATTGTAAGTTCAAATCAAACTGATACAGTTTTCAATTATTCCAATCTTATCTACAATACAAAATATTACTGGAAGGTTGTGGCAAAAAATGGAAGCACTACATTAGAAGCTACTGGCTCTCCTTTTAATTTTACTACGATTGTACCAGCACCTCCAAGTTCATTTAATCTATTAACTCCAGCTGATAATTCTACAGAGCAACCACGGTCTGGATATTTATCCTGGAGTTCATCTTCAACAGCTAATACCTATGATGTGTATCTTGATACAATAGCTAATCCGACAACAATAGTAAGCTTAAATCAAACAGGATTATCATATTTTTATCAAAACTTGCTTGCTAACACTACATATTACTGGAAAGTGGTTGCTAAAAATGAATTTGGTTCTACTCAAGCGTCTAATTCACCCTGGAAATTTACAATTGCAAATGTACCACTTGCACCAACGAATTTGGTTGTAGACATTAAATCCTTTAATCAAATCCACTTACAATGGCAGGATAATTCAAATAACGAATTAGGTTATAGGGTCTATAGATATATTGGCTCAGGCAAAATCAATGTAAGTGGTGATTTACCTCCTAACACAACAAGTTTTCTGGATACTGGTCTCATACCCAACACTCAATATTTATATGAAGTGCTTGCTTACAATGAACAGGGCGAGGGTAATTTTGCAACAACAGAAACTTTTACACATGCGCAGTCACCGTCGATAATGGATAAATATCCATATAGTACAAACTCAATATATTTAAATATCGAACCGAAAAATAACCCGTCTTATACTTTATTTGCGATAATGGCAACGGATGATACTTTAAATGAATATTTTGTACAAAATGATGGAAATCTTGGTCCTGCTAAGTACTGGCAAACCCTGAATAGCTGGTATAGTAACGGTCCTATAAAAATTCTGAATTTGCCATCAGGAGTTTTATTTTACCTAAAAATATTTGCAAAAAATCAAGAAGATATTGAAGTCTCGTCTGAATTTGATACTATCTCGACACAAATATTTTCTGTTGCAGCGAATGTTAATAAGGGATGGAACTTGGTTTCTGTTCCTGTCAAGCGCGGAGATATGAGAAAAGTTACAATTTTCCCGGACGGATCTTCCAGAACATATGCATTCGAAAATGGTTACATTGCTAAGGACACTCTCGAAAATGGTAAAGGTTACTGGCTGAAATATAGCACAGCTATGAATATCGAACTTTCTGGAACACAAATTCTTGTTGATACATTCTTCTTGAGCCCTGGCTGGAATTTGATTGGTTCAATATCCAACCCTGTTGCTTTAAATCAATTAATTCAGGTACCAGAGAATTTAATTGTTTCAAATTTATATGCTTATGGTGATGGTTATCTATTTGCAGATACGATATTACCAGGTTTAGCGTATTGGTTAAAAGCCAATAGTGAGGGTTACCTGATTTTAGACGCTAATTACAAACAAAAAACAAAATCTACTTTTTATAATTTAGATTTTTCTAATTTAAATCAAATAACATTAAGTGATAATAATGGCAAAAAACAAACACTATATTTCAGCAGTAACCCAGAAAGTAATACTGAATTTTTTGAGCTACCACCAGTTCCACCAGGTGATGCCTTCGATGCAAGATTTGAACCTTCATCAATTTTAGTTTCCTTTTTTGAAAAAAATGAGCATAAAATATTATTGCAATCCACTGATAATGTATTGAATGTACGATGGAATATAAACGACGGAAAAGTTTATAAATTATTAGACAAGTCAGGAAATATCGATATAAGTATGATTGCTTCTGGGGCAACTCAAATTAATTATGGAAACACTAATAAGCTGTACCTTAAAGTAAATAAATCAGCTATTAAATCATCTGAAATCATGCAGTTCGAATTAATGCAGAACTATCCAAATCCATTCAATCCAACCACAGTAATAAGTTACTCCATTCCTGATGAAGCGCTTGTGACTTTGGAAATTTATGATGTACTTGGGAGTAAAGTTGCAACTCTCGTAAATGAATTAAAAACTGCTGGAAATTATAACATTAATTTTGATGCATCCAATCTTTCTGGTGGAATTTATTTTTACAGGTTAACTGCCGGGAAGTATTCAAGCTTTAAAAAGATGGTTCTCATAAAGTAAAGCATATGAGTAAAAAATATATAATATTTATTCTGATACTTGCTATAATCGGTTCTTGTAAGAAGAAATCAGAATTAGAAAATTTGATTCCGGAGAATCTTGGAGATCTAAAACTTAGCAGGAGTGAATCTACAACTGAATTTTTTTTTAAAAGTTTAATTCCAAATGGAATGCAACCAGCAATGGGTTTGAAAGCTGAGTATTCTAACGGAGAATATTCAGCTGATTTGTATTTATTATCATACAAAGATACTTTAAGTGCGATTACAGCATTTCATCATTTAATGAGGGGAGTACGAGCGGATACAATTAATTATAAACATATTGTGCCGAGGTTTGATCAAAATATGTTTTTTATTATGGCACTTAAAGAGGAACGACTAAATTACTTTTTCACAAAATCAACTTATGTTTACTGGTTAAATTGTGAAAAGAAATCAGGTGAAAATCTAATTGGATATCTCCTAAAGTCACATCGTTGATAATTATTTATAATCTTCTTATATTTAAGGTAAATTTACAACAATCTAAAGTATTTTATATTATTGTAAATTAATAGATTAAAGCGCCAGTAGCTCAACTGGATAGAGCATCAGCCTACGGAGCTGAGGGTTAGGGGTTCGACTCCCTTCTGGCGCGCATAAGTTAAATTTTAAAAATTATTGAATGCTTCCTGCTAAAAAAGATAAAATATTAGTTGTCGATGATGAAGAAATTCTTCGATTTCTCATATCAACAAAGTTAGAGGAGGCAGGCTTTGAAGTTGAAACTGCATCAAACGGTGTTGATTCTCTTCAAAAACTTCCAACCTTCCAACCAGATTTAATAATTCTTGATATAAATATGCCGCTAATGGATGGAATTTCAACCGCTGTTGAAATTAGAAAAGACAAATCTTTTTCCAGAGTTCCAATTATTTTTCTGACCGGTGCAGGTTCAACTGAATCATTACGGACTGGATTTGAAGCTGGAGCAGATGAATTTCTTTTCAAACCAATTAACGCAGACGAACTTTTAATCAGAATTCATGCTCTTCTCAGGATGCATAAAGCAGAAGTCGAAGCAGAAAATCTATCCCGTAATTTTCATTATTTACTGGTTCAGGACTTCTTGAATTATTCAACCGCGGTTAAATTACCACTTACAATGCTACTCGAAGAATCTCTTGGACCTCTAAATGAACAACAAAAAGAAATTATTAATTTGGCAATTAAAGCTCTTGATGAGAATATCAAACTCCTTCAGGAAACGGCACTCATAACAAAAATGGATCCAGCAAAGATTGCTATCAGTCGTCAACCAAAAAATTTTATAAGAATACTCAATGAAAATATAGAAAAGCTCAACCACCTCATTAAGAAAAAAAATATTACTCTAATTAAAAATATTCCATCAGATGAAATAAGTGTAGAATTAGATGAGGAACATATCAGACAAACCCTGTTTCTACTTTTAAATTTTATAGTCGAAAGAGTTCCCAGCAAAGGTGATATTCATCTTGGTGTAATGCTAAATGATAATGATTCTGGAAAACAAAATATTTTAGAATTTTATGTAAAGGTTTCAGCAGAAACCATCTCCGATGAAGAGTTAAACCTCTTAATCGATCGATACGAACAGGCGAAATTAAATAAGATTAGTATGGGGAAAAATCTTTCCCTTACTATTTGCAAGCTTATCATTGAAGCACACAACGGGAAATTCTGGTGCGAAAGCAAAGAAGATGGTCATTATTTTAAATTTTCCATACCGATAAATTCAAATCATAATCTAAAAATATAAGGAAAACTGATGGATATGTCATTATTGAAGTCCTCGATATTAATAGTTGACGATTCCGATTATATCAAAGCTATTACAAGTACACTCTTAAAAAGAGAAGGATTCGTAAATATTTATGTTGCAAGTGATGGAATTTCAGCACTTGAAAAATTCAAAGAATTGAATCCTGATCTGGTTATTCTCGACATTATGCTACCAAAGATGAATGGCTTCGATGTATTAGTAGAGATTAAAAAGCTAAATCCGCAAGCAAAAGTTATTGTGATTTCTTCTTTAGCAACCATTGATAATATACAACAGGCAAAAAACGCTGGAGCAGCATACTATCTGGTGAAACCTTTTGATAATCAGTACTTTATTAAAACTGTAAAAGAATTATTAACCACAAAAGGAAAGGAATGATTATGATATGTTCAGCTTGTAATACTGAAAACTTACCGCAAAGATTATATTGCTCATCCTGTGGTAACAAACTTGCTTCTATAAGGCATATATGTGGTTTTATTAATAATGAGACAGACAATTATTGTGGTGGGTGTGGTAAAAAACTGAAAGATTCAGAAGAAAATTTTGAGAGTGGTAAATATGATGTAAATATAAGTAAGCCGTCCTCTGAATTTCTAACAGAAGTTGATATAAAAAATATTCTTGAGGAATGTTCTATGCGTTATACTCCTAAAGGAGCATCTCTCACACAAGAAGAAATCGAAAAATTGTTCAAATCATAAATTTGAAAGGGAGTTAATATGTTGTTTGATGAAGACATTGCGTTTGTTACAAATCTGATCACGAAAAATATTCTGGATAAAGCCCAATATGAACGGTTGTTAAAAATATTAAAAGAAAACCAGAACAAAACCTGTACAGAAGTATTGATTGAAGAATTTGGTATATCAGATAATTTAATTAAAAAAGAGATTGCCACTTATTATAACATTCCTGAGGTAGTGTTAAGCGATGCACATATCACTTTAAAGGAAAATTTAATATCTTCAGTAACCTGTACAAAATATCGTATCATTCCTGTAAATGTGATGGGAACAGAGTTAACTGTTGCTTTTATTAACCCGCCTTACAAAAACTTGCTTGAATTGTTAAAACAGGAAGCCAAAAAAGTAATAGTTCCTGTTGTAATTTCGCATACTAATTTCAAAGACCTATTAAAAATCTTTAATAAAGTAGAACAGGCAAAAATTACGAGTAAAATAAATCTTGAGCAATATGATGCTCGTAAAGTTAGTAAAGATAAAATACTCGAAGCCCATAAACTCGGACGTTTACCTTCCATCGAAACTCTACTGGATGAAATTATTATTCAATCGATAAACGCAAATGCACATGATATCCACTTCGAAACTCTGGAAAACGAACTACGCATAAGAATTGATAAGGACGGCGTGCTGGAAAGATTAGTATCCTTCCCAAAAGAGTTTATCGAATTTTTTGGAAATGTTATTAAAACAAAAGGAGGACTTAATACTTTTGAAAGAAAGAAACCACAGGAAGGTGCTTATACTGTTGAATTTGGAGATAAAGAAATTGATATTCGTATAATTACTTTACCAACCTTGCATGGTGAAAGAATTGCACTCAGATTGTTTTTAAAGAAGGCTACAATTAAACCTATCGAAGACCTTGGATTTTTGCAGAAAGATCTTGAGAACATGCTCTATCTTTTAAATAAACCTTTCGGTTTAATTTTGGTAACTGGTCCTGCCAGCAGTGGAAAAAGTACAACCCTGTATGCGATGGTAAGCGAGCTGAATAATCCGCAAAAAAATATCATTACTGTCGAAGACCCCGTTGAGTTTAAACTTGATTTTGCAACTCAGATTAAAATTGATGCAGATACATCTTTGAATTTTACGGAGACAATGAAAGCAATTTTAAAACAACGCCCCAATGTGATAATGTTAAGTGAAATCCGGGATGCTGATACGGGAACTATAGCCGCTGAAGCAGCTCTAAATGGAAATCTCGTACTCTCAACAATGCTCGCAGATAGTGCCATTGGAGCTATTCCACGATTATCGCACCTTGGAATTCCAGCACACTGGCTGGCACCAACTCTACTGGGAATAATAAATCAAAAACTTGTTAGAAAAATTTGCCCATTATGTAAAGAAGAATATATTCCATCCAGTGAAGAACTCAGAAGAGTTGGCATTCAGGATACCAGTATTGAATTGAAATTTTATAGAGGAAAAGGTTGTTCTAATTGTGGCGGAACAGGTTATAGTGGTCGAACAATTATTTATGAAATATTAGTGGTTGATGAGGAATTGAAAAACATAATATATCAGGATTCTTCTGCAAGAAAGTTAAAAGAAACAGCCGTTAGTGGTGGATTTAAAAATATCAGATACAATGCAGTTAAGAAAATTTTAATCGGGGAAATTACCACATCTGAGGTAATACGCGCATTAGGATGATGAATGACCAAAAAAAATATGAATACTGGATGGAAATTGCACTCAGAGAAGCAGAGAAAGCTTATGAAAATGATGAAGTTCCTGTTGGAGCAATAATAGTTTTCTCTAACCAGATTATCGGGAAAGGCTATAATCAGATAGAGAAACTTCAGGACCCAACAGCACATGCAGAAATGATAGCCATAACTGCTGCAGCATCATACTTAAAATCTCGTAGATTTGAAGGTTGTGAGATGTATGTCACGCTCGAACCCTGTGCTATGTGTGCTGGAGCTATTGTTCTGGCAAGAATTCCAAAGCTAATTTTTGGTGCTTATGATGAAAAATCGGGTGCCTGCAGTTCACTTTATACAATTGTAAATGATGTTCGATTAAATCATCGTGTTCAAACCAAAGGAGGTGTTTTAGCGGATAAATGTGGTAATTTGCTCAAGGAATTTTTTCTAACAAAAGCTCGCAAAATTGAGAATTAATTATTGCTTTTTATTCTAAATTTCATTATAATTCATTGAAGTCTGGCAGCGATAATCGCCTCCCTAAATTGAAGATTTTTATGTTCTTATGAAAAAAATGTATTAACTAAAAATAAGGAGTTGTTATATGAAAAAATTATTATTTGTTTTTTTAACATTATTGATATTTGTTTTTTTACAATCATTTTCACAGGTATTGCATAATGATGTTATTATAAATGAATTTACCGTTAATCCTGCAGAAGGTAAGGAATATGTAGAGTTACTTGTAGTAAAAGCTGGTGGAGTTGATTTGCGGGGGTTTAGATTATCAGATGTTGGAACAAAAGGAGGCACCACAACAACAGCAGAAGGCCATCTGGATTTTCCTAATGAAACATATTTATCAAATTTGCAAAGAGGAACAAGAATTGTATGTGTATTGGCTACGCCTTCGGCAAACTCAGTTCAATTTACACAGGATACTGATCCAAGTGATGGAGTTTTAATCTTATTTAGTAGTGATATTACGGGTGGTGTGTTAACTGCGACTGGAACACTGGATTTGTCGACAAATGAAAATATTCAGTTTTTAAATGGACCTGGTACTGATGCAACTACTATTGATTTTGTAGCTCAGGGTACTAATACATCTTCTTCAAATTTTTCTGATGCAACTTGGGTCCAATCTGGAGCTCCAAGTGCTAGTTCCAATACAGTTCAATATTTTACTAATAATAGTGGAACTGGTTTAAATAATGATACAGCTGCAGTTGGCTGGTTATGGAATAGGCCAATAACTGAAGGGACTCCTGGCCAGAAAAACTTAGGTCAAATATTTCCATGGGCAACTGTAGTTGACGGAGATGGTAGTGCATCTTTGGTAAATGATGCTGGAGGTACTCTTAATGGATCACAGATATTTCAAAGAAACTCTGCTGGACAAGTTGTAAAAATAACTGTTACAGGTGTTGGTACAGGACTATTAGACAAGGTTCGACTTACAGTTCCTTCAGATTTCACTGGCTTTAGCGGAAGCAATGTGACTCTTGGTGGTGCTTTTGCAGGGAAATCTACAAGCATTGTTGGTAATCAAATCACAGTGCTGAATGCTGCCCTGGGAACAACTCCAGGTACTATCACCATATCGAACTTAACTTCACCAAACCCGGTTGGTGCATCAATTAATGGAAACTCTACCTGGTTGGTCGAAACAGCCACAGCCAGCGGAACTTTAACGCCAATTGCAGTGTCACCAAAATCTTACACTATTATTCCAATTTCAAATATTAAAACTGGCGGTGTGGATGGCTATGGTAACAGTGATGCAGGAAATACACCGGTTATGAATGGACAAATTGTTGCCGTAAGTGGCGTTGCAACAATTGAACATCAAGTTTTAAATACAGCAAGTTATACAAGTTTTTACATACAGGAAGGTACATACGGGTTGCAGGTCTTTAGAAGTGCATCTCCGGTTGTAACATGGGTAAGAGGGGATCAACTAATATTAAGAGGCACAATAGGGCAATATAATGGTGGAATGCAAATCGTACCATTGAGCGGAACTTCTCCAGATTTCTTCAATCTTGGTGCTGGAACTATGCCGAGTCCGCTAATTCTAACTAATGCATCGGATATCACTGAGCAATATGAGGGAAGGTTGATACAGCTTAATAATGCAACTTTCGATTCTGCAGGACAAACATTTATTGGTAGTGCTGTAGATCGTGGCATGAATAATTGCAGAACTTCAGCCGTAGATACAGGTACATTGTTTATACATGCTTCAAACACTGCAGTAGTTGGTAAGACGATTCCGCCATCGGCAAATATTGTTGGTGTAGTACATCAACGGAATGATATAATTGGTGCGGGACAAACGAAATATAAAATTGCAATTCGAAATTTAGCAGACCTTGGTTTAAACCCTGCTGATGGTTCTGGTACAGCTACAATAAGCCCAACTCTACAATATGTTGGTAGCACTTCACTCACACAAACTATTGTACTTAAAGGTGACGGAGTTAACACAATTGAAGGTATGAGTGTAACTATCCCATCCAGCTGGACCTGGACAGGTAGTCCTGTTGATGCGCAGATTTCAGGACCAGGTTTTGCATCGGCAAGTATGTCGGTTAGCGGTGATGGAAGTTCGGGTAACCCCTGGGTAATTACATTAAGTGGAGCAGCGGTAACAAATGTGGATACAGGAATCATAGCTATCTCAAATCTTACAGCTCCATCAGTTACTGGCGCTACTACATTTATTGTTAAGACCAGAGGAGCGGGTGGTACACTAAATGCAATTGGTGTTCAGCCAGCTGTTACAATAATTTTACCTCCAGCTCCATTACCTCTTGTAGAGATTTTTGATTATACACCGGGTGAAAACCTTACAAATTTTGGCTGGACGGCACATAGTGGTGCTGGAACCAATCCGATTAAAATTAATGAAAATCCACTCACCTATAGTGATTATATTCATTCCGGTGTTGGCAGATCCGTTACTTTAACAACAACTGGTGAAGATGTTAACAGAGGATTTGAATCAGTGAATTCTGGTTCAATTTACGCCTCATTTATGGTTAAATTTGATACAGCATTAGCTGCAGCTGAGTATTTCTTCCATCTAAGTCCAGCAAATGTGCCTACAACTCACATAGCGAGAATATATTTCCGTAAAGATGCATCTAACAACATTGCATTTGGTGTTACCAAAGGTGCAGCACCTGATACCGGGTGGACACCATTCAATTATTCAATGGGCACTACATATTTATGCGTCTTAAAATACACATTTAACACGGGTTCAAACACTGATGATGAAATCAAACTCTGGATCAATCCGGATTTAAGTGGTGGTGAACCAACAGCTGATATAACTTATACAACAACGACGACGGATCCATCTAACTTGGGTACTGTAGCATTGCGCCAGGGCTCAGGTAATGCCAAACCTACAGTTACAATAGGTGGATTACGCATAGCAACAACCTGGATATCAACAAGTTCAACCTCAATGAATATACTTTATAACCAAGGTTGGAATATGGTTTCTGTACCGCTTGTTGTTTCGGATTATAGAAAGTCGATTGTGTTTCCAACAGCTGTTTCATCAGCATTTGCTTTTGATAATGGATATATTACAAAAGATACACTAAAGAACGGAGTAGGATATTGGTTAAAATTTGCTGTTAACCAGAATGTATCTATGGAAGGATCGCCGCGCATATCTGATAGTGTAAATGTCAAACAGGGTTGGAATATGATTGGCACTTTGAGTGTTCCAATTTTAACAAGTCAGGTTACTCCCGGTGCAGGAATAACTATTGCTTCCCAATTTTATGCTTATCTCAATGGTTATCAGATTTCTGATACACTCAAACCAGGTAAAGCATACTGGGTCAAGGTCTCGAATAATGGAAAGTTATATTTGAATTCTACACTAAAATATTCCAAACCCAATAACTCATTGATGGAAAGAATTAATGGGTTGAATAAGATTACAGTAAAAGATGCACTTGGATATGTGCAAACATTGTACTTTGGAAAGGACGAGGAATTAAAATCCAATCTTGATTATTTTGAACTTCCACCTTCAGCACCTGCGGATGTATTTGATGTCAGATATCAATCAAATCGTATTGTTGAGATTCATTCTTCAAATACGGATGCTATAGAATCGTATCCAATTTCTATATCAGGTGCTGTATATCCGCTTGTGATTGAGTGGGATGTTACTAATTTTGATGGTATTGTATATGAGTTGAACCAAATAAATGAAAGTGGTTCAAAGAACAACCTAACGCTCAATCGAAGTGGAAGTATCAAAATTACTGATGAAAATGTTGTGAAATTAGAACTTAAAGCTGGTGGACAGAATTTGATACCTAAGGAATTTAGTTTAAGTCAGAACTATCCTAACCCGTTTAATCCATCGACAAGGATGACGATTTCCTTACCTAAAGATGCATATGTAAAGATGTCGATTTATGATATACTTGGTAGAGAAGTGGCATTATTAGTAGACAAACAGATGGAAGCTGGAACCCATCAGGTTGAATTTAATGTAAATTCTCAAAATATGTTGCCAAGTGGTATATATTTCGTTAAGTTATCTGCAAAAACAACAGATAACAATAACTTCAATTTTGTGCGCAAGATCACATTTTTGAAGTAAGAATATACTTATTTTTGGTGTAAGAGAAGCACCGCTCTTAAAAAAATAATGTCCCGGCTTGAAGTATCTGAGCCGGGGCATTATAGATACTGATTGGAAACCCAGCGACCAGTTTTAAAAGTTTCAAAAGGTTCTATTTGAATCTGAAAATTCTTTAAAAGGAGTAATACCATGAAAATCAAACATTTTGTAATGATAATCTTTATTCTACTTTTCTGTTTTTTTCAGGTTTTTAGCTATGACGGAGAAACTTATAGGTCGTTTTCTCCTATGAGTTTAGCTACTGCGGAAAAAGCTGTTAAGAAACAGGTAAGCACCAGTGAATGGAAGTTCACTTTTACAAATAATACTAATTATAGCGTTAATGGTTTGTATTTTGAATCAGCTCAGAGTATTATAAGTATTGATGATATTGATGTATTCAACACAATCTCCAACCCCACTCCCGATCGGAAAAAATGGCAATTAAGTGGTTCTGCATCAATTGCACCTGGGCAGTCAGTTGTTATTAAAGGTACTGGCACAAAAAAAGCTTTGAAAATTTCGAAATGGTACTGGACAGTGAACGGTAGTCGTGTTGGTTTTGTAAATAGATCATCACCACCGAGTGAACAGAAATTTTTCCTGCCAATGCCCAACATTTCAAACTTAGGTGAAGAACTTTTTAAGCGAACTGAACTTTCGAAAGGACTTATAGTTGGAATACCTCAAGTAGTAAAGAATACTAACTTTGCTTGGGTTAGAATTAAAAAGTGGAAAGATTTACAGAAAAATTTAATAGATAATACAGGGATGCATATAGGAAATCCACAAGGTTTTAAGAGTTTTATTGATGGTAAACCAATCAAAGGTGAACAAAAAATATTATCACCTAAAAAATTTAATGATAGATTGTTTGCTGAACTTGTAACCTTAAAATTCAATATCGCAGCAAGTAAATATGGTAGAACACCTTTTGGCTTTGATAATTTAATATATAATGACCCTTCAAGTCCTTTAAATGGACTTACAATAAATCAAATTGCTCTCAAAGCTGATTCGGCTATGACATTCTATACAAAGTTTTCAACGGGTATGTTTATCGCTCTGGAACAAACTATCAACCGAATCAACCGTGCATTTGAAGGTGAAATTGATACAGTTAGTTTTGGCGCAAAGACAGTCTTTACAGGTACCCGAGGATTGAGTGAAGTTAATTTCCTTGTGGCTGGAAAAACATCTTCTAATACAACTTTGATTGAAAGAGAAAACTTAACCGAAGAAAACAATTTTGAAATACCAATACAAAATTATCCAAATCCATTTAATCCTAAAACGATTATAGAGTTCACATTAAATGTCGACGCTTTAGTTAGTTTAAAAGTATATGATATGTTGGGTAGGGAAGTGGCAACTCTGGCAGATAATGAAATGTTTGAAACAGGAGTAAACAATGTTGAATTTGATGGCCAGAATTTGGCAGCTGGTATATACTTCTATCAGTTGATTGTTCGCGATGTAGAGACGCAAGAATTGCTGTATAGAACAGCAAAAAAGATGATTTTGAATAAGTGACCTAAAATTGCCCTAAATTTTGTGATTTAGGGCAATTTTTTTTAAAAAAAATATAAAAAATCCAAAATCCACTTGCATCATTTCTAAGAAAATTATATATTATAGCAGAACTCATTGCTTTTTAATGGGTTAGCAAATTGACAACAAAAATTGTTAAGTCGAGTATTAAAATATGAAGCTACCCGAAAAATTTCTAAGTGCAATTTTTATAATTTTATTACAAAATATAATCGCACTATCGCAATGGCCCTGTTCATCAAATGAAGCAGTACCTGTTGTAGCTGAAACAAATAATCAATGGAATCACAGTGTTGTACTCGACCCTGATGGAGATTTAATATTTTTATGGCAGGATAAACGCTCAGTTACTTATGAAAATGTTTATCTACAATGTTTCAAAAAAATAGGTATCGCCGATTGGCAAGCTGGTGGAGTTCCAGTTGCAAATTCTACTGGTAATCAATCCAGTGCGAGAGCTGTTACTACTAACAGTGGTGTAATCGTAGTTTGGCATGATAACAGAAAAGGAACTGACTATGATATATATGCTCAAAAGTTTGATAAGTCTGGAACACCGGTTTGGACCGCAGGTGGAGTTTTAATCTGTAATGCTTCAGGTAACCAGCAAAACCCAAGAATCGTTTCCGATAATCAAAATGGTGCGATTATCGTATGGCAAGATAGAAGGAACGGAACAGATAATAATATATATGCACAGAGAATAAATTCAAACGGGCAACCACAATGGGCGGCAAATGGAATTGTAGTTTGTTCTGCTAGTTACGATCAATTTAATCCAGAAGTGGTAACTGATGATAATGGTGGTGCTATAGTAGCATGGCACGACTATCGTTCAGGGAGTGGTTACATAGATATATATGCACAAAGAATTTCTCCAACTGGTTCGATGTTGTGGCAGACCAATGGTGTTCCAATTACTACAGCCAGTAACAATCAATACAATCTTCAGATGATTCCAGATCGTTTCAAAGGTGCTATTATAGTCTGGCAGGATCGTCGAAATTTGACAAATGATGAATTATATGGTCAAAGAGTTAGTCCTACTGGAACAACTTTATGGCAGCTAAATGGTAGCCCAATCTCTACAGGAAGTGGATTTAAATCTTATCCGAAACTTTCATCCAACTATTATGGCGGTGCCTATGTTGTATGGCAGGATAATCGTAACGGGGTGGATTATAATATCTATATGCAGAATATTTCTTTATTCGGCGAGCCATTATGGACAGCAAACGGAATTCCAGTTTGTACCGCAACAGGACACCAATATTATCCCCAGGTAGTTTCAGATACTAATGGATACACTATTGTAACCTGGCAGGATAAAAGGAATGGAAACGATTTCGATATTTATGCGCAGAGATTCGATGCTAATGGTGTTGCACAGTGGTCAAATAATGGTGTTGCGGTTCAAATTGCACCGTATGATCAAATTGAACCGAAACTGGTTATGGATGAAGATGGTGGAGCTATCATTTCCTGGACAGATTACAGGGCAGGAAATAATTTTTCAGATATATTCGCACAAAGAATAGGAGTAAATGGGAAAATAGCAGGTGGTTGCTTCCGGACATTCGTACAAAATGATTTTGTAATGAAAGGTAATCGGATCAAAGTGGCTCCAAGTGTTCCTCGTCCAATGCCCAATGGCGGTAATGTTCGGGATTCATTATTTAAGAGAGGTTTATTCCCAGAAGGAATAGTACTTGGTATTGCTAAACCTGAAAGCACATTCGTTTATGGCTGGGTTAGATTGCAACGCAGTTCCAACGTCCGCCGCTTTTTACCTCAATCGGGTTATCCCAGACCTTTTGATATGAGAGGTACAAGATACTTTATAAAGGAATTAAAAAATCCAACCTCGAGAATATATGACAATCATCTTGTAGGTGAATTATTAACACTTAAATTAAACCTTGCAGCAAGTGATAACGGCATAATTCAAAGTGGTTTAGGTGAAATTATTTACTATGATACTACAAAAGGTAATGGTTTCAATGGTAAATCTATTCGTAGATTGGTTTCAATTGCCGATAGCGCGTTAACAAAATGGAGAGCTTATCCCAATTTTAACTATGTTTTACTGGACTCTGTTCTGACAAGAATTAATAATGCTTTTTCAGGACCAATCGATACTATTTCTGTTACACCACTTAAATTAAAGAGTGTTAGAAGTGTTTATAGTATTCCGTATTTGCGACTTGATAATTCTAATCCTAAATCTCCTGTATTGCTATCACATTATGAAACTAATGAACAACCGCAAAGATTCACATTGCTACAAAACTACCCAAATCCATTTAATCCATATACCACAATAGAATTTGAACTTGTAGAACCATCTATAGTCACTTTAATTATATATAATACACTGGGACAGGAAATTGCTAGATTGCTCGACAATGAGGAAATGGAATCTGGTCGGAATTCTGTTACATTTGATGCGTCTGATCTAGCAAGTGGAATTTATTTCTATAATTTGATTGTAAATCATTCAACACAACAAACCAGAAGAATGTTGTTGTTGAAGTGATATATTAAATCAAATAATTTATAATTATTTCTATTTAGTATGCGCAAACTTTCTGCAGTTTTATTCCTTTCCCTTTATTTTTTTTGCTCAGGCAATTCTTCCGAAATATATAAACAAATAAAAATATATATTCCAGATCAAGTCACCTTCCAAAAACTTTTACAAACAGGAATTGATCTTGAGGGAGCAGAAGGTAAAATTGGTGATTGGATTCAGATAGTTGTTAATGAAAAGGAACTCGAGTTATTAAAAACATTCGGATTTGTTTATTTAATATTAATCGATGACTATTCAAAGTTTTTAGAAAGTCGACTTTATAAAGGACCCTACAACGCTTTAGGCTTTGGTTACGGTAGTATGGGAGGGTATTATACATATAATGAAGTTATCCAACAACTTGATTCAATGAAATTGCTTTACCCCAACTTAATCACTGCTAAACAAGTTATTGGTACATCTATTCAGGGTAGATATATTTTTGCAGTGAAAATTTCTGATAATCCAGATTTAAATGAATCCAATGAGCCATCTGTTTTATATACTGCTCTAACACATGCCCGTGAACCACAGGGAATGATGACAGTGATTTATTATATGTGGTGGCTATTAGAAAACTATAACAATAATCCTGAAGCTAATTATCTGGTTAATAATAGACAGATGTGGTTTATTCCTGTTATCAATCCAGATGGCTATGTGTATAATCAGACTACAAATCCAAATGGTGGTGGAATGTGGAGAAAAAACAGGAGAAATAATGGTGATGGTTCTTTTGGTGTAGATTTGAATAGAAACTTTGGACCTTATGCCTATTGGGATGCACCTAACGGTGGTTCAAGTACAACACCCTCAACTGATACATACCGAGGTGTTGCTCCATTTTCCGAACCCGAAACTTATACAATTCAAAACTTTTTAGCTGGTAAAAATATTCGTGCCTGTTTGAATTACCATACCTATAGTAATCTTTTAATTTATCCATATGGGGCATTAGTCCGTGAAACTCCAGATTCGCTTATCTACAGGGAATTTGCAAAGGAAATGACAAAATACAATGGTTATGTTTATGGCACGGATCAACAAACTGTAGGATATGCGACCAGAGGGAATAGCGACGATTATATGTACGATGGTAATATTCCAAATAATGGAAAAATATTTGCAATGACTCCGGAAGTTGGCTCAAGCAGCGATGGTTTCTGGCCTCCTACTCCACGGATTTTACCACTAGCTCTCGAGAATCTCTACCCGAATAAATTCCTCTCAAAAGTAGTAGGTGCGTATCCGCAAGTTTCGTCTTTTAATATTCAGGACAGCTCAGGAGATAATTTTATTGAACGTGGAGAAAAATTTGTATTATCTGTAGTCTACAGAAATAAAGGTTTGGATTCAGCAAAAGATCTAACTTTACATTTATCTTCATCAAATAATGATTTGATAATACCAACAGAACCAGTCTATATTGATAACTTTTCACCTTTATCAAATCAAATTGTAAATTTTGAATGTAGAGTTAAGAAAAGAGCGACTACAGGTGTAAATGCAAAATTATTTCTTACTGCCACAAATAACTCTGGATATATTTCGTTTGATACATTGAATATAATTATTGGAAAACTGAATCTGACTTTTGCTGATAGTGCAAATGATAGTACTATACAAAATTGGAGTACCGGTTTAAGTTGGGGTATAACAACCGACGCCCAATCCCCACCTTTCAGTTTTACAGATAGCCCAATTGGAAACTATGCTAATGGAACTGATAATAGCCTGTCACTTTTAGTCAGTAAAAAGTTAGCAGGAAGCTCTATAATTAAATTGTTTTTTTCTGCAAAATGGAAAATCGAGTCTAAATATGATTTTGCACTGGTTGAGGTATCAAGCAATGGTGGTACTTCATGGACTTCCGTTAAAGGTAAATATACAAAACCCGGTAGTGGTGTTGGGGTTCAAACAATCGGGACATTTGGCTATGATGGGATACAATCAAATTGGATAGACGAAGAGATGGATTTATCAGCTTTTGCATCCTCGCAATTTAAATTTCGTTTTCGTTTGCGTAGTGATCCAACTATTAATAATGATGGATTTTATGTTGATAATATAAGATTATTGTATTGCAAAGTTGATAGTGCTAAGTATGCTGATATGGTTATTACTCCACAAGAAATAAATTTTGGGAATGTAAATGTTTATAACTTTAAAGATTCAACAATTCAAATTCAGAATCTTACTTCGTCTAACGACTCTTTACGTTGCAATTTACAACTTAAATATGGCATTGATTTTATCCTAAACAGCAATAGTAAGTTTTCAATACCAATTGGTTCTGAGCAAAATATCTCAATTACTTTTGCTCCAATATCGATTGGTTTAATTGCCGATACTTTGATTATTAATCACTCAAGTGACTCATATGAAAATCCAATATTAATACCCCTATATGGTTATTCAATAATTTCTAATAAATTTTATGCTGATATAGTGGTGAAAAATGGATTAAATGTTGATACATTATATTTTGGTGCAGACGAGGACGCAAGTGATACTCTGGATGCTGTATTTGGAGAAACTGAACTCGAGGAATTGCCACCATCAGGAGTTTTTGATGTAAGATGGTTAATTGATGGAACAAATGGTACAAAAGTGGATATAAGGGATACTGTTTCAGACGAAAATATTAGAAATGTTTACTCATTAAGATATCAACTCTCAAACTTTAACGATACAATTGTATTTCAATGGAATAGAAATAAGTTGCCCTCTGGTACTTTAATTCTGAAGGATTCGAGTACTAATGGTGCAATAGTGTCAGTTAATATGAGAAACAATGATTATATAAAAGTTTTAGGCGAATCAGCAAGTCCCTTATTAATCCTGCATGAAATGAATCCGCTTCTCGTTGTAAAAGTCAATAAAGGATGGAGCCTTGTTTCGGTACCAACACTGTTAAGCTATTACAGCAAAGATTTTGTGTTTCCTGGTTCTGTTTCATCTGCCTATGGTTATGATAATTATCTTGGATATTTACCTGTTGATACTTTATCTATTGGACGAGGTTATTGGTTAAAATTCAACTTAACCAGAGAATATTTGTTTACCACTCCACAAGTTTTAATTGACACAATTACTTTATCGCAGGGATGGAATTTGATCGGCGCAATTGGAAGAAAAATAAAAATTGAGAATATTGAAACAGAACCTACTAACATAATCTCTTCTCCTATTTATGGATATTATGGAGGATACATAAGTATTGATACATTAAAACCCGGCTATGGTTATTGGGTCAAGTCAACCGACAATGGAAAATTAATCTTAAATGCTTTAAATCTAAAGAATAATTTCTCTAAAAGAAATATAAATAATGAATTGTTGAACTCATTAATCGTAACCGATAATTCCGGTAATCGAGGAATATTATTCTTTACTGAAGAAAATATCGTGGACAAAAACTACTATTCTCTTCCACCTTTACCGCCATCAGAAATTTTCGATGTCAGATTTAAATCCCAAAATTATATTGAAGTATTGGATGGAGTGAAAAATAAGAGTTGTGAGATTCAGGTTCAATCAAAAAATTATCCAATTAAAGTCTCTTTTGAAAATATTTTGCGGAAGGGTATCAACTGGATGTTAAGAGTGGAGTCTTCAGATGGCAAAATCAAGGAATATAAGTTACCAGTTTCATATAATGTTGTTATTGATAAACCAGATGATAGAATATTTTTGAGAGCTTCAAAGATTGGAGAAGCTGAGAATTTAATACCACTTGAATATTCCCTTGCTCAGAATTATCCTAATCCATTTAATTCAAAAACTCAAATCAAGTATAGCATTCCTGAGAATACATTTGTGTCTTTAAGGCTTTATGATGTTCTTGGGCGGGAGGTTAAGATTTTAGTAAACAAACAATTACCTGCCGGTTATTACACATATGATTTAGATGCATCAATTTTTTCATCGAGTGTTTATTTTTACAAGCTTCAAGCTGGAAAGTTTGTAGATATCAAGAAGATGATGTTGCTAAAATAGTATCAAATTATAAAACAAAAATAAATTTCAAATCCAAAACTATCCAGTTCAGTGAAACTTTTAATTGCTCTTTTATTATTTGAAGTTGGGATTAGTTATTCTTATTAAAATTATTTGAGAGTGATTTAAAAAATTCTTATATTGTTTCAAATTAAATGCCCCCGTAGCTCAGTAGGATAGAGCAGCGGTTTCCTAAACCGCGTGTCGGAGGTTCGAATCCTCTCGGGGGTACATCTAATTTATAATTAACCAATGTAAAATTAATTTTTCTGAAAATGAGAATATCTAAAAGTTTTATACCAACACTTAAAGAAGTTCCTTCTGATGCAGTTATACCAAGTCATCAATTGATGTTGCGTGCAGGAATGATACGACAGTTAGCTGCAGGAATTTTTTCTTTCCTACCTCTTGGATACAGGGTTATGAAAAAAGTAATGGATTTAATTCGTGAAGAAATGGATGCGATAGGAGGACAGGAATTTCACCTTCCAGCACTTAATCCAATTGAAATTTGGGAAAAAACTGGCAGGGTGGAAGCTTTTGGTGATACACTGTTTCAATTAAAAAATCGACCTCTGGTTCTCGCACCAACACATGAAGAAATTATCGGCTGGATTGCTGCTAATCATATTGAGTCATATAAAGATTTACCTCAAATCTGGTATCAGATTCAGACAAAATTTCGCAACGAACCACGCCCAAGATCAGGTGTGCTTAGAGGCAGACAATTTATTATGAAGGATTCCTATAGTCTGGATGCCAGTTGGGAAGGGCTGGATAAAAGTTACGAACTTCACGCAGAAGCTTATAAAAAAATATTTTCAAGAGCTGGACTTAAATTCTTTATCGTTGGTGCATCAAGCGGAGCTATGGGCGGAACTGGCTCACAGGAATTTATGGTTGAATCCGAATCAGGTGAAGATACCTGCGCAATTTGTGAGAATTGCTCTTATGCTGCAAATTTAGAAGTTGCAACCTCAAATGTCGTAAAAGCTTCCAGAGTACCAGCCGATTTACCATTAAAGGAAATTCATACTCCAAATATCAAAACCATTGATGAATTAAAAGATTTTCTTAAAGTTGATGAGAGTATTCTGGCAAAATCTCTTGTGTATATTCAGGACCGAACTCCATATCTAATTTTACTAATGGGAAATGATCAATTAAATGAAACAAAATTACAATCAATAATTGGAACAAATGCTCGCCCGGCACATCCAGAAGAATTACTTGAACTGACAGGTGCCGATGCTGGCTCAATTGGACCTATAGGTTTGAAGGGGTTCAAAATTATCGTTGATAAAAGATTAGAGAATGCAAATGGACTGGTTTCCGGGATGAATAAAAATGATTACCATATAGCCAATATTGATTTGATGCGTGATGTTAAGGTAGATGGATATTATGATCTCAGAACTGTTGAAGCTGGTGAACCCTGTCCTCAATGCAATGCTCCACTTCGGGTTGTGAATGCAATAGAACTTGGTCATATATTTAAATTGGGTACCAAATATGCTGATTCCCTTAATGCTAAATTCCTGGATGTTAATGGTGAAATGAAACCAATAATTATGGGAAGTTATGGTATCGGTGTAGAGAGAATAATTGCATGCAGCATTGAACAAAATCATGACGAAAACGGAATTATCTGGCATAAATCCATTGCACCGTTCATCGTCCACTTGATTTTGGTGAATTCCAACATCGAAAGTGTTGTACAAGTTGCAAACGATATCTATGATAGACTTAATGAAAATAAAATAGATGTTATTTATGATGACAGAGCAAATGTGAGCCCGGGGTTTAAATTTAAGGATGCGGACCTGTTGGGAATGCCTCTTCAGATAATTGTTGGTGAAAAAAATGTTATAAATCATAAAATCGAAATTAAAGATCGTAAAACAAATAAAAGACAAATTATCGATATAGATGAAGTTGTAACTTTTGTTAAAAATTTTATAAACGAAAATGATAAATGATATCTGAAAAAGTCGTAAAATTTATTATAGGAAATATTTGTAGAGAATCACCCATAATCAAAAATATTAAGAATCCATATAATGACGAATTTGTTGCAAAGATATATTATGCACAAAAAGAAGATATAGAATTAGCAATACAGAGCGCAATTAATGCGTTCGAAGGTTTCAGATACACACCCTCATACCAGCGTTCAGAGATACTTGAAAAAACTTCAACTATTTTAAGTAATCGTAAAACTGAGCTGGCAACTCTAATGACTGCCGAATCAGGCAAGCCAATCATGTATTCAAATGCTGAAATTGATAGGGCAATTTTTACATTTAAATATGCATCTGAAGAAGCTAAAAGAATTGGTGGTGAGGTAATTCCTCTTGATCTTGCTCGAAATTCTGAAAACAGATTTGGCATTTTACGCAGATTTCCAATCGGACCAATTCTGGCAATAACTCCATTTAATTTTCCATTAAATCTGGTTGCTCATAAAATTGCACCTGCAATTGCTGCTGGCAATACAGTTGTTTTGAAACCAGCTCCACAAACACCTATTCTCGCGATTAAATTAACCGAAATTTTAATTGAAGCGGGTTTACCAGAAGGAGTTGTTAATGTCGTCCCTTGCGAAAATCAATTAGCTGAAAGTATGGTCCGTGACGATAGATTTAAAATGCTAACTTTTACCGGTAGCGCCAATGTAGGCTGGTATCTGAAATCAGTTGCAGGTAAGAAAAAAGTGGTACTCGAGTTGGGCGGTAATGCAGCCGCTGTGATTGATGAATCAGCAGAGCTTGAGTATGCTGTCAAAAGAATTGTTCTGGGTGCATTTGGACAGGCAGGACAAAGTTGCATTAAGGTACAAAGAGTTTATGTGCATAAAGATATATATGATAATTTTACATCTTTGCTGTTATCAGAAACTCAAAAGATAGGTTTCGGAGATCCTTCAAGCCCTGATACAATCACCGGACCATTAATTGATGAGAATGCTGCTCTAAGAGTTGAGGATTGGATAAAGGAATCAGTTACACTTGGTGCAAAATTACTAACTGGCGGGAAAAGAACAAATCTGTTAATAGAACCAACCATACTCACCGATGTTAAACCGGATATGAAAGTTTTTTGTGAAGAAATATTTGGGCCTGTGTTAACTCTTCATAAATTTGAGGATTTTAAACAGGTCATAAAAGATGTAAATAATACCCGTTATGGTTTACAGGCAGGAGTATTTTCAAATAATTACAAAAATATATTCTATGCATTTGAAAATCTGGATGTTGGTGGAGTTGTAATCAACGACTTTCCAACATATCGTATAGATCATATGCCTTATGGTGGTATAAAGGATTCAGGTTTAGGTCGAGAAGGATTGAGATATGCAATTAATGAAATGACTGAACCTAAACTTTTGATTTTAAATTTCCCCTGATTCAAAAATTTTAAAATATTTTAGGAAATTTCAAAAATGGAGTTTATACATTTACATAATCATTCCGACTATAGTTTGCTTGATGGTGCTGCAAGTATAGATGCACTGATTTCTAAAGCTGTGGAATATAACATGCCTGCAGTTGCCCTCACTGATCATGGTGTGATGTTTGGTGCGGTGGAGTTTATTAGAAAATCCAAGGATGCAGGCATAAAGCCAATTATAGGTTGTGAATTTTATGTTGTTCCACAAGGTAGCAGATTTGAAAAACAGATTAATAATCAAAAACTAAAATCGGGAAAAGGCAGAGGTATTTATCAACATCTTGTATTGCTTGCAAAAAATTTTCAAGGTTATAAAAACCTTATCAAGCTCACAACATACGGTCATCTCGAAGGGTTTTATTACAAACCAAGAATCGATTTAGAATTGATTAGAAAATATTCAGATGGTTTGATAGCTCTTTCTGCTTGTCAGGCTGGTATTGTTGCATCTCACATTTTAGATGATGATGAAGAATCTGCAATTAAAACTGCACTTATTTATAAAGAGATATTCCAGGATGATTTTTATCTTGAGATTCAGAATCATAATTTAGAGCATGAAAAGAAGATTTTAGAAAGAATGCCTTTATTGGCAAAGCAGCTTGGAATAAAATTAATAGCGACTAATGATATACACTATGTTAGACCGCAGGATGCAATTGCACACAATGTTTTATTGTTAATTTCAGAGGTTTCTGCTAATAGCGGAGTTGATTATAAAAATTTGAAATATCAAACCGATCAGCTTTATTTCAAATCTGCCACCGAAATGTGTGAATTATTCAATGAGTTTCCTGAAGCAATAAAGTCAACCCTTGAAGTAAATGAGAAAGTTGAAAATTATGATATTCGACCAAAGGAACCATATTTACCAAATTATCCCATTCCGGAAGATTATATGGTTCAAGATTATAATCAATACCTTGAAGAACTGGTGTATAGTAAAATAAATGAGCGGTATCCAGTTGTAACAGCAGAGATCGAAGCTCGTGTTAAACACGAACTTAATGTAATTAAGAAGATGAAGTATTCAAATTATTTTTTAGTTGTTCAGGATTTTATTAATGCTGCGCGTAGAATGGGAGTTGCAGTCGGTCCTGGTCGAGGTAGTGCTGCTGGAAGTGTGGTATCCTACATACTTGGAATTATTGATGTAGATCCGTTTAAATATGATTTGTTGTTTGAAAGATTCCTTAACCCTGAGCGACAAACAATGCCAGATATTGATATAGATTTCGCTGACAACAAAAGGGATATGGTTATTGATTATGTTAAGAAAAAATATGGCAAAAATTCAGTTGCCCAGATTATTACTTTTGGTACACTCTCATCAAGAGCAGTCATTAGAGATGTGGGTAGAGTTTTAGGTATTGAGTTAAGTGTTATTGATTCTATCTCTAAACTAATTCCACAGATTCAGGGTAAAGTAATGAAACTGGAAGAAGCTCTAAATACTATACCTGAACTGAAGCCAGTGAAAGAAAGTAAGAATCCTAAAATTATTGAGTTAATTGAAATATCCAAAGTACTTGAAGGTTTGAATAGAAATGCTTCGATGCATGCTTCCGGGATAGTAATTGCTCCTGGTGACATAAGTGATTATGTACCGTTATATGCAACACCACAAACCAGTCCAATGACGCAATATGCGATGAATGAACTGGAAGGTGTAGGATTGCTAAAGATGGATTTTCTGGGACTGCGTACATTGACAATCAATGAGAATACATTAAAGCTTGTAAAAGAAAACCATAAAATTGATATCGACTTAAAAAATATTCCCGAAGATGATCAGAAAGTATTTGAAATATTTCAAAAAGGACATACAACAGGAATCTTTCAGTTTGAATCCCAGGGAATGAGAGAGTCATTGATAAAACTTAAGCCGACTTCAATCAATGAGCTCGTTGCAATGAATGCTCTTTACCGTCCTGGCCCAATGCAGATGATAGATGAATACATAAAAAGGAAAAAAGGAATTCAAAAAATCCAATATCTGCATCCCAAGATGGAACCAATCTTAAAAGAGACTTATGGGGTGATGGTTTATCAGGAACAGGTGATCAGAATTGCGAACGAAATTGCCGGATTATCACTTGCTGAAGCTGATAATATGAGAAGGGCGATAGGAAAAAAGAATGCAGCATTGATGGCTAAAATGAAGAAAGATTTCATTAATGGTGCAAAATTAAAAGGTATTAGCGAAAAAATAGCAAGTGATATCTATGAGATGATAGAAAAATTTGCAAATTACGGGTTTAACAAGTCACATAGCGTTGCATATGCTGTATTGGCATATCAGAATGCTTATCTTAAGACCTACTATCCGGTCGAGTTTATGACAGCAACTATGTCAGCAGAGATTGGAAATACTGACTATATAGTTGAGCTAATCGAAGAAGCTCATAGATTGGGAATTAATATTTTACCACCTGATGTAAATGAAAGTGATGTTGGATTCAAAATTACAAAAGATGGAATAAGATTTGGATTAAGTGCAATTAAAAATGTTGGGGTTGCAGCAGTTGAAAAGATCATTGAAGCAAGAGAATCCGGTAAATTTAAAAATATATTTGATTTTTGTGCTCGTGTCGGTTCCAAAAGTGCTAATAAAAAAATTCTCGAAAGTTTAACTATGGCTGGGGCTTTCGACTCTATCAATAAAAACCGTGCTCAGATTTTTGCATCAATTGAAAAAGCAATTCAGTTCGGACAGAAACAAAAAGAAAATATAACACGAGGACAAAGTAATTTATTCGAATCCACAGGAGGTTCAGAAGTCAGTTATGAATATCCCTCTATGGTCGATGCTGTACCCTGGTCCGATACAGAAATGTTGGCAAACGAAAAAAAAGTTTTAGGATTCTATATCTCAGGCCATCCACTTAGAAAATATGAAAGGGAAATTAAAGCTACCTCAAATGTAAAATTCTCATCATTAGAAAATATAAAAGATGGTACTATTGTTAAAAATTCAGGAATTGTTATTGAAGTTAAAGAGAAATATGACCGTAATAATAAATTAATGGCTTTTATTACTGTTGAAGATTTCACTGGTAAAGCAGAAATTACTGTTTTTTCAAAGATTTATGAGAAATATGCAAATCTTTTAAAAGAAGATGCAATGCTTTATATTATTGGTAGATACGATAGAGGAAAAATTCTGGCTGAAGAATTTTATCCTGTTGAGGACTTGAAAGAAAAATTTATAAAAAGGCTTGTAATATCACTTGATTTAAATCAGATGGACTCATCTTCAGTAGATGAATTGAAGAAAATTCTGGAGAAAAGTAAAGGTAAATACATACCAATTATTGAGGTTAATGGTTTTGAAAATATCAGAGCTTTTAGATTAGATACAAAATATAAAATTAACCTTGACCAATCTTTTTTAGAAAAAATTCAAAAAGTTAAAGGTGTTGAATCTATTCGATTTTCTTAAGCATAGTAAAACAAAAAAAAGGAGAGAAATGAAACCATTATCAATTACAGATGAGACATTCGATAACGAAGTACTCAAATCGGACAAACCAGTATTAATCGATTTCTGGGCAGTTTGGTGTGGACCGTGTAAAATGATTGCACCAATAGTTGATGAAATCGCAATGGAATACAATGATAAGTTAAAGGTATGTAAATTGGATGTGGATGCTAACCCCAAAACAGCAATGAGATATGGGATTAGAAGTATTCCAACATTATTAATATTTAAAGATGGTCAGGTTGTTGAGCAAATTGTTGGAGCAGTACCAAAGAATCGTCTTGTGGAAAGAATATTACCTCATTTAACTTAACGGTAGTTGGAATGTAATTTAAATCACTGCCCGATTAAAATTCGGGCAGTTTTTTTATGAAAGGTATTCTAAATTTTTTCTTAATTTGGATAGGGTTAAGTTAAAATTTTCCCTTTTCTTTTTTTCACTTTCAACTATCTCTTGCGGAGCCTTTTCGATAAAGTTGGGATTTGATAGCTTCTTCTCAATACCTTGTAACATTGAATTTATCCTGTCAATTTCTTTTTGTATCCTGTTTTTTTCTGTTTCTAGATCTATTATACCTTCCAATGGAATGTAAATCTCTGTATTATCAACAACTGATGAAGCTGAATGTTTAGGTCTTTGATTTGTAACAACTACTTCAGAAGCTTTGGTTAAGCGTTTTAAATATATTTCATAGTTTTTTATTAGTTTTTCATCTTCAACCTTATGAAAATTCATTAATATTGTGATTTCTTTATTTAAAGGTACATTTAACTCACCTCTGATTGTTCTGATGGCATTTACAACATTTTGCATAAATGAAGCATCTCTTTCTATGTCTTTGTTTATCCACTGATTGGCACATTCCGGGAATTTTGAAACCATTATGCTTTCACCAGGTTTTCTGTCCGCAATATTTTGCCATATTTCTTCTGTCACGAACGGCATAAATGGATGTAGCATTTTTAAAATCTGCTCATAAATATAGAATGCTCTTTCTAAAACATTAGTCTTGACTGAATTTTTCTCAATACCATATAATCTGGATTTTATCATTTCGAGGTACCAATCACAGTAATCATGCCAGATGAAATCATAAAGAATTTTAGAAGCATTGTTAATATAAAAGTTTTCTAATGAATCGTTAAGCTCTGAAATTGTTGAATTAAGTTTTGAGAGTATCCATTTGTCTGATAAATCCAGATCTTTGTCGTTTAAGATTTCAGAGGATTTGTAGACAAAGTTTGGAATTTGTTCAGCATTCATTAAAAGGAAACGACCTGCGTTCCAAATTTTATTGGCAAAGTTTCTACCGATCTCACATTTTTCGTTTGAGTAGAGCACATCCTGGCCAAGAGGGGCAAGATAAAGTATTGTAAACCTTAATGCATCAGCACCGTATTCCTCAATGACATCCAGCGGGTCAGGTGAATTTCCCAACGATTTACTCATTTTTCTGCCTTGCGCATCCCTGATAATACTTGTGAAATAGACATTCTTAAATGGAACAATTTCTTCGTCTTTAGTCCTTTTTGAACCATTGGGAAGAGGAATTTCTCCAGCGAATTCCATTGCAGCCATAATCATTCTTGCAACCCAGAAAAAGATTATATCAGGTCCTGTAACTAAAGTATCTGTTGGATAGAAATATCTTAAATCCTCGTTGTCATTTGGCCAGCCTAATGTAGAGAATGGCCATAACCAGGAGGATGCCCAGGTATCAAGCACATCTTCATCTTGATGAAAAGTTTTATTTCCACATTTCGGACAGGGTTGAACAGGTTCTTTTTTACTGGCAATTATTTCATTACAATTATCACAATACCACACTGGTATGCGATGCCCCCACCATAATTGTCTTGATATACACCAATCTCTTATGTTGGTCATCCAGTGTTCGTATACCTTAACCCATCTGTCTGGATGGAATTTAATCGTGCCATTTAGAACAACGCTTAGAGCTGGTTCAGCAAGTGGTTTCATTTTTATAAACCATTGATCTGAGAGATATGGCTCAATAATAGTGTTACACCGATAGCATCTTCCGACAGCATGTGTATGGGGTTCTATTTTTTCTATCAGTCCGAGCGATTCTAAGTCTCTTACAACTTCCATTCTCACTTCAAATCTATCTTTACCTCTGTACTTTATAGGTGCATTATCATTTAAATTTGCTGATATATCAAATATGTTAATTTGTTCGAGATTATGGCGAATTCCAATCCAGTAATCGTTCGGATCATGTGCTGGGGTAACTTTTACCATGCCAGTACCAAATGCTGGATCTACAAATTCATCTGCAATAATCGGAATTTTTCGTTCAACAAGAGGTAATATTACATACCTTCCAATTAAATGTTTATATCTTTCATCATTTGGATTGACAGCGACTGCTGTATCACCTAACATCGTCTCCGGTCGAGTAGTTGCAACAGTCACGAAATCTTTTGAATCAATGAATGGGTATTTTATGTACCAGAGATGACCATTTTGTTCCGTATGGTTCACTTCATCGTCACTGATGGCTGTATGATCTTTAGGACACCAATTTACGATATATTTACCTTTATAAATTAAACCTTTGTTGTATAATCTAATGAATACTTCCTGCACTGCTTCCGATAACCCCTCGTCCATAGTAAATCTTTCTCTTTCCCAATCGCAGGATGCACCCAATTTTTTTAGTTGTTTTATAATTGTTCCACCATACTCTTCTTTCCATTTCCAGACTCTTTCGAGAAATTTTTCTCTGCCTAATTGATGTCGTGTTATACCTTCTTTTAATAAAGCTTTTTCAACAACATTCTGTGTAGCGATACCAGCATGATCAGTTCCGGGCATCCATAATGTTTCGTAACCCTGCATTCGTTTCCATCTGATAAAAACATCCTGTATAGTGTTGTTTAAAACATGTCCCATCGTTAAAATGCCAGTAATATTTGGCGGTGGAATTACAATTGTGTATGGTTTTTTATTCGGATTTGCTTTTGCATGGAAAAATTTATGCTTTTCCCAATAATTGTACCATTTATCTTCTGTCTCTTTAGGATTATATACTTTTTCTAATTTTGCCATCTTTAGTAATAACCTTATTTAATTTCTCGATAAATTTGTTGAATGTTTCCAGCCTTATCAGCAATTTCAATATTTATTCTTTTTGTTTTTGATAAGATTTTATTTTCAGAAACATACTGAACGATTCTTTTTTCTTCATTGATTTCAGGTATAACAAGTTCATCATTAATATACATTTTAAATTTATCATAATCTAATCCAGAAAGATTATCTTTGAATTTGCAAGATATGTGTATTTTATTACCTATATTCTTCACTCTCAGATTATTTATAGTTGGTGGATTGGTGTCTTTTAATATCGTTACATCATTTAATGTTCTTTGAAAATAAGCTGTCAAATAATTTGAATCAGAATTATTTTTCCAGTTCTGTATTATCCATTTTCCCTTTCTTAAAAAATATATATGGCCGAAATTTTCATTTGCTTTAAACTTTATTTCTATACCTTTTTTAAGTAAAATATCCTGTGGGTAAAAGCGATATATCTTTATTCCATCCTGAAAAACCACATCATATGTAATGATAAAGTTGTTATATACGGAATTCGAATCATAAGATATTGTAATATTGCCGTTTTCTAATGTGTATGTTCCAGATGAATTTGCTTTGATTGGATATATTAAAAAATCCTCGGTTTCCTTTAAAACTGTTTCATTTTTTTGTTTTATTAATTTAATTTTTCGATAGGATTTGTGTGAGGGATCCGGTTCGATAAAACCTATATATTTGTTTTCATTTACCTGAACCAAATCTATAATTCTGTTTTTGTTACCTTCAATTAATATAGATTTGAAGTTTGGAATCTGATTATCTGAAGTAGTCAATATACATTTAATATGATCATCTGTTATTTCATAATTTAAGGAAACATCTTTTGAATTTATTTCTTTTGATTTAAATAATGATGAATAGGTTTTTCTGTTATTATTGTTTATTATTGATATGCGAATACTTCTATAATTTTTCTCTTTGAATGGGATTGAGATGATTGAGTTATTAATTTTTAATTCATTTAATGAAAAAGAATCTACACTTGATTTGTTTAAGTTTATTGTTTCAATAATAATCTTTGTTATTTTATTAATATTATCACATTTAAGGTTGAGAGTAGAATCTGCAATATCTAAGAATTTCAATGTTGGATGATTATCGACTAAAAATTTGCCATTAACTACTGATTTGTTATTGGAAAAGTCACTTACAACAATTTTGAAATCATGTAGTCCATCAGTTAATTTTGAACAATCAATAATTCCGCTGCCGTAAGGGAGGCGATTGTAAATAGGGAGATTATTGCCATTTTCAACATACAACTTTTGAAATTTTCCCTTATTTTCTAATAAAAGTTTTAAATCATATTGCAATAGAATTTCTTGTGCATACTCAGCAGGAATTCTATCGTATTGTTGTTGATATATGAGAGAATCATTCAAAAAAAACTCTATATGATATACACCAGTTTTAGCGGAATAATCGTTACCATAATCTTTTGTTTCGATGCCTAATTTTATTTTGCCCTTGATATTAATTGGTCTGTTAAATTTAAAATTGGATGAATTAATTTTGTAAATCTGATATTCAGATTTATCAAAAACGCTTGACCAGTTGTCTGCTGCTGCAATAAAGATTTTTTTAATCAGGGGAGGTGTGTAATCCTTTATACGAAAATTTGTGAACAAAGCTGGATTTACAGGATTTAGGTTTTCATCTCTTATTTCGAAATGTAAATGGGGTGGACCAGCACCTGTATTGCCTGTGTATGCAATCACTTCGCTTTGTTTAACAGGAACTTCCATAGAGTCAAGGTCGATGTCAATGAAATATGTTCCCTTCTTTAACTGTTCTCGATATACCACATTTTTGATTTTATCGTTAAAATCTTTTAGATGAGCATATGTAGTATAATATCCATCAGGGTGTTTGAGATAGAGCATTTTCCCATAACCATTTGGAAGAATCTGAATTTTTGCTACATACCCATCAAGTGCAGCGAATACTTTAAAACCTTCTTTCAGGTGCGTACTTATATCAATCCCTCCATGGAAGTGTGATTGTCTGAATTCGGCAAATGATGATGTAATTTTGTAACTTGCATCCGTTGGCCAGCTGTATTTTGAAAAATATGGAGTTAATCTTTCAAATGGTTCGTATATGAGATTAATCGGATCAGTTTTACTTTCTGATGGCTTTGGGTGTGCAGGCCCTATGATATACATATTCAGATTTGTTAAGACCACAATCAGGAGAGCAACGAAAAATAATATTTTTAATTTCTCAATTTTCAAATTTCTGCTACTACGAAATTTTTGATTTTTATGATCCCGTAAATTTCAGATTCAATGATATCGCCAGGGTGGATTTGTGAAACGCCTTCTGGTGTACCAGTAAAAATTAAATCGCCTCTTTCTAATGTAAAAATTGTAGAAATATATTCGATTAGTTTATCGATTTTGAAAATCATTTTACCTGTTGAACCCTTTTGTCTGATTTCGCCATTGACTTTGCAAATCAGCTCAAGATTATGTGGGTTTTTGATTTCGTTTGCAGAAATTATGTCAGAAATTGGTGCCGAGGTATCAAATCCCTTGGCAATCGACCAGGGAAGGCCTTTTTTTTTCGCTTCACTTTGCACATCCCTTAAGGTCATATCCAATCCAATTGCATAACCGAGTATAAATTTTTCAGCATCTTCTGCTTTTATATTTTTTCCTTCCTCATTTATTGCAACTACTAATTCAACTTCATGATGCATATTGTTTGATATTTTTGGTATAATTATTTTGTCTCCATCATAGACCAATGCAGTAGATGGTTTTAGAAAAATTACCGGGCTCTCAGGAACTTCTGCTTTCATTTCGGCAGCGTGTTCTAAGTAATTTCTACCTATGCAAATAATTTTGCCTACAGGTATTAAATCGTTAGTATTTTTGATTTTTATATGTTTCATAAAATTTTTTAGAAAATATAATCACAAAATGTGTATTCTGCAAAAATGGATTTTGCATTTTTGTGAAATTTGTAGTTTATTAAATGCAAATCATATGTGTAATTAAGTATTAAAGATTTAAAATTTGGCAAAAAATTACAAATCTGCTGGTGTAGATATAAAAGCTGGTGACGATTTTGTAGAAAAGCTTAAAATAAAAGTTAGATCTACATACAATAATGGTGTTGTATCGGAGATTGGCTCATTTTCCGGATTATTCGATGGGAGGCTGGATGATTATAAACATCCTTTACTGGTTGCAAGTACTGACGGAGTGGGAACAAAATTAAAAGTAGCTTTTATGATGAATAAACACAATACTGTTGGTGAAGATCTTGTAAACCATTGTGTGAACGATATCGCTGTTTGTGGTGCCGAACCACTATTTTTCCTGGATTATTTTGCGACAGGTAAGTTAAATCCAAATGTTGGAGAAGAAGTTCTGGATGGTATTATCCGAGGTTGTAGAATGAATGGATGCGCTTTAATTGGAGGTGAAACTGCTGAAATGCCAGGAATTTATAATAATAATGAATATGATCTCGCGGGAACTATAATAGGTGTTGTGGAAAAATCCAAACTTATAGACGGAAGTAAAATAAAAGAAGGTGATAATCTGATTGCAATTCCATCAAATGGCTTACACACAAATGGTTATTCATTAGCGCGAGAAGTTTTATTTGAACGCTATGAAATCGATGATTTTATTGAAGATTTGGGTATGAAATTAGGAGATTGTCTCTTAACAGTCCATAGATCATATCTCAATGTTATAAAGATTATTAAAGAAATAACCGGTATTCACGGCATTTCTCATATTACAGGTGGGGGAATTAAGAATAATACTATGAGAATTGTCCCAAAAGGGTTAGAACTTGATATAGACTGGTTTAGCTGGGATAGGCCAGCGATTTTTCAATTAATACAAAGACAGGGTGAAGTTGCAGAAGATGAAATGAGACAAACATTTAATTTAGGAGTTGGGCTAGTGATTGTTGCATCTCCACGTTCAACAGAAAAAATAATCAATACACTTTTAGAGATTGGTGAAAAACCATTTTTAATTGGAAAAGTAATTGCAAAGTAGATTATGGAAAAGAAAGAAGTGGATAAAAGTTTATTTAAAGCTTATAACCTTGCTCAAAGGTTGAGTACCTTAAACGAAATTACTCTTCAGATTGACGCAGCAGAAAATAAGCTGGAAATTTATGAGATATTAAGGAACGAAACGCATTGGTTATTAAATTGTGAAATTTTGGCTCTTGCTATTTTGAGTCAAATTCAAACAACATATCAGATAATTTCGCTTTCTTCCATTTCAGATGCTACTGGTTTAAATGAAAGCTATTTTACGCTTGAGGAAGGATCACCCGGTTGGGTGATTAGAAACCAAAATCCAATAAAATCTAAAATCTCAAATATTCCACAGTATAGCCATACACTGGAAGGCAAATATGAGGATTTGGGAATACAGAATTTGATGGTGATTCCAATTAAAAGCGGACAAAACAAAGTTGGTGCATTTATTTTTGGTTCAATAGATGAAAATGAATATACTGAAGATGATCTTATTATTGCTCAACTTTATGGTTTACAGGTTGCTGTAGCTTTGAACAATGCTACATTTGTGGAAGATGCGAAAAAAAGGATTTCACAAATTGAATCCATGAATGAGATTTCCAGAATCCTTAATGCTACACTTGATATTAATCAATTGTTAGAACAAACCGCTCAAGCAATTCAAAGAAATTTTAATTATTTTGATGTAACAATATTCCTGTTGTCAGAGGATCAGTCTGAACTAATATTAAAAGCTCACTCTGGAAACTATATCGATTTTTTACCAAAGGATTATAGGCAGAAAATTACCGATGGTATAATCGGATGGGTAGCCAGAAATGGTGAAAATGCCCTTGTAAACGATGTAACACAGGATCCAAGATATAAGTCGTATGAATATCACAATACAAAATCAGAACTTGCACTTCCTATTAAAATTGAAGGCAAACTTGTTGGAGTATTGAATATCGAAGATAAGAATCTATATGCCTTTGATGAAATGGATGTTGTTGTATTGCAAACATTGTGTGAGCAGATAGCAAGTGCGTTAAAAAATGCAAAACTGTTTGAAGAAGTAAAATCAGCTAATGAGAAATTACAGGAATTGGACACAATGAAATCCGAATTTTTAGGGATTGTTTCCCATGATTTTAGATCTCCACTCTCAAGCATAATACTTGCGGGTAAAGCATTACTGAAAAATGAGGAGGTGCTTAGTAATCAGCGATTAAAAGAATATTTACAACTAATCGTCGATCAGGCTAATCGGTTAAATCAACTTGCAGAAGACACGCTACAAATTACAAAAATTGAAACCGGACAGGTTAGTATTGCCTGGCAAATTGTTAATACTGAAAGAATGATAAAAGAAGCCATATCGGCTGTGAGGTTTTCTAATAGACATACGGTGAGTTACTATATTGATCCTGATGTTTCATACATCAAAGCTGATCCAGCTAAATTAAGACAGGTTGTACAGAACCTAATCTCAAACGCTGTGAAGTACTCACCTAATGGTGGCAAAGTTAACATTGAAGTTAGAGAGCATAATAATGATGAAATATTATTTTCTGTATCAGATGAAGGTATTGGGATTAAACCGGAACATCGAGATAAACTATTTCAAAAATTCTCGAGAGTTGATTCTGAACACACAAAAAATATAAAAGGGACCGGTTTGGGTCTCTGGATTTGCAAAGAAATTGTTGAGGCGCATAAGGGAAGAATATGGGTTGAAAGTGAGGTAGGCAAGGGTAGCACTTTTAAATTTGCAATTAAAAAAATGGATAACTAATACGAAGTCGTATAAGCTTTTTCGAGCTTTATAATTAAATTTTCATAAAATTCTTTCCACTTTGTAATATCCTGGTTATAAACTTCAATTGTAAACTTAAAATCATTTTCTGTGAAACCGTATTTCTTCAAAAGTCCAGAAAAATAATAATCGGTTTCCTTTGCTGAAGAAGAGTCCGATGTAGGATTAACTTCTGTATTTAATTCTAAATAAATATCTGAAAGTTTCGCTGGAGTTATAATTTTGTATGTATTTTCTCTTCCACAACCAGGTATCAATAGTAAAATGATAACTAATATTTTATAAATTGAAATATAATTTGTATTCATAAGGATGTGGCATCGTGGCAATTGATTTTATATCGTGTTGTTTTATAGATATCCACTGATTTATAAGGTCATCTGTAAAAACATTGCCTTTTTTTAAAAAATCCTGGTCGTTGCAAAGTGCATCTAAAGATTCTTCCAGATTTTTGGGTAGGAACTTTATATTTTGGTTATTATAAACATTAGTATCGATTGGTCCAAGTCCTTCTTTGACAGGATCAATTTTTTTTGTTATTCCATCCAATCCTGCCATTAACATAGCGCTCATTAAAAGGTAAGGATTTGCAGTCGCATCGGGGGGTCTGTATTCGAAACGGGCTTCATCAGGGTCGTGTACATAGGAAGGAATTCGTATCGCTGCCGAGCGGTTAGCTTTCCCGAAGGTAATAGCGACTGGAGCTTCAAAGCCAGGTACTAGTCTTTTGTATGAATTAGTGCTTGGATTTGTAAAAGCGCACAGAGCAGGTGCATGCATTAAAAGTCCACCAATGAATGATAATGCAAGTTCATTTAAATTGCCATATTTATCTTTTTCATAAAAAATGTTTTTTTTGTTTTTTCTCAGGTACTGATGAACATGCAAACCGTTTCCTGCCTGTTGAAACATTGGTTTTGGCATAAAGGTTATGAAAATGTTGTGTCGCCGTGCTAAATTGAATAATAAATATTTTGCTAAAACTATTTTGTCACTGATAGCCAGCAAGTTGTCAAATTGTATCTCAATCTCCTGTTGTCCCCTTTCGCCTACTTCGTGATGATGATACTTTACATTGATTCCCATCTGTTGGAAAAGGATTGTTGCTTCATCTCTGAAATCATCATAAATATCAAATGGGTTAGCTGCGTGGTATGCGTTCTGGAAAAATTCTTCCTCGTGTTCTACACGATAAAATGAAGAAGCTGTTCTGGTATCAAATTCAACTTTTGAGAAAATATAAAATTCAAATTCTGGTCCCCAGAGCGATTCATCCGCAATGCCAGTTTGTAATAAATATTCCTGAGCCTTTTTGGCTACAAATCTTCCATCCTGATTAAATCTCGATTTTTTTGAATCGGTCAAATGTATTTCTGTAAATACGCTCAATGTTGGTATATTTCGAAATGGATCAAGGATTGCGGTTGAAAAATCTGGCATCAATATCATATCGCTTTGTTCTACTTTGGAAAATCCATAACTTGAACCATCGAAACCTATCCCTTCCTCAGTAAGGTATTCAAGCAATCCATCTTCGTATGGTAGTGTTATATGGTGTAATCTACCTACAAGGTCTATTGTTTTTAAATCGATAAATTTAATCTGATGTTTTTTGATAAATTCCATTAATTTTTCGTTTTCCATATTTTAATAAATTTTCAATGTTGCTGTTGTTTTTGATTTTCAAAAAATATAAGTATTTTGATTATCAATTACAATTTGATATTGTTTATTTTTGGCATTAAATTAATAATAAATTTTGTGAATAAATCTTGAATTTAGAGCTTAATGCATCTTTATCATGAAAATATAAGTTCTCAGTTGCGAACAAAAATTAATCATTATAAGATTTTTAAAGAGCTGCCATTTCTTCCTGAGGAGAGGGAAAGCACTACGATATTGTTAGGTGGCTTTACGATGAAACACGATTTGCTCGTTCGTGCTGCAATCGAAGGGCTGGGCTATAAAGTTGAACATCTTCCAACACCACAAATTCAAGCATATCATACAGGCAGAGAATTTTGTAACAATGGAATGTGTAATCCAGCTTATTTTACAATTGGAAATCTTATACAATTCCTTTTTCATTTAGTTCAGAAGGGAATGACGAAGGAAGAAATTTTGAAAAAATATGTTTTCCTTACTGTCGGTGCCTGCGGACCCTGTAGATTTGGTATGTACGAAAATGAATATCGCCTGGCTTTGCGGAATGCAGGATTTGATGGATTTAGAGTTCTGGTTTTTCAACAGGTGAGTGGATTTAAACAAACGGATGAAAACAGCGGTCTCGTAATGAACGAAGAATTCTTCTTAGGTATAATTAAAGCAATACTGATTGCCGACTTATTAAATGATTTTTTTTATAAGGTTAAACCTTACGAAATTAATCAAGGTGAAACTGATCTTGTTCTTAACAAATTGGTCAAGAACATTTATAATGATTTAAAGAATGAACAGAAAATTTTAAATAGTTTATTGAAGAAAATTAAACTGAACGACTATAAACTTTACTTTCTTATAATAAGAGAACTATTGGTTAACAAATATCGGCGATCATTATCTATAGCCAGGAATGAAATGAAAAAAATTCAGGTGGATAATTTAAGAGAAGTACCTATTGTAAAGATTACTGGAGAATTCTGGGCACAAACAACAGAAGGAGATGGTAATTTTAAAATATTTAAGTATTTACTAAATGAAGGTTGTGAAGTAATAATAGAACCAATAATGAACTGGTTGCTATATCTCCTTTTTGATGCAAACCAATATTTAACTGATAGAAGAAAAATTACATATAAAAACTTCCCTAAAAAGGTTTCATATTATAAAAACAAAATCTTGATTAAAATTGCTGAGGATTTAATTAATAAGGAGTATAATAAATTCAGAAAATATTTTTTAGATATTCCTGAAAAGTTGAGTAATCAATATATTCTAGCAGAAATCGCCAATCCATACTATAACAATCATGCAAAAGGTGGGGAAGGGCATTTAGAAGTAGCGAAAAGTATTTACTACACAAAAAATTTTCTTGCTCATATGATATTATCTGTTAAACCTTTTGGTTGTTTGCCCAGTACTCAAAGTGATGGTGTGCATGCTCTGGTAACTGCTAAATATCCTGAGATGATATTTTTACCTATAGAGACATCAGCAGAAGGTGAGATTAATGCATATAGTCGTGTTCAGATGGCATTGAGTGAGGCAAAACAAAAATGCAAAACAGAAATAGAGTATGCATATGAAAGAACTAGCTTGAAAAAAGAAAAAATTAAGGAATTCTTATTTAAGCACCCTGAATATATGCAAGCTGGTTTTAAAATTAAGCGACTGCCAGGTGTAATTTCCAGAACCGCTAATTTTATTTATTACATAAAAGGAATTATTAATAAATAAAAATCAATTGTGAAAGAGAATCTGAAAAATAATCCAATAGTTGCAGGAATTGATATAGGCTCAACTACAATCAAGGGTGTGATAGTTGAAGTTAAATCTGATAAAATTCTGTGGCAATGGTATAAAAGACACGAAACAAGAATTGTTGAAAAATTTTTGGAGATGCTCAGGAAAATTGAGTTCGACCTTAATTTGAATGCTGGAGATTTTTATATTTATATGACCGGTAGTGGTGCAAACAACCTGTATCACCTGGTAAATGCGAAGTATGTACAGGAAGTCCATGCAATTTCTTTAAGTGTTGAAAAATATCATCCTGATGTACATTCGATTATTGAGTTAGGTGGCCAGGATGCAAAGATGATATTTTTTAAAGAGATGCAGGGCAAGCGCAAAAAGTTTGCAACTATGAATGACAAATGTGCTGGTGGCACAGGAGCTGTAATAGATAAAATTATCGCTAAATTGAATATCTCTCCTGAAGAAATTCAAAATATGCGTTATGATGGAGTTAAAATTCACCAGGTCGCTGGCAAATGTGGAGTTTTTGCGGAAACAGACATTAACTCGCTTCAAAAACAGGGAATTCCCAAAAGTGAACTAATTGCTTCACTATTTGAATCAATTGTACAGCAGAATTTATCTGTATTGACCAGAGGCAATACACTCTATCCTGAAGTTCTACTATTAGGTGGACCGAATACATTTCTGCCCGGGTTAGTTGAAGCCTGGCAGGCTAATATACCCAAGATATGGGAGGAGCGGAAAATAAAAATTCCGGAATTTATTGAACCAAAATCATTAATTAAAGTTCCAAATAATTCTGAATACTATGCAGCACTTGGTGCGATCGAATTTTTTAAAAGTGATACCAGTAGGAATTGCATATACAGGGGATTTTATGACATTGCCAATTTGGTTGAAGGTGATAGAGGAAATCTGAAATCTAAACTGAGTGGAAGCGGTCTAATTGATAATAAGTCCGAGTTACAATCATTTATTGATGAATACAGAATTCCAGATTTTATCGAACCAGAAATTTTAGGAAATCAAAAACTTGATGTATTCATAGGACTGGATGGTGGTTCCACATCTACAAAAGCAGTTGTTATAAGTAAAGACAAAGAAATCCTCGCAAAAGAATATCTGCTGTCGAAAGGTAATCCAATTGAAGATACAAAAGAAATTTTTAAAAAATTCAAACAAAAATTTGATCTCCTTAATATTGAGTTAAATGTTTTAGGTGTCGGTGTAACAGGATATGCAAAAGATATTTTAAAAGATTGTATAGGTGCGGATGTTGCACTTGTTGAAACTGTTGCTCATATGAAATCCGCATTACATTATTTTGATGATGTGGACGTAATATGTGATGTTGGTGGTCAGGATATTAAAATTATTATTTTGAAAGACAGAAGAGTTGTTGATTTTAAATTAAATACACAATGTTCAGCAGGTAATGGATATTTCCTGCAAGCCACGGCAGAGAGTTTGGGAATTGAGGTGAATCGTTATGCTGATATTGCATTTAAAGCCACTAGAGCTCCTGAATTCAGTTACGGTTGTGCTGTTTTCTTACAGTCAGATATAGTTGATTTTCAAAGGCAGGGCTGGAAACCTGAAGAAATTTTAGCTGGTCTTGCAAAGGTTCTTCCAAAAAATATCTGGCTTTATATTGCGCAAATGCCTAATATGGCGAAGTATGGCTCAAGGTTTGTACTGCAAGGTGGGACACAATATAACTTAGCAGCAGTCAAAGCGCAGGTGGATTTTATAAAAGAAAGATTTTTAAACTCAAAAGTTAAACCAGTAATTAAAATTCATCCACATACAGGCGAAAGCGGTGCAATCGGTGTCGCTCTTGAAGCTGCAGAAAATTATAAAACAGTACGCAAATCTAACTTCATCGGGTTTAAAGCAATTGAATCAATAAAGTATGAAACAAAAAGAGATGAAGAAACAAAATGCTATTTCTGTAAGAATCAATGCTTAAGAACCTTTATTGACATTATTACTTCGATTAATATAAAAAATGATAATTCAAATAATTTCCCTTACAAGCACGGTCCTGAGCAATTACGTTCAGCTCGTGTTGAATTTTCACAGTTTACTGTCGATAATCAAGATTTACGAGAAGTCAAAAAAGAAAGAATTATTATAGCAACCTGTGAAAAAGGTACGGTGGAAAATTTAAACTCTGTAAAGGAGATCCAAAAGAGAATAGATGATATAAAGAATGCCAATCCGAATTTGGTAGAGTTTGCAGCAAAGAAGGTGTGGGAACCGACAAGACCTAAACTTGTTTCTGATTCGATACCGATTATAGCGTTGCGGAAAAAAAACAAAATTTTACGAGAATTGAAATTAAAGCGGGATTCAATTGTTATAGGAATCCCAAGGTTACTTAATCTATACTCATTTAATCCTTTCTTCAGCGCTTATTTTGAAAGCTTAGGAATTAAGCCAGGTAACATTGTTTATTCAGATTTTACTTCAGAAAAACTTTTTAAAGAAGGTTCAAGGCGTGGGACGATCGATCCCTGTTATCCAAGCAAACTCGCTGTGGCACATATACATAATTTGTTATATGTTCAGAGTAAGAAAAGAAATCTTGATTACATCTTTTTCCCAAGTATTGATTCTATGCCCAGCGATTTGGTAAATTGCGTAGACCATCGAGGATGTCCGACGGCTGTTGCTACTCCCTTCTCTACATATGCAGCTTTTACGCGAGAAAAAGATATTTTTAATGAATTTGGAGTAAGATTTTTAAATCCATTTTTAAATATGGATGATCCAAAATTACTTGAATTACAGCTATTTGAATATTTCGAAGATATTTTCGGTCTCACAAAATCAGAGAATACAAAAGCTGTAAAATATGCTTATCAAGCATTGTATGAATTCCAAAATACATTAAGGAAAAAAGGAAAAGAGGTGCTTGAAATGCTCGAGAGAGAAAATCGGATTGGTATTGTAGTTCTGGCGCGCCCGTATCATAACGACCCGGGTATTAATCACGGCATTCTGGAGGAATTTCAAAAACTTGGATATCCTATTCTTTCTCAAGATTCTTTACCAACTGATGAAGAAACTCTTAAGAAAGTTTTTAAGGATGATGATATTCATCCAATGGAAATCAGTGATGTATGGAAGAATTCATATAGTGAGAATACAAATAGAAAAATTTGGGCGGCAAAGTTTGTCGCCAGACATCCAAACCTGGTTGCACTCGAGCTTTCTAATTTCAGATGTGGGCACGACGCACCAATCTATTCTTTAATTCAAGAAATTATTGAAATGAGTGGTAAACCCTACTTCTGTTTTAAAGATATTGATGAAAATAAACCAAAGGGTTCTATTAAAATAAGAATTGAGACCATTGCATATTTCCTTAAAGAGTATAAACCAGTTTTAGAATCCGTTGAATACATATTCCCACCTGGAGGTGTGAAAGGTCCCAGGCTTAATATTGGAAAATATATAAGTGTACTAAAAAATGATTCTTCTCTGAATAAAAATTAAAAAATTTAAAATTTATGATTAGCGAAAAAATTTGGACAATAAAGCGGTTGCTTGAATGGACTACAAAATATCTAAGTGAGAAAGGTATCAGTGATTCTCGCTTAAATGCAGAACTCCTTTTATGTCATACACTTAAATACAAAAATCGGATAGATTTGTACTTACATTTTGACAAACCACTACGGCAAAGTGAGCTGGATACATTTAAAACCTTTTTGAAAAGAAGATTAAGTGGTGAACCAATTCAATATATTGTGGGGGAAACAGAATTTATGGGGATAAAATTTAAAGTGGATCAAAGAGTTTTGATACCACGCCCTGAAACGGAGCTACTTGTAGAATCTGTTATTGATTTGTGTAAAAAATATAAAAAATCACAAATAAAAATTCTTGAAATTGGAACTGGTTGTGGAAATATTTCTATAAGCATCGCTAAATTATTCCCGGATTCAGAAATAGTTGCTATTGAGTCCAGTAAATTAGCTCTTGAAGTCGCTGACTTAAATATCAGAAATCATAGGTTATCAGATAAAATAAAATTAGTTTTTATGAACATTTTTGATGATATACCTAAATATAAAAATTTTGATATTATTGTATCCAATCCACCTTATGTTTCAATTGATGAATATCAAATCCTTTCGGATGAAATTAAAAACTATGAGCCCAAAATTGCATTAACAGATGGAAAAGATGGTTTATCTTATCATCGTAGAATTGCAGATATTGGCAGAAGCTTGTTAAATGAGATAGGATGGTTGTTTCTGGAAATTGCATATAATCAAAAAAACGCAGTTGTTGAAATTTTGGAAAATTTAAAATATTTTAATATTGAAGTTTTTAAAGATTTAAGTGGAAATGATCGTGTAGTTAAAGCTAAGTGGAGCCGATAATGAAAGCTTTAGTTCAAAGAGTAAGTCAGGCAAGTGTGGAAGTTAATGGTAAAAATGTTGGTAAGATAAATATGGGTATTCTAATATTTTTAGGTGTCTCGAATGGTGACACAGAGGAAGATGCCCGCTATCTTGCTGAGAAATGTGCAAATTTACGCATATTTGAAGATGACCAGGGCAAAATGAACCTTTCTGTGCAAAACGTCAACGGTAGCGCTCTGGTTGTGTCTCAATTTACACTTTATGCAGACACAAGAAGAGGCAATCGGCCAAGTTTCACTGATGCTGCCCCACCACAAAAAGGTGAAGAGTTATATAATGCTTTCTTGCAGTATCTAAAAAGAATACTTGGTGATGAAAGAGTATCCAGCGGAGTTTTCAGAGCAATGATGAAAGTTAACTTAGTTAATGACGGTCCTGTAACAATAATGATAGAATCAAAAAATAAGGGTTAATTCTAATGAAACATATTAATTTAATTCTGATTTTTCTTCTTATCTTCAATCAATCTAATTCACAACAATTAACAAAACAGTATGAAAGTTTAAAATACAAAAATTTTAAAATATCCTATGAAAAAGAGTTAAATCCTGAAGATGTTAAATTCATCGCGATAAAAATTGATTCTCTTCTGAATGAATGGAAACTAATTTTAAAAATTAAAAGAGTTAGAAATATTGAATTCCGTATGTATAAATCTGATAAATCTTACAAGAACAAAACAAATGTGAAATTTAATCAGGATGTTTACCACAATCAAAACATCATACATTTATCACCAAAGATTTTTGATAGAAAATCTTTATCATCAGATAAGATACTTGTAAATGCTGTTATTTTAGCTTTATTGAGCGAATCAGGTAAAAGAGGTTGCCCTAAATGGTTGATTGATTCATATGCAATTTATTTTTCTGGTTTAAAGGAATCTGAGCAACAAGCTACATTAAATATTTCTGGTAATTTAAAAGATTTTAAACAGGAATACTCGCAACTCAAAAAAGAAACTCAGTATAATGCATTTTTATCAAAAAGCTTTCATTTTATTGATTTTGTTAATAAGAGATATGGGAATGATAAATTAAATTTCTTATTCAAAGCTTTTAACGGCAAGAGGTCAGAAGAAGAGGCATTTGAGTTCGCATTAGGAGAAAAATTTGAAGAGATTGAGAAGGCATGGAATAATTTTATCAAGCGAAATTAAAAATGCAAAAAAAAGTTATAATGCTCTTTCTGGATGGTGTTGGTGCAGGTCGTAAAAATGAAAAAATAAATCCGTTCTTTAATACAAAACTTCCTGCGATAAGATATGTATTAGATGATGGGATACCTCATATTAAAATGAGAGAAGTGTGTAAAAGAAACCTCTATTATCGGAATATAAATGCGACTTTAGGTATTGATGGTTTGCCACAAAGTGGTACGGGGCAAACTTCGCTACTCTGTGGACTTAACGCATCCAAGATAATTGGTAAGCATTTTGGCCCATATCCGTATTCGACATTAATCGATTTTATTAGAGAGTATAACATATTTAGTTCTTTACAAAGGTATGGATTTAAAACATTCTATGTAAATGCATATCCTCCAAAATATTTTGAATACATTCAGAGAAAAAAATTAAGGAGAACAGCAACTACTTTAGCTTGGACTTTTGCTGGAAAAGAATTAAACGACTATCGCACTCTTCAGAATAATGAGTCCTTATCATCGGATATAACTGGAGAAAAATGGAATGCTTTAGGATTTCCAAAAGTAAAAGAGATTTCGCCAGAATCGGCTGGAAAAAGATTGGTAAGTTTTTTAAAAGAATATGATTTTGTTTTTTATGAATATTTTTATACTGATCACGCAGGTCATAGTCAATCGATGGATTTAGCAGTGAAGGAATTGCAAAAAGTAGATGGGTTAATCTCAGGAATTGTTTCGAGTTTAGATGTTAATAATATGACACTCATAATTACAAGTGATCATGGAAATATTGAAGATTTAGGCATTAAAACTCATACACGAAATCCAGTTCCATTGATTGTTTATGGTGAAATGTGTAAGTATCTAAATACTAAAATAAAAAGCATAACCCAAATTTCTCGGGAAATAATTAATTTTTACAATAAATAAAAATGGATGTTAATTGATAAACCTGCAATAAAATTTATTATTCCTTTTATTCTGGGTATTTTAATCGGGAAAATTTTTCAGATCTCACCTCTTGTTTTAGTATATGTAATTGCTTCAATAAGTATTTTATACTTTCTTACAAGAAAGTATCTTGGGAATATCTACGGTATTATTTTGCTATATCCAATCATCGTATTGTTGGGATTATTAAAATTTCAGATTGATTTTTATTATAGAGAAGATAATAGAGTTGATAATTTTATCAATCAAAATAAATTAGTGGAACTAAAAGGGATAATAATTGATCAACCTACGAAAAAAACAAATTATGTTCAATTAGTAATTAAAGCGGATTCTCTGCTAACGAATAATGGCAATTATAAAATTAGTGGAAATGTGATAATAACTATTCCCTCTGAAAATGTGACGAGTATCGATCCTTATGAATACGGGCAAAGAGTAAGAATTAAATCCATTTTACTGCCTCTGACTTCAGCGAGGAATCCTGGCGATTTTGATATGAAACGCTATTTAAATGCAAATAATATTTTTGCGAAGATGTATTTGGAAGATGAAGGAAACATTGTAATTGAGGAAAGCTGTGCAGGTTTTTCAATAATCGGTTTAATTTACTCAATTAGATCTAAAATTGCACGCAATGTGGAAAATGATATCGGTGGTGTTGAGGCAAGTTTTTTAAAAGGAATTTTAATCGGCGATAGAAGCGAAATATCGCTAGATTTAAAAGAATCCTTTATTAATTCTGGGGTCATGCATATACTTGCAGTATCGGGTTTGCATGTAGGAATTATTGTTCTAATTTTAATCTCACTTTTAAATATTTTTAATTTATCTGATCGAGTAAGATTTGCTTCAGTTAGCGTGTTTTTAATTTTTTATGTTTTTTTAACTGGAAGTTCGCCATCAGTGATTAGAGCTTCTATTATGGCAATTGTTGTTCTCGGTGCGTTAATTTACCAGAGAAAAATAAATATTTACAATTCACTTGCAATTGCTGCTATTATAATTTTATTATTTGATTCAAGACAACTTTTTCATCCTGGTTTTCAGTTATCTTTCACTGCAGTAATTTCAATTGTAGCACTCTATCCAAAAATTATTAAAATTCAAGATATTTTTCCTGAACATATTCAGGAAAATGGTTATTTGAAGTATTTTATTGCATTATTTGCAGTATCATTTTCTGCTGCAATTGGTACTTTGCCGTTTACATCTTATTATTTTGGAAAAATTTCCATAATTGGGTTGCTCGCTAATTTGATAATTGTGCCGATAATGGGATTAACACTCGCCTTTGGTTTGATATATACCATTATGTCGTTTATAAATGCAGCATTAGCATCCATAGTTGCAGAAACAACAAAGCTGTTTTCTGCAATTCTTTTATACTTTGTTGATATGTTTGGTTCTTTGAAATATGCATATCTTGATGTTTCGTTTTCATTTGAAGATGGCATAATATATTATGTATTAATCTTTTTATTGTTTTCCACTTACATAAAGAATTTCATAATCAGAATATTGATTTGTATGCTTATTCTGTTAAATGTTTATGTTTACAAAGATATTTTTAAACCAAATTTTGCTGAAATTACATTTTTAGATGTTGGCCAGGGCGATGCAATATTTATTAAATCTCCCAAACAAAAGTATATATTGATTGATGCTGGAGTAAAAAATTTATATCGTGATGCTGGCCAAAGATTTATCTTACCGTATTTCAAACAAAACAATATTAAAAAAATAGATTTACTAATAAATACCCATCCACATTCTGATCATCTTGGTGGTATACCAACAATATTGAGAAATGTTAAAGTAAACCGCATAGTAGATGCAGGATCGAAAGAAAAATCAGAAATTTATAGTGACTACCTACATTTAAGGGATTCTTTATCTATACCTTATTCAAAAAAATATTACGGCGATACTATAAATATCGACGATAATATTAGATTGTATGTTTTACATCCTGGTGTTGATATATTAGAAAGCAGAAATCTAAATAACCACTCGCTGGTAATCAAGCTACTGTATGGTGAAAGATCAATTTTATTTACTGGAGATATAGAGAGAGAATCCGAAATCAAAATTTCAGGACGATATGGAAAGTTTTTGAAATCTGATATTATAAAATGTGCGCATCACGGGAGTTCGACCAGTAATTCAGAGGAATTTCTTAATATTGTAGAGCCTGAATTTGCAGTAATTTCAGTTGGGGCTAACAACAAATTCAATCATCCATCTGAGGAGGTTCTTACATACTTGAATAATCGGAAAATTCAAATATATCGAACTGATCTTGATGGGGCTATAACTTATAGAACCAACGGAAGTTATCTAAGAATGGTAAATTGGCGTGACTAAAAATTTTGTTTCAATCACCCTTTTTAAGTATTTTATGTAAAAAAAATCGTTATGAATCATAATATTCAAAAGAAATATGAGGAATGGTTAGATAAAACCCTGGAACCCTTTATAGAGAAAAGTAAAGAGAGAAAGCAAACTTTTAAGACGGATTCAGAAATTGAACTGGAGCGCCTGTATTTACCTTTTAATTATGATTATTTAATGGATCTTGGATTTCCGGGAGAGTTCCCATTTTTAAGGGGTATTTATCCAACTATGTATAGAGGTCGTCTCTGGACTATGCGTCAATATGCTGGCTTTGGTACTGCAGAAGAAACAAATCAGAGATTTCGCTTTTTGCTCGAACAAGGTACTACTGGATTGTCTGTCGCTTTCGACCTTCCAACTCAGATCGGTTATGACTCTGATCATCCAATGGCTGAAGGTGAAGTTGGTAAGGTTGGTGTAGCAATCGACTCTCTTGCAGATATGGAGACATTGTTCGGAGGGATTAACCTGCAGAATATATCAACATCGATGACGATAAATGCGACTGCAGCAATCTTGCTTTGTATGTATGTGGCAATTGCAAAAAAACAAAATGCAGATCTGAATAAGATTTCTGGTACAATACAAAATGATATTTTAAAAGAATATATAGCCCGGGGAACATATATCTATCCACCTGCTAATTCGATGCGTCTTGTGACTGATATATTTAGTTGGTGTAATAAAAATTTACCAAGGTGGAACACAATTTCCATTAGTGGATATCATATTCGTGAGGCAGGTTCAAATGCAGTTCAAGAAGTAGCATTTACTTTATCTAATGGTATTGCTTATGTTGATGCTGCTATTCGAGCCGGACTTAATGTTGATAATTTTGGAGCACAACTTTCCTTCTTCTTCAATTCTCACAACAACTTTTTTGAGGAGATTGCAAAGTTTCGTGCTGCAAGACGCCTCTGGGCAAAGATAATGCGGGATAGGTTTGGTGCAAAAAATCCAGAGTCGATGAAATTACGCTTTCACGCCCAAACTGCTGGTTCAACTCTAACAGCACAACAGGTTGACAATAACATTGTAAGAGTTACACTTCAGGCTCTTGCTGCAGTTCTCGGTGGATGTCAATCACTACACACTAACAGTCGTGACGAAGCGCTTGCTTTACCAACCCAGGAGTCAGTTCAAATCGCTTTAAGAACTCAACAAATAATTGCATATGAAAGTGGTGTAACCGATACAATTGATCCATTATGTGGTTCTTTCTTTATTGAAAAGCTCACCAATGAAATAGAATCCAGAGCAATGGATTATATCAACAAAATTCAGGAATTAGGTGGCGCTATCGGTGCGATAGAAAAAAAATTCTATCAAAACGAAATCAGCAAAACTTCCTATGAATATCAAAAAGCTATCGAAAATAAAGAGAAAATTATTGTCGGTTTAAATGATTTTGTTACTGAAGAAAAAGTTACTCCCAAAATCTTGAAAATCGATCCTTCTGTAAGAGATAGACAGATTGAAAAACTTAGATCTTTAAAGGAAAATAGAGATAATACAAAAGTAAGAAAATGCCTGGATGAAATTAGACAAGCTGCGAAAAGTAATGAGAATTTAATTCCATTGATACTAAATGCGGTTGAAGCATATGCAACAGTTGGTGAAATATCGGATGCTTTGAGAGATGTGTGGGGAGAATATAAAGAGTTTTGATTATGAAAGATGAAGAAAAAATAATTGTATTAGATTTTGGCTCACAATATACTCAACTTATAGCTCGTAGAATTCGTGAAATTGGGGTATATTCAGAGATTTACCCTTTTAATCTAAGTATTGCAAGAATTAGTGAACTTAAACCTAAGGGTATCATATTATCAGGAGGTCCATCAAATGTCTATCGTTTAGATTCACCTTTACCAGAAAAAGAAATTTTTAATCTCAATATCCCGATACTTGGTATCTGTTATGGCCTGCAGTTAATATGTTATATGATGGGTGGGATTGTAGAACCAACTAGTACAAGGGAATTTGGAAAAGCAGAAATGAATATTTTAGATACTTCAACGATTTTCTCTGGATTAAATAATCAAATTACTGTATGGATGAGTCACTCGGATGTTGTAACAAAACTTCCAGAGGGATTCAAAAAAATAGCCTCAACCGAATATTCTGAATATTGTGCGATTGCTAATACAGATAAATCTATCTATGGTTTACAATTTCATCCAGAAGTAGTCCATACACATCGGGGATTAGATATTTTTAAAAATTTCATATTTAAAATATGTCAATGTGAAGGAAAATGGAATCCAAAATATTTCATAGAGAACAAAATTAACGAAATAAGAGAACTTGTACAGGGTAAAAAAGTAATCTGTGCATTGAGCGGTGGAGTTGATTCTTCAGTTCTCGCATTTCTAATGCAGAAAGCAATTGGTAAAAACCTTTATTGTTTCCACATCGATAATGGCTTAATGCGTGAGGGCGAAAGTGAGAGTATTGTTAAAAGATTTAGAGAAGAATTTAAGTTTCAACTTGATTATATCGATGGATCAGAGTTATTTCTCAGACGGCTTGTAGGAATTACAGATCCAGAGATGAAGAGAAAAATTATAGGAAGTACATTTATTGAGATATTCGAAAAAGAAGCAATGAAATTGGGTAATGTTGATTATCTTGCACAGGGGACACTTTATCCTGATGTTATTGAATCAAGTTCGCATAAAAGAGTTTCAGCAAAAATAAAAACACATCATAATGTTGGTGGCTTACCTGAAAAAATGCATTTAAAACTAATTGAACCGTTCAGGGAACTTTTTAAGGATGAAGTTAGAAAAATTGGTGCTGAACTGAATATACCACCGGATATCCTGAATCGTCATCCATTTCCAGGACCCGGACTTGCTGTAAGAATAATCGGTGAAATAACAGATAATAAATTGAATATGCTTCGTCAGGCTGATTCAATTTTTATATCTGAAATTAAAAAAGCTGGAATATATGATGAGATCTGGCAAGCATTTGCGGTTCTTCTTCCAGTTCAAACTGTAGGTGTAATGGGAGATGAAAGAACCTATGAAAATGTTGTTGCCCTCCGTGCGGTTACAAGTATCGACGGGATGACAGCTGATTGGTATAAAATTCCAATGGATGTGTTGGAGAAAATTTCAAATCGGATAATTAATGAAGTAAGAGGCATAAATCGTGTTGTTTATGATGTAAGCTCTAAACCACCAGCCACAATTGAATGGGAATAAATTGAATATTCGGCTTTATGAAAAAATATCTGAGATTTATAAAAATTGAACACACACTTTTTTCGTTACCATTGATTTATGCTGGTGTTCTTCTGGCAACAGAAAAAACTCCTGATATAGAATTGTTAATTTTAGTTTTAACTGCTGCTGTCGGTGCTCGTATCGTTGCTATGTCGCTCAATAGAATAATAGATGTAAAAATAGATCAAAAAAATATTCGCACAAGCTCAAGAGAATTACCCGCTGGGAGAATGAAATTTCTTGAAGCGATTGTCGTAACACTACTTGGTTTAACTGTTTATGCAATCTCTGCATATTTAATCTCAAAATTTTGTTTTTATCTATCACCAATTCCATTGGTCATTTTTTTGATATACCCTTATCTTAAACGGTTCACCAGGTTCGCCCATTTTGGAGTCGGACTTGGATTGTCTATGGCGCCCTTAGGTGGTTGGTTTGCTGTAAAGGGTAGTTTTGAAGACCTACATTTAGGAATCTTATTACCCATCTTTACTATTTTCTGGGCTACTGGTTTTGATATAATATATTCCACACTTGACGAAGAATTTGATAGGAAAGAAGGCCTTTATTCATTACCTTCCACAATCGGGACTTTAAAAGCATTAAAAGTTTCCGCTATATTACATTTCCTGGCATTTGTAATGTTGATAATTATTTATATTGTTTTATTGAGGAATATATCGTCCTTACCTTTTTTGATTTTCAGCGGGTATTTATTATATCTTGAACAAAAAAAAGCTTCGGATGTTGAACTTGCATTTTTCAAAATTAATGCTATAATTGGTTTTGTGGTTTTTTTAATGGTTTTTATGAAAGGTATTAAATTATGAAAATTGCTGTTGGAATTACAGGCTCGTCAGGAATTGTTTATGCACTTGAATTTCTTAAAAAGTGCCCTGCCGAAAAATATCTGGTTATATCTAAATGGGGAAAAGCTGTGCTAAAGGACGAGTGTGGTATTAATACGAATGAATTGAATAAGTTTGTAAAGAAACAATTTTCAAATGACGACCTGACTGCTCCACTTGCTTCAGGGACTAATAGTATAGATGCTACCGTTATAATACCCTGCACTACTTCAACAATTGGTAAGATAGCATCTGGAATTGGAGATTCTTTACTTACACGGATGGCACAGGTTGCATTAAAAGAAAAAAGGAAACTTATACTTTGCATTAGAGAAACACCACTTTCTACTATCACACTTGAACAATGTGCTAAATTATCTCGTGATGGAGTGTTAATTATGCCAATCTCGCCACCGTTGTACTTCAAACCTAATTCTGTTGATGAATATATCGAGGCATTTGTGAATAAATTAAATGGTGTTCTGGGATTATCCGAAACAAAAGGTTGGAGGTCTGAAGAGCTTGAATGAAAAATAATTTTACTGCTTTAAGAGAATTTCTAATTCATCTTGAATCAATTGGTGAACTTAAGCGCATAAAAGTTGAAGTTGATCCAGTATTGGAAACTACTGAGATTGCGATTCGTGCAATGGCTGAAAATAAACCGGCTCTGCTTTTCGAAAATCCAAAGAATGCAAAATATCCACTTGCTATGAACATTTTAGCAAGTGAAAAAAGAATCGAATATGCACTTGGTTTTCATCCGGAAGAATTAGGTGAGAAATTAATAAATTTTTTTGATCAGATTTTTCCAGTGAAATTAAGTAAGCTGGCAAGCAATACATTTATTCTAAAGAGGTTCTTTTCCTCAATTCCTAAAATTAAAAATGGGGTCGCTCAGCAAATTGTAGAAAGTCCAAAACTTACCGAGTTACCAATTCAGAAATGCTGGCCTGAAGATGGTGGTAGATTTATCACACTCGGTCAGGTTTTTACATATGATCCGATTACAAACAAAAGAAATGTCGGAGTATATCGCATACAGGTTTTTGATGAAGCAACAACCGGGATGCACTGGCAAATTCAAAAGGGTGGAGGTTTTCATTTTTATCAGGCACAAAAATTAAATCGACCACTGGAATTGGCTGTTGTTTTGGGGACTGATCCGGCTCTTCTACTTGCAAGTGTTGCGGCACTTCCTGAAGGGATTGACGAAGTTATGTTTGCTGGATTTCTAAGAAGTAAAAGAGTAGAGATGACTCGTGCTAAATCAATTTCAATTAATGTACCTGCAAATGCAGAGTTTGTTCTTGAAGGTAAGGTTATTCCCGGAGAATCCAGATTAGAAGGTCCGTTTGGAGATCATTTTGGTCATTATTCTGCTGCTGCTAATTTTCCGGTTTTTCATATATCAACGATCACGCATCGGAAAAATCCGATCTATCCAGGTACAATTGTGGGTAAACCACCTATGGAGGACAAATATCTTGGTGATGCAACACAACAAATTCTTGGTCCTCTAATTCGATTGATGCATCCTGAAATTAAAAGTATGTGGGCATATTATGAAGCTGGATTCCATAATCTTTTAGTTTTGTCAATTGAAGAAAGATACCAGAAAGAAGCTGTGAAAACAGCCCTATCAGTAATTGGTGAAGGTCAGCTTTCTTTAACAAAATGTGTAATTACTGTTTCACATGATGTTAATCCAAAAGATTGGAATGCTGTATTAGGTGAAATAAAAAACAATTTTGATCCTCACTATGATTTTATAATGATTCCGAAAGTCCCTCTCGATACACTGGATTTTACAAGCTATAAAATGAATTTAGGAAGTAAAATGATTCTTGATGCATGCAAAAAGAGCGAAAGAAATTCTATCCCTTCTACTATAAACAATTCTTCCTCAAATGAACAACTAAAGCAGACAATTTATCAGCTCGATAATAGAATTATGGATATGAATATAGTTAATGAATGTTTATTGATTGTAAAGATTAATTCAAATATTTTTGATCCTGGAAATCAAGATTCTAATGATAACGCTGGAAGAGAAATTCTACGGAAACTTTTACAAAACAACAATTTATCCAGTTTAAAGCTCATTGCTGTTACAAGTGAGGATGTAGACATTCATAACAGAGAAAGTTATATCTGGGGAATCTTTACAAGATTTGATTGTGAGAGAGATGTGCTTTTTAAAGAACAAAAACTTGTTGGAATTACGCCAGTATATTTTGGCCCAATGGGTATAGATGCTACCTGGAAAAGAGGTTATCCTTCTCCCTTAATGATGGATGAAAGAATTAAGAAATTAGTTGATGAAAAATGGGAAACTTATTGGAAATGAATTTAATTTTGAAATTAAAATGAAAGTTATTTATGGAAATCCTTTTTAGAGATAAATCTTTAATTCCAATCTGGAATAAATTACTGAATGGCGAGAGATTAACTTTTGATGATGGCCTTGCACTTTTCAGGACAAATGACCTGATATCACTTGGTAAGATGGCTAATTGGTTCAGTTATCAGAAAAGTGGTGATGCGGTTTATTTTGTTCTAAATCGCAAGATTGAACATACAAATATATGTGTATTGTCCTGTAAATTTTGCGATTTTGCTAAAAAGAAAGGTGAACCAGGTGCATATGAGATGACTACCGAAGAAATTCTTTCCAAATTATCATCTGGTATCAGGGAAGTACACATCACCGGAGCAATGCCACCGGACTGGAAATGGGAAAGGTATCTTGATATAGTTCAATCTATTAATGATAAGTTTCCAGAGATTGATATAAAAGCATATACAGCTGTCGAGATAGATTTTTTTCATAAGAAATTTAAAAAGTCGATCGAGGAAATACTAATTGAGTTGAAGAATGCTGGTTTGAAAACAATGCCTGGAGGTGGTGCTGAAATATTTTCAGAGAGAGTTCGCCGACTTTTATTTAATCAAAAAATTGGTGAAAAATCCTGGCTGGAAATCCATAAAACTGCACATCGACTTGGTATACCAAGTAATGCAACTATGCTTTATGGACATATAGAAACTCTTGAGGAAAGAGTAAAACACCTTATCAAGTTGAGAGAAGCTCAGGATGAAACTGGAGGTTTCTTAACTTTTATACCACTTGCATTCCAACCTGGTGATACAGGTATTAAACCAAAAAATAATTTTACTTCCGCAATCGATGACCTGAAAACAATTGCAGTAAGTAGATTGATGTTGGATAATTTCCCACATATAAAAGCGTATTGGGTCATGTTAACTGAAGAAGTTGCAGCAATCGCCTTAAATTTTGGAGCAGATGATATTGATGGTACGGTCGGTGAAGAGCACATCGCACACGATGCGGGTGCTATATCCCCAATGAAATTAGCTCAGGACCGTATAATCAAGATTATAAAAGAAGCAGGTAAGATTGCTGTGGAAAGAGATGTGTTCTATAATCCTCTTAAAATCTATGGAAGGAATATTATTGGTAAAATCCCATATTTAAATTCCATTCCTATTTATCATAATCTTAAAATTGATTCATATTTTACTTTACCACTTTTCCCACACCGACTTGGTGAGATGATGAGCAATGGATATATAGATGCTGGTTTAATTTCTCTTGTTGACTATCTTAATAATAAAGAAAAATTAAATTTATCAAGGTGGTGCCTATCGAGTCGAGAAAAAGTACAAAGTGTTTTACTTTTCTCAAAATATAAATTGGAAGAACTGGAAAATAAAAAAATAGGCATCACAGACGAAACCTCAACATCAGTTAAACTTTTGAAAGTAATTCTTGAAAAAAAATATAAAATTAATGCTTTATTTGAAGAATTCCATCAACCGAAAATTAGCTTTCAGGAATTTGATGCTGTGCTTCTTATTGGGGATAATGCATTAAATAAATATAAAGCTCAAAATCCGGAATTTAATTACAAATTCGATTTAGCTGAAGAGTGGTTTCAATGGCAAAATCTACCATTCGTTTTTGCAGTGTGGGTAGAAAGAAAGGATTTGCTGCCTAATTTGTCTGATGATATTATAAAAACTGTTGAGTTGAACATTCAAAAAAATTTTGATGAATTATCAGCTATTGTAAAACAGTACAGGTTTGGTGTGAAATTGACAGATGAAGAAATAATCGAATATTTGAAAGGTTTTAATTACAAAATCGGTGATGAAGAATTGTCTGCGATAAGAAAATTTGAAGAATTAATAAGGGAAACGAAATGAATTTTGAAGAGATTAAATATAAAGTTATAAATAACATTCGAATTAAACCTGAAGAAGGTCTCTTTTTGCTTCAGAAAGCACCTATATTAGAATTAGGTGAGTTAGCTGCATTTGTCCGTGAAGTAAAAAATCCTTCACCATATGTTACTTTTGTTGTAGATACAAATCCAAACTATACAAATATTTGTACAATAGATTGCATATTCTGTGCATTTTATCGTCATCCTGGTGAAGAGGGTGAATATACATATTCTGTTGATGAATTGATCCAGAAATTTAGAGAATCAGCTGCAATGGGAGTCACAACAATCCTGTTGCAGGGTGGTGTAAACCCAAATCTGAGCCTGGATTATTACATTGAATTAGTTAATCGTACAACGAAAGAATTACCCGATATCCATCCGCACTTTTTTTCTGTTTCGGAAATAGTGGGTATGGCTGAAGTTTCCAGATTGAGTATTGAAGAAGTTTTAAGGAAATTATGGGATGCCGGACTTAGAACTCTTCCTGGTGGAGGGGCTGAAATTTTATCAAATCGCATCAAGAAAAAAATATCTAATAAGAAGGAAACTGCTGACCAATGGCTGGATGTGATGCGAACCGCACATAAAATTGGCTATAAATCTACGGCAACGATGATGTATGGTCATATTGAAAAAGATGAAGATATCATCGAACATCTGGAAAGTTTACGAAAGTTACAGGATGAAACAGGTGGCTTCACAGCTTTTATTCCCTGGTCATTTAAACCAGGTAATACTCCACTTGAAAAAATTATTCCACATTATGCATCCAGTACGAGATATTTGCAGATAATCGCGCTTTCGAGAATATATCTGGATAATTTTGCTCATATTCAAGCTTCCTGGTTTTCTGAAGGGAAAAAGATCGGTCAGATTGCCCTTCATTTTGGCGCTGATGACTTCGGTGGAACTTTGCTTGAGGAAAATGTCCACGCTGCAGCAAATTATGTCAGCAAAACAAATACAGATGAAGTTATCAACCTGATAAAAGAGGCAGGTTTTATACCAGCGCAGAGAACTACTCTATATCAGATAATTAAAATTTTCGAGTAATTCACACTTTTTATGATTAATTCAATTGAGTTTGAATTAAATCTTGACCCTTTTGAAGCTTTTCTTTCGTTTCCACAAAAAGAGGGATTGATTTTATTGGAAAGTTCTGGTTTTGATTCCTCAGATTTGAGAATATCATATCTTTTCTTTGAACCATTAAAAATTGTTTTTTTGCGGGATGAGAAATTGCATGAAATATGTAATGGTCGAGAAAAAGTTATCGAAGGTGATCCGCTGGATTATTTAAAATTTTTATTGACCAAAGAACATAATAGTTCCACAAATAAATTTTATGGGGGATTAGTCGGATATTTTAGTTACGACTTTGGAAGAAGATTCGAAAATATAAAAAGCAATAAAAAATCAATTACTAATTTACCAGAATTATTTTTTGGCTTATATACGAAATGTTTAATTTATAATCATAGAATAAACAAATGGGAATATAGAACCAGTCCTGCAAATGAAGAAAATCTAAATAAAAATTTGGAGGAATTAAACAGAAAGTTTTTAGTGAATAAGAAATTGGGTAGTACAATAAATAAATCTTTTCCAGTGATAAATTTAAAATCAAATTACACTTATGAAGAATATATAAAAAGTGTGATAAGGGCAAAATATTATATTAGAGAAGGGGATATTTATCAGGTTAATTTAACTCAACAGTTTTATGGAACTACTAATATTCCTGCAACTGAGATATATGGAAGAGTTCGAAAAGTTAATCCAGCACCATATTCAGCAATAATGTATTTAGGTAATAATCAGTATGTCCTATCCAGTTCTCCAGAGTTGTTTCTAAAAGTTGATGATGGTTATGTCACCACAAAGCCGATAAAAGGTACGATAAGGAGAGGTGAAAATGCAGATAAGGATGAATTATTAAAAAAACAATTATTGAATAGTGAAAAAGATGCAGCAGAATTAACAATGATAGTTGATCTTGAGAGAAATGATTTAAATCGTGTTTGTGAGACAGGTAGTGTTGATGTAAAATATTTAAAGAAGGTGGAAACCTTCGCAAGCGTCCATCATCTTGTTTCAGAGATTGTTGGTAAATTGAAAAATGATTGTGATGTATTTGATTTGATCAAAGCATCTTTTCCAGGCGGTTCAATAACAGGAGCACCAAAAATTCGTGCAATGCAGATAATCGAAGAACTGGAACCCAACAATCGAGGTGTTTATACAGGTGCAATTGGTTATATAGGGTTTAATGACCATTCTGAATTTAATATCGCTATACGAACTATTAGTTATGATAATGGGCTGTTGTCCATAGGACTCGGCGGAGGAATAGTAGCCGATAGTGTACCGGAACTTGAATACCAGGAAACTCTACAAAAAGGTAAATCAATTTTTGAAGCATTAGGAGCAGTGTTGGAGTGATTGCGTACTTGAACGGAAAATTTCTAAACAAATTAGAAATTAAAATCTCACCTTTTAATGAAGCATTCTTATATGGCAAAGGTTTCTTCGAAACCTTACGAACACTAAACTCAAAACCTTTTCGCTTGGATGATCATATCAAACGGTTAAATAATTCGCTTTCTTTCTTTGGATATAAAAATGTTGATCCAGATGAAATAAAATTCGCAATCACTGAGCTTATCAGAATTAATCAGCTCAGTTCGACAATTATTAGAATTACCGTGAGCAAAAATATTTTGGAAGAGGAACAAATATTGTTGATAAATATGGAAGAATATAAACCAACATTTTCAGAATTTGTTTCTGTAACAATCTATCCTGAAAGACAGGCACATAATAATGAACTCAGGAAACACAAGTCTACAAATTATCTTTTAAATAAAATTGCTTATCAACATGCTTTATCTAATGGTTATGATGAAGCATTATTTGTTGATAATTTTGATCATTTGTTAGAAGGTTCAAGAACAAATGTTTTTATGATCTCACAGGACACTGTTTATACTCCTTCTCTTAAATGTGGTTTATTACCTGGTATAACAAGGCAGATTGTTTTTGAAATTGCGGAAGAACTTGGAATAAAATATCAGGAAAAAGTTATTCACTTATCTGAATTAAAACAAAGTGATGAGATATTCTTGACAAATTCGATTAATGGTATTATAAAAGTTAAAAATATCGATGAAAAATACTTTGATAATTTTAAAATTACAGATAAATTTCGTATGATTTATGAGGAAATGTTAAAAAGTTAAAATAAATAAGTGGATCGAATATGCCTATAATTTCAGAAACGGAACTAAGAGCTGAAAATGTTTTGAATACCGCAAAACAAATGATTGTTGCAGCCCGTACTGCACCAAAAGCTCGTGGTGTTGATAATTTGGAAATTGTAATTGCTGATCATAAAGAGATAAAAATTATTGCTCAGAAAATGATGGAATTATCTCAAACTGATGAGGCATTTGCTTTTTTCTCGAGGGATGCAACTAACATCTTAAAGTGTGATTATTTGGTACTAATAGGTACACGAATTAAAAGCCTTGGATTAAAAGGATGTAATTTGTGTGGATTTAGTAATTGCGATGAGAAGGATAAAAATCCTGATGTTCCATGTGTGTTCAATACAAATGATCTGGGTATTGCGATTGGTTCTGCTGTAAGTGTTGCTTCAAATTTGAGGGTTGATAATAGGGTAATGTTTTCTGTGGGGAAGGCGGCACTTGAGCTTAAAATTTTGGGTGAAGATGTGAAGATAATTTTCGGAATCCCGTTAAGTATTTCGGCAAAAAATATATTTTTTGATAGAAAATAAAAAGGAGAGAATTATGAAACATACTACAAAATCAAACCTTGAAGCAGCTTTCGCTGGCGAGAGCCAGGCATATATGAAATATATCATATATGCTGAGAAAGCTGAAAGGGAAGGATTTCCCACAATGGCTAAATTATTTAAAGCGATAGCCTTTGCAGAAAAAGTTCATGCTACGAATCATTTTCGCCTACTGGAGAAGATTAAGACCACTGTAGAAAATCTGGAAAATGCAGCTGCTGGTGAAAATTATGAAGTTGAAGAAATGTATCCAGCCTTCGATGCAGTAGCAAAATTACAAAATGAGAAAGGTGCTGTTCAATCATTTCATTATGCTATTGAAGCTGAAAAGATCCATGAATCGATGTATAAGAAAGCAAAAGAATTTATTAAGCAGGGAAAAGATATTGAGGCAAAAAATGTGTATGTTTGTCCTGTCTGTGGCCATACAGTAATTGATGAACTTCCCGATAAATGTCCAATTTGTGGTCTGGCAAAAGAAAAGTATGAAAAATTTTAGTCACTAATTTTATATTCTTCACCTAATTTGGGAATAATTACTTTGGTATTTGGTAATTTTTCCTGAACCTTTGTTTGAATCCAAATCATTCCATCTGGTTCACCGTGAACCAGTATTAATATTTTTGGCTTTGTAATTTTCACCAGATTTATTAACTCTTCGCGATTGGAATGAGAAGAAAATCTAAAGTAATCCACCTCGCACATTACTTTGATTTCTTCTGCTGATTCGGTTAGTTTTATAACCTCATTCTTCTTGGAATGTAATATTTTAAATCCTGGAGAATCGGGATCCAGATAACCGACAAAAAATATTGCAAAGTTTTTTTGTTTTAACCATCTTTGAGCAAGTATAAATGAAGGGGTTCCATCGAAAACCATTCCACTTGGTGCAAGGACTATGCTTGGTACTTTAAAGTATTTATCATTCAATAAGTTCTCATAATCTAATTTTAATTGAGGTATTTCCTTTAACTTTAATTTATTGTTGGTTCTTCTTGAAGTGTACCGATGGGAATCATATATGTCAGAAATTTCGTTTCCGAGACCACCTGTGTAAATATCAAGCTCGGGAATTGATCCTTTCTTAATCAAATTATGAAGTAAAGCCAAAATTTCCTGTTGTTTTCCCAAAGCAAAGACAGGAATTAATATTGAACCTCCAGCATCAACAATTTTGTTAATCGACTTAGCAAATCTTTTAATTTCATCGCTTCTTTTAGTGATGATTCCAGATGCAGCAGTTGTAGTTTCCATTATCATAGCATCTATTGGTTTTTCAGGATATTCAGCACCAGCCATTATTGTTTGTTTGCTTGCACAGGTATCTCCAGTATAAAAAATTCGAATTGAACTTGTTTCTAATAAAATACCTGCTGAACCAAGTATATGACCTGAATCTAAAAATTTCAAATTTATTTGCTCGTTTCTTAGATGTCTATATCCAATTAATTCATTGTATTCGTTAAATTTTACAACATTAATGGTTTCAGTTAATAAATCGAGTTGTTCGTGTGTGTAATGAGGTAGAGGATCTCCATCGATAATTTCTTTATTTGATATATACAAACTATTATGTAACATTACTTCTGCGATATCGCGCGATTGTGGTGTAGTATATATTTTTAAATGTGGATATCTCTGAATTAAATAAGGTAAAGAACCAATGTGATCAATGTGCGAATGTGATATAATTACATAATCTGTATTTTGATTTTCGAGTAATTCAAAATTTGGTAGTGCTTCAAGTCCTTTTTTTTCGGGATGTAATCCAGCATCTAAGATAATACCAGTTCCATGAATATCCAGATAATAGCAATTTGAGCCAATTTCGTTTTCACCACCAATTAATCTGAAAGATATTTTCTCATTTTTAAACATCGATTATATTAATTCGATGGATTTTGTTTCTGGAATTAGTCCTTTTTTGTAAGCTGTATTAAACAGCAATTCAAGAGCGCTTCTACCTTCTTCACCCATATCGATGGTTAAACGACTAACATACATTTTAACGAATTTTTCACCGAGTTCACGATTTAAACCTCTTCCGTATTTTAAAGCATAATCGATTGCTTCTTCCATATGGTTGTAACCATACTCAATGCTTTTCATTAGGCTTGAAGATATTTTTTGAGCAAGTTCTTTACCAAGATCTTTTCTCACAACATCCAATCCAAGTGGTAGTGGTAATCCATTAGAAAAATCTTTCCAGTATTCTCCAAAATCTAAAATCTTATTAAATCCGCTATCGGCATATGTTAGTTGTCCTTCGTGAATTATTAATCCAGCATCGAACTCACCAGTCGCAGTTCTCTCCATAATTTGATCAAATGGTATATCTTGATTATTTATTCCTTCAGTAAAAATTTTAAACAGTAAGGTTGCTGTTGTAAACCTACCTGGTGTTGCAACAGTTTTATCTCGGAGTTCTTCTAATTTTTTGAATTTTTTAGATATTAAAACTGGACCGTATCCTTCTCCCATACTCGCTCCTGTGCGCATTATCCAGTATTTATCACTGACATATGGGAAGATATGTGCACTTATTGCTGTGATTTCAAGTTCTCCTCTTAAGGCTCTCTCGTTTAAAGTTTGTATATCTTCGAGAATGTGTTCAACTTTGAAATTGTCAATTTTTATTTTTCCAGTTGCAAGTCCGTAAAACATAAAGGCGTCATCGGGATCAGGACTATGACCAATTTTTAATATTTTATTATTCATTTTCACCTCACTATTTTGTTCCAACATAAACTGTTACGATTCCAAATGTTAATGTTTTGTGATAAACATCTCTGAAACCAATTTCTTCTAAAATGTTATTTAACTCTTTTCCTTCTGGGAATTGCATTACTGTATTGGGTAAGTATGTATACGCAATTTTATTTTTGGATATAATTTTTCCTATCAATGGTAGTATTTTTTGAAAATAAAAAAAGTATAACTTTCTGAACAATAAATGTTTAGGCTTAGAAAACTCAAGTATAATAAACTTTCCATTTTTTGTAAGTACTCGATATATCTCAGCTAACCCTTTTTTTAAATTGTTAAAATTTCTTATTCCAAAGGCGACTATAGAAGCTTGAAAGGATTCATCGTTAAACGGTAAATTTTCTGCATCTGCTATTTTGAAAGCGATTTTATCTTCAAAATTTGCCTTTCTAATCTTATTTCTTGCAATTTCTAACATATTTTCGGCGATATCAATGCCTATAACTGATTTACAACCGTATTTTGCGGCTACTATAGAAAAATCTCCAGTTCCACAAGCAACATCTAAAATCTTGTCTGGTACAGGCTGTCCTAAAAACTTTATTGCTTTCCTTCGCCAATAAAAATCCATCCCACCGCTTAAAAAGTGATTTAAAAAATCATAAGTTCTTGCGATGGAATTAAATAGACTTGCTACCTGAGATGTCGAGTATTTCTTATCCAATGAATTGATAATACAATTTGATTTTAAGATAACCAAAGATTTTTAAAAATACAAAAGGATTTGATTTTAAGTGCTACTATTATTATAATTATTGTGTTAAATAAAATATTAGGTTGTATATGATAATAGTGATGAAGAGATACGCTACTCAAGATGATATTCAAAATGTGATTGATAAAATCAGGGAAATGGGGTACGATTACCAGATTTCTTATGGTGGAGAAAATACTTTAATCTTCGTAATTGGGAGTGAAAAAGAGCTTGGTAAAGAAAAGTTTATTTTTTTGAAGAATGTTGATAATGTTATTCAAGTTGCAAAACCTTATAAATTAGCCAGCAGGGAATTTAAGTCAGATAACACTATTATTGATGTGAATGGTATAAAAATTGGTGGTGAAGAGGTTCTTATAATTGCTGGACCCTGTTCTATCGAAAGTGAAGAGCAACTTATGTTATCGGCTGAGATTGTAAAAAATTCCGGAATAAAATTTTTAAGGGGTGGCGCATTTAAACCCAGAACAAGTCCATACTCTTTTCAGGGATTGGGTGAGAGTGGCTTGAGGTTGCTCGCAAAAGCCCGAGAAAAAACTGGTTTGAACATAGTAACAGAAGTAATGGATACATCTGAAGTGAATTTAGTTGCTGAATATGCTGATATATTACAGGTAGGTGCAAGAAATATGCAGAACACAAAACTACTTCAGATGCTGGGTAAAATTAATAAACCGGTATTATTAAAAAGGAGCTTCTCCGCTACTTTAAACGAGTTTTTGTTAAGTGCAGAATATATACTAAGTAGTGGGAACGAAAATGTAATTTTGTGTGAAAGGGGCATAAGAACATTTGTAGAATATACACGCAACACACTTGATTTGAACATTGTACCAGCCATTAAACAAATTTCACATCTTCCTATCATCGTTGATCCAAGCCATGGAACAGGTAAATCAGACTATGTGATACCGATGAGCAGAGCGGCGATTGCAGCCGGAGCTGACGGTTTGCTTGTAGAAATACATCCAAATCCGGCTAATGCAAGTTCAGATGGTGAACAATCGCTAACTCCTGAAAGTCTAATAAGATTAATGAGTGAAGTAAAAGGTATAGCCAGCTCGGTAGGAAGAAAAATTTTATAAGTGCGATGATTCAATTAATTAATGTAACAAAAAAGTTTAATTCAATACTTGCTGTAGATAATTTATCTATTGAGGTGCCGGCAGGACAATTTATGGGCTTTCTTGGACCAAATGGGGCAGGTAAGACCACCACAATTAAAATGATGACTGGGCTTTACAATCCAACATCTGGTAAGATTATCATTAATGGATATGATGTGGTTAAACAACCAATAGAAGCAAAATTAAATATAGGTTATGTTCCTGACCAACCCTATCTGTATGATAAATTAACTGGTAGAGAGTACCTTTACTTCTGTGGAGGGTTATATAAGATACCACAAGAAGATTTAGATATAATGGTTGATGAGATTATTAAAATTTTTGAAATTGAGGAATGGATTGATAAACGAACAGAAAGCTATTCACAGGGTATGGCTCAAAGAGTGGTTTTCGCTGCTGCATTATTACATAATCCAAAAATCATTATTATAGATGAACCAATGGTTGGGCTTGATCCAAAAAGTGCAAATATTATTAAAAATATTTTAAAAGAAAAATGTAAGAACGGCAGTACTGTATTTATGTCAACTCATATTTTGTCTGTTGCAGAAGAATTGTGCCAGCGAATTGTTTTTATTAAAAAAGGGCGAATTGTATTTGACTACGCAATAGAAGAATTAATTGAACTCAAACGTATACATAATCGAAAACTCGAAGATTTGTACCTGGAATTAGTTGGATAATGTTTAAAGAATTAATCCATCTTATATCTTACAAACTTAAATCCAACTTGAAGCTTTCTCTTGATTTTAGCCTGCAGGGATTGATCAAAAATGTTGGCTCTCTTCTGCTTTATTCTATATTCATAATTGGTGCTTATCATTTTGCATATAATTCAATTCATTATTTAATGAATCAAGCTCATATTGGATTATATCTTCTACATAAGTTTTTCTCTATTATGTTTTTTGTATTATTTCTAAGTGTTCACATTGGTAATGTTGTAGTTGCTTATTCAACTTTTTATAAGTCCAGAGAAGTCATGTATTTGTTCAGCCAACCGGTATCTTTTGCAAATATTTTTTTAATAAAGTTTTTAGATAATTTCTTTTATAGTTCAACTACACTTTTGTTGATTGGTATTGCAGTAATCTATGCATATGGAAATTATTTTTCCCTTCCATTTTATTTTTACATAATGGTTTTAGCTCTAATTTTCTTCCCATTTTTATTGATAGCTGCAGCAATGGCAGTGATTGTGTTGTTTATATTAATAAGGTTAGTTGATAAATATAAAGCTACTACAGTACTGATTGTGTTCATACTTTTGTATGTATTTATTTTACTTTTTTATTTTTATTTATCTAATCCCTTCGAATTAGTGGAAAACGCTTTAAATAATCCTCTCAGTGTAGAATCGCTCTCCAGGTATGAGTCTTTTATTTTAAAATACTTACCAAATTATTGGGTATCGGAGTTCCTTTATTGGACAATAAAAGGTAATAAGATAATAAGTACTTATTATGCAATAATTAATTTTTTGGTTGCAATTCTTATGTTGACTAGCATATATTACCTTGCAAAAATATTTTATCGAAAAAGTTTTTTAATTGTTCAGGGACTTAACTTATTTTCAGAGAAAGGGAAATATTCTAAAAATATTTTTCAGGTACCATTATTTTCTAATCGACAAACGGATGTAATTTTCAAAAAAGAGTATCTTCAATTTTTCAGAGAACCAAGCCAATGGATACAGTTATTGGTAATGTTGATATTTATGTTAATATTTTCTATTAGTGTAATGAACTATGAATATAAAACCAATGATCCATTTTTAAAGACGGTTTCCTATATTTCCATTTTCATTTTTGTTGCTTTTTTAATTGCTTCACTCTCACTAAGATTTATTTTTCCTGCACTCAGTATCGAGTATAAAAATTTTTGGAAAATCAGGTCAGCACCTTTGAATTTAAACAAATTTTATAATGTAAAATTAATTTATTATGGATTGCCAACAATCCTGCTTGCACTTATTTTGATAATATTTTCCCATTTACAATTTCTGAAGTATGAATTGTTGCCCAAGGTGTCTATAAGTTTAATTTTATTGACATCATTGGTGCTTATCATTTTGAATTTTTCGGGTGGTGGTTATTTTTCAATTTTTTCCGAAAAAAGTCCTGTAAGAATTGCATCAACACAGGCGGCTTCACTTATTTTTTTATTAAGTTTGATTTATATTGGTATAGTAACATTATTTTTGGCTGCGATAACTTACAAATACTTTGAAACATTGAAAATAAATAAAATATACGAAGCAAGAACGCCTTATGAATTGCTATTAGTAATTTTTTTAATTTCAGCTGTTCTCGTTGTCTCAGCATATTTTGTTGGAATAAAAACACTTAAAGAACGAGATTTTTTGTAATTCAATCACATTTTGATTAAATTACTCCAGCAATTAAAGGAGAGAAATTCAAGTTTTTTATGACGGTAAAAGGATATACATTATTTGTAATTTTGGTTCTATCCCTATCGGGCATTGCACAAACAATTCAGTTTAATAATGAAGCTGAGAAATATTTTTCAGAGGCAATTGAAAAATATAAAAATGCAAAATATGATAGCTCGCTAATATTCTTTCAGAAAATAGCCAAAATGCCATTAAACCATCGTTCTACAGCTGCATTGATAATGTTATCTAAAAATTACTACAAGTTGCAAAATTATAATGAATCAATAGAAACCGCTAAAAAGTTTCTGACACAATTTCCGCAAAGCAATTATGTTGATGATGCATATTTCACGATTGGATGTTCACAATATAAATTGGGAGATTATACAAACTCATTTTATTCATTACTTAATTCTATAATGATAACAAAAGATAGAAAGCTGTATAACAATACATTAAATCTTTTACAGATTATATCAAAAGAGAATTTACCAGAAGAGACCTTAAATCAAATTGCTCATAAAAATGAAAATAAAGAAATTTATGATTTGATAATCGCACTTTATTCCAAAAAGTTATATGATTATGGAAGTGTAAAGCAATCAAGAAATTTATTGCGAAAAGTAATTGAACATCCAATTTCTGATAAGTATAGATCCTTCGTTGGAGAAGTTTGGAAAATTCTTCAAAAAAAATACCCATTGAAAATAGGTGTTTTGGTTCCATTAATGGGTAATTATTCGGATTCACCTTTCAGTGAAGTTGGTAATGATGTTCTTGCTGGTATACAGATAGCAACGGAAAAGTTTAATGCGAACAAGGATAATGACTACGAAATCGTGCTTGATGTTAGAGATACTGAACGTATGCCGTCCCGTGCTGTTAGCGAATTAAATGATTTGATTAAGCAAAATGAAAGAATTTTGTGTGTAATTGGGCCTATATTTAGCAACGAAGCATTGGTATGTGCTGAGGTCGCTCAAAAAAATAGAATTTTAATGATAACCCCAACAGCTACCTCAAATGGAATTGCTTCAATAGGAGATTATGTTTTTCAGGCTAATCCTGATTACAGGAATAGAGGTAAAGCACTTGCACGTATTGCCGTAGACCATTTAAAACTCGTTAATCTGGCTGTTATTTCTCCCAATGAATCATCTTCTAAAAGTGTGGTTGAAAATTTTATAAACGAAGCAACACAACTTGGTGCGAACATTGTTGCGACTGAATATTATGAAAAGGGAGCTCAGGATTTAAGTGAGCAATTCCTTAATTTGCGGAAAGTTTCAACTAATCTTGAACCTGTAGTTTCATTTTCTAATAAGGTTAACACATTGGCTAAAATGAAATTGCTTCGTGCGGGTATTGATAGTGAACTTCTGGATTCTTTAATCGATACTGGCGGCGTTATCGGTGTAAATAGATTATTTGGGAAAAAAGGGCGTGCGATTGCTGATTCAATCGGTTTGGTGTATTATTATCCAAATAATTACTCGGATTCCGTTTATTTTGAGATAAATTCAATACATGGAATCCTTTTTCCTATAAGTTCATCAGAAGAAATTGGTATTATTGCGCCTCAATTAAGTTATTTCAACATCAAAACTCAAATACTTGGAACAAGCGAGTGGTATGATGAAAATGAATTAAAAAACAATAAGAATTACTTAGATAATCTAATCTTTATTTCAGAATTCTATATCGACGAAGAAGACGAAAATACAAAAAGTTTTATTGAAAATTATAAATCTAGATTTAAGAATTTACCCACAAAAAATTCTTATTACGGATATGATATAATGAATTTAATAACTAATCTAATAAAACAGGGAAACATAAATCAAGAACTCCTAAAGAAGCGCTTATCAGAAGTGCGTGACTTTTCTACATTACACTCAAAGATTACCTTTGGTAGTGATAGGGTAAATTCACAATTTAATATTTTAAAGCTCTCCAATGGAAAAATAAAAAAAATTGGCGATTTAAAATAATAAATTCTGGAGGCAGAATATGAAGAAATTCAATGATAAGTTATCGGAGGATTTATTACAATATCATTCTAAAATTAAGGAATGGCCAGCTGATGAAAGGCCAAGGGAAAAATTAATAAAATATGGTACCGATTCCCTAACAAATGCAGAATTGTTAGCGATAATGTTGAGAAGCGGCTCAGGAAAAATAACGGCTGTTGATCTTGCCAAGAAGATGTTATCAGATTTTGGATCCTTAAATTCATTATTATCTAAATCAATTAATGAATTAAAAAATTATAAAGGAGTTGGGACAACCAAAGCTGTAACACTCCTTGCAGCATTTGAACTTGCAAAAAGGATTTCGACAGAGGTATCAGATAAAAAGCTAAAAATCTCTTCACCAAAAGATGTTTATACGCGTTATGGACCTTTTTTGAAGGATCTAAAACAGGAAGTTTTTAAAGTCCTCTTATTAAGCACTTCAAATGAATTGCTTAAAGATGTGGAAATTACAAAAGGTACATTAAACGCCTCTCTTGTGCATCCAAGAGAAGTTTTCAGGAACGCAATTATTGAAGCAGCTGCGGCTATTATCTTATTGCATAACCACCCAAGTGGTAATCCACAGCCCAGCCAGGAGGATATCCAAATAACAAAACAACTTTTACAGGCAAGCAGGATTGTAGAAATTACAATACATGATCATATTATTATAGCTGGAAATACTTTTTTTAGCTTTGCTGAGAATGGGATGTTAAAAGAGAAATAATTACTTAGGTGCAAAACTTGACAAATTAAATTTATTTTCTTATAATAAAGTAAAGTTTTACAAAATAATGTTGAAATCTAAATTAAATATTAGGAGGATAGTATGGTAAAAAGAAGCGGTATCTTAATTGCTACTGCAATATCAGCTTCATTGTTCTTAAGTGCCTGTACAAGCAGGCCTTCAGAAGAAGAACTCAGGCAGCTGAATGATTTAAAAGCTGAAGTTTCGGCATTAGAAAAACAGGTACCTGACAAAGAAAAGGAAAAAGCCAAACTTGAGAAAGAAGTTGCTGAAAAAAACGGCAAACTTCAGGAATGTCAGGACGATCAAGCTGCAGTAAGAAAAGCTTTAGGTCAATAATTAAGGAAAGGAGAAGGGACAATGAAGACAAAATTATTTTTAACAATTTTAATAACAATGTTACTTGTTCTTGATGTGCAAATCCTTTTTGCACAAGAAATGACAAAAGAACAATGGCAACAGGAAATGAGTCAATATACCGCAAAGCGAAATGACCTTAAAGCAAAATTGGACAAGCTAAATTCGGATATCAAAAATCTCCAGGATCAATCAAAAAAACTGGATGCCGATGTCGCAACTTGCCATGATAATTTGTTGAAATTATTGGGTGTAACACAAGCTGAATATGACGCATTTATCGATGAACTCACCCGTTATGAAAATAGAACTAATGAATTAATGCGGCTTTCTGACGAAGAGCTCTTAAAATATCGTGATGAAGTTATGAATATGGACAAGAGAGTAACTGAAATGGCAAAACACAATATTGCCATGATTCCAAGAATAAAGAGCCGAATAGAAAAATTGCAAGCCAACATTGCGAGCTTAAAGAAAACTCTGGAAAAAGAAAAAACCTATACTGTTGGTACCTGGGCAAAGGACAGAGATTGTCTATGGAATATCGCTAAGAAAAAAGATATTTATAACAATGCCTGGTTATGGCCAAAGATTTGGCAGGGTAATAAGGATAAAATTAAAAATCCAGATATAATTAAACCCAAATGGGTATTGAAGATTCCAACAGGTGCTGAATTAACAAAAGAAGAAAAAGCTGCTGCAAATTCATATTACAGAAAGAAGAAAGAAGCTGCAGAACCAACACAATAATTGATTTGAAAAAAATTAGTATTAATTTTTACATTCAAAATTTTAAAAGCCCTTTTCCCTGGTGGAAAGGGCTTTTTATGTTTTTTAATAAATGAAAGGGTAATATTATAGTTGGCTGATAAAAAAATAAAAACCGATGGTGTTGATATGCTCCGTTTATTGGGGCTGAACGACGCTAATTTACAAATTATTGAAAACAGATTTGATGCTGACATTATTGTTAGGGGAGACACGATAATACTCAGAGGTGAAACACATCAGATAGAACAATTAGAGAAGATATTTAAAGAATTAATTTACATTTTAAGTAAAAATGGAACTCTCACAACAAACGATGTTGAAACAGTAATTGATCTTGTAATGGTTAATGGAGAAGCAGCTCTACCCAAATCAATAACTCAGCAATATAGTGAGAGCGAGCTTGATAACGCTGTATTGTTTACAAGAAATGGTATTATCAAAGCCAGAACTCCAGGGCAACGAGAGTATATAAAGCAGATCAGAAAAAACGATATCGTATTTGCAATTGGTCCTGCTGGTACTGGAAAAACTTATTTAGCTGTCGCTATGGCTGTGGCTGCATTGAAGAATAGAGAAATAATGAAAATCGTACTTGCTCGACCTGCAGTTGAAGCTGGTGAAAGCTTGGGTTTTTTACCGGGCGATATGAAGGAAAAAGTTGATCCTTACTTGCGTCCGCTATATGATGCCTTGGATGATATGATTCCACCAGAAAAATTAAAAAATTATATTGAAAAGCGGGTAATAGAGGTTGTTCCGCTTGCATATATGAGGGGGCGAACATTGAATAATTCTTTTGTAATTTTAGATGAAGCACAAAATGCTACAAGTATGCAGATGAAGATGTTTTTAACTCGACTTGGTATGAACTCTAAAGCAATAATCACAGGTGATATTACACAAATAGATTTACCAGCAAAAACTGTATCTGGTTTGGTACAGATACAGGAAATTTTAAAGCAAATTGAGGGAGTTGCATTTTGTTATTTTGATCGTAATGATGTTGTCAGACATAAGCTGGTAAAAGATATTATTGATGCTTATGACAAATATACAGCTAATGGGAAATCAGGTACTTCCAACGAACAGTCAACAAATGGAAATTAAAGTTTTTTAGCTTCCTCCCATAACAAATCCATTTCTTCAAGGCTTGTGTTGTGAATATCCTTTCCTCTCTTTTTAAGTTGTTGCTCTATGTATTGAAATCTCTTGATAAATTTTTCTATTGTTTGTCGTAATGAGTTCTCTGGATTTACATTGATAAATCTTGAATAGTTTACAAGAGCAAAAAGTAAATCGCCGTATTCGCTTTCAACTTTTTCTTGATCACCAGATTCGATTGCTGAGTGTAATTCTCTTATTTCTTCTTCAACTTTTCTCCATGCATCTTCTTTTTTTTCCCAATCAAAACCAACTTTTGAAGCTTTATCTTGCAACCTATGTGCACGCAATAAAGCTGGAAGTTCTTTTGGGACACCTTCTAAAACAGAATTCCTTCCTTCGCCAAGTTTGGATTTTTCCCAATTTGAAATAACCTGTTTTGAATCATTTAGTTTAATGTTACCAAACACATGCGGGTGTCGCCGAATGAGCTTTTCAGTGATTTCTTTAATCACATCTTCTAAGGTAAATTCATTAAACTGTTCAGCAATTGATGTATGAAATACGACATGTAAGAGTAAATCTCCGAGTTCTTGTTTTAGTGCTGATAAGTCGTTGTTATCTATTGCTTCGATTACTTCGTATGTTTCCTCAATTAAGCTATGTCTTACAGAGATATGAGTTTGCTCTCTATCCCAAGGACATTCTTTGCGCAGTCGTCTTACTATTTCAACAAATTTATCAAATTCTTTCAATTTAAATTTTCCATTTTTGTTAAAAACATAATAAATTCTTGGTTTAAAATCAAAAATTAATCAAAAAATTTGATTTTATATGACAGTTTATCTATATTCAAATAAAAACGAACATTTTGGCTATGGAAACAGGCAGAAAAAGAAAAATTTTACTGGTTGATGATGAAGTCGGTTTTGCTGAAATTTTGAGGGAACTGCTAATTATGGAAGGATACGAGGTAGTTTTGGTATATGATGGTCAGGAAGCTCTGGATAAATTAAATGAATATGTACCGGATTTGATAATTTCTGATATTTTAATGCCAAGAATTGGAGGAATCGAATTATATCAAAAAGTCAGACAGTTACCTGAATTCTCTCATACCCCATTTCTATTCATAAGTGGTTTTGAGGATGAAAAAATACTACGAGGCTTACATGATAAAGAGCTTTTTGGAATACTTACAAAACCAATCGATATGGATCAGGTTAATAAGATGATCAACAAGATTTTGCATGATTGATATCTTTAACAATGCCTATTTCATTTTTCAATAGTCTTCGTTTTCGAATCTCATTTAGTTACATACTCCTTGTCTCAATAAGTATCGCAATTACAATTTGGGCAATAATTAATTTCAACCGACTTGGCAATTCTGTTGATCAAATCATCAGGGAAAATTATTTGAATGTTATAGCAGCGGAAAATATTGTTCGTGCACTGGAAATAAAAGATAATGCTCTCGCAGCGATTATTACAAATCCAAGTCAGAAAAATATTGAAGCATACAAACAATCAAAATTGGATTTTTTCCAATGGTTACAAAAGACCCAGGAAAGAGTTTATAAAACAGAACAAAGATCAATTCTGGATAGCATCTCAAATTTACATCAGAAATATGATGAAGAGGCTGAAAATCTGATGATGTTGGTTTTCGATCCCAAATTACAACAAATTGCCAAGGGCTATCACTTTAATGCGATCAGACCAATAAACGAGAAATTAAAAGAATTTTGCTTCACGTTAATTGATATAAATCAAAAAGAGATGTTCGAAATGGATGCTCGCGCAAAGAAAATATCTGGTGAAGCCACATTTGCTGTATTGATTGCATCGCTCATTGCTGTTACTTTAAGTATTCTTGCAAGTATACAATTCACGCGCTCTATCGTTGAACCAGCAGAAAGATTAACTGAAACTGTTAGGAACATTGGCAGAGGTAGATTGGATTTGAAAACAGATATTTTGACCAACGATGAATTTGGTGAATTAAGTCGTGAATTTAATAAAATGACTGAGCGACTGAGAAGGTTTGAGGCAATGAATATTGAAAAAATACTTACAGAAAAACAAAAAGCTGAAACTATAGTTGAAAATATTTCCGATGGAATAATAGTATGTGACAAACAGAATCAAATACTATTAATTAATGAAGCCGCAAGAAAATTATTAAAAATTGAAGATAAGAATGTTGAGGGACTGAGTTGTGAAATAATAAATGATGATAGAATCCGTTCTATCATTCTGAACCCAAGATTAGATGACTACCAGAAGCAACCATATATCCTATTCAAAGATGGAGAGAAAGAGATTTATGTAAGACCTAGAGTTTCTGAAATACCCTTACCTGGTGGGGAAAAACTTGGTACGGTTTTGATTTTACAGGATGTAACTCAATTTAAATTGCTTGATAAAATGAAATCAGAATTTATGGCGACTGTTTCGCATGAATTTCGTACACCGCTAACTTCTATCAATATGTCGATAGATATTCTGCGTCAGGGTATAGTTGGTAAACTAACTCCAGAACAGGAGGAATTAGTACAAGCTGCAAAACAAGATTCCGAGCGTCTCACAAAACTTGTCAGGGAGTTGCTTGAATTATCAAAACTTGAATCAGGAAAAATTCAACTTAAAGAAGAGTTAATATCAATTAATGATGTAATTGAAGATATTATAAAACCACTGTACTTACCCTTTAAAGAAAAAGGTGTAGAGCTAATTCTCAATCTGGATAAAACAATACCGAAATTTGTTGGAGATTTTCGACAGTTTAGCTGGGTGGTTAGCAATTTAGTTAATAATGCTCTACGCTATACTCCTGAGGGCGGTGTAGTTGAAATTCAATCTCACACGAAAAATAATTATATATTTGTGAATGTTCGTGATACAGGAAAAGGGATACCTGTGGAGAATCTGGACAAAATTTTTGATAAATTTGTGCAATTAAAAGAGAGCATGGAGAGCACACCCGGAAGTGTTGGATTGGGTTTATCTATCGCAAAGGAAATTGTAGAAATGTATGGTGGAAATATTTGGGCAGAAAGTGAATTAGGAAGGGGTAGTGTTTTTACTTTTTCGATACCAATAGAGAGAAGGAAATAAAATGGAACCTCGTGGTACAATAATCGTTGTTGATGACGAGCAAAATATTCTAAGAACCCTTAAAATATATCTCGAATCAGTAAATTTTTTAGTCGATGCATATTTGGACCCTGTTGAAGCAAGTGTAAAATTAAGTGAAAAAGAATATGATATTGCTTTCTTTGATTTAAAAATGTCACCTATTGATGGAATGCAATTGTTAAAAGAATGCAAACAAAAATCTCCAAACACAACAGTTGTAATCATAACTGCGCATGGTTCAATTCAGAGTGCTGTCGAAGCTATCAAAAATGGAGCTGAAGATTTTTTGCAAAAACCTTTCGATATGCAGGAGTTTCAACTATTTACTGAAAGAGTCTTCGAATATCATAAGTTAAAAAAAGAAGTCAGATATTTAAGACAGCAGATAGAAGAAACTAAGGAAGAGCAGCAGTTTATATCTCGTGATCCGGAAGTTTTACAGCTACTTGACATTGCTCGTCAAATCGCTGATTCAAATCTTAATGTGCTGATCGAAGGTGAAAGTGGTACCGGTAAAGAAATGCTTGCAAAGTTTATCCATAACTGTAGCAACAGGCGTAATAAACCATTTATAAAAGTTAGTTGTGCAGCATTTCCAGAGACACTCTTGGAAAGTGAATTATTTGGTCATGTAAAAGGGGCTTTTACAGGTGCAATGAAAGATAGAACTGGCAGATTTGAAGCAGCTGATGGTGGAACAATTTTGTTAGATGAGATCGGAGAATTACCTCAAAATATTCAAGTAAAACTTCTTAGATTTTTACAAAGTAAAGAGTTTGAGCGACTCGGAGAAAATTTGACTCGTTGCGTTGATGTTCGTGTCATTGCTGCAACAAACAGGAATTTAACAGAAGCGTTACAATCAGGTGCAATCAGGGAAGATTTATATTATCGACTTAATGCAGTGAAGTTTAAACTTCCACCATTAAGGGAGAGGCCAGGAGATGTATTAATTTTAATACAATTTTTTATAAAAAAATACGGTGGCGGCAAACAGTATGATTTATCTGATGATGCACTAAAATTGCTAACAACATATCGTTGGCCGGGGAATATTCGTGAACTTGAAAATGTAATTGAAAGATGCCTGGTGTTTGCTAAAGATGGTGTAATTCGCTCAGAATATTTACCGGATGAAATTAAGAACGCTGATTTAAGCATATCAAGTATTTTATCATTGGAGGAAATGGAAAAACTGCATATAAAAAAAGTTCTTGGGGTAGCAAAAGATTTGGATGAGGCAGCTAATCTTTTAGGGATTGATCCTACAACTTTATGGCGTAAAAGGAAAAAGTATAATTTATAATCATTGCATTTTGCAAGATTCCATAATTGATTGATTTTCAAAAAATTAAAAGGCATATCCTAAATATTTCTTTTATAACCTTGCAAATTGCAATTAATAAGTTCTAATATGTTATTTTTTGATTCATTTTTAAGTAAAATTTCTGGTATTATAATTGATAGTTTAATTTTAAAAAAAATCAGGATATTTTGTGAATTTGAAAATACGTACAGTTAATAATGGTCAAATTGGTATCATTGAATTAAAGAGTTCACTTATCAGTGAAGATATAATAAACGAACTCCGCGATGCTGTCGCAGATTTTATTGAACAGGGCAACAAAAAATTGATTATAGATTTATCGAAAGTGAACCTTATTAATAGTATTGGATTAGGTTCATTGATTTCGGCTTACACCACATTTACAAAAAGTGGTGGTGAAATTATTCTAACCGGTGTTGGAAAATCTGTAAAGAATGTTTTTATTATAACAAAATTAACTGAAGTATTTGAGATATGTGATAAGATAGATGAAGCAATAAAAAAATTTTCATTAATAAAAGTATAAACAATAACAAAAACAATTAAAAGGAGATAAGAAATGCAAAAAAATCTTTTTTCAACCGTTGTATTCATATTAGCACTAATTATTGCGTTTGCGATATGGTGGTTTATTCTTGGTGATCCAGCGAATTTTAAAGATGGTGAAGGCCGACACCAGCCAATTAATTTACTCGGTACGATTTTCGTAGGTGGGTATTTTGTACCGGTTTTGATTATGTTATCAATTTTGGTGATCACTTTTGTATTTGAAAGAATCTTTTCGCTTGGTAAAGCTAAAGGCAAAGGTAATATGGCAACTTTTATCCGTGATATTCAGAGACATCTTGATAGTGGTAAAATTGACGAAGCAATCAAAACATGTGATCGACAGAGAGGTTCTCTTGCAAATATCGTGAAAACTGGACTTGAAAGATACCAAGCAATTGCAAGAGAAGGTAAAGGTTGGGAAGCTGAGAAACAGATGGCAGAAGTACAAAGATCAATTGAGGAAGCTACATCACTCGAATTACCAGTGTTAGAAAGAAATCTTATTGTATTATCTACAATTGCATCAATTGCTACTATGGTGGGTCTACTGGGTACAACTGTAGGAATGATCCGTGCATTTAGAGCGCTAGCACATGCTGGTGCACCCGACGCCATTCAGCTCTCAATAGGTATATCTGAGGCACTTGTTAATACAGCGTTTGGATTATTTGCTGCAATAACTGGAATTGTCGCTTACAACTTTTTTGTTAATAAAGTAGACACATTTACTTATATGATTGACGAAGCAGGTTATAATATAGTCCAAACACTTATGACAAAATCTAAATAAACATTAGGAGAATTAATTATGCCAAAGATAAAGAAAGGGCGTGTTTCAATTCGAATTGACATGACTCCTTTCGTGGATATTGCGTTCCTCCTGTTAACTTTCTTTATGCTGACTACGCAATTTAAACCACCGGAAGAAGTTGTGATAGAATTGCCTTCTTCCCATTCTGAGTATAAATTACCAGAATCCGATGTTATGCTTATAACAATCACCAAAGATGATAGAATCTTTTTGGGATTAGATGCACAAACAACAAAATTAAGAGTATTGGGTGATGTTGTAAAACAGAATTGGGAATATTATTCTCCAGAAGTACGTAAACAATACGGAACTCCAGAAAATATGGCAAAGTTAGCTCCCAGTGTCCAGGTAACATTGAAAGATCTCCCGGATCTCTTGATAAAAGCCAGAATTACCAATCCAAAATTAAGGACTATCATAAAAGGCGATCAAGAGGCAAATTATGGGCTAACTGAAGATATAATGGATATTCTGGAAAAGACGCAAATAACTCGTTTCAATTTAATAACCAATTTAGAACGGAATTAAGGAGGATAGATATGGGTGCTGTAGACACTGCTGCTCCGCGTGGAGCTCAAAGAAAAAAAGGTAAAAAGAGACGGCAACCGCGTCGCCTCGGTATAAGAATCGATATGACTCCAATGGTCGATATCGCATTCCTGTTGCTAACATTTTTTATGTTAACAACAACAATGAGTAAACCTCAAACTATGGAAATAAATCTTCCTCCGTCTAAAGATGTTAAAGTCGAAATAGCAGAAAGCAATTTAATGACCCTAAGAGTTAAAGGTGATGGTTCAATTTACTGGAATATGGGTATTGAAAGTCCAAAAAAGGTTGAATTCAAAGACTTAAAAGCTCTGCTTAAAGAGAGAATCGAACAGAATCCGAAATTGACTGTATTACTAAAAATACATCGAGACGGAAAATATCACATGATGGTTGATATTATTGACGAGTTCAATGTAAGTGGCATCAGTCGTTTTAGCATTGCACCACTTACTGAAGCTGATCTCAAAGTACTTGCAAAGGTATCATAAAGGAAAGGAGTGGATGAAAAATGGTAAAAGAAGCAACTGCAACATTACATTACGGATTTCAGGAACTTCGTAAGTTATACAATCGATATGCTGGTATTGCTTTGGCAATTGCTGTGTCACTTCACTTGAGTATTATTGGAATATATTATCTTATTGAATACCTTGGCGAAGAAGAAGAACCAGTATATACTATGCGTGTCATTAAATTATCTGAATTAGGTCCACCACCTTCAATTACTAACACAGAAACTGCACCTCAATTGGCTATTTCTGCTCCAACTGCTAAGCCAACGATTGGTGTGCCAGTTCCAGTACCAGATGCTGAAGTCAGCCCTGAACAAACACTTGCCACACAAACTGAAATGAGTCAGCAAGCAAGTCCAATTGTTTCTGATCTTGGAGATTTGGGTGGCGGTGGAGTCCAAATCGAACAGGATATAAAAATTGAAGATGAAGGTCCACCACCAGATTTTGTACCAGTCGAAAAACAACCAGTTCCAGTAAAGCAAGTCACACCTGTTTATCCAGAACTTGCACAGCGTGCCCAAATGGAAGGAACTGTCTGGGTAAAAATCTGGGTCGATAAAGAAGGTAAGCCCAAAAAGGCAGTTGTCATTAAAAGTGATGCCGAAATATTTAATCAGGCAGCGATAGATGCTGCAATGCAATGGGTATTTACACCCGCAATTATGAATAATGGACCTGTGGCTGTTTGGGTGGCAATACCATTTAAATTTAAACTTAAGAATTAATCATACAACCGAAAATCATGGCACTGCAAACACAAAAAATTTTAGATACATTTGGATATGTTGTTTCTGCAATAGTAATTTTAGTTGGATTAGCCATGATTTTCGGTTTTCTTCTAACACAAACACCCGAAAATTATAGAATTTTATTTGGTATCGTACTGCTTCTTTATGGAATTTATCGTTCTATAACTATTCGTATTAAACAAAAGAAAAATTTTCCCAATGAGGAATGACTATTTCAAAATACTTTTTTTCTTTTTATTCTTGATTGGTTGTCAGAGTGGTGATGTAAAGGAATCCCCCACAAAAGGATATCTGGTTATATATGCTTCAGAAACAGTTGCTCCACTGGCAAAAAGTCTTGCACAAAGATTTGAACATATCTACACAGAAGCTAAGATAGATGTAAGAATTACCTCAGCTCGTGAAGCAGTAATGTATCTATTAAGCGATAGTACTGAACTTATACTTCTCTCCAGAACATTGGATAAAGATGAAGAAGCAATTGTCAAGAAGCGAGAAATGAAAATATATAATTATGAGATTGCTAAAGGTGGATTTGGGATCATAGTTAATAAAGATAATCCTATTGAGCAAATAAGAATTTCTCAAATCGATAGTTTATTTAAGGGAAATATCAAGTTCTGGAAGGAATTAGGTTGGAAGAGTTCAAATTCAAAGATTTATATGTATTTTCCAGGAAGAAACTCCGATGTTTTCGATTATTTTTTAGAGCGGTTTGAAGTCCAGAAATTACCGGATAATTTATTTACTTTTTCGACAACAGATTCTACAATCCAATTCATATCTCAGAAAACTAATGCAATGGGATTTGTGGGTATAAATTATTATGACACCGTGTATAATAATATAAAATTTCTGGATGTTGGTGATTCATCAGCATATAGTGATTCTCTGGGTGTGAGTGGAGAGTATTTTTCGCCTGCACAAGCATATGTTTATAAAGAATTTTATCCTTTACGTTCAAATGTTTATATTTATACAAATATTAAAAGTGTTGGTTTAGCAAGTGGATTTGTATCTTTTGCCACAGGTGTTCAAGGTCAACAAGTGGTTTTGAATAACAAGTTGGTACCTTCCACAATGCCAGTTAGAATAATTCAACTAAACAGACAGGAGAAAAAATAATGAAAAAAAATATTCATTTATTACTCACCTTACTTTTTTCGATAAGCACAATATTATGCTTAAATTTTGCATATTCACAAGATACATTCGAGCAAGGTAAGGAAGAATTAAAGAACGGTAATTATAAAAAAGCGGTGCAGCTTTTCAGAGATTCACAGAAAAAACACAAAAAGAATCCGGAGTTATACTTTTTAATGGGTGAAGCATTGCTCAAACAGGATTCTCTGGATGCAGCTCTGGTTGCATTTACACAAGCGCGCGAGCTTGATGAAAAAAATCCTGCTGTTTATATAAAAATAGGAGATATCTATGCAATGCAGGGTATTTCTCCTGCTGCAATTGAACAATATCAGAAAGCAATTGACATAAACACTGGACTTGTTGAGGCGCATATAAAATTAGCACAGACCTATAAAAAAATGCGTAAATGGAACGATGCGGCAAAAAGTTATTTGACTGCAATACAGCTGGATTCTACAAATGCAAGCTTATATGATGAATTGGGAAATATATATTTTCTTGCTAAGCAATATGCCAACGCAGCAAAAATGTACAAACGCCTTACAGAATTATCACCGAATTCTTTTGATGCTCAGTATTTGTATATGAAATCTTTATTTGAAATAAAAAATTATGACGAGGTTGTAAAAGTTGCTGAGAAGGTACTGTCTTTGGATTCTACTAAATTTGATGTATTCAGAATAATGGCTTATGCTTATGTTGAGCTAAAAGATTATAAAAGTGCTGAATCTGCTTTCCTAAAATTAAAAAGGGAAACTGAATTAACTGCTGAAGATTATTATAAGTATGGGAAAACACTCCAAGGACTTGATAAACAAATACAAGCAATTGAAGCTTATGAAACTGCACTTAAATTAGATTCAACATTCTCTGATGTATATTCAGAACTGGGTGCTCTTTATATGCGTCAAAAACGGTATAATGAATCAGCGGATATGTATGAAAAGAAAATTGGTGTTGACTCTACGTCTATTAGCGCATATCTTAATGCTGCGGCTTCATATATTCAATTAAAGAATTATGAGCGTGCACGACAATTATTAAAAAAGGCGATAGAGTTAAGACCATCATATATAGGTTCACGACTTAGATTAGCACAAACCTATGCCTTAATGGATTCACTGGATCTTGCCAAGCAGGAATATGATGAAGTTCTTGCATTAATAGGAGATCAGAAGGAAAAATACAAAACCGAATTGCTTGAAGCTTATAATATGATTGCCTCTTTCTATTTTCAGAAACAAAAGTATGCAGCAGCTGCCGATTGGGCTCGCAAGGCAATATCATCAGGAGCAGATGATGCATCAATCCGTGTTCTTCTTGGACAATCCCTAATGCTGAATCGAAGTGATGATCCTGATGATAACAGAAAGAGAGATGAAGAGGCTGTTAAACATTTCAGAAAAGCTATTGAATATGATGCTAAAAACATTCAAGCACACCTCTGGCTCGCAAATGGACTCTTGTATCTCAGAATTGAGGGGGAAGACGAGATTAATAAAAAACTTCAAGCAGAAGCAATCACTGAATTTAAAAAAGTATTACAACTTGATCCCAATAATGTGGATGCTAAAAAAGGACTTGAAAGATTAGGAGCTAAATAATATATTATGGCAGTTAGCTTAAAGAAATTACCTGTTGGAAAGAGATGTCCAGATATTGTTAACGCAATCGTTGAAATTCCCAAAGGTAGTAGAAATAAATATGAATACGATGTAACTCTTGACATTTTTAAACTTGATCGAGTCCTTTATTCGTCAATGCATTATCCAGCAGCTTATGGCTTTATTCCAAGTACCCTCTACGAAGATGGTGATCCCGTAGATGTATTAATTATTATAGATCAACCCTTATCAACCGGCATATTACTTGAAGTAAAGCCAATTGGGATTTTAAGAATGTACGATGAGCAAGGTTCGGATGACAAAATTTTATCAATTGCTGTTCATGATCCTACATACAAGACAGTTACAGGTATAAATGATCTTCCAAATCATTTGCTTATAGAAATAGAACATTTTTTCACGAGTTATAAAAACCTTGAAGGAAAATCTGTAAAAAGTTTCGGTTGGGATTCTGCTCAAGCTGCAAAAAAAGCAATCTTAGATTCTGTAAAAAGATTTAAGAAAAATAAAAAATAAATGCTGGTGTAGCTCAGTGGTAGAGCAGCGGTTTCGTAAACCGCAGGTCGTCGGTTCAAATCCGACCACCAGCTCTATCCTCAGTTTACCAATCTTATATACATCCTTTAAAATAATATATAGGAACCCTTAATGAAATATTTTTTGTATTTTTGCCTGTTTTTCTCATCGCTTTATGCTCAAAATAAACTTTATAATCATTACTTTGGTAACCTCCATTCCCATACATGGTACTCAGATGGTAATAAGGATCAGGATACGAACACCTATAAACTACCTGTCGCTAAAGCAATTAATTATGGTAGAACAGTTGCTCTCAATTTGAATTACTTAGCTATTACTGACCATAATCATAACGAAGGTTTGAATATGACCCTTCCAAGATGGCGTTCTGGTGTGAATGAAGCCGATACCGCCAATAAGGAGAATGTTTTTGTAGGTATTTTTGGACAGGAATGGGGTACGCTGGCAACTTATGGAGGTCATACACTGATTTTTAACACTGATAAGTTAATTGGATGGAATCCAGGTGTTTATGATGTCTATGTTGCGAAAAATGATTATAATCGATTATGGAAAGTTGTCGACTCTCTTAACGCTTTCTGTTATCTCGCCCATCCTAACAATACAGACTTCGGTAATTTATTGTCTAAAAGTTATGATTCGAATATTGATAAAGTATTACAGGCAACTGCAATTAAAAGCGGACCTGCTTTTTCTACTAATACTACAATGACCGATCCTTCCTCTACAACATACGAATCCTATTACCATTCTTTGTTAAAATTGGGTTATCATATTGCTCCTACTGCTGATCAGGATAATCATTATACAAATTTTGGAATGAGTAATCAACAACGAAGTGTTGTACTGGCGAAAGCACTGACTAAAACAGATATTCTGACTGCACTTAAAAACCGAAATGTATATGCATCAGAAGATGTTAATGTAAAAGTTGATTTTGATATAAATGATTCTATAATGGGAAGTATCATAACATTGCTTACACCCTTTAATATAAGGGTAAAAGTTACTGATGAAACACCTAATGATAACATTTCAAAAATAGAAATCAGATGTGGAATACCGGGATCTGGAACTAATTCCACAGTACTAACCTCTATCAGTAACTCGGATTCGTTATCTTATATTGTAAATCAACCGGTTAGTTCTACATATTATTATTATGTATTTGTTCAGCAAAATGATGGGCAAAGAGTTTGGACAGCACCAATCTGGGTGACTGTTAATGGTTATTTACCGGTTACATTTGGATCATTAATTGCAAATAAAATGGAAAATTCAAACTATGTTAAAATTGAGTGGTCTACCGTCAGTGAAATAAATAATCTTGGTTTTTATGTCCAGCGCAAAGGAGAATATGATACTGAATATTTATCCTTGAATGAGGATATTATTCCAGGTTCAAACACTACTCTTCAAAATCAATTTTATTATTTTATCGATACAACAATTATTAGCAATGGTAATTATTATTATCGTATCAAACAAGTTGATAACAATGGATTAGAATCATATTCAAATCCAATACTCTTTAATTTTAATCCAACGGAAATGAAGGATTATGAATTAAAAATTTACAAATATGAATTAAAACAAAATTATCCTAATCCTTTTAATCCATCAACAAGAATAAATTATACAGTTCCTAAAAGTGGTTTTGTTCATTTGGCTGTTTATGATATTTATGGAAAACAAGTACAGTTAATTTATAGCGGATTTCAGACTCCAGGAGAATATTCATATGAATTTAACGCGATTGGACTTGCATCAGGAGTTTATTATTATAAATTAATAACAAATGATCATTATATGGTCAAAAAAATGTTGTTAATGAAATAATTCTTTAAAATTTTGCTTTATGCAAAAAAAATCATATATTTAACCATTAAAATTAATAATTTTTGGAGTTTTTATAATGAAAAACGGTATTCATCCGCCATATAAAAGATCAATTGTTACCTGTGTTTGTGGTAATACTTTTGAAACCAGGTCAACAGTTGGTAACATTAAACTTGAGATATGTTCTGCCTGTCATCCGTTCTTTACAGGTAAACAAAAACTAGTGGATTCAGCAGGAAGAGTTGAAAGATTTAATAAAAAATATAAGAAATCTAAAGAAGAAACTCCAACTGCTTAAGGTGGAATATTAGAAATATTATTCATAACGGAATGTAATTAAAACATTCCGTTTTTTTTTGATTTATTTCTATGGGGAAAATTAATTACTACATATATGAAGATAAAAATTTTTCTAACTTTTATCCTCTGACTTACCTGAGACCTATCTATGATCTGAGATGTGGAGTGTTTTCTCTTAGAGAGAAGATTGAAAAATGCTTCAATATTAAAAAGATAAATTTGTTATCCCGCCCAATTTTAACAGATCTTTTGAGAGAAACATACCCAGAATTCAACATTAATCAGTTTTCAGAAGGAAATTCTGTTTTTATAAACGGACGTTTAATCGCGAATCGGGATCTAATTAAACAGGTTTCGTTCAATTTTAAAAATGATGTTGTATATAAAACTAATAACCAAGTAGTTATTGTTTGTATTACAGATAAAACTTTAAAATATTTTTTGACCAAATGGAAGCGTCAAGGTTTCCCATTGTTAGAAGATGAAGACTTTGTAAATTTTAAAGAAGCACAAATAAATGCCAATCTGGCATCATATCCCTGGGATTTGATTGTAAATATTGGAAGTGAAATTGAAAAAGATTTTGAGTTGTTGAAAAAGAAGTCTCAAATTAAAAAGATTAAACATTCAGATATTGTTAATCCTAAAAATGTAGTAATAGGAAAGCATACAAAAATTAGTTCTAATGTAGTAATCGATGCGACTGATGGACCAGTTATTATCGGAAAGAATGTTTTAATAATGCCACAAAGTACTATTGTTGGTCCTGCTTTCATTGGTGATCAAACTATAATTAAAATAGGGGCAAAGATTTATTCAGGTTGTTCAATTGGTGAAGTGTGTAAAGTCGGTGGTGAACTGGATTCAGTAATTATTCAATCCCATTCGAACAAACAACACGATGGATATTTGGGTCATGCATATGTTGGTAGTTGGGCAAATTTTGGTGCTGGTACAAATAATAGTGATCTAAAAAATAATTACTCAAAAGTGAAGGCAGTCATAAATGGAGAATTAATTAATACAAACCTGCAACATTTTGGTATGTTGTTCGGCGACCACTCTAAAACTGGTATTAATATGATGTTTGATACAGGAACCGTTGTAGGTATATGCTGTAATCTATATGGAGCAGGATTACCTCCACGCTACATTCCCTCATTTGTCAGAGGTACACCTGAAGGACCTCTGAAAACAAATTCCCTTGAAATGGTTATCGACACGGCAAGAATTGTCATGCAAAGAAGAAATAAAATTTTATCTGATTCTTTAATAAAATTACTTGGTGAAGTGTTTGAAAATACTAAAGAACAGAGAAACAAATTTAATATTTTATGATCCAGAATCTGGAAAATCAGGAGAATATATATAGCGGTGCTCGTGGTTTAGCTATAAAAATATTGAATAGAATAGATAGAACGGATGCTTACCTGGACAAACTCCTTGACTATGAATTTAAACATAAAGAATTGTCTGATTTAGATAAAGGTTTGCTCAGTGAACTTGTACATGGTGTTGTTAGATGGAAAAATCGGTTGGATTGGGTATTAAATGGATTTTATCATGGTACTTTTACAAAGGTGGAAACAAATTTAAAGAATGCATTGAGAGTTGCCGTATATCAGATTTTGTTCTTGGATAAAATACCACATTTTGCCGCTGTCAACGAAGCGGTAGAATTTGTAAAACGGGTAAATGGTGAGAAGGCAGCCAACTTAGTGAATGCAGTTCTTCGAAATATTATTCGTAATATTACAGAAATTAAATATCCAGATCCTGACGTTGATCAGGTTCATTACTTAAGTGTATACTATTCACATCCACCATGGTTGGTTAAGCGATGGTTGTCGAGATATGGATTTGAGGAAACAAAACAACTTCTTATAGCAAATAATCAAATTCCTGATATTAGTATTCGAATTAACAAGTTGAAAATTGAACCAGCAAGTTTCTTGAAGTTATTAGATGAGGTAACTGTTCCTTATTCTGGTTCAAAGTATATTGACTATTTTATTCGTGTAAAGAATCTAAATAAATTAATTGAAAATAAATATTTTGAGAATGGTTACTTTTCAATTCAGGATGAAAGCGCTGCGTTACCTTCAATTCTTCTGGATCCAAAGCCTGGAGAAACTATAATAGATTTGTGTGCCTCCCCGGGAGGGAAAAGCACCCATATGGCTGAATTGATGCAAAATAAAGGTAAGATAATTGCTGTAGATAAGTATTCTCATAAATTGAATTTATTAAAGAAAAATTTTATTCGATTGGGTATTGAAATTATTGAACCTGTAACTGGAGATGCCACAGATATTTCACTTGAACCCGCTGATAAAGTATTATTGGATGTACCTTGCTCTGGCCTTGGAGTGCTCAGAAAGAAACCCGATGTAAAATGGAAGCGAGACCTGAAGGATATTTTAAATTTATCAGAATATCAGCTTAGAATTTTATCTAATGCCGCTGGACTTGTAAAAACTGGTGGTGTTATTGTTTATAGTACATGTACAACTGAACCAGAAGAAAATATTGATGTTGTGAGAAAATTTTTAGAACAGAATGCAAACTTCAAACTTGAAAGTGCAGAAAATTTTGTAAATTCAGCTTTTTTAAATAGTTTCGGGTGTGTAGAAACAATTCCACATAAACACGATATTGACGGATCTTTTGCAGCTCGGCTTTTAAAAACAAGTTGATATGGAGAAAATATGAAAAATCTAATTTGGGCTTTAGTACCAGCAAGTTTTATTTTAGGATTATTATTTTCATCTCGGTGTGAAAATTTCTATTTAATTAAGGATTATCAGATTTCAACTTTTTCAATTGTTGGTTACGATAGTGTGACTGGGGATCTGGGGGTTGCAGTGCAATCTAAATTTCCGAATGTAAGGCCAATTGTTCCATGGGCTGAAGCTAATGTGGGCGCAATTGCAACTCAATCCCTTGCAAATACAAGCTATGGTCCCAAGGGCTTAGCATTATTAAAAAATGGTGCAACCGCAGAGGAAGCACTAAAAATTTTAATTGCGAATGATTCACTCAGAGATGAACGCCAGGTTGGTATTGTTGATGCAAAAGGGAATTCCGCAACCTGGACCGGAAAAAATTGTTTTGATTGGGCTGGAGGATATGTGGGCGAAAATATTGCTTTTAAGGGATTCGTGGTATCTGGAAAAAATTTTGCAGCGCAAGGTAACATTCTTGCGGGTAAACAAGTTGTTGATTCTATGGTTAGTGTTTATAAAAGAACAAATGGTTCACTCTCTGATAAACTTATTGAAGCTTTAATTGCTGGTGGTAAAGCAGGCGGCGACCGCAGAGGCGAACAATCGGCAGCACTATTAATTGTTAGGAAAGGTGCCGGATATGGTGGTGAATTGGACAATTTTATAGACATCAGCGTTTATGATCACCCAAAACCGCTTGATGAGCTTAAACGCTTATACGAGCTTCATAAATTGTATTTCTTTAAATCAAAACCAGAAAATTTAATTAAGATTGATCATAATATTTGTCTGGAGCTTCAAAAAATTTTAAAAGATAGGGGATTTTATGATGGTGAAATTAATGGCATCTATGATGATTCAATGAAGAGAAAATTGAAAGAGTTTATGTGGTGGGAAAATTATGATGAGCGTGTTAGAGATGATGATAAAATTGATATTGAAGTGTTGAAAGATATAAGAAAAAATTACGAATTGTTCAAGAAACAAAACAAAAAATAGAGGAAAAGTTATGGAATATATGAAAGCAGTAGTCAAAGAAAAACCCTACCCTGGAAAAGAATGGCATAAGGGTTTCAAATTGGTAAAAAGGGGTGTACCAGAAGTTAAAAAACCTGATGATGTAAAAATTAAAGTACTTGCAACCGCTATCTGTGGGACAGATGTTGGTATTTACAATGCTAAGGATTCTCTTAAAGATTCAATGATGATTCTACAAAAAGATGATGTTATTGTTGGACACGAGTTTGCTGGAACGATTGCAGATGCAGGAACTTTAGCTAGGAAGCATATTCTAAATCTTTTGAAAGAATTTTATGGTAGGAATACTGTTGTTAGAAAATATCTTGGCAAAAAAAATCCTCAAAAACTAATTAATGATTCTGACTTTATTAAATTTCTTGAAAAATATTTTTATTTTACAGCTGAAATGCATATTACCTGCGGGAAATGTGTACAGTGTAAAGCAGGTGAGTATCATGTTTGTCAGAATACCATTATAAACGGAATTCATGGTGATGGCTCTTATGCAGAATATCTTGTTGTTCCTGCACGCAATATAAGAATTTTTTTAAAGAGCGATATTCCACTGGAAGTTATTGCTTTTATGGATGCAATTGGAAATGCAACTCATACTGTTCAATCGGTGGATGTTAAGGGTAAATCAGTTGCAATATTGGGATGTGGAGTACAGGGACTTATGGCAACTGCTGTTGCAAAGTATATGGGTGCAAAAACAATTTTTGTAACAGATGCATCACATGGAGAGTTTACACATGATAAACTTGAACAAACAAGATTTCGTTTAGCTCGACTTTATGGTGCAAAATATTGTTATGATGTATCAATTGATCGTGAGCGCGAAATGTTCTATAAAAAAGTACTTGAGGAAACAAGAAACGCTGGTGTTGATGCCGTCTTTGAAATGTCCGGCAATTACAAAGCTTACGAAGATGCATTTAAAGTTGTGCGTATGGGCGGGACAATATCGTTGCTTGGTATACCTGGTGGTCATATGGTTACTGATTTTGCAAAACATATAATCTTCCCAGGCATCACGATTAAAGGTATAATCGGTCGGAGAGTTTGGGAAACCTGGGATGTAATGACCGAAATATTGAAGAAAGGACTGGCTAAAAAATTTGTTAGGTCTGGCTTTATTACACATACTCTTCCTCTCGAACAGGTGGATCAGGGAATAAATGCCATTATGAAAGGTGATGCACTCAAAGTTATATTAAAACCATAATTTATTATAAAAATATAGAAAGGGTTTATTATGAATTTTTTTAATATTATCAATGAAGAATTAAAAAGATTAGAAGAATCAAAAACTTATAAATATGAAGTACCACTTCAAAGCCCTCAGGATGGAATTGTTAAGGTTAAAGGGCGAAAGTTAGTTATGTTAGCTTCGAATAATTATCTGGGATTGTCAAATCATCCAGCAATAAAAAAGGCAGCAATTGAAGGGATTAAAAAATACGGTTACGGAGTTGCTTCAGTCCGTTTTATCTGTGGTACACAGGATATTCACCTTGAATTGGAAAAAAAGATATCTAAATTTGTTGGAACTGAGGATACCATTTTGTTTTCTTCTTGCTTTGCTGCAAATGAGGGTTTTTTTGCATCACTCACAAACGAAAAATTAGGTTTCGAGAATTATAAGGATGTCCTATATAGCGATAGATTGAACCATGCAAGCATAATCGATGGTCAGAGATTATGCAAACCAGAAACAACAGATAAGAAAATTTACAATCACGCCGATATGGATGATTTGGAGAAATTATTAGCTGAAGATAAAGATAAAAACTATAGATTTAAGATTATTGCGACCGACGGAGTTTTTAGTATGGAAGGGGATCTTGCTCCTCTGGACCGAATAGTAGAACTTGCAAAAAAATACAATGCCATTGTTTTCGTAGACGATTCACATGCAATCGGGGTTTGTGGTAAATCAGGTAGAGGAACACCGGAAGCTAAAGGTGTTTTTGGGAAAATAGATGTACTAACTGGAACTTTAGGTAAAGCTATCGGTGGTGCTGCTGGTGGATACATCAGTGGTAAAAAGGAATTAATTAGTTACCTCAGACAAAAATCAAGGCCGTATACATTTTCTAATTCACTCCCTCCTGCTATAATTTTTGGAGCTATGGCAGCTTTCGATCTCCTTATGAAAGATAAATCTATTGTTAAACGTCTTCACGAAAACACTGCATATTTCAGAAAACAAATCAAAAATCTTGGATTCAAGATACTTGAAGGTGAACATCCAATAGTTCCAATAATGCTTGGTGAAGCTGCTATTGCTCAGGATATGAGCAGAGCTTTACTAAAAGCTGGTGTATACATAAAAGGACTATGGTTCCCTGTGGTTCCTAAAGGCGAAGCTAGGTTAAGAGCACAGATCTCAGCTGCACTTACTAAAAAAGATATTGATAATGCTCTGGATGCTTTTGAAAGCGTCGGTAAGAAGATGAAAGTAATTTAATTGTAATTGAAGGATCGAATGTTTAGAATAACGCAAATTTCCTTTTCATAGTTTATATACACAATTTTAAACAAAATATTGATTAATTTTTAAAAAATATAATTGAAAAAAATATTTTTTAAAGTTTTCATAAACCAAGCTTATTCTATGAAGTAAGAACATTATTTAGGAGAGAAAAAAATGGGAACAAATTATGTGAATGAGGGAAATTTAAATAACCTGGTATACAGTAAACTGCGAAAAAATGTATATTTCATTGTCATTGTTTACACTATTATTGGTGGATTATGGATATATTTTTCTGATGAATTGGTAGAATCTCTATATGCTGATGTGCAAACTATTACAGAAATTCAAACCTTTAAAGGATGGATATATGTTTTGATAACTGCTATTCTATTATTTTTTATGATTAATCGATTATATAATCAATTGAAAAACTATTATGAACAGGCATTAAAGAATCATACCAGTTTAAAATTAATATTTGATCATGTTGGAAGCATAATTTGGACTGTAGATAAAGAACTTCGATTTACGTCTTCATATGGTTCTGGATTAAAGAAATTAAATTTAAAAATGAATGAAATAGTTGGAAAAACTTTGTATGAGTATTTCGGGGTTGAAAATGACGAATTTTTGCCTATTGCATCTCATTTGAAAGCATTTAAAGGAAGTTCTGTATTTTTTGAAATTGAATGGCAGGGTAACATATACCATTGCCATCTGGAACCTTTAAAAGAGCCTAATGGTGAAATCAGCAGTGTAATTGGTGTTGGAGTTGATATTACGGAGCGAAAAATAATAGAAGATAAGTTAAAAAATCAGCTCAATGAATTATTGCAATGGAAAAATGTAATATTAAACAGGGAAGAAAAAATAATGGAACTAAAGAAAGAGGTTAATACACTTTTAATTGAGCAGGGTAAACCTATAAAATATTCGAATGTGTAAGATGTACAAATAATTAAATCCTTGACTTTAAGCGCTATTCTGCGTATATTTTTTTATAATTAATATAATTTTGTTTAAAAAATAAGGTTTATATAGGTTTTTATGGCTACAACTTCAGATTTTAGAAATGGTTTAACCATTCGAATGGATGGTGAAATTTGGACAATTGTTGAGTTTCAGCATGTTAACCCAGGCAACTGGCGTGCTTTTGTTAGAACAAAACTTAAAAATATTAAAAGTGGAAAAGTAATTGAAACTCGTTTCAGAGCTGGTGAAACAATAGATATTGTTAGAATCGAAAGAAAAGAATATCAGTTTTTATACCACGATGGAACATCACTCATATGTATGGATAAGGATACATATGATCAAATCTCAGTACAGGAAGATGTTGTTGGCGAAGGTAGCAAATATCTTAAAGATGGTGAGAATTTGGAAATTTTGTTCAATGGAAACGAAATAATTGGTGTAGAACTTCCAATAACTGTAGAATTAGAAGTAATAGAAACTGTACCAGGAGTCAAAGGTGATACAGCAACTGGTGGAACCAAACCCGCAAAAGTTGAAACAGGGGCTACTGTAAATGTTCCGCTATTCATAAATGAAGGAGATATTATTAAGGTAGATACCCGTACAGGTGAATACTTAGAAAGAGTAAAAACTAAATAAATAACCATCTAAGGTGATGTGATGGATTTAAATTATTTGAAAAAATTAACAAAAATACTGGTTGAATCCGGTGTTTCAGAGATAGAGATAGAAGAAGAGGGATTAAAGGTTCGCATTGCTAAACATTCACAAAACAGTACCATAGTACAACCTCAAGTGGTGCAACCTCAAGTGATTCAACCTACTCAACCTCAGGTTGTTGAAAGACAGGTTCAAAATGTAGCTCAACCAGCTATTGAAACAAAGGTGGAAGAAACAAAGAAATTTCATGAGGTTAGATCTCCGATTGTTGGAACATTTTATCGCGCACCTGCCCCAGATGCTGATCCTTATGTTGAAGTTGGAAAAATTGTCAATAAAGGCGATGTTTTATGCATAATCGAAGCAATGAAGTTAATGAATGAAATTGAATCAGATGTTTCAGGTCGCATTGTAAAAATCTTGGTTGAAAATGCACAACCAGTTGAATATAATCAGGTTCTTTTTTTAATTGAGCCAGCATAATAATTAAATTCGGGAAATTCATTGTTTAAGAAAATTCTTATAGCTAATAGAGGTGAAATTGCTTTAAGGATCATCCGTGTATGTCGTGAACTCGGAATTAAATCTGTTGCAGTTTATTCTGAAGCCGATAGGGAATCGCTCCATGTAAAATTTGCTGATGAAGCTGTTTGTATTGGTCCACCACCCAGCCGTGAAAGTTATTTGAACATTCCCAGAATAATTGCAGCTGCTGAAATTACCGGTGCAGAAGCAATCCATCCGGGTTATGGATTTTTAGCCGAGAATGCAAACTTTGCTGAAATTTGCACATCTTCGGGTTTAAAGTTCATAGGACCGAGTGCCGATTCTATTAGTGCTATGGGAAACAAATCGCTTGCAAAGGAAACAATGAAAAAAGCCAATGTCCCGGTTATACCCGGTAGTGATGGTGTGGTAACAAAGCTTCAGGATGCAGTTGATATTTCAAGAGAAATAGGTTTTCCTGTTATAATCAAGGCAGTTGCAGGAGGTGGTGGTAAGGGAATGCGAATTGTAAGAGATGAAGCTGAACTTGAAAAGAATTTTATTATGGCTTCCACAGAAGCTGAAGCTGCTTTCGGAGATCCCGGTGTGTACATTGAAAAATATCTCGAACAACCACATCATATAGAAATACAGGTATTTGGAGATAATTACGGAAATGTAGTTCATATGAATGAGCGTGATTGTTCAGTCCAGAGACGTCATCAAAAATTGATTGAGGAATCTCCTTCGCCATTTATTAATGCTGAGGTTAGAAAGAAAATGGGAGAAGCTGCAATAAAAGGAGCTAAAAGTGTAAATTATCAGGGTGCCGGTACAATAGAGTTCCTCGTAGATAAAGAACATAACTTTTATTTTATGGAAATGAATACGCGAATTCAAGTTGAGCATCCGGTAACCGAACAAGTCATTGGAAGAGATTTAATCAAACTACAAATTGAAATTGCAGCCGGGAAAAAGTTGGATCATAAGGTAAAAAATCCAGTTGGACACGCTATTGAATGCAGGATAAACGCAGAAGATCCGTCTAATAATTTTAGACCTTCACCTGGAGAAATTACTGGATTTCACCTTCCAGGAGGATATGGTGTAAGAATAGATACGCATTGTTACGCAGGATATAGAATCCCGCCAAATTATGATTCTTTGATTGCAAAATTGATTGTTTACGCTCCAGATAGGAAAAGTGCTATTGATAAGATGGCAGCAGCGCTCGAAGAGTTTACAATTGAAGGTATTCATACAACTATACCATTTCATAAAAAAGTCATGAAAAACGAATTATTTAGAGCTGGAAAATACGATACATCTTTTTTAGATAATATCATTTTAACAAATAAGGAATGAAATATGAATTTCCCAGAAAATTTGAAGTACACAAAAGAACATGAGTGGATATCAGTTAATGGTGATACAGGGGTGGTGGGTATCACTGACTTTGCTCAAAGCGAGCTCGGCGATGTCGTATTTGTTGAACTGCCTGAAGTTGGCAAAGTCCTTAAAGCGGGTGATATCTTCGGGACAATTGAAGCCGTTAAAGCGGTATCAGACCTTTTTTCACCAGTATCGGGTACAGTTATCGAAGTTAACAAAGATCTCGAAAACCAACCGGAATTAATAAACAAAGAACCGTATAACGGCGGTTGGATGATTAAAATAAAATTATCTGACCCATCTGAACTTAATAATCTGTTGGATGTATCACTGTATAAAACATTAATCGGACAGTAGAGATGCCATATATTCCAAATACTGAAGAAGATCGCCAGGAAATGTTAAACTCCATTGGAGTAGCAAGTTTTAATGAACTTATTAAAAATATTCCAGAAGAAATTATTCTGAAAGAAAAAATTGATATTCCAAAGAGTTTATCAGAATACGAAGTTGTTAAAGAACTGCAACATCTTGAAAAGCTAAATCATCCTACATCAGAATTGGTTTCATTTCTTGGTGCTGGTTCTTATGACCATTTTATTCCCTCTGCTATTAATGCAATAATAAGCCGTTCCGAATTCTATACCGCATACACACCATATCAGGCGGAAGTAAGCCAGGGAACATTGCAGGCAATATATGAATATCAAACAATGATTTGTCAATTAACTGGAATGGACATTGCAAATGCCTCAATGTATGATGGAGGTTCAGCATTAGCCGAGGCTGCTCTACTGGCTGTTAATCACACAGGACGGAATGAAATAATCGTAGCTGGAAAAATTCACCCAAATTATTTACGAATCATAAAAACATATTGTGAAGGACAGGGAATTGTAGTAAACGAATTGGTCTCAAGTAGAGGTGCATTATTACCGGAGAAATTAGCTTTGAATATTTCCGACAAAGTTGCTGCAGTAATCGTTCAGCAACCAAATTTCTATGGCTGTCTCGAAGATGTTGATGAGTTGTCCAATATCACTCACCAGTCTGGTGCACTGTATATAGTAGCCGTTGATCCGATCTCACTCGGAATTTTATCTCCTCCAGGTGATTATGGTGCCGACATAGTTGTTGGAGAAGGTCAGGTGTTTGGAATTAGTCAAAATTTTGGAGGTCCGTATCTTGGTATTTTCGCAGCAAAAGAATTTTTGTTAAGAAGAATGCCCGGTAGAATCTCGGGTATTACTATTGATACAGATGGACAAAGAGGTTTTGTTCTGACAGTTCAAACGCGAGAACAACATATAAGAAGGGAAAAAGCAACTTCAAATATCTGTACAAATCAGGGATTAATGATGCTCGCTGCAACAGTATATCTGGCATTAATGGGTAAGAAGGGAATTCAGGAAGTGGCTAATTTATGCGTTCAAAAATCCCATTATCTTGCTAACGAAATTATAAAAATTCCAGGATTTCATCTAAAATATAAACGACCATTCTTCAAAGAATTTGTAATTCAAACTCCAAAACCAGAAAACGAAATTATACGAAATCTTGCTCAAAAAGGAATACTTGCAGGTGTAAATTTGCGAATGTTTGATCCTCAGGACGATGGAATTTTAATCGCAGTTACTGAGAAGAGAACTAAAAAAGAAATGGATGATTTCATTAACGAGTTAAAGGCAATAATTTAAAAATATTTTAAATTTGAGATATCAATAATTTTGAGGAGGCAAATATGCTATCTCAAGTTTTAAGCAGTGCGACATATGGAATTAATGCCCATATTGTTAAAGTTGAAACAAATATTGAAAAGGGACTTTACAGTTTCGTAGTTGTAGGATTACCTGATAATGCGGTGAAAGAGAGTCGGGAGCGCGTTATAGCTGCAATCAAGAACACTTTTACAAAAATACCAAATATGAAAATCACCGTCAATCTTGCACCTGCCGATATCAAGAAAGAAGGTTCTGCATATGATTTACCGATTGCAGTGGGTATTTTATCAGCTCTCGAAATAATTAAAAATGATTTGTTAAATGAATTCGTCATTTTAGGAGAACTTGCACTCGATGGCTCACTTCGTCCAGTTCATGGTGTTTTACCAATCGCTGTTGAAGTTAAAAAAAATAATTTGAAGGGTATGATTTTACCTAAAGAAAATGCAAAAGAAGCTGCAATGGTTGAAGGCATCGATGTATATCCAATGAGTAGCTTAAGCGAAACTGTTGACTTTTTGAATGGTGAGTATGAAATCTTAAAACCCTTTAAAATAGATATGAATGAAGTTTTCTCACAGGAAAGACAATATTCAATTGATTTTTCAGATGTAAAAGGTCAGGAGAATGTTAAGAGAGCCTTAGAGGTTGCAGCTGCTGGGGCACATAACATAATTATGATAGGACCGCCTGGCTCTGGAAAAACAATGTTGGCAAAACGACTTCCAACAATATTGCCACCTATGACTTTCGAGGAGGCGATCGAAACAACAAAAATACATTCAGTTGCTGGAACATTGCCACCAAATTCTGCGCTTGTTGCTACAAGACCTTTCCGTGCACCTCATCATACAATTTCAGATAGCGCTCTCGTTGGAGGCGGAACGATACCACGACCGGGCGAGATCTCACTTGCACATCATGGTGTGCTCTTTCTGGATGAATTACCAGAATTTGCTCGGAATGTACTTGAAGTTCTCCGACAACCCCTCGAAGACGCAAAAATTACAGTTAGCAGATCTAAAATGACTCTCGAGTTTCCAGCAAATTTTATGCTCGTATGTGCAATGAACCCCTGTCCTTGTGGTTTCTATACTGATCCTACAAAAGAATGTACCTGCACCCAAATGCAAATCCAAAAATATATGGCAAAAATTTCTGGACCTTTACTCGATAGAATTGATTTACATATCGAAGTGCCGGCAGTAAAATATAAAGATTTATCAAGTAAAAGTCAGGGAGAATCTTCAGCGGCGATAAGAGAAAGAGTAATCGTCGCAAGAGAAATTCAGATGAGAAGATTCTCTGGTAGAAAAGGCTTGTTTTCTAATGCTGATATGCAATCTAAGGATATAAAAGAATTCTGCCAGATCGATTCTGCAGGAGAGGAACTTTTAAAAATGGCTATTACCAAACTGGGTTTATCTGCCCGAGCTTACGATAGAATTCTTAAAGTATCACGAACGATAGCGGATTTAGCTAAATCCGAAGATATAAAACCAGAACACATAAGCGAAGCCATCCAATACCGTACACTCGATCGAAATTTATGGATGTGAAGTAAGATTAATCAAAGAGATTTCTTCTTTTAAAAATCAAGTTGCTACAGTCACTTCATTTTTCTATATTTAATTAAAAATTACAAGGATTAGTTTATGATAAAAAATTTATCCCATATTGGTATTGCTGTTGAAAATCTAGAGAATTCAATCAATATATTTAAAAATTTACTCAATCAATCCGATTATCATACTGAAAAAGTTGAATCGCAAAAAGTAAATCTCGCAATCTTCAAATTGCAGAACTTTAACCTTGAATTGCTTGAACCAACATTGGATGATTCACCTATAAAAAAGTTCCTCGATAATAAAGGTGAAGGTATCCATCATATTTCCTTCGAAGTTGAAGATATTAAAAGTGAACTTGAACGATTGAAAAATAATGGTTTCAAGCTCATTAACGAGCAACCTGTTATGGGTGCAGAGGGTAAGTTAATTGCATTTGTCCATCCAAAATCCACAAATGGCGTTTTGATTGAGTTGAGTCAGAAAGAAAAATGACCAACAAAAAAATCCAAAATACCATCTCTGATAAACTCAAAAACATTCCTAATAAACCTGGAATTTATCAATTTAAAGATTCAGACGGGAAAATTTTATATATCGGGAAAGCAAAGAATTTACGCAATCGTGTACGACAATATTTTCAGAAATCAAAAAATCTGGGTCCAAAAACTTTATCAATGCTTGAAAAAGTCAGCGATTTTGAGACGATAGTAACTGATTCTGAAGTTGAAGCATTAATCCTGGAAGCAAACTTAATAAAAGAATATAAACCTAAATACAATATTTTTTTAAGAGATGATAAAAGTTATCCATACATCGTAATTACAAACGAACCATATCCAAGAATTTTTGTAACCCGAAGGATCGTCAGGGATGGAGCTAAATATTTTGGACCATTTACAGATGTTAAGCATTTGCGAGCATCCTTAAAAATGATACGGGATATTTTTAAAGTACGCTCCTGTAATTATCACATTGATGAAGAAACGATAAAAAAGAAAAAAATTAGAGTATGTTTGGATTATCATATCAAGAAATGTGAAGGTCCGTGTGAGGGACTTGTTACCAGAGAACATTATAATAAAATGATTGGGGAGGTTGCCCAAATTTTAAGAGGTAAATCTACATCTTTATTAAATGATTTAGAAAAGCAAATGAATGATTTGTCTGAAAGAATGGAATTTGAAGAAGCGGCAAAAATAAGAGATAAGATTCGAGCAATTCAAAATTATACTGAAAAACAAAAAGTAGTTGATAGTGAACTGATTGACAGAGATATTTTTGCTGTTGCTGTCGAAAATCGAATTGCTTGTGGTGTTGTGTTCAAAATTCGAGATGGAAAATTAATAGGTCGTCAAAGTTATTACCTCAGTGGAAGTATCAATTTTGAGGAGAAAGAAATAATATCTCAACTTGTAAGAAATTATTATCTCGAAGCTGATTATTTTCCCAAAGAAATCTTTTTACCCTGTGAAATTGACGATAAAGAGACAATCGAAAAATGGGTTTCCGAAAAAAGAAATGAAAGAGTTTGTATCTATATTCCCAAAATCGGCGATAAAGCCAAATTGGTAGCTATGTGTCAGATGAATGCGCGCTATTTGCTGGATGAAATAAAAATTCAAAAGCTAAAGAGCAAACAGAAGATTGCTTTTCCAATAAAAGCGCTTCAGGAAGATTTAAAGTTGGAAAGTTTGCCCCAGCGTATTGAGTGTTTCGATATTTCAAATCTTCAGGGAACGGATACCGTAGCATCTCTGGTGGTATTCGAAAATGGAAAACCAAAAAAGAGCGAATATAGGATGTTTAAGATTAAAACAGTACCCGGACCCGATGATTATGCAAGTATCCGTGAGGTAGTTTATAGGAGGTACAGCCGTTTATTAGAAGAGGATAAACAACTTCCCGACCTCATAATTGTAGATGGTGGTAAGGGACAGCTATCGAGTGCTGTATCTATATTAAAAAATCTTCAGGAAGTTGCAAATGCAAAGGATATCAATAAAATTCCTATAATTGGTTTAGCTAAACGACTTGAAGAGATTTACACTCCGAACTCAAACGAACCCATTGTTTTACCACGAACTTCTTCAAGTCTGAAATTACTACAAAGAATAAGAGATGAAGCACACAGATTTGCTATTGAGTACCATCGTAAGTTGAGGAATAAGAGAACTCTAAGAACTGAGCTCGATTTGATACAGGGTATAGGAAAGAAAAGAGCCAAAGAGTTATTGGAAGTCTTCGGCTCAGTTCAGGGAGTAAAGTTTGCGACTTATGAACAATTGGTAGAAATTGTGGGAGAAAAGATTGCTAACCGTATAAAAGAACACTTTGCAATCGAATTAGAGGCAAATAATAATGTAGATTAATCCCGCTTTCTCATTCTATTTCTATTCTCTTCCATAATTTTTTCATATTTTTTAAATTGCTCTTTTGTCAATACATTTTTAATTTCGTTATCCTGTTCCTTCATATTTTTTTTCATTATTTCCATCATTTCCTGTCGGCTTTTGGTTTGATTTCTCAAACTATCTACCTTTTTTGAGTATTTCAGCAAGATTTCATTAACTTTGGGAATTTGTTTATTCTCCAGCTTTAAGTCAACTTTTAACCTTTCGGTTAAAAATTTCGCTCTTTCTTCTGCATTTGGCATTCCTTGTTGCATTTGAGATATTGCAAAATTGTATCCCGAAATAAGAATCATTACAAATAAAAATAGATTTTTTAATTTAAGCATATTACACCTTTTTTGATTAATTAATAAATTTTACTGAACATATTGAATATATGTTAATTTTTTGAAATTTTCTAAAAAAATGTTATAATAAAATACTTTAAATAGCCAGAAATTGCATATCCAATTCAAAAGAAAGGAAATATTTATGTACAAATCTCATCTAATTATACTTAGCATATTATTTTTGTTTTTAATAGGTTGCAGCCCTAAGTATAGCGAGTTAGTAGTTGCAAAAATCGGCGATAATCAGCTAAAACTTGGAGAATACGAAAAATTTTATATAAAAAACACCGGAAGCTATGATATAGCGAAAAATTCTTCAAGAAAAGAACGGGAAGATTTTTTGGAGTTGCTTGTTAAGTATAGATTGAAGTTGCAGGATGCGTACGATAAAAATTTGCTTTCTGATCCGGAAATTATTGAGGAATTGAAAGATTACCGTGCAAGTCTGGCATCAACATATTTGCTTGATAAGGATCTTGTGGAACCTTCTTTGAAAAAAATTTATAATAGAATGAAAGAAGAAATTCGTGCAAGTCATATCTTAATCCGTGTAGACCAGAATGCTTCTCCAGAAGATACGCTCAAAGCATATACAAAAGCGATGGAGTTAATTGAGAGAATTAATAAAGGAGAAGATTTTGGAAATTTGGCTTATGAATATTCTGAGGATCCATCTGCAAAACAGAATAGAGGTGATATTTATTATTTTACAACCGGACAACTAATACCTCAGTTTGAGGATGCAGTTTATGAAATGAAAGTTGGTGAAGTTACACAAAAGCCAATAAGAACTTCATTTGGTTATCATGTGGTTAAGGTTACAGATAGGGGTCCCGCAAAAGGTTCCGTGCGAGTTAGGCACATTATGGTTCGTTTTAATTCATCCCAACCTGATTCAGCGGATTCTGCGGCAGCATATGGTCGCATTATGGCGATACAGGAAAGCTTGAAGCTCGGAGCAGATTTTGCTCAACTTGCGAAAAAACATTCAGAAGATGGCGGCAGTGCAACAAATGGTGGCGATTTAGGATTCTTCCAAAGAAGAAGATGGATACAATCATTCGACGAAGCAGCATTCAAACTTAAGCCAGGAGAGATATCACCAATTGTAAGAACCCCATATGGATTTCATATAATTAAATGCGATAGTATAAAACCAGTACCAAGTTATGAAGAACTGAAACCCGAAATACAAAGGACTTTTCAATCGCAGCGTTATAATGATGCATACAACGCATATATCGAAAATTTAAAGAAGAAAATTGGATATACATTTTATGAGAATGTATTCGAAAATTTTGTATCATTACTTGATTCAACTGACACAACAACAGATAGTTCCTGGGATAGTAGTGTAACTGAAGATGTTAGGAATGCTATTATTCTGCAGGTTGGCACACGCAATGTTGATGTTGATTATGTGATAAAAACTCTAAGCACCCGCCCGGATTTTCGAGATATTTATCTTAAAAAATCAGAATTGCTTAAGCGAGTGAGTAAAATTGGTGAGATCGTTTTGCTCGAGGAAGCTTCAAAGGATTTAGAAAAGCAATATCCTGAATTCCTGAATTTAATGAAAGAGTATCAGGATGGTGTAGTGCTGTATAAGGCTGAACAAATGGAGGTGTGGGATAAGCTATCGATAAACGACTCAAGTATGAGGGAATTTTTCAATAATAATCGCGAAAAATTTATGCATCCCGATAGAGTTAATTATAGTGAAATATATGTTATGTCCGATACATTAGCAGAAAAAATATATAATGAGTTAATAAATGGAGCCAATTTTGAAGAGCTGGCTGAAAAGTATAATGAAGAACCAGAATTGAAGCAAAATAAAGGAGCACATGGTTTCGTCTCAGTTGATGAATCCGAACTTGCAGAAATTGCCTGGGAAATGGAAATTGACCAAATATCAAAACCAATCTATACCCAAGAAGGTGGATATTCGATAATAAAAGTTAATGCCAAAGAAGAAAGTAGAGAGAAATCGTTTGAGGAAGCTGGAATAGAACTCTCTAACGCTTTTCAGGAATATGAACAAAAACGTCTTGAAGGTGAATGGCTTGAAAGAATCAAACAAAAATATCCTGTGCAGAAATTCCCAGATGTATTAGAAAAAGCATTTTTAGAACCACCTTCAAAATGAAAAAAGTATTTATAATTATATTACTCCTATATATTAGTGGTTGTCAAAAACACGAAGTCCCTGAAAATTATGTCGCAAGAGTCGGCGATTCGTATTTAACAACTAAAGATATTGAAGAGTATTTGAATCAAGTAAAAGATACCTCGGATTTACAGTATAAATTATTTTTAAAAAAATGGATAGAAAATGAGGTTTTATTCCTTGAAGCTGAAGGGAAAGATGTTGATAAATCGAAAAAAATTACTAAACAACTTGAAGATATAAAGAAACAGTTGACTATTAGTGAATACTTAGAAACCGAAATTTATTCAAAAAATGTAAATGTAAATGATGAGGAAATAGATAACTATTATTCTGCTCACAAAGACGAATTTGTTTTGAGTGAAGATGCAGTAAAGATAAATATAGTTACATTTATTGACCGCAAAGCGGCAAACGATTTTAGAGCTGAAATATTAAGAAGCGATGATTGGAATGGTACATTAAATAAATTTCTGTCAGATAGCATTGAAAATAAACTAATTGGTTCGGTTACCTCCAATCAACTATATACTCAACTTACTTTGTACCCTGCTGGTTTATGGAAAATTGCAAATAATCTTCAAAATAATGAAGTTAGCTTTCCTGTAAAAATCGATAATTTATTTTATATTGTTCAACTAATCGAAAAATATCCAAAAGATTCAATCGCTCCAATTAATCTTGTAAAGGATGAAATTAAAAATCGTTTGATTATCGATAAGCGTAAAAAGATTTATCAAGAGTTGATTAGTTCATTGCTAAAGAAATATCAAGTAGAGATAAAATTGAATGAGTAAAATTAAATTTAAAATCTTATGTTTGACATTTTTCTTTGTGTTTCAAGGTGTTTTATTATTTGCACAGGTTAAAATATTGGATCGAATAGTTGCAGTTGTAGGCAATGATATAATTATGGAGTCGGATCTGCAACAACAGGTAGAATTTTTTATTCTAAATACCAAGATTGATCCTAATACACCAAATCTTAGAAATCAAGTGTTAGATGCTTTGATAAATGAAAGATTGATTGTTGCCAAAGCTATTGAAGATACCAATGTTAATGTTACTGATGAGGAAGTATCTCAACAATTGGAACAGTTGATTCAACAAAATATTCAGCAGATAGGCTCAGAACAGAAACTTGAGGAAATATATGGAATGCCAATTAGTAGAATGCGCCGTGAGTTTCGTGATGAAATGAAAAAAAAGCTCCTAGCCGAAAGGATAAAGCAGTTTAAATTCGGGAATGTTTCTGTTTCAAGGCGAGAGATTGAAGAATTTTACGAAACATATCGGGATAGTCTCCCAGAGGTAGAAGAAGAAGTAGAATTATACCATATCTTAAAATTTCCAAAGAAAAATCAGGAAATATTAAATGAAGTTAAAATTAAAGCAAAATTAATTCTTGATAGTATCAGATGTTGTGGGGATTTTGCAGATTTTGCAAGAAGGTATTCTCAGGATCCGAACACAGCTATTGATGGAGGAGATTTAGGTGTAACCCGAAGAGGCACACTTGTTAAAGAGTATGAGGAAGCAGCCTTTGCATTAAACGAGGGACAGATATCTGAACCGATCGAATCCCCATTCGGTATTCACATAATACAATTAGTTGAACGAAGAGGTGAAAATATTCACACCAGACATATATTATTAAAAGTTGAAAGTGATTCCCTTTCTGATCAGTTAGTGATTGATTTTCTTAGCAAGATTTCAGATAGCGTAAAAAATGGTGGAAATTTTGCAGAATTTGCAAAAAAATATTCTGAAGATCAAGAATCTGCTTCAATTGGTGGATACATCGGATTGGTTCCCCTATCTCAACTCAGCGATGATATGCAAGATTTAATAAATGACCTTAACGAAGGTGAAATAAGTCAACCAGTTCGTGTATCTTCTGGTGGTTCTTATGGATTTCAAATTATTTATTTAAAAAAACGCATACCGGCGCATAAGATTTCTTTAAGTACCGATTGGAAACGACTCGAGTTGTATGCTACCAATTATAAGCGCAACAAACTTTATCAGCAGTGGTTGGAAGAATTAAGGAATGAAATTTACTGGGATATTAGATTATAAATTAATAAGGATTAAAAGTGAAAATCGATCTAAAAAAAATAAATGATGTTGAAGCTGTTGAACTATTGAATAAAAGTTATCAGGACATCAGAAAAGAAATTGCAAAAGTCATTATTGGCCAGAATGAAATCATAGAGCAATTGATTATCTCACTGTTATCCAGAGGACATTGTTTGCTTGTAGGTGTACCTGGTTTAGCAAAAACATTATTAATAAAAACATTGGCACAGGTTCTGGATTTAAAGTTCAATCGTATCCAATTTACACCTGATTTAATGCCGAGCGATATAACTGGTACGGAGATAATCGAAGAAAATGTTACTACTGGTGAAAAAACCTTTAAATTTGTTAGAGGTCCTGTTTTTGCCAATATAGTACTTGCAGACGAAATTAATCGTACTCCACCCAAAACTCAGGCAGCATTACTAGAAGCAATGCAAGAGCATCATGTCACCGCTGCAGGTCAGAAATATATTCTGGATGAGCCATTCTTTGTACTTGCAACTCAAAATCCAATTGAACAGGAAGGTACATATCCGCTTCCAGAAGCACAACTTGATCGTTTTATGTTTAACCTTTGGCTTGATTATCCCTCAAGAGCAGAAGAAATAGAAATTGTAAAATCTACTACAAGTTCATACGCAACTACACTCAACCAAATTTTAAATGCAGAGGAAATTATATTTTTCCAGGATTTGGTACGCAGAGTTCCGGTAGCTGATAATGTTATAGAATTTGCTGTTGATCTTGTAGGCAGAACCAGGCCCAATGGAGCTTCAACACCTGATTTTATCAAAAATTGGTTAAGCTGGGGTGCAGGTCCAAGAGCGTCCCAATACCTTATTTTAGGTGCTAAAACTAAAGCAATTTTGGATGGTAGAAAAACTCCGGATATTGATGATGTGAGAAAAATGGCAGGACCAGTTTTACGCCATCGTATAGTCACCAATTTTAATGCAGAAGCTGATGGTGTAAACTCGATACAAATTATTGAAAAATTATTAAGTACTATTTGAAAATGACAAAACGATTTTTAATAATTTTCTTTTTTTATTTTCTGCTTTCACAGGATTCTTTCCCTGATCAACCCAAAAAATTCTGGGTATATTTCAAAGATAAGGGAATTTCTGAGAAAGTTAATTTTAATAAAGGGTCCGCTGAATATTCAAAGGCAATCAGTCAGCTTACGGAACGAGCTATACAAAGACGATTGAAAGTACTTCCACCTGAAAATGTAGTTGATTATGCAGATTTACCTATAAATGAATTATATATTCAGAAAATTCAGTCGATTGGTGGTATTCTTCAGCAAAAAATTAAATGGTTAAATGCTGCAACATTTTATTTAAATGATGAACAACTTAAGCATATAAAAGATTTTGAATTTGTAAAATCAATTGAACCTGTAAAACAGCTTGTAGGAAAATTACCTGAACCAGATTTCCAGAAATTTGAAAAGCTGAGTTCATTCGATTCTTCAGATTATGGATTATCCTACGCACAGTATTCTGTAGTGAAAATACCAGAAGTACATAAACTTGGTGTAACTGGAGATAGTGTTATAGTTGGTATGCTTGATACCGGTTTCAGATGGAGGAAGCATGAATCATTGATGAATACAAAAGTTCTGGCAGAGTGGGATTTTATTAATAATGATGATACAACTGCAAATCAAGCTAACGATCCTTCTGGTCAGGATTCGCATGGTACCTTGACTATGTCGATACTTGGGTCATTTTACCCAAATAAGATAATTGGACCTGCATATAATGCTTATTTCCTTCTGGCAAAAACTGAATATGTTCCAACTGAAACACGCATCGAAGAAGATTGGTGGGCAGCAGGTATTGAATGGTTAGAAAACCATGGTGCTGATGTTGTAAGCAGTTCACTTGGTTATAATATTTTTGATGATGGAACAGGATATAGATGGGAAGATGGCAGTTTTGATGGTAAGACCGCTGTTACAACGCGTGCTGCAGTTCGCGCTGCACGGCTCGGTGTGGTTGTGGTAACAGCAATGGGAAACGAAGGTAATGGAAACGGAATAAAGGGCACATTACTCTGTCCTGCAGATGCTGATAGTATTATTTCCGTTGGTGCAATAACAATACCTGGAACACTTGCATATTTTAGTTCGACAGGTCCTACAAATGATGGTAGAATAAAACCAGATGTAGTTGCTCCAGGAGTTAGCATATACAGTGCTGTTACACCCGGCCCATCGTCATATGGTTATTCACAGGGAACCTCTGCCTCTACACCAATAACAGCAGGAGTGATTGCTCTACTGCTTTCAGCACGGCCTGATTTAACACCAATTCAGATACGTTCAATTCTTCGTAATACATCAGATAGGGTGGAAATTGCTCGGTTTCCTGAACATCCCAACAATTTTGTTGGTTGGGGTAGGATTAATGCACTTAAAGCGTTGTTTTATCCATCTGTTCATAAAGTTAATAACTCATATTATATCGCAACATTTTTAGGTAGTGTAAATGGTATTAAACCTGAATCTGTTAAATTGATTTACACCGTAAATAATTATAATTTTGATACTCTGTATATGCATCGGTATTATGGGAAATCAGGTACTACAAATGGAGCTTACCGTACAGTACTAGATGGCTTACCAAACGGTGCAATCGTAAAATTTTTTATAGTAGCAATAGATTCGAATGGAATATTAATAAATCTTCCAGAAGATACTTCAAAAATGTTTTCTTTTATGGTTGGAATAAATGAAATTACATTGGATACTACTATAAATCCTATCTTACCTGAAACCTTCACTTTGTATTATAATTATCCGAATCCTTTTCCAACTCCATTTAATCCAGGTACAACTGTAGTATTAGAAAGCCCTGTATTTACTACTGGTTCCATAATTGTTTACAATCTTTTAGGACAAAAAGTGAGAACACTTTACTCGGGCAATATCAATATTGGGAAAAATTATTTTTATTGGGATGCAAAAAACGATCAAGGAAATGATCTTCCAGGTGGTGTGTATTTTCTAAAACTCCACACCGGAGCATATAGTTCTGATCTTAAAATGCTTTTGCTACGATAATTTATGGTGAATGGATTTGTTTATATTACACTACAAGGAAAGTGGTTTCTTTTCTTTTTGCTTTCAGTTCTTTTTATTTTGCTCACTTATTTTTTTTATAAATATACTATACCCCCAATAACTTTCTATAAGAAATTAATTTTATCGTTATTAAGAAGTATTGCACTCGTATTGTTAATATTATTGCTTTACGAACCAATTTTGAGTGTCGTCAAATTTTTAAAGGAGAGACCAAAAATTGGTGTAGTAATTGACAATACCCAAAGTTTGTTGGTTTCTGCAACCTCCAGAAACCAAATTCAAAAACTCAAAGAATTTTTTAAAACTAAAAAGCTTGAAGAAAAATTCCCGGAAATCTCTTTCGATTATTATTCTTTTAAGAATCAAGGAGTTAAATACAATAAATTTTCGTTTGATTCGCTAAATTTTGATGGTGAGCTTACAAATATATCGTCAGCACTACATACAGTTAAAAATGAAAATTATAGCTCATTGGTTTTAATCACTGATGGCAATTTTAACTCAGGAAGAAATCCAATTTACGAAGTTGAGGAATTAAATATACCGATTTTCGTAATTGGAGTTGGGGATACAGTACAACAAAGAGATATAATGATATCAAAAGTACAGACAAATAATATTGTTTATGCTGGTAGCAAAGTACCGGTGGAAGTGACTCTAAAATGGTTTGGTTTTGAGGGTGAAAATGCTGAATTGATATTTTCAGAAGATAAAAAAATAATTTCTCGTACAATAATTAGATTAGATGAAGGTGAAATTGAGAAACGTATAATACTAAATTATGATGCAATCAATGTTGGAATTAATAAATTAAATTTGAGTGTTTCAGTTTTAAAAGACGAATTGACTGAAAAGAATAATTATAAAGATTTTTATATCGAAGTTTTAAAAAGCAAATTAAAGGTGTTAATAATCGCCGGTGCTCCTTCTTCAGATGTATCAATAGTGTTTAATACGCTTTCTGAAAACTTTAATTATAGTGTAATGAGCTTTATTCAGAAAAATTCTGATGAGTTTTATCCATTTTATAAAAATGGTAAATATGAAATTAAATTTAGTGATGCTATTATTGATACAAGTGATTGTATTGTATTAGTAAATTATCCAACCCAGATTACTAAAATTAACACAATAACAAAAATCTTTAGTAAAATTCAGGAGAAAAAAATACCTGTTTTCATAGTTTTAGGTAAGAATGTAGATTATTCCAAATTGCAAAATTTGGATCCAATTTTACCATTCAACTGGCAATCAGCTAATTCAAGAGAAATGTTTGTCTTTCCAGCATTAAATGAAAAAGTTGCAAGCTCAATTTTATTGACTAAAGATCTCACAAAGGAATCTTATCAACAGCTTCCTCCGATATATAAACATTCAACACAATATCGCGCAAAACCTGAGTCTTATGTGATTGCATATGTGAAAGACCTTAGTGTTCAACTAAATGAACCAATATTTATCAACAGAAATGTGAATCGTCAAAAAAGTTTTGCGATCTTAGGTTATGGTATATGGAGATGGAAATTACTTACACAGGGATCAATTAACGAAAAATTCCTTTATAACTTTTTGACTAATATAATTAATTGGTTAACGGTTATTGAAGATAAACAAAAAATTCGTGTTACGCCAGTCAAACAAAACTTTACAACTGCCGATCCAATTGAATTCACAGCAGAGATATATAATGAACAATATCAACCTATTGATGATGCAAATTTGAAAGTTTTTATAAAATCTAAGGATATTAATTATGAACTATTAATGAACGGTATTGGTAATGGGAGATATGAAGGTAGTATCGATAATTTGAAAGCTGGGGATTATAGCTATTCTGCGAATGTGGAAGTCAATGGTGTAAATATTGGTGAGGTAAAAGGTAGGTTTTCTGTTGGGAATATTAATATTGAGTACCTGGACACCCGTATGAATATTCATCTATTAAAGAAAATCGGATTGCAGTCTGGAGGAAAATATTTTGATGTGGATTTAATTGATAAATTAATCGATGAATTATCCAGTGTAAAAGTTCAAACCGCTGAACGGAAGATTGTTAATGAATATAAGCTTTGGACTGAAGAAGCAATTGCTGGGATTGTAATAATAATTTTTATTATTGAGTGGTTTATAAGAAAGAGAAATGGATTATTGTAAAAAGCCTCCGTTTAGTAACAGAGGCTTTATGAATTCATTGTAATTTATTGACGTATTTTGTCAGAGCGGATTTTTGATTTGCTGCTTTATTTTTATGTATTATACCTTTTGCAGCAATTTGATCGATAAGTTTAATAGTTTTTTTTAGGCGTTCAAGAGCTTTTGTCTTATCTTTTTCGTTTTTCACGCTTTTGATAGCTGTTTTCATTTTAGAAAGATAAGCTTTGTTTCTTAAACGTCTTTTTGCAGCTTGTCTGGCTTTTTTTAGCGCAGAGGCATGTCTAATCATTCAATCTCCAATTTTTTTAAATTACTTTATAATTTTTTTTAAAGATAGTTAAAAAAGCAAAAAAAAACAAATTTGAATAATTGTAAGAATTTTATTATATTTAAAACACATTGATCGCGGGGTGGAGCAATTGGCAGCTCGTTGGGCTCATAACCCAAAGGTTGTAGGTTCAAGTCCTACCCCCGCTACAAAAGAATGCTTTAGGGATTCTACTTTATTGTAGGATCCCTTTATTTTATATCGCCAGGTGGGATTTTGCATATTGAAAGGGTTTTATTATATTAAGTATGGTCTTGTATGTGTTGAGAATCACACATTTGTGTGAATTATTTTGTATATTATATGATAAAAAACGGATTAAAAATTTGGTGAATCAAAAGATTATATATTACTCGGGTACAGGTGAATCTGGTTCGTCAATAAGGTTAAAAATTCACCGCACAGGCATTGAATTAAAAGAAGTTTACGATTATGAGGAATTATTAAAGGAACTAACATCTGAACAATATCAGATTTGTGTAATTAGGTGTGAAAAAATTGATGATAAAATCATAGATCTAATCAGGAAGTTAAAAAAAGATAAACCAAACCTTGGAACTATCATAAGTGCAAATTCAGGTTTTGTTGAAGATGCAATTAAAGTTATTAAGTCAGGAGCTGATGATTATTTTGTTGGAAATCTGGCTGATCCACTTCTTATTGAGTCAATTGTTAGATATATAACTGATTATGGAGGACGAAGTAATAATCATAATGTTAGCAAGGAAAAGTTTTCAGAAAATGAGTTAGTATTTTTAGGACAGAGTTCAGCTGCATCAGAAATAAGATCAGCTATTAGTTTAATTGCAAAATCACAAACAACTGTTCTTTTAACGGGAGAGAGTGGAACAGGAAAAGAAGTTGTTGCTAGGAATATTCATTTACAGAGTAATAGAGCTGATAAACCATTCGTTGCACTAAATTGTGCTACCTTACCTCGAGATGTTATAGAGAATGAACTATTCGGTCATGAAAGAGGTGCCTTTACAGGTGCTATACAGAAGAAGATGGGATGTTTTGAACTCGCACATGGTGGTACTATTCTTCTCGATGAAATTGGTGAGATGAGTATAGAAACACAAGCAAAATTGTTGAGAGTTATTGAAACTCAAAAATTTCGGCGTTTAGGTGGGAAAGAGGAAATAAATGTTGATGTAAGGATAATTGCTGCAACTAACAAGAACATAGTAGAGGCACTTAAGACGAAAGAAATGAGAGAAGATCTGTATTATCGATTAAGTGTGATTGAGATATATATACCCCCCTTGCGAGAAAGGAGGGAAGATATTAATATTTTATTGGATTATTACCTAAAAGTATTTGCTAAAAAATACGAATTAAAGTATGTTCCTTCATTTGATGAAGAAGCTCTCGAGATATTGAATAAATATGATTGGCCTGGTAATGTTAGAGAATTAAAGAATGTTGTTGAAAGAGCCATTGTGATATGCCCTCATAAACAAATCTCACCAAAATACTTTCCACAGAGGATTCAACAATCCGTAAAGGTTGATAAATACATTAATATTCCAATCGGTACATCAACAAATGATGCAGAAGAAATAATGATACTCAAGACCTTAGAGTCTACAGGACATAACAAGAGTAAAGCTGCTAAAATACTGGGATGGAGTAGAAAGACACTGTATAACAAATTGTCAGCTATCCAAAATAAAAAAGATAGAAATAGTAATTAATTCGCCTTTAATATTATTTTGCCAGATGAGGATGTTTTTAACCAATATCCAATACCAGGTCTAATTGAGTCTGAAACTACATAACCTGAATTTTGATACCAAAAATCTGAGGCGATAATACCAGGGGGTATAGTTATTACATCTTGTACCGATATGGGTTTGCTGATTGAACCTATAAAGTTCCATCCTTCTAAAACATCAATTGTATCGCTTAATATTAGTTCACCACTAATTAAAAGTTTATGTATATATGGAAATTTTACAAAATAAGCGTTACCGTTTTCTAAGTTCGTTACAATACTATAACCTGAAGAATTATAGAAAAAAAAATTCGATATAGCTGTCGGAAAAATTGTTTTTGCATTATTATCTGTAACTTTTACTGGTAATGAAATTATATTCCATCCCTGAGATAAACTAACTTCAATGGCATTGGAAGTATATACTCCGAAATTGAATATTGTACCTTCTGAAAGTGTATCTACTCTCACGGTGTAATACGGTGTAACTCTGGATGGAAAAGTTGTTTGCCATCCTGATTTCAGAGTAAGTGAGATAGTATATATACCAGGTGATATTGAATCGAATAAATAATTACCGGTTTGATCAGAAATGCTTTTAAACGATTTACCTTCTCCATCAAGTTTAATTTCCCAACCAGATAAAAATGGCTCACCGTTATTCAATGCTCCATTATTATTTGAATCAAAGAATATACTACCTTTAATTTTTTTTAGGGGAATTTGTGGAGTTAAGTTTACTACATTTTTTACAATTTGTAGCATCATATCCCTTCTTGGTACAACTTTACCATTAACTGTTGCAGGTAGGTAAGCTTCACCTATGTTCCAGAGTATTACCCCACCGATGGTTGAATCTTTTACAA
>QOQV01000020.1 GCA_003327435.1 Ignavibacteriota bacterium
AAGAAAAACAATACAAACAATGTTTTTTTTCATTAGAATCTCATTTGTTTTGACTTTACTTCCTCTAAATATATATCAAAGAACTATTTACAGCTATTTCAGCCACACTTTTTGACTATTATACCCAGGATGACAATTCGGCTTTGTCATTCTGAACGAGTCCGTTGGTAGACGGACGAGTGAAGAATCTGATGAAGCATTGTCAGATGTTTCGCTAACGCTCGTGTTTTATAATCAGATGCTTCGCTACGCTCAGGATGACAGTTCGGCTTTGTCATTCTGAACGAGTCCGTTGGTAGACGGACGAGTGAAGAATCTGACTGAAGCACTGTCAGATGTTTCGCTAACGCTCGTGTTTTATAATCAGATGTTTCGCTTCGCTCAACATGACAATGACGGTGCAGTCAGATCCTTCACTACGCTCAGGATGACAATTCGGCTTTGTCATTCTGAGCGAGTCCGTCGGTAGACGGACGAGTGAAGAATCTGATGAAGCATTGTCAGATGTTTCGCTAACACTCGTGTTTTATAATCAGATGCTTCGCTAACGCTCAGCATGACAATGACGGTGTAGTCAGATCCTTCACTGCGTTCAGGATGACATTAAAGGCTATGAGCGACTGCTCAGGATTACCCTGAAGGGTCACTTCATTAACATCAGTTTGCGAACTTCTACATTGTTGCCACTTTGCAACTTGTAGAGGTATATTCCGCTGCTTAAATTGCTGCCGTCAAACTTCACTGAATACATCTTGCCCGCTTCTGCATCGCCTGCAAATAGTGTTGCAACTTCACTGCCAAGTATGTTGTATACCTTCAGCGTTGTATAATTTGCTTCAGCAATCGAGAAATTTATCGTTGTTGTCGGATTGAACGGATTCGGATAATTCTGATACAATGCAAACACCGCCGGCACTGAATTATCATTTACTCCAGTCGGGTTCAACATTATTGGTCCAAAGTAATAATAAAGTCCGTTCATATCCATCTGTTTCAACCGATACTGCAGGTTTTCTTCAACTGCGTTTTCATCGATCCAGCTGTAGGATTGTGGTTGTAATGTTGTACCTGCACCTGGTATCAACTCGCTGACGGTTACAAAATCGTTAATTGAGGAATTATATTTTTCCACATAGAAGCCGGCATTATTTTTTTCGCTGATTGTTTGCCATTCGAGTTTTGCTTTGCCAGTTGCAAAAATGTTTCCAATAAACGAGGCAAGTTGAACTGGAAGAGCACCTGAGTTACCTACTGCAAAATCAGAGAAGGAAGAAACATTTCCTACATAAGCGGAGTATGGATCACTTCCACCGACAAAAATTGCTGGTAATCCTTCCCATTGAGTTCCAGTCCAGCGGCCAATTTCGATACCTGCAGCACGGTCGAATCCACTGGCTTCTTCTGCAGCATTCCACTGGAAGGTGATTGTTGCATCGCTACCGCCTGGTGTTGCTTCTGTTATTGTCCACTGGCGATTTACAACTTTATTAGAATTAACAGGTGGATTATCAAATGATGATTTTACACGGACTGAGAAATCATCTCCAGTACCTGCATTGTTAATTGTAACTGGATTATAGGAAGATACCGTACCAACAGGGAAAAGGACATTGCTTGAACCAACATTTCTTATTAAGGAACCTGTTCCGTTAGTCACTACATATCCATTTGCAGAAGCATTTCCGATAGAACCCACAGTTAAATTATAAGAACCAAGTATTATTTGTCCACTGGTTATATCTAGTACTCCACTAATTGACTTTGATTCTGTAAGTGTAACTGGTGTTCCGTTAGTGATTTCGACATTTGCTGGACCATTTACAGAGGGCCATTCGAGCCAGGTATTATAACCACCTGAACCTGTGGCATATATTAATTTAGATGAAGAACCATATTCCGGACCTTGATTAGAGAAATAACCGCCAGTATTTATTTTAACCTGACCATTTGCAATAAGTTTTTCACCATTAGGTATTTCGACACCAGCCCAGGTTTGGAATAATCCATTTACTGGTCGCCAGGCATTTAATTTAATCCCTCCAGAACCGACAATACTGACATTCGTTGGTCCATTATTCCAGGGCCAATAAACATGATCACTACCAACACCGTACTGACTTGTTGTATTAAATACAAGTGTTGAACCACTATTGTAAACAAAATCCTGCCCTGTTGCCCAACCGCCATCATTAATTTGTACCGTACCATTTACGGTAACTGTGTTAGTACCGGTATTAAATGTACCTCCACTAATCGACAATACACCATTTATTGTTACATTGCTTCCAAGTGTCACACCACCAGAGTTATTTATTTGTAAATTTGAATAAGTAGATGGCGATGCTGGCATTGTGAAACCAGATGTGCCGTAATATTCAATAGTTGATCCGGAATTTAAAGTAATTGAACCTGTCGGGTATGTACCATCTTTAAACCTAAGTTTGCCTGTTGCACCCACAGTAGCAGTACCGATTGTACGTGTGGATGTAGAAGTCCCTTTAAAATCAACTGTACCATTTACTATTGTACTAGCTTGACTAAGATTAATTTGACCGCCATTATAATTACCACCATTTAATGTTCCACCTTCATAAATATTTATATTATAAGTTGCACCACTAACATCTGCTCTTATGTTTGCAGTGTCTCCGACGTTAATAACTCCTCCATCATATATATTTAGTGTTGATGTTTTTCCCGATGAGTTATTTAAATTAATATGTGCAGTACCTCCGGTTGTTAAAGTACCATAAACATTTAACGTAAAGTTGGCAGTACCAGCTGAAGACCCACTACTCGAATGAACAGCAATATAAGATCTGGTTGCCATAGTAACAGTTTTGCCTGCATTGATTGTAAATGTAGTATTATCCTTATTATTTGCATATAAACCTGTTGAACCAGCCCCCTGGCTTCCAGCATAATATATATTTACATTTGCATCGAAAATAACAGTTTGTTCGGTATTCTGAAGTTGAACACGTGAAATGTCATAAGTACCGCTTCCGGTTAGTGTAATTGTTTGCCCCTGATTTGGAAAATATAAACCAAGTGCGTCATTCGTTCCACCAACTACCCCATCATTAGTAAATGTATTCCCATAGAACCTCAAATATCTAGGGTTTGTTACAGAGGAATTACACCACAACTTTGCACCACTTTCTACTGTCAAATTATTACAATATTTGGGACTTGTTTCAACTAAAACAGTATGTCCTAACCTAATCCAGACATTTTTTGTAGAATCAGGCGCTCCTGGTGCAGGTGTTGCACCATCCCAGGTACCAGGGGTTACACATACCAACCAGTTTGCACCTGTAGTTCCCCAGTTTCCAGATCCAGCAGACCCATAATCTCCAACCGCCTGGGAGAAACTAATGCTTGATATAATTAACATCATCAAGCTTGTTGTTAAAAACAGTTTTAACTTTTTCATTACTAACTCCTTTTGTTGTTTTTGTTTGTTAATTAACTTAATTTTTATTTCCTGATACTATAGTAAATTTATGTATAGTTTTATTCAATCTAAACATACCTATTTATTTTGAATTTTTCTACTTTACCTGTAAAGTAAAATTTTATCAGCTTACTTTACAATATTTTATTTTTTGAGATGTTTAACCAGTTCAAGTTTTAGTTCTTTTATTCCTTCTACAGCCAGTTCTGCCATTTTTAAGGCACCAAATTCGCTAAAATGGGTATTATCCTGTTTACCTTCGGGCAGGGATTTGTAAACTCCGGGCTCAATCCATAAAAACAGTTTTTTTGAACTGTCGGGACCAAAATCCCTGATTAACTTTTCGCTTTTTCTATGCATATCAATAAGTGGAACCTGCATTTCTTTTGCCACTTCGCGAACAATATCGGGATACACACCGTGAGTGTCATAGAACTCGCCCTTTTCATTAAACCTTCGGCGCATTATAGGTGTGCAGAGTATTGGATTGGCTTTTTTAGAACGAGTTTCGTTTACAAATTTTTCAAGGTTCTGCCTGTAGTCCTCGGGTGAGGTGTATCTATCCACCTTCTCCTTGCTCTGGTCGTTGTGTCCGAATTGAATAATAACATAGTCGCCGGGCTTCAGTTTGTCCAGAACCGTCTGCCAGCGGTTTTCGGAGATGAAGGTTCTTGTGCTGCGCCCGTTTTTTGCATGGTTTTCAATGACAATCGTTGAATCAAAGAAAAGCGGAAACATTTGTCCCCATCCTCTTTCGGGGTTGTCTTCTGTTGGCTTATCAGCCATTGTGGAATCGCCAATCATATAGATTGTGATTTTATCCGTCTGGAGGAAGGATAGTATGAATAGTGTGATGATTAATGTGAATGATACTATTATGTTTTTCATTATGTTGATGTTTTTTGTGTTTGTACAATATTAACAGGGGCTGCCATCCTTGGGATAAAGGGTGAAAGTTCTGTTGTCATTCCGAACGAGTCCGTCGGTAGACGGACGAGTGAAGAATCTGACTGAAGCTCTGTCAGATGTTTCGCTTCGCTCGTGATTTATAATCAGATGTTTCGCTTCGCTCGTGATTTATAATCAGATCCTTCACTGCGTTCAGGATGACAGATCAGCGGAGCGGATGACAGCCACCTGGAAGAGAACAGTAATTATTTCAAGAGAACCATTTTCTTAACTTGATTGAACTTCTGTGTTTCACTACCAACTACTTCAGCAGTGATGCGATAGAAATATACACCAGAAGTCAGGTTCGAAGCATCGAAGTCGACCTCATTCTTTCCGGCATAATAAAGTTCTTTATCAGCAAGTGTTGCCACTTCCTGACCAAGAATGTTGTAAACCTTCAATGTTACAATTGCATCTTCTGGTAGTGAGAATCCAATAGTGGTAGTTGGGTTGAATGGGTTCGGATAATTCTGTGCTAACTCGAATGATGACGGAATTTCAACTTCATAATTGTTAGCTGAAGCAATAACAACTTTTTCCCTTGTTGGATTTTCGATCAAGAAATCGATATCCTCAAGAGTTTTAATGCCGGTTAGCACCAGCTTGGTTCCGAACGAGACGGTATCAATAGGACCAGCAAATGCTTCATTTATCTGACGGACTACATCGTAGTAGTCGTCATAATCTACAGGATTTCCAGTGTATATTGTCATTGCTTCGCTTACGATATCGGCAATCTGGTTAATGGTTTTTCCATAGAATGGCATATATGTACCTACATATTCAAGTTCTCCAAATCCACCGCCATCTTCAGTATGGCCTGTTGCACTTGCAAGAATAGCGAGCTTCAACGCTACTATTTCAGCAAACAGCGCATTATCGTGTTTGTTAGGAGGCAAGCTCTTTTGTTCTTTTACTAATTTCTTGCCATTGCTGAATTCATCGAAGTAGCGTGGATCACCTGAGTGTAAACCAACCACTTTATCGTAAAGCGATTTTTGAACATTTCCTGCCTTGTTAAGATTAACCCATCCATAATATTTTGCTGAGTCGGATTTTACCTTACCAATAATCATTCCAGCAGGAAAATCCTTATAAACTTCTTCAATCAAATTGGCATAAGTTGGCATCGGGAGTTCAAATCTCTGGAAGTTTGGATTTAAATTGACAGCTGGATTTGGTTTAGGTTCTGTTGGTCCAAAATATGCCTTCTTGATTTGCTGAGCTTTACCTTTGGTGCTATATCCTTTTACAATCACAGTTTCACCAGCGGCTACTGTAGCACCAGTAAAGTCGAATTTTTTCTTTGTATCACCACTAACTGATGTAAATGGCTCAGCGGTTAAGCCACGAGCAAATGCCACATCGTTCTTGAACTGGATGTGAAGTTCGCTCTGATCTGAGCCGGTAGTATTTACAAGCACAAATTCCCAGTAAGCACCAATTGGTTTACGCTTTACAGCTTTGGGAACTTTTCCTTTTTCATCCAGAGCAACAATGTCTTCTGGCAGGAAGCTACGATATTTTGCAGTTGCAAGTTTACTAAAAGTGGCTGTGATATTTTTATTATTATCCATTACAATAACTAAAGGATTGTCGCTTGAAACCACATCGCCACTCCAGCCAGCAAATTTCCATCCTAAATCAGGAATTGCTGTAAGAGTTACTTCAGTCCCGTGATCATATAATGACAAATCCGGAACAATTGTTACATCTCCATCACCGACTATTGTTACATCGAGTGTATATTTATTGATAGAGAATGTAGCAGTAATGTTTTTAGCTGAATTCATTGTAACTATAATTGTATCATCAATTGATACAACATCGCCGCTCCATCCTTCGAATGACCAGCCCTCTGCAGGAACTGCTATTAAGGTAACTTCGGTGCCATAATCGTACAATGGCAAATCTGGCTCTTTAATTATCGAACCATTTCCTACAACCGTAACATTGAGGGGATACTGGTTGATAGTGAATGTTGCGGTGATATTCTTTGCAGCATCCATTGTGACCACTATTGGATTGTCGGTGGAGACGACATCACCACTCCATCCAGCAAAACTCCAGCCAGTAGCGGGAATTGCTGTAAGTGTCACATCAGTCCCATGTGGATATGATGGTAGATCTGGATCTTTTGTAACAGAACCATTTCCATTTATTGTTATATTTAATGGATATGATAATAGTGTAAATGTGGCGTGTATTGTGTGATTATCTGTTACATTCGTAAATGTATATTCGGTTACAGGACCTACAGATGAACCATCCACAATAACATCATCAACCATATAGTTCAAATCAGGAGTAATTGTAAAGCTCTGGTCTGCACCGTATTCCACAACAATATCCCCTGAAGGAGAAATTGAGCCATTGGGACCGGCAGATGCAGTAATCGTATAAATCTTCTTTGCACCAAGTGCAAAGTCGCTGAAGCTTGTTAAGCCAGTGGCTGTATAGAGCGGTTCCTGAGCCAGAATGGTGTTGATTACTTCACCATCTTTTTTCAAGATGACTGGTGGACCTGATGGAGTAAAGCCAGAGCCATCGAAAGTAACATCATAAATATAGTCGTTACCACCTGATTGTGAAAGGTTCCAGTATCGATCCCCAAAGAGTAATACATTTGGTGGAATTTCGCCGGGTAAAGCGGTTTCGAATTGTTCAGCGGTAACGGTGCTTGGTCCTGTAAGTTGAGTGAAGTTCAATGTAATTGGTCGGTAATTTCCTGCTTTACCTATTGGGAAGAGTTTCGAACCCGCGACACTATAAACTCTGGATAATTTTGAATCGACATAGGAAGCAGAAGAGCCACCAGTTATATCACCTACAACTGTCAAATCATTTGTTCCAGTAAACAAAACACCATTATTGAGATAGAGTAAACCATTAACAGAAGTTGAACCACTTAATGTTACTCCTGCACTATTATTGATTGTTAAATTGTTAATGGTTGAAGGAAGCAATGTACCAGTCACCTGAGGTCCTGAGGCATCGAAAACATAATTAGCATCACTGCTTAAGGTTTTTGTACCGATTGTAGTGATATTGCCATTAATACCATCTACATGCCCGGAACGTAAAGTTGCACCAGCATTAAGAGTAAAAGCAGCATTACCACCAATAACACTATTTCCAGCATTTAAAGTACCATAAACAGCGAATTGAGGACCACCAGATGAATATGTAATGGTTCCAATATTCAGATTTACATATGAACTGTCGCTCACCTCAAGCGGCACCGTACCAGAAAAGGTTACATTCGACATTGTAAATTGTTGTAAACCATTTTTTGCGAAAACAAACTTTGCTTTTGATGGGGCTGAATTTTGTGTTGTGGCATTAGAAAGAGATACATCACCAAAAAAATTCCAAGTAACTGTTGGTCCACTACCGCGGCTCACAGAGAAATTACCACCGGACACTAAAACATTACCATAGGTGTTAATTGTAACTGTAAATGTAGAACTGGATCCATTCGAAGAGAATTGACCGGCTTCCTGGATAATATCACCCATAATGTTTACAGTTGCATTACCTGTACACATCTGAACTCTATTTGTACCAGTATTCTTAATAATTATATTACCATAAATAGTGTTTCCAGACCAACTCAATCCAGTATTTGCAGTTTGACTGGGGCATTCCCAGATATAATCGTAAAAATTCTGATTAGATCCGCCAGAAAAAGATGTAGCATTGGTGATACCTGTTATTTTACAGGTAGAGCCGGTATTCCAGGTTGCAATCGGGATCACACCACCATTAATTGCGTGTTCATATGTACTTCCACTGTTAAATGTGAAAGTTCCAGGAAGGGTAAGAGTAATGCTTGATGAATTCTTTAAATAACCGTTGACTACTACACTTGCACCACTTACGGTACAGGCTGCTGCAACAGTTACAGTATGACCGACCTGGATTGTGATAGTACCTGAAGTACCATCAGGCGGATTAGTAGCATCAATCCAGTTTGTACCATCGTAAACCTGCCATGTTGAAGCATCTCCCCAGTTACCTGTTGTTTTGCTTCGGTAATCGCCCACATTTTGAGCGAGTGAGATGTTCGACAATAATAATATTGCCAAACATAAAGCTAAGAAAGTTTTGAAGTGTTTCATAGCTAACTCCTTTTATTGTTTTTGTTAAACAAAGTTAATTAGTTTAAATCTGATACAATCTGGGATCAACAAATATGAGAAGTCCCATTCCAATGTTTTTACTTTTTAAAAGGATCTAAATGGCGACGAAAATGCTTAATCAGGTTTTCGTAGTGTAGTTCTTCATTTTCTTCAAGACACTTTTTAATTCGATCACGAAAGATATATCTACCATTAGTGTCCTGAGCAGTTAGAACCTTCCCGAATGTTACATGGAAAACCTGACGGGCGTTGTCATCGTTGAATAGTTCGAGTAACTGATAATTACTGCAATCTTGAGCTGCAGGTACCTTATTCAAGTCGGCTGATACATGGTAAGAATTTCTTTCCTGCAAATAATGCTCACGAGCAAAATCTAAAATTTCCTTTATTAGTTCTGGCTCAACAGCAGCAATAGTTCTGAGTGCTTCAAGGTAACTTGTACCGGCGGTTTTAACATGTACAATTCCAGAACCAATTTTCCCAATTGCATTATAAATACTGAATTTGTCGCTACCAGAATGGATACTTATTTTATAACCACCGTAAATTTTTGAGATACTCAAATGCTGTTTGTATTCATTAACAAATTCCTTGATATTTCCTTTATAATCAATTCCTTTTTCAAAATCTCCAATAAATCTTGGAGCTAAACTCACAAGTTCAACATTCTGTCTGTTCAATTCGTTTGCGATGAAGAAATGTTCAAATGGTGATGTAGGAACATCAGTTTCGTCTACAGAGAGTTCCACTTCAGAGTTCAATGATTTATATTTGTCTTTTAAATATCGATATAAAGTTATTACATGTTTAATCACACCCACATATTTCACGAAGGCACTTAAAATTTCATGCTCAGATGGATGAAGTGTAACATCTTTATCAATTCGGAATGATTGGTTTGAATAACGAGATAGAATTTCATTAAGTGTAAATTCCCCACTTTCAAGGTTTGAAGAATATTCCTTTAATTCCCTTTCGTTCATTTTTGCTGCCTCGTTGATCACATAAGCGCTTGGATCGAAAGTAAACATAGTATATCCAGCATTTGCCATGCGATCAATATCATCTATTGTCTTTAAATGATCAGCATCTGCACCATAACCTTTAGTATATCCTTCCTGGAAAACAGCCCACACGGCAGCATCCAGAACTTCATCTGCAGTTCGTTTTGTACGTTCAAGTTCTCGGATTGATTGTTGTGCAAGAATTGGTTTCATATGTGAACCCTCAAGTGCCTGAATATGAGCTGGATTTGCAATACCCAATCTATCACCAAATCCAAAAGAGTCAACCTTACCAATAACAACCGGATTGGTAAAAGGGAAAATTTGCTTAATTAAAATTGCACTATCATGGTTCATTTCGATACGCATTGCCTTTAGATTAAAACCAAATACTCCCTTCGGTACACTTGTGCCTTTAAACTCAGGATTTTTAAATGCTCTGTTTTCTTCAGTAAGAATATACAGGTATTTTTTATTCTGTTCTTTTCCGATAAAGTACAGCTCATTTTCAAACATTCTAAGGGATCGTGGATAAACACTTATTTTGTTCCCGTTATAGCCATAAATTACTTTTTTAGAATCCAGATTAGATTCTACAACTGAAGATATGATTTGCTGTATAGTCATTTTTTATCGCTCCATTTTATCGTTTTTTCAATTTTCAAAGAAATCGAAATAATGTCTTGCATTATTATAACAAACATCTTCGATTATTTGTCCTACAAGAGTTATATCATTTGGTATTAATCCTTTTTCCATTTCTTCGCCTAACACATTGCAGAGTATTCTTCTAAAATATTCGTGTCTTGAATAAGAAAGAAAGCTCCTGGAATCGGTAAGCATACCTACAAATTGACTCAGCAATCCCATATTTGAAAGTGAATTTATTTGTTTTTCGATTCCATCTTTTTGATCTAAAAACCACCAGGCACTTCCGAACTGAATTTTCCCTGCAATTTTTCCATCCTGGAAATTGCCGATTAAGGTAGCCACGACTTCATTCTGGGCAGGATTTAAATTGTAGATAATAGTTTTAGCAAGCAGGTTTTTGGAATCGAGCCGTGCAAAAAGTTTTATCAAGGGTTGAGCAATGGGAAATTCACCAATCGAGTCGTAGCCAGTATCAGGGCCTAATTTTTTATACATTTTTGGGTTTGTGTTTCTTAAAGCGCCCAGGTGAAATTGCTGAACCCAACCTTTTTCAGCATCCATTCTGCACAGTTCATAAAGAACTGCTGATTTGAATTTCGATATTGAAGCAAAATCCAATACTTTCCTCTTGAGTGCAGCGGAAAAAATTTGCTCAATTTCTTTTTCAGTATAATTTTCTACATAAACTGTTTCCAAACCGTGATCCGAAAGTCGACAACCCATTTTATGGAAATACCTGTGTCTCTTCTCTATTGCTCTTATAAATTGTTGAAAGGAATTAATTTCTACATTTGCGGCTTTCGAAAGTTTCTTTAAATAATTAAGAAACTCTTCACCCCTTTCAATATTGAGTGCTTTGTCTGCTCTGAATGCAGGAATGACCTTTACTTTGAAGTTCTTATCCTTTTTCAAAATTTTATGAAATTCAAGCTCATCCACAGGATCATCTGTTGTGCAGACAACCTCAACATTAGCTTTTTCTATAAGGCCGCGCGCAGTGAAATCTTTTTGTTTCAACTTCTCATTACAGACATCCCATATATATCTGGCTGTTTTTTCATTCAACAAAACATCTGAGATACCAAATGGTTTTTTGAGTTCCATATGAGTCCAGTGATAGAGTGGATTTCTAATTGTTTTTGGAACAACAGAAGCCCATTTCTGAAATTTTTGCCAATCGGTTGCATTACCAGTTATGTATTTTTCGTCAATTCCAGCAGTTCTCATAGCTCGCCACTTATAATGATCCCCAGCCAACCAGACTTCAGTTATATTTTTAAACTGATAATTATTGGCAATCAGCTCAGGTGGGAGATGACAGTGGTAATCAATAATTGGTTTATCTTTAGCAAATCGGTTATAAAGTTCGATTGCTGTATTGTTGTTTAATAAGAAATTTTCAGTTATGAATATGTCTTTCATTTTATTAACCTAAAATTATCTCTTAATTCGAGCACTTCCACCTTTCACGACATGCATTATTTCCTCGAGAGTCACCATACTTGTATCACCTCTTGTGCTTTGAAGTAATGCACCGTGAGCAGCGCCAAATTCTACAGATTCTTGTGGACTCATATTATTTAGAACACCATATATTAAACCGCTACAGAAACCATCTCCGCCACCGACACGATCCTCAATTTCAAGATTCTGGTACTTTCTGGATTCATAAAAATTACCTTCGTAATACATAATTGCTGACCAGTTGTTTACAAGGCCTGATAAAACTTCCCTGAGAGTTGTACCAACAATTTTAATATGAGGATAAGCACCGACTACTTTTTTTACCATTTTTTTGTAAGCATCAATTGGAAGCTCTTTTAAATTTTCATCTACACCTTCAACTTCAAAACCCAATACTTTCTGAAAATCTTCCTCGTTACCTATTAAAACATCTATATATGGAATGAGTCCTTTAGTTACCTCAATAGCTTTTTTACTTGACCAGAGTTTGCTTCTGAAATTCAGGTCGTAGCTTACGATAGTTCCGGCTTCGTGAGCTGCTTTAACAGCTTCGAGAGTTACTTCAGCACAGGAATCACTTAATGCAGTAAAGATTCCGCCGGTATGGAACCAGCGAGCTTTTCTTTCATTAAATATTTTTTTCCAGTTTACTTCACCAGGTTTTATATGAGATATTGCTGTGTGTCCGCGATCGTAGAGTGTTACACTTGGTCTTACACCAATGCCGACTTCTGTAAAGTTCAATCCAATTCTATCGGCTCGTCCAGCACCATCATAAGGTACCCAGATGACCTCGCTTATATCCATACCGCTTGTCTGTGCATGATTGCGGATAAAATGTCCTAATGGATTATCAACCAGGCGTGAAACCCAGGAGGTTCTTAAACCATACCTTGCCAGAGCATATGCAACATTATATTCGCCACCACCAGCATATGCTTCGAAATATGGTGTTAGTTCGATTCGCTGATGACCAGGAGGACTTAATCTGATCATACATTCTCCTAATGCAATAAGGTCAAATTCTACTTCGTTCTTATTTAATAATTTTATTGCCATTTATTCTCCTTATTTTGTTTTAATTTATTCTAAAAACATCATTTTCAAGTCGATATAAAATTTGTCCGGCATTTTCGACAACTATAAACTCATCACTCTGTGATTTTTTAAGTTTCTCGATATCAATAGAATCTGGATTCTGGTAAGCAAGATTTATCTGCTCACAGACTTCTTCAGGTATTGATGTTGCCAGTGTTACTTTGATACGAGGGTACTCGACACCGTTTTCGTATTTGCCAATACCTCTAACATTTGTAGAATGTGCTAATATCAGTTTGGAATACTTTGAAAACTTATCCCATTGTTTTAAGAAATAATCGCGCACATGGTAACCAACCTCGCGGATTGCTTTCTCATGCACAAAAGATATATCTTTTACATGAGGTGCATAGATAATTAGTTCTCCGTCATCGGCAACGATTGGTTCAAGTTTGTACATCACTTTACCTGCTACCCACAAATCAGTATAAATTTCTGAAGCAATTCCTAAGATTTTTTTGTAAGGTTTCTTCATATAGATAATGTGGTGTTTGGCTGAACAATCTGCAGCTTTATCCCAGGTTTGTTCGGGAGTACCGGCATACAAGCATGCAAGTCCGTGATCAACCACAACAAAAGCAAGGCATAACCTCGGAATCGGTAGAAATTTTGCAGCCCGATCGATGACCCTTCTAACAGGTGTATCTTTAACTCCGTTAATAACAGGATTAGTAATTACCGCACCAAGCCAGTGGAAAGATTGAATTATATCCAATCCACCAATTCCCGGGAAGAAGTATTTATTGCCTCCGGAAAATCCAACCGTTTCATGCGGAACAACTGGACTAACAAGAATTATTTGATCATAACCGAGAATCATTTTGTTAATAGTAACTTTAATTTCTTCTTTCAGTAGCCCATTTGTGATTTTTTCGATTTCTACTGCACTTATTGTACCAATCTGAATTAAATCTTCCTCACGCCTGTGATCATGATTGAAAATTCTAACACCTGAATATTTAGTCTCAATATCCGATTGGCTTACACCGATAAACTTGCTTATTTCTTGTTCAGTCATTGGTTGGTGTGTACCAGTTGCTATTAAATAATCAAGAGATTTTACTTTATTGCCTATTAAATCGTAGATAACTTTAAAAAATAAATCTATTGGTGCGTGTCGAGTATTATCCGGTATTATCACAAGAACTGATTTGTTTTTTAACTCAACCTGTGAAAATGCACTTTCACAAATTGAATATATCTGATTTAAATCCAATATACCATGTTCTATTTCTTTTCCGATCAACATATTTTAATCCAAAATAACAACTTTAAAATTAAGTGCTTCAAGTATGTTTTTTAAATTAGATCGTTCTTTGTGAATATGAATCTTTGTATTAAAAAATTCTCGTCTGATCGGATAGCTGGTTCTTAAACCCATAAAATAAACACCTTGTTGGGATTTAGGTAATTTGTATAATACAGTCATTTTTTCATGATCTTCGAGAATGTCATAATTATTTTTAATAATTTGATTCAGCGAAGTTTTATTATCAACTACGACCTCAGTTTTCAATCGGCCGAGCCAGGTAATTTTTTGTAATTCATTTGATGGATCCCACTGGATTGGTTGATTAAAATATTTACAGGCAGCTTCATATACCATTTTAATTGCGTTTACTTTTCCATCCAGTGAGTAACCAGCGATATGAGGTGTTCCGATAAAAACTTTTTCAAGAAGTTCGGAGTCAATATTAGGTTCATTTTCCCAGACATCTATAACCGCAGTTAGTAGATGACCAGAATCAAGAGCATCTTTGAGAGCAGTTGTTTCAACAACTGCTCCCCGAGATGTATTTATAAGAATCGAACCTTTCTTCATCTTAAATATTCTTTCACGAGCAAACAAATGATGTGTTTTATCTTCACCTTCATAGGTTAGAGGCACATGTAGCGAGATAATATCGCATTCCATTAAATCATCAAGCGGAACAAATTCTGAATTACCTGTTAATCTTTTTAGAGGAGGGTCATTTTGAATCACATTCATTCCAAGGGCTTTTGCATATTTCACGACTTTACTACCACAATTACCGACGCCGACTACACCTAATGATTTACCTTTTAACTCAAGATTAAATTTTTCCTGGATCTCGAGCAGTACTGCAACAACATATTCTGCAACAGAGTTTGAGTTGCTGCCAGGTGCATTTGCAAATCCGATGTTCTTTTGATTCAGGTAATTCAGATCTATATGGTCAGTTCCTATTGTGGATGTTCCAACAAACTTCACATTTGAACCGTCAAGAAGTTTTTCATTAACTTTTACTTCGGAGCGGACAACAATTATATCAGCATCTCGAACAACTTCGTTTTTAAAATCGGTCGTTGGGATCAACAATACATCACCGAATTGTTTAAATGCCTGATCTACGAAGTGAATATTTTTATCTGCGATTATTTTCATAATTTAACAAAACATTTTTTATACAGTATAAGCAGTTGAAGCTGTTTCGCCACCGCGGCCTGTCCAGTTAGTATGGAAGAACTCACCGCGTGGGCGGTCTATTCTTTCATATTGATGAGCACCGAAGTAATCGCGTTGTGCCTGTAATAAATTAGCTGGCAAGCGGTCTGCTCGATATCCATCAAAATAATTTAGCGCTGTGGAAAAAGCAGGTATCCAGATTCCATTCAGAACTGCAGTCGATACGACTCGCCGCCAGGATTCCTGAGCATTTTCGATTTTCTCTTTAAAGAACGGATCCAACATCAAATTTGTAAGATCTGGATTTTTATCAAAGGCTTCCTTAATTTTGCCCAGGAAAACTGATCTTATTATGCAGCCGTTACGCCATAAAAGTGCTATGTTACCATAATTTAAATTCCATTTATATTCTTCAGATGCTGCTCGCATCAGTGTAAAACCCTGTGCATATGAAACAATTTTTGAGGCATATAGAGCTTTTTCGAGATCATTTAAAAATTGGTTTTTATCACCTTCAAATTTTATTTTTGGACCGCTTAACACTTTAGAGGCGGCAACACGTTCGTCCTTCATAGCAGATAAACAACGAGCAAATACAGCTTCACTAATTAGTGTAAGTGGAATTCCAAGATCCAGCGCTTCCACACTTGTCCATTTCCCGGTTCCTTTTTGTCCTGCAGTATCTAATATTTTATCTACCAATGGTTTACCATCAGAATCCTTGTATGCCAGAATATCGGCTGTAATTTCGATGAGGTAACTATTCAGATCACGTGTATTCCATTTTTTAAACACTTCGTGCATTTCATCGGCGCTCATACCCAACAGGTTTCTCATAATCTGGTAGGTTTCAGAAATCAATTGCATATCGCCATATTCTATTCCATTATGTACCATTTTCACAAAGTGCCCTGCACCATCATTACCGACCCATTCACAGCAGGGTGTTCCATCATCTACTTTTGCTGCAATTGCCTGGAAAATTGGTTTGACATATTGCCAGGCATCTGGTGAACCACCGGGCATAATTGAAGGACCTCTCAGTGCGCCTTCTTCACCACCGGAAACACCAGTACCAATAAAAAGTAATCCTTTCCTTTCAAGATATTTTGTTCTTCGTATGGTATCAGGAAAATGGGAATTTCCACCATCAATAATTATATCTCCTTTCTCAAGATATGGCAGAAGAAGCTCTATAAAATCATCAACAGGCTTACCTGCTTTAACCATTAACATTACTCTTCTTGGTTTTTCGAGCGAATCAACTAATTCCTGTAATGAATATGTGCCAATAATATTTTTTCCTTTGGCTCTACCTTTCATAAAATTTTCTACTCTCTCCACAGTTCTATTATAAACTGCAACTGTGAAGCCTTTACTTTCCATATTCAGGACGAGATTTTCGCCCATAACTGCTAAACCGATTAATCCAATGTCCGCTTTTTTTGCCATAGATTTTATTTCCTTTTTTCCTTTCTTTTTTTGTTGTTACTGTTTTTTAATTTAAACATAATTAATTAAACTCCTGAATAAGCACTGAAGCCACCATCAACTGGGATAACGACACCAGTGATAAATTTAGATAAATCTGAGAGTAGAAACAGAGTCACACCCTGCAAATCTTCAGGGTCACCGAACATACCCATAGGCGTGGCTGAAATAATTTTTTCACCGCGAGGTGTTAAACTGCCTGAATTTTCATCAATCAATAAAAAACGATTTTGATTTGTAAGGAAGAAACCAGGTGCGATTGCATTTACTCTTACATTCATTTTTGCAAAATGAACAGCCAGCCATTGCGTTAAATTATTGATCGAAGCTTTGGCAGCCGAATATGCAGGAATCTTTGTCAATGGTCTGAAAGAATTCATAGATGATATGTTAATAATTGCACCATTTTTAGCTTCAATCATATCTCGAGCAAATACCATCGTTGGTAACACTGTTCCTAAAAAATTCAAATCAAACACCTGCTTGAATCCTTCCAATTCGAGACCAAAAAATGTTGTACTTAAATCTTTTAAATTATCATCATTTATAAATTCTACTTTTGTAGTCGCTTTAGGTGAATTTCCACCAGCACAATTAATCAAAAAGTTTATGTTGCCCAGTTGCTCATTAATTGCTCGTTTGGCTTCTTTCAAAGAATCAAGATTTAAAACATTTGCATCAATACCAATTGCTATATTATTAAATTCTTTTTCAAGTTGTTTTGCAGTTTCTTCAGCCAGTTTCTTATCTATGTCTAACACAGCAACTTTTACTCCGACACCGGCAAGTGCATCACAGAGTGCTTTACCAATAATTCCGCCGCCACCCGTGATAACACATACTTTATTTTTTAGATCGTGAAAAGAAGTATTCTTCATAATAACACCTTAATCCTTTAATTCTATTTGTTGAAGTTTTGGTGCTAACATCTGAATTATTGCAAGAGCTAATAGATAAGCAGATCCACAGATTATGAATAAAGCAACATAACTTTTAGTTAATTCGAGAATGAAGCCAGCAGCTGTCGCGATGAACATACCACCGATTGCACCAGCCATACCACCAATACCGACTACCGAACCCACAGCACGGCGTGGGAACATATCGGATGTTGTTGTAAATAAGTTTGCAGACCAACCCTGGTGAGCTGCTGTTGCTAAACTTAACAACGCCACAGCCAACCAGACTGATGTTGCCTGAGAGGCAAACACAATTGGTACAACCGAAATTGCACAAATCAACATTGCAATTTTTCTACCTTTATTAACAGACCAACCTCGTTTGATGAAGAACGATGATAACCAACCACCCAAGATGCTTCCAACATCAGCAGAAATGTAGATAACCACCAATGGTGGTCCCATTTGCATTATTGAAAGTCCGTAGTTTTGGTGTAAAAATTTTGGTACCCAATAGAGGTAAAACCACCAGATTGGATCAGTCAAGAATTTTCCTATTGCAAAAGCCCAGGTTTGTTTGTATGTAAATAGTTTGACCCATGGGATTTTTTCCATTGGTTCTACTGGATCACTATGGATATATTCGTATTCAGCTTTTGATAATCGTTTTTGTTTTGATGGGACTTCATATAAGAACCACCAGAAAAGAACCCAGATAAAACCAATTGCACCGGTTATTATAAATGCTTCCTGCCATCCGTACGTTACAGCGATCCACGGTACAACAAGGGGTGCAATTATAGCACCAACATTTGAGCCTGCATTAAAAATTCCGGTTGCAAGTGCACGCTCTTTTTTAGGAAACCATTCAGCTACGGTTTTTATAGCAGCCGGGAAATTGCCTGCTTCTCCTAATCCCAAAAAGAATCTTGCAGACCCAAATCCTAAAGCAGAACGAGCAAGTGCATGAGCCATAGCGGCGACACTCCATACAAACACTGAAATTGAATAACCTCTCTTTGTACCAAGCAGGTCCATCATTCTGCCAACTAATAGCATTCCCAATGCATAAGCCGCCTGAAATGCTGTAACAATGTAACCATATTCAATTTCGTTCCATCCAATTTCCTTTTCAAGAACAGGAGCAAGTATACCCAAAACCTGTCTGTCAATGTAGTTAATTGTCGTTGCAAAAAATAACAAAGCACAAATTGTCCATCTGTAATAACCAATTTTCGGTTTTACATTTAATGTTTCCTGCATTAACTTTCCTTCAATATTATTTGAATTTTTATTTTTAAACATCTACAAAATTTCAATTGGATTATTTAATACTAATAAAATACCTTCTAAATAATTCTTGAATTCCTGAATGTTTTTTATTCCATCTACTTCCTGTTGCCAGGCAGCGAGAAAATAATAAGTCAATTTTCCGTTTTGTGTTTTCAACTTAACAATATAATTTAAACTATCATCGAACCTTTCTATTAAATTCTCTTTTTTAAAAATTATTGCAATTCCTAAATCATCACCAGCAAGTGATTGTTTTCCATAAAGAGCAATATATTGCCATTGACTTTCATTTTTATCGTTCCAAAAGTATTCTGTATTTTCGGCTTTTGCCAATCCAGTACAAATATTAGGTGGAACTGGATCAACAATAAGGTCTGTTTTTGTTAACCTGCTTCCGGCGAAAATCGAAAAATTACTTTCAAGATTGTACCTGTTCTCACCAACCTGCCAGCCGAAATATTTTGTTTTTATTCCAGATCTTAAAATTCCGTTTGATTCCACATAACAATATATACTATCAGTTTTCTCAACAGTGAACATTTTATTATCAGACCACATTGCAATCGATCCGATGCCAATTGAGTTTCCAACTTTAAATATGTCCATTCCCCACCACTGCATATTATGATATGAATCGTCTTTTGCTTCTATGTCGTGTACTCCAATATCCTGTAGAACTAAATCTTTCACCTTCTTACCAAAAATATCAATCCGATTCCTCTGGTCTAAATAAAATCTGTAGCCAACTTTTTCTGATTCCCATCCAGGACCTTCATATCTAAATAATGCATCGTGATCTTTATGACCATCTGGAACACGAATCCAATCTATATTTTTGAAATACCCACCATTATATTTTCCATTTTTATATTCATAACCAAATTTGCGAGAGAGTTCTGCCTGAGTACGTTTTTGAAAATTAGTCTGCGATGGTTTATTGTAAATTGTAATCTTTTTCCTTTCATTGGGTTGAAAATTCAAAACAAATGTAATATGGTCTGGAACATTATTCATATCTAAATCATCAATTTGAAACGGAATTTCTTTATCTCCTTCATAAACACTTATTTTCAAGGGATCAAACTTCAATTTTCCAAAACGCTCAAGGTTTATCTGAACAGGTTCATCAATACGCTCAATTGATATCGGGTTAGTTAAATAAATATTTATTTCTTTATCACTACAACCAATTATTATTATAAGCGTTATGATTATGCAGTATTTTAATATAATTTTTATCATATCACTGTTCATTGGATTTTGTTTTGAAAGTCCACAAATCTCCTTTTATTGTATCTTTTTCTGTAACCACATCAACACGCCAGTAATAGTTTTGATCTGGTTTCAGATTTTTCAAAATATGAAAATTCTCTTTTTGATTTTGTACGAACTTTGGTGGATTATTTATATCAAAGTATAAGTTGTAAGAAACCGCATTCCTGCCACCAATCCATCTAAGAGTATCAACATTTTTTGAAGATAGACTATAAGCACCGTTTCGTGGATATGGAATGCTTGCAAAAGGTAGTACTGCTGGCATTGTGTGTTCTGGATCCCATCTTCCTGCAAATGTCCAGTATGCACTGATCTCGCTCTGATCAATCGAACCCTCATAAGCTGAGTTTAAATTATCAGAATGCCATAAGTAGTCGCCACCATCACGATGACAATTCCAGAAATATGTTCTGATTCCCCATTTATACTTTGAAAGTTCATTAACCGGGTATATTGGTTGGTCTTTCATATTCTCAGAAAATCGACAATCAAGTAAATAAAACTGAGCATCGTGATGAAAGCGTCCAAGCGGGAAATTATTTATACCATCAAATGTTGAGTTTCTAATCACAAACTTCATGGTGCTGTCGGATTTGCCATCGTGCCAGATACTTGCTGATTTATTGAAACCATAAAACTTGCTATCTGTTATGTAGCACCAACCTCTTGGGCATACATAATCAACCCAACCATTAAAATAGCAGTTTGCGTGATAGTACATTCCTGAGTTACTATTCCACAAACTAACGGTATCGCCGCCATCTGCCCACACATTGCAATTTACTATAATAATTCTATTGGAATTTCCACCACTTCGAATTGCGAATTGGTGATCATTATCTCCGTACAGGGAACCGTAATTATTATAGATAGTAAGATTTGCCAGAACAATATCAGTAACTTCATTTCCAATATTAATTACCGCAGCACCCCAGTCGTCTGAATGTTCTGCTCGCCAATTTTTTCTTAACTCGGGATATATAATTTTAGTATTCTCACGATCTTCACCAACAAGACATATCCGACTCTTGCTGATAAACAATTTTTCTTTATATTCACCATTTTTAATTAGAATAATCCAATATCTATCGGTACGAGTTGGGATAGAATCGAGTGCTGCCTGGATTGTAGTAAAATTGCCACTTCCATCCTGAGCGACAATTATATCCGCTCGTTCAGCACAGTAGGCTGAAGATAAGAAAAATGCTAACAACAATATTATTTTATTTTTGTATAACTGCATTTTTATCTGCTTTATCGCTAATGAGAATTTGTTTTGCTGGATTATTCAAGTGTACATCTTCGAATGTAACATTTTTTGTTTTTTCACCTTTAACATTGATAAATATCTCGTCTGCAGGATTAAATTTGATTCCTTTGAATTCAATATTTTTTGATTGTAAAACAGTAAAAGCTGGAGAAGTATCAAATTTAAATTCTGAGTTAAATATTTTTATACTATCAGCATTTGTGATTGATGCACCAAGTTTGGATGATATGTATGAATCTTCGATGAAAATATTTTTTACGGGTAATTCACTCAAGCCATTTATTAAAATTGAGCGATTGGCATCCAAACAGGTAATATTTTTAATGAAAATATTTTGATATTTAGGGGTTAGGTGAGTAATTGGTTCAGATTTATTTAGCAAAGCATAATTTTTCACAACTGTTTCAGGATCGCCGGAATTATAATACATATCGAACAAAATTGCCTGTTCTTTTATGTCTCTCATTATAATGTTTTCTATATAGATATTTTCTATCAAACCACCTCGATCTCGTGCACATTTAAACCTCAATCCAACATCCGTTCCAATAAATGTATTGTTATAAACATAAATATTTCTTGCACCACCAATTCCTTCGCTACCAATTACAAATCCACCGTGTGCGTGATAAACTATATTATTAGTAATCAAAATTCGTTCACAAGCTGGTCCTGAAATTTGCTCATTCGAAATATTCGAAGGTTTTATGCATATTCCATCATCCCCAACATCAACTGTTGAATTATAGACTATAACATCTCGACAGGCACTTAAATCGATTCCATCAGTATTCTGACCCCACCAGGGTGAATAAACCTTAACATTTCGTATGACGATATTCTCTGATTGTACCATATGAAGATGGAAGCGTGGAGAATTTAGAAAAGTAACACCATCAATCAGTATTCTCCTTGATCTTGATAAGCGTACAAAATCTGGCCTGAAATATTCTTTTGTTTTTTCTACATCTTCTTTGGTTAATTTCTTACCATTTTTTTCAAGTTCATCGAGATATTGTTCTGCTTCCATTGCTTCTCTGGAAGGCCACCACTGTTTACCATCGGCAGTTACTACACCACCAGAGGCAATTAAGTCGCGCCATTGCTGTTCTGTTTGCTTTTCCTTTTTAACATAACGCCATACTTCGCCAGCACCATCAATAATTCCTTCTCCAGTTATAGCAATGTTTTCTGCCATTACAGAATAAATTGGAGATGAAATCACAAACTTTTTCGCTTTATCATCAAGGCGTTCTATCACTGGATAATCTGAAATGTTTTTACTGAACTGTAGGAATGCACCACGTTCAAGTTTAAGATTAATGTTACTTTCAAGTTTTATTGGTCCGGTTATCCAGACACCAGCAGGTATCAAAACCGTACCACCACCTAATTTTGAGCAGTGTTCAATAGCACTCTTGATAGCTGATGTGTTCAGAAATTTTCCATCCCCAACAGCACCAAAATCCTTGATGTTAACTATATTGTTGGGAAATTCAGGTAAACTTATCCGTGGTGCATCTACCGGAAGATTTCTCAGATATCCATCTATTTCCAATCTTATCTTTTCTGTTTGTGCAAAAGCTAACCAGCAAAACAGATTTAGTATTAATATTTTTTTGAGATTCTTCATTTCAAGAAATCTGTTATTATTTTATAAGCAACATTTTCTTTACCTGATCATATTTTTGCATAGATTGTTCAATACTTTCAGCAGTTATGCGATAGAAATAAACACCAGATGTAAGATTCGAAGCATCGAAGTCAATTTCATTTTTGCCAGCGGTGAAGAGTTCTTTATCAGCAAGCGTAGCAACTTCCTGACCAAGAATATTGTAAACTTTCAAACTAACAATAGCATCCTCAGGAAGTGAAAACTCAATGGTAGTAAGCGGGTTAAAAGGATTTGGATAGTTCTGAGAAAGTTCAAATGATTCTGGTAAATCTACATATTTACGTTCAGGAGGTATAATGTGTGCAACCACGACACTTGGATTAGAAATCAAGAATGGAACATCAATGAGTGTTTTAACACCGGTAAGCACAGTAGTACTTGCAAAACTAATTGTATCAATCGGACCAGCAAAAGCTTCATTTATTTTTCTTACCAATTGATAAAATTTAATTGGATCACCCATTTTAGAAGTCATAGCATCACTAATTTGTGCGTATATCTCTTTAATCTTCATCCCATTGAATTCAGAAAATGCTGAAATGGTGTCACTATATATAAGTTCTTCAAATCCGGGTTGTGTATGTCCAGTTGCGCTTGCTGCAATCGCTAACTTCAATGCTACAAGCTCTGCAAATAACTTATTATTGTGCTTATTTGGTGGTAAGGTCTTCTGTAACTTAACTAATGGCTTACCATTCTCAAATGTATCGAAGAACCTCGGTCCACCTGTGTGGATACCGGTCTTGTCTCTTAGTGACTTCTGCACATCGCCAGGTTTTGCCATCAATACCCAGCCAAAGTCCTTTGGTGCTTCCGGATGTGGTGTACCAAC